>CAVWPR010000046.1:0-263201 GCA_963756815.1 uncultured Acidimicrobiia bacterium
ACGAGCTCCGCGCCGCCGAAGCGACTGACGCTCAGGCGGGTGGGTCAGCTCTCGACCGACGTGCGGAAGGCGCGCAGTGCCAGCCACCCGAGAACGGCGGCATAGGCGGCCACGACCGCGAGGCTGAGTCCGGCCATGAGCGTTGCGTCGCTCATGCCCCAGATGTCGTGCAGCCCGCTCGCGTGCGGTCGAGCAGGGCGTAGCGCATCACCGCCAGCGCATGGGTCAGCGGGAGGACCCTCGCGAATCCGGCGAGGGCCCGGGGCAGCGCGGTGATCGGGAACAGCGAACCGGCGAAGAAGAACGGCACGATCGCGAGGGCCGGAACCGCGCCGGTGTACTCCTCCACCGTCGGGATGCGGTTGGCGATCGTCTCGGCGACGCCGTACATCCCGATGGCGAGCAGCACGGCCGCGGCGACGAACCAGACGATCCCGCTCGCCGACGTCTGAGGTCGGCGCCGCGCAGCGCGGCGCGACGAGCAGCGCGACCACCTGCAACGCAGTGATCGCGACGCCACCGCGAGGTTCGCGAGCACGATCAGCGGACGCCGGATCGGCGCGGCGAGGAGATCGCGGCGGGCGCCGCGTCTCGCGATCGAGGATGACGCCGATCCCGGCGAACATGCAGTTCAACGGGATCAGCAGACCGACGGTGCCGACAGCGGCGAAGCTCATGTAGTCGAGACCCGGGATCTTCGGTCCGATCGAAGCGAGCGCGGGTGCGATCACGAGCGCGAACAGGATCGGCGTGAGCAACGGCACGAGGAGCTCGCGCGGCGTGCGTGCGCTGAGCGCGAGCCGGCGGCGCGTGAGCGTCGTGAACGCGGCCCAGCGTGCCGGTCGCCGTCGCGGTGTTCGCGGCGGACGGGAGCGGGGTGACGGTGACGGTCGAGGCGGACATGGTGCTCCTTCGGGTGTGGTCGCGGTCTCAGGCGGCCAGGATGTCGCCGGTGAGGCGGAGGTAGACGTCGTCGAGCGTCGGCGGTCGCGTGCTCGTCGCGGTGGTGGCGAAACCGGTCGCGCGAACGGACGCCAGCACCGCGTCGGCGGATCGACCCCGCACCGGGATCGTCACCGTCGCGCCGACGGCGAACGAATCGTCGCCGGCGACGCCGTCGCGGCGGAGGCGGGCGAGCGCGCCGGCCGGGTCGCGGTCGACCCGCACCTCCAACATCTGATCGCCGAGCGCGGCGAGCAGGTCGGCCGGTCGGTCGAGCGCGACGATGCGCCCGGCGTGCATGATGCCGACGCGATCGCACAGACGCTCTGCCTCGTCGAGGTAGTGCGTGGTGAGCAACACGGTCGCACCGAAGCGAGCGCGCAGGCCGCCGATGACGTCGATGAGCTCGTAGCGGATGCGCGGGTCGAGCCCGACCGTCGGTTCGTCGAGGAAGAGCACGCGTGGTTCGCGAGACCAGGGCGCGAGCGATCTCGAGCCGTCGCCGCTGGCCGCCGCTGTAGGTGGCCACCGGACGGTCGAGCAGGTCGGCCAGGTCGAAGTCGTCGGCGAGCTCCTCGATGCGCCGGTCGACGTCTCCGGGGGTGACGCCCCAGAGCCGCGCGTGGATCTCGAGGTTGCGACGGCCGGTGAGGGCCCGGTCGACCACCGGGTCCTGGAACACGACCGCGCTGTCGGCGCGGGCCGCGATCGTGTCGGACGCGACGTCGTGTCCGTTCACGTGCGCGGAGCCCGAGGTCGGCCGGACCGTCGTGGTCAACATGCCGACGGTCGTCGACTTGCCCGCGCCGTTCGGGCCGAGCAGTCCGAAGACCTCACCGGTGGCGACGTCGAAGTCGATGCCGCGCACGGCTTCGACGCCGCCCGCCCAGGTCTTGGTGAGAGCGCGCACGCTGATTGCCGGATGGTTGCTGTCGTCGGTGTCCATGCCGGTGACGACGGCGTGGGCGACGGAAACGTGACACGCCGTTCCGATGTCACGTTCCGGCCCGCTGTCTCGTCGAGATGGAGAGCACTACCGTCGGTCGAGGAGCCGAGTGCCATGGATCACGAACCTGTCGCCCCGCCGTCTCCCGCGAGCCTCGACCCACGCTTCGAGGAGGTGTGGCGCACGGACCACGGCCGGATGGTCGGTCTCGCCCGGCGCACGCTCGGTGACGCCGCCGAAGCGGAGGACGTCGTGCAGGAGGCATTCGGACGGCTCGCGCGCGTCGACCTCGACGAGCTGGAAGACGTCAGCGGCTGGCTCGCGGTGGTGGTGCGGCGGCTCTGCCTCGATCGGATCCGCTCCGCGCACTTCCGACACGAGTCGGTGACCCTCGGCGTCGTTGCCGGACGGCGTCATCTCGCTCCCGCCGGAGCTGGCGGCCGACCCCGCCGATCGCATCACGCTCGACGACCAGGTGCAGCTCGCGCTCGCGGTCGTGCTCGACCGGCTCTCGCCCGCGGAACGCACCGCGTTCGTCCTGCACGACATCTTCGGGTTTCCGTACGCAGCCGTCGGCGAGGTCGTCGGACGCTCGACGGCCGCGTGCCGTCAGCTCGCGAGCCGCGCGCGACGTGGGATCCGGGAGGGTTCGGACGGGAGACGCGACGAGATCCGTCGCGCCGACATCGAGAACGAGCAGCACCGCGCCGTGTCGGAACGATTCATCGAGGCGTGCGCGGGTGGTGACATCAGCGCGCTCATGGAGGTCCTCGATCCGGACGTCGTCGGGGAGGCGACGATCTTCGGCTTCGGGCCGCTGCTGACGTCGGCCGGACGGCCGGTCATCGCGCAACGGCTCCTCGGCCTGTTCGGCCCCGGCACCGACAGCGTGCTCATCCCGATGACCGTGGAGCAGCAGCCCGGCGTCATCGCGTTCGTGCACCGGCGCGTGGCCGCGGTGGTGCGATTCGAAGCCGACGACGGTCTGATCCGCGACATCCGCGCGCTCGTCCTGCCACCCGGCCTGTAGCGGACGCCGCGTCGCGGTGCCGGGCCTCGGTGTGGCGTCGGCGGTCGGCGAGACTGAGCGCACGCGTCCGCGGACGCATGCGTCGACGCGGCGGGGGTCAGCCGTCGAGCTCGGCCAGGACCTCGCCGATGATCTTGGTCGCCTGGTGTGCGGGAAGCGGGTCGCCGCCCTCGGCCTCGGCGACCTCGGATGCGAACGCGTCGACCGACGGCACGCCGCCGACGAGGACGTGGCGCAGCGCCTCGCCCGCCGCCTGTGCGTCGTCGAGCGACTCCACGGCCGGTGCCACCGCGTGATCGTCGGACGCGGCCACCTCGTGCACGAGGTGCATGGCCTCCTCGCGACCCGATGCGGTCGACACGACCGGCTCGCGATCGGGGTGCTGCTGGAGGTCCCACTCCGCGAGCGCCTCGTCGTAGCCGCCCTCGCCGGGATGGAGCACCCGCGTGGTGGGGGATGTGTCCGTTGCTTGCGTGTCGTCGGCGTCGTGGGGGCGGGCCTCGACGGGCACGACGAGACTGCCGTCGTCGTTGCGAACGATCTCCATGCGCTTCACTCCTGGGTGGACGGGTCCACGCGACACATAGGTGCACGCCGGGACGACGGAGGGATACCCCGCTCGGAGCGGACGTCACCCTCCGTCCGATCCGCCCCGGAGGGGCGGGCCGACCCGCCCCTCGAGCTCGTCAGGCCGTTGTCCGCGACCAGTGGCGGTCCTACGCTGCCGAAGGCAGTTCGGCAGGTATGGCAGGTTCGGCAGGGAGGTCCACCATGCAGACGGCGCCACGACGCGCCCTGGCGCGCTCGGTCGGTGTGCTGACGATCGCGGTGGTCTCGACCATCGGACTCGCGATCGGACCCACCGGGGTCGCCGGCGCGGGACAGGCCTTCCCGCACCTGCACCGCGTCCGTGCCTCCACGAAGGAGGTGCGCGCCGGCGGGACCTTCACGATCGTGGCCCACGCCCGGTACCGGGTCGTCGAGGACTACGAGGTGATCTTCACCTTCGACCTGACGAAGGTCGACCTCCCCGACGAGACCTGCGACGACGGGAACGGGCCGCAGAACGCCGACAATCCGTCGTGCGAGTACGACAACGGGTTCCTGTCCAAGACGACCACGATCGGATACTTCCGTGTCGCACCCGACGCGACGGGAACCATCTCGGTCACGACGTGCGCACAGATCCTGCAGACCGGAGCGCACTCCGACTGCAAGGTGCGGAGGATCCGCATCACCGAGAGCTCGTGAGCCGACGCGTCCGCGGACGCATCGTGGTCACACCTGCGTGAGAGGCTCAACCGGTACTTCCCCGCACCGAGCCCGACGATCGGGGAGTACCGTGCAGATCGACGAGCGGACCCGGCACGAGATGTATCTCGGCCTCGAGGAGAAGTTGGGCACGGACGTGGCCGACGCACTCATGGCGCACCTGCCCCCGATCGGTTGGGCCGACGTGGCGACCAAGCGCGATCTCGACGAGCTCGAACGTCACGTGGCGCTGCTGGTCGACGCTCGCATCCACTCCGAGGTCAATCGGCTCCTGTTGGTGCTGATGCCGACGATCGTCTCGAGCCTCGGTCTGGCGTTGGCGGTCGGCACACTCACGTGAGTGCACGCGTCCGCGGACGCGTGCACTGACGCGGGCGGCGATCAGCCCTCGAGCTCGGCGACCTCGGGCGCGATGCTCGTCGACCGACGGCACCCCGCCGACGAGCACGCGGCGGAGCGCCTCGGCCGCCGCCCTGCGGGTCGTCGACGGGCACGACGAGACGGACGCGGCACTGCCACGGCCGGGCTCGACACGCTGGAGACCGGTCAGTCGTTGTCGGCGACCCAGACGCGGGCGCTGGTGTCCGGAAGCTTCGCGTTGCGTGCGTCGGAGAAGATCAGGTCGAAGTGCTCCAGCCGCTCCGGCCGGTGGTCGTCGACGAGCGGGACGTAGACCCACGCGCCGTAATACGGATCCATCGTCACCGTTCCCACGGTGTACCGGTAGTCGGCACCGGGCCGCGCGGTGCCACGCCGGGTGCGGTAGTGAACCGTGACCGGGAAGGCGGTCTGGCCGGTCAGGTGCACGTGGACGCGCGCGAGGCCGGAAGGGTCGTTCTCCGCGACGAGCGCGTCGTCGATCACGATGGTGGGCGGCGGGTCGTCGTCGATGATCACGACCGGAATGCTCGGCGTAGCCACCGCGAACTGCGCGCCGGTCATGGTGGCCGGGAAGAAGTGCGCGACCTCGGTGGGCTCGTCGACCGCGTCGGCCCGGACGGCGAGGGGAATCGTCAGCTCGGTCGCGCCGGTCGGCATCGTGTACTCGCTGAAGTTGACCACGGTGTCGCTGTAGTCGGTGGAGTTCAGCCGGAAGCGAACGGGGTGGTCGGCCGGCCGGTCCAGGTGCGCGTGCGCGAGGACGGGTGTCGGCGCGCTGCCGGTGCCCTCGAGGACGAAGGCGCCGGTGAAGCTGATGACGGGGTCATCGGAGTGCAGCGCGAACGACAGCGGAACCGGCGCCGGCGGGTCTTGCGGGTCCTCGCGCCCGACGATGCCGCACGTGCCGACGGTCGCGCAGTCGACGACCGCTCCGGCGAGTGGGTCGTCGTTCATCAGGTAGCGCTGCAGCGTGAGGGTCGTGTCGAACGTGCCGTCGGCGCGCGACCGGACCGTCACGTCCAGTCTGTCGTACCCCGAGGAGCTGCACGCCGGTCCGTCCGAGGTCGGGATCACGCGACACTCGGTGAGCGGGACGTCGCGGTCCGGCCGGAAGGAAGCGCCGTGGACGTGAACCGTGGGGCCGACGCCGAGGCCGGTGGTGTGATCGACGGTGATCGTCGGCGGAGGCGGCGCCGGTGCGGTGGGATCGAACACGATCGGGAGCGTCAACGTGTTCGGCGGCTGGAGCGACTGGTTGTCCCAGAGCCGGATCGAGCACGTCGTCGCCAGGTCGGCGCAGTTCCAGAAGTGCGCCTCGCGACTGAGCTCGACGGTGAGGGTCACGTTGCCCGCGCCATCGGCGGTGGCGTGGTCGGGCACGTCGTACATGCGACAGACTCCGCGCGGACCGTCGACGGTCCGCTGCGCCGCGCAGTGAGAGACGTACACGGTGCCGCCGGGCGCGAACCCGTGACCGTGCACGGTGGTGACGACGACGGGCGGGAGCGGCTGCGGCGCGTCGAGCATCGCGCTCGGTGTGGCGGGCACCGCTTCGGAGAACCCGAGGTTCCGTGAGGCGATCGTGGCGAATCCCTCGTCGGAGTCGTCGTGGTGGGTGAGCTCGATCGAGCACGTGGTGTCGTAGGCACAGTCGATCGGCTCGTTGCGGTCGGCCGCCTCGGAGTCGCGGAGGTACCGGCGCGTCGAGACGGACGCGCTCACCCGACCGTCGGCGCCGACGGTGACCGGACCGGCGAGGATCGTGTGGCAGGAGCCCCGGCAGTCCTCCCGGAACGAGACCGCGTCACCCGGGGTCAGCCCGCTCCCGGACACCGTCACGGCCTGCAGGTTCGTGAGCCCGGTGGCCGGCGTGACCGTGACGTTCGGCGACGGTGCCGCCGGGGCGGCGCCGGCCGGGAGGTCGGCGCCAATGCCGGCGAGCGCCAGTGCGGCGATCGCGAGTGCGGCGATCGGGCCCAGGGCGCCGGCCCGTCGATTCCTTGCCGCGCGCATATGCCCTCCCACCGTCGGTACCCGCCCCGAGCGGAGGTGACCCTACGCGAGAACCGAGATCGACCCCAAGGGCCCCGCGGCGTCGCGACGGCGGTGACCTCCGCCCCGGCGGTACGGACTTTGGTCTCTGGTGCCAGAGTCGCCGGGGCCCGACGATCGTCGTATGGCAGGTGTGCCGACCTCGACGAAGCGACCCGGGACCGACGGCTGGTTGGGGATCGCGATCGCGATCGTGGTGACGCTGGCGCTCGCCGCCGTCGGCGGCGCGCTCCTGCTCCGGCACGGACCCGGCCGGGCCTCGGTCGGCGGCGCGGTCGACCGGTTCCGTGCGACGGGTGCGACGCCCCACGCGACCGTCGCCATGCAACCCGAGGGCGGGCGTCTACGTCTACGCCGGCACCGGTGACGAGCACCTGTCGTTCCTCTCGACCGCGCAGTCGCAGGACGGCAGCCTTCCCGGCACGGTGACGTCGGGTGTGGACGGCTGCTGGACCTTCGCGATCGAATACAACTCCTTCCATCACCAGACCTGGAGCCGCTGCGCGGTCGACGGGAAGCTGGTGGAACCCGGCGGCACGACCGACCAGAAGTTCGACTTCGGCGTGTTCAGCCAGAGCGAGCACACCGACGTCGTGTGCAACCCGCCCACCGTGCTCTTCGACCCCGCGTTCGCCGACGGTCACACCGGACCCGTCCGCTGCGTCGGCCGCTCGCAGACGACGAACGCCGACATGGTCCAGCGGGGGCACGTGACCTTCGTCGGCCGCACGTCGGTGCGGGTGGGCGACTCGAGCGTCCCCGCGCTCCACTACCGGCAGGACGTCGCGATCACCGGTGGCCAGCACGGCTCCTCGCACGAGTCCATGTGGGTCGCGGCCGACAACGGACTGCCGTTCCGCGACGAGCGCACGATCGAGGTCGTCTCCCCGGCGCCGTCGCCGATCAACAAGGTCACCTACAACGAGCACGGCGGCTGGCGCCTGACGTCGCTGACGCCGCGGACCTGACGATGCAACGGCTCAACGGTCTCGACGCGGGCCTCGTCTACGCGGAGACGACGGCGTGGCACATGCACGCCGGCGCGGTGTTCGTGGTCGAGCGTCCCGAGGGCGATCCCGAGCGCCTCCTCGTGGACCTGCTGCGGGCGCGGATGGATCTGCTCGGCCCGTTGCACCGACGCCTGGTCGAGCCGCCGCTGCACCTCGGGCCGCCGGTCTGGATCGACGAGCCGGACGTCGACGTCGCGAGTCACGTGCGACGGATGCCGGTGCCGGCACCCGGCGGATCGCAGCAGCTCGCCGACGTCGTCGGGCGCCTGTTCTCGACGAAGCTCGACCGGCACCGCCCGCCGTGGGAGTTCTGGGTGCTCGAGGGACTCGAGGGTGGTCGCGTCGCGTTCCTGCTCAAGATCCACCACTCCCTCGTCGACGGCGTGCGCGGCGCGCGGCTGTACGAGGTGCTCTTCGACATCGAGCCCGACGCCCCGTTGGCGAGGGCGGGCACCGAGCACGCGTCCAACGAGTCGTTCCCGTCGCCGGCCGCGCTGGCCGGCAACACGGTTCGGTTCGCGGTCGGCGCGCCCGGACGGGTGCTCCGTCTCGTCGGCGCGCTCGGCGGCGCGGTGGCCGGTCTCGGTCGCACCCTGGCGTCGGCCGACCGCGTCAACGTGACGTGGCCGTTCCGCGCGCCGCGGACGTCGCTGAACCGCGCCCTCACCGCCCGACGGGAGGTCGCGTTCGCCTCGGTGGCGCTGGCCGACGTGCGCGCGGTCAAGGAGGCGTTCGGAGTGACGGTGAACGATGTTGCGCTCGCGATGTGCGCCGGTGCGCTGCGGTGCTACCTCGATGATCGGGGCGAGCTCCCGTCGCGGTCGCTGGTGGCGCAGATCCCGGTCGGCGTCCATCGCGCCGAGACCGGCACGGACGGCAACTTCGTCGCGCCGATCGGCGCCACGCTCCACACCGAACTCGCCGACGCGGCGGCGCGCCTGCGCGCGGTCCACGTCTCGGCCCGCAGCGCCAAGCAGCTGCAGGCCGCGCTCGGGGACGACCTCGTGATCCGCGCGCTCGAGGCAGTGCCGCCGTTGCTGCTCACCGGGGTCATCGGCCTCTACCAGGCCCTCGGGCTGGCCGAGCACCATCCACCGATCTTCAACCTGATCCTGTCGAACGTGCCCGGACCTCCGATCCCGCTGTACTTCGCCGGCGCGCAGCTCACGGACTCGTACCTGCTCGGCCCGCTGCTGATGGGCTGCGGCCTGAACATCACGCTCGCGAGCTACCGCGATCGCGTCGACTTCGGCGTGGTCACGTGCCCGGACGTCGTCGACGACCCGGGTGCCATCGCTGCTGCGCTCCCGGCCGCGCTCGCCGAGCTCTGCGCCGCGGCGCGGGACCGTCGTCAGACGTAGTTGGCGCGTTCGAGGGTGTGGAACGCGATCCAGCCGGGCACGATCGGGATCCAGAACGTGGCCAGCCGGAAGAGGAACACCGCCGGCACCGCGGCGCCGTTGTCCAACCCCGCGGCAACGAGCCCGGCGATCACCGCCGCCTCGAGCGCGCCGAGTCCGCCCGGTGTCGGTGCGACCACCGCGATCGCCGCACCGACGAGGTAGACCGCGCCCACCTGGACGAGGCTCAGGCCCCCGCCGAAGGCCTGCACCGAGAAGAACAGCGCCAGGATGTAGCGCGACGCTCAACAGCGCCGACCCGCCGAGGAGGAGCGCGAGCTTCAGCGGGCTCCGCACCGTCCGGGCGACGCCGTCGAGCGAGCGCCGCACGACCGGGAACACCTTGTCGCGGATCTGATGGCGGACACCCGGGATCGCGAGCCCGATGCCGGCCACCACCGCGACCGCGGCGACGCCGTAGAGGATCACGATCGGGTCGGGCAGCGAGATCGAGCCGAACGCGGACCGGCCCGCCCACACGAGGAACAGCACCATCAACAGGACGTGCACGACGAAGCCGGCGACGGTGTCGAGGCCGACGCTCGACACCGCGACGGCGCTGTCGACGCCGGCCTTCTGGAGGAAGCGCGTGCTGAGCGCCATCCCGCCGATCCCCGCGGGTGCGAGCGTCGTGGTGAACGACGTCGCGACCTGCGCCCAGAACGTTGGCATCGTCGGCAGTCGGTGCGGGACCGAGCCCGCGAGCGCGAGCGCGGCCGCGACGTAGGTGACCACCGACATCGCGAGCGCGAGGGGGAACCAGGCCCAGTTCGCGTTCTGCACCTGGCGCAGGATCGCCGGGACATCGGCGAACTGGGGGATGAGGAAGTACGTCGCGAGCGCGAGCGACCCGACGGTGAGCACGGTGCGCTTGTTGATCCGGTCGATCGCGGCGTACTCCGGCTCCGCGACCGCGCACCGGTCGGCGACGGTGCGTCGGAGCTCGGCGAGGAGCCCCGAGTGGTGACGGAAGGCATCGCGCGTCGCCGTGCTCAGTGCACCGGGCTGGACGAGCGGCAGGGCCGCCGCCACCGCGTCGCGACCCAGCGTCGCCACCGCGCGGTCGACGGCCCGGGCGGGACCGACGACCAGGGTGAGCGCGGTGAGGAGCTGGGCGAGATCGGTATCGAGCACGTCGTCGGACGCCGCGACCTCGCTGAAGCCGAAGTCGACGACCCACGGGTCGCCCGTGGCGTCGAGGCGGAGGTTGGAGAGCCGGAGGTTGCGGTGGGCGATGCGGTGGGTGCGCAGGACGACGAGCTGCGCCCACACGCGGTCGAGCACCGCGTCGTCGAGCCGGCCGTCGTCGCAGTGCTCGAGGTCGGTGCCGTCGATGAGGTCGTACGCGAGCAGCATCGACTCGCTCCCGACCTCCGCGATCGCGCGCAGGCGGGGCGTGCGCACCCCGACATCACGCGCCTGGAGCGAGACGAGGGCCTCGTGCTCCACGATGCGGCGCAGCGACGTGAACGGCCGCTCGTCGCCGATGTCCTTGAGGCGGAGGAGCCGGTAGGTGCGGTAGAGGAGATCGGCCGAACGGTCCGACGGGACCGCGACACGTACGAGCAGCCGGCTCGCGTCCGTCAACGTCGCGACGTACCGGGTCCGCGAGCCGTCCCGTGGCGCGGGCTCGAGGTCCACGACCGCGAGCCCCGAGCCCCCGAGGGCGCGGCGGATCGCGGACCGCGGTGGGACGCTGGTCGGGTCGCCCGAACGCGAGCAGGACCAGGCAGCCGGACGTGGCGCCGATCGCCAACGCCACGAAGAGGTCGTCGGGCAGCGACGGGCTGACCATCAACCGCACCAACGCGAACACCACGATGAGTGCCGCACCCGTCCGACGCCACCGGCCGGAGACGAAGGGGGCGAGGATGATGAACGACGCCGCGATCTGGCCGAGGCCGCGCGGGTGGAGCAACCCGCTGGTCACGCCCGCCTGGCGCACCGCGTTCCGGGCCACCTCCTCGAAGCCACTGCGGTGGAGCCAGCCCGTGGCCAGCGCGAGCAGCACCGCGGTCAGCGCGTTCCCGACCACGATGTACCCGAGGAGCCGGTACCGGCGCAGCAGGAACGCGGGGACGAACACCGCGACCGCGACGATGCCGATCGTGATCTGCGCGGTCCCCGTGAGCAGCCGCTCGGCGCCCGGTGACTGCAGATCGATGAGCGCCACGATGCTGCGCTGGACGCCGGTGACGACGTCGGTGGCCCAGCGCGTGACGGCGAGCAACGCCAGGGCGGTCGTGCCGTAGGCGATGAGGCGCACGACGTCGCTCGGCGATCGTGCGTACCCGATGACCGCGTCGTCCGGCTCCGGTGCGCCGAGCATCTCCGCGACGCGCCCGCGCGGGTGGGTGTCGGTCGTGCTCACCCGAGCTCACGCGTCGACGCGCGTCGGGCGAGCTCGGTCGCGTCGATCACCGGTGCAGGCTACCGAGGGCCGATCGACCGGAGGTCGACGGACGAGGATCCGGTTGACCGAGGGTTGACGCGCCTCGGCGTACAAGGGTTCGCAATGGCAGTGGGAGTCGAGGCGGTGACGCGGCGACGGCTCGACGGCAGAGCCGTGGTGGCGCTCGGCGTGTTCGTCGCCGTCGTGCTCCGCTGGTGGGTCCTGCGCAGCCCGCTCGGCCGGGTCGACGGAGACGAGGCGGTGGTCGGGCTGATGGGCATGGCCTTCTCGCACGGCCACCTCAGCGCGATGTTCTGGGGCCAGAACTACGGTGGCGCCATCGAGCCGGCGGCGACCGGACTCGCCTTCTTCGCGCTGGGGCCGTCCCGTTGGGCACTCAAGCTCGTACCCGTCGTCTTCGCCGCCACGAGCGCGCTCGTTCTGTGGCGTATCGGTCGGCGCGTCCTCGAGGCGCGCGCGGCAGCGTTCGCGGGCGCGCTGCTGCTCGTCTATCCGCCGTTCTCGGTGTGGTGGTCGACCAAGGCCCGGGGCATCTACTGGTCGGCGCTGGTCCTCGTGCTGCTCGGCGTGCTGTTCGCGCTCAGGTACGTGGAGGCCGGCCGGCGCGCTGATCTCGTCGCGTTCGGTGTGTTCGCCGGGATGGGTTGGTGGACGAATCCGCAAACGGTGTTCGTGTTCGTGCCCTTGGGCATCTGGCTGACCGTCCGGTGCTTCGCGCGACGCGAGCTGTGGCTGGTCGCTCCGGCCGCGGCGCTCGGCGCGCTGCCATGGCTCTGGTGGAACGCGCACCATTCCTGGGCCTCGATGGACCTGCGCGACCGTCTGGCCCGGTCGACGTATCTCGAACGGCTGCAGCTGCTCGCCTTCCGGAGCCTGCCGCAGGCGCTCGGACTCCGTGCCCCGTACACCGGTCGATGGCTCATGGGGCCGGTCGGCCCGGTGCTGTACGTCGCCGCGCTCGCGGGCTTCGCCGTCTTCGTCACGTCGATGGTCCGCCGCCGAGGCGCGGAGGGACGACGGTGGCAGCCCGTCCTGATCGTGATGCTCGGCTACCCGCTCGTCTACGCGATCCCGATCCAGACCGTCTACACCGGCGAGCCACGGTTCCTGCAGCTCCTGGTGCCGTTCGCGATCCTGCTCGCGTGCCGCGCCCTCGTCACGCCGAAGCGCCAACTCGTCGCGCTGGTGGCGGCACTCGCTGTGACCGTGTCCGTGCTGGGTGCGCTCGTGACAACGACCAATCGCGAAGCCGCCTACAAGGAGGCACACCCACCCGATCTCACTCGCCTCACACGTGTGCTGCACGACCAACACGTCCGTGCCGTTCGCGCCGGATACTGGGTCGCGTACCCGATCAGCTTCGATTCGCGCCGGACGATCCTCGCCGACTCGCGGGGCGTGGTCCGGGACCGAGCCGCGCAGCACCGTGCCGTGCAGGTCGGGCCGTCGGCGTACGTCGTCCGGCGCGGCGGTCGCGACGACCACCGCCTGGGCACCCGTCTCCTTGCGGCGCAAGATCCCTACCGTCGTGTCGCGTTCGGGCAGTTCGCCGTGTACCGGGTCGATCACCTGGCCGACCGGTCCATCCGTTGAGCGTTCCCGGCGGGGTCCGTCGCAGGTCGTCGACGGGCGGTGCCGACTTGGCCGAATCCTGGCGTGTCCGATCCTCACGATCCGGTCGTGTGGGCGCGAATCTGAGTCGTGCGCAGACGTCCCACTCGACGGGAGCTGAGGGTGCGGCGGTCGTTCGCCCTCTTGGTGGTCATCGCCACGATCGGCGGCCTCTATTTCGCATGGATGGGACTGACGTCGGGCGGCGCAAGCGCGCGCGAGGTCCGTGCTCGGAGCGTTCGCATCGGCGCTCCGCAGGCGCGCGCCCCTCGGCACCGCCGCCGCGTGCCGTGTACGCGGCCACGTCGACCGTTCGTCCGGATGTGGCGACCGATCTCCGGCGCGTCTACGTACCCAGCGGTCGAGCCGACAAGGTCGCAGCCATCGATCCGGTCACCAAGCCGATCGTGGCGGAGTTCTCGACCGGGAAGCGGGAGCACCCCGCAGCACGTGGTTCCGTCGTACGACCTCAAGACGTTGTGGGTGCTCGACAACAAGAGTGACCGTGTCGTCCCCATCGACGCGCACACCGGCGCGATCGGCACGCCGATCGCAGTGAACGATCCGTACAACCTCTACTTCACTCCTGACGGCCGATCCGCGATCGTCGTGGCGGAGCTGCACTCGCGGCTCGACTTCCGCGATCCCCACACCATGGCGCTCCAGCAGAGCGTGGCGATCCCAGTCGTGCCGCGGCATCAACCATGCCGACTTCTCGTCGGACGGCAGCTACATGCTCGTGACGTGCGAGTACGGCGGCGGGATCGCCAAGGTCGATCTGGCGACCCGCACCGTGACCGGCTCCCTGCAACTGCCGACGGCTCCGGGGCGGCCTGCGGTGATGGCGATGATGCCGGACCACTCCATGGCCGGCTCGATGCCACAGGACATCCGTCTGAGTCCCGACGGCACCAAGTTCTACGTGGCCGACATGCTCCAGGGCGGCGTGCACGTCATCTCGGGTGAGCATCTCCGAGAGCTCGGCTTCATACCGACGGGCGTCGGTGCGCACAGCATCACGCCGAGTCACGACGGCACTGTGCTCTACGTCGCGAACCGGGGATCCGCGAACGACGCGGCGCGCCGCATCAACCGGGCAGCGTGAGCGTGATCGCGTCGCGACCGACACGGTGATTTCCACCTGGACGATCCCCGGCGGTGGCAGCCCCGACATGGGCAACCTGAACGCGGCGGGAACCGAGCTGTGGCTGTCCGGACGGTTCGACGACGAGGTGTACGTGTTCGACACCACGTCCGGCGCACTGAGCGCCCGCATCCCGGTGCCCCGCGGGCCCCACGGTCTGACGGTGTGGCCGCAGCCGGGCCGGTTCTCGCTCGGCCACACCGGCAACATGCGCTAGCGCGCGAAGAGCGCGACGAAGTCGCGAGAGTTCCCGGTGAGGTAGCGCTCCGGCGCCCGGTCCATGTTCGGCAACAGGCGTGCTCCTCGGATCGGTCCAGCCGCGCCGCCGCCGGTGTACGTGAAGTAGCTCACCCAGGCCGTGTTGATGTCGAGCTCCATCGCCCGTACCGCCCCGGCCCGGATGAGGACGTCGGCGAGGGTGCCGACGTTGAGCGCCGGACCACCGACGTAGATCAGGTTGCCGCGGGCATCCACTCCGACTCCCGAGCGCCATACGTACACCCGACCGCCGAGCGTGTCACCCCAAAGATGCGTGTCGTTCGGGTCGCCGGCGGCGAGGTTCTGCGCGCCGTCGACGAGGAGGCTCAGGTTCTGGCGCACGCTGGCGACGTTGGGACCCATCGTCACGTCGCGACCCCAGACGCCCACGGTCATCGACCCGTCGGTGAAGATCACGAGCGAGGCGCGACCGTCGACGAGCGGTCGAACCGTCTGGCCTTCCGTGTAGTACCCGCCGAGGGAGGGTCGAGCTTGAATCCCGAGTTGAATCCGGCGACGAGCCCGGGATAGTCGCTCGGCGCGATGCGCGCCGGATGGGTCCACGGCCCTCCGCCGGGGAGCTCGATGCCGTTGTAGAGCGCGCCGCGGAGCCGACTCGCGTCCATCCACACCGCGCCGACGACCTCGCTCGTGTGGATCGGGTCGGGGCGCAGGAACGCCTCGTACACGGTGGCCCTGCCGTTGACCTCCTTACCGGTCGGCGTCCACACGCCTTCGTTCGGCAACGGCGACGACGCGAATGGCGTGATGGGCGGCGGCAGCACCTGGGCGGGAACCGACGGAGCGACCGGTAGACGCACCACCGCCGTCGCCCGGTGCGCCGTCGGAAGCCGGTCGCCTTTCGGCAGGCCTCCGATCGGCGGGGGGTGGTTCGTGTACCACCAGTTCTCGACGTGGTTCACGATCCCGTTGCCGCCGTGGTCGCGAACCCATTCGACCAACTTCGTCGATGTTGCCTCGCCGGTCGGCCGCGCGAGTGCGATGCCGATCGACCACGTCAGCGAAGCGGACGCGATCAGCAGCGCCACCAGCAACGACCGTCGGGTGATCCGGTTCACGCGGCGAACGCGCCGCGCTTGGCGTGCCGCTTCGCCGCCCGACGCGCCCGCTTCGAGCGCGGAGGGTCGGGGAGGGACCGGGTGGCGACGGCGCGACCGCGCCGTGGCCGGACGCGAAGAGCATGAAGGCTCATGCGATCGAACCTCGACCGAGGACATGGACGACGAGAAGACTCCCAGGTCCTCGGCGGGGTACGGCCACGTCACGAGCCAGTTGCCGACGTGTTTACCGTCGACCGCCGCAATCCATACCGAACGTTCACTTCCGCGAGTGCTTCGGACGCTGCGGCGAGGACCCGACGAGATCGCGTCGAGTCCTGATCGCGTCAGTGGGTGCGAGCTCGTTGCGCAGCGCGCCCTCGGTGAGCTCGGTGATGCCGTAGCTGATGACGCCCAGCGCGACGAGTGGCCTGCGCTCGAGCGTCCACGCGATCGGGCCGCGGACGGGATGCGACGTGGCCGCGAGGACCGCGAGCGCGGCGAGCGCGCACAGGGGGAACCCGGCGCGGTAGAGCCAGGTGCCCTCGCCCCGCGTCCACGCGATCGCGAGGACGTGGACCCGAGCTGGTCCCGGAGACACGGGGTCGTGGCCGCCATCGTCGCCCCGGGCACCGCGAGGATCGACGACGAGTAGAAGCCGGAGACGACGAAGCGCCAGTTCGCGACGTAGCCGACGGTGGCGAGGGCCTCGCCCCGGATCCCGCCGAGCTCGGTGGGGGACGCAAGGACGCTCGCGTACACCGCGACGCCGGCGAGCACGAGTACGAGCGCAGGGAGGAGGCGCCGGGCTCGTCGTCCCCAGAACGCGAGGACGTGCACGCGGCCCGCTCGCACGCGTCTCCGCAAGGAGCAGCGACGTGATGAGGTACCCCGAGAGCACGAAGAAGAGGTCGACGCCGAGGTACCCGCCGCGCAGGTAGCCGCCGTGGAACAGCACGACGCCGACCACGGCCGCGCCCCGGACGCCGTCGAGCGCCCGCACGTGTGGAATACGCCCCCCAGCGTCCTGCACGCCCAGGGGGTACCCGGGCCCACTCGTGCGCACCTCAACGTCCGGCCAACTCCGTCGGGCCGCGATGCACGAACCCACGCGCAGAATCGAGCATTTTTCGTCACTTCTGCGCACCAATTCGGGACCGTTGCGCTGACGGGACCGGTACGGTTCGCGCGTCCGCCCGATCGAGGAGCGCCGATGACCGACAAGTCCGCCTTCACCGACGACGAATGGCACGCGCTGACCGACGCGCCGCTGCTCGTCACGACCGCGGTCTTCCTCGCGGGAGAGCACGGTCCGATCTCGATGGTGAAGGAGGCGGCGGCCAGCGCCCGCACCATCTCGCGACCCGGTGAGCGCGGCGTCGCGAACGAGCTCGTGGGTCAGATCGTCGCCGAGGCCAACAACAAGGAAGCACGCGCGGAGATGAAGGAGCACCGTGGCCCCACGGTGCAGGCCGCGGTCGAGGGCGTGCTGCACGACCTCGCGCCGGCGGCGAGCGCGCTCCGGCAGCTGCCGCCGGAGGAGGCGACCCAGGTCGCGAACTGGCTGCTCGACATCGCCAAGGCGGTCGCGGCGTCGGCGAAGTCGGTGAACCCGGACGAGCAGGCGACGATCGACAAGCTGGCTGCGCTCTTCGGCGTCACCGGCGGCTGACGCCGCCGCCCGTCGCCCGCCGGCGGGCTCAGCCGCGCTGGGCCTCGTCGAACCGGGAGAGGAGCTCGCGGACCTCGTCGGCGCGGAACCGGCGGTGGCCGCCGACGGTGCGGACGGAGCTGATGAGGCGGTCCTGCGCCCAGCGGCTCACCGTCTTCGGGCTGACGCGGAACATCTCCGCCACCTCCGCCACGGTCAGCAACGTATGACCGGATTCGTCAGCCATGACACCCCGACTCCCGTATTCCCGTGAAATGATCCCGGACGATACGATTGACCGTCGCAATGGTCAACGCGCCAACACGTGGATATGCGCACCATTTGCCGGGACTTCATTGGCGCCTCGGCTCGCGTTCACATAGACGGGAAATCGACCATCCGGTGAACGGGGGACGTCGCAGCTCCCCCGACATGTCGACCGGCTGAACTCGGGGTGAAGCGTCGGTCTTTCCGGTATCAGGCGGGGCCGACCGTGCCCTCCGGTCGCGAGGGTGGCGCCGGGACGAGCCTTTCGGCCCACGAGGTTTTCCACCGCGGTGGACGAGCTTGTGGGTGTTCACGTTCCGGGCTTCTGGTCCTCGACGGGTGTTTCCGCAGCGTTTGTTTGTCCCGCCCGATTTGGCGCTTTACGTTGGTCGTGAAACGCCGAAATGTCTGACAGGGCCAGGGAGGCACCGTTGTGGGGGTTTTCCCCGATGTCGAGATCGATGACGCCTTGCGGGCGATGGTGGCCGGCGCCCGGGCCGGCGACGAGCGCAGCTGGGTGCTGCTCGTCGAGCGGTTCGACCGGCTGGTGTGGTCGGTCGTGCGCCACTCGGGGGTCGCGCCGGCCGACGCGGCCGAGCTGAACCAGATCGTCTGGGCCCGACTCGCCGAGCACCTGCCGAGGATCCAGCATCCGGAGCGGCTCGGCGCCTGGCTCGTCACGACGACCCGCCGCGAATGCCGCCGCCACCTCCGGCTCCGGAGCCGCGTGGTGTGCGAGGACACCGACGTCATCGACCTGCGTCTCGCCGACGCACCGGCGGCCGACACCGCGATGCTCGAGGCCGAGCGCGGCGGCGAGCTCCACGACGCGATCGCGGCCCTGCCGTGCCGGCAGCGGCGCCTGCTGACGATGCTGCTGCACGAGCCCTCGATCACCTACACCGAGCTCGCCGAGCAGCTCGACATGCCGATCGGCAGCATCGGTCCGACGCGCGCGCGTGCGCTGTCCGCCGTGCGCCGTCACCTCGGGCCCCACCTCGCGTCGACCGCCTGATCCCGCCGGGAGCAAACCGCGATCCCGTTCCGGAAGCGCGATCGGATTCCGGAAGCGCGATCCAATTCCGGAAATACACATTGCGCCCGCGTTCCGGTGGATCCTTCAGGATGCGCGGTCCGCGGTGCCGATACGCGTTGCATGCAGATGCTTCGTCGTCACCGGTCCAAGGCAATGATCCTCGTCGCGACGGTCGCCATCGGCGTCGGGAGCGCGCTGGTCGCGAACGCGTCGGTCCCCGAGCGGACCGTCGTGGTCGGCGCGGGCGTCGGACGCCTGCACTGCGCCGGGTCGCGGCTCACGTTCTCGGCCGCGACACCGGGCGCGGTCGACCGTCGGTTCCGGTGCGCGCCCCTCGCGCCGGTCACCACGACGAGCACGGCGGCGCGCACCGGCACCACGTCGAGCACGAGCTCCACGACGAGCACGACCACGCGGCCGGTCCCGCCGACCGACCCGGGCCTGCCGCTGTTCTCGAGCACGTTCGACGGGACCGACGGGCTGGTGACGAACGAGTACGCGTACTGGAACCCGGACGCCCAGGACGCGCGGGTGTCGCCGGACTGGGAGCTCACGAGCGGCTCGCTCTTCAATCGGAACCAGGAGGGTTGGACGGGGCGCGCCGGACACCGTCGAGCCGAACGCGACGTCGTCGAACGGTACGGACTCGGGCGTCTTCCGGCTCACGACCCGGCGCCACGACTTCGGCGACGTGGCGGTGTCGTTCGACCTCACGAACGAGCGGCTCGGCTTCACGGTGGACACGCCGCCGGTCGCGTGGGACGGCGTGCACATCTTCCTGCGCTACCAGAACGAGAAGCACCTGTACTACGCGTCGGTGAACCGGCGTGACGGCACCGTCGTGATCAAGAAGAAGTGTGTCGGCGGAACCGACAACGGCGGGACGTACTACGAGCTGAGCGACGGCGGCGACCCCTACGTCGCCGGGCACCCGATCCCGTTCGGCACGCGCCAGCACGTCGGGGCGACCGTCCGGAACAACGCCGACGGATCGGTGACGCTGACCCTGCTCCGCGAGGGCGTCGTGCTGGCACGGGCGACCGACCGCGGCATCGGCTGCGCGCCGATCGTGGCCCCCGGCAAGGTCGGCATCCGGGGCGACAACGATGCCTTCTCGGTGGACGACTTCACCGTCGCCGGCCTCTAACGCCGCCGCTGCACGACGAAGTCCGTGAGCCGGAAGCGGCAGTTGTCGCCACGGAGCCCGACCCGGCCCGCAGCGAGGATCGGCGGACCCTCCTGGCCGTGGTCGATCGTGTGCAGCAGCGACCGGGCGCCGGACGTGAGATCGATCCGCACCGATCCGTCGGCCGCGGTCGCGATCGCGACGCGGTAGGGGACCCAGGCGCGGTACCGCACCGGCGCGGCGGCCTGCGCCAGCGTCTCGTAGTGGCCGCCGTTCGCGGTGCCGCCGGGCAGCTTCTTCTTGACCGCGACCGTGTCGTCACGGCGGTTGACGGACACGACGTAGAGCTCCTCCTCGCTCTGGTAGCGCAGGAAGACGTGCACGCCGTCGAACGCGACGGCGGGCGTGCGCTCGGTCGACGTCAGGCCGTCGTTGCGGAGCGAGAACGAGACCGTGCCGTCGGTCATCGGGTGGTCGTGCACGGCGCGGAAGACGGCGGACCCGGTGGCGTGGCGCGAGCCGGGCGTCCGGAGCGCGGTCGTCGGGCTCGCCCGCGCCGAGCTCGTCGCCCCATCGGAAGAGCGAACCGCTCGTCACGTCCCATGTCGGGGAGTGCACCGCGTGGGGATCGCGCGGATTGAAGTGCGCGAACTCGTTCGAGACGAGGACCCGCTGCGGCGAGGCGTCGCCGCCGAACCAGCCGAGCCGGGCGGCCAGCCGCGCCGAACGTGAGGAACAGGGCCGCGCCGCCGACGACGACGATCATGTGCCGCGGCCGCCTTCGGGTCCGCCGGGCCGAGCGGGCGGACGGGAGGAGCGTCGGCGGACGACCGTCGCGCGGCGACGCCGACGGCCCGGCCGCCGCGTCCGGCACCGGGTGCGCCGGGAGCGGGCGGGCGACCGTGTCACGCACCGGCGGCGGTCGGGGGCGTCGGGCCCGACAGGTCCAGCTGCCCGTAGTGGATCGTGGCGGGCCCGCGCAGCGCCGCGCCGAGCGTGATCCCGCCGGCCGTGATCGCCGGGTCGAGGCTCACGACGACCGGGACGCCGTCGACGGTCACGGTGGCGCGGTCACCGGCGAGCTCGATCACCAGTGATCGCGTGCGACCGGGCGCGCGGAGGGGGAGCGAGGCGAGCTCCTGCCACGGGCCCCGGCCCACCTGCTGGCGGATGCGGGTCACCGACGCGCCGACGAGCACCGCGACCCGGCCCTGCTCGCCGTCGCGCACGGTGACCGAGGCGGTCGCGGTCGGCGTCACGCCGTCGATCCCGGTCGCGAGGCGGTAGTCGCGCCAGACGTCGGTGTTGCCGATCGGGCGGCACGTGGCGTAGCCGCCGGCGACGACCTCGACGCCGTCGCTGTCGACCGCGCACTGCCCGCCGGCGGCCGCCCAGCCGAGGCCGCGCACCCGGGCGAAGCCGACCGGTACGTCGGCGGCCAGACGAGCGAGCAGCGCGGGCGCCGTCACGCTGCCGCCGACCCGGACCCGCGGGAGCACCCACCGGTCGGCGAGTGGCGTCACGACCGCATGTCCGGACGTCCCGTCGCCGAACGCCATCCGGTAGTGGCCGGCGACGATGAATCGGAGGTTCGCCGGGATGCGCGGGTCGTCGGTGGGCGTGTCGTCGGCCGCGAACGGGTAGGCGAACGCGATCGGGTGGACCGACAGCTGCTGTCGGAGTGCCTGGTCGGCTCGGTCGAAGTCCTGCTCGATCCGGTTGCGCCACTGTTCGAGGGTCTCGACGTGCCCGCCGGGCAGCACCCCGCGGTTGGTGAGGGCGGGCGCTTCACCGCCGTCGGGCACCGGGATCGGGTGGTGCTGATCGGCGGTGTGCGCGCCGATCTCCCACCGTCCGCTGCGCCGCATCGCCCGCAGCTGGTCCCACGTGAGGTAGTAGGAGTTGTCCTTCGCGGCGACGCGGTCGGTGATCACGAACATCGCCGCCCGGAAGCCGTACCGCTCGAGGATGGGATCGGCGGTCGTCCAGGCCGAGCGCGCACCGTCGTCGAAGGTGATGAGGATCGGCCGGCGGGGCAACGCGACCGGCCGTCCCGACACGAGCGCGTCGACCTGCTCGAGCGACACGCTCCGGTAGCCGGCCGCGCGCAGCGCCGCGAGCTGCAGGGCGAAGGTGGCCGCGGTCGTCGTGTAGGGACCGCCCCGATCCGAGATGTCGTGGAAGTTGACGGCCGGGACCGCGTCCGCGTACGTCTCGGCGGCGAGCGGCCGGGCGAGCGTCTCCGCCCGGGACGCGTCGACGGCCGGCGGCGCGTGACGCGTCGGCCGGCCGATCATCTTCGTCTCGAGCATGAACGCGAAGGCCGCCAGCACGGTGCAGAGCACCATCGTGATGCCGAGACCGGCGCGGAGGCTACGCCGGACCACGGGTCCCCCACGCGCCGTCGCGGATGCGGAAGATCGCCCACACCAGCTGCATCGAGAACAAGAGGTAGAAGAACGTGCCGAGGCACGCGTAGAGCCACAGCCCGTCGCGGCGCAGGGCACGGTGGGCCAGGCTGTACGCCATCGCGATCAGGAAGATGCCGAGCGCGTAGACCGTCGGCGCGCGCAGCGCGCTCAGCGGCTCGAACAGCGCGTTGTGGATGAGCACGATGGGACTGAGGATCCCGGCCACCGTCGCGATGAGGATCGACGGGAAGGCGAGCGGGCGGGTGTGCCACGAGTGCGCCATCAGCATCGGGCCCTCTCGCGCCCACGACTTCTTCCAGCGGAGCTGCTGCTTGAAGAACTTGCGGTATCGATCGGGTGCGTCGGTCCACGCCTCGGCCGCCGAGTCGTAGCGGGTGGTCCACCCGGAGCGCAGCAGCATGTTGGTGAGCGCACGGTCGTCGCCGTAGGTGCACTCGACCCCGAGGAACCGCTGGTGCTCCCACCGCTCGAGCAGGGGGACCACCGCCGACCGCCGGTACGCGGCGAAGCAGCCCGAGCAGCAGGCGACCGCGCCGACCACCGACTCCGCCGCCTTCAGGATCTGGAACGACAGGTAGTACCGGGCCGCCTGCATCCGGGTGAGCGCGTTGGTGTGGGCGTTGCGCACGTGGGTGATGCCGGAGACGGCTCCGACCCGGTCATCGCCGAACGCCTGCACGAGCTGGCGGACGGCCTGCGGTGCCGGCACCGAGTCGGAGTCGATGAACACGAGGATCTCGGAGTCGGTGGCGCGCATCCCGGCCGCCATCGCCGCGCGTTTGCCCTGATTGCTCCCCAGGTCGATGCAGCGGACGGCGCCGGCGGGGTAGCGCGCGGCCGCGAGCTGCATCTGCTGCCAGGTGTCGTCACTCGATCCGTCGTTGATGCAGACGAGCTCGAGCTTCTCGATCGGGTACTCGAGCGCCATGCACGCGTCGATCGTCCGGGCGACGGCCTCCCCCTCGTTGTAGGCGGGGACGATGATCGCGACCGTCGGCTCGAGCCCCACCGGTCGGACGGGGCGGTAGAAGGCCGCGAGCGCGAAGCGCGAGATCACGTACGTGCTGATGACGAGCGTGTAGATGCCGCCGGCGCTCGTCCAGGCCACGCCGGCCACCTTGAGGTAGATGTGCCAGACGAAGAGGCCCAGCAGGATCACGAGGCCGACCAGCGCGAGGCGTCCGACGAATCCCGGGCGCAGCTCGTCGGCGCCGGCGAGCACCGGCGGCGGCGTCACGGGGGGTGGCGGTGCCGCCGCGGGCGCGACGTGACCGACCGGCCGGACCGAGGCCGGCGTCGTGATCAGCGCCGAGGTCGGCGTCGACGGTGGAAGCGTCTCGACGGTGGCGTACGGACGGGGGGCACGGTCAGGCGGTCGCGGCGTCGTCGGGACGATGCGGTTGCGCCAGATGGGCGCGACCGGAACCGAATCGGGCGGCGGGAGCCGGTCGTGACCGACGCCGTCGACGTGCGCGCGCGGGGACGCGGTCGGCCCGGCCGCAGGCGGCACGGGAGCCCGGGGCTCGGGCGTCGCCGCGGCCGCCGGCGTCGGGAGCGCGTCATCGGAGCCGGGCCCGTCGACGAGCCGGACGAAACGCGGCGGGTCAGGCGCCGGTGAGCCCGGCCGAGGCGGAGGTGCGGGTGTTGCCGGCGGCGTCGACCGCCACCGCCCAGACCGTGTGAGACCCACGAGTGACCTTCCACGAGGAGGAGTAGGGCGAGCTGGTGTCGGTGGCGACGAGGGTGCCGTCGACGTAGAAGCGCACCGAGGCCATCCCGGAGCCGCCGGTGTCGGACGCGGTCGCCTTCAGCGAGGTGGACCGTGCCGGTGAGGACCCGCAGACCGTTCGTCGGCGCGGTGAGCGTCACCGTGGGGGCCGCGGTGTCGATGCGGACCGACTGCGACTTCGGCGACTCGACGTTGCCGGCCGCGTCGGTCGCCGAGTACCGCACCGTCGCGGTCGCGTTCAACGTGAACGGACCGGTGTAGGTCGTGCCGGTCGTGCGGGGGTCGGCGCCGTTCGTCGTGTACTTGATCGACGCGATGCCCGAACCCGCGTCGGTGGCCGCGAGGCTCACCAGCGTGCCGGTCCTGTACCAACCGGTGGTGCACGTCGCGTTGTTGCACCTGATGGCGGTGGTCGGCGCGGTCGTGTCGATCACGATGTTGACGGACTGCGGTGCCTCGGCGTTGCCCGCCGTGTCGATCGCCGAGAACCGCACGGTCCGCGTGGACGTCACGTTGAACGCCGTCGTGTACACGGTGCCGCTGGTGCGCGGGTCGGCGCCGTTGGTCGTGTACTTGATCTGGTTGACCCCCGAGCCGCCGGTGTTGTCGGTGGCGGCGAGCCGTACCTGCACCGACGACCGGTAGGCCGCCGCGCAGGCTGCGTTGTTGCAGGTGATGGTCGACGTCGGCGCGGTGGTGTCGGTCGGGGGTGGCGGCGGCGTGACCGTGCCGCCGATCACCTGCTGGGTCGTCCTCACGACGGTGCCCTGGGCGGAGCGGGCCTGCAGCCAGTCGAGGAAGGCCGACAGGTTCGTGGGCGTCACCGAGTACTGGTCGCAGTCGTTCGCACACACGTGGTGGAAGACCAGCTGCAGCCAGCCGCCGCCGTGCTGCTCGGCCCGGGTGACCTGGGCCTCGATGTCGGCGAGGGAGTGCGTGTCCTGGATGCTGTCGCCGGCCTTGGTGGCCCACTTGTCGGCGGGCGGGATGGTGTCGGCGTAGACGCAGCCGTCGCAGCCGGCGTACCAGAGGCCCCACGCCATGCGGGCGGAGCTGTAGCCGCAGCCCTGGACGATGGACCGGGTCGTGGCGTTGTCGTAGCCCTCGCCGTACGGGTACGCGAAGTTCGTGACTGCGTACCCGCGGGCCAGGAGGTTCTGGCGGTCCTGGCAGATCTCGGTCTGCTGGTTCGCCGCGCTGAGGGTGGTGAGGTGCGGGTGGTGCAGCGTGTGGCCGGCGATCTCGTGGCCGTCGGCCGCGATGCCGTCGACCTGGGCCCACGTCATGTAGCCCGGACCGCCGACCTCACCGCTGTTGACGAAGAACGTGCCCTTCATGCCGCGTGCGTCGAGCATCGCGGGCACCTGGGCCTGGTCGGCCACCGAGTCGTCGAAGCCGAGCGTGACGACGGTGCTGATCGGCGCCGCGGTGATCGTGATCGTCTGGGAGTGGACCGCCTCTGCGTTGCCGGCGGCGTCGAACGCCCGGTACTTCACGACCGTGGTGCTGCTCACCGAGAACGGCGTCGAGTAGGCCGGGCTCGCCGCGGTCGGGTCGCTCCCGTCGGTGGTGGAGCGGATCGAGCTCACCCCGGAGCCGGCGTCGGTCGCCGAGAGGGCCACCTGGACGGCGGAGGAGTAGGCGGTCGCGGCGCAGGCGCCGCCGTTGCAGGTGATCGAGGAGGCGGGGGCGACCGTGTCGATCCGGACGGCCTGGGACCCGGGCGACTCGACGTTGCCCTGGACGTCGGTGGCCGAGTAGAGGACCGTGGCGGTGGCCGGGACGCGAGAACGGCGCGGTGTACGTGACGCCGCTCGTCCGCGGGTCGGACCCATCGGTCGTGTACGAGATGGCGGCGACGCCGGAGCCCGAGTCGGTCGCGGCGAGCGCCACCGTCACCGGGCCGCCGTACCAACCGGACGAGCAGGCGGCACCGTTGCAGGTGACGGAGCTCACCGGCGGCGTGGTGTCCTGTGTCGGGGAGCCGGAGTTCGTGACGTCGACGAGCACGCTTTGCGACGTGGTCACGTTGCCGGCGGTGTCGGTCGCCCGGGCCGCGACCGCCGCGGATCCGTCGGGGAACGTCTGGGAGTTCCAGGTGAAGTCGTACGGCGCCGACGTCACGGTGCCGCGGACGGTCCCGTTGACGAGGAAGTCGACCTTGGCGATGCCCGACGCGTCGGACGCGGTGGCCGAGAACGGCACGGCGGAGCCGCTCACGACCGCGCCGTCGGTCGGCTGGGTGAGCGTGACGCTCGGCGCGGTCTGGTCGCTGTCACCCAGCGACCAGTCGTCGGTGGTCATGCTGCCGACCGACCGCAGGGAGAGGCCGACCGAGATGCCCGTGGCGCCGGCGGGGAACGCGGGGGTCGTCCACGAGAGCTTCGTGTAGGTGCCCGTGGCCGCACCGGTCGTGGGGGACTGGGCCCAGAAGACCCAGCCGCCGGCGGTGGTGCGGTAGTAGGCGACGATGCGTACCGGCGCCGTCGCCTTGTACCAGGTGCTGATGTCGTAGGTGTGGCCGGTCGTGGCCGCCGGTGCGCACGCACCGAGGTCCTGCTTGCTGACGAGCTTGACGTCGCCGTCGGTGAACGCCGACATCGTGACCGACTCGGCCCACGACCCGGTGTGGGCGTCACTCGTGCGTGACCACGCCGTGGTGTTGGTGCCGAAGCCGCCGTGCTGCCAGCAGTCGGCGGTGCCGCTCGTCGACGCCTCGAGCGAGGGGTTGGTGAGCACGTTCGGGCCGGCGGCCGGCGGCGGCGGGGTCGGGCCCGACACCAGCGGCTGGACCGGTCCGCCGATCACCTGGTCGACCGTCTTGACGACGACCGTCCCGGCGCTGATGCGGCCCTGGAGCCAGTCCATGAACTGGTTCAGCAGCGTGGGGGAGATCGAGTTGACCGAGCAGCCGTCGCACACGTCGTGCATCAGGAACGGCACCCACGCGCCGCCGTTGTTCTCGGCGTTCGTGACGACGCTGGTCAGGTTCGCGAGGGTCCAGTTGGACTTCACCGACGCCGGCGTCGCGATCGCGTACTTGTCCGCGGGCGGGATGGACTCGCCGGGTGCGCAGTTGGCGCAGCCCTCGAACGAGGGAAGGCCGCCCACGACGCGGGCGCTGTTGTAGCCGCACCCGGCGACGATCGCCTCGGTGCTCGCGTTGAAGTCGCCGAACGGGTACGCGAAGTCGGTGATCCGCAGGCCCATGTTCGAGAGCGCGACGCGGTCGTCGCAGACCTGACGCTTCTGCTCGTCGACCCCGAGGGTCGGCAGGTCGGCGTGACTCACGGTGTGGCCGGCGATCTCGTTGCCTTCGGCCTGGATCGTCTGCAGCTGCGCGGTGGTCAGGTAGTCGGGCAGGTTCACCCGGCCGGAGTTGGCGTAGAAGGTCGCCTTCATGCCGTGCGCGGACAGCATGTCCTTGACCGGGTACTGGTTCGCGTGGCCGTCGTCGAAGGTGAGCGTGACGACGGTCGGGGCCGCCGCGTGGGCCGCTCCCGGCGCGAGGACGCCGGCCGCGGCGAGGGCCGACACGAGCGCGAGCATCGCGGCCAGCGCCGCGCGCACGACGCGAGGCCGGCGGCTCGACCGGGTCGGTGATCCCACTGCGGCGTGCGGGCTTCGGGGCATCGAGGCGGGCCTTTCTCAGAGCGTGCCGACGCGAGGACCGGCGGCACGGCGGAAGGTGAGGTCGAGGACGAGAGGGCACTCCGCGAGCGCGGCCTCGGCGTCGGATCCGTGCACGGTGTGCAGGACGACGAGGTCGGCATGCGGCGAGATCCCGGCCGTGCTGTGCAGGACGTCGTCGCCGAGGCGGACCTCGGGGACGTGCGGGTCGAAGAACTCGACGTGCGCGCCGCGGGCGCGCAGGCCGGCGATGATCTCGAGCGCGGGTGAGCTGCGGACGTCGGGGACGCGCGGCTTGTAGGCGACCCCGGCGACGAGCACGCGGCTGCCGGCGACGGGCTTGCCCGCGTCGGCGAGCATCTCCGCCGCCCGCTGGACCGCCCGCGCCGGGCGGGCTGCGATGAGCGCCATCGCCCGCTCGATCAGCGGGGCCCCGACCCGGTGCGCCTTGAGCTGCCAGAGCAGGTAGTGCGGGTCCACCGGGATGCAGTGGCCCCCGACGCCGGGTCCGGGGAAGAACGGCATGAAGCCGTACGGCTTCGTGGCCGCGGCGTCGATGACCTCCATGACGTCGAGCTGCAGCGGGGTCGCGATGTCGGCGAGCTCGTTGGCGAGCGCGATGTTGACGGCGCGGAAGGTGTTCTCGTACAGCTTCGCGAGCTCGGCCGCCTCGGGCGTGCTGACCCGCTTGATCGAGGACGCGACCTCACCCATGAGCTCGGCGGCGCGGTCCGTGCACTCGGGCGTGACGCCCCCGACGATGCGGGGGACGAGCTCCTGGCGGAAGCGCTGGTTGCCCGGGTCCACTCGCTCCGGGCTGAACGCGACGAAGACGTTGCGACCGACGGTGAGCCCTCGGGCCTCGAGGGGGCCGACGAGCAGGTCCCGGGTGCAGCCGACGTACGTGGTGGACGTCAGCACGATGATCTGACCGGGTCGCGCGTTCAGGACCACGTGCTCGCAGGCCGACCGCAGCGGCTCGAGGTCGGGAACCTGGTGCTCGTCCACGGGCGTCGGAACGCAGATCAGCACGGCGTCGGCGTCGCCGAGTCCCGGCGCGAGCGGGTGCTCGACCAGCCGGAGGCGGTCGCGCGACTGCACCAGGCGGATGCGGTCGTCCTCGGCGAGGGCGGTGGTGGCGCCCGCGATGTGGCCGAGCCGGGTCGGCGACCGGTCGTAGCCGATGACGCGAGCCCGCCGTTCCATGAACGCGAGGGCGGTGGTGAACCCGACGTAGCCGAGCCCGATCACGGCAACACGCAGATCGCTCAGGTCGACGTTCGGGACCGGCGCCGCGTCGAGATCCCCGACGAGGTCGAGGACGACTCCGTCATCGAGCAGGTCCAGCGCGTCCACGCCGTCACGGATCCGTCGCGGCGCGCGCAACTCACCGAAGCCGCCGACCGTCACCTCGTCGATCGGTTCGAGTTGCTGCGTCATGGCAGCCGTACTTCCGTACGCGCCGGTCGAACCGTCGCGTCACGCCGATCACAGCCCATCGTCCTCGTCGCCCTTCGTGCAGCGTCGGATGTCCGATGACCTCCGACGGCGCGGCCCCCACCTGTCGATGAGAACAGAGCGACGAATCGCGGCGGTGATACGTCGGCGCGGCCGCGACCGGTTGCGCGTGGGTGAACAGTTGGTGCGCGCGTGACGTGCGTGGATGTCGACGCGGTGCGATCAGCCGCGCAAGCGGGGCCAGGCGCTGCTCGACGTCGTGACGTAGTCGTAGATCGACCAGCCGATCGCGTGCGTACGCGTCGCGGCGCGGACGAAGCCGGCGAGATCCGCCGGGTCGGTCCGGTCCGCGACGCCCCCGACCGCGTGGACGGCTGCGTCGGGTTCGCCGAGTCGTGCCCGCACCCGCCGCACGTTCTCGCTCGTGTAGCGGAAGCTGTCCCGCCAGCCCGAGGCCGTGGAGCGGTTCGTCCAGTAGCTCATGGGCAGCCAGACGTCGAAGGATCGCCGGAGCGCCCGCCACGGGAAGCTCGGCCAGTACGACGGGTTCACGTCCTCGATGAGCACGGGTTCGAGCACGATCGCGCCGAGCGGCACGTCGGTGACCACGCGGCGGGCACGCGACGCGAGGTCCAGGAGCGCGTGGTTGCGAAGCGTCACGTCCTTCACGTCGTTCGTCCACTCGATGTCGAGCGCGATCCCGTCGAACCGCTCACCTTCGGTCCGGAAATGGGTGAGCGCCCGCACACGTGCGAGGTCGCGGCCCACGTCGGCGAAGTGCGGGAGATACCACGCCACCACCTTCAGGTCGTGCCGGTGGGCGCGCCGCAGGATGGCGCCGACGAGCGCGCGGTCGACGAGCTTGCCCTCGGAGCGGGTGTCGTCCTGTGCGGCCTGGAGGTAGAGCGTCTTCACCCCGAGGCGCGCCATGTCGTCGACCGACGCCGGCGTGACCGCCGGGAGCTGGTCCGGCGACGACTGGAATCTCGGCCCGTAGTCGTAGACGTCCACCCACGTGCCCAGCCCCCGGAACGGGCCGAGGCTCGGGGCGGCCGAACCGCGCGGTGTCTCGAGGACCGTCACGGCGAGGGTGAGGACGACGGCGAGCGCAACCACGAGCCCGATCCTCCGCCTCCGCATCCGACCCACCCTCGCGCGGATCCGGCGCCGGACGGCAGCGGGGGGTCGTTCGAGCCGCTCGGGGGCGCGTGGAGTAGACGGGTGCCGTGCCCGACCCCGTCCTCCCGACCGCGCCTGGGTGGTTCCGCCGCGCGCTGGCGGTGCCGTGGACCGACGCGACCGTCGACGTCGACGGTCCGATCCACTTCCTCGCCTGGGGCGAGCCGCGACCGGCGCGGTCTGGTGTTCGTGCACGGCGGCGGCGCCCACGCGCACTGGTGGACGCACGTCGCTGCGACCTTCGCGACCCAGTTCCGGGTGCTCGCGCTCGACCTGTCCGGGCACGGCGACAGCGTCCACCGCGAGCACTACGACCTCGAGCAGTGGACCGACGAGGTGATGGCGGTGGCCGACGGCGGCGCCATCACCGGGCCGCCGGTGGTGATCGGCCACAGCATGGGCGGCTTCGTCACGATCGCCACGGCGGCGCGCCACGCCGACCGGCTCTCGGGCGTGATCGTCTGCGACTCGCCCGTGACCGAACCGGATCCCGAGATCGGCGCGTACCACCTCCGCGAGGCGTTCGGTCGTCCGCGCACGTACGCGAGCGTCGACGACGCCGTCGCGCGGTTCCGGACCGTGCCCGGTCAGGAGCACTACCTCGACTACGTGATCGACCACGTCGCACGCCGTTCGCTCCGTCCCGTCGCCGACGGCTGGCAGTGGAAGTTCGACCGGCGGATCTTCGAGCAGTTCGGTGCGGGCATGCGCTCCATCGCGCTCCCGTACCTCGACGACGTCACGTGCCGGCTCGCGCTGCTGCGGTCCGAGCACGGGCTCGTCACCGACGACATCGAGGCGTCGATGTACGACCGCCTGGGCCGGGTGACGCCGATCGTCGAGATCCCCGAGGCGGGCCACCACGCGATGCTCGATCAGCCGCTGCTGCTCCTCACCGCGATTCGCACGTTGCTCGCGGACTGGGACCACTCGGTGGCGCGTCCTCGCCCGACCGCGTCCTGAGCACCCATCGGGCGCGGCCCACCGCCGGCCGCCGACGCGGTCAGTCGAAGCGCGGTTCGGCGAGGTCGATGAAGGTGGGCTCGACCGCCATCATCTCCTGGTACTCACGGTCGACGTCGCTCCCGCGGTCACCACGCTCGCCCGAACGGGCCGCGTCCTCCGAGCGGAAGGAGACGAGCTGTGTGAACCCGCCACCGTCGCCGTGCCAGGCCATCGTGATGCCGAGGATGTCGGGCCGGCTCGTCGCGAGCTGGTCCTCTGCGCTGCGCATCATCGAGCGGGCGGCGGCTTCGTCCTCGACCCGCCCGACGATCACCTGCACGAAGCCGGCGTCGTCGGAGCCACCGCCCATCATCGTGTCGACCATGGCGCAGTCCTGGAACTCGGGCGCCTCGAGCGCCGGCTTCATCTGCTCCCACCACTCGCCCTGCTCGGGTCGATCGGCGTTGTGCTTCGCGTCGTCGGCCGATTCGAAGCGGGCGGCCATGAACGCGGTGCCGTCGGCGGCGATGCCCCAGGTGCACCCGAGATATCCCGGTGCGCCGGGTTTGAGCTCGGCGGGCCACCGCTCGGCCTCCCGCACGAAGCGGTCGCGGTCACGGACCTTGCCGGTGATCGTCTGGACGAACATCACGGCTCCTCTCGCTCAGTCGTTCCGGGGGGAGAGGACGATGCTGTCGGCGCCCGATTCGGGTCCGCCGGGCCGGTCGCTGCCACCGACCTCGGTCGATGGTACGGATCGGCGTCCGAGCGGTCAACGGGACGGGCGCGCCGGCCGGCCGCTGGTTCCGTGCAGCCGAGCCTCGACGGGTCGGAGTCGCCTCTGATAGCCCTTCCCGCATGGTCGCGGACAAGATCTCCCAGCTGCGCGAGGTGCCGATCTTCTCGACGTTGCACGAGGACGCGCTGTGGCATCTCGCCGAGAGCGCGAGCGACTTCGACGCCGCCGCGGGACAGGTGCTGATCCAGCCGAACGAGCCCGGGAACGGGATGCTGATCCTCACGTCGGGTCACGCGACGGTCGAGCTCGGCACCCGCACGATCGACTGCGGTGCGGGTGAGTGCATCGGCGAGCTCTCGCTGCTCGTGGACGGCCTCGTCCACACCGCACGGGTGCGCGCGACGAGCGACGTGGCCGGGCTCGCGGTCTCGCGCGGCGACTTCGACCGGCTGATCGACTCGGATCCCCGGATCGCCCTCGCGATGCTGCGTGCGCTCGCGCTGCGGCTCGTGGCGACCGATCACCTGCTGACCTCGGCGCGCTGACCGCGCACCGTTCGGCGAATCCGGCGGCCGGGATCCGATCCGCATTGATCACGGGACCCGCACCGCGGGTTCACCGAACCCTCACGCGACGAGATCACCCTGAGGGGGACGTGAGGAGACTGCGATGAGGGCACCCCCCTCGCGCCCAGCCTCGCCGCCGACCACCAGTTCGAGACCCACCTGCCCCGGGACCCGGTCGCCGCGATCATCCGCACCGGTCAGGGGTAGCGGATCGGGGCGCCTCCGGTGGCGTGTCGGATGCCCGCTCCGAGGGTTCGAGGGCCCGGGCGTCCTCGGCGTGGGCCAGCGCGACGAGTGCACCGACCACCGCCAGCGCGGCGACGACGAGCGCGACCACGCCGAGCGCACCGCGCGTCGCGACGTGCTCGTCGAGCAGCACCACGCCGAGGACCACGGCGACGACCGGTTCGGTCGCCTCGATCCCGGCCACGGCCGCGGCGAGCGAACCGGCCTGGAAGGCCGACTGCACCAGCAGGAAGCCGAGCAGGATCGCGATGGCCATCGCGTAGGGCTCCCAGTGCGGCGCCCACGCGAACGGGCCTTCGCCGAGGTAGTGCACGAACGCCTTGGTGAGGACGGCGCTGGCGGCGAACGCGGTGGCGCCGCCGATCCCGAGCAGTGCGCTGCGCGGTGCGCTCGGCGACCCGCGTGCGGCGCCCACGCACGCGAGCACCACGGCCACGATGCACGGAGCCGCGATCGCCCAGCGCAGCGGCGGCACGAGGTCGCGTCCGCCCGTCGGAGAGACCTCGTACAGGAACAGCGACAGCCCCGCACAGAGCACCGCGGCCGCCAACCAGTCGGGCGCGCGGATGTTCCGGTGCCCGATGATCGCGCCGAGCAGCAACGAGATCAGCAGCCCGAGCGACAGGATCGGCTCGACGAACACGACGGCCCCGAAGGCGAGCGCGGCGGCGCTCGCGGCGAAGCCGCCGGCGTCGGAGACGAATCCCGTCACCCAGCGCGGTTGGCGGGCGAGTCGCGTGATGAGCGACACCCGGAGCGCGTGCTCGTCGGGCATCGTCTCGGCGACGCTCTGCTCCAGGACATTGCTCAGCGCGTAGAGGAACGCGGCGAGCAACGCGAACACCACGGCGAGTGCGACGTTCTCACTCACACCGACGAGTATGCCCGGACGGATCGGCGTTGTCCCGTCCCTTTTCGCCGGATCCGACCGTCGGGCCTCGCGTACCCATCGCGGCTCCCTGGCGCGATGCTCACGAACCGTCGCAATCGTCGTCGCCGAGTCGCGGATCGGGGAGCACCGTCATGCGCAGATCACGGACCGTCGCTTGGATCTCCGTCGTGTGCGTCGTCGGGACCCTCGCCTCGGTGGGCGTCGGCGCCACGTCGCGCACGGTGGCGGCGGCCACGACCGCCAAGAAGCCGAACATCGTCTTCGTCCTCACCGACGACCTCGACCCGACGTCATACACCTCGGACCCCGCCCGGTTCCCGGTGGTGCACCGGCTCCTCGAGCAGCAGGGAACCACGTTCACCAACGCGTTCGTCACGGACTCCCTCTGCTGTCCGTCGCGCGCCTCGATCCTGCGGGGCCAGTACGTGCACGACCACGGCGTGCAGGACAACCTGCCTCCCAACGGTGGCTTCGAGCACTGGCAGCAGCTCCGGCGCGACTCGTCGACCGTCGCGACGTGGCTGCACGCGGCCGGGTACCGCACCGCGCTCTTCGGCAAGTACCTCAACGGCTACCCGCACACGGCTGCGCCGACGTACGTGCCCCCGGGATGGGACGACTGGGCCAGCCCGAGCGCGGGCAATCCCGTACGCGGAGTACAACTACCAGCTCAACGAGAACGGCACGCTGAAGAACTACGGCGCGACGCCGAAGGACTACCTCGTCGACGTGCTCGCCCGGAAGTCCACGGCGTTCATCGACCGCCACGCGGGGAAGCAACCGTTCTTCCTCTACGTCGCGCCGTACGTCCCGCACCAGCCGGCGACGCCCGCGCCGCGGCACGCGACCGCGTTCCCCGGCGTGCGCGCGCCGCGCCCGCCCTCCTACGACCAGGCCGACGTCTCCGCCGAGCCGGCCTACATCCGGAACCGGCCGCTGCTCTCTCCCGCGATCCAGCGCTTCGACGACCGGCTGTACCGCCGCCGGCTGCAGTCGATGCTCGGCGTGGAGGACCTGCTGCGCAACGTCGTCGACAGCCTCCGCCGCACGCACCAGCTCGACGACACGTACATCGTCTTCACGTCCGACAACGGCTTCCACCTCGGCGAGCACCGGCTCCCGTTCGGCAAGCAGACGCCCTACGACACCGACATCCACGTGCCCCTGATCGTCAGGGGACCCGGCGTGCCGGCCGCGAAGAAGGTCTCGGGCATGGCCCGCGAGATCGACCTCGCGCCGACCTTCGCGGCGTGGAGCCACGCCTCGGTGCCCGCGTTCGTCGACGGCACCTCGCTCGCCTCGTTGCTCGGGCGCGGGAAGCCGGCCCGCTCCCTTCCGAAGGATGCCCTCGTCGAGCACTACGCGAACGGCGACCCAGCGGCGCGCGCGGCGCGCAAGGGCAACGCGACCGACGAGCCCGACGACGACACCAATCCGCCCGTCGCCGGGACACCCGTGACCGGTCCGGCCCGGGCACTCCGGCAGGTCCGGCGCGCGGCGGTCGCAGTGGCGATCCCGCCGTACTCCGCGCTGCGCACCCGGCGCTACCTCTACGCCGAGTACCGGACCGGGGAGAAGCAGCTGTTCGACGTGGTGAAGGACCCGTACGAAATCCACAACCTCGCGGCGACGGCGCCCCCTGCGCTGCTCGCCCGACTGTCGCACCGCCTGGCGCAGCTCGAGCACTGCTCCGGCGCGTCGTGTCGGCGCTGAGTCGCGCCCGCTGCGGGGGTCAGGCCGGCTCGAGGACGGCAGTGCGATGGCGCAGGGCGTCGACGGTGATCATCGCCAAGCCGATCCACACCAGCGCGAACCCGGCGATGCGCCAGGGGGGCATCGCCTCGCCGTAGACGAGCACACCGAGCGCGAGGTTGATCGTCGGCACGCTGTACTGGAGCCATCCGAGGGTCGCGAGCGGCACGCGTGGCGCGCTGTGCGCGAACAGCAGCAGGGGCACGGTGGTGACGACGCCGGTGAAGGGGACGAGCACGAGCTGTGCGGTCGACGCGCCGTGCAGGCTCCCTGGTCCGAACAGCTGCATCCCGAACAGCAGGAGCAGCGCGACCGGCAACAGGGCGAGGCATTCGGCGGCGAGGCTCTCGAGCACGGGGAGCGGTACCGACTTCTTCAACATGCCGTACGCGGTCCAGGTGCCGGCCATGAGGAGTGCGAAGACCGGTGGGGCGCCGTACCCGACGCCGAGCACGACGACGGCGACAGCGGCGAGCGCCAGTGCGAACCGCTGTGCCCGCCGCAGCTGCTCGTGGTACACGAGCACGCCGGCGACGACGAGGCCGATCGGCGAGAGGAAGTAGCCGAGCGCGGTCTCGATGACCCGACCGTGCGTGACGCACCACACGTACGCGGTCCAGTTGATCGCCAGCGCGACGCTCGCGGCGACGACACGCGCGGCCAACGCGCGGTCGTGCACCACCGCCCGCAGGTCGGTCCAGCGGCGGGTGAGGGTGAGCGCGAGCCCGAGCACGACCACCGACCACGTGATCCGCCAGCCGATCAGCCCGAACGCGTTCAGGCCCGTGAGCTCGTGCCAGTACAGGGTGAGCAGCCCCCAGAGCACGTAGGCGGCCGCGCCGGTCAGCGTGCCCGCGCGCCGCTCGTCCACGCGGCGACCCTACCGACGATGTCCGCGCCGGCGGCAGGGTTTCCTCGGCGGCTACGCCGCGGCGTCGTCCTCGAGCCGCGTGCCGTCGAGGGCCGCGACGAGCCCTGCCGCCGCACGCGCCGCGATGCGTTGGAAACCGCCCGCGGCCAGCCGGTCGAAGAGACCCAGTGGTCCGTTCAGCGTGAGGCGGGCGTGGTACGTGACGATGGAGCCGGCGCCGTCGGGCTCGACGGTGATCTCGTCGAGCGACGTCAGCACGCGGCTGCGCGCCTGCACCACGACCCGCCGCGGCGGGTCGTACGCGTTGGTGACGTACCGGAGCGGCCGGCGGGCGCCCTTCACGGTCACGTCGTACGCGGCGTCCGGGCCGGGTCGGGCGCCGACCACCTGTTCCGAGCGCACGACGCCCGGATCCCAGCGTTCGAAGTTGGTGAGGTCGGCCATGAAGGCGAAGGCCACGCCGGGCGCCAGCGGGCATGCGAATTCGAACGGAATATCGGGGCATGGTGACCGGGTACCCCGCCCGCCGTACGGCCCAACCCGCCCGTCGCCGAGGCGCCAAGGGTCACGAAGGCCGTTTCGAGCCCTCGACTGGTGGTATCCCGTTCCCATGACCTCCGCCTTCGACCCGAAGCGCATCTCCCTCCACGGCCACGATTTCGCGTACCGCGAGGCCGGTGAGGGGCCGACCGTGCTCCTCATCCACGGCATGGCGGGCAGCTCGCGCGCGTGGAAGGCGGTGATGCCCGAGCTCGCCCGGCACTTCCACGTGATCGCGCCCGATCTCCCCGGTCACGGCGAGTCGGCGCCGCCGACCGGCGACTACTCGCTCGGCAACCTCGCTGCGACCCTCCGTGATCTGCTCGGCGTCCTCGGAGTCGAGCGGGCGACGATCGTGGGCCAGTCGCTCGGCGGCGGGGTCGCGATGCAACTCGCGTACCAGCACCCGGAGCTCGCCGAGCGCCTCGTGCTCGTCTGCAGCGGCGGGCTCGGGCGTGAGGTGAGCTGGATGATCCGTGCGCTGTCGCTCCCGGGCGCGGAGTACGTCGCGCCGGTGATCTTCCCCGGCTTCGTGCGCGATCTCGGTGACCGTGTCGCAGGCGTGGCGGAGCGCCTCGGTGTACGCGCGCCGCGGCTGGCCGAGATGTGGGATGCCTACGCCGCGCTCACGACGCCGGCCCACCGCGATGCCTTCCTCCGCACGGTGCACGCGGTGATCGAGCCGGGCGGCCAGGCCGTGAGCGCGACCGATCGCCTCTACCTCGCGGCGGCGATGCCCACGCTGATCGTGTGGGGCGACCGCGATCAGATCATCCCGGTGAGTCACGGCATCGCCGCACACGAGGCGATGCCGGGCAGCCGGCTCGAGATCTTCGAGAATTGCGGCCACTTCCCGCATGCCGAGGAGCCGCAGCGCTTCGCCGCCGTGCTGCTCGACTTCCTCGCCACCACCGAGCCGGCGGAGGACCCGGACGCCGCGATCGAGCTGCTCCGCCGCTCGGCCCGGGCGGGCTGAGCGCGCTCGCGCTACGACCTGGGCTTCGGCTCCTTCGGCAGGCCGAGGATGCGCTCGCCGATGATGTTGCGCTGGATCTGGCTGGTGCCGCCGGCGATGCGTGCGCCCGGTGCCGAGAGCAGGCCGTCGGCGGCCGGACCCGCGAGCATCGCGTCGGCGCCCGCGGTCTCCGTGCGGAAGCTCGCGGTGTCGAACAGCAGCTCCGTGGAGCCGAGCTTGGCGACCGAGCTCAGGATGCTCGCGACCGGTCCCTGGCGTCGGCCCATCGCCCACAGGGCGGTGCCGCGCGACCACAAGCGCGGTGAGCTCCTGGCGGCCGAGCGCGTCGAGGTCGTCGCCCGACGCGAGCAGCGCGTCGAGGCGTCGTTGGAGACCGACGCCCGCGCCGCCGATGTAGCCGCGCTCGTTGGTGAGCGCCGACATGGCCACGGTCCAGCCCGCGTGCTCGGGCCCGAGCAACGCGTCGGCCGGCACCGGGACGTCGGCGAGGAACACCTCGTCGAACTCGGCGCCGCCGTTCATCTGGCGCAGCGGCCGGGTCTCGACGCCGGGCGCCTGCATGTCGAGCAGGAAGAACGAGATGCCGCGGTGGGGCGCGGCATCGGGATCGGTGCGGGCGAGCAGGATGCCGCGGTCGGCGACGCGCCCGTTCGAGCACCACACCTTCTGGCCGGTCACGACCCATCCGTCGCCGTCGCGCTCGGCGCGCGTCTGCAGCGACGCGAGATCGGAGCCGGCGTCGGGCTCCGAGAAGAGCTGACACCACACGCGCTCACCCGTGAGGATCGTGCGCAGGTGCTCCGCCTGCTGCTCCGGTGTCCCGAACGCGAGGAGCGCGCCGCCCGTGAGCACGCATCCGACCATGTTGAGGAACGGCGGCACCTCCGCCTGGGCGCACGCGGTCGTCCATGCCGCGGTGTGCTCGACGGTCAGGCCGCGCCCGCCGACCTCGACCGGCCAGTGGATCCCGGCGAACCCTGCCTCGAAGATGGTTGCCTGCCAGGCGCGGCCGGCGGCCGCGAGGTGTGAGGGCAGGATCGGTCCGTAGTCCGGCGGCGCGTCGGCGCGATGGCCGTCGAGCCACGCGCGTGCCTCGGCGGCGAAGTCGTCGACGGTGATCACCGTCGGGAGTGTACGGACGCCGGTCAGGGCAGGTACTCGAACGCGCCACGGTCGGCGTAGGTGATCGGGCCGATGCCGGTGTTCGCGGTCGCGGGGTCGTCGACGCGTGCGTTGCCGTCGAAGTCGGTGGCCGGCTGGCCGCTCCGCGCCCGAGTTTGCGCTGTCGATCGCGGGCGACCCGGCGAGCAGGTGGAAGTCGGCGGTGGCCGAGCTCCGGAACCGTGGGTCGCCCTCGATCCCGCGCGACTCCTGGCCGGTGGCGGTCCGGAACGCGGCGAGCGACGAGTACTGGGTGCCGTTCCAGTCGATCATGACGCCGGTCGACGCGCAGGAACACGAGGTCGTCGTTCAGGATCGCGGTGCCGACCGACCCGGCGTCGATGCGGATGTTGCCGGACGTACGCGGGCTGTTGATGCCGTTGTCGACGCTCACGTTGTTCGCCAGATACGTGCGCGTCGAGGTGGTCGACTCGATCCCGGAGTCCGAGTTGCCGTACACGGTGTTCGCCACGACGTGCGCGTCGACCGCGTTGTGCACGTCGATGCCGTGATCGCCGTTGCCGTACGTGATGTTGTCGAAGAACGTGTTCTGCCCGTTGGCGAGTGCCGGTCCACACGTTGATGCCGGAGTCCTCGTTGTCGTGCGAGACGTTGCGGGACACGAGGTTGCCGGTGCTGTCGCGCACGTCGATGCCGGCCGCGGCGCGGGTGTAGACGCGGGCGTTGGCGAAGGTCTCGTTGCCGCTGATCACGTTGCCGTTGGAGTTCGACGTCACTCGGATGCCGGCGTCGGAGTTCTGGTCGGCGGTGTTGCCGGTGACGAACGAGTTGGTCATGCCGCTCGCGTGGATGCCGTACTTGGTGAGGCCGCTCACGGGCGACCCGGCCTTGGTCACCTGGTTGCCGTCGATCGTGAGGTTCGACGAGTTGCTGATCTCGATGCCGTGGCCGGAGGTGCCGGTCACGGTGAACCCGTGCACCGTGACCCAGCTCCGACCGGAGAGCGCGAAGCCGTGCGCGGCACCGGTGATCGTGACGAGCGCGTTCGGCGCCGCGGTGAAGGTGATCGGGCTGGTCGCGGTGCCCGAGCTCACCACCGTCACCTGCTCGGCGATAGGTCCCGGCGGCGACCTGCACGGTCGTGCCCGCGGTCGCGCTCTGCGCGCCGGCGCTGATGGTGCAGAACGGCGCCGACGCGGTGCCGGTCCCGCCGTTGGTGCAGTTGGGGTTGTTGCGGTCGACGAAGCGCACGAGCCCGGCCGGGTTCACCGTCTGGGCGAGCGCCGGGCTCGTGCTCGAGGCGAAGTCGTGGGTGCCGGCGTAGACGGCGGTGATCGAGTGGGTGCCGACCGCGAGGGCCGACGTGGTGAGCGCCGCCTGACCGCCGGACAACGGGGCGGTGCCGAGGGTCGCGGCCCCGTCCTCGAAGGTCACGGTGCCGGTCGGCGCGCCGGCCCCCGCGGTCACGGTCGCGGTGAAGGTGACCGACCCGCCGAACGTCGACGGGTTCGCGCTCGACGCGACGGTCGTGGCGGTCGCGGCGCCAGGCAGCTGGTAGGCGTGGAGCTTCGTGTCGTCGGCACCCACGTAGAGGACACCGTTGGCGATCGCGGGCGAGGACCGGACCGCTCCGCCGACCGGCGCGCTCCACAGCGGCGTGCAGGTCCCGGCGGTGCAGCCCGTGGTCCCGTCGGCGGCGAACGCCGCGAGCGTTCCGTTGTCGGCGCCGACGTACACGACGTTGCTCGCGACCGCGGGCGAGGACGCGACGGGCGCGCCCAGGGTCGCGGTCCACAGCGGTGCGCACGTGCCCGCGCTGCAGTTCGTGGTCCCGGCCGCGTCGTACGCGGTGAGCGTGCCCGCGCGCCGATCCGACGAACACCCGGCCGGTCGCGACCGCGGGCGAGGACGTGACCGCGCCGCCGGTGCCGGCGGTCCACAGCGGCGCGCAGGTGCCGGCGGTGCAGTTCGTGCTGCCGTCGGCGCTGAACGCGTACAGCTTGGTGTCGTTCGAGCCGACGTAGACGACGTTGCCCGCGACGGACGGTGACGAATCGACCGCGCCGCCGGTGGTGGCACGGAACAACGGCGCGCAGACGCCGGCCGAGCAGTTGGTGGTGCCGGCGGCGCTGAACGCGTAGAGGTTGCCGTCGTCGGAGCCCACGTAGACCCGGCCGGCGGAGATCGCGGGCGAGGAGGCGATCGGGCCGCCGGTGGTCGCGGTCCACAGGGGTGTGCAGACGCCGGCCGAGCAGTTGGTGGTGCCGGTGGCGCTGAACGCGTAGAGCTTCCCGTCGGCGGAGCCGATGTAGACGACGCCGCCGATGATCGTGGGTGAGGAGGTGATCGGGCCGCCGGTGGTCGCGGTCCACAGGGGTGTGCAGGTGCCGGCCGAGCAGTTGGTGGTGCCGGTGGCGCTGAAGGCGGAGAGCTTCCCGTCGGCGGAGCCGATGAGGACGACGCCGCCGGCCACCGCGGGGGAGGAGGTGATCGGGCCGCCGGTGGTCGCGGTCCACAGCGGCGCGCAGGTGGTGGGCGTGCAGTTCGTGACGCCCTTCGCGTCGAACGCGTCGAGCTTGCCGTCGGCCGATCCGACGTACGCGACGTCGCCGACGACGGCCGGTGACGACGTCACCGCGCCGCCGGTCGCGCCCGTCCAGGAGGGCGCGAGCGTGGTCACGTTCGCGCGGCCGACCTTCGAGTCCGCCGACGCACCGCTGTGCGCGGCGTCGAGTCGGAACTGCGCCCAGTCGCACCCTGCGAGCGCGACCGCCAACACGATCGGTACGAACCATCGACGCATGACACATTCCTGCCTGTGGAAGAACTCACGACGAGCGTCGCGAGAGGCCTGAAGGGCGCGTCAACGCGCAGCAGCGCGCAACCGACCGCCGACCCGTTGTCCGCCTCCGGGTCCCTCGGACAGGGCGACGCTACCCCGTGACCATCGCCGAGCAGGCGACCGAATGGCATCTCGACCGCCGACTCCCCCGATCCTCACGGAGCGCGCGCGGGCGACGACAATGAACGCCTGATGACCGATCGTCTCCACGTCCTCGTCACCGGCGCGTCGGGCTACGTGGGGGGTCGGCTCGTGCCCGAGCTCCTCGCCGGTGGGCACACGGTCCGCTGCCTCGTGCGCGACCCGCGCAAGCTGCACGCAGCCGCGTGGCACGACGACGTGGAGATCGTGCGGGCCGACATCGAGGGTGATCTCACCGAGGCCATGGCCGGAATCGACGTCGCGGTCTTCCTGGTGCACAGCATCGGTGAGGGTGCCGACTGGGTCGCCCGCGAACGGGCGATCGCCGGGAATTTCCGGCGTGCGGCCGAGGCCGCCGGCGTCCGTCGCATCGTGTACCTCGGAGGCCTCGGTGACGACGACGGGGAGCTGAGCGACCACCTGCGCAGCCGGCACGACGTCGGGAAGGTCCTGGCCGGCGGCCGCGTCGAGACCGTCGAGCTGCGGGCCGCGGTCGTCATCGGCTCCGGCTCGGCGAGCTTCGAGATGCTGCGCTACCTCACCGAGGTGCTGCCGGTGATGGTCACCCCGAAGTGGGTGCACACGCGCTGCCAGCCGATCTCGATCCGTGACGTCCTCCGGTACCTCGTCGCCGCGATCGAGCACCCGGATCCGCTCTCGGGGATCATCGAGATCGGCGGTCCGAACGTGGTCTCGTACGCGGAGATGATGGCGATGTACGCGGCAGAGGCCGGCCTCACCACCCGTCGCCTGATCCCCGTGCCGGTGCTGAGCCCGAGACTCTCGTCGTTGTGGATCGGGTTGGTGACGCCGGTGCCGGCGCGCCTCGCCCGCCCCCTGGTCGACTCGCTCGTGACGGCGGTGGTGGTGACCGACGACCGGGCCGAGCGGCTGTTCCCGTTCGAGCGGATGCCGCTCGACGAGGCGATCAACCGGGCGATCGGCCGCACCGCGGTCGGGGACATCCCGACGCGCTTCGACGATGCGTCCTCCCCGGTGTGGCAGGCCGCGCCCACCGACCCCGACTGGACCGGCGGCACCGAGCTCACCGACGTGCGGACCGTCGACGTCGCGGCCGATCCTCACCGGACCTGGCAGGCGGTGTGCCGGGTGGGCGGTGCCCGCGGCTGGTACAGCGGGGCCTGGCTCTGGAGGATCCGCGGCTGGATGGACCGGCTCGTGGGTGGGCCGGGTATGCGCCGGGTCCGGCGCGACCCCGAGCGACTCGCAGTGGGCGACCCGCTCGACTTCTGGCGCGTCGAGGACCTCGAGGTCGATCGGCGGGTGGTGCTCCACGCCGAGATGCGCCTCCCCGGTGAGGCCTGGCTCGAATGGGAGCTGGCACCGACCGCGACGGGCACCCGCCTCGTGCAGATCGCGCGCTACCGGCCGCGCGGCCTCTGGGGTCGCGCGTACTGGTACGCCGTCGCGCCGTTCCATCGCCTCGTGTTCCCGGGCCTGGTGCACGGCATCGCGGCGGATGCGGCCGCGTCGCGGGTGGTGGAGGAAGCGCCCGCCGCGTCCTAGCGGCTGCCGGCCGCCCGCGGCGCGCCGGCGAGCGTGGCGGTGATCGCCGGGACGACCTCGTGGAGATCGCCGATCACCGCGTAGTCGGCCTTGGTCACCATGTTCGCAGTGGGATCGGTGTTGATCGCGATGATGCACTTCGCGCCGCTCGTGCGGACCCAGTGCTGGATCGCGCCGGAGATCCCGCACGCGAAGTAGATCGTCGGCACCGATGCGGGTTCCGGTCTGGCCGACCTGATCGGTGTGGTTTCGCCAACCGTTGTTGGTGACCGCACGCGAGCAGCCGACGACCCCGCCGAGGGCCGTCGCCAGCTCCTCCAGCGGCGCGAACCCCTCGGCGCTGCCCACGCCCCGGCCCCCGCCGACGACGACGGTCGTGGTCGCGAGGGTGACGCCGGCCTCGCGCTCGATCGCGGTCCCGGACGATCGTGACCGCGGACGCAGGCTCGATCTCGGGCGTCGTACGGGCTGCGTCGTCGGGCGACGCGCCGGACGCGTCCGCGGAGGCGTCGACGGCGTGCAGGGCGACGGTGAGCAGCTTCACCGCCGCGGTCGACCGTGGCGCGCTCGAGCAGCGAACCGCCCCAGCGCACACGCGTCAGCTCCCACGACGCGTCCGCGGACGTCGTGCGAGATCGTCCGGCAGGACGTTGGCGGTGAACGGCGCGTCGAGCCGGGCGGCCACGCTGGCCAGCGACCTCGTTGCCGCGATCGGTGCCGCAGGCGACGACGGCGACCGGGCGCGAGCGTCGCGACGAGCGACGGCCAACGCGTCGGCGGACGCGTCGGCGCCGTAGTCGGCGAGCAACTCGTGGTGCGCCTGGTGCACGACGGCCGCGCCGTGCTCGCCGAGCGTCGCCGGCGGACGCGTCCGCGGAGGCGCCGACGGTCACGGCGTGCAGCTCGGCACCAAGCGCCGCCGGCGAGCGTCCGGCCGAACGTCAGCGCCTCGAACGCCGCCGGCACCACCTCGCCGCGGTCGTGCTCCACGAACACCAGCACGACGTTCGTCGTCGGGGCCTCGCTCACGTCACGCCCCGCTCGACGAGGACGTCGACCACGGCACCCGCGGCCTCGGGGCCCTCGCCGAGGACCACGAGGTGCGACGCCGACTCGGGCGGTGACAGCAGCTGCACCAGCGCCTGGTCGCCCGGTGCGTGCGTCGTGGCGCGAGAGTGTCGACCGACGGCTTTGCGCGACGCGAGCCGGCCCTTCATCGTCGGGTAGCGGGGGAGGTTGATCCCCTCCTTCACGCCGACCACCGCCGGCAGCGGGAGCTCGTACACCTCCCGGGTGCCGTCGATCTCGCGCTGGACCCGGGCGGTGGCGTCGTCGATCCGTGAGGCGATTTCGCCCCGGTGACCATCGGGCGGCCGAGCGCCCGGGCCACCCGGACACCGACCTGGAATCCGCCCGAGTCGGCGGACTCGTTGCCGCACGAGGATCAGGTCGAACGGCCCCGTCGGCGGCCTCCAGCTCGGCGACGGCGGTGGCGAGCGCCCGGGCGGTGTCCTGGGGATCGCGGTCGACGCCGTCGGTCGGGAGGAGCACGACGCCGTCGACACCGAGCGACGCGGCGTAGCGCAGCTGCTCCTCGGCCTCGGGCGGCCCGAGGGTGAGCGCGGTCACGCTGCCGCCGTGCGTCTCGACGAGCGCCAGCCCGGCCTCGAGCGCGCACTCCTCGTGCGGGCTCATCGTGAACCCGAGATTCGTGGTGTAGACCGACTGCCCGTCGGCGGTCACGTTGATGCGAGCTCCAGGCGCGGGCACCCGCTTGATGCAGACGAGGACTCGCACCTAGCCCAGCATCGCACGACCTGCCGGCCGGTAGATTTCCTCGGCACGGTCACGATGCCCGATCGAGGTCGGCGCCGGTGAGCTCCGCGTAGAGGTCGAAGCGTTGGTCCCAACTGCGTCCGCGTCGGTGGCCGGCCAGGTCCGGCCGCAGCCACGGCAGCTCCCAGAGCCCGACCGCGTCGACCGCCTCGCGCAACGTGGTGTGGCGGACGTACTCGCCGTCGCCATCCGTGCGGTACGCGGCGCCGTCCCCGTCGAGGTTGAGGAGCTTGCGCGTGTCCACGTGCTTGAACACCTTGACGTGGCCCGGGCAGTCGACGGCCCAGCTCACGCACAGGAAGTCGTCGGGGGAGAAGAACGCGTCCGCGGGGACGGCGGACGCGCGCAGCTTCTCGGCGACGAGCCGGAGTGGCGCGAACCGGCGCGCGAGCAGATGGGACGGTTCGGGTGGTGGCTGACAACGCATCGTGGCCTCCGCGTGGTGCTGTGGTCGCGAGGCTCGCGTCGGCGGGCGCATCACCCGGATCCGGGTTCGTCGCCAGCGTCCCACGCGGGTGTGACCATCGGCCGGCGCGGACGCGCGTCGTGGGTGGCATCATGACCGGATGCCGGGGGGACGCGGAGCACGAAGGGTCCGCGCGTTCGCCGCGGCCGTGGTGTGCCTCGCCGGAGTCGGTCTCGCGTCGACGCCGTCGCCGGCCGGGGCGGCGGGGATCGTGACGCACGCGTGGATGGCGCTCGACGCGGTCGACCACGTGCGCGATCCCGACCTGCACGCGCTGCTCGACGCCCATCGCGACCAGGTGCGCGCCGGTGCCGAGTTCCCGGACGGCGGGTACGGGACCCGTGCGCTCGGCACGCCGGGTGGCGACTACGGCGAGGAGGCGCACTGGCAGCGGTTCGTCGACGCCTACGTCGACGAGATCCGCAACGATCCCAGCTGTGGCGACCTCCGGCGCCCCACCGGCCCGTGCGCGGCGAAGGTCGCGCACGCGTTCGGCGCCGCCGGGCACGGCATGGGCGACGAGGTCTGGGACTGGCTGTTCGAGCCGAACGGTCCCGGCTTCGGCGAGCAGTACATCCCGCCCGAGTGGGCGCCCGTCGTGGGACCCGGCGGCCTCGAGGCGCAGCTCGACGTCGAGGTGATCGGCCGCCGTCAACGGCCGACGGGCCCGACACCGCCCATCCCGGATCTCGCACGCGTCGAGGCGGCGTTCACGGCGATCGGTCGCGGCGACATCTCGATCGACGCGCTCGACGGTCGGTGACAGCTACCTCGACGTCGAGCGCGGGGTCGAGGCGTCGTGGGTGGGCACGCACCTCGCCGCGCTCGAGCGCGCGATGCCCTGGACGACGGCGCACGTCACGTCGAGCGCGGGCGGCGTCGACTTCGCGGCGCGGGCCATCGCCGGCTACTACGACGGGCTCTGGGCGCGGGTCCTCGGCGTGCCGCACCGAACCCGTGTCAGTGCGGTCGCACCCGCGCCCGGCCTCACCCGTGTTCCCGCGACCGGGTGGACCGGCTCCTATTCACCCGGGTCCAACGCCGGGAACACCGGCGGGCTCACCCGGATCGCGGCCGCGCTCACGTCGGCGCTGCCGTTCAACGCGATCGCCGGCGGCGGATCGGTGCCGGCCGAGCTCCCGGCCGACTCGTTCCGCCTCCGCGTCGCCGCGACCGGCGCGCTCGGTGCCGGCGAAGCCCGGCTACCCGCGAATCGTGCCGTACAACCCGGAGGCGGGTGAGCACGTGGTCGCGTTCCAGCCCGCCGACGACCTCGCCCCGTGCACGCGCTACCGCGCCGAGGTCACCGCGGCGCTCGTCGATTCCGATCACCAGCGCGTCGCTCCGTACTCGTGGACGTTCACCACGAGCGGATGTCGCGGCGGTGGCCACGCGGCCGTGCGTGGCACCCTCACGTGCGCGAGCGCGGCATGGATCGTGTCGGATGCAGTGGGAGCCGGGGCCGCGGTCGCGCGGCTCGACGGCTGCGCCGGTGGGCAGGACGGACGGCCCGCGCGTGATGCTGCGCTGCCGATCGTCGCGGGCGTCGGCGCGTGGACCCTCCGGTTCGGCTCCGGTGGGTGCAGCGCCTTTGCCGCCGGCGGAAGCGCGACGATCTCGGGTGACATCCGCTGGGAGGACGCCGGCGGGCGCGTCGTCGGGACCAGTCACGTGACCCCCCAGCCCTACGACCTGCGCGGTGCGAACGTCCTCGTCGACCGCCGGTCGGCCGCGCTCCCCGGACAGATCCTCGCGCTCCGCCTCGGCGTCGATCCCGGTCCGTGTGCCGCGACGGCGACAGCGGCGGGGATCGTGAGCACGCACGGCCGAGCCACGTCCTGGGTCCCGGGCGAATAGTCGGGCGCGCGAGTCGGTCGCCCCAGGGCGATCGCGCGTCAGACCTTCATGCGGGCGTCGTCGGGGTCGAAGAGCGGGCGGCTGCCGACCCGCGCGACGCGCGACCGGGTACTGCTCGTTCATGTAGACGACGCGGAGCTCGGTGCCCTCGACGGCGTGCTCCGGCGGCAGGTAGGCGAGCAGCAGGTACTGTGCCGACCGACGGCGCCGCGCCGGCGGTGGTCGACCAGCGACGACGCGGCCCTTGCGCGTCGACGATGCGCTCGCCGTCGAGCGTGAGGATCGGCTCGTTGCCGCCGGTGGGGTAGCGCTCGATGCCGTCGGCGCGACACGTGCGAGATCATCGACAGCGTGCACAGCATGCGCGGCCGGCTCGGCCTCGCGCGGCCGCGAGGTACGCCTCCTTGCCGATGAAGTCGGCCGACTTCACCTTCGGGCGGGCCAGGCCGGCCTCGACCGGGTCGTACTCGCTCTCGAGCTCGGCGCCCATGAGGCGGTAGCCCTTCTCGATGCCGGCCGGTCGACCGCGTACACACCGATGCCGACCGGGCACGACGCCGAACGCCTGACCCGCCTCCCAGAGCGTGTCCCAGAGCCGCAGGCCGTGCTCCATCGGCGTGTAGATCTCCCAGCCGTGCTCGCCGACGTAGGAGATGCGGAACATCGTGCACCGGGATCGCCGTCGATCAGCATCTCCGCGCACGGAGCCGTAGGGGAACGCCGTCGTTGCGAGATGTCGGCCTCGGCACGACCGACTCGCACCAGCGTCGCCGCGCCTTCGGGCCCCACACGCCGATCGTGCAGAGCGCCGCCGTCTTGTCGATGAACGTGACCGAGCCGTCGGTCGGGCAGGTACTTGCGGAACCAGTACTGGTCGCGACCGCCGTCGAACGCGCCGGTGACGACGCGGAAGTGCTCCTCGCCGAGCCGCATGGATCGTGAGGTCGGTGCGGAAGCCGCCGTCGGGTGTGAGCAACGGCGTGTAGACGACCGGCCGACCGGCACGTTGCACTGAGTTGACGGTGAGGTACTGGAGGTACGTCGAGCGCGCCCGGGCCGCTCGAAGTCGAACTCGCCGAACGCGGTGAGGTCGACCATGCCGACCGCGCTCGCGCATGCGCGAGGTGCTCGGCGTTCGTGATCGGCGACCACCACCGGGCGTCCCACTCGTGCGGACGCGTCGTCGCACTGGCCGGGGTAGCTCGTCGCACAGCGCGGCGTTCGACTCGTACCACTGCGGGCGTTCCCAGCCGCGGGCGTGGAAGAAGACCGCGCCGAGCGCCTCCTCGCGCGGCGTAGAACGGCGACCGGCGCATGCCGCGCTCCGACGCCCACTGCTCGCGCGGGTGCACGATGCCGTAGGTCTTGTTGAAGTGCTCGGCGCAGCGGGCCTCGATGTGGTGCATCGGTGCGCTCGTGCGGGTAGAAGCGGGTGATGTCGGAGCCGTGCGGCGTCGCACAGGTGCGGGTAGCCGTGGGTCATCCACTCGGCGACGAGCTGGGCGATGCCGGGGCCCTCCTTGATCCACACCGCGGCGGCCGACCAGAGGTTGCGCACCTCGGCGGTCTCGCCGAGCACCGGCATCGCGTCGGGCGTGAGCGAGAGCAGGCCGTTGATCGCGTACTTGATCTCGGCGGTCTCGAGGATCTCGGCCATGAGCTCGAGCGCCTCCTCGAGCTGCTCGTCGAAGTCGTCGGCGGTGAACGGCAGCTCGGTGGGCGAGAGCGCGGCTTCCTCGTTGCGACGGGATGTCGTCGGGGCGGTGGAAGATCGGCCGGTGGGCGTAGCGAGCCGACCTCCATCGAGCCGGCCGACTGGCGCTCGTAGCATGAACGTGTCCATGTCGCGGACGATCGGGTAGCGCGAGCTCCTTGCCCGACTCGCACGAGCACGTCGATCGGGCCGACGTCGGCCATCTGGTGCACGGCGGGCGTGAGCGGGATCGTCGCGCCGGCCATCGCCGCGATGCGCGGGCTCCACACGCCGCACGCGATCACGACGTACTCGGCCTCGATGCGGCCCTTGTCGGTGACGACGGCGCGCACCGACGCCGTCCGGCTCGACCTCGATGTCGAGCACCTCGGTGTTCGCGAACACCTGGAGGCGCGCCGGCGTCGACGGCCTCCTCACGGATCAGCGTGCCCAGCGTGCAGCGAGTCGACGACCGACACGGTCGGGGTGTAGAAGCCGCCGAGGATGATCGTCGTCGTTGATGAAGGGCACGAGCTCCTTGACCTCGGCCGGCGTGAGCAGCTCGGCGTCGATGCCCCAGGCCTTGGCCGACGTCATGCGGCGCTTGAACTCCTCGAGCCGCTCCGGCGTGCGGGCGATCTCGATGCCGCCGCACGTCGATGTTCACGCCCATCGCCTCGTACTGCGCTCTGGCTCTCGAGCGTGAGGAGCGCCATCTCCTTGTTGTGGTCGGTCGGGAAGATGAAGTTCGACGCGTGCCGGTGCGAGCCGCCGGGGTTGGGGAGCGGGCCCTTGTCGAGCAGCACGATGTCGGTCCAGCCGAGCTGGGCGAGATGGCCGACGAGGGAGTTGCCGACGATCCCGGCGCCGATGACGACGGCCTCGCGTGCGGTGGAAGCTCGGTCACGGGCCGGTTTCCTAGCACGGGCATCGCGCGGCTCCGTCCGGCGGTCGGGGCCGGACCGAGGATCAGCCGAGATCGAGGTCCCAGCTCGGCAGCAGGTCGTCACTCACCGCGTCGAAGTCGAACGCCGCGGCCGCAGCCGGCGGCAAGGTGTCCTCGGGCTCGTCATCCCCGCCACCTGCGGCGATGGCGGGAGGCGACGAGCCAGCGACGTCGCGCAGCTCGTGGAAGACCCGGTCGGTCTCGTGCCGGCCGGCCGCCAGCTCGTCGAGGGCCTGGGTCTCGGCGGAGTCGGGGGGCTCGGACGAGAGATCGTCCATCCATCCGGCGCCGGCGTCGACGGGCTTCGACCAGAACGCGCGATCCGAGTTCGCAGTTGCTCGCACTCCCGGACCATCGGCATCGCGACCCGTTGCCCTGTAGTGCCGCAACCGCCGAGCGGTCGCGACGAAGGCGGCGCGACGCCCTCGAAAGGCCGGGAATCCGCCGGTTCGCGACGCATTCGGCGATATTGGACGCCGCTGTCGCCGACCGGGCCCATCTCCCTACGCTGCTGGCGCGATGAGGCTCGAGAGCGATTGGGGCACCTGCCCGGAGTGCGGCGGACCGGCCGTGGTGACGTGGCTCCGGAGCACCGACCGGCGCGGCGCGGCCCGGATCCGCTCCGAGGTCCGTATGGGCACCCGGTGCATCAACGCGAGCTGCCCGGGCGCCCCCGTCGACGACCGGTAGCTCGTCTCACCGAATTGGTGCGCAGAAGCGCGCAGAAACCGGCAGATCTGCGCGTGGGTTCGCGGGCCGTCGCCGGGCCTCGTCCCATCGCGGCGTCCTATCGTGCGCGGCATGGAGACCGCGGAGACCGTCACCGATGCCATCGCCATCCTCGAGGCCGACGGCTACCGCACCGACTTCTCGTTCACCGACGGCACGATCCGCTGCACGGCCTGCGACGTCGCCCACGCGCCGCCGCAGCTGCTCGTGCGCCGCACGTTCCGGTTCGAGGGCGAGACCGATCCCGGCGACGAGGCGATCGTGCTCGGCATCGAGTGCCCCGCGTGCGGGATGCGCGGCGTGGTGGTCTCGGCGTACGGACCCGACGCGAGTCCGGAGTTCCTGGAGCTGCTGACGCAGCTCGACAACTGAGCCGCCCGTGACCGAGCAGGTCGCGGCGGACGTGTGCGTCGTCGGTGCGGGCTACGCGGGCCTGACCACCGCGCTCCGACTCGCGCAGGCCGGGCGGTCGGTCGTGGTCCTCGAGGCGCGCGACCGGGTCGGTGGCCGGATCTGGACCGAGCACCTCCCGGGCGGCGAGGCCGATCGACCGCGGCGGCGCGTGGCTCGGCCCGCGCCACGACGCGATCTTCGGGCTCGCCCGCGAGTTCGACGTCGGGACGTACAAGACCTGGGTCGCGGGCGCGCACCTGCTCGTCGACGGCGACCGGGTGCGCCGCTACACCGGCCTCGATCCCGAAGATCAGCCCGCTCGCGGTCGCGACGATCGCGCTCGCGCAGCTCCGCATCGACCGCATGGCGAAGCAGCGTCCCGATCGAGCGGCCGTGGACGGCGCGCGCGCGCGGCGGAGTGGGACGCAGCGCTCGGTCGCCTCGTGGCTCCGGCACTGCGGGATCACGCAGCGGCGTCGGACGGGACCTCTTCGAGATGGCCGTGCGCGGGCTGATGACCGGCGACCTCGACGACGTGTCGTTGCTCCATCTGCTGCACGCTCGTCCGCGGCCACGGGAGCCTCGGCACGCTCTTCTCGATCGAGAACGGCGCCAGGAGAACCTGGTCGACGGTGGCGCGGGCGTCGATCGCCCAGCGGATCGCGCGGCGCCTGGGCGACGCCGTGCGCCTCGGTGCGCCGGTGCGCGCGATCGACCCAGCGCGTCCGACCACGTGGTGGTGGCGCAGCGATGCGGTCGAGCGTGCGCGCGCCGCACGTGGTGGTCACGGTCCCGCCCGAGCTCGATCCTCGGGATCGCGTTCGACCCGCCGCTGCCCGCCGACCGGCGCACGCTCTACGAGCAACGCCGTCGGCGGGCCCGGAGACCAAGACGCTCGTGGTCTACGACGAGCCGTTCTGGCGGAACGACGGTCTGAGCGGGCAGAGCTCCGAGCCGGGCTCGGCGAGCGAGGTCACGATCGACGCGACGCCGCGATCGGGCGCGCCCGGCGTGCTCGCGTCGTTCACGTTCGGCGGGGTGGCCGACGCGGATGGACGCGATGGACCCGACGGCACGCCGCGACGCGGTGCTCGCCGCGCTCGTCGACCCGGCTTCGGTCCGCGGGCGGGGACACCGGCCGACGTTCGTGGAGACGGCGTGGTGGACCGAGGAGTGGACGCGCGGCTGCTCGTTCGCGCACCTGCGGCCCGGGATCCTCAGTCGCTACGGCCCGCTGCTGCGCGAGCCGTGGGGTCGGGTCCACTGGGCCGGCACCGAGACCGCGACCGTCTCGCACGGCGCGATCGACGGCGCGGTGCGCTCCGGCGGGCGCGCCGCGGCGGAGATCCTCGCCTCGTGGAGCCCGCCGCTCAGGTGATGCGGATCGGGATGCGGCGAGGACCCCGCACCTGCCCGGCCGACCACGTGACCGCGTCCGGGTCACTCAGCTCGAAGTCCGGGTAGCGGCGGAGGAACTCGTCGATCGCGACGGTCAGCTCCATGCGGGCGAGGTTGGAGCCGAGGCACCGATGGATGCCGAGACCGAACGCGGCGTGACGGTTCTCGGCCCGGTCGATCACGAACTCGTCGGCGTCCTCGAACACCGCGGGATCGCGGTTGGCGGCCGGGAACGGGAGGAGCAGCCAGTCGCCCTCGCGCATCGGGCAGCCCTCGAACTCGAAGTCCTGCGACACCATGCGGGCCATCGTGACGGGCGCGTAGACGCGGAGGAACTCCTCGACCGCGGTCGGCAGCAGGTCGGGCTCGGCCACCAGCCGCTTGCGGTCCTCGGGGTGCGACGCGAGGTGCCACAGCGCCGCACCGATCGCCGACCACGTCGTGTCGATGCCCGCGATCATGAGCAGCAGCATCGTGCCCGCCACGTGGTCGGGCTCGAGCTTCTGGCCCTCGATCTCAGCCTCGAGCAGGAACGTCGTGAGGTCGTCGCGCGGGTGCTCGAGATGCTCGTTGATCCGGGCCTCGAGGTACTCGCCGATCTCGTTCTGCTCCTGGAGCGCCTCGCGCTCCGCGGCGGGCATGTCGACGTCCTCGATGATCTGGTGGATGAACTTGCGGAAGATGTCGGCGTCCTCGATCGGGAACCCGAGCATGCCGACGATCACCCGCACCGGGATGTGCTGCGCGAACTCCAACGCCGCGTCGAACTCCGTCTGCCCGGCGGTCGCGTCGAGCAGATCACGGCAGAGCTCACGGGTGAACGGCTCGAGCGCGGCGATGCGCTTCGGTGCGAAGGCGGGGAGCAGGATCCGCCGGGCGTGCTGGTGGAACGGCGGGTCCGAGGTGATCGGGGGCGCGATGCCGATCGGGGCCGGCAGGTCGCCGTCGCCGGGCCGGGTCTCGCTCACGATCACGCTGCGCGACGTGAAGTGGTCGGTGTCGTAGGCGACGGCGGCGACACCCTCGTGGGTCACGGGCAGCCAGACCCCGCCGTAGCGGTCGGAGTGCGCGACCGGGCACTGCTCGCGGAGCTCGTCCCAGATCGGGTACGGGTCCTTCACCCAGGCCGGGTCGGTGTGGTCGAAGTCGGTGGCCCAGTCGGTGACCGGCGGGTGGGTGCTCATCGCCTCACTCCGTGATGGTGATCGCGTATTCGGGACAGTTCGCGGCGCCGGCACGGGCGCCGTCCTCCAGCTCGGGTGGGAGGTCGCCCTCGATCTTCACGAACGCGAAGCCGAGGTCGTCGACGTCGAAGACGTCCGGTGCGAGCGCGTAGCACCGGTTGTGGCCCTGGCACTTGTCGCTGTCGACGGTGACCCGCATCGACTCGGCCTCCCAGCTGGCGATCTGCCCGGCGATGTACGAACCGTTCTACTCCCCGCCTGCGCACCCGATGCCGTGATCCGGGTCACACCGGCGGGACCGCCCCGGCTCAGGAGTGTGCCGACGGGCGCAGGTCCGCGGCCGTGCACGCATCGGCGAGGCAGGGCACGCCGAGCATCGACTGCCAGGCCCGGAGCGTCGCCGCGGCGGTGCCGTCGACGTCGGTCCGTCCACCGGGAGCCGCGGTGGGCGTGATCCAGAGGTTCGGCACCGGCGAGCTCTCGTCGTACCAGACGAACACCGCGACCTCGCCCCGCCGGTAGGCGGCGCTGTCGAGGACGGGCTGGACGTGCGCACGGGCCCAGTCGTCGACGACCTGGTCGCTGCAGTCGTGCCCGTCGTTGCACAGCGTCGGCGTGACGAACGCGAACGCGGGCAGACGGTTCGGATCGAGGTCCGTGAGGGGGCGCACCTGCTCCGCGCAGTGCGCGCGGTCGTCGGCGCCCCACAGGTAGAGCGCCGGAATGTGCTTGGCCGCGTTGCCCTCGGCGCTGCACGGCTGGGTGGCGCCCTCGACGAAGTTGACGGCGTCGCGCCCGTCGGTCCGCAGCTGGCGGAACAGGTTGTCGGCGTCCGTGCTGCACGTGGCCGACGGCTTGCAGTCCGCCACGGTCCCGGGCTGGCGGGCGCCGGTGACCTGGCCCACGTACTGCGCCAGGCTCTTGTCGTGCTCGTCGGTCTCGGTCCACTGCGCGAACCAGCTGCACTGTGTGCCGAGGCCGTGGAGGTACGGCATGCCGGGTCCGAAGCCCGCGCCGACGTCGTCCCAGCTGCGGTTCTCGAACGAGAAGACGACGACGGAGCGGTAGCGCGCCGGGGGTGCCTGGGGTGCGCCGCACGGCGAGGAACTCGACGCGCCCGACGCGCGGTCGTGGTCGTGCTGGTCGTGGTCGTGGCGCGCCGGCTGCGGTCCGTCGCGGTGGCGCGCGACCCAGAGCCCGACGCACACGCGGCGAGGACGAGCACCGCCGCGAGCGCGACGCCGGTACCACGGGCGAGACGGGTCACGGAGTCGTGAGGGCGGCGACGAGCGCGTCCGGATCGGCGACGGTGACGGTGAGCGCCGAGTGTCCCGACTTCCGCAGCCGGCTCGGCACCTTCTCGTGGAAGTGCACACAGACGCCGCGCTCGGCGTTCGTGCCGAACGTGAGGCCGTCGTCGGTGAAGGACAACCGCGCGCCCGCCGCGGTCCACCACCGGTAGCCCTCGGTGACGTGCGCACCGCTGACGTTCGCCCGTGGTGTCTCGAGCCGCAACCACCCGAAGGTCGCGAGGAACCGGCCGTCGTCGGTGAGGGTGACGCCGTCCGTGCTCCTGCGCACGCCGAAGGGCCCCCAGAACGCCACGAGGCGGACGTCGGTCCGGTAGGGGAACGTCTCGCTCATGCGTCGACCTCGGCGGCCGGGAGGTAGCCCGCGCACATGATGCGGAGCCACGAGATCTGTTCGCCGTCGGTCTCGAAGTAGGCCTGCTGCTCGACGACGTGCGGTCCGTCGGGGGTGTTCACCGCGAGCCGGTAGCGGAGCCGCGACCTTCGGCCGACCCGTCCCGACTCCATCTCGATCACGCCCGTGATCACTTCCCGGGGCTCGAACCAGTGGCCGAGCATCGCGTCGTCGACGACCGTGGCCGCGTCGGTCGCCTCCCAGAACCGTGACGGCGTCATCGCCCGGAAGTCGACGTCAGGTCGGAGCAGGCCGGTGAGCGTGGTGCGGTCCTTCGCCGCCAGCGCGGTGACGAAGCGCTCGCCCACGGTCGGCTCGGTGTCCACGGCGCTCTCCTCTCCCCACGCGTCGCGTCCACGCGACGGCCGCCGACTGTAGGGCGGGCCCGGGGGGAACGTGTGTCGGCCCGGGGGTGGACCGCCGTGGTACACAGGACCGGTCGGGGCCGTCGAGGTTGGTCCACCCTGCCCGGACCCGCCTCCGGCCCCGACACCTTTCTCGGAAGATCTGCCGACACCCGGGCGGGCGCGACGCCCGCGTCGGGCTTACGATCCCGACCGTGCCATTGGTCCTCGGTCGGCAGGGACCGTGACGTGACGTCGTTCTATCGGCGCGTGCTCGACGAGTCGCCGGTTCCGGTGGCCGACGCGCTGGGACGCACCCGACTGCTCACCGTCGTGCAGGGGCGCTGGACGCGGCCGGTGACCGCCGTCGTGGCCGGGCCCGGCTTCGGCAAGACCACCCTGCTCGCGCAGGCGGTGCGCGAGAACCGGCTCGCCCGGCTCGGGGTCGACGTGCACCTCCGTCTCGAGCCGGCCGATGCCAGCGCCGCCCGGCTCGCGGCCCGGCTCGTCGCACAGTTCGGGGCCGAGATCCCGTCGTCGGCCGGGGTCGACGACCTCGTCGCTCGGATCGTGGACGTGGTGTGGGCGGGGGCACCGACACCGATCTGCTTCGTCCTCGACGACGTCCAGGAGCTCGCTCCGGGAACGGGCGGGCTCGCGCTGCTCGCCGGACTCGTCGAGCGGATGCCCGGCAATGCCCACGCGCTCGTCGGCGCGCGCACGTTCCCCGAGCTCGGCATCGCCCGACGCGCCGTGCAGGGCGAGGCTGTGGTGCTGCGCGAGCAGGATCTGCGGTTCACCGACGACGAGGTCGCCGAGTTCGCCCGGGCGCGTGGTGTGCCGGTGGACCGGCTGGAGCCGGCGCGCGGCTGGCCGGCGCTGGCCGAGCTCCTCGCACGCGCCACGGGCGTCACGATCGGCGAGTACGTGTGGGAGCAGGTGCTCGGCCCGGTCACGCCGGCGGCACGGTGCCGTTTCGTCGAGCTCGCCGCGCTCGGTGGCGCCGACGACGAGATGGCCACCGACGTGGCCGGCGTCCCGGTCCACCTCGAGGCGCTGCTCGCCGACGTGCCGCTCGTGAGCCGGACCAGCTCGGGATGGTGGGAGCTGCACGGTGTGGTGACCGAGTCGATCCTCGCCCGCGAGCCGATGGAGCGGGTGGGGGAGATCCGCCGCCGGGGCGGGCTGCACGCGCGGGGTCGCGGGGACACCGACCGGTCGTTGCGGCTGCTCGTGGCCGCGGCCGCCTGGACCGACGTGCTCGCGACGCTCCGCGAGGCGCTGGTCCGGCTCGGCGCGCCCGAGGATCCCGCGCTGGCCCAGCTGTGGTCGGCGCTGCTGCCGCCGTCCCTCGGCGACGAGCCGGAGGTCCTGCTGCTGCGCACGGTCGCGGCGTCGCTCGGCGACCCGGAGTACGGCTTCCAGCTCGGCGAGCGCACGGTGGCGGCGTTCGCGGCTCGCGGCGACGTCGACGGCGAGATCGCGTCGCTCGCCCGGCTCGGGGCGAGCGCGTACGCGCTCATGGACACCGGGCGCATCGTCCCGTACGTGCACCGGATCTCGGAGCTGGCCGCGACCGGTCATCCCTGGGCGGTGGCGTTGGACGCGGTGTGTCGCGGCGCAGCTGCCCTGCTCGTCCGACGGGACTGGCGCGCGGCCGAGGCGATCCTCGCACCCGTCGCCGCGGAACCGTCCGCCGACGTCACGCAGGGACTCGCGGGCTACTTCTGTGCCCGGGCGCAGGTCGAGGGCGGGCGCTTGCAGGAAGCCGCCCGCACGATCGACTGCATGCCCGACGACCATCGCGAGCGGATGCACGACGGAGTCCTCGGCGTCCGGGCGGCGGTCGCGCAGGGCCTCGGATCGACCGACGCGGTGCTGGACGAGATCCGCGCCCTCGCCGAAACGCGCCTCGACCGCCGACCGTTCGTGGCGCGCCGGATCGCGCGATGCGGGTTGGCGGTCGGACACGCCGTGGTGGGCGACCTCGACGCCGCGCGCGAGCAGCTGCTCGAGCTCGAGCTCCTCGGCGGGCCGACGGACGCGACGTTCGTCGAGGAGCTGGTGGCGCGGCTGACGGTGGCGGTCGCGGCCGACAGTGACGAGGAGGCGGTCGAGCTCGCGAGCCGCATCCCGGACCGCGGGGTGCTGTTCCCGCCGCTCGACGGGATGACGCTCCTCTACGTGCTGCGACCGGACCTCCGCGACCGCTACGACGCCCTCGATCTCGAGGGCGTCCACGCGCAGCGGCGCGAGTTCGCGGCCGCGCTCGTCGCCGCCCGGGCCGGGCAGCTCGAGCCGTTCGCCCGCTTCTCCTGGCCCCGTGACGGGGTGGTGCGATGGTTCGCGCCCGTGCCGTGGATCACGGAGGCCGCCGTGTACGCGGCGGCGGCGGACGCGATGCCATCGGTCGACTGGGACGACGCGGCGGGTGATCGCGGGGCCGCGCAGCGTCGCGTGCTGCGACGGCTCGCCGGCTCCTCGACGCCGGCCGTGGCGCGGGCCGCGAGCTCGCTCGCGCTGTCGCTGCCGGTGGTGGCGCCGGACCCGATCGCGGTCTCGGTCCTCGGTCCGCTCGAGGTCCGCATCGACGGCGTCTCGTCGACCGCACCCGAGCTCCGTCGCGAGCGCGTCCGCTCGCTGCTCGGCCTGCTCGTCGTGCGCCGTTCGGTGCGGCGGGCGGAGGCGGCCGGCCTGCTGTGGCCCGACCTGACCGACGAGCAGTCGCTCGCCAACCTGCGGGTCACGCTGACCCACCTGCTCAAGCTCCTCGAACCTCGGCGGGACCGGAGTGCGCCACCGTTCTTCGTCGTCGCGGAGCCGGATCGGCTGACGCTGCGCGCCGATCCCACGCTCCTCGTCGACGCATGGGAGTTCGAGGCCGCGGCCGGCGAGGCCGAGTCGCTCGAGCGCGCCGGCGCGCCGTCACTGGCGTTGGAGGCGTTGATCCGCGCGGTGGGGTACTGGCGGGGCGAGCTGCTCGCCGATCTCCCCGGCCAGGAGTGGCTCGACTTCGACCGCCTCCGTCTCGCCACCGTGTTCGTGCGGTGCGCGCTGCGTGCCGGCGAGCTGCTCGCCGCCCATCACGAGCACGCGGAGGCCGCGGCGATGGCCGAGCGCGTGATCGCGGCCGACCGATGGAACGAGCTCGGCTACCGGCTGCTCGTGTCGGTCCACCTCGAGCGGGGAGACCCGTCGGCCGCCCGTCGGGTCCTGACCCACCTCGACCGGGTGCTCGGGGAGCTCGGCGTTGCCGGCCGGACCCGAGACCGAGCAGCTGCGCCGGCGCTGCCAGGCCGGCGGTTAACGGCCCGTAAACGGCCGGCCGCCATGCTCCTCGCAGTCCACGTCGTCCCGGAGGCTTCTCCGGGCTGCACGAGGTGCGGCCCGGACCCCGAGCAGGGTCTCCGGGGCAGCGGACGGGGCAGGGATCTCCGGTTCCCCAGACCGAGAGAGCGTGAAGGGGCGCCGTCATGACGGCGCCCCTTCGCACATCCCGAGCCGGTCGCACGTCCCGGCCGCGCCGCGCACCGGTCAGTCGCCGGTGGCCTGCGCCAGGGCGAGCGGGAACACCGGCCCGGACCCGGCGCCGCGCAGGCACGCGCCGACCTCGGTGAGGGTCCAGCGCGAGTCGACGGTGTCGTCGACGAGCAGCACCGGACCCGGCGGTACGGGGCCGTTCACCGCGAACGCGTCCGCGACGTTGCGCGACTGCTGCGCGGTGTTGGCCATCTCGGCCTGCGGGCGGTTGCTCCGGGCCTTGGTGACCGTGTCGTGGAACGGGAGCCGGAGCCGATCGGCGACGCGCGCCGCGAACGACGCGACGAGCTCCGGATCGCGCGTCGACGGCACGGAGGTGACCCACGCCGGACGCGGCTGGGGTGCCCAGTCGCGGACCAGTCGTACGACGGCGTCGACGAGCTCGTCCGAGAAGCGACCCGCGGCCCGCTCGTCGCGCACCAGCCCGCCCCACCCGCCGTCAGCCCAGTACGCGAGGGCACGCCCGGGTTCGAGCTGGACGTCGTCGGGGATCTTCTTGCTCTGGGCGTCGCGCTTGCGCGGGTCGATCGACAGTGGCTCGCGACGGAGGAACTCCTGGGCCTCGACCACGAGCGCGCGATCGAGCTCGACGCTGAGGGGGTGGCCGGTGCACCGGGCACATCGGCCGCACGCGGCCGCCGACGGATCGTCGAGGGCGCGGCCGAGCAGCTCCATGAGGCACGTGTCGCTCGCGAGGTAGTCGTCCATCACCCGTTGCTCGGCGCGGCGCTGCTCGGTGATGTGCTCGATCCGCTCGGCGGGGTACTCCCAGGGCTCGGAGGTGCGCCGGTACTTCGTGCCGTCCTTGTCGACCGCGCCCTCGACCTCGAGCACCTTGAGCATCGCGGTGAGGCGGCCGCGACGGATGTTCACCGCGTCCTCGATCTCCCCGATGCGGACCCAGTCGTCGCGCGCGGCGAGGAGTCCGACGACCGCGTCCGCCAGATCGCGCGGCGGGAACGCGGTCCGGATGAAGTAGTCCTGGATGTCGCGGTCCTCGTAGCCGCTCAGCAGGACGCCGTGCGCGTCGGGCAGCGCCCGCCCGGCCCGGCCGACCTGCTGGTAGTAGGCGATGGGCGAGCCCGGCGACTGGTAGTGGACGACGAACGCGAGGTCCGGCTTGTCGTAGCCCATTCCGAGCGCGGACGTCGCGACGAGGACCTTGATCTCGTTCGCGAGGAGCCGTCCCTCGAGGACGACGCGCAGCTCCGGATCGGTCTCGCCGCTGTAGGCCGCCGCGGCGATCCCCTGGGTGCTCAACCAACCGGCGACCCGCGCCGCGTCGGCGACGGTGAGGCAGTACACGATCCCGGTGCCCGGCAGCGTGGGGATGACGGTGGCGAGCCACGCGAGGCGCTCCGCCTGGCTCGGCATGCGGATCGTGTCCAGCACCAGGCTCGAGCGGGCCAGCGGGCCTCGGAGGGTGAGCAGCCCCTCACCGAACTGCGTCTGCACGTCGGCGACGACCCGGTCGTTCGCGGTCGCGGTGGTGCCGAGGACGGGCACGTCGGACGGCAGGAGATCGAGCACCCGCCCGATCCGGCGGTAGTCGGGCCGGAAGTCGTGGCCCCAGTCGCTGATGCAGTGCACCTCGTCGACCACGAGCATCCCGACCCGTGGCGCGAGCCGGGGGAGCACGGTGCTCCGGAAGGATGCGTTGGCGAAGCGTTCCGGGGAGACCAGCAGCACGTCGACGACGTCGGCCTCGAGATCGGCGGCGATGTCCTCCCACTGGTCCCGGTTGTCGCTGTTGATCGTGCGGGTCGACACGCCCCCGCGCGCGCCGGCGTCGATCTGGTTGCGCATGAGGGCCAGCAGCGGCGAGACGATCAGCGTGGGCCCGGCACCGGCGTCGCGCAGCAGCCGCGTGGCGACGAAGTAGACCGCGCTCTTGCCCCACCCGGTGCGCTGGACCACCAGCACCCGCCGGCGCTCCTCGACGAGGGCCCGAATCGCGTCCAGCTGACCCGCACGGAACTCGGCGTCCGGGGACGCGACGAGGTCGCGCAGCACGGCGGTGGCGCGGGTCTCGAGATCGGTCTGCACCGGGCGGACCGTACCGTCCGGGTGCGACACCGCTCCCAGGCGGTCAGGTGAAGATGATCTCGCCGCCGGCGGCCTGCTCGTAGAACTCGCCGACCGTGATGATGTCGGAGATCTGGTCGACGAAGTCGTCCTTGTCCAGCCCGAACATGTCGACCGATGCCTTGCACGCGTACATCCCGGCGCCGGTGTCGCCGATCATCTCGATGAACTCGGGGATCGGCGGGATGTCGAGCACCGCCATCTTCTTCTCCATCATGTGCGTCGCCAGCGCCGACATCCCGGGGAGAGCACCCACGAGCGTCGCCATGTGCATGCCCGGATTCCCGACCGTCGCGACCTTGATGTGGTCGACGCGCTCGCGATGTACGGCGTCGAGGCCGAAGAAGGTGAAGAAGAGGTTGGCCTCGATCCCCTCGGCGCGTGCGCCGTTCGCCATGATCAGCGCGGGGTAGATGCCCTCGAGTGATCCCTTCGACACGACGATCGAGACCTTGTCGATGGTGTCGCCCATCGGGTGCCGTCCTTTCCGGGCCGGCGCCGGGCCGGCCGATGGTGGGTGATCAGATGCAGCCGCGCGGCTTCGGGATGCCGGCGATCCGGGCCGCGAGCTTGGCGGGGCCCTTCGGGAACAGCGCGTACAGCTCCTTGACGGAGACGCCCGAGCTCTTGCCCAGTGCGCGCACGGTGGGACCCGTGCCCTTGTCGAAGTACTCCTGGCGCATGTACCGGATGACCTTCCAGTGCTGCTCCGTGAGCGGGTCGATCCCGGCGTCCCGCGCGATCGCCGCGGCCATCTCCTCGGTCCACTGGTCGGGCTGCTCGAAGAAGCCCTCGTCGTTCAGGGTGACGTCGACACCGGCGATCGTGGCGGTCGGCATGGTGACTCCTCTCTGTTCGGTGGCGGTCAGCGGTTGGCGGGCTCGGCCGCCGGCAGCTGCTTGCCCGCGCGCGGCATGTCGGACCGGATGCCGGGGATGTCCCGACCGGGGAGCAGCGCGTGCCAGTAGAACCACTGGAACATCAGCTTGCCGAGATGGTTGAGGCGGGACTCCTCGAGCAACGGGACGCCGACGCGGCCGGGGAAGTGCCCGCCGACGGGCTCCTGCTCGTAGTTGAAGTCGATGAGCATCGCCTTGTGGAACCCGGTCTCGATGAAGCAGTTCGCGTGACCGTCGTACGACCCGTCGAGCGGCTCGTCCCGCAGGAACCGTTGGATGTTCTCGACGAGGACCTCGCCCTCGAAGTGGGTCACGGATCCGGCCTTGGAGATGGGGAGGCTCGCGGCGTCACCGATCGCGAAGACGTTCGGCCGTGCCTTCGACTGCAGGGTGTGCTCGTCGGTGGTCACGAAGTCGAGGTCGTCGCCGAGTCCGGGCGAGTTGCCGACGAAGGCGGCGCCGCTGTGCACCGGGACGACGACGGCGAGATCGAACGGGACCTCGCGCTCGTCGTAGCTCACGAGCCGGCCACCGGCGCCGTCGACCTCGCCGGTGTTGAACTCGGTGACGATCTCGATGCCGCGTTCGGCGAGCATCCCGCTCAGCGTCTCGGACGCCACCGGCTTGGTGAACGCACCGTCGAGGGGTGTGACGTAGGTGATCGTGACCGCGTCACGGATGCCGCGCTCGTGGAAGTACCAGTCGGCGAGGAAGCAGAACTCGAGGGGTGCGACCGGGCACTTGATGGGGAGGTCGACGACGTTCACCACGAGGCGGCCGCCGTCGAACCGCTCGAGCGCCGTCGCGAGCGCGGTCGCGCCGGCGACGTCGTAGAAGGTGAAGACCTTCTCCATCCAGCCGGCACCGGTGAGGCCCTCGGTCTCCTCCGGGACGAGTCGTGACCCGGTGGCGACGACCAGGACGTCGTAGTCGAGCGCGGTGCCGTCGGCCAGGTGGACGCGGTCCGCGTCGAGGTCGACCCGTTCCACACCGCACTGGCGGTAGTCGATCCCGTGGTGGAGCTGCGCACCCCGTGGGCGGACGATGTCGCCCGGATCGGTGAGGGCGAACGGCACGAACAGCAGCCCGGGCTGGTACACGTGGCGGTCGTCGGTGTCGACGACGGTGATCGCCGCCTCCGCCGGGCCGAGCGCCTTGCGGAGCCGGTTCGCGGTGAGCGTGCCGCCGGTCCCGCCGCCGAGGATCAGGATGTGCTTCGTCATGCCGGTCGAGCCCTTCGTCGGGAAGGTTCGATCAGCGTCCGCCTCGCGGCCGGCCGGGACCAGGGTCGGAAGTCCGCGATCCGACCCCGACCATCGGCCCGGACGGGCCGCGGTCGGGGCTCAGGAGGTCAGGGCGTCAGGCGGCGTCAGGCGCGGCGGGCGGTGGCGGTGGCGGTGGCGGTGGTGGCGCCCAGGACCGCCTCGAGCACCGAGTGGTCGGGGCACGGCGGGCACGGGATCGACGGCATCTCGGTGATGAGGTCGAACGCCGCGTCCACCTGTGGTTCGCGGATCACCGGGCTGTGCGCGGTCGCGAGCGTGGTCGCGCCCAGGGATCGGCTCGTCTGCACCGACTCGGCGTAGCGCGCGGGGTCCACGATCGACAGCCACGGCGACAGCGCGTGGTACATGAACATCGCCATGCCGTTGCGCCAGTGCTCGGCGTCGAAGTCGGCCGCCGACTCCACGATCCCACCCGGCATCGGACACGCGAACGAGTCGACGGCCCAGTAGACGCCGGTCGTCTCGTCGAAGAGCCCACGCGTGGTCGGCGAGTCGTAGAGCGGCGGACGCACCGCACGCAGTGTGCGGTCACCCGCGTCGAACGAGTCGCCGTCGTTGATCCACCGGCACCGGCTCAGCGGGAAGTCGAACGCGTTCGAGTGCCGTTCCGTGATCGCCCAGCTCGACACCAGGGTCGCGTTCGGGCACCGCTCCATCACGATCTCGAGGTTGCCGGTGTGGTCGACGTCGTCGTGGGAGAGGAACACCCACTTCACGTCCTCGGGCTCCACCAGGCCGAACACGTCCTCGAGGAAGTGCTCGCGGTTCGCAGGCGTGCTGGTGTCGATGATCACCGGCTCCCGCCCCTTGATCACCATGGAGTTCAGGTAGACGAAGAGCGGCGCGCCGGTGGCTTCCTGCACCGAGTGCAGGAGCCACGTGTCGTTGACCGACGAGCTCGGGCTCGGCGCGGACGGTCGGTGCGAGTGGTGCGAACATTCGTGATCCCCCTGTGTGCCCGCCGGCCCCGCCGGCCGGCGTCGCGAACTCTTCCACACCTCACCCCGGCGGGGAAGGTGGATGCCGGGCGGTCTCAAGCCGGGTCCGACCCGTGTCGATGCGCGCGGGATGGCCGGGTCCAGGGAGCGCGGTGCCGCCGCGCGCATCGACGTCGACGGCGAGGAGACGCTCGCCACCCCGCAGGAGGTGCGCCCGGCGTCGCCGTCCGTTCCCGTCCGGTTCCGCGCGGAGCCCGCGCCGACGGGTCCGTCCGGCCGACCCCGCGTCGTCCGGGACCTCCTCGCCGGCGCCCCGGGGGTCGCGCTCGTCGCGCTGGTCGCCGGCGTCGCGGCGTACCTGTTCGCGTCGCAGCACGACCTCATGCTCCTGTACGCCGACGCGCGGTCCCACCTGACCATCGCCCGCCGCCTCATCGACGGGCCGAATCACGGCATCGTCCAGCTCGGTACGGTGTGGCTGCCGCTCCCACACGTGGTGTTGATCCCGTTCGTCGCGATCCGGTCGTGGTGGCACAGCGGGGCCGCCGCGATCCCGGTGGACCTGACGTGCCTCGTCGTCGAGGCCCTCGCCGTGTTCTCCCTGGTGCGCACCGTCGCCCACAACCGGGCCGCGGGCTGGATCGCGGTCGCAGTGCTGGTGACGAACCCCTCGGTGCTCTATCTCCACACGACCGCGCTCACCGAGCCGGTGCTCTTCGCGTCGTTGCTCGCGACCGTCGCCATGCTCGCCAAGTGGGCGGCGCGCGAAAAGCCGCTGTCCGGTGGCGAGATCGCGGTCTGGTGCGGGCTACCGGCCGCGGCGGCGGTGCTGTCGCGCTACGACGGGTGGGCGTTCGTCGCCGCGGCGGCGCTCTTCGTCGCGGTCGTCGCGCAGGTGCGGTGGGGCCGGTGGCGGTACTCGCTCCACATCACGAGGTGCTTCGCGACCCCTCCGCTGATCGCGGCCGCGTGGTGGCTCTGGTTCAACTGGACGAAGTTCGGCGACCCGCTCGAGTTCCAGCGCGGCAGGTACTCGGCGCAGGCACAGCAGGAGCTTCTCGCGCAGGCGCACCGCCTGCCCGACATGGGGAACCTCGGACGCAGCGCGCACACCATGGCCGCGGCCGTGTGGATGGGCGCGGGCTGGGTCGTGGTCGGCGCCGCGTGCGCCGGGATGGTGCTGTGGGCGTGGCACAACCGCGTCCGGCTCCCGGGGTTGGCGCCGTGGCTGCTCGTCGTCGTGCCCTTCGCCTTCTACGTGCTGTCGTTGTGGACCGGCCAGGCCGCGTTGCGACTCGACACCCGCGGCGGTCAGTCGATGTTCAACCTGCGGTACGGCGTCGAGGTGGTCCCCGGCCTCGCGGTGTTCACCGCGCTCGGCGCGTCCGTGCTCGCCGAAGGTCGGTCCGGTGCGCCGTCGGGCCGACGCCGGCACCGGGCGGTGCTGGTGGTCGCGTGCGCGCTCGTCGCGGTCCAGGCGGTGATGTGGTGGCCGGACTGGCGCGCGGTGCCGGTCGTCGCCGAGGGCCTGGGTCAGCGGGACGCGGGCGCCGGGCAGTACGCCGCCGCAGAGTGGATGCACGACCACGCCCGCCACGGGATCATCGCGATCGACGACTCGATCAACCCGCTGCTGCCGGTGATCGACGCCGACCTCGACCGCGTCGCCGCACCCTTCTCCGGCCGGCGTTGGACGCGCACACTGCGCGACCCCCGGCGCGCCGAGTGGCTCTACGTCGACACCGAGAACCCGCAGGACTCGATCAGCCGCGCAGTGCGTCGCGACCCGACGTTCGCACGGGACTTCGTGCTGCGCCACCGCGCGGGCCGGGCCGAGGTGTACCAGCGCCGGAGCGGGCGATGACCGCTCGCCGGCGGGCGCCCGGCCTCGGTACGGTCACCGCCCCGCGTCTCGGTGACGTCCTCGTCGCTCGCGGGGCGATCACTCGCGAGCAGCTGGCGGCGACGCTCGCGCGGCACCGCGCGGTCGGGAGCCGACTCGGCGAGGAGCTGCGGAGCTCCGGCGCGGTCAGCCGCCTCGATCTCTTCCATGCGCTCGCGGAGACGTGGGGCATCGGGTTCGTCGACCTCATCGACGATCCGCCCGACGAGGCGCTGCTCCGGCGGGTCGGCGCCGAGGTCATGGTGCGAGAGCACTGGGTCCCTCATCATCTCGAGCCGGGCGCCGGCGTTGGCCCACGGGCCGTGGTCGCGACCGCGGAACCGCCGAGCGCCGAGCTCGAGGCGTCGGTCCGGGAGCGGCTCGACCTGCAGGCCGTGCGGTTCGTGGCGACCACGGATTGGGACGTCGACCAGGCGGTCCTGCTCGCGTGTGAGGAGGAGCTGGTCGCCGAGGCGGCCTTCGGGCTCGCGCTGACGCATCCCGAGCTGTCGGCTGACACCGGGTACGCCCGTTGGCACGTCGTGACGTTCGTGATCGCGGTCGCGGCGCTGCTCGCCGCTGGGATCGCCGCTCCGACCGAGACGATCGTCGCCGTCCTGATCGGCATCAACGTGATGTTCCTCGTCGGCGTCGCGTTCAAGCTCGTCGCGTGCACGGTCGGCGTGTTCCACCTTGCCCGCCGACACCGGGAGCACGACCCACGGGCGGGCGGCGAGACGGTCGCAGCGATCCCTCGCGTGGCGGACGCCGACCTGCCGGTCTTCACGATCTTGGTGCCTGCCTACCGCGAGGCGAACGTCGTCACGAAGCTCATCGATCACATCGGCGAGCTCGACTACCCGATGTCGAAGCTCCAGGTGCTGCTGCTGATGGAGGCCGACGACGACGAGACGATCTTCGCGGCGAAGGAGTCCCGCCCGCCCGCCCACGTCCGGTTCGTCGTGGTGCCACCGGGCGGTCCGCAGACCAAGCCGAAGGCGTGCAACGTCGGCCTCGCGCTCGCGGACGGCGAGTTCCTCGTGATCTACGACGCCGAGGACCGTCCCGAGCCGGGTCAGCTGCGCGAGGTCGTGCACCGGTTCGCCGAGAGCGGTGACGACGTCGTCTGCTACCAGGCGCGGCTGAACTACTTCAACGCACACGAGAACATCCTCACGCGGATGTTCACGCTCGAGTACTCGATGTGGTTCGACACGATGCTGCCCGGGCTCGACGCCTGGCGCCTCCCCATCCCCCTCGGCGGGACGTCGAACCACTTTCGCGTGGAGTCGCTGCGCAAGCTCGGCGCGTGGGACCCGTACAACGTCACCGAGGACGCTGACCTCGGCATCCGCGCCTCGGCCGTCGGCCTCACGGTGGGGATCACGGAGTCGACCACGTGGGAGGAGGCGTGCTCGGACTGGCGGGCCTGGATCCGCCAACGCACGCGCTGGATCAAGGGCTACATGGTCACCGCGCTGGTCCACACGCGCCGGCCCCGCCGGCTGCTGCGCGAGACGGGTTGGCGCGGGGTCCTCGGCCTGCTCGGTCTGATCGCGGGCACGCCGGCGATGTTCCTCGCGTGTCCGATCGTCTGGGGCTTCTGGCTGTTCACGTTCCTCGGGGGTTCGATCCCGGGCGTGCACCTGCCGCAGTGGGTGCAGACCGCAACGACCGCGAACCTCATCGTCGGCAACGGGGCGATGATCGTGTTGTGCGCAGTCGCCGCCCTGCGCCGCAAGGCGTACGACCTGATGCTCTACTCACTGCTCAACCCCGCCTACTGGGTGCTGCACTCCGTCGCCGCGTGGCGCGCGCTGGCACAGCTGCTCGTGAAGCCGTCGCACTGGGAGAAGACCCCGCACGGCATCGAGCACGGACCCGAGGCGCACGCGGCGCGGCGCGCGGCGTGAGGTCGCTCAGGCCGTGAGGTGGACGGCGAGGGACTCCATGGCGCGGAGGAACACGTTGCCGATCACGTCACGCGCGCCCCGGATCAGCTCGAGCAGGTCGGGCTGCGGGTCGACCGCGAACGTCCAGGTCAGGGTGGAATCGTCCCCGTCGGCCGCGATCACCCAGTCCTCGGCAAGGGCTCGAAACGTCTCCGCGGAGCTCTCGTCGACGCGGTACGCCCAGCGCGTGGGCTCGTCCCACGCGAGCAGCGTCTCGCGATACGCGATGCCGTCCATCACCACCGACCGGATCGTCCCGGAGCCGAACGGCGGCGCGCTCTCGTAGCGCGCGTCGGAGAGTCCCGGGAACCAGGTCCACGTCGACGGATCCGCACTGATCGCGGCGAACACCGCGTGGACCGGCGCCGGCAGCGGCGCGACGTAGTCGAAGCGGACGGGCGCGCTCGCCAGGAAGTCGAGCCCGACCGGAGCGAGCCGGTGTCGCGGTGTCGTCACGGGGCGCAGTCGAGCACATCGGTGGTCGTCCGCGCGGCGTCGGGCGTCGACCCGTACGCTCGCCGGACGCGAGGTGTGAGGAGGTCGGGATGGCGCGCCACGATGTCGAGATGCGGATCCCCACCACGAAGATGGTGCTCCACGCGGACGTCGTCTTCGAGGTCCGTAGCGACGACGAGAAGCTCGGCGAGCTCCGCATCAGTCAGGGCAGCATCGACTGGTACCACGGCCGGGCCAAGACCGGTGTGAAGCTGACCTGGGAGCAGTTCGACGAGGTCATGGCGCAACGTCGCTGACCGCGCGCCGAGCGGTCACGGGCCGGGGCGCGGTCCGACGTACAGCGACTGCTCGCTCTGGCCGATGCGACCGGTGGTGTCGTAGAGCGTTCCCGTCGCGAGGGCACCCGCCCCGGCGGTGAGCCGTGTCGTCGCCGCGAGCCCGATCCACTCGCCCGTCGGCTCCCGCTCGAAGTGCACGACGAGATCCGGGTTGATGAACACGAAGTCCTCGCCGAGCACCTGGCTGATGCCGTTCCCGAAGTCGGCCGCGACCATCGTGCGCTGCACGGGCGTCGGCACCTCGTCGGCGACGAGCGGCGCGGTGAGTCGGAACCATCCCGTGGCCGGGCCGGGGGTGTGGAACCGGCCGACGACGGGCCGGAGCTCGACGCCGAGCATGATCCCGACGCGCGGACCGTCGACGTCCTCGACGGCGGACCCCTGGGGTCCGGCGAACGGCACCGGCTCGATCGGGGGCGCCTGGGGCGCGACGGTGTCGGGCACCCGCCGGATCCGCAGAACGCGCGCCCGCACCAGCTCGGTCCCGTCGGTCGCGGTCATCGTCGCCTCGACGATCTGCACCCGCCGGCCCGGTCGTGTCGTCACGGTGGCGACGCGCAACGGTGCCAGCGGGACGGGCCGGACCAGGTCGAGCAGGAGCCGTCCGATCGCCATCGACGGGTCCGGCTCGTGCCGTTCGACCGCGCGTGCGAGCAGCGCCGAGGGCGGGCCGCCGTGCGCGCTGCCCGGATCCCACGGGCCCTGGCACAGCAAGGTCGGGACGAACGTGTCGCCGTCGACGTGGAAGAAGGGCTCGGTCATCACACTTCCGAAAGGAGGGGTCGCGGTCGGGCGCCGGGTGCGAGGTGCAGTCTCGTCGGCCGCGACACTGAACGCGTGCTGAGCCCGCGACGGGATGGAAACGCCGCTCGAGCAGGTTCTTCTCAGCTCGGAGCGGGCAAGGTGGCGTCGCCTTCCCCCGGGCCAGGAGTCGATCGATGATGACAACGCAGGAGCCGACCGTCGGCCCACCGCCCCCTCCGCCCCCCGCGCGGCCGTCGTGGGGTCGGTCGGCGGTCCTGCTCACCGCCGCGCTCGCCCTCGCCATCGCGGGCGTCGTCGGCTACACGATGGGCCACCGCGACGATGCCGTCGTCCAGCGCCCGACCGACTTCAGCTTCCCCTCGGACAGCTCCTCGCGCTCGATCGACAGCACGTCGCGGCGCATCGCCGCGAAGCTGGACGACTCGATCGTCAACATCACCACCCGCCTCTCCAGTGGCGGCGCGGCCGCGGGTACCGGCGTCGTGATCTCGTCGGACGGGCTCGTCCTCACGAACAACCACGTGATCGCGGACACGGCCCAGCTGCGGGTCGAGAACTCGGCCAACGGCAGCATGCACTCGGCGAAGGTCCTCGGCTACAGCGTCACGGCCGACGTGGCGCTCATCAAGATCGAGGGCGTGTCGGGGCTCACCGCGGCACCGATCGGCGACGCGTCCAACCTCGCGATCGACGACGCGGTCGTCGGCCTCGGCAACGCCGGAGGCAACGGCGGCGAGCCGTCCATCGCGCCGGGACGCGTCACCGCCCTCGACCAGCGCATCGTCGCGTCCGACACCGACGGCTCGAGCGAGACCCTCGAAGGGTTGATCCAGATCGACGCGGGGATCCAGCCCGGCGACTCGGGCGGTCCGCTGGCGGACGCGTCCGGACGCGTCGTCGGGATCGACGTCGCCGCGTCGCGTGACGATCCGCGCTTCTCCTTCTCGGGCGGCAGCAGCGGCGAGGCCTACGCGATCCCGATCCAGAAGGCGCTCACCGTCGCTCGACGCATCACGTCGGGTGCGGGCGGCGACGGCATCCACATCGGTGCGACGCGCGGCGTGCTCGGCATCGGCGTCGAGGACTCCCGGCTGTCAGAGGGCTCGGGTGCGCTGGTCCAGCGCGTCGGGCGCGGCACCCCGGCGGACGACGCCGGCATCTCGGGCGACGACCTGATCACGAGCATCGACGGGAAGGACGTCTCGTCGGCGTCGGATCTCACCCGGGTGATGGCGCCGTACTCGGCGGGTGACCGGGTGCGCGTCACGTGGACGGACGACTCGGGTGACGGCCACCACGCCACGATCCGCTTGGAGAGCGCACCGCCCGCCTAGACGCGCGACGATCGGCGGCATGACCGACGCCCGGCCCGCGCAGGCGCTCGCGGATCTCTGGATCGCCATCGCCGACACGGCGTGCCGCGACTACTCGCCGCTCTACGACCGCATCTGCCGCACCGTCGCGGCCAACGACGACGTGCTCGCGATCGTGCAGGAGGCGCCGCCGACCGGGCACCTGCCGAACGTCCTGCTCGGCGCGGTCCACTACCTCCTGCTGGGCGGTCTCGATCACCCACTCGCCGCCGTCTACGCCGGCGAGTCCGACGCCGACCCCGGTCCGCTCTTCGTCGACGTCTGCCTCACGCACCGCGCCGAGATCCTCGACCTGCTCGCGACGCGTCACACGAACACGAACGAGGTCGGTCGGTCGGCGCTGATCGGACCCGCCCTCACTTCGGTCGCCGAGAGGATCGGCGCGCCGCTCGGTCTCGTCGACGTCGGCGCGAGCGCCGGGCTCAACCTCGCGTGCGACCGCTACCGACTCGACTACGGCGACGCGGGTGTCACCGGACCCGCGGAAGCCGCCGTGCGGATCGAGTGCGCGGTCGTCGGCGGCGATCCGCCGATCGCACCCGCGCTGCCCGACATCGTCGCCCGCGTCGGGCTGGACCGCGATCCCGTCGACGTGCGTGACGACGACGCGGTCCGGTGGCTCCTCGCCTGCGTCTGGCCCGACACCGGACGGCTCCCGCGGACGCGTCGCGCGTTGGCCGAGGCGAGGAAGAACCCGCCGCAGATCGTCGACGGTGACGCCGTGGATGCCGTCACCGACCTCGTGCTCGGTCTCCCTCCCGGCGTGACGCCGGTCGTGACGACGACCTGGATGCTCGCGTACCTGTCGCGCGAGCGCCGCGTCGCGTTCCGCGAGGCGCTCGCCGCGGCATCGCAGCACGCGGCCGATCGCGTGGATCAGTGCCGAGGGCGCGGGAGTGGTCGACCGGTTCGACGGGGTCGAGGCTCCGATCGACGCTCAGGGCATGGAGGCGAGCGTGTTCGGTCTCCTGACGTTCCGCGCCGGCGCGCTCGACGCGACCGAGCTGCTCGGCTTCGTGCACCCGCACGGCAACTGGATCGACTGGCGCGCCTGACGTCGATCGGCACCGGGTGTTGCGAGCAACACCCGGGACCCGCCGACGCGCAGCATCGGGTCCGAACGCGCCGGGTACCGTCGTCGGCATGGACTACCGGTTGCTCGGCCCGTCCGGCCTGCGGGTCTCGGAGCTGGTTCTCGGCGCGATGACCTTCGGCCACCCGGGTGGGCTCGGGCCCGACGCCGCCGAGTCCCGACGCATCTTCGACGCGTACGTCGCGGCGGGCGGGAACGCGATCGACACCGCGATCAACTACTCCGCCGGCCACAGCGAGTCGATCGTCGGCGACCTGGTGGCGGCGGACCGTGACCGGTTCGTGCTGGCGACCAAGTACACGGTCACGCGCGAGGGTGCCGACCCGAACGGCTCCGGCAACCACCGCAAGAACCTCGTGCACTCGCTGGAGCTCAGCCTGCGCCGGCTGGAGACCGACTACGTCGACCTCTACTGGGTGCACATCTGGGATCCCAACACGCCGATCGACGAGACGATGCGCGCGCTCGACGACGTGGTCCGCGCCGGCAAGGCGCTCTACATCGGGATCTCGGACGCGCCCGCCTGGGTGGTGGCGCGAGCGCAGACGCTCGCCGAGTGGCGCGGTTGGAGCCCTCTGGTCGCGCTCCAGCTCCCGTACAGCCTGGTGCAGCGCGAGATCGAGCGCGAGCTGCTGCCGGTCGCCGACGCGTTCGGGCTCTCCGTCGTCGCGTGGTCGCCGCTCGCGGGCGGGATCCTGTCGGGCAAGTACGGCGGTGCCGAGGCTCCCAGCGGGACCCGCCATGCCGGCGCCGACATCAGCGAGCGCGACCTGCGCATCGCGCGGGAGGTGCAGGCGGTCGCGGCGGAGATGGGTGCCACCGCGTCACAGGTCGCGATCGCGTGGACGCGCGCCCGGTCCCGCGCGGTGCTCCCCATCGTCGGCGCGCGCAACCTCACGCAGTTCGAGGACAACCTCGGCGCGCTGAGTGTGGAGCTCTCGCCGGAGGCGCTGGCGCGCCTCGACGACGTGAGCGCCATCACGTTGGGGTTCCCGCACGACTTCATGGCCGAGACCTCGGGATGGCTCTACGGCGAGGCGGGTCGGCGGGTGCGTCCTCGACCGTCGAGCGAGCTGCACCACTGACCACCGACCACTGACCGACCGGACGCGTTCAGCACACGACGTGACCCGGCGACTCTTCGACACCGCCGCCCGCTGAGCCGCCGTTCAGCCGCCCTTCGCGCCGTGCTCCTCGTGGCCCTTGCCGTGCGGTTCGCCGTGCTCGTGACGGACCGGCGCGGTCGTGCGTGGTGGTCGTGGTCGTGGTCGTGGTCGTCGGGATCAGCACGAGGGCGGATCGAACCCGCGCGATGGCGCGACGGATCCGTGCGTCGGCGTCGGCGCTCACCCGCCCGTCCGCGTGCTGCGCTGCGAGCTGGGTCTCGAGCCGCTGCGTCGCCGCGACCGCGGCGTCGTGATCTCCGACCGCGGCTGCGACGCGGACGGAGCGCACCGCGTCGTGCAGGGAACGCGCCGCGTGCGAGGACACGCCGGCGCCCGCGCTCCACACGCGGCGACCCCGATGCCGAGGGCAAGGAGCGTCGCGACCGTCCGGCCGAGCCGGTGGGTCGCTGGCACTTCGGCGTGGACCGGTACGGTCGGTGCCGCCACGGCCCCGACCGTGCCGGGCGGGTCGCCGGGACGGCTCCGGAGCGCGTCCAGCATCTCGTCGGCCGTCGCGAAGCGGTCGGCTGGATCCTTCGCCATCGCACGCGTGACCGCGGCGACGAAGTCTGCGCCGAGGCGCTCGGTTTCGGCGGGTCGGAACGTCGGCTCGTCCGACGCCACGGCGCGCGTCAGCGCCAGCGGGGTGTCCGCCCGGAACGCGGGTCGACCGGTCGCGGCCTCGAACCGCAGCACCCCGCACGCGTAGAGGTCGCCCTCGGGCGTCGCGGGTCCGCCCGCGAGTCGTTCGGGCGGGAGGTACGACAGGCCACGGTGCGACGAGCGGTCATGGGTCCGCGCGTGCCCGGGTCCGGTGGCCGCGAAACGAGCGGAGGAATTCCGCCCCGTTTTCCGGGCTCTCGTGTGGGTCGGTCGCGTCGTCGGGTCGATGGTCTCAAGCGCCCCCGGTCCGGGGACGAAACAACCTCGATCGGTGACTGCCGTCCTGCTGCCGAGGTCCGTGATGCCCGCTGTCCCCTTGCTCGAAGCGACCGCGCCCGGCGCGCCCGACGCCGGTTCGGCGACGCCGCGCCCGACGCGTCGGCTGAGCGCGTCACTGCTGGGCTACCTCATGGGTCCCGCCGCGCTCGCGCTCATCCTGGTGCTGCGGGAGTACGGCCTCGTCGCGGACGTTCCCGCATGGCTCTGGGTCGCGGTGTTCGTCGTGGTGCCGGCCACGAGCATCGTCCTCGACGTCGCCTACCGGAGGCACCCGAGCACGGGGTACCTCTGGCTGCGCATCGCGCAGCACTGCGCCGCGGTGACGGTCGTCATCTACCTCTCGGGATGGGGTCCGGTGCTCACCGGGGCGTTCACGTTCGTTGCGCTCGAGAACCTCGCCCACGACGGATCCCGCACCTGGCGGGTGACGATGATCTGCAGCCTCGCCGGCATCGCCGCGGGTCAGGTCGCGATCGGGCAGGACTGGATGCCGTCGTTCCTGTCGACGAAGGCCGCGCTGGCGCTCTGCGTGATGGGCGCGTTCGTGCTCGCGTTCGTGATCCGGATGGCGGGCGCGGCCTGGGAGCACAAGGAGGACGCCGAGGCCGCGACACGCGACAGCGAGGACCGGTTCCGATCGCTCGTGCAGCACTCCACCGACACCACCTTGGTGATCGGGGCCGACCGCCGGATCAGGTACGCGAGCCCGGCGATCCGGTCGCTCCTGGGCATCGATCCGGACGCCGTCATCGGGACGGACGTCACCGAGCTGTTGCATCCGGACGACGCCGAGCGCATCCAGATCCAGCTCGGGTCGCTGGTGCGCGCCCACGCGGTCGCGGAGGGCATCGAGCTGCGGCTCGGCAACGTCGACGGCACCTGGCGTGCCGTCGAGGCGGTGCTGACCGACCTGCGCGACCGCCCGTCGGTGGGTGGTTTCGTCGCGAACCTGCGCGACATCACCGAGCGCAAGGAGGCCGAGGACCTGCTCGCCCACCGCGCCGTGCACGACCCGCTCACGGGGCTCGCGAACCGGACGCTGATCCTCGACCGGGCCGAGCAGATGCTGGTGCGGTCGCGACGCGCCCAGGAGCCGGTGGCCGCGCTGTTCATCGACCTCGACAACTTCAAGGAGGTCAACGACACGCTGGGGCACGAGGCCGGTGATCAGCTGCTGCGGGCCGTCGCGGCGCGCTTCTCGGCGACGGTCCGGGCCAGCGACACCGTCGGCCGGCTCGGTGGCGACGAGTTCGTCGTGCTCGCTGAGGGGATGTCCCTCGCCGCCGGGCCCGAGCTGCTCGCCGAGCGGTTCCGCGACGTGCTGCGGGAGCCGTTCCTCCTCGAGGGGCTCAACGGCACGCTGTCGATCACGGCGAGCATCGGCGTCGCCGAGGGCGATCGCGAGACGGCGGAGGACCTGCTGCGCGACGCGGACATCGCCCTGTACCGCGCCAAGGCGATGGGCAAGGACTGTGCCGCGCTGTTCGCGCCCGAGATGCAGTCCGCCGTGATCGACCGACTCGGTCTGAAGATGGACCTCCAGAGCGCGCTCGCCAACGGTGAGTTCCGGCTGCTCTACCAGCCGCTGTTCGATCTCGACACGATGCACGTGTACGGCGTCGAGGCGCTGCTCCGCTGGCACCATCCGGTGCGCGGCGTCGTGGGCCCGAACGAGTTCATCCCGATGCTCGAGGAGACCGGCCTCATCATCGACGTGGGCCGGTGGGTGCTGCAGGAGGCCTGTCGGCAGGCGTCCCGGTGGCACGCCCTCGGGCACCGGCTCACGATGTCGGTGAACGTGTCGATGCGTCAGCTCGACTCGGCCGCGCTCGTCGACCACGTGCGCGAAGCGCTCGCGGGCAGCGGGTTGGCGCCGGACGCCCTGATCATCGAGATCACCGAGACCGCGCTCGTGCTCGACACCGACGCCGCGATCTCCCGACTCACCGCGCTGAAGCATCTGGGCGTGTCGATCGCGATCGACGACTTCGGCACGGGCTACTCGTCGCTCGGGTACCTCCGGCAGTTCCCCGTCGACGCGTTGAAGATCGACCGTTCGTTCATCAACGGGATGGCGGACTCGCCCGAGTCGACGGTGCTCATCCACACGATGGTGGCGCTCGCCCACGCCCTCGGGCTGGGAACGGTCGCGGAGGGCATCGAGGAGAGCTCCCAGCTCGAGGCCCTGCGCGACCAGGGGTGCCAGCGCGGTCAGGGCTATCTCGTGTCGCGCCCGGTCGAGGCCGCCGAGGTCCTGCGGTTCCTCGACGCCGCGCCGGCCCCGACGGTGTGAGGCGGCGAGGTCAGCTCGGCAGCATCCCGTAGGCGCTCGTCGGGGTCAGTCGCACGACGAGCCGCTGGTCCTTCACCAGCGCGGCGCGGTAGTCGTCCCAGTCGTCGTGCTCGCCGGCGACGGCGCGGTACACCTCGACGAGCTCGTCGGCCGCGGCGTCGTGCGGGTCGACCACGACGGGACCGAGCTCGACGGTGCCGTCCACCGCCACGTACTGCCAGAAGTCGTCCCGGCACACGTACAGGACCGCGCGCGGATCTCGTGCGAGGTTCTTCGCCTTGGCGCGCGCGGCCGTGATCGAGATCCGGATCACGTCGCGGTCGTCGACGACGTACACGATGTTCGACGGCTGCGGGCGGCCGTCGCCGCGGATCGTGATCAGGACGCCCTGGCGACCGCCGCGTAGGTAGGTGAGGGCCGATTGGAGATCCATGGCGGCCAGGCTAGATCCGGCAGGATCAGGCGAACTCGTCGGCGCGCGGCCTTCGTCAGCGCCGCAGGTCGCGTCGGTCGAACACCGCCGCACCGACGACGGTCGCGGCGGCCGTCGACGCGGGCAGCGCGAGGCCGAGCAGCGCGACGGCCGCGGTGAGGGCGAGCGCCTTCTCGGCGATCAAGCGCCCACGCGACGGCGCGACGGTCACGAGCACCTCGAGCGTGCCGTCCTCCTCCTCGCCGGCCACGAGCCGCGCGCCGTGACCGATGCCGAACACGAGGAACATCGCGGGGAGCATCAGGCTGGAGAGCTCGCTGTTGAGGGAGCCGCCACCGGTCGTGAACCGCTCCTGCAGCCGGAAGAGCTTCTTCAGCCCACCGTCTCGCGCGGTGGGACCACGAAGTCACCGGGCAGGTAGCCCGTGCGCCGTTGGATCTCGTCGCGGGCGCTCCAGGCGTCGAGGCCGAGCACGCGCCGGTGCCGGCGGTGGCGCGGTGCAGCCCCATCAGGAGCCGGATCGTGGTGGTCTTGCCCGCTCCGTTCGGACCGAGGAATCCGAACACCGTGCCCGGTGTGACCTCGAGATCGAGATGGTCGAGCGCGACCGTCTCACCGAAGTGCTTGGAGAGTCCGCGGGCCTCGACCACCGGTGTGACCATCCCCGTCATCATGGTGCGAATGACGACGTACGACTTCATCATCGTGGGCGGCGGGTCCGCGGGCTGCGTGCTCGCCAACCGGCTGAGCGCGGACCCCTCGACGCGCGTGCTCGTCCTCGAGGCGGGCCGGCCCGACTACCGGTTCGACGTCTTCATCCACATGCCGGCGGCACTCTCGTTCCCGATCGGCTCGCGGTTCTACGACTGGAGGTACGAGTCCGAGCCGGAGCCCCACATGGGCGGCCGCCGGATCTACCACGCACGCGGCAAGGTGCTCGGCGGCTCGTCGAGCATCAACGGGATGATCTTCCAGCGTGGCAACCCGCTCGACTTCGAGCGATGGGCCGCGGACCCCGGCATGGAGCGGTGGAGCTACGCACACTGCCTCCCGTACTTCAAGCGGATGGAGCGCTGCGTCGCCGGCGGTGACGAGTTCCGGGGTGACCGCGGTCCCCTGGTGCTCGAGCGGGGACCCGCGGTGAACCCGCTCTTCGGCGCGTTCTTCGACGCGGTGCAGCAGGCGGGCCACCCGCTGACGACCGACGTCAACGGGTTCCGGCAGGAGGGCTTCGCGCGGTTCGATCGCACCATCCATCGCGGCCGGCGGCTGAGTGCGGCGGGCGCGTACCTCCACCCGGTGATGACGCGCGAGAACCTCGAGGTGCGGACGCGCGTGCTCACCACGAAGGTGTTGTTCGACGGGACGCGCGCGATCGGCGTCGAGATGGAGTCGCGCCGGCACGGCAGGGAGCGCATTCTCGGCGGCGAGGTGATCCTGTGCGGCGGCGCGATCAACTCGCCGCAGCTGCTCCAGCTCTCCGGCGTCGGAGCGGCCGACCATCTGCGCGGTGTCGGCGTCGACGTCGTCATCGATCTCCCCGCCGTCGGCGCGAACCTCCAGGACCACCTCGAGGTCTACATCCAGCACGCGTGCACGCAGCCGGTGTCGATGGCGCCGATGCTCGCGAAGTGGCGGCGCCCGATCATCGGGCTGGAGTGGCTGGCGCGGCGCGGCCCGGGCGCGACCAACCACTTCGAGGCCGGGGGATTCGTGCGCAGCAACGACGAGGTCCCGTACCCCAACGTGATGTTCCACTTCCTGCCGATCGCGATCCGCTACGACGGCACCGTGCCGGAGGGCGGCGGGGGCCACGGCTACCAGGTGCACGTCGGGCCGATGTACTCGGACTCGCGTGGCTCGGTGTGCATCACCTCGACGAACCCCAGGGTGAAGCCCGCACTGCGGTTCAACTACCTGTCGACCGAGACCGACCGGCGCGAGTGGGTCGAGACCATCCGGGCCGCCCGTTCGATCCTTGCGCAGCCCGCGTTCGCACCCTTCGACGGAGGCGAGCTGTCGCCCGGCCCCGCCGTCGAGACCGACGACGAGATCCTGGCGTGGGTCGCACGTGACGCCGAGACCGCGCTCCACCCGTCGTGCACGGCGCGCCTCGGGATCGACGAGACCTCCGCCATCGATCCCGACACGTTCGCGGTCCACGGCGTCGAGGGCGTCCGGGTCGTCGATGCGTCGTCGATGCGGTACGTCACGAACGGCAACATCTACGCGCCGGTCATGATGCTGGCGGAGAAGGCGAGCGACACGATCCTCGGGAACACCCCGTTGCCGCCGGAGACGGTCGGGTACTACCGGCATCCGGGAGGTGCGACGTGAACCAGGTGGGCCTGTTCATCAGCGGTGCGATCGTCGGCGCGACGTCGGGGGAGACGTTCCCGACCCACAACCCGGCCACCGGCGAGGTGCTCGCCGAGGTCGGGCGGGCGAGTACGGCCGACGTCGACCGCGCCGTCGCGGCTGCGCGCGACGGCTTTGGGGTGTGGTCGGGCATGAGCGGTGCCGAGCGGTCGCGCGTGCTGCTCCGTGCGGCCGCGATCCTCCGGGACCGCAACGACGAGCTCGCCCGGATGGAGGTGCAGGACACCGGGAAGCCGATCGCGGAGGCGCTCGAGGTCGACGTCGCCAGTGGCGCCGAGTGTCTCGAGTTCTTCGCGGCGGCGGCCGCGACGTTGCACGGCGAGTACCACGACCTCGGCGGCGCCTTTGCCTACACCCGGCGCGAGCCGCTCGGCGTGTGTGCGGGGATCGGCGCCTGGAACTACCCGATCCAGATCGCGTGCTGGAAGTCGGCGCCCGCGCTGGCGGCGGGCAACGCGATGGTGTTCAAGCCCTCGGAGCTCACTCCGCTCACCGCGATGGAGCTGGCCGCGGTCTACACCGAGGCCGGCCTGCCCGACGGCGTGTTCGACGTCGTGCACGGCGACGGCCGGGTCGGGGCCGCGCTCGCGCAGCACCCGGGGATCGCGAAGATCTCGCTCACCGGCTCGGTACCCACCGGCAAGCGCGTCATGGCCGCGTCGGCGGACACCCTCAAGGCGGTGACGCTCGAGCTCGGCGGGAAGTCACCGCTCCTCGTCTTCGAGGACGCCGACCTCGACCACGCGGTCTCAGGAGCGTTGCTCGCGAACTTCTCCACGCAGGGCGAGATCTGCTCGAACGGGACGCGCGTCTTCGTGCACCGCGACGTGCACGACCGGTTCGTCGAGGCGCTGCGGACGCGCACCGAGAAGCTGACGATCGGCGATCCGCTCGATCCCGTGACCGATGTCGGCGCGCTGATCTCCGAGGCGCACATGCAGCGGGTCCTCGGGTACATCGACGCGGGAATCGGCGCCGGCGCGCGCTTGGTGTGCGGTGGCCGGCGGGCCACCGGCACCGAGGTGCTCGACCGCGGCTGGTTCGTCGAGCCGACGGTGTTCACCGGCTGCACCGACGACATGACCATCGTCCGCGAGGAGATCTTCGGTCCGGTCATGGCGGTGTTGCCGTTCGCCACGGAGCCTGAGGCGATCGCACGTGCCAACGCCACCGAGTACGGCCTCGCCGCCGGGCTGTTCACGCGCGACCTGGCGCGCGGTCACCGCGTCGCGGCGGCGCTGGAGGCGGGGATCGTGTGGGTGAACACCTACAACCTCACGCCCATCGAGGTGCCGTTCGGCGGGTCCAAGCACTCGGGCATCGGGCGGGAGAACAGCCTCGCGGCGATGGAGCACTTCACCCAGCGCAAGACGGTGTACGTCGAGACCGGCGGCGTCGACGCGCCGTATTGATTTAGCTCCGAGAGAAATAGTTTGACTCCGAGGTAAACTATCTGTAGGGTGCGGGCACACGGCCGGGTGCAGGACCCGGCCGGCACCGAGGGGGAAATGCCCATGACCGCAACGCTGATCGTCCGTCACCCGGTGAAGGACTTCGCGTCCTGGAAGGTCGTGTACGACGAGGTCGGCACGCTCCGGGACCAACACGGCTGCACCGATGACCGCGTGCTGCAGGTGCCCGACGATGCCAACGACGTCCTTGCCATCCACGAGTTCCCGAGCGTCGGCCAGGCCGAGGCCTTCGCCTCCGACCCGGCGCTGAAGTCCGCGATGGAGCGCGCCGGCGTCGCCGGTCCGCCCCGCATCGAGATCTATGCCGGCGTCTGAGCCGGACGGCCGTCCGACACGGAGGGGTGGCGCGCGCCGCCCCTCCGTCGGCGCGCGCGGCGCCGTGCGCGTGCCCGAGGACTTCACGACCGAGTTCCCCGCTGGCGACGCGGCGAGCACCGAGGCGTACGCGAGCCTGGTGCGCGCCGGTCAGGCGTTCCTCGCAGAGATCGACCGCAGTGTCCTGGCGACGCTCGACGTGAAGCAGCCGATCTTCACGGCGCTTGCGGTCCTCGACGGCGCGGAGGCGCCACTCACACCGTCGGAGATCGCGGACCGCGTCCTCGTCGCGAGCGCCACGATGACCGCGACCCTCGACCTTCACGAGCAACGTGGATGGGTGCGGCGCGTGCCGAACCCCGCCGATCGGCGCAGCGTGCTCGTCGAGATCACCGACGAGGGGCGTGCGGTCGCCGATCGGATGCTCCCGATCATCCGCGAGGTCGAGAAATCGATGATGGCCGCCCTCACCGACGCCGAGCGCCACACGCTCGTCGAGCTCCTCCACAAGCTGCTCCTGCGCTCGGCGGAGCTCGCAGCCGAGCCGCCGACCACCGCCGCGGGCTCGCGCGTCCGTCCGAACCGGTCCGCCTGATCCGCACGGTCGGCGCACCACGACGGTGCGGTCGCCGTTCAGCAGCACGCGATGATCCGCGTGCCGGCGCACGGCCCGCGTCAGCACCTGCGCCTGGTGGTACATGCACGCGCTCCGGACGGTCGGCGTTCCGCGGCTCGGGAGCCTCGCCCGCCTCCAGGCTCGTCCCGAAGTCGCTGGTGCCGGTGGTGCCGTCGGCGAGCAGAACGCCCCTGGTGGCGCGGAGCTCGGCGACGCAGCCACTCGTGCCGGGACCGCAGTGCCCGTCCCGATCGACGGGGCGCTACGTTCCCTCACCTTCCGAGGAGGGATGCACCCTGATGACCGACGACGTGCTCGACGAGCTGTTCTCCATCCGCGGCAAGACCGCGCTCATCACCGGTGGCACGCGCGGCATCGGCCTGATGATGGCCGAGGCGTACGTCCGGGCCGGCGTGAAGGTCTACGTGTCGTCGCGGAAGGCCGACGTGTGTGCCGACGTCGCTGATCGCCTGTCCGAGACCGGCGAGTGCATCGGGATCCCTGCCGACCTCTCCACCGAGGCCGAGTGCCGGCGCCTGGCCGACGAGATCGCGTCCCGGGAGGACCGGCTGCACGTCCTCATCAACAACGCCGGCGCGACGTGGGGCGCACCCCTTGCCGAGCACGACGACGCCGCGTGGGATCGTGTGCTGAACATCAACGTGAAGGGCGTGTTCCACCTCACCCGGTTCTTGCGGCCGCTGCTCGACGCCGCCGCGACGGACGACGACCCTGCGCGCGTCATCAACGTCGGCTCGATCGACGGCATCCAGGTCCCGATGATGGAGACCTACTCGTACTCGACGGCCAAGGCCGGTGTGCACCAGCTCACGCGCCACCTGGCACGACATCTCGCGCCGACGATCACCGTCAACGCGGTCGCCCCGGGGCCGTTCGAGTCCAAGATGATGGCGGCCACGCTGTCGGCGTTCGGCGACTCGATCGCGCAGAGCGCGCCCATGAAGCGGATCGGCAAGCCCGCCGACATGGCCGGCATCGCGGTCTACCTCGCGGGCCCCGCGGCCACCTATCTCACCGGCGCGGTCATCCCCGTCGACGGCGGCATCAGCACCTGCAAGTAGGCGAGCTCCTCGAATTGGTGCGCAGAAGAGCGCGAAAATCCGCAGATCCGCGCGTTGGTTCGCCCGCGACGGTCACAGCTGGTCGTGGCGTACGAGGTGGTTCGTCGCGAACCAGCCCGGGATCGCGGGGAGGTAGCCGGAGACGACGGTGTTGGTGAGCACCGCCGCCGCGGCGACGGGTTGGGAGACGCCGATCGCCACGAGCGCGCCCGACATGCCGAGGGTCGAGACTGCGGTGTCGCCGCCGGGCACCGGCACGAGCCCGGCGATCGTCGAGATGCCGATGTTGAGGGCGAGCAGCGCCCAGAAGGACGCGCCGCCGCCGAACGCGTGCAGGCACGCGAGCAACGAGCCGACGTAGAGCGCCTGCGCGGCGACGTTCCCGGTGACGAGCAACGCGATCCGGCCGGGGGAGCGGATCGCGTCCCACATGGTCCGGCCCGCCCGGCGCACGTGGGGGAGGACGCGGTCGCGGATGCTGCGGACGCCGAACACGACCGCGAGCACGATGCCGATCACGACGATCGCGACGGCGATGACGGCGGCCATGCTGCCGACCGGGATCTCGCCGAGGTGCACGTCGGCCGGTGACAGGAGCAGCGCCACGAAGAAGAGCCCCAGCGATACGACGAACTCCGACACCGTGCTCAGGACGCCTCCGACCGCGAGCGCCGAGGCGAGGTCCAGGCCCTGCTTCTGGAGGAAACGGATCTGCACCACGCTCTCGGCGCCCGCCGGCAGGGCCACGTTGGAGAAGCCCATCGCCACCTGGAGCAACACGGCCGGCCAGAACGCGATGCGGGACGGAACGGTCCCCAGGAACGCGATCGCGAACGCGACGTTCGTCGCGAGCGCGGCGAGGATCGCCAGCGCCACGTAACCCCACGTCGCGTCCCGAAGGGTGTCCCACAAGGCGGCGGGGCTTCCGACGCGGCTCAGCAGCACGAAGATCGCCACGAGCGCGCCGATCGTCATCGTGAGCGTCTTCATGCTCACTCGTGCGAGCTTCGCGAGGTCCGGCACCTCGGTTCCCGTGACGCGGCCGGTCTCGGTGCGCAGATCGGAGAGCATCTCGTCGTCGCCCGCATCGTCGAGGGCGGCGCGCGTCGCCGCGGTCAACGCGGCGGGTTGCAGCAGCGGCAGGGCGGCCGCGAGTGCCTCGTGTCCCAGGACGGGCGCGGCTGCCACCGCCCGGTCCACGCCGACGCGAGCGGCCGTCGCCGCCAGCAGCTCGGCGACGTCGGCCGCCGCCCGTCGCTCGTCCGGCGTCGTGGTGGCAGTGGCGAAGTCGACGATGGTCGGGCCGTCGGCGCCGAGGACCACCGCGTCCGCCGACAACCGCCCGTGCGCGATCCCCGCGCCGTGCAACACCGCGACCTCCTGCCACAGCACCCGCAGTGTCGAGTCCGAGACCGTCGCACCGGCTTCGGCGAGGCGCGGCCCGGCGACGGATCGGGTCGCGACGAGCGCGATGCGGTCGTCGGCCGCACCCGACGCGAGCAGTGCCGGGACGCGCACGCCGGCGGACGCGGCGCGCAGCAACGCGAACCCCTCGTGCTCCACCTGCTGGCGACGGGTGACGAACAGCACCGGGTTCTCGTGGCGGTACGCGATCCACCGCCACGTGCGGGCGAGCAGCTGGCCGTCCATCTCGTCGCGCCCCAGTCCGATCACGTGGAGCGAACCCTCGGCGTCGGTGCCGACGAACGCGCTCCGTCCGATCGGCTGGTGCGGTGCCCGTTCGAGCCCGTCGACGGTCACGCCGAGCCGACCGAGCGCGTCGCGGACGGAGTCGACGGACGGGCGCGACATCGGCACGCCGAAGGTGAGGTGTACGGCCGCGGCGGCGGCCCAGCCCAGGACGATCGCGCCGAGGAGGTCGCCGGGGAGCGCGGTCGCGAGGAACAGGGCGGCCACCGTGAGGAGCCCGATCGTCACCTGACCGACGCGGCGCACGGGCCGGGTCAGGTGCGGTGACGCGACCACCACGGCCGCGGTCACGATCGCGACGCGCGTCAGCGGGAATCGGGGCGACGCGCCGGCCTTCGTCAGCGCGTCGAGCGCATCACCGAGACCGATCCCCGTCAGCGCGGTGCCGAGCAGCCGCGCCGCGACCCACGCGAGGACGCCGGCGAGGCCGATGTCGCGCGCGAGGCGCCAACGGCGACCCACGACGAGCGCGGCCGCCACCAGCCCGATCGTCCACAGCACCGCGAGTCCGTAGAGCGCCGAGAGCGGTGTGCGGAGCCCGGCGGGCAGCTCGGCGACGAACCGCGCCAACGACACCTCGGCCGCGGACTCGTGGCCGGCGTGCAGCGCCAGGGCGCCGAACACTGCGGCCGCGGCGAGGATGCGCACGGCATCGCTGGCGCGTCGGACCGACCGATCCGGGTCACGCCGGAACAGGTGACGGCGCCAGCTCCCCAGTCGACCCGTGCTGCCCACGCCCGCAGCCTCGCGCTCCGGTGCGGCCCCGCGGCTCACCGGGAGCCGTCGCAACGGGGTGCCGACCGTCTAGAGACGGCCGGTGTGCACGAGGCGGTTCGTCGCGAACCAGCCCGGGATCGCGGGCACGTAGTCGTTCACGAGCGTGTTGGCGACGACCGCGGCTGCCGCGGCCGGGCCGTCGACGCCCACCGCGACGAGCGCCGCCGACATGCTGAGCGTCGAGACCGCCGTGTCGAGGCCGGGCACGGGCACGAGGCCGGCCACCACCGAGATCCCGACGTGCAGTGCGAGCAGCGTCCAGAACGGTCCGCCGCTGCCGAAGGCGTAGAGGCAGAACAGGAGCGACGCGGCGTACAGGAGCTGCGCGGCGACGTTGCCGGCGATCATGAGCGCGATCCGACGCGGCGAGCGCATCGCCTCGAGCGTCGTGCGCCCGGCGCGCGTGAGGTGGGGGACGACACGCCGGCGGATCCGGTGGACCCCGAAGACGATCGCCCCTGCGATCACGACGAGTCCGACGATCACGAGCGCCGCCGCGATCACGCTGCCGACGGGCACGCTGCCGACGTCGACCTGGGTGGGTGCGAGCAGCAGCGCGAGGCCGAAGATCGCAGCCTGGATCACGAACTCCGAGACGGTGCTGTAGACCCCACCGACGGCCAGCGCGGAGGCGAGGTCGACGCCCCGCTTCTGCAGGAAGCGCACCTGCACCGCACTCTCCGCGCCGGCGGGCAGCGTGACGTTCGAGAACCCCATCGCGACCTGGAGCTCGACGGCGCCCCAGAACGGCACGTGGCGGGGGACCGTTCCGATGAACGCCACCGCGAACGGCATGCTCGTCAGCAACGACACGAGGAGCGCGAGCGTCACCCACGCCCAGTTCGCGTGCTGCAGGGTCTTCCACAGCTCGGCGGGATCGCCGATCCGCAGGAAGATGATGACGACCGCGGCGAGCCCGCCGACGGCCATGACGAGGGTACGGATCCAAGCGCGCGAGGCCCTCGCCTCCCGCTCCGGATCGTCGGCCACCACCGGTGGCAGCCTCGCACGCGCACCCGGACGGGCGCGCGTCGAGGATCAGACGAGCTCGGCCTTCTTGTACATCGCGACCACGCACGCACCGCCGAGGCCGAGGTTGTGCTGGAGCGCGAGCTCGGCGCCCTCGACCTGGCGGGCGTCGGCCGTGCCGCGCAGCTGCCAGGTCAGCTCGCTGCACTGCGCGAGGCCGGTGGCGCCGAGCGGGTGGCCCTTGGAGATCAGCCCGCCGGACGGGTTCACCACCACGTCGCCCCCGTAGGTGACCGCGCCGGAGTCGATGAGCTCGCCCGCGCCGCCCTCACCGCAGAGGCCGAGCGCCTCGTACGTCACCATCTCGTTGGCCGAGAAGCAGTCGTGCAGCTCGATGACGTCGATGTCGGACGGGCCGTACCCGGCCTGCTCGTAGACCTCCTGCGCCGCGGTCTTCGACATGTCGAAGCCCACGAACTTCATGTCGGAGCCGGAGTCGAAGCTCGACGGGAAGTCGGTCTTCATCGACATGCCGAGGATCTCCACGGCCTGGTCCTCGAGCCCGTGCGAACGCACGAACTCCTCGCTCGCGAGGATCGCCGCGGCCGAGCCGTCGGAGGTCGGGCAGCACTGCAGCTTCGTGAGCGGCTCGTGCACCATCGGCGACGCCAGGATCTCGTCGAGCGTGTAGATGTCGCGGAACTGGCTGTACGGGTTGTTCGCGGAGTGGCGGTGGTTCTTCTCCGCGATGCGGGCGAAGCTCTCGGCCTTCACGCCGTAGCGCTCCATGTACTCGCGGCCGGCGTTGCCGAACATCTGGGGCGCGGGCGGGGCCTGGGTGAAGCCGCGCTTGTCGTTCATCGCCTCGAACGTGCGCTGCATCGGCATGGCGCGGTCCATGTACTTGATGCCGAGCGAACCCTTCTCCATCTTCTCGAAGCCGAGCGCGAGCGTGCAGTCGGCGAGGCCGCCCTCGATGAAGCGCTTGGCGAGGTACAACGCGCTCGAGCCGGTCGCGCAGTTGTTGTTCACGTTGACGACCGGCACGCCGCTCACACCGATCTCGTAGAGCGCCCGCTGGCCGGCGGTCGAGTCGCCGTAGCAGTAGCCCACCGCGACCTGCTCGATCTCGTCGTAGGCGATGCCCGCGTCGGTGAGCGCGTTGGTGCCGGCTTCCTTCGCCATGTCGGGGTAGTCCCAGTCCCTGCCGCCGGGCTTCTCGAACTTGGTCATCCCGACGCCGATCACGAACACCTTGCGACCCATGGTCTCTCCTACTCGCGAATGCGCGCGCGGCCGGGGCGGGCGCCTCCGGTGCCGGGCGAGAGGGTAGAGGGGGATTCGCAGCGACGACCAAACGACGCCGTACGTATCCTTCGGGGATGCCCCGTATCCGAGTCGCGGCCGCGCAGCTCGATCTCGTGGTCGGCGACCTCGCCGGGAACGAGACCCGGATCCTCGACGCCTACGAGCGCGCGAGTGCGGTCGACGCCGATCTCGTGGCGTTCCCCGAGCTCGCGGTCACGGGCTACCCGCCGGAGGACCTGCTCCTGCGCCCGGCCTTCGTCGCGCAGGCGGCGGAGACCCTCGAGAAGATCGCGGCGCGGTCCGGAGTGACCGCCGCCGTCGTCGGCTTCCCGGAGTCGATCGGTGGCGGCCGGCTCGCCAACAGCGCTGCGTTGCTCGCCCACGGCACCGTGCAGGGGATCTACCGGAAGCACCTGCTCCCGAACTACGCAGTCTTCGACGAGCAGCGGTACTTCGAGCCGATCCCGACCGACGGCCCACTCTTCACCGTCGCCGGTCTGCAGGTCGCGCTCACCGTGTGCGAGGACGCCTGGTCGAGCGACGGACCGATCATCACCCAGGCCGCGGCCGGGGCCGAGGTGGTCGTGAACATCAATGCGTCGCCGTACTCCGCAGGCCGCGTTCGCGAGCGCGAGCAGATGCTCGCCGATCGGGCGCGGGAGGCGGAGGCGGCCATCGTCTACGTGAACCTCGTGGGCGGCCAGGACGAGCTCGTCTTCGACGGTGCCTCGATGGTCATCGCCGCCGACGGGTCACTCGTCGCGCGTGCGGCGCAGTTCGCCGAGGACCTGCTCGTCGTCGACCTCGATGTCCGCCGGGCGCATCATCGGCGCGCGCGTCCCGATCGCGATCCGGTGGCGCCGCTCGCGACCGTCGAGATCGGCCCGAGTCATCTCGGCCTCCCCGGACCGCGTCCCCGCATCGAGCCGCTCCTCGACGCGGTGCCCGAGGTGTACGCCGCGCTCGTCCTCGGCACGCGCGACTACATGGAGAAGAACGGCTTCACGCACGTCCTCCTCGGCCTGTCGGGCGGCATCGACTCCTCGCTGGTCGCGGCGATCGCCACCGACGCGCTCGGTCCCGAGCGGGTCACCGGCGTGCTGATGCCGTCGCGGTACTCGAGCGACCACAGCGTCACGGACGCCGAGGTGCTCGCGGGGAACCTCGGCATCAAGAGCCTCACGATCCCGATCGAGCCCGCACACCTCGCCTTCACCGACATGCTCGCGGAGACGTTCCGAGGGCTCGAGCCGGGGCTGGCGGAGGAGAACCTGCAGGCCCGCATCCGCGGGACGATCCTGATGACGATCTCGAACAAGTTCGGCTGGCTCGTGCTCACCACCGGGAACAAGAGCGAGATGGCCACCGGCTACTCGACGCTCTACGGCGACATGGCCGGCGGCTTCGCGGTGATCAAGGACGTTCCCAAGATGCTGGTGTACGCGCTCTGCGAGGACCTCAACCGGCGCGCCGGCAGGGAGATCGTCCCGGCGAGCGTGATCGAGAAGCCACCGAGCGCCGAGCTGCGTCCCGACCAGAGGGACGAGGACTCGCTACCGCCGTACGAGGTGCTCGACCAGATCGTCGAGGGGTACGTCGAGGACGACCGTTCGATCGCCGACCTCGTCGCCGCCGGGTTCGACCGCGATCTGGTCGCGCGGGTCGCCCGCCTCGTCGACCTCTCCGAGTACAAGCGACGGCAGGCGCCGCCGGGCGTCCGCGTGACGCCGAAGGCGTTCGGGAAGGACCGGCGCCTGCCGATCACCAACCGCTGGCCGGGCTGACACGGAACGGCCGATGGGACGTGACCCGCGTCACCCGTAGTTGACCCACCGGTAACTTCGGACGAAGAATGCCGCACCACCCTGGGCAGACCGAAGCGGAGCGTGCATGTCCGATCCCTACAAGCCGCGTGCCGCGTTCGCACCCTGGGACCGCCGGGAGCTGCCCGGCCTCTTCTCCGTGGAGGAGTCGGCCCGCCGGGTCGGCACCTACAAGTGGCTCGAGATGCGCCTGTTCGAGGCGCTCGGCGGCTGGGTCGCCACCGTTCCCGAGCTCGACGTGAAGCTCGTGCTCGGCCGGCACTGCTACCACCACGCCTGGCACGCCGAGCTGATGGACAAGCGGCTCCCCGAGCTGCGCGAGATGAACACCGAGCGGCTCTGCGAGCCGGCGAACGACGAGATGGTCACCTTCGTCGACGCGCTGCGCGAGCCCGAGGCGCCCGAGCACACGATCGAGAAGCTCGTCGGCGTGTTCCGGGTGCTGCTGCCCCGCAAGATCGCGGCGTACACGTACCACCTGAACGGCACGAGCCGGATCACCGACTCGCCGACCCAGCGCTCGCTCGGATTCATGCTCCAGGACGAGTTCGAGGACTGGCGGGAGGGCGAGATGCTGCTCCAGTCGCTCATCGAGACGCCCGATGAGCTGGAGCGGGCGACCCGCCGGCAGCAGGAGCTCGAAGGCCTGCTGCTCGCGGCAGGAGGAATCGCGGGGCCGGGTACCCTTGGCTCCGTCGCAGTGACCGAAGGAGCCTCGGTATGAGGAAGCAACTGCCCCCGGAGATGCTGGCGCGGGACTCGCGCTTCGTGCGGACCTCGATCATGGATCAGGTGATGGATCCGCGGAACCAGCTGATCGGTCAGCGCGACCTCGGCTCCGCCCGCCTCCAGCCCGAGCGTCCGGCGGCGGGCGACCGCGCCCGCAACCTGATGCACGGCATCTTCACCGGTGAGATCCAGGCGCTCGAGGGCGCGGGTCGCACCACGTTCGACTTCGACGACGAGCAGGCGCCGTTCGCGCTCAAGCTCGACATGGCCCGGCAGTGCTGGGACGAGAGCCGCCACGTCGAGATCTCGGTGAAGCTCGGCGACTGGATGGGCACCGAGATCGGTGAGTACTCCGAGGCCACCTTCCTCTACGAGGCGGCCTGCGCGCCCGACCCGATCCTGCGGCTCTGCGGCGTGAACCGCGCCCTCGAGGGGCTCGCGATCGACGTGTTCAACACGATGAAGGAGTTCGGCGACCTCTCGGGCGACCCGGTGCTCGAGTTCTGCGAGGACTGGATGCTCGCCGACGAGGTGACCCACGTGAAGATGGGCTCCGACTGGCTGCGCCGTCTCACCGCCGACGACCCCGAGCGGCGCGAGCGGGCGCTCGACTTCCAGCGCACCGTCGACAAGCTGTTCAGCCTCGGTGGCTTCCGCGGCGAGACCGACGAGAACCCGATCCAGCTCGCGCGCAAGCTCCGCCAGATGGCCGGCTTCTCGACCGACGAGATCGACGAGCTCGCCGAGATCGCGGCGCAGGCCAAGGCCGACGCGGAGGCGATGGTCGCCGGCGCCGGGTCGTGAGCGGAGCGTCGTGAGCGAGGTCACGCTCGTCCCGGCGGAGTTCACGCTGGTCAAGTTCGACGCCGGGCAGGTGCGCGAGCTCATCGCCGCCGCGCTCGCCGACACCGGGTTCCCCGCCGACGTCGACGTCGTGGTCGAGGTCGACGAGGTGCTCCCGCACCCGCTCACCGCGTCCGTCGTCGAGATCACCGACGGCGTCGCGCGGCTCTGGTTCACCGGCGGGTGCTTCGAGAGCCCGCAGCGCCAGACCGGGCTGTCGGTCGACCACACCAAGGTCGAGCTCGCCGACCGCGCTGCTCCGGGCCAAGGACCGGCTCGACCGGTGGCTTCGAGTCGGCCCCGGCCGACGACGAGCTCTCGGACCGCCAGCGCACGGTGTGGGACACCTACGCCGAGGCGCGCACGGCCGCGCTCGGCTACCCCGTGCGGGTCCAGCGGCGCCGGTACGTCTTCCGGCTCTACGGCGGGTTCAACGACGTCGCCGACGCCGAGTTCGACCGGCTGTGGGCGGGCGGCACCCTCGACTGGTCCGAGCTCGAGACGCACGGCGGCGCGGCTCGCCGAGGCCGACACCCGGCCCGAGGCGAAGAAGTCGATCCGACGCGAGTCGCTGCGCCAGACCGGCGACCTCCTGACGCCGGGCGTCGCCGGCGTCACTCCAGGTCGTAGACCGAGATCGCGTCGTAGAGGTCGAGGTCGGGCGGGCCCGGCGAGCAGGTTCGTCGCCTCGGTGGCCATCGTGACCATGATCTCGCCGTTCAGGTGGTCCGGACTGGGCCTCGGGGTCGTCCCACTTCTCGACCATCAGGAAGCGGCCGGTCGTCGAGGTCGACGCCATGAGGTCCACGTTCCGGCAGCCCGTCACCGACCGGGTCAGCACGACGTAGCGGGCGAGCACCGCGGCGAGCTCGGCCTCTTTCCCGCTGCGGGCCACGAAGGTCCCGGCGACTACCGTGAGCTCCACATCGGTCACGCCGGAGCCTCCCGCCGATCGATTTTCTCTTCCACAGATCCCTGTGGAAAACCGTCCTTGACGGGGCCGGTATCGTACAGGGACCTCACGCCGGGTGGCCGGGAACATTCACCGGACCGTCCCACGTTGTTCATTTGTCCGCAGTGTGTTGACTTTGGAGACCGATTTTCTTGGCGAAAGAACGCGTGGAACGGGACGAAGAAGACCTGGTTCGCCTGTATCTGACCGATATCGGGCAGTACCCGCTGCTCACGAAGGACGACGAGGTACGCCTCGCCCAGCAGATCGAGCAGGGCAAGGAGGCCGCCGGTGACTTCGAGGCCGGTGGCAAGGGCCTGACCCAGGCCAAGAAGCGCGAGCTGCGCAAGAGCATCCGCGTCGGCGAGGAGGCCGAGCGGACGTTCGTGCAGTCCAACCTCCGTCTCGTCGTCTCGATCGCCAAGAAGTACCAGGCCTCGGGCCTGCCGCTCCTGGACCTCATCCAGGAGGGCAACCTCGGTCTGATGCACGCCGTCGAGAAGTTCGACTGGCGCAAGGGCTTCAAGTTCTCGACGTACGCCACGTGGTGGATCCGTCAGGCCATCACCCGCGGCATCGCGAACACCGGCCGCACCATCCGCCTGCCGGTGCACGCCGGCGACACCCTCGCCCGGCTGCAGAAGGCGCGTTCGCGCCTGGAGCTCAAGCTCGGCCGTCCGGCCACGCTCGCGGAGCTCGCGGCCGAGGTCGAGATGCCCGAGGACAAGGTCACCGAGGCGCTGCGCTTCGCGGCCGAGCCCCTCTCGCTCTCCGAGCCGCTCCGTGAGGACGGCGACGCCGAGCTCGGCGACATCGTCGAGGACCGCTCGGCCGAGTCGCCGTTCGAGGTCGCGGCCACCGCGCTGCTGCCGGCGGAGATCGAGAAGCTGCTCTCGCCGCTCGACGAGCGCGAGCGTCAGATCCTGGCGCTGCGGTTCGGTCTGGACCGCGGCGAGCCGCGGACGCTCGAAGAGGTCGGGGAGTACTTCAACCTGACCCGGGAGCGGATCCGTCAGATCGAGGCCCGGGCGATGAGCAAGCTCCGGCACCCGTCCGCCGACACCGGCGCGCGGGACCTCCTCGCCGTCTGACCCACCCCCTCCACGCGTTCTCCGCGCTACGACGCGCAACGCCACGGGCGTGCAGCTCGCGCGTCGGAATCGCTCAGGCCAGCGGTGCGACGACGTCGCCGACGCGGACGGTGCCCGGCGTCCGCACCAGCGTCGCGATCCCGAGGTTGTTCGGCCCGCTCGCGGTTGATGGTGCGCAGCACGTCGAGGTCGCGCTCGATGCCGCCCGGCTGCGGTCGGGTCGTCATCACGCAGCGGTCGATCTGCTTCGACACGTCGACGACGGCGTCGCCGAGCCGCAGCGTCGATCCCACCCAGTCGTCCTCGCCGGTGCCGTCGATCACGACGTTCGGGCGGAACCGGCGCATGTCCCACGTCGCCGACCGTGCCGGCCCCGATGATCGACACCTGGGTGCGGGTCGAGTCGTGGAAGGTGCCGACGGGTCCCTCCCACCGGTACCACTCGACGGTCGGGTCGCGGTCGGCGTCGTCGTCCGCGGCGAGCCCGATCTCGAACGTGCCCGACGTCGTCGTCGTCGGCGCGGATCAGGGTGACCGGCCGACCGAGCCAGGACGGACAGCGCGTCGTCGTCGGACGCGACCGAGCCGTCGGGCAACGTGATGCGCACGTCGTCGCCGACGAGCGTGGCGTGGGCGAACGAGCAACTCCGGGGCTCGCCGACCGGTGAGCCCGAGCCCGGTCGACGGTGTCGACGACCGCCCAGCCGCGGTCGCCGACGATCCCGCGCGGACCGATCGTCGCGACGTCGAGCCCCTCGCCCTGCATCGACTTCACCGGGTAGCGCCACAGCGCCGTGACCCGGCGGGTCCGCGCTCACCGCGAGTGGATCCAGTCGATGAAGTCGTACGGGTAGCCCCGCTCGAACGCGCTCGCATCGTCGAGCCGCTTCCGGGCGTCGGCGTCGAGCGTCCATCCCACCGCACCGAGGTTGTCCTCGATCTGCGCGACGGTCCGCGCGCCCAGGATCGGTGCGGTGACCCCGGGCGCGTGCAGCCACCCAGTTGAGCGCCACCTGCGCCATCGTCCGGCCGAGCTCCTCGGCGAGATCGGCGACCGCCTGCGCCACCGCGAAGTTGCGCTCTTCCGCCATCCGCAGCCGCATGAGCAGCGCCGACGGCGTGGAGTCCGTCGCACGCGTGTCCGCCGGTGGTGCCTCACCCGGGCGGTACTTGCCCGAGAGCAGACCGCCACCGAGCGGACTCCACGGCAGGACGGCGAGACCGGTGTGGTCCGCGAGCGGGAGCAGCTCTCGCTCGATGTCGCGGCACACCAGTGAGTACTGCGGCTGCAGCGAGACGTACGGCTCCCAGCCGTGCTCGCGCGCCACGCCGAGCGCGGTGGCGAGCTGCCAGCCGGTGTAGTTGCTCGCGCCGACGTACCGGACCTTCCCCTCGCGCACGAGGTCGTCGAGGGTCGAGACCGTCTCCTCGAGCGGCGTGGTCGCGTCCCAGCAGTGGATCTGGTACAGGTCGATCCAGTCGGTCTGCAGCCGGCGGAGCGACGCCTCGACCTGCTCGCGGATGACGCGACGCGGAGGCGCCCTTGTCGTTGGGACCCGAACCCATCGGCATGCGGCACTTCGTCGCGAGGACGATCGCGTCGCGCCGGCCGGCGAGCAGCCGTCCGAGGATCTCCTCCGACGCGCCGCGGTTGTAGGTGTTGGCGGTGTCGACGAAGTTCCCGCCGGCGTCGAGGTAGCGGGCGAGGATCTCGCGGCTCTCGTCCTCGGCCGTCTCGCGGCCGAAGGTCATCGCGCCGAGGCAGACCTCGGTGACGCGCGTCCCGGTGCGACCGAGCTGGCGCAGCTCCATGGTGCTCCTCTCGTCCGGCTCAGCCGGCGTACTGGATGAACTCGTAGGGGTAGCCGAGCCGGAACGCGCTGGCCCACGACAGGGCCTTGCCGGTCTCGTCGTCGAGCTCGCCAGCCGACGGCGCCGAGGTTGTCCTCGAGCTGGTCCAGGTTGCGGGCGCCGATGATGGGCGCGGTGACCCCCCGGCGGTTGGCCACCCAGTTCAGCGAGATCTGCGCCGCGGTCTTGCCGGTCTTCTCCGCGGCGTCCTTCACCGCGTCGACGATGTTCCACGCGCGGTCGTCGAGGCGGTAGGTGAACGTGATCGGGTTCTCGGTGTCGCCGCCGCGGGTACCGGACGGGAAGTCGGCGCCCTTGGTGTACTTGCCCGTGAGGATGCCGCCGCCGAGCGGGCTCCACGGGATGACGGCGAGGCCCTCGCTCTGACACAGCGGGATCAGCTCGCGCTCGGCGTCGCGGGTGATGAGCGAGTACTCGGGCTGCAGGCAGACGAACGGCTCCCAGCTCGTGCAGCGCGCTGATGCCGAGCGCCTTCGCGAGGTGCCAACCGGCGAAGTTGCTCGCGCCGATGTAGCGCACCTTGCCCTCGCGCACGAGGTCGTCGAGCGTCGAGAGCGTCTCCTCGAGCGGCGTGTGCCGGTCCCACATGTGCACCTGGTACAGGTCGATCCACTCGGTGCCGAGGCGACGGAGCGACGCCTCGCACGCGGCGCGCAGGTTGCGACGCGACGAGCCCGACGGCGTTGGTGTCGCCGCCCATCGCGAAGCGTGCCTTCGTGGCGACCACGATCCGGTCGCGCTTGTCGGCGATGGCGCGCCCGGTGATCTCCTCGGAGACGCCCTGGCTGTACACGTTCGCGGTGTCGATGAAGTTGCCACCGGCGTCGACGAAGCGGTCGACGATCTGACGGCTCGTGGTCTCGTCGGCCTCGTTGCCGAACGTCATGGTGCCGAGGCACAGCTCCGAGACCCGCGTGCCGGTACGGCCGAGTTGACGGTATTCCATGGGGAGAGGCTCCTGGTCGGGGGACGCGGCGACCTTACGGCCGCCGATGACAACGCGGCCATCCCGTCGTGCGTCTGGACCGGTGATGATGGCCGGCATGGCGGGGACGTCCGGTACGGCCGACGACGACGCCTTCGCCGCGCTCTTCGAGGAGCACTATGAGCAGCTCGTCCGCCTCGCACGACTGCTCGTGGACGACCGCGGCAACGGGGAAGAGGTGGTGCAGGACGCGTTCGTGCGCGTGTACCGCCACTGGGCGAAGGTCGACGACCCGGTGCGGTACCTCCGACGAGCCGTGGTGAACGGCGCGCGTTCCCGGCTGCGCCATCGCGCCGTGGTGCGTCGTTACGTCGCGCCCGCGGTGCGGTCGAGCCCGGCCGCCGAGGAAGAGGTCGTGCGGCTCGCGGAGCACGCGGCGGTCGTGGACGCGGTGCGTCGCCTGCCCCGCCGTCAGCGGGAGTGCCTCGTGCTGCGCTACTACGCCGAGCTCCCGGAGACCGACATCGCGGCGACGCTCGGCATCTCGGCCGGCTCGGTGAAGTCCCACTCGTCCCGCGGCATCGCTGCGCTGGGCCGCGTGCTCGGGGAGGTCGAGTGAACGAGCGCGAGTTGCGCGACGCGCTCCGCGCCGAGGTCGACGACGTCCACGCGTCCGCGGACGCGTTCGAGCGGTTGCAGCAGCGGTTGGATCGTCCCGGCCGTTCCGCGGACGCTCCGCGCTGCTCGTCGGTGTGGCGGTCGTGCTCGTCGCGGTGCTCGTCGTCGGCATCGTCGCCGTGTGGCGCCACCCTTCGTCGCGTCGCGTCCCCTTCGCGCCCGCTCCGGTCGGCACGCCCCGACGAATCGTCGCCGTGACGAAGCATCACCGCCTCGTGGTGCTCGACAGTCGCACGGGTCGCACCATCCGCAACCTCGCAACCGATGTCGGGACCTTCCGCGGCGACCCGGAGGTTGCGGCGTCGCCGGACGGCTCGACCGTTTACTTCACGGCCGTCGATCCGGCGCGCCCGACAGGGTGTCGCACCGCGGGCCAGGAGTCCGTCTTCAGCGTGCCGGTCGACGGCGGACGGGCCGACGTGGCGGCGCGTGGCCGGACCGTCGCAGTGAGTTCATCCGGCAGGATCGCCACGTCGCGCGAGCACGCAGTGTGTACCACCGGCGTCGGCGTACTCGATGTCGGGCCACCCGTCCCGAGGCAACTGCGCGCGGCCGGCGCCGAATTGATGCTGGCCGACACCCGGTGGACGGACGGCGGGGCGCTGACGTTCAACTGGGCGCGTGATGGTGAGGGCACGAATCTGCCGCGAGGTGGCGAGCAGCCGTACGCACTCGATCTGACGACGGCCACGACCATGGACGACGCGCGCTGCGTCTGTGGTCCCGCCGGGGCCGCGATCTTCGGCTCGTTCGGTCGGTCCGACGGCTTCCTCGGTGCCGCACCCTCGGGAGCGACTGCGCAATACGCCGAGGACGCGGTGGTGCTGGCGACGGACGGGTCGGTCAGACGCACGCTGTTCCGCTGGACCGCCGCCCTGCAGTCGATGCACAGCAGCCCGGAAGGCAGCGTCCTGTTCACCTCGCCGACCTCGCGGGTCGGCGGGCGAACCTTCGACGCGCTGTACCGGTGGAGTCCCGGTGATCGGGCTCCCATCCGGATCCGATCCGGGATCATCGCGGCCGCGTGGATACCTGATCCGGCTCCGCCGCGATCGGCGAAGGCGATCGCGGCCATCGGAGGAAGCGGTGTTCCGCGGAACAGCGTGCGGATGCTCGACGCACAGGATGGCCACGAGCTGCGGCGGGTCGACGTCGGTACCGAACCGCTCCGGGCGATCTCGGCCGACCCGGGTGGATCCACCGCAGTGGTCGCGTCCGGCGGTACCGACGCGTCGCCCTGTGCCGGAACGATGCAACGCGTCGATCTCTCCGACGGATCAGAGACCCGGATACTCGGCGACGCGGCGCATCCGGTCGTCAATGGCGACGGATTGATCGCCTACGGCATCAACTGCGACGGCACCTCGCTCGGATTCACCGAACGGGACGGCGCGAACTACCGCGCCGACGCCGTGCGGGACCGCAGCGTGCGGATCGCCGCGGTCGAGGTGCTGTCGTGGTCACCGAACGGCAGGTGGCTCGCGTACCGGGTTCGGGTCGCGGGCGAGCCGAACTGGCGCTACCTCGCCGCGCGCATCGGCATCACGCCGCGGTCGGTGCGCATGCATCGTGTGGCACTGCCGTCTTCATCGGGCGTCACCGCCCTGACGTTCCTCGATGACACGCACGTCGCGCTCGTGATGCCAGGAGGTGCGGAGCAGGCGGTGGTTCGACGCTGGCGGATCGGTGCCAAGGGTTCGGCCGCGTCGGCGCCCACGATCCAGCACCTCGGGGAGCTCCCGCGCGCGCTCCGGGGCGACGCGACGGGGCGGCGGACGCTCGCGGTCCTGTCGGATCGCATCGTGTGGTGGCGCTCGGGTGGCGGCACCCGGCACGAGATCCTCGGTGACGTCACCGACGCGACCTGGCTGCCGGCCGGTTGAGGCGAGGACGTCGGAAGGGCCCGGTGCCGAAGCACCGGGCCCTTCCTCGCTGGGAGCCGTCTGGGAGGACCGGCTCCCGACGTGATCAGCGGTCGGCCGTCGCGCCCGCGAGCGTCGAGATCGGGACCAGCTCGTCGCCGGCCTCGATGACGAAGTCGGCGGTGTAGATCTCGGGGTTGTAGCCCCGTGCGCCGTGCTCGTGGAGGTCGAGCCCCATGTGCTCCTCCTCGGCGCTCACCCGCAGGCCGATCGTGAGCTTGAGGACGGCGAACAGGATCCCGGCCGTCGACCGCGACCCACGCGACCACCGCGGCCACGCCGATGACCTGCGTGACGAGCTGGTCGACACCGCCGCCGTAGAGGATCCCGGTCTCGGTGGCGAAGAAGCCGACGAGCAGCGTCCCGAGGATGCCGCAGGTCCCGTGGACCGACACCGCGCTCACCGGGTCGTCGATACGCAGTCGCTCGATGAGCATGATGCTGGCGACGACCGCACCGCCGCAGATGGCGCCGATGCAGATCGCACCGATCGTGCTCACCGCCGCGCACCCGGCGGTGATGCCGACCAGTCCGGCGAGCGCACCGTTGGCGGCCATGCCGACGTCGGGCTTCCCGCGGGACATCACCCACGAGATCGCCATGGCCACGACCGAGCCGGCCGCCGCGGCGAGCGTCGTCGTGACCGCGATGACGCCGATGACGTCACCGTCGGCCGCGAGCTGCGACCCGGGGTTGAAGCCGTACCACCCCACGAGCAGCACGAATGTGCCGAGCACCACGAACGGCACCGAGTGCCCGTGGATGGTGCGCGGCTTGCCGTCGGCGCCGTACTTGCCGATGCGCGGTCCGAGCGCGATCGCGCCCATCAGGGCCGCGATTCCTCCGGTGGCGTGCACGATCGTCGAGCCGGCGAAGTCGATCATCGGCGTGGACCGCTGGGCGAGCCAGCCGCCGCCCCACAGCCAGTGGACGACGACCGGGTAGATGAACGCGGTGATCACCAGGCTGTAGACGAAGTACGACTTGAACTTCGTGCGCTCGGCCATGGCGCCCGACACGATCGTGGCGGCGGTGGCCGCGAACGCGAGTTGGAACACGAAGAACACCATCACGTCCAGGGTGCCGTAGCTCGCGGCGCCGTCGCCGAGGAAGAAGCCCTTCCAACCGATGAAATCGTTGCCGGCTCCGAATGCCAGGGCGAAGCCGACGGCGAAGAACGCCAGTGCGCCGGCCATGAAGTCCATGAGGTTCTTCATCATGATGTTGGCCACGCTCTTCGCACGCGTGAGTCCCGCTTCCACGAGCGCGAAGCCGGCCTGCATGAAGATGACCAACACGGCAGACAGCAGGACGAACACGTTGTCGAGGTCGGCTTTCACCGCCTCGGTGGTGATGTCATCGGCCGCGAAGGCCGGACTCGTGGAGAGCAGCAGGGTGCCACCGCAGACCGCGGCACCCACTGCCAGTCGTCGTCTGAGCATCGTTCCCTCTCCGTTCGGGCGCGCGGAGGCGCCGGTTCCGTTGGGATGCGGGCCCGAGCGGGCCGTCAGGTGACGGGCAGCGTGCGCGAGCGGAGAGGAAGCGGCACGGGGCCGGGAGCAACGCGGCGGCATCGGGTCGGTTCCGTCCTCACTCGAGGGACCATTCCGCCGTCGATGCTTCGACGACGTGCCGACCAGACTTCCCGGCTCACCTGGTGGGGCACCGTAGGGACGGTCCGTCTCGGGCGTGTTCGCTCGAGGTGAAGCGACCGTTGCGTGCCAGTGACGGTCACCTGAACGAGGTCATGGTGGCGGAGGTGGCAGGAATCGAACCCACCGGACGGGGTTCGCCCGTCCCACTCGTTTTGAAGACGAGGGGGGCCACCAGACCCCGTTCACCTCCGGGCGCATCCTCGCACGCGCCGGGGTCGAGCTCATGCGGGGACGACCGGCCACGCGATCTCGGTGCGGATGCGATGGGTCGTCGACGTCGAGGGACCCTCGAGCTCGTTCGCGTACGCGAGCCGACGGTGCGTCGGGTCCACGCCGACGGGCCGCTCGCGGACGACACGGCCGTTGGCGAAGGTGACGACGCGGACCTCGCTGTCGAGCTCGGTCCCCTGATGAAGCCCGGTTCCAGGCGGATGTGGAGCCCGCCGAAGTCGGCGCCGGCGTCCGCCGGATAGAGTGCCGGTCGTCACCCTCTTGGCGGAAAGGGATTCCCCGTGAAGAAGCTCTTGCTCCTCTTGATCGTCGTGGCGCTCGGCGCCGCCGTCGCGTACAAGGTGCGTGGCGACGCCTGATCGTCCCCGCGATTCTGACGAACGCGGCACGCGGGTCCTCCGGGACCCGCGTTTCGCGCGTCATGAACCGGTGAGACCGGCCTCGTAGCGGCGGGCGAAGAGCGCCGGGCTCCCGCCGGTCGCCCAGAACACCACGCTGTCGCCGGCGCCGATGCGACCGCCACGCAGCGCGCTCAGCAGCGCGGCCATCGCCTTCCCCGAGTACACGGGGTCGAGCAGCAGGCCCTCGGTCCGCGCGACGAGTCGGATCGCCTCCAGGCACTCGTCGGACAGCTCGCCGTAGCCCGCGCCGACGTGCTCGTGATCGACGAGCACGGTGGGGTTCGGCGGCCCCGAGTCGAGCAGCACCGCGGCGTCGAGCGCCATCTCCGGGACGACGGCCTCGAGGTCGGGACGCGTCCCGACGTCGACGCCCAGCACACGTGTCGCCGAGGTGTGACCGAGTCCGGCGAGCAGACCGGCGTGGGTGCCGCCGGAGCCGTCGGCCACCACCATCCACGTCGGATCCGCGCCCAACTGCTCGCGCAGCTCCTCGACGGCGGTGATGTACGCGGCGCAGCCCATCGCCGACGCCCCGCCGACGGGGATCGCGTAGGGCGAGTGCCCGTCGGCGCGCAGGCGGTCGGCGAGCGCGGTGATCGCCGCCTCGATGCCGTAGTAGTCGGACGCCGGGTCGAAGTGCAGGTGCGCGCCCAGGAGCTCGTCGAGCAGCAGGTTGCCGTCACGGTCGTCGGTCGGTCCCCCACCCAGGACGAGGTGACAGTCGAGATCGATCCGGCGCGCCGCGGCCGCCGTGATCCGAGCGTGGTTGCTCTGACGGCCGCCGCCGGTCACGAGACAGTCGGCGCCCTGCGCGATCGCGTCGACGGCCAGCGCGGCCAGCTTGCGCGCCTTGTTGCCGCCGAGCGCGAGGCCGGTCAGGTCGTCACGCTTGACGATCAGGACCGCGTCGGTCCCGAGCGCCTCCTGCAACCCCTCCATGCGCTGCACCGGGGTCGGGCGCAGCGCGATCTCCCAGTCGTCCATCAACACGACGGTCGGCTCCCGGGCGTCGGCGTCACGAGGCGTGGGCCGCGTGGCGGCGCCACCACGCGTACCCGCCGACCGCGACGCCCGCGACGGCCATGACGGTGCCGACCGCGATCGTCGGACCCTTCGGCGGCACCGGGACGCGATCGCGGAGGCGCACGGGGCGCGCGAAGTTGCGGATCTCCCACTCGCGCTCGGTCGCCTCTCGCGCGAGGTCCTTGTCCGGGTTCACCGCCACCGGATGACCGACGACCGACAGCATCGGCACGTCGGTGACCGAGTCCGAGTACGCGTAGGACTCCGAGAGGTCGATCTCGTGCGCGGCGGCGTACTCCATCATGGCGTCGGCCTTGTGCTGCCCGTACGCGTAGAACTCGAGCTCTCCGGTGTAGGCGCCGTCGTCGTCGATCCGGGCTCGCGTCGCGATCACCTCGTCCGCCCCGAGGAAGTGTCCGAGCGGGTTCACGACCTCCGCAGGTGACGACGACACGATCACCACCTTGCGTCCGGCACCGTGGTGCTCGTCGAACAGCTCGAGCGCCTCCGCGAACACGATCGGCGAGATGACCTCGTCGAGGGTCTCGGCCACGATCTGCGCGACGTGGTCCTGCTGCCAGCCCTTCGTGAGCGACAGCATCGCCTCGCGGACCTCCTCCATCTTCGACTCGTCCGCGCCCACGAGCATGTAGACGATCTGCGCGTACATGCTCTTCACGATCGCCCGCCGCGAGAGCAGGCCCTCGCGGTAGAAGGGTCGTCCGAACGCGAGCACCGAGCTCTTGGCGATGATCGTCTTGTCGAGATCGAAGAATGCGGCCTGGGCCATAGAGCGGCGAGACTACGGCGCGCGACCCGGAGGATCACCCGTGGCCGCCGCCCGACACCTTGACACGATCCGTCCGGTACGTCACAGTGTCGCTCCCAGTTCCACTCTCGGCCGTGCCGGCCGGCAGTTCGGACCGTTCGGGCCCCACTCGGCGTTCGCGGTTCTCGCAGCGCAGTGTGCGCGCCTCGCTCACCTCCCCGCACCACTCCCCGGAGCACTTCGTCCGCGCGCCTTCGCGCGCTCGTTCCGGGAGAGTGTCCGTGTCGCTCCTCGCGTTCTGGTCACCCAAGGGTGGCTCTGGTACGTCCGTCACCGCTGCGGCCTGCGCGATCCATGCCGCCCGCCGCGCCGGTCCCGTCCGTCTCGTCGATCTCCGTGGTGACCAGCCCGCGGTGCTGGGTCTCGGCGCCGATCCCGAGACCGGCGTCGCCGACTGGCTGGCCGCGGGCCCCACCGCGCCGACGGACGCGCTCGACCGTCTGGGCATCGAGGTCGTGCCCGGTCTCTCGCTCCTGCCACGGGGTCGGCTGGCGAGCGTCCTCGAGCCGGAGGCTGCGGCCGAGGCCGGCGCCGCGCTCGCGGTCGCGCTCCGCGACGGGCCGCTCACCATCGTCGACGTCGGCATCCCCGACTCGCCCGTCACGCGAGCGGTGCTCGAGGTGAGCGACGCGACGTTCCTCGTGCTGCGGGAGTGCTACCTCGCGCTCCGGCGCGCGGCGAGCTCGCCACTCACGAGTCGCGCCTTCGGGCTCGTCGTCCTGCAGGAGCCCGGACGCTCGCTGAGCCCGGCGGACGTCGCCCAGGTCCTCGGTCGTCCGGTGACGACCCGCGTCGCGATGCGCGTCGCGATCGCCCGAGCCGTCGACGCCGGAGTCCTCCCGGCGCGTCTGCCCGAGCCGTTGGCGCGATCGGCCGAGCAGATCCTGCGTTCGCTCGGTCTGGTGCGCGGTCGGGCCGCGGCATGACCGCGACCGGTGCGGGCACGGACGTCGACGCCACACTGCGCGCGTCCGTGCACCGCAGGCTGCTCGCGTCCGACGGCGCGGAGGCGTTGGTGGACGCGACGCCATCGGAGCTCCGGGCTCGCATCGCCGCGCTGGTGGTCCTCGAGGATCCGCTGCTCGGGATCGAGCGACGCGAGCGCATCGTGGCCGCGGTGTTCGACGACGTGGTCGGGCTCGGTGCGCTCGAACCGCTGCTGCTCGATCCGACGGTCGACGAGATCATGGTCAACGGCGCGGGCCGGTGCTTCGTGGAGCGTTTCGGCGCCATCGAGGCCGTGCCCCTCGCGCTCGACGACGCGGCCATCATCCGGCTCGCGCAGCGCATCCTGGCGCCGCTCGCGCTCCGGCTCGACCGGTCCGCGCCCATGGTCGACGCCCGTCTCCCCGACGGCTCCCGTCTGCACGCGGTCATCCCGCCTCTCGCGATCGACGGACCCTGCCTCACGATCCGTCGCTTCGGCGCACGCCGGTTGGGACTGGACGCGTTCGGCGTCGTCGGCGATGCGGAGCTGCTGCTCCGGCAGACGCTCGCCGACGGCGCCAACATCGTCATCTCCGGCGGGACCGGTTCGGGCAAGACCACGCTCCTGAACGCGCTCGCCGGCCATCTCGGTGCCGCCGAGCGGATCATCACCATCGAGGAGACGGCGGAGCTGCGTCTTCCCCAGCCGCACGTCGTCCGGCTGGAGGCGCGCCCGGCGAACGCCGAGGGCGCCGGCGCCTACTCGGTCCGCGACCTCGTCCGGGCCGCGCTGCGCATGCGCCCCGATCGACTGGTGGTCGGAGAGGTGCGTGGCGCGGAGGCGCTCGACCTGCTCCAGGCCCTGAACACCGGGCACGACGGCTCGATCTCGACCGTGCACGCGAACGGACCGCTCGACGCCTTGCGCCGTCTGTCCACGCTCGCGCTGTTCGGCGGCACGGGCCTCCCGCACGAAGCGATCTGCGAGCAGCTGCGCGCGTCGGTCGACGTCGTCGTCCAGGTCGCCCGGGGCGCGAGCGGCGCACGCGAGGTCGTCGGTGTCGTCGAGGTCCTCGATACGCCGGGTCCGTTCGCCTGCCGCCCGCTGCTGGTCCGGACGCCCGCGGGTCTCCGGGTCGACGGCCAACCCGAGCGCGTCGGTCGGCGCGCTCCGGTCACGTGACCGGGCGGGTCGTCGGCGCGAGCGTCGGCGTCGTGCTGTTCCTGGTGCTGGCGCGCGCCGCCTGCCGCGCCGACCCGCGCCTGCGTGCCCGCCGGCTGCGCCCCGTCGTGCGCACGCTGCCGGTGTGGTGCCGCGATCTCGTCGCGGATCGCCTCGCCCGCGCCGATCTCGACGTCAGTCCCGAAGCCGCGCTCGGTTGGTGGGGCCTCGGGATCCTCGGGGCCGGCTGGTTCGCACTGCTGCTCGCACCGCCGCTCATCGTGCCGGTGACCTGCGCCGGCATCGCGTCCGGGCCGGTGCTGCTCGCCACGCGGGCCGGGCAGGCCGATCGCCGGGCGCGCGCCGCGCTGCCCGATCTGCTCGACCGTGTCGTCGCGTACGTCCGGGCCGGAGGTGCCGTGGCCGAAGCGCTCCACGCCCTCGCGACCCGCCCGGGACCATTGGCGTCGGACCTGCGGCGACTCTCGGCGCGTCTGCGTCTCGGCGCGCCGCTCGTCGACGCCCTGCACGCGTGGGCCGAGGAGCGGCCAGTCGCGGGCGTGCGCTCCGCCGCCGGTGCGATGGCCATGGTGACGAGCATCGGCGGATCCGCGGCCGGACCGCTCGAGGGTCTTGCAGCGTCGCTCCGCACCGACGAGTCGGCGGCGGGCGAAGCACGCGCCCTCTCGGCGCAGGCCCGCGTGTCAGCGGCCGTGGTGGGGCTCGCGCCGCTCGCGTACCTCGCGTTCTCAGCGATGGCCGACCCGGCGTCGGCTCGGGTGCTCGTTGCCACGACCGCGGGCCGCGTCTGCCTCGGCGTGGGCCTCGTGCTCGAGGGGCTCGCCGCGCTCTGGATGCGCGCCCTGGTGCGGGCGCCGTGACCCCCGAAGTGGTGATGATCGCGTGCGGTTGGGGCGCGCTCGCCGCTGCGCCGGTGCTCGCGTGGTCGCGCCGGAGGGTCGTCGCCGACCGCCTCCCGCACCGACGCGTGCGAGAGGTCACCCGCCTTCGCGCGAGTTGGGGACCGGTCGGCCGGGTGCTCGGCGGCCTGCGCCGCCACCGGGCGACGGCCCGGACGGAGGCCCGACTCGAGGCCGCGCTCCCCGCCGCGTTCGATCTGCTCCTCGCCGCCGTCGGCGCCGGCTGTGCGCCCATCGGTGCCGCCGAGCTCGTCGCGACCTGGGCGCCGCCGCTCGTCGCGGAGCCGTTCCGGGCGGTCCTCGTCGCAACCGAGCTCGGCGCGTCGTTCCCTGCGGCGCTGGCCGACCTCGCGTCGGGCACACCACAGCTCGCACCGATGGCCGACGTGCTGCTCGCGAGCGCCGAGCTGGGCGCGCCGGCCACGGGTGCGCTCGTGCGGCTCGCCGACGAGGCGCGCGCGAAGGCTCGCCGCCGCGCGGAGACCCGCGCACGGGTGCTCCCGGTGAAACTGCTGTTCCCTCTCGTGTTCCTGGTCCTGCCGGCATTCGGTCTCCTCACCGTCGCGCCGGCGCTGCTCTCGGCGTTGTCCCGGCTCTGACCGGAATCGCCGACGCGCTTCCCCGCGATCCATCCACCATGCAAGGAGTGCATCGAATGATGCGTCGTATCCGTCGCGCCGCGCGCGACCTGTTCCGGCGGGCGAGCACCGCCGTCACCGAGGCGGGTCAGACCACCGCCGAGTACGCGTTGGTCATCCTCGGTGCCGCCGCGATCGGCACGCTCGTCCTGACCTGGGCCACGAAGAGCCACGTCATCGGCAAGCTCTTCGACACCGTGGTCGGCAAGATCCTGCCGGGTTGATGACCCGGCGGGCTCGTCCCGCTCGGCGGTCGGCCTGCCCCCAGTCGGGGCAGGCCACCGTCGAGTTCGCGCTCGATCCTTCCCCTCGTCGTCCTGCTGATCCTCGCCGTGCTCCAGACGGCACTCGTGGTGCGCGACTACGTCGCCACCGTGCACGCAGCCCGTGAGGCGGCTCGCGCCGCCAGCGTCGACCGCAGTCCCGATGCTCCCGGTGTTGCCGCGCACCGGGTCCTCGCGCGCGCCCACGTCGACGTCGGCGCCCGGCCCACCGTGGGAGGGCCGATCCGTGTGGAGGTGACCTACACGTCACGCACCGATCTGCCCCTCGTCGGGCGGTTGTTCCCGGACCCCGAGCTCCACGCGTCGGCGACCATGCGGACGGAACGATGAACCGCTCGGAGCGCGGCGGCGTGGCGATCTTCGGGCTCGTGCTCGTGGTGCTCGCCGGTCTCGTGCTGATCGGACTCGGCCAGGCGGGTGCGGCGGCGGCGCGGTCGGCGCGCGCCGACACCGCGGCCGACGCGGCCGCGCTCGCGGCCGCCGACGCGCTCGCGCGACACGAGGGCCCGTCGGCGGCACGGGCCGCCGCGGCCGCGACCGCCGCCGACAACGGCGGCGCACTCGAGCGGTGCGACTGCGCCGATCTCCACGCCGAGGTGAGCGTGCGCGTCGGGGATGCCCGCGGCCGGGCGCGCGCCGAGGTCGACGGCTGTGGGGTGCTCGGCGTCGACTGTTGAGGCGTGGGCGCCCTCGGTCCGATGGCGGACGCTGGTCCATCGCTCGTGCAGAACGACCGTGGGCGGGTGGCCCGCGGCGCGCGAGTCAGCCGGTGGCGAGCAGCCAGAGCAGCTTCCGGGCCGCGTCCTTGTCGAGGTACTCGTTCCAGTTGCCGCACTTCGGCGACTGCACGCACGACGGGCAGCCCGCCCGGCAGGGACACGCCTCCACGAGCTCCGCGGTCGCCCGCACGTGCGCGGTGGCGTCCGCGTACGCGAGCCGGGCGATCCCGGCGCCACCCGGGTAGCCGTCGTACACGAAGATCGTCGGCATGCCGGTGGCGGGGTGCACCGCCATCGACACGCCACCCACGTCCCAGCGGTCGCAGATCGTGAAGAGCGGCAGCATGCCGATGAGCGCGTGCTCGGCCGCGTGCACCGCCGAGATCACCTGCGGCGTCACCACACCGGCGGCATCGAGGTCCTCGGGCGGGACCGTGTACCAGACGGCTTCCGTGGTCAGGGTCCGTGGGGGCACGTCGAGCGGCACGATCTCGATGCGCTCGTTGGTGGACGCCTTCGTGCGCTGGTAGGCGACCACCTGGTTCGTGACGGTGACGGTGCCGACGTGGACCGTCCCCGGACCGAAGCGTCGGCGCTCGTCGACGCGGTCGATGTCGATCGAGACGTCCTCGCGCGCCTGGGTGTACTCGTCCTCGCCGTCCGCGTCGATCAGCCGGGCCTCGCGGGCGTCGACATCGAGCTCGATCACCCGCCACTGCCGCCCCTGGTGCAGGTAGATCGCGCCGGGATGAGCCACCGAGTAGATGCGCGCGCCGTCGACGGTGCCGATCACCGGCTGATCGGGATCGTCCGATGCGACGAGCGAGAACTCGGCGCTGGTGCCGCTGCGCAGCCCGATGCCCGGCGCCGGCGGATGCCGACCGGACCAGTACATCTTTCCGCCGCGCGGCTTCAGCCGGTCCGACTGCACGAGCGCGCGCACGGCGTCGTCGAGGCCGGGTCCGAACCAGTCGCCGTCGTCGGGCGTCAACGGCAGCTCGTGCGCGGCGCACGCGACGTGCGGCTCGAGCACGAACGGATTCTGGGGGTTCACGACCGCGGCCTCGGCGGGCCGGGTGAAGAGCTCGTCCGGGTGCTGCGCGTACCACTGGTCCAGCTGGTCGTCGCCGGCCACGAGCACCGCGGCGGCCCGACGTTCGGATCGACCGGCCCGTCCCGCCTGTTGACGGAGCGACGCGAGCGTGCCCGGGAACCCGTTCATGACGACGGCGTCGAGACCGCCGACGTCGATGCCGAGCTCGAGCGCGTTGGTGGCGGCAACACCGAGCAGGGCCCCGCTCGTGAGTTGCTGCTCGAGCTTGCGGCGCTCCTCCGGGAGGTAGCCGGCGCGGTAGGCGGCGACGCGATCGGCGCGGTCGGGGGCCCGGGTCGCGAGGATCCGCCGCGCGTGTCCGGCCACGAGCTCGGCGCCCCGCCGGCTGCGGGTGAACGCGAGCGTCGGCTGTCCGGCCGCGACGAATCGGGCGAGCAGCTCGGCGGTCTCGACGTTGGCCGACGCCCGTGCGCCGGTCGTGGCGTCGAGGAGCGGACGCTGCCACAACGCGAAGCCGCGTTCGGTCTGCGGTGAGCCGTCATCGTCGACGAGAGCGACCGGCGCGCCGAGCATGGTCGATGCGAGCTCGGCGGGGTTGCCGATCGTCGCGCTGGCGAAGCAGAACGTCGGGTCGGAGCCGTAGTGCGCGCACACGCGTCGGAGTCGCCGGAGCACGTTGGCGAGGTGACTGCCGAAGATGCCGCGCGTCGCGTGGAGCTCGTCCACCACCACCAGCCGGAGTCGCATGAGGAACGTGGACCAGCGCTGGTGGAACGGCAGGATCCCCTGATGGATCATCTCGGGGTTCGTGAGCACGACGGTGGCGTTCTTGCGGGCCCACGCGCGGTCGTCCGGTGGCGTGTCGCCGTCGTACGTGACCGCGCGTAGCCCGGGGACCAGCCAGCCTCGGAGCGACCGCAGCTGGTCCTGCGCCAGCGCCTTGGTCGGGAAGACGAGGAGTGCGGTGTCGTTGGCACCGCGCACGGCGGCGTCGACGATCGGCAGCTGGTAGCAGAGTGACTTGCCGGACGCGGTGGCGGTCGCGACGACCACGTGCTCACGCGCGTGGATGCGATCGATGGCCTCGGCCTGGTGGGTGTACAGCGCGTCGATGCCCCGGCTCGCGAGCCGCGCATCGACCTCCTCGTGGAAGCTCGTCGCGAGCGGCGCGGTGCGCGCGACGCGCGCCGGGAGCATGGTGCGGTGGACGACCCGCTCGAAGAACTCGGGCGCCCGGGCGATGGCGTCGAGCGTCGCGACGGCGTCCGGCGCGAGGTCGTCGGTCACCGGCGCAGCATCGCGCGCGGGTGTGTCCGGGCCGCCCGTCGGGGCGTCAGTGGGTCTGGAGGACGCCGTCGTCGCGGAAGTCGGCGAACAGGCTCGCCGCGCCCGGGCCGAGGGCGAGGTTGCTGCCGGAGCCGCTGACGACCGGGACCAGCACGTTCTTCACCTGCGCGGGATCGATCGAGAGCCCGAGCCGGCCGAGGCCGTAGAGGTCCTTCAGACCGACGCCGTCGAGCTTGACGTGCCGCCCCAGGTCGGCGAGGAGGTCCAGCGTCCCGATCGGTCCGGTGTTGGCGGCGCGGAACTGGGTGAGCGCCTGGAGGATGAGGTAGCCCTGGTTCTGGGTCCGGGTGAGGTCGCTGTTCGGGAACTGGTGCCGGTTGCGCGCGTACGCGAGTGCCTGGTGGCCGTTCAGCGTCTGCACGCCGGGTTGGAAGTCGGCGCCGGAGAACGAGTCCTGCATGCGATAGGGCACGTCGACCGTGACGCCGCCCATGTCGTCGACCATGCCGATGAAGCCGTCGAAGTCGGTGTCGAGCACGTACGGGATCGACACGCCGACTGCAGCACCGATCGTGTCGGCCTCGAGCCGCGGTCCGCCGAAGGTGTGCGAGGCGTTGACCTTGTCCGTGCCGTGCCCCGGGATCGGCAGCGCGGTGTCGCGGGGGAGGTCGAGGATCGTTGCCTGGTGCGTGGCCGGGTTCACGCCGATGAGGTGGATGGCGTCGCCGCGCGTGACCGTCTGCCCGGTGCGGCCGTCGTTGCCGATGGCGAGGAGGAAGACCGGCTTGTCGGGGCTCGGCGTGTAGTCGGCGTTCGCGGTCTTGGTGATCGTGAACCAGCGCGCGGCCGATGCACCCGGGATCGGCACGCCGGCGAGCCACAAGGTGATGAGGGTGCCGAGCGCGAGCGTCAGCACGAGCGGGATGCCCACGACGGTGGCGACGAGCGGATGGCGGCGGATCACGCTGCCGCCTTCGTGGTCGAGGAGGTGCCGGCCGCCGCGCCGAGCCCGGCGCCGTCGCGGGTCACCGCGAGCCGGAACGACGAGGATCTTCCACGTCCCGTTCTCCTGGGTGAACATCAGCTCGCCGGTGCGGTGGATGGTGATGGGGCCACCCGCCGCCTTCGCCTGGACGGTGAGATCGAGCGTCGATCCGACCAGATCGATGGCGCCGGAGGGGTCGGCGAGCGCATGGAGGTTCACCGGCTGCAGCGTCGGCGTCACGCCCGTCGCGCGGGGCAGGTCGGTGTCCACGAGCGCGTCACGCTCCGGGCCCTGGAGCGCCGGCACGGCGGCGGCGACGAAATGCGTCGCGAGATCCGAGGGCGGCGTGCCCTCGAGGGGAGCGACAGTGGCGTCCTGCACGTAGCCACCGACCGCGGCGACGATCGCGTCGCGGTCGGCGGCCGCGAGCTGCGCCGACGGCCCTGCGGTCACGACGGTGACGGTCCCCGGCGTGACGCGCACGCGCGCGTTCGACGGGGTCGTGGTGGGGGAGGACTTGGTGGAGCCACCGCTCGAGCAGGCCGCCATCGTGAGGCCGACGAGCACGGCGACGCACCACGCGCGGCCTTGCGAGGACGGGAACATGAGCGGAACAGGATGCCATGGCCGGTGCCGCGAATCGCGGCACCCCGGTCAGTGGTCGGGACCGTGGGCGAGCGTGTGCTCCAGCTCTGCGAGGGCGCTCAGGTCCGCCATGAAGTGCAGGATGTCGCCGTCCTGGCCGACGAGATCGGGCCGGGCCACCTGGGCGGTCCCGAGGCGTGTGAGCGCCGCGAGCGCGAACGATCCGGGCACGGTCAACGCGTTCAGCTTGCGGCCGGCCCAGGACGGGGGCAGGTCGCGCTCGACGAGCCCGACGCCTCCGGAGGCGTCGGTCCAATCGGCCGGGCTCTCTCCCGGCAGCAGTCGGCGCATGACCTGGTCGGTCGTCCACGAGACCGTCGCGACGGTCGGGATGCCGAGGCGCTGGTAGATGACGGCGCGACGCGGGTCGTAGATGCGCGCCACCACGCGGTCCACCTCGAACGTCTCGCGTGCGACGCGTGCCGCCATGATGTTGGAGTTGTCCCCGCTCGTCACCGCCGCGACCGCGCCCGCGTCCCGGACGCCGGCCTCCTCGAGCGTGTCGCGGTCGAAGCCGAACCCGACGATGCGGTAGCCGCCGAACCCCTTGGGCAGCCGCCGGAAGGCGTCCTTCTTCTTGTCGACGATGGCAACGGTGTGCCCGAGCCGCTCGAGCGACCCGGCGAGCTCGCTGCCGACCCGCCCGCATCCGACCACGACCACGTGCACTGCTGCCGTCCCCTCTGTCGCCTCTGCCCGGTCGGGCCCGCCGATGCTATCGGCGGTACCTTCGCGGGAGCGGTGTCGACGGGAGATCGAGCTGATGGGCGTGCGCGGATTCGTGAAGCGGGTGGGCAAGTCCACCGAGGAGTCCGATCGCGAGAAGCTCATCGACTACTGCTCCGCGCTCGGCCTCACACCGATCGACGAGCTGCCGGTCCGGACGCCGGTGCGCTTCGCCGGCGAGATCACGTCGCTGCGCATCGTCCCGCGGGCGGGTGCGCCGGCGATCGAGGTGACGGTGTCGGACGGTCGCGGCGCCGCGGTGGCGGTGTTCCTCGGACGCGCCAAGGTCCGCGGCCTCACACCCGGGCGGCGCATGGTCGTCGAGGGCGTCGCGGTGCAGGAAGGCCCGGAGAAGCTGGTCTACAACCCCACCTACGAGCTGCTCGCCTAGGGCAGCGCGTTCAGACGGTGCCGGCGGGGCCGGATCCCGAACCCGTGAGGATCTCGCGGATCTGATCCTCCGAGTCGGGCGTCACGAGCGCGAGCACCTCGTCGCCGCCCTCGAACACGGTCTCGCCTCGTGGGACCACGAGGTGCTCCTCCCGCAGGATCGCCACGATCGTGGCCTCGCGGGGGAGCGCCGTCTCGGCGATCGAGCTGCCGACGACCTGTGCGTCGTCGGCGAGGGTCACCTCCACGAGACGGGCCAGCCCACCCTCGAAGCGCAGGATCTCGACGAGCTTGCCCACGCTCACCGCCTCCTCGACCATCGCGGTGATGAGGGTGGGGGTGGACACGAAGAGGTCGACGCCCCAGTTCTCGGTGAACATCCACTCGTTCTTGGGATGGTTCACGCGGGCGATCACCCGAGGGATGCCGAACTCCTGCTTGGCGAGCAGCGACACCACGAGGTTGTCCTCGTCGTCACCGGTCGCGGCGACGAGCACCTCGCACTTCTCGAGGCCGGCCTCCCGGAGGGAGGCGACCTCGCAGGCGTCGCCGACGTACCACTCGATTCCTGACGGGAGTGTGGCCCGGTCCACGACGTTCTGGTTCTGCTCGATCAGCAGGACGTCGTGGCCGGCGCCGAGCAGAGAGCTGGCGACGTGCTGTCCGACGTTGCCGGCCCCGGCGATGGCGACTCGCATCGACGGGGAAACCTAGTGCGCTGGAAGCGGAACCGGTCGGCTCGGGCGTGCCAGACTCCGCCGTCCCGTTGCCAAACTCGGAGTCCCGGCCGGTGGCCTTCGTCAAGCGCATCCTGGTGGGCCGGCCGCTCTCCAGCGCGGAGCAGGAGCACCAGCGCATCGGCAAGACGATCGCGCTGGCGGTCTTCTCGTCGGACGCGATCTCGTCGACCGCGTACGCGACGGAGGAGATCCTCTTCGTCACCGCGCTGGGCACGTCGAGCCTGGCCCTCGGGCTCAACACCCTCATCCCGATCTCGATCGCCGTCGCCGCGATCCTCGCGATCGTCGTCACGTCGTACCGCCAGACGATCTTCGCCTACCCGAGCGGGGGTGGGTCCTACGTCGTCAGTCGCGAGAACCTGGGCGAGATGCCGTCGCTCATCGCCGGCGCCTCGTTGCTCGTCGACTACATCCTCACGGTCGCGGTCTCGATCTCCGCCGGCGTCGCGGCGATCCTCTCGATCCCGGCGCTGCGCGACCTCGCCGACTACCGCGTCGAGGTCGCGCTCCTGCTGATCGCCGTCATCACGGTCGCGAACCTGCGCGGCATCAAGGAGTCCGGTCGGATCTTCGCGGTTCCCACGTACATCTACATCACGATCCTGACCGTGCTCGTCGGTCTCGGTCTGTACCAGAGCTTCTTCGGGAACCTCGGCCACGTCCCGTTCAACCCGAAGGAGTTCGAGGGGAGCCGCGTCGCGGGCGGGACGCTCGGCCTCTTCCTGATCCTCAAGGGCTTCAGCTCCGGTGCCGTCGCCCTCACCGGTGTCGAGGCGATCTCGAACGGCGTCCCCGCCTTCCGCCGACCCGAGTCCAAGAACGCGGCCACGACCCTGATGTTCATGGGGTTCATCCTCGGCATCCTCTTCTTCGGCGTCTCGCTGCTCGCGCACCGAACGCACCCGTACCCGAGCCACGACCAGACCGTGTTCTCACAGATGGGCCTGCTCGTGTTCGGCAACGGGCCGGTGTACCTGATCCTGCAGATCGCCACCGCCGCGATCCTCACGCTCGCCGCGAACACGGCGTACGCCGACTTCCCTCGCCTGTCGTCGATCATCGCCCACGACAAGTACCTGCCGCGTCAGCTCGCCAACCGCGGTGACCGCCTCGTGTTCTCGAACGGCGTGCTGATCCTGGCGACGATGGCCGGCGTCCTCATCGTCGCGTTCGGCGGGCTCACGAACGCGCTGCATCCCGCTGTACGCGGTGGGCGTGTTCACGTCGTTCACGCTCTCGCAGGCGGGCATGGTGCGCCACCACCAGAAGGAGCGGGAGCCGCGGTGGAAATTCAACGCCTGGCTCAACGGGGTGGGCTCGGTGACGACGTTCATCATCCTGATCGTCGTCGCCGTCACGAAGTTCACGAGCGGTGCCTGGGTCCCGATCGTGGTGATCCCGTTCATCATCCTGTTGTTCAAGTCGATCCACAACCACTACTCGGGGATCGAGAAGGGTCTGCAGGCCGCGCCCGACTACCGCCCGCGCCCGATGAACCACACGGTGGTGGTGCTGGTGGGCAGCGTCCACCGCGGCGTGCTCGAGGCGCTGGCGTACGCGAAGTCGATGCGTCCCAACCGCCTGCTCGCGGTCACGGTCGTCTCCGACGAGGACGAGCAGGAGAAGATCGCCCGCGACTGGGCGCACTACGGGATCGACATCCCGCTCGAGATCGTGTTCTCGCCCTATCGCGAGCTCGCCCGGCCGGTGCTGCGGTTCGTGGAGGAGCTCGACGCGCAACGCAGCAACGACATCGTCACGGTGGTGATCCCGGAGTTCGTGGTCAGCTCCTGGTGGGGCCAGCTCCTGCACAACCAGAGCGCGCTGTTCCTGAAGGGCCGGTTGCTGTTCCGCAAGGGCACGGTCGTGACCTCGGTGCCGTACCACGTGTAGCCGGGCCGAGCGCCCCGGCGCGCGGGCCGGAGTCTCGGGTCCGAGTGGTGCGCGTGACGATCGCGGCGTCCGGTCGGCCCGGGTTCTGGAGGCTGGAAATCCGGGCTCGTTTCGGTTTCGGGCCCCGCCGCCTGGCTAGATTGACTCGCTCGTGACGGCGCCCGTACGGTCCTCCGGTTCGGGCGCCAGGGGGCCTCGACGCAGCGGAGCCACCGGCTGACCGCCAGCTGACCAGCAAGGAGATCCACACCACATGAACGTCCTCGCGGCCGAAGGCGGCTACCAGGTCTTCAAGCTCGGGAGCACGGAGTGGGCGCTCCTCATCGGCTCGGTGCTGACCGCGCTCCTCGCGCTCGCCGTCGGCTTCTACCTGGTGCGTGGCGTCCTCGCCGCCGACCAGGGCACGCCGACGATGATCGAGATCGCCTCCGCGATCCAGGAGGGCGCGATGGCGTACCTCCGGCGCCAGTTCAAGACGATCGCGGTGATCCTCGTGCCGCTCGCCATCGTCGTGTTCGTGACCTCGACCGAAGTGGTGAAGCCGTTGCTCAGCGACGGCGCGCGCCTCACCTACGGCTCCGCCGGCCTGACCCAGGCGCAGTCCGGCCTCTTCCGAACGCTCGCATTCATCGCCGGCTGTCTGATGTCGGGCCTCACCGGGTTCATCGGCATGAGCCTCGCGGTACGCGGGAACGTGCGCACCGCGGCCGCGGCGCGGAACGGCTCCCTGCCCGACGCCCTCAAGGTCGCGTTCCGCACCGGCGGCGTCGCCGGCATGTTCACCGTCGGCCTCGGCCTCCTCGGGGCGACGATCATCATCATGCTGTTCCAGAACACCGCCTCCGCGATCCTGATCGGCTTCGGGTTCGGCGGCTCCCTGCTCGCGCTGTTCCTGCGCGTGGGCGGCGGCATCTTCACCAAGGCGGCCGACGTCGGCGCCGACCTCGTCGGCAAGGTCGAGGCGGGAATCCCCGAGGACGACCCGCGCAACCCCGCCACCATCGCCGACAACGTCGGCGACAACGTGGGTGACTGCGCCGGCATGGCGGCCGACCTCTTCGAGAGCTACGAGGTCACGCTCGTGGCCTCGATCATCCTCGGCGTCGCCGCGTTCCAGTCGATCGGTCTGAACCCGGCGCTCGGTCTCGTCTTCCCGCTCGCGGCCCGGGCCGTCGGCGTGCTCGCCTCCATCGTCGGCGTGTTCGCCGTGCGCGCCGACCGACAAGGACAAGTCGGCGATGGCGCCGATCAACCGGGGCTTCATCACCGCCGGGCTGCTCACCGTCGTCGGGACCGCGATCCTCGCCTTCGCCTACGTCGGCAACGACAAGTTCGACGCCGGCTGGCGCTGCTTCGGTGCGGTCATCGTCGGTCTGGTGCTCGCGCAGGCGCTGAGCCGGCTCACCGAGTACTTCACGTCCACCGAGACCAGCCCCGTCCGTGAGATCGCCGAGGCGTCGCGCACCGGCCCGGCCACCGTCGTGCTCTCCGGCATGAGCTCCGGCCTCGAGTCCAGCGTCTACGCGATCATCGGGATCGCGCTGGCGCTCGGCGTCGGCATCTGGCTCGGCAACGGCAACATCCAGTTCACCTTCTACATGGTCGCCCTCACCGGCATGGGCATGCTGGCCACGACCGGCGTCATCGTCTCGGAGGACACCTTCGGGCCCGTCGCCGACAACGCGGCCGGCATCGCCGAGATGTCCGGCGAGTTCGAGGGCGAGCCCGAGCGCATCATGGTGAGCCTCGACGCGGTGGGGAACACCACCAAGGCCGTCACCAAGGGCTTCGCCATCGGCTCCGCGGTCATCGCGTCGGTCGCGCTGTTCGCGTCCTACGTCGAGACCATCGGTGGCGAGCTGAACCCGCTCAAGGGCATCACCGGCAACCGCCTCTTCAACAACATCCTCACGCAGATCAACGTCGCGAACCCGAAGGTCTTCATCGGCCTGCTCATCGGTGGATCGGTGTCGTTCCTCTTCTCCGCGTTGGCGATCCGCGCCGTGGGCCGCACCGCCGGTGTGGTGGTGCAGGAGGTCCGCAGCCAGTTCCGCGACGGCGGCATCATGGCCGGGACCAAGAAGCCCGACTACGGCCCGGTGATCGACATCTGCACCGCCGCGTCGCTGCGCGAGCTCGCCACGCCGGCCCTGCTGGCGGTGCTCACGCCGGTCATCATCGGCTTCGGCATCAACTTCTACGCCCTCGGCGCGTTCCTCGCCGGCGTGATCCTCACGGGCCAGCTCATGGCGAACTTCCTGTCCAACGCCGGTGGCGCGTGGGACAACGCCAAGAAGTACATCGAGGACGGCAACGAGGGCGGCAAGGGCTCCGAGGCCCACAAGGCCGCCGTCATCGGCGACACCGTCGGCGACCCGTTCAAGGACACCGCGGGCCCCGCGCTCAACCCGCTCATCAAGGTGATGAACCTGGTCTCGCTGCTGATGCTCCCGGCGATCATCAGCCTCCGCAACGACGACGTCCGGTTCGTCGTCGCCGGCCTGGCGCTGCTCGTGCTGATCGGGGCCGTGGCCTTCTCGAAGCGCAAGGGCGGTGGCTTCGCCGACGAGTCGGAGAGCTTCGTCGCGGCCGAGGCGGAGACGGGCGTCACCGGCACGGCCTACTAGGCCGCCCGGACGCCCGGCGGGCGTCAAGGGACCACCGACACCCGTCAGGAATGCGTCAAGGCCCTTCCGTTCGCGCGCGCGTGGGTACACCGGAAGGCATGACGCGCTCCACCGGTTCGGCCAATCCCATTGCCCGGGTCGCGGGCGCGCTGCTCCCGATCCTGGTCGCCGCGCTGCTGGTCCCGTTCCGGGAGGAGCTGCAGGGCGCGACGATGGTGCTCGTCCTGGTGGTGGTCGTCGTCGGGGTCGCGACGACGGGTGACCGCGTGGCTGCCGCGATCGCCGCGGTGATCGCCGCCGCGTCGTTCGACTTCTTCCTCACCCGTCCGTACACGACGATGCGCATCACGTCGGCCGAGGACATCGAGACCACGTTCATGTTGCTCGTGATCGGCCTGCTCGTCGGCCAGCTCGGCAGCTGGGGCAGCCGCCGGCGCGCCGAGGCGAACCGCGCCCGCGAGGAGCTCCATCGCATGGAGGTCGTGGCGGACCGCATCGCGTCCGATCCCGGGACGCTGGGTCTCCTCGACATGGTCGAGCGCGAGATCTCGGAGATGATGGATCTCGCCTCGTGCCGGTACTCGCTCACACAACCCTCGGTCCCCGTGTTGCTGCCCGACGGCTCGATCGAGTCGGCGACGCATGCGCTGGTCGACGGCGAGTTCGCGCTCCCGCCCGAGGGCGTCGGCATGCGCGTCGACAACGGCGGGACGACGCTCGGCTGGCTCCACCTCGTACCCGGCGACCGGATGGGCGTGCCGCGCGAGACCCGCAAGGTCGCGATAGCGCTCGGCCAACAGCTCGGCACCGCACTCGCCCGGCCGACGGGAGCCGGCACCACCGCCTGACCGGGCGGCGCGGCCGGCCGCGACAGGCCGTCGTCAAGGCTTCGGCGTCGCGCGCTAGGAGAGCATCAAGGCCCTAGCAGCACCGCCGAGGGCGAGTTACAACCGCTTCGTGAGCGACCACCCGTCGACCCGGCGAGCCCCGGCCTCGATCTCCCCCCTTCCGTGGCTGGTTGCGCTCGCCGGGCCGGTGGTCGTCGCGCTCGCTCTGGTGCCGCTGCGCGGCGACATCCGGACGTCGAACGTCAACTCCTTCACGATCGCGAGTCGCGACGACGTCGTGCACGTCCGGCGCCTGTCCGAGCTGGCCGCCGGCGGCGAGTCGCGCGGTCGACTGATCGGGATCGTTCAGGGTGAGCTGGTCTCGCTCCTCCCGGTGCGCGAATGCAAGTTCGAGCACGGTGCGTCCGCGCACGACCTGCCCGAGATCATGCACACGGGCGTGCTCGCTCGGCACCGTGCTCGTCAACCAGTTCCCGTCCTGAGTTCGTGAGGAGACCTCATGGCCGACGTCGTCTTCGTGGTCGTGGTGATCATCGGGTTCTTCGCCCTGTGCGCCGCGTTCGTCGTGGGCTGCGACCGCATCGTGCGCAGCGGCGACGACGCGTCGGAACCGATGTCCTCGACGGAGGTGACAGCCGTGAGCGCCGAGAACGTCGTCGGTCTGATCCTCTCGGCCGTGTTGCTCGGCTACCTGGTCGCGGCGTTCATCGTCCCGGAGAAGTTCTGATGAGTGCAGCCGCGTGGGGTCAGCTCGCGGTGCTGGTCGCGATGCTCGCGATCTCCATCCCGCTGCTCGGCGGGTACATGGCGAAGGTCTACGGGAACGGCTCCGCGCCCGGCGACCGCGTGTTCCTGCCGGTGGAGCGCGCGATCTATCGCCTCTGTCGCGTCGATCCCGACCGCGAGCAGCGCTGGACCGTCTACGCGTTCTCGGTGCTGGCGTTCAGCGTCGTCGGGTTGCTGGTGCTCTACGCGATGCAGCGGCTGCAGACGGTGCTCCCGTTCAACCCGACCCATGCGCCGCAGGTGGGAGAGGCGCTGTCGTTCAACACGGCGACGAGCTTCACCACGAACACCAACTGGCAGAGCTACGCCGGGAGAGTCGACCCTCAGCAGCTTCACGCAGATGGTCGGCCTGACGGTGCAGAACTTCGTGTCGGCCGCGGCCGGGATGGCGGTGATGGCCGCGTTGATCCGGGGCCTCGCCCGTCGCCGCGCCGACACCGTCGGCAACTTCTGGGTCGACCTGACCCGTACGACGCTCCGGATCCTGATCCCGATCGCGTTCGTGGGTGCGCTGGTCTACGTGGGAACCGGCGTGGTGCAGAACCTGCACGGCTTCGACGTGGTCAAGACGCTCGAAGGCAGGTCGCAGGTGATCCCCGGCGGCCCGACGGCCAGCCAGGAGGCCATCAAGATGCTGGGTACGAACGGCGGCGGGTTCTTCAACGTGAACTCCGCGCATCCGTTCTCGAACCCCAGCGGCCTCTCCGACCTGTTCGGGCTCTTCTTCATCCTGCTCATCCCCGTCTCGCTGACCTACACCTACGGCAAGATGGTCGGCGAGCAGCGCCAGGGCTGGGTGCTGCTCGCGGTGATGGTCGTGATCTGGGCGCTCGTCGTCGGCCTCACGACCATGTTCGAGCTGAACGGCAACCCGAAGCTCACCGCCGCGGGCGCGAACCAGGCGACGACGACGAGCCAACCGGGCGGCAACCTCGAGGGCAAGGAGGTGCGGTTCGGGACGCCGGCGTCCGCGACCTGGTGTGCCTCGACCACCGGCACGTCGAACGGCTCGGTGAACTCGATGCACGACAGCTTCACGCCGCTCGGCGGGATGATGTGCATGATCCACATGAAGCTCGGCGAGATCAGCCCCGGCGGCGTGGGCGTCGGGCTGAACGGGATGCTCGTGCTCGCACTCCTCGCGGTGTTCATCGCCGGCCTGATGGTCGGTCGCACGCCGGAGTACCTCGGGAAGAAGATCCAGGCGTCCGAGGTGAAGCTCGTCGTCCTCTACATCCTCGCGATGCCGGTCGCGGTGCTGGTCGGCACCGCGGTGGCCATCGTCACGCCGAGCGTGCTCAACGTGTCGATCCTGAATCCGGGTCCGCACGGCTTCTCGGAGGTGCTCTACGCGTTCACGTCGGCCGGGAACAACAACGGCTCGGCGTTCGCGGGCATCACGGCGAACACCCAGTTCATGAACGTCGCGCTCGGGATCGCGATGCTGATCGGCCGGTTCTTCCTCATCATCCCGACCCTGGCGCTCGCGGGCGCGCTCGCCCGGAAGGACAAGGTCCCGGCGTCGGCAGGAACGTTCCCGACGGACACGCCGCTGTTCGCGGGCCTGCTGTTCGGCGTGATCATCGTCGTCGCCGGGCTGACGTTCTTCCCCGCACTCGCGCTCGGTCCCATCGTCGAGCAGCTCGGCATCTGAGGAGGATCCCCGAATGACGATGACTCCCACTCCGACCCTCCCGCCGGGCGAGACGAAGGCCGAGCGCGTCCGTGCCACGACCTCGATGTTCGACCCGACGATCATGCGGCGCGCGGTCGGGGACAGCTTCGTCAAGCTGAACCCGCGGCACCTCATGCGGAACCCCGTGATGTTCGTCGTCGAGGTCGGCAGCGTGCTGACGACGGTCCTCTTCTTCACGAACCTCTCCTCGGCGAGCACCGACGAGAACGTCTTCGCCGCGCTCGTCGCGGCGTTCCTCTGGTTCACCGTCCTGTTCGCGAACTTCGCCGAGGCCGTCGCCGAGGGTCGGGGCAAGGCCCAGGCCGACACGCTGCGCAAGACCCGCTCCGAGACGATGGCGAACCGTCGCCGCGCCGACGGGACGCTCGAGCAGGTGCCGGGCACCCAGCTCGACCTGGGCGACGAGGTCGTCGTCGTGGCCGGCGAGGTGATCCCGAGCGACGGCGACGTCATCGAGGGCATCGCGAGCATCGACGAGTCGGCGATCACCGGCGAGTCGGCGCCCGTGATCCGGGAAGCGGGTGGCGACCGCTCGGCCGTCACCGGCGGGACGCGGGTGCTGTCGGACCGCATCGTCGTGCGCATCAGCGCCCGACCGGGCGAGACGTTCATCGACCGGATGATCGCCCTCGTCGAGGGCTCGGAACGGCAGAAGACTCCGAACGAGATCGCGCTCAACATCCTGCTCGCCGGCCTCACGATCATCTTCCTGCTCGCGACGGTGAGCCTCCAGCCGTTCTCGATCTACGCGAACGCCGAGCAGTCGGTCGTCGTCCTGGTCGCGCTCCTCGTCTGTCTGATCCCCACGACGATCGGCGGCCTGCTCTCCGCGATCGGCATCGCGGGCATGGACCGGCTGGTCCGCCGCAACGTCCTCGCGATGAGCGGCCGCGCGGTCGAGGCCGCCGGCGACGTCAACACGCTCCTGCTCGACAAGACGGGGACGATCACCTTCGGCGCTCGGCAGGCCGCGGAGTTCCGGCCGGCGCCGGGAGTCGCCGAGCAGGACCTCGCCGACGCCGCGCTCCTCTCGAGTCTGGCCGACGAGACCCCGGAAGGTCGTTCGATCCTCGAGCTCGCGGAGCAGCGCTACGGGCTCGCGCCACGCGAGATCCCGGACGCCGAGCTCGTCGCGTTCACCGCCCAGACGCGTATGAGCGGGCTCGACTACGAGGGCCACAGCATCCGCAAGGGCGCGGCCGACTCGGTACGCCGCTGGGTCGAGGAGCAGGGGGGCACCGTGTCGGTCGAGCTCATGGACGAGGTCGACGCCATCTCCGGCCTGGGCGGGACGCCGCTCGTCGTCGCGAGCAGGAACGGCGCGACCGCGAGGGCGCTCGGCGTGATCTACCTGAAGGACACCGTCAAGCCCGGCATGAAGGAGCGCTTCGACGAGCTGCGCACCATGGGCATCCGCACCGTGATGGTGACCGGCGACAACCCGATCACCGCCGGTGTCATCGCCCAGGAGGCCGGCGTCGACGACTTCATCGCCGAGGCCACGCCCGAAGAGAAGATGGCCTACATCAAGCGGGAGCAGGCGGGCAGCCGGCTGGTCGCCATGACCGGAGACGGCACGAACGACGCACCGGCGCTCGCGCAGGCCGACGTCGGCGTCGCGATGAACACCGGCACCCAGGCCGCGAAGGAGGCCGGCAACATGGTCGACCTCGACTCGGACCCGACGAAGCTCATCGACATCGTCGAGATCGGCAAGCAGCTCCTCATCACGCGGGGCTCGCTGACCACCTTCTCGATCGCGAACGACGTCGCGAAGTACTTCGCAATCGTTCCGGCGATGTTCCTCACGGTGTTCCCGCAGCTCGACCGGATCAACATCATGAACCTGAGCACTCCGCGCTCAGCGATCCTCTCGGCGGTGATCTTCAACGCCTTCATCATCGTGCTGCTGATCCCGCTGGCGTTGCGGGGCGTGAAGTTCGTTCCGAGCGGTGCCGCGCAACTGCTGCGGCGCAACATCCTGATCTACGGCGTCGGCGGCATCGTCGCCCCGTTCATCGGGATCAAGCTCATCGACCTGCTCGTGACGGCGCTGGGGGTGAAGTGATGCGACGCCAGCTCCTGCCGTCGATCGTGATGATGGTCGTGTTCACACTGCTGGTCGGCGTGGCCTTCCCGCTCGTGATCACCGGCATCGCGCAACTCGGCGTTCGCGGACAAGGCGAACGGCTCGCGAGCTGTCGGTGCACGGTCACGTCGTGGGCTCGAGCCTGCTCGGACAGACCTTCACCAAGGCGAAGTACTTCCACGGCCGTCCGAGCGCGGCCGGTGCCGCGGCCACGCGGCTCGGACGCGACGGATCCGAACAACGACACGAAGACGGTGCCGAACGACCCGAAGGACCTGAGCCAGGACATCAGCTCGGGATCCAACTGGGGACCGACCAACCCCGACCTCCTCGCCGCGGTGAAGCAGCGCGTCGCCGACTATCGCAAGCAGAACGGGCTCGCGCCGACCTCGAAGGTGCCGGTGGACGCGGTCACCGCGTCCGGCTCGGGGCTCGATCCCGACATCTCGATCGCCAACGCGCGGCTGCAGGCCCCGCGGGTCGCGCGGGTACGGCGCCTCCCCCTCGCACGCGTGAACAAGCTCATCGACGAGCACACCGACGGACGCTCGCTGGGCTTCCTCGGCGAGCCCGGTGTCAACGTCCTCGAGCTCAACATCGCCCTCGACCGCATCTCGTGACTCCGTAGGCTCCCGCCATGGCTCGCGGCAAGCTCCGCATCTACCTCGGCGCCGCGCCGGGCGTGGGCAAGACGTTCGCGATGTTGAACGAGGGCCGCCGCCGCGCCGCACGCGGCACCGATGTCGTCGTCGGTTTCGTGGAGACGCATGCCCGGCCGAAGACCGAGGAGCAGATCAGCGATCTCGAGGTCGTACCGCGGCGGAGGATCGAGTACCGGGGCACCAGCTTCGAGGAGATGGACATCGACGCCATCCTGGAGCGGGCTCCGACCGTGGCGTTGATCGACGAGCTCGCGCACTCGAACATCCCGGGCAGCCGGAACGAGAAGCGGTGGCAGGACGTCGACGAGCTCCTCGATGCCGGGATCGACGTGATCTCGACCGTCAACATCCAGCACCTCGAGTCGATGAACGACGTCGTCGAGGAGATCACCGGGATCGAGCAGAAGGAGAAGATCCCGGACGAGGTCGTGCGACGGGCGGAGCAGGTCGAGCTGGTGGACCAGACCCCCGAGGCCCTTCGCCGGCGCATGGCCCACGGCAACATCTACAAGCCGGAGAAGGTCGACGCGGCGCTCGCGAACTACTTCCGGGTGGGGAACCTCAACGCCCTGCGCGAGCTGGCGCTCATGTGGACGGCCGACCGCGTCGACGAGGCGCTCGAGACGTACCGCGAGGCCCACGGCATCACCGGCACCTGGGAGACGCGCGAGCGCGTCGTCGTCGCGATCACCGGCGCGCCGGGCGGCGACGACGTGATCCGCCGGGCCGCGCGCATGGCGATGCGGACGCGCGGCGACCTGCTCGGTGTGCACGTGCGCCCGGCCGACGGGCTGGCGGGCCCGTCGACCGACCGGCTCGGCGAGCTCCGTCGACTGTTGACCGAGCTCGGCGGTGAGTACCGGGAGGTGAGCGGCGGCGACGTGGCCGAGGCGTTGGTCGGATTCGCGCGCTCGGAGAACGCGACCCAACTGGTGCTCGGCGCGAGTCAACGATCCCGGATCACCGAGCTCGTGCGGGGTTCGATCATCAACGCGATCCTCCGCGAGTCGGGTCCGATCGACGTGCACGTCATCTCGACCGGACCCGTCGAGGAGGCGCGGCTGCGCGTGCCCCGCCCGTCGACCCGGAGCCACCTCTCGCGCCGGCGCGTGATGATCGGCTGGATCCTCGCCCTCGCCGGGCCGCCGCTGCTCGCGGCGCTCCTGTCCCTCGGCCGCCGGGGCCTCGGCCTGCCCAGCGTCCTCTTGCTCTTCCTGATGCTCGTGGTCGTCGTCGCGACCACCGGCGGGCTGATGCCTGCACTCGTCGCGGCCGTGGCCGGCTCGTTGCTCGCGAACTACTACTTCACGCCGCCGATCCACACGTTCACGATCGAGGAGGGCGAGAACCTGCTCGCGTTGTTCGTCTTCCTCGCCGTCGCGGCGCTCGTCAGCTGGCTGGTGACCGTCGCCAGCCGGCGGACCGCCGATGCGGCGCGGGCGCGCGCGGAGGCGGAGACACTCGCCGCGCTCGGCGGGACGGTCGCCAGCGCCGAGGATCCGCTCCCGCAGCTCGTGGCGCAGCTCCGAGCCGCGTTCTCGGCCGAGTGCGTCGCCGTCCTCCGGCCGGAGGGGTCCGACGACGAGTGGTCGGTCGAGGCCGTCGCCGGCGGACCGGCTCCGGCGCGGCCGGAGGCCGCGGATCACGCACTGCCGCTCGGAGCGAGCGAACAGCTCGTCGTCGTCGCACCGAGCCTGTCCGCCGAGGATCTCGAGGTGCTGCGGGCGTTCGCCGACCAGGTACAGGTCGCGCTGGAACGGCGGCGGCTGCGCGCCGACGTCGCTGCCGCGGCCGGGCTTGCCGAGGCGAACGAGCTGCGTACCGCGCTCCTCGCGGCGGTGTCGCACGACCTTCGGACGCCGCTGTCGTCGATCAAGGCCTCGGTGACCAGCCTGCTCCAGCAGGACGTGACCTGGACCCCCCACGCGACGCGCGAGTTCCTGTCGACGATCGACGAGGAGACGGATCGGCTCGAACGCGCTCGTCGGCAACCTGCTCGACATGAGCCGACTCCAGACCGGGGCCCTCGACCTCGTGATGCGCGACGTCGGGCTCGAGGAGGTGGTCCCGCGTGCCATCGCGGGACTGCCCGACCGCGTCGTCCCCGTCGAGCTCGACCTCCCGGAGACGCTCCCGCGTGTGCGCGCCGACGCCGGACTGCTGGAGCGGGCGGTGGCGAACATCGTCGACAACGCACGTGCGTGGTCGCCGACCGACCGACCGGTGCGGGTGGAGGCGGGCGCGGTGCCGGGTCGTGTCGACGTGCGGGTCATCGATCACGGTCCCGGCGTGCCCGTCGCCGACCACGAGCGCATCTTCCGCCCGTTCCAACGCCTGGGTGACAATCCCAGCAACGGGACCGGCGTCGGGCTCGGGCTCGCCGTCGCGCGCGGGTTCGTCGAGGCGATGGGCGGCGAGCTCACGGTCGAGGACACCCCCGGCGGCGGGCTCACGATGGTGATCGGGATGCCGATGGTGAAGCGGTGAGTGAGGGCAAGGTGCTCGTCGTCGACGACGAGGCGCAGATCCGGCGTGCGCTCGGGATCAACCTGCGCGCCCGCGGCTACGACGTCGATCTCGCCGAGACGGGGGAGCAGGCGCTCGAGCTCGCCGCGCGCCATCACCCCGACGTCGTCGTCCTCGATCTGGGCCTGCCCGGCATCGGTGGCGTCGAGGTGATCGAGGGCCTCCGAGGCTGGAGCCGGGTGCCCGTGATCGTCCTGTCGGTCCGGGACGCCGAGGCGGACAAGGTGGCCGCGCTCGACGCCGGAGCCGACGACTTCGTCACGAAGCCGTTCGGGATGGACGAGCTCCTCGCCCGGCTGCGCGCCGCGCTGCGCCGCGCCGCACCGGCCGAGGAGGAGGCGTTCGTCACCACCCCGGACTTCGTGATCGACCTCGCGGCCAAGCGGGTGACCGGTGCGGACGGCGCCGAGGTCCGGCTCACCCCGACCGAGTGGGAGATCGTCGAGGTGCTCGTGCGCAATGCGGGGAAGCTCGTGCCGCAACGCCAGCTCCTGCAGGAGGTCTGGGGTCCGCAGTACGAGACGGAGACGAACTACCTGCGCGTGTTCATGGCGCAGGTGCGCCGCAAGCTCGAGCCGAACCCGTCGGCGCCGCGGTACTTCATCACCGAGCCCGGGATGGGGTACCGGTTCGTGTCGCCCTGAGCCGAGGGCGCTACTCGTCGACGATGTCGTGCAGGTGCGCGGCCTCAGCCGCAGCCTCCGCGTCGCTGACCGCCCGCCGCTTGTGCCTGCGGTACTCGAGGAACGGGGGGATCAGGGAGATGACGATGATGACGCCGATGATCGGCAACAGGTACTTGTCGACGTTGTCGGCACCGATCGCGTCGCCGAGGAAATAGCCGAGCAGCGTGACGCCGACGGACCACAGGAGCCCGCCGAGGACGTTGTAGGCGAGGAACGTCCGGTAGCGCATGGTGCCGACGCCGGCGAGGATCGGCGCGAAGGTCCGCACGACGGGCACGAAGCGGGCCATGACGATCGTCTTGGCGCCGTGCTCCTCGAAGAACTGGTTGGCCCGTTCGACGTGCTGTTGCTTGAACAGGCGGGAATTCGGCCGCTGGAAGATCGACGGACCGACCTTCTTGCCGAACGCGTAGCCGACCTGGTCCCCGATGACCGCGGCCAGGAAGCAGCCCACGAGCACCACGGCGAGGTTCAGCTTCCCCTGCGATGCCAGCAGCCCCGCGGTGAAGAGGAGCGAGTCGCCGGGCAGGAAGAACCCGATGAGCAGACCGGACTCGGCGAAGATGATCAGGATGAGCCCGATCGTCCCGAATGACCGGATCAGATCGTCGGGGCTGAGCGACAGGCCGAGCATCGGGACACTCTAGGAGGCCGGTCCTCCGCTCCCGCAGCGACGACCGTCGAGAATTCCCGGATCCTGGGGATCCGGGCATCCCGGCCGGACCGCGCACTACGTTCGCCCCGACCGACCCCCCAGTTCGGGACCAGCCTCCGTGCCCAAATCCCTCGTGATCGTCGAGTCGAAGACCAAGGCCGACACCATCGGCCGCTTCCTCGGCGCCGATTTCACGGTGCTCGCCAGCTTCGGCCACGTCCGGGACCTCCCGCGCAAGGGTCTCGGGGTCGACGTGGACGACCACTTCCGACTCGAGTACGCCCCGCCCGAGGGTCGGGCCAAGGATGTCGTCAGCACGTTGCGCCGAGCGCTGAAGGGTGCCGACGAGCTCTTCCTCGCGACGGACGAGGACCGTGAGGGGGAGGCGATCGCCTGGCACCTCATCGAGGTGCTGAGCCCGAAGACGCCGGTCAAGCGCATGGTGTTCCACGAGATCACCCGCGAGGCCATCGACGCCGCGATCGCGAATCCGCGCGAGCTCGACATGCGGCTCGTCGAGGCGCAGGAAGGCCGGCGCACGCTCGACCGCCTCGTCGGCTACGAGGTGTCGCCGGTGCTGTGGCGGCGAGTCGGAGGTGCGCGCTCGGCCGGGCGGGTGCAGAGCGTCGCGGTCCGCCTCGTCGTGGAGCGCGAGCGCGAGCGCATGGCGTTCCGCACCGCGGAGTACTGGGATCTCGACGGTCGCTTCTCGGCACGCGGCACCGAGTTCGGCGCGCGGCTCGTGGAGCTCGACGGTCGGCGGGTCGCCGGCAGTCGCGACTTCGATTCCGCCACCGGCCTGCTCGCGCCCGACTCCGCGTCGGTGCACCTGCGCGAGTCGGACGCGCGCGAGCTCGTCGGCCGACTGACCGACACCAACTTCGTCGTCCGTGACGTCGAGGCGAAGACGTTCGTCGAGCGGCCGAAGCCGCCGTTCAAGACCACGACGATGCAGCAGGAGGCGGGCAACAAGCTGCGGTTCAGCGCCGGACGCACGATGTCGGTGGCGCAGGGGCTCTACGAGCGCGGGTACATCACCTACATGCGGACCGACTCGATCAGCCTGTCGAACCAGGCCGTCGACGCGGCCCGCGCCCAGATCGTGGAGCGGTTCGGCCAGGCGTACCTCCCGCCGGCGCCCCGCACGTACGCGAACACGACGAAGAACGCGCAGGAGGCCCACGAGGCGATCCGCCCGTCGGGCGATCGGTTCCGGACCCCCGAAGACGTGCGGGGCGAGCTGTCGCGCGACGAGCAGCAGCTGTACGAGCTGATCTGGATGCGGACCGTCGCGAGCCAGATGACCGACGCGCGTGGCCGACGGGTCACGGTGCGACTCGGGGGCGCGTCGTCGACGGGCGAGGACGCGGTCTTCCGGGCGAGCGGCAAGAGCTACGAGTTCCTCGGGTTCCGCATGGCGTACGTCGACGTGAGCGACGACCCGGGCGGTGCCGACGACGACGAGGCCGTGCTCCCGACCGTCGGCGAGGGCGAGGGCGTCGCGTGCAACGGTCTCGACGCGAACGGCCACACCACCCAGCCTCCGGCGCGGTACACGGAGGCCACGCTCGTGAAGGTGCTGGAGGACTCCGGTATCGGCCGACCGTCCACCTACGCGTCGATCATCAACACGATCACGAGCGAACGCGGTTACGTGTGGAAGAAGGGCACCGCGCTGGTGCCGTCGTGGACCGCGTTCGCGAAGACGCAGCTGCTCGAGCGCTACTTCGCGCACCTCGTCGATTACGGCTTCACCGCCACGATGGAGGAGGCGCTCGACGCCGTCGCGCGCGGCGAGGGCGAGGCCGAGAAGTGGCTCCACTCGTTCTACTTCGGGAACGGCACCGCCGGACTCCGAGAGCTCGTGTCCGAGGACAACCTCGCGAAGATCGACATGAGCGAGGTCAACAAGATCACGATCGGGACCGACGAGGCCGGGACCGAGTACGTGGTCCGGGTGTGGAACACGGGCGAGTCGCTGCACGCCGGCGACGACAAGTGCCCTCTGCCGGCCGACCTCCCTCCCGACGAGCTCACGATCGAACGCGCGCGAGAGCTGATCGCCAAGGGGTCCGGAGGGCCGCGCGAGCTGGGAGCGGATCCCACCACGGGCGAGACGGTCCTCGCGCTCACCGGACGCTTCGGTCCGTTCGTCCAGCTCGGCGTGCTCGAGGAGGGCTCGAAGGCCAAGCCGCCGCGCGCGTCGCTCTTCAAGTCGATGGATCCGGACACGATCGACCTCGAGACCGCGTTGAAGCTCCTGTCGCTCCCGCGGGTGGTCGGTGCCGACGCCGAGGGCAACGAGATCACCGCGCAGAACGGCCGGTACGGGCCCTACCTCAAGAAGGGAACCGACAGCCGGAGCCTCGAGACCGAGGACCAGATCTTCGACGTCACGCTCGAGGAGGCCGAGGCGATCTTCGCCCAGCCCAAGCGCGGTCGGAACCAGAAGACGAAGCCGCCCATCCAGGAGTTCGGCGAGAGCCCCGACACCGGCAAGCCGGTCCGCGTGCTCGACGGCCGGTTCGGGCCCTACGTCACCGACGGCGTGACGAACGCGACGATCCGGCGGGGTCTGGATCCGGACACCATCTCGTTCGAGGACGCGCTGGACCTGCTGCGCGAGCGCGCGGCCAAGGGACCGGCGAAGAAGAAGGCGACCAAGGGCGCCAAGAAGCCGGCGAAGAAGAAGACCGCGAAGAAGGCGGTGAAGAAGTCGGCGACGGGTACCACGCGGGTCGTGAAGAAGGGGACCAGCGTGGCCGCGAAGAAGGCCAAGGCGAAGCAGTCGACGAACGCCGCAGCGCTCGAGGCACTCGGAAGCAGTGACGGCGACTGACGCGCCACCGCCCGGTCCGGATCGCCGGCCCGGATCGGACCGCCGGCCGGGCGCCGACCCGGCGCCCTTCATCCCGGAGGGCGAGGAGCACCCGGTCCCGCCGGAGTCGTTCCGCCTCTTCGGGTCCAAGGCGTTCCTCCGCCTGTGGATCGCGCAGGTCTTCTCCAGCCTCGGCGACTGGGTCGGCCTGTTCGCGATCCTCGGGATCACCGCCCAGCTCTCGAACAACTCGGCCGCCGCCCTCAGCCTGGTCATGGGCGCGCGGATGCTGCCCGGCTTCTTCCTCGCGACGCTCGGTGGCGTCATGGTCGACCGCTTCGACCGACGCAAGATCATGGTGCTCTGCGACGTCGGTCGGGCCGGCCTGATCTGCACGATCCCGTTCGTGAGCAGCCTGTGGCTCCTCGTCGTCGCGTCGTTCTTCATCGAGATCATGACGCTGTTGTGGGGACCGGCCAAGGACGCCTCGGTGCCGCACTTCGTGCCGGAGGACAAGCTCGCGTCGGCGAACACGTTGTCGTTGGTCGCGTCCTACGGCACGTTCCCGATCGGCGCCGCGATCGCCGCCGCCCTGGCCGTCGTGGCCACGTGGCTCGGCGGGTTCGACGCGCTGTCATCGCTCAAGGTCGACAAGAACGTGGTGTCGCTGTGGTTCGACGCCATCACGTACGTCCTGTCTGCGATCCTCGTCTTCCGGCTGCCGATCCCGAAGCCCGCGCGCGACGGCACCAAGAAGCTCGACTTCGCGTCGAGCATCCGCGAGATCAAGGACGGCATCCGCTTCATGCGCGGCGAGGCGTTCAGTCGCGCGGTGATCGTCGGGCTGGGCGGCGGGCTCATCGGAGCCGGCGCGATGATCCCGCTCGGCACCGTGTTCGCGTCGGAGGTGCTCGGCTCCGAGGCGCAGTACGGCGTGATGCTCACCGCGCTCGGCACCGGTGCCGCGATCGGGATCTTCATCGTCCTGGCCTTGCAGAAGCGGCTTCCACGCGACGAGCTGTTCGGCTGGTCGGTGATCGGCGTCGGCGTCTTCCTGATCGCGGGCGTGTCGTTCAACGTCGGCGGCATCGCCGCGTTGTTCATCGCCGGGACCGGAGCCTGCGCCGCCAGCGCGTACGTCACCGGCTTCACGCTGATCCAGGAGCACGTGAGCGACGAGATGCGGGGACGGACCTTCGCGACGCTGTACGCGGTCGTCCGTCTCTGCCTGCTCCTTTCCCTGACCGTCTCTCCGCTGTTCGCGGATCTCTACGACTGGCTGTTCGGCCTGGTGAGCAACTCCCAGCACGTCCAGTTCGGCGGCTTCTCCTACAGCTTCCCGGGCGTGCGCCTCGCCTTGTGGGGCGGCGGGGTGCTGACGGTCGTCTCGGGCGTCTACGCGCGCCGGCAGGTCCTGCGGTATCGGAACGAGAACGGTGGCGACGCCGTCGACGATCCGGTCGATGTCCCGAGCACCGGCGCGGCGGCGACCGACCCACCCGCCGCCGGCACGGGGCCCCCGTGACCGGGCGCTTCGTCGTCGTCGAGGGCGGCGACGGCTCCGGCAAGTCCACCCAGTCCGCTCGGCTCGTCGCCGCGTTGCAGGCGCGCGGCACGGAGGTGGTCGCGACGGTCGAGCCCGGTGGGACACCGCTCGGTCGCGAGCTGCGACGGCTGCTGCTCGACGGCGGGTCCGTCGACGCGCGGGCCGAGGCCCTGCTGATGGCGGCCGATCGGGCGGAACACGTCGCGACGGTCGTGCGGCCCGCGCTCGCGCGTGGCGCCTGGGTCGTGAGCGACCGCCACGTTCCGTCCTCGCTCGTGTACCAGGGCGTGGTCCGCGGGCTCGGCGTCGACGCGGTCGCCGCGCTCTCGTCCTTCGCGACCGATGGCGTCGTGCCCGATCTCGTGGTCGTGCTCGACGTCGACGACGCCACCGCCGAGTCCCGCCGGACGCCGGGTGAGGACCGCCTGGAGCGCGAGGGGCGGGAGTTCCACGCTGCGGTCCGTGGCCGCCTACCGGGACCTGGCCGCCCGGTTCGGGTGGACCGTGGTCGACGGCTCCGGGACCCCCGACGCGGTCACGGAGCAACTCGTCGCGCGGGTCCGAGAGCGGCTCGGACCGTGACGCGCAGCGCCACTTAGGATCCGGCGCATGTGGGAGGCGGTGACGGGGCAGGCGCGCGCGGTGGCCACGCTGCAGGCCGCGGCCGCGGCGCCGTCCCACGCGTACCTGCTCGTGGGCACGCGCGGCTCCGGGATCGTCGAAGGCGCCCGGGCGTTCGCGGCAACGATCGTGGGCGCCACGGACGAACGCAGCGCGTCGCTGGTGGCGCGGGGCGCGCACCCCGACGTCGTCGAGTTCGAGCCGACGACCGCCACGTACACGCTGGCCAACGAGATCCGCGCGCCGCGCGCCGGCGAGACCGCCCGTCGCGACAGCGCGCTGCCCCGTGTGATCCCCGAGATCCACAAGGCGCCGATCGAGGGTGATCGGAAGGTCGTGATGGTGCGGGACGCCGACCGGATGGAGGAGGTCGTCGGCAACACGCTGCTCAAGAGCATCGAGGAGCCGCCGCCCCGCACCGTGGTGCTCCTGCTCACGGACCGGCCCGACGCGCTGCTCGCGACGATCCGGTCGCGCTGCCAACGCATCGACTTCGCGTATGCCGCACCCGTGCGGTCGGCCGACACGCTCGCAGTGCGCGCGGCGTTCGCCGGCGCCGTGGCGCGGGTCGACGGGCGCGCCGCGACGACCGTGGAGCTCGTCGAGGGGCTCGAGGTCGCGCTCGACGCGGCCGGAGCCGCGTCCGAAGCCGCCGCGGCGACCGAGCTCGAGGAGCTCGATGCCGACATCGAGGCGCGGGGCTACCCGCCGCGGACCGCGGCCGCACTCCGTCGCCGCCTCGGAGAGCGCCAGCGTCAGGAGCTGCGGCGGGCCAAGACGGACGCGCTCATCGAGGGCATCAGCGCGATCGAGCAGACGTATCTCGACGTGCTGGCCGGTGCCGCCGGCGCGCTCTCCGTCGATCCGGTGCGGGCGGCCGACGCGCTCGACGCGTGCCGGACCGCCCGGCAGGCCGACGAGTTCAATCCCAACGTCGGCTCGTTGCTGCTGCACCTGGTGTCGCAGCTCCCGCCCGTCGTCTGAACGTCGAGAGGTCCGGTCGGCGGAGGTGCCTTCGGTACACTGCCGGACCCCGCCGGGATAGCTCAGTCGGCAGAGCAGCTCACTCGTAATGAGCAGGTCAAGGGTTCGAATCCCTTTCCCGGCTCCACCCGCGGTCGTCGTGAGTCGCAGCGACGACCGCGTCGCGACGGAGCGATCAGAATCGCTGGTCGAGCTCGTGGATGCGGTGGGCCATGCCGTGCAGGAGCGTGTCCCGCACGGCCGGGATCCGATCGAGGGCCTCACGGAACGCGTCCGGTGCCAGCACCACACACGTGACCGTCTCCGACGCGGTCACCGTCGCGTTGCGGGGCGCGGGGTCGAAGAGCGACAGCTCACCGAAGTAGTCGCCCGGACCGAGCTCGGCGACGTCGCGGCCCGCGCGATGGACCCGCGCCTTGCCGCCGGTGATGACGAAGAACCCGTCGCCGGCGCTGCCCTCCTGCACGATGTCGCGCCCGTCCGGATAGGAGTCGGCCTCGGCGAGCGCGGCGATCAGGTCGAGCTGCTCCTGGGAGCAGTGGGCGAACATCGGGACGCTGCTCAGGTACATCCGGTAGAGCGATTCGTCGTAGCCGGCCATCGGGTCCTCCGGGCGCGAGTGTCGGCGGATCGTATCCCCGGCCGTGACGACGCGAGCCGGCTCAGACCGGTGCCACCACGAGGTTCCGACGATCGACCGTGGTCGTCACCTCGAGCGGCGTCGGCGACGCGGGTGTCGACGGTGGCGCCGGTCTTCGCATCCGTGACCTGCCAGCGTGACGGATCGTCGAGCGGCGCGCCGGCGTCCGGGCCGGGATCTCGACGCGGTAGGGGATCGAGGTCACCGCGGCGGTCTTGCGGAAGAGGAGCCGGCCCTTGAGGACCAGAGTGCTCTGGTTGTGGAGCACGTGCTGCCACCAGTGCTCGACGTAGAACTCCGGGATCACGACGTTCACCATCGTGTTCTCGGACGAACGTGCGAGCTCGTCGACGTAGCCGATCGTCGCCGCGGTGAACGCGCCGGCGTCGGTCCGCACGACCTCGAGCGGCACCGGGATCTCGCGGACCGACCACTGCTTCTCGATCCGCTCCGCGTCGGCATCGTTCTGCACCACGGTCAGTGCCACCAGCCGGTCGGGCGCGATGGACCGCGCGTACGCGAGCGCCTCGAGCGTCATCGCGTCGACCTGCTCGACGAGGACCACCGCAGTGAGTCGTCGTCGGGGCGGGCGGTAGTCGTCGGGGATCTCGAGGTGCGCGGCCACGCCGGCGTAGTGGCGCTTGATGGCCTTGAACACGAGCACGATCGCCGGGATGACGACGATCGGGACCCAGGCGCCGGTGGTGAACTTCGTGACCGCCACGATGAGCAGCACGAGCAGCGTGGCGACGGCGCCGACCGCGTTGACCACGACGCTGCGGCGCCACGCCTTCTGCCTGAGCCTCAGGTGGTGGCGGACCATTCCGGCCTGCGACAGGGTGAACGACGTGAAGACCCCGACGGCGTAGAGCGGGATCAGCGCATTGGTGATGCCGCCGAACGCGACGACGAGCATCGCGGCGGCGCCCGAGAGCAGCACGATGCCGTTCGAGAACACGAGCCGGTCGCCGCGGTTCGTGAGCTGGCGGGGTAGGTAGCCGTCGGACGCGATGATCGACGACAGGCTCGGGAAGCCGTTGTACGCGGTGTTCGCGGCGAGCACGAGGATGGCGGCCGTCGCGACCTGCAGGAACACGAAGATGAAGCCGTTGCCGAACACCTGCAGCCCGAGCTGCGCGATCACCGTGCGGTCGTGGCTCGGGTACGGGTGCAGTCGGTGTGCGAGCACCGAGATGCCGAAGAACAGCGAGCCGAGCAGGATCCCCATCCAGACGAGCGTCGTGGCCGCGTTCTTCGCGGCTGGACGCCGGAACGCAGGCACACCGTTCGAGATCGCCTCGATGCCGGTCAGGGCGACCGCGCCGGACGAGAAGCCCTTCAACAGCAGGAACAGCGTGAGGGTGCCGCCGAACTCGTTCGTGGTCTCGGCGAGGTGGGGGTCGTACGGGATCGGACCCATGTCGCCGAGGAACGACCGCGTGAGGCCGTAGATGATGAGACCGGCGAACACGAACATGTAGAGGTACGTGGGGATCGCGAAGACGGTGCCCGATTCCTTGATGCCGCGCATGTTCAGGAGCGTGATGGCCAGGATGAGCACGACACCGAGCGGGACGCGTTGGTCGGCCAGCCCGCTGAGGGCCGGGATCGAGACGATCGCCGCGACGCCGGCCGAGATCGAGACCGCGACCGTGAGGACGTAGTCGACCATCAACGACGCCCCGGCGATCAGCGAGGCCATCTCCCCGATGTTCTCCTGGCTCACGACGTACGCGCCGCCGCCGCCCGGGTACGCGAAGATCACCTGCCGGTACGAGATGATGACGATGGCCAGGAGCGCGGCGACGACGAGCGCGATCGGCACCAGCCGGCTGAGGCCCAGGGCGAGACTCGAGCCGCCGACGGCGACGACGAACAGGATCTCCTCGGTCGCGTACGCGGTGGAGGACGAGCGCGTCCGACGAGAAGACCGCGAGCGCGATCGTCTTGGGGAGGCGCTGCTCCTCCATCTGCGTGGTCGCGAGTGGGCGACCGACGACCATGCGCTTGAGGATTCCGGCCACTACCGCTCCGACGTCGTGCCCCGGCGGAAGGCGCAGCTTGGCACGTCGGCGGGTCAGCCGCCTCGTTCTCCATGGCGGTCGTCCGACGAGAGCCGGGCCCGTTCGTCGGGCCGGGCGAGGGCGAGCGCGGCGCCGAGCTGGTCGGCGAGCGCCACCGCGACGACACGTTCCTCGATCGTGACCGCATGGTCGGGATCGCCGATGAGCACGATCCGGCCCACGAGGTGTCCCTGCTCGAGCACGGGGAGCTCGACGCCGTCCTCGGAGAGCCCGACGCCGCCGGCGAACCAGTGCCGTTCGGCGGCGGCGACGGTCCCGCCCCGTTCGAGCGTCGGCATGGCGTAGGCCTGGCGTGGGAGCTCGAGCCAGCAGTCCTGGAGCGCCAGCAGCGCCCGCACCTCCCGGGTGACGGTGCCGACGACCTCGTCGAGCGGCGCGCCCTGCGCGATCAGGTCGGCGACGCGGTGCACCCGGGCGATCGCGCCGGCGGCACGCTCGCGGTCGCGTTCGGACCGGCGGCCGCGGGAGGCCACCGTGCCGACGAGGAGCCCCACCCCGAGCAGGATCAGGGCCGTCTCGAGGTCGGCCGACGTCTCGATCTTCAGCGACAGGTAGGGCCGCGTGAGGAAGAAGTCGAACGCGAGCGTGGCCACGATGGCGGCCAGCGCGCCGGCCCGCCGACCGCCGATGATCCCCGCGAGGACGACGACGAGCACGAGCATCGAGCGCGAGGTTGGCGGTGTGGAGCTCGGAGCGCACCGGAACGAGCGCGAGCGCGACGACGACGGGACCGAGGGCGGCGACGGCCAGCCCCATCAGAGCGGTGGTTCCGTCGCGCTCGGGCCCGGTCACGCTGCCATCCTCGCCGATCGATGTGCGCGGCGACGGCCCGTCGTCGCCGGGACCCCGGCGCGTCCCCGCGGTGCGGCTGGGTAGGGTCAAGGTCCCCACCGTGCGAGAGGACGCGAGATGACGGACCACGACAAGCTCTACATCGGCGGCGAATGGACCGACCCCGCCACGAAGGACCGGATCGAGGTCATCTCGCCTCACACCGAAGAGGTCATCGCCTCGGTGCCCGAGGCGTCGGTCGCCGACGTCGACAAGGCCGTGGCCGTCGCCCGCGAGACCTTCGACCGCGGCGACTGGTCCGCGACCTCGCCCGAGGAGCGGATCGCCGCGGTCCAGCGGTTCAGCGACGCGTACGCGGCGAAGCTCGGCGACATGGCCACGGTCATCACCGAGGAGATGGGCTCGCCGATCAGCTTCTCGAACCTCGCCCAGGCGCCCGCGAGCTGGATGATGCTCAACGCGTTCATCACCATCGCCCAGTCCTATCCCTGGGAGGAGCAGCGTCCGGGCGTGTTCGGCGACGTGATCGTCCGGCGCGAGCCCGTCGGTGTGGTCGCCGGCATCGTGCCGTGGAACGTGCCGCAGTTCGTCACCATGTCGAAGCTCGCACCCGCCCTGCTCTCGGGCTGCTCGATCGTGGTGAAGCCCGCGCCGGAGACGCCGCTCGACTCGTACCTCATGGCCGACTGCCTCGACGAGGCCGGTATCCCCAAGGGCGTGGTGTCCTTCCTGCCTGCCGGCCGCGAGGTCGGTGAGCACCTCGTTCGCCACCCGAACGTCGACAAGGTCGCGTTCACGGGTTCCACCGCGGCCGGCCGCCGCATCGCCGCGATCTGCGGCGAGCAGCTGAAGCGCTACAGCCTCGAGCTCGGTGGGAAGTCGGCCGCGATCGTGCTCGACGACGCGGACCTCGAGACCACGATGGCCGGTCTGCGCTTCGCATCGCTGATGAACAGCGGCCAGGCGTGCGTCGCCCAGACGCGCATCCTCGCCAGCCGCAGCCGCTACGACGAGGTCGTCGAAGCGCTGGGCGCGATGGTCGGGTCCATGACCGTGGGCGACCCGTCGGACCCGGCGACCGAGATCGGGCCGCTCGTGGCGCAGCGCCAGCAGGAGCGGGTCGAGAAGTACATCGCACTCGGCCAGGAGGAAGGCGCGCGTGTCGTGGTCGGCGGGAGCGGCCGTCCGTTCGACACCGGCTGGTACGTCAACCCCACCGTGTTCGCCGACGCGACCAACGAGATGCGCATCGCGCGCGAGGAGATCTTCGGCCCCGTGCTCACGGTGATCCCGTTCGAGGACACCGCCGACGCGGTCCGGATCGCCAACGACAGCGAGTACGGCCTGGCCGGCTCGGTGTGGACCAACGACGTCGAGCAGGGCCTCGACATCGCGCGGCGTGTCCGCACCGGCACCTACGCGGTGAACCAGTACAACATGGACTTCATGGCGCCGTTCGGCGGCTTCAAGGGGTCCGGCGTCGGCCGGGAGTTCGGTCCCGAGGGCGTCGACCACTACACCGAGCTGAAGTCGATCATCCCGCCGGGCGCGGGCGTCGCCGCCGCCGGCTGACCCGGCACCGACGTTGCTGGCGCCGCCCGCCGATCTCGCCGAGCGTGATCTGCGGGCGGCGCTCGCGCGCGGGTGGGGGATCGAGGCGGTGTCGCTGACCTACCGGCCCGTCGGATTCGGCAGCCATCACTGGGACCTCCTCGACGCGTCGGGCCGTCGGTGGTTCGTGACCGTCGACGTCGACGACGAGCACGGTGAGGTACGAGAGCGCCGGGTCGCGGCGCTCACCGCGGCGCGGCAGCTGCGCGCCGCCGGCCACGCCTTCGTGGTCGCGCCGGTGGCCACGGCCGCCGGCGCGGTGGCGGCGGGTCCCGACCGATTCGTCGTGACGCTGTACCCGTTCGTCAGCGGGCGAACGCTTCGACTTCGGCGACTTCTCGTCCGACGAGCATCGTCGGGGGATCATCGATCTGCTGGGGCGGCTCCACGCGACCGAGCCGGTGGTCGTGTCGGGCGCGCGGTCGGACGATTTCGCGGTCCCGCACCGCGACGCGCTCCGTCGCGCGCTCGAGCCGGATGCGTGGGCGGACTCGGGCCCGTACGCGTCGCCGGCGGCGACCCTGCTCGCCACCCACTCGGAAGCGATCACCCGCCGCCTCGAGGAGTACGACGCGATGGTCGACCGCGCGCGGACCCGTGCCGACCGTCTGGTCGTGACTCATGGCGAGCCTCACGCCGGGAACACCATGCGCCTCGGTGAGGACTGGGTGCTCATCGACTGGGAGACCCTGTTGCTCGCGCCGGCCGAGCGTGATCTCTGGCGGCTGGGTGCCCGCCCCGGCGAGCTCGACGGCTACACCGCCACGACCGGCGTGCGGCCGGAACCCCGTCTCGCTCGACCTGTATCGCCGCCGCTGGGATCTCGCCGACCTCGCGGTCTACGTCCGCGGCTTCCGGGCGCAGCATCCGGGCGACGCGAACGACGCCGCGGGTTGGTCCGAGATGCAACGCCTCGTCGAGGCGATCGCCGTCGGGGGCGCCTGAGGCCAGGCGCCCCCGACGGTTCTCAGCTCTCGATCGCGTCGCCGGTCTCGAGCAGCGTCTTGAGGTCGGACAGGATCCACGCCCATCCGCCGCCGCCCTCGCCGAGGTTGGCCGAGCCCTCGATCATCGCCGCCGCGATCGGGGCGTCGGTGACGTCGTGGGTGACGGTGAGCCGGGTGACGCCGCCGTGTTCCTCGTGCAGGTCCCAGATCACCTCGCGGAAGCCCTCGGCCGCCTGGTCCTCCGCGAAGCAGAACCGGTACGTGCACACGAGGCGGTGCGGCGGGTCGACCTCGGTCACCTCGCCGTCGACGCCGACCTCGGGGACGCCGTACTGGGTGACCATCTCCGCCGGCATGAGCGCGCGCCACGCACCGCCCGGCTTGAGGTCGTACTCGGTGTGGCCCGGGTAGCCGTACTTGGCGTTCCACTCGGGTGAGGTGATCGCCTCCCAGACCCGTTCCGGGCTGGCCTTGATGTAGACGCGGAACACCTGCGTGGTCCGCGTGCTCGTCGTGGTGGTCATGCTGAATCCTCCAGGCTGTGCTTGAGATCGGCGAGCGCCGAGACGTGGCGCTCGGTGTACTTGTCGATCCACCGGTCGTGGACCAGCCGGATCGGGACCGGGTTCAGGAAATGGAGCTTCTCCCGGCCCGACCGCTTCGTGACGACGAGCCCCGCCTCCTCGAGCACCTTCAGGTGCTTCATGACGCCGAACCGGGTCATCTCGAGCCCGGACTCGAGCTCGGTCAGGGTGCGCCCGTCCTGCTCGAACAGCAGATCGAGCAGGAACCGACGCGTCCGGTCGCCGAGCGCCTTGAACACTGCGTCGTCGTCCGTCCGGTCGGGGTCGTCGTGCACCCGGCCAAGATAGGTGACCAAAGAGTCACATGTCAAGCACCGACGGCAACGGCCTCAGTCGTCGCCCTCCCAGGCGCGGTCGGCGGCGTCCCACTCCTCGTTGCGCTGCTCGACGCGGTCCTGCCAGTGCTCGGCCTGCTCCGGCGTGTCGAAGGGCCCGATGCGCTGATCCATGCCGCACGCCTCGTCGGCGGGCTCGACGCGCTTGTGGTCGGTGCACCAGTAGTACTGCTGCGGTTCGGGCATCAGCTCGCCTCCTCGGCGGGATCGTCGTTCAGGTCGATGGCGTATTCCAGCTCGTCGTGGATGCCGGGTGGGATCGACGGCTTGTAGCGCCGCCGACATTCGTCGACCGCGCCGACGCGTCGCTCGGCGAGCGTGAAGCCGAGCGCCGCGTAGAAGCCCTGCGCGCCGACGTTCTCGTCGGTGGTCACCACGACGAGGCGGCTGCACCCGGCGCGTCGCGCGCGCGTGCGCACCGCCGCCACGAGCGCGCGCCCGATGCCGCGTCGCTCGGCGCGCACCGCGATCGCGAGGAGCTCGGCCGTGCGGTCGGTGTGGTCCCAGCTCGCGAAGCCGGCGCGCGCTCCGTCGAGCACGGCGAGCAGGACGTCGCCGTCGCGCACGTCGAACTGTCGCCGAGTGTGCACCTGCCGCTCGTCGCCGAGGCGCGTCACGCGCGATGTCGACGACCCAGGTCGCGGTCGTCGGTACCCGCGGATCGGACCGCGACCGTCACGGTGCGCGCTCGGTCAGGCGGTCTGACGCTGGTACTCGCGCCACGAGCGCGTCAGGAGGAGCGCAGGCAGGATCAGGACGCCGGCGATCACGAACAGATCGGCGACGTTGATGATCGCCCACCGGGTGGCGATGAAGTCGCGGACCCCGCCGAAGCGCGCCCGGTCGATCATGTTCGAGAGCGCGCCGCCGAGCACCAGCGCCGGGATCCAGGCGGGGAGTCCGTAGCGGAACGCCAGGGGCACGACCACGAGCACGAAGACGCCGAGCACGGCGATCGTGCCCAGGATCAGGGTCGGGACCGACCCGCCGATGACGCCCAGGGCGGAGCGCGGGTTGTGGAGGACCTCGACACGGTCCGTGCTCGCCCCCGCCCAGAGCTTCGTGCCCTGGTCGACCACCACCGCCCACACGATCGTGGCCAGCCCGACGAGCCAGGCGGCCCGCTCCGGAGCGTGAGCCCAGCCCGCCGGCCCCGACGAGCGTGTCCCGGGGTCGACCGAACGAGGCACCACCTCGGTGCCCGGGTCGCCGGCCGGGCGGGGAGTGCGAGCGGATCCGAGCGACATCGAACTGATGACCGAAAGTTACGGCACGTCTGCCGTCGACTTGAGGACGGTCAGCGGCATCGGTCGGGAGCGCCCCTCGAGGCTGCGGCAAGCGGCCGGTGGGTGCAGGTCCGCCCCGAACTGCCGTGTGCGAGTCCGCCGATCGTCGCGATCACGATCGAGGTCAGGATCGCGACGAACAGCAGCGCGACGATCAGCCGGGCCACGGACCCACGAATGGCCCACGGGCGCGAACGCGATCCCTCGGTCTCGATGTTCGGCCCCAGCACGACTGCTCCCCACTGAAAGGGAGAAATAGTACATGACGTCGTCAAACGGTCACGCACCGGAACGGGGCGCGACCGACCGACGTCCGCCGATCCGGGGCCCGACGGCTACGGCCCCGCTAGGTTGCGCCCCCGTTCGTCGGCGCCGTCGCCGGGGCGAGAGGAGCGTCATGCCGGCACCAGGAATGCACTCGGGGCTGCCGAGCGACCCTTCGATGGACCTGCGGATGTCGGCGGACGCGGTCCCGCTGTACGACGCCGTGTGCGCCTTCGTCGCGACCGAGATCAACCCGGCGACCGAGGAGTACTACCGGCGTGGCGCGGACCGGCCGGAGCACTGGGGCTACGGCGAGGGTCAGCTCGACATCCTCGACGGCCTCAAGGCGAAGGCCCGTGCCGCCGGGCTCTGGAATTTCTTCCTCCCCGACGCCACGACCGGCGTCGGTCTCTCGAACCTCGACTACGCGTACATCGCGTCAGAGCTCGGCAAGAACCCGATCGCGTCCGAGGTCTTCAACTGCTCGGCGCCCGACACGGGGAACATGGAGGTGCTCGAGCGGGTGGGGACGCCCGAGCAGAAGCGGGCGTGGCTCGAGCCGTTGCTCGCGGGTGAGATCCGCTCCGCGTACGCGATGACCGAGCCCGACGTCGCGTCGTCCGACGCCACCAACGTCGCGTGCCGTGCCGAGCTCGACGGCGACGAGTGGGTGATCAACGGCGAGAAGTACTACATCTCGGGTGCCGGCGACCCCCGCTGCAAGATCATGATCGTCATGGTCGTGACGAGTCCGGAGGCGCCCGCGCACCACCGGCAGTCGCAGATCCTCGTGCCGATGGACACGCCCGGTGTCGAGATCCTCGGCGGAATGGACGTGTTCGGTGAGGACGACGCCCCTCACGGTCACATGCACCTGCGGTTCACCGACGTGCGGGTCCCGGCCGAGAACGTCCTGCTCGGCGAGGGTCGGGGCTTCGAGATCTCACAGGTCCGGCTCGGACCGGGCCGCATCCACCACTGCATGCGCTCGATCGGCGCGGCCGAGCGGGCGATCGACCTCATGATCCGCCGCGGCCTCAACCGCGAGGCGTTCGGCAAGCAGCTCGCCCGCCTCGGCAAGAACACGGAGGTCATCGCCCGCGCCCGGGTCGAGATCGAGGCGATGCGCCTCATGGTGCTGCGGGCCGCGAAGGCGATGGACACGATGGGCAACGCCGAGGCCCGGGTCTGGATCAGCGCGGTGAAGGCGCTCGTCCCCGAGCGGGTCTGCGCCATCATCGACGAGGCGATCCAGATCCACGGCGCGACGGGCGTCTCGAACTGGACGCCCCTCGCGCGCCTCTACGCGGCGCAGCGCACCATGCGACTCGCCGACGGTCCCGACGAGGTGCACTGGTACGTGGTCGGGCGCTTCGAGCTCGCCGCGCTACAGCGGCGACAGTGCGCCGGCGGTCGGCAAGAACCCGAGTCTCGGCTTCCAGTTCACCGGTCCCTGATCCCGGGATCCGGGACACCCGGCCGCGAGCGCGCCCGGGTCACGGGATCAGGGAGAAGACCACCGCGTCCTGCACGTCGTCGCCGACGCGGAGCCGCCGGCGCAGCACGCCTTCGCGCAACGCACCGAGGCGCTCGGCGACGGCCTGGCTCCGGCGGTTGCCCACGGCGGCGAGGACCTCGATCCGCCCGAGCCCGAGCTCGGCGAAGCCGAACGCGGCCACGAGGGCGGCGCCGCGAGTCACGTAGCCGTGACCGACGCAGTCGGTCCGCAGCCAGTACCCGAGGTTGGCCCACCGGTTGAGACGGTCCATCGCGTTCAGGCCGATGGTGCCCAGCAGCGCGCCCGAGTCGACGGCGCGGGCGACGAACTGGAACTCCACCCCGTCGGCGAACGCCCGGGCCGCGCGCCGGGCCCACTCGGTGGCCTCCACCTCGGAGTAGTCGGCGTGCGCCCACGCCATCCACGGCAGGAGCTCCGGGAGCGACGCCCGGACCGCAGCGTGGAGCTCGGGCGCGTCGGTGCGGCGGGGGGCCCGCAGCTCCACGATCCCGTCGGTGAGTCGGATGCCCCGCCACATGAGGTGCGATTCTCGCCGACCGGACGGGCGTCGACGTGCCGCTCCGCGAAGCGCCCGTCGTGCGCGGACGTGACGTGCGGCTCCGAGCGGTGATCAGAGGGTCGAATGGGTAGTGTCGCCTCGTGGCCGATCAAGCGGAGTTCGCCGAGCTCGCGATGCCGCTCATGTCCGGTCTGTACGCGGCGGCGTTGCGCATGACGCGCAACCCGGCGGACGCGGAGGACCTCGTGCAGGAGACGTACCTGCGCGCGTACCGCGGCTTCGGCGGGTTCCAGGCCGGCACGAACCTCAAGGCCTGGCTCTACAAGATCCTGACGAACACGTACATCAACATCTACCGCGCGAAGAAGCGGCGGCCGGAGCAGGAGACGCTCGACGACGTCGAGGACTTCTATCTCTACCGCCGGATCGGTGGGCTCGAGGCGGTCGACGCCGATCGCTCCCCGGAGGCCGAGGTGCTCGACGCGATCCCCGAGACCGCAGTGACCGAGGCGGTGGAAGCGCTCCCGGAGCAGTTCCGCATGGCAGTCTTGCTCGCCGACGTCGAGGGATTCTCGTACAAGGAGATCGCCGAGATCATGGACGTCCCGATCGGAACCGTCATGAGTCGGCTCCACCGGGGAAGAAAGCAGCTGCAGAAGCGGTTGTGGAATCTCGCCGAGGAGCGAGGGTTGGTACCGAGCGGGTCGACCCCCGCCGCGGGTTAGACCGGAAGCGAGACATGGACTGCGACGGCGCAATTCATCGCGTGTACCACTACCTGGACGGCGAGCTGACCGTGTGGAAGCGCCGGGCGATCAGTCGTCATCTCGACGAGTGCCCGCCGTGTGCCGACGGCTACGGCTTCGAGATCGAGATCCGTCGGGTCGTCGCGGTGTCCTGCTCCGAGGAGGCCCCCGCCGCGCTCCGGCACCGGATCGGCGAGGCACTCGGCCTCGAGTGAGCGCCACTCGGGCAAGGTGTGGGTCGCGGCGTGGTTGGGGTGGCCCGGTGGGCGGCCTCTAAGGTGGTCGAGCCCCATCGAGAAGCCCCGCACCGCAGGAGCCCCGGCGTGACCAAGCTTGCCTCGTCGTTCCGCATCCCGCTCGTCGCCGCGCTGCTCGCGCTCGTCGCGGCCGGCTGCAGCAAGGACGCCGCGCAGCCCTGGCACTACTGGATCGCACCGCTGCTGGTGTTCAGCGCGCTGTTCGTCGTCTTCGTCGTGATGCCGCTCGGGTACTACTTCAAGGTGTACCGCCTGAAGCAGCGAGGCCGCTGAACCCGATGACGACGGCGGCCGGGGGCGTGATCGGACCCGAGCCGGTCGATTGGCGTCTGGCCGAGCGGGTCGCACGCGGCATCGCCGGTCGTGACCGGTTCGCCGACTCGTATCTCGCCGCGTCGTTGCACACCGATTTCGCGGCGGTCAGCCTCGAGGCGGAGGACGCGGTCGCCGACTACACGGGACTGCGCAGCCCGGGACCGGCCGTCGCCGAGGTGGTCGACCGCTCCGGCTGGGTCGCCGCGAACGTGCGCTCGATGCGGACGCTCCTCGCCCCGCTCACCGACCGCTTCGCGGAGCGCATGGCGCACAACCCGTTCGCGCCCGTCGGCCGTCGGGTCGCCGGCACCGAGCTCGGGTTCCTGCTCGGCTACGTGGCGCAGCGCGTGCTCGGTCAGTACGACCTGTTGGTGCCCGACGACGACGGTGGCGCCACCGCGGATCGCGTCTACTACGTGGGTGCCAACGTGCTCGGGCTCGAGAAGCGGTACGCGTTCCGCCCCCGCGACTTCCGGCTCTGGATCGCGATCCACGAGGTCACGCACCGGGCGCAGTTCACCGGCGTGCCGTGGCTGCGGGACTACTTCCTCGCGCAGGTGCACGCGCTCGTCGGCGGGATCGAACCCGATCCCGGGATGATGTTCGCAGCAGTCGGGCGGGCCGCCGACGCGGTGCGCGAAGGCCGCAGCCCCGTCGACGAACGCGGGTTGGTCGGGCTGTTCGCGAACGAGTCGCAGCGCGAGGCGATGGACCGGATGCAAGCACTGATGTCGCTCCTCGAGGGCCACGGCAACGCGGTCATGAACCACCTCGGCGCGCGCATGGTCGACGGTCAGGCGCGAATGGCCTCGGTCCTCGCGCAGCGCAGGAACGCGCGCGGCGCGACGGCCCTCCTGCACCGGCTGATCGGCCTCGAGATGAAGATGCGCCAGTACGAGGTCGGCGAGGCGTTCGTGCAGTCGGTGACCGAGCTCGCCGGGTTCCGTGCCCTCGACGCCGCGTGGACCGGGCCCGAGCAGCTCCCGACGCTCGCCGAGCTGCACGCGCCGCACAGCTGGCTGCGGCGCGTCGGTGCCGTGACCGTCGGCTGAGGTCTCGCCACCGTGGCGAACGAGCCGGTCGCCGACTTCACCGGCCTGACCGCGCCCGTGGTGGTCGCCTGCTCCGGCGGCCCGGACTCCGTCGCACTCCTCGCCCTGGCCGCCGACGCCGGGCTCGCGCCGGTCGCGGTGCACGTCGACCACGGTCTGCGGCCCGACAGCGCCGACGATGCCGAGGTGGTGCGGGCCGCGGCGGCGCAGCTCGACGTCGGATGGCGGTCGGTGCGGGTGGCGGTGGGGACCGGCCCCAATCTCGAGGCCCGGGCGCGGGAGGCCCGCTACGGCGCGCTGCAGGTCGCGCGCGAGGAACTGGGTGCGACCGCGATCCTCGTGGCCCACACCGCCGACGACCAGGCCGAGACGGTCCTGCTCAACGTGCTGCGCGGCTCCGCCGCGGCCGGGCTGGCCGGCATGCCCCCTCGGCGCGGGCCGATCGTGCGCCCGCTGCTGCGACTCCGCCGGGCCGACGTGCGCGCCGTCGCCGCCGCGCGCGGGCTCGCCACCGTCGACGACCCGACGAACGCCGACGTGCGCTGGCGACGGGCATGGATCCGTCACGAGGTGCTGCCGATGCTCGGACGGGGCTCCGAACGCGATCTCGTGCCCGTGCTCGCCCGCCAGGCCGAGATCCTGCGGGCCGAGTCCGAGCTGCTCGACGAGTTGGGTGACGGACTCCTGACGGATGCCGGCGCCGACGCTCCGTCCACCCGAACGTTGCGCGCCGCACCGCTCCCCGTCGCGCGTCGCGCGCTCCGCCGCTGGCTCGGGCCGCCACCGCCGTCGGCCGACGAGATCGAGCGCGTGCTGGCGGTGGTCCGGGGTGAATGCGCGGCGGCGGAGCTCTCCGGCGCCCGGCGCATCCGCCGGTCGCACGGTCGTCTGCGCCGCGACGACGCTCCCGTTGCCGCGCGTCGTGGCGAGAGGACGGTACGGTGACGCCCATGCTGGACGCGCAGCTCGGCGCAACGGTCGTCGCCGCGGACGTCCTCCACGATCGCATCGCGGAGCTCGGCGCGCGCATCACCGCCGACTACGCCGGGCGCGCGCCATTGCTCGTGGGTGTGCTCAAGGGCGCCTTCATGTTCATGAGCGACCTCTCCCGCGCCATCGACCTGCCCGTGGAGTTCGACTTCATGGCGGTGTCGTCCTACGGCTCCGCCACACGCTCGTCGGGCGTCGTGCGGATCATCAAGGACCTCGACCTCGATCTCACCGGTCGGCACGTCCTCATCGTCGAGGACATCGTCGACTCGGGGTTGACGCTGGGCTACCTCCGGCGCACGCTCGCGGCGCGTGAACCGGCGTCGCTCGAGGTGTGCACCCTGTTGCTCAAGGAAGGTCAGCAGCGCACGGATCCCGACCTCGCGTACGTGGGGTTCACGATCCCGCCGACCTTCGTGGTCGGCTACGGCCTCGACGCCTCGGAGCGCTACCGCAACCTCGACCACATCGCGGAGTACCTCGTCCCCTGATCGGGTGCGTGTCCCAGAAATCGGGCGAACGGGTCGAAAGGGATGGTTCGGGCGGGGTAGCCTCCGGGCCGGAGGGCTGCGATGAAGGATCGACGACGGGGACTGGGCTTGGCCGCGGGGGTGCTCGCGGCGGTCGTGCTGTTGGCGGTGATGCTCTGGCCGGGCGGGGCATCGGCGCCCGAGCTCGGGTTGAACACCTTCTCGCGGAAGCTCGCGTCCGGCTCGGTCGCGACGGTCACGCTGCTCGACCGCGACCACGAGCTCCACGGCACGCTCACGAACGGTCGCGAGTTCCGGGTGCAGTTCCCGGAGCAGTCGACCGACGAGATCACGCGACAGATCACGAAGGCGAAGGTCGCGAAGTTCACCGTCGACCCGCAGCACGAGAACCGTCTCGTCTCCTTGCTGCTCGGTCTCGCGCCGTTCGTGTTCATCCTGGCGCTCGTGCTGATCCTGCTGCGGACGGCCGGCGGCGGCCGCGGGCTGCTCGAGTTCGGACGCAAGGCCCGGCCGGTGAAGCGGCCGACGGTCACCTTCGCCGACGTCGCGGGCCTGCCCGAGGCCGTGGAGGAGCTCACCGAGATCCGCGACTTCCTGGTCGACCCGGCGCGCTTCGCACGCGCCGGCGCGCGGATCCCGAAGGGTGTGCTGCTCGCCGGACCCCCGGGGACCGGCAAGACGCTGCTCGCGCGGGCGGTCGCCGGTGAGGCCGACGTCCCGTTCTTCTCGTTGTCGGGCTCGGACTTCGTCGAGATGTTCGTCGGTGTCGGCGCGTCGCGTGTCCGCAAGCTCTTCCAACACGCGAAGGACGCTGCGCCGGCGATCGTGTTCGTCGACGAGCTGGACGCCGTCGGTCGCCAACGTGGTGCCGGCGTGGGCGGTGGGAACGACGAGCGCGAGCAGACGCTGAACCAGCTCCTCGTGGAGATGGACGGGTTCGACGCGACGAGCGGCGTGATCGTCCTGGCGTCGACGAACCGCCCCGACATCCTCGATCCCGCGCTGCTCCGGCCCGGTCGGTTCGACCGACAGATCGTCGTCGACCGCCCCGACGTCGACGGCCGGCTCGCGGTGCTGGCGGTCCACACCCGCGGCGTCACGCTCGGGCCCGACGTCGATCTCGCCGTGCTCGCGCGACGCACGGCGGGGTTCACCGGCGCGGACCTCGAGAACCTCGTCAACGAGGCCGCGCTGCTCGCGACGCGGCGCGACGACACGGCGATCGGCGAGCACGACCTCGAGGAGGCGATCGACCGGCTCGTCGCCGGGCCCGAGCGGCACAGCCGGCTGCTGTCCGATGCCGAGCGGCGGATCATCGCCTACCACGAGGGCGGGCACACGCTCGTGGGCCATGCGTCGGGCACCGACCCGGTGCACCGCATCACGATCATCCCGCGCGGTCAGACCCTCGGCAGCACCCTGTCGCTGCCGACCGAGGACCGGTTCCTCGTCCGCCGCAGCGAGCTGCTCGCCCAGCTCGCGATGCTGCTCGGCGGCCGGGCCGCGGAGGAGCTCGTCTTCGTGGACCCGACCACCGGCGCCCGTGACGACATCGCGAAGGCGACGACGATCGCCCGCCAGATGGTCACCGAGTTCGGCATGAGCGACGGGCTGGGCCCGATGCGGTTCGGTCAGCCGCAGGGGGAGGTCTTCCTCGGGCGCGACTTCTCGACGACACCCGACTACTCCGACGAGATCGCGGCCCGCATCGACGTCGAGGTGCACGGCCTGCTGGAGCAGGCGCACGCCGAGGCACGGCGCCTGCTCACCCAGCACCGGGCCGCGCTCGACCGGCTCGTCGCCGCGCTGCTCGAGCACGAAACGCTCCAAGCGGACGAGGTCGCCACGATCCTCGCTGCGGTGATCCCGGAAGCGGCGCCGGAGCGCGGTGGTGCGCGACCATCGGCCCTCGGCATCCGCGAGACCGGGAGTCACGAGTGAGCAGCGCCCCAGGAGATCCCGGACGGTTCGGCACGCGCGGAACGGGGCCCGACCGGCAGCGACACGAGCGCCCACGCCGGCGCGTGTCGAAGTGTGGCGGCCGGCGAGTGGCGCCGTCGCGGCGTCCGGAGCGCCGCGAGGGGACGAGGTGACGGACGCGCCGCCACAACCCGAGGACGTGGATCTCGACCGGATCGCGCGTGCGGTCCGCGAGATCCTGATCGCGGTCGGTGAGGACCCGGAGCGTGACGGTCTGCTCGCCACCCCCGACCGCGTCGCGCGCATGTACGCCGAGATCTTCGTCGGATTGCGCGAAGACCCCGCGCAGCACCTCACGGTCACGTTCGAGGCCGGCCACGACGAGATGGTCATGGTGCGCGACATCCCGCTGTACTCGGCGTGCGAGCACCACCTGGTGCCGTTCCACGGCATGGCGCACGTCGCGTACATCCCGGGCGACGACGGCCGGATCACCGGCCTGTCGAAGCTGGCCCGCCTCGTGGAGGGCTACGCCCGCCGGCCGCAGGTGCAGGAGCGCCTGACCTCCCAGATCGCCGACGCCATGGTGGAGGTGCTGGCGCCGAAGGGCGTCTTCGTGGTCCTCGAGTGCGAGCACCTCTGCATGTCGATGCGTGGCGTGCGCAAGCCCGGCACCCTCACCGTCACCTCCGCGGTGCGCGGAATCTTCAAGGCGAACGCCGCGACCAGGGCCGAGGCCATCGCCTTCATCGGCTCCTCGACCCGTCGCGGAGGCTGAGACCGCCCATCGGGTCCGGACGGGTCGCCCTGTACTGTGCGGGTCCTGATGTTCCGGTGGGCGACGATCGCGGGGCCGGTCATGGGTGTCGTGAACGTCACCCCTGACTCCTTTTCCGACGGTGGTCGCTTCGACACGCCCGATGCCGCCGTCGCCCACGCCCACGAGCTCGCGACCGCCGGTGCGGCCGTGCTCGACATCGGCGGGGAGTCGACGCGACCCGGTGCCGAGCCCGTCGACGCGTCCACCGAGATCGAGCGGGTGGTCCCGGTGATCGCGGCGCTGGCCGGCACCGTCGACGTCCCGATCAGCGTCGACACCACGAAGGCCGCCGTCGCCACAACCGCGCTGGCCGCCGGCGCCACGATCGTGAACGACGTCTCCGCCGGCACCGCGGACCGCGACATGCTCGACGTCGTCGCCGCGGCCGGGGCCGGCTACGTGGCGATGCACATGCAGGGTGAGCCGCGGACGATGCAGGCCCGCCCGCACTACGACGACGTCGTCGGCGAGGTCGCAGCCTTCCTCGTCGACCGGCTCGACGCCGCGCGCGCCGCCGGGGTCCGGGACGACGCGCTGATGGCCGATCCCGGCATCGGCTTCGGCAAGACGCTCGAGCACAACCTCGCGCTGCTCGCGTCGTTGCCCGAGCTCATCGCCGCGGTGGGCGTGCCCGTGCTCATCGGCACGTCGCGCAAGGCCTTCCTCGGCCGCATCGTCGACGAGGCGGATCCCTCGGCGCGCGACGACGCGACCCTGGCCACGGTGGTGTGGGCGCTCGAGCGGGGCGCGGCGATGGTGCGCGTGCACGACGTCCGCGCCGCGGTGCAGGCCGCGGCGGTCCTGGGAGCGATGGCGCGCGCTTCGGTGGCGCGCCGCGAGATGGTGGAGACACGATGACGACGTTGCGCGGCCGCTGGGCGCAGGGACTCGAACCCCGGATGTTCTGCTGGATCATCAAGGACCGGCTCGCCGCGTCCGAGCGACCGGGGGGATTCGCGCGCAACCACCGCAAGATCCGCCGGCAGGAGGAGCTGATCTGGCTGGCCCAGCAGGGCTTCACGCGGGTCATCTCGCTGCTCGACTCGCCCCACAATCTCCACGCGTACGGCGAGGCCGGGATCGCCTGCGAGCACGTGCCCCTCGGTCGTCACGACGAGCTGGCGGACCGCCTGCCGCTGATCTACGAGTCGCTCGCTCGCCGGATGGACTCGCCGCAGGAGCGCATCCTCCTGCACCACGAGGAGTTCGGCGACCGGCTCATCGGCGTCCTGGCCGGGTACCTGATCTACGCCGGACTCGTCGACGAGGGTCCGCACGCGACGTTGCTCATCGAACGCCTCACCAATCGCGAGCTCGGCGCGATCGGGCGCGAGATCGTCGCGATCACGATCCAGGACAAGATCGTCCGGCCCGGCGCACGCGGCTGACGATGGGCACCATCATCGTCTCGGGGCTCGAGGCCCTGGGCGTGCACGGCGTCCTGCCCGAGGAGCAGGCGCGCGCCCAGCCCTTCGGCGTCGACCTCGAACTGGAAGTCGACCTCGGTGCCGCGGGCGTGAGCGACGACCTCGCCGACACCATCGACTACGGGGCGGTCATCGAGCTCACCGTGCGCATCGTGGAGACCGAGCGGTACCAGCTCCTCGAACGGCTCGCGGCCCGCATCGCGGCGGCGTGTCGCGAGGACGAGCGGGTCACCGCGGTCACGGTGACGGTCCGCAAGCTGCGCCCGCCGGTGCCGGCCGTGCTCGACCACGTCGGCGTGCGGGTCACGGCGTGATCGCGTGACCGAAGCGAGGCCGCGGTTCCGGTGACGCCCGGAGACTCCGGCCGAGCGGGGCCCGAGCGTCCCGGCCCGCAGGGCCAGGAGCGGACGAGACGCGCATTCCTCGGGATCGGATCGAATCTCGGCGACCGGCTCGCGTACCTGCAGCTCGCAGTGGATCGACTCGCGGCGACCGACGCCGTGCACGTCACTGCGGTGTCGCCCGTCTACGAGACCGATCCCGTCGGTGGCCCGGTGCAGGACGACTTCCTGAACGCGGTCGTCGCGATCGAGACCGACCTCACGCCATCGGCGCTCCTCGCCGCGTGCGGTGCGGCCGAGTCGGCCGCGGCGCGCGTCCGTGACGTCCGCTGGGGGCCGCGGACGCTCGACGTCGACGTGCTGTGGATCGACGGCTACTCCTCCACGGACCCCGTCCTGACCGTCCCGCATCCGCGGATGGCCGAGCGCGCCTTCGTGCTCGCACCGCTCCACGACCTCGACCCGGAGCTGGCCCCGGAGCCACCGGGTGGCTGGGAAGGCGTGCGCCGGACGCCGGTAGTGTTGCGGGTTCCCTGAGCCGGTCCGGACCCTCGAGGCCGGAACCCGGGGCCGAGGGCCCTCGCCACCGAGGAGTCCGATGCCCCGCCACGACGACGGAGTACCCGTGCCCGATCGCGTGACCGCCACCGAGTCCCCCCGCCTCGCCCTGGTCGGTCCGGGACGCGCCGGCGGTGCGGTGGCGGGTGCCCTCGTGGCCGCCGGCTGGCAGTTGACGGGCGTCGCCGGGCGGGACCCGGCCGCCGCGTCGGTCCGCGCCACCGCGGCGCGCTTCGGAGCCGCGGTGGGAACGCCCCGAGAGGTCGTGGGTGGCGTCGACCTGGTGGTGGTGGCGACGCCCGACCACGCGATCGACGCGGTCGCGACGGCCATCGCGGACGCGGTGGCACCGGACGCGCTCGTGGTGCACCTGTCCGGTGCGCGCGGTCTGGACGCGCTCGCCGCGCGTCCGACGCGCGGACCGGCGCACTCCATCCGCTGCAGTCGCTCGCGGACCCCGTGGTGGGTGCGGGCCGCCTCGCCGGCGTGTACGCCGCGGTGAGCGGCGACCCGGAGGTGGAGGAGATCGCCGGCGCCCTCGGCATGACGCCGATCCGTGTGGCGGACGACGCGCGCATCGGCTACCACGCCGCCGCGTGCATCGCGAGCAACCACCTCGTCGCGCTGCTGGCCCAGGTGCAGGCCTGTACGGACGTACCGCTCGACGCGTTCCTCCCGCTCGTGCGGTCCACCGTCGAGAACGTCGCCGAGCTCGGTCCGCGCGCCGCGCTCACGGGCCCGGTGGCGCGCGGGGACGCGGAGACGATCCGTGCCCACCTCGCCGCGATCCCGTCCGCCGAACGGGACGCGTACCGGATGATGGCGCGCCGGGCCGCGGTGCTCGCGGATCGTGCCGACGAGCTCGCGCCGGTCCTGACGTGAAGGTCGTCGGCCGCATCGCGGACGTGCGCGTCGCGACCGACGCGGCGCGCGCCGGTGGCGGCTCCGTCGGCTTCGTGCCGACCATGGGGTTCTTCCACGCCGGTCACCGGTCGCTCATGGACGCGGCGGCGGCCGCGCACGACCTGGTGGTGGTCTCGAGCTTCGTGAACCCGACGCAGTTCGCGCCGAACGAGGATCTCGCGGCCTATCCCCGCGATCCGGACGGCGACGACGCGATGGCGGCGGCGGCGGGCGTGGACCTGATGTTCCGGCCCGACGTGGACGAGATGTATCCGGACGGCGCGACCCGAACGACGGTGCACGTCGCCGGGCTCACGGACGGGATGTGCGGCGCGGCGCGCCCGACGCACTTCGACGGCGTCACCACCGTGGTCGCCAAGCTGCTCTCGATCGTCGGCCCGTGCCGTGCGTACTTCGGCCGCAAGGACTTCCAGCAGCTGGCCGTGGTGCGACGCATGGTGCGCGACCTCGATCTCCCGGTGACGGTGGTGGGATGTCCGTTGGTGCGCGAGCCCGACGGTCTCGCGATGTCGAGCCGCAACGCGTACCTCACGGTCGCCGAGCGTGCCGCCGCGCCCGCCCTCCACGCCGCACTCATCGCGGTCGCCGATGCGGTGCGCGCCGGCGAGCGCGATGCGGCGACGGTCCAGGCGATCGTGAAGCGGCGGGTCGGGGACGAGCCTGGGCTCGCGCTCGAGTACGTGGAGGTCCGTACCGCCGACTCCCTCGAGCCGCTGTCCACGCTCGACGGAGAGCTCGTCGTCGCGCTGGCCGCACGCGCGGGCCGCGCCCGGCTCATCGACAACGTGGTCCTTCGGGTCTCGGCAGACGACGTCGACGTCGACCTCGGCGTGCGGGTCGCGGACGGGCCCCCTCGCGGCGCGACCCCATAGGCTCCGCGGATGCCGACGCGACGGCCCGGCCCGGAGGGGCGGGAGCGGGAATGATCGACCTCCTGGTGCTGGGCAGTGGGATCGCCGGCCTCTCGGCTGCGATCCGCGGCGCACGCGCCGGCCTGTCGGTCGGCGTGATCACCAAGGGTGCGCTGGCCACCTCCGCGACCCGCTACGCGCAGGGTGGGGTCGCGGCCGCGCTCGACGAGCCGGACTCGAGCGCCCTCCACCAGACCGACACGCTCGTGGCCGGCGCCGGACTGTGCGACGTGGACGCGGTCCACGTGCTCGTGACCGAAGGGCCGCGCCGCGTGCGCGAGCTCATGGAGCTCGGCGCCGAGTTCGACACCCGCGACGGCGTGCTCGAGCTGGCGATCGAGGGCGGCCACTCGCTGCCGCGGGTCGTCCACGCCGGTGGTGACGCGACCGGTGCCGAGATCGAGCGGGCCCTGGCCGCGGCGGCGCACGCGTTGCCCGGGATCGACGTCCACGAGCGCTGCTTCTCGGTGGACCTGATCGTCGCATCGGGACGCTGCGTGGGCGTGCACGCGCTCGACGCGCTGGGGCGGCCCGTCGAGCTGCGCGCCCGCCACACCGTGCTCGCGACCGGCGGCGCCGGACAGCTCTTCTCGGTCACGACCAACCCGCCGGTCTCGACCGGCGACGGCATCGCCATGGCGCTGCGGGCGGGCGTCGCGGTGGCGGACGTGGAGTTCATGCAGTTCCACCCGACGGCGATGGATCACCCGAGCATGCCGAGGCCGCTGCTCTCCGAGGCACTGCGCGGTGAGGGCGCGGTCCTGCGCGACGAGGCCGGCGTGCGCTTCATGGTCGACGAGGATCCGAGAGCCGACCTGGCACCGCGCGACATCGTGGCCCGGGCGATCGCTCGCCGGCTCGTGGCGCGCGACCTGGCCCACCTCTGGCTCGACGCCACCGGCATCGCCGACTTCCCGGACAAGTTCCCGACGATCTGGCGGTCCGCCCAGAACGCGCATCTCGATCCCCGGGTCGACTTCCTGCCCGTCGCGCCGGCCGCGCACTACCTCTCGGGTGGGATCGTCGCCGACCTCGACGGCGCTTCCACACTCCCCGGCTTGTGGTCGTGCGGCGAGGCTGCCTGCTCGGGCGTCCACGGTGCCAACCGGCTCGCATCGAACTCGTTGCTCGACGGGCTGGTGTTCGCGCCGCGGATCGTCGAAGCGATCCTCGCCGGCAAGGACGTCCCGGAGGCCAGCGGCGTGATGCGCGGCATCGACCGCGCCCGGATCGAGCCACCGGCGACGTCGCGACCGGTCAGCACGATCACGCGTGGCGAGCTGCAGCACGCGATGACCGTCGGTGCCGGCGTGCTCCGCGACGCGGCCAGCCTCGAGCAGGTCGCCGAGATCGTCGACGTCGACGTCGACGCCCGGGATGTCGCCGCGCACGAGGTCCGCAACCTCCTCGCGGTGGGCCGGGCGCTCGTCGCCGCGGCGCGCGAGCGCGAGGAGAGTCGCGGGACGCACACGCGCCTCGACTTCCCCGAGACCTCGGAGGCGTTCGTCGGGCGCTTCGTGGCACGCGGCGGTCCACTCGAGTACGTGCCCCTCCCCGCCGAGGTGCCGGCGTGAACGTGCCGACGCGTGACTACGACCCGCCGGCCGCGGGACTGCGCGAGCTGGTCGCGCGGGCGCTGGCCGAGGACTTCGGGACCCTCGGCGACCTGACCTCGATCGCGACGATCCCGGAGGACGCGACCGGCGCGGCCGACATCGTGGCCCGGCGCTACGGCGTGCTCGCCGGCGTCGCGGCCGCGACCGAGGTGTTCACACAGGTCGACCCGGCGGTCGACGTCGTGTGGCACGCCGGCGACGGCGACACGGTCGAGCCCGACCAGCGCCTCGCCGCCGTGTCGGGGAACCTGCGCTCGATCCTCGGTGCGGAGCGGACCGCGCTGAACCTGTTGCAGCACGCGTCGGGCGTGGCGACCGCGACGCACGCCTACGTGGACGCGACGGCGGGCCGGGCCAAGGTGCGCGACACCCGCAAGACGCTCCCGGGGCTCCGTGCGATCGAGAAGGCCGCGGTGCGGGCCGGCGGCGGGTTCAACCACCGCGAGTGTCTGAGCGACGCAGTGCTCATCAAGGACAACCACCTCGCCTATCTCGATCTCGGCGCCGCCGTCGCGCGCTCGAAGGCGCGCTGGCCCGGCCGCACCGTCGAGGTGGAGTGCGACACGCTCGCGCAGGTTCACGAGGCGGTCGCGGCGGGCGCCGATCTGATCCTCCTCGACAACATGGACCCCGAGGCGGTGGGCGCCGCGGTCGCGGCCGTCGACGGCCTCGTTCCGTTGGAGATCTCGGGCGGCGTGACGCTGGAGACGATCCGCGCCTATGCGGCAACGGGTGCCGAGTTCATCTCGGTCGGCGCGATCACCCACAGCGCGACCGCGCTCGACATCGCGCTCGACATCGTGCCCGACCTCACGACAGGGGGCTGAGCACGTGCTGCTCGCGATCGACACCGGCAACACCCAGACCGTCATCGGCCTGTTCGACGGCGCCGAGCTCGCCGACCACTGGCGGATCGCGACGGTCGCGTCCAGGACGTCCGACGAGCTCGCGCTGATGATCCAGCAGTTCCTCGGATTCCACGGCTTCTCGTTCGACGACCAGGTGTCCGGGGTCGCGGTGTGCTCGGGGGTCCCGAGCGTGACCGCGGCGCTCCGGGCCATGACCACCCGCTACTTCGGGTTCGAGGCCCTCGTGCTCGAACCGGGGGTGCGGACCGGGATGCCGATCCTCTACGACAACCCGAAGGAGGTCGGCGGCGACCGCATCGCCGACGCGGTCGGCGCGTTCGAGCTGTATGGCGGCCCGACGATCGTCGTCGACTTCGGGACCGCGAACACGGTCGAGGCGATCAGCGCGAAGGGCGAGTACCTCGGCGGCGCGATCTTCCCCGGTGTCGAGATCTCGATGGACGCGCTCTTCGGTCGCGCCGCGGCGTTGCGGCGCGTCGAGCTGGTCCCGCCGCGCAACGTCATCGGCAAGTCGACGGTGGAGTCGATCCAGTCGGGGGTCATCTACGGCTTCAGCGGCCAGATCGACGCGATCGTCGACCGCTTCGTGGCGGAGATCGGCGAGTGCACCGTCGTCGCGACCGGCGGGCTCGCCGAGCTGCTGATGCCGTTCTCCCGCACGATCCAGCACCACGAGCCGTGGCTCACGCTGCACGGACTGCGCATCATCTTCGAGCGCAACCACCGACGTGACGGCTCGTCCGCTGCGACGGTGCGGGCGAGCGCCGCGACGGGTGCGGTGGAGCGGACGAGCAATGGCAGCGGCCATACTGGACGGCCGGCCCGGAGGCGGTGCATGCGCGTTCTGATCACGGGAATGGGTGGCGAGATCGGAACGCGCGTCGCCCAGCTGCTCGAGGAGCGGCGCGACGTCGACGAGATCGTCGGCGTCGACTTCGTCCCGCCGCGCCGCCGCCTCCGTCGCAGCGAGTTCCGCCGGATCGACCCGCGTGACCGCGACAAGCTCGCGGCATTCGCGGCCGAGGTCGCGCCCGACGCCGTCGCGCACTTCGGGATCTACGAGCCCGGATCGCGTCTGCCCTCGAAGATGGCGGCGCGGTACACGCAGGCGGCGGCGGTCGCCGCGCTCGGTGGCGCGGCGCGTGCCGGACGGCTCGCCCGCGTCGTCCTGCGGAGCGGCGTGGCCGTGTACGGGCGTGGGCGCGGCCGCCCCGGCGTTCCCGACGAGGACGCGCCGGTCGCACCGACGACCCCGTTCGGCCGGAGCCTCCTCGCGGTCGAGGCCCTCGCGGTCGATCTCGGCCGGCGTCACGACCTGCCGGTCAGCGCGCTGCGGATGGCGACCATCGCCGGGTCGCACATGCCGAGCCCGCTCGGGCGCGTGCTGCGGCTCCCCGCCGTGCCCGTTCCCGCCCTCGCCGACCCGGTGTTCCAGCTGCTGCACGCGGACGACGCGGCGCGCTCGATGGTGGCGGGCCTGTTCGTCGAGCACGACGGGCCGCTGAACGTGGTCGGACCCGGCGCCGCCAGCGTCTGGCAGGCGGTGCGGCTCGGCGGGCGCGTTCCGGTGCCCATCGCCGGCCCGATGTGGTCCCTCGCCGCGCAGGCCGTGGAGCTGGCCGGCGCGCCCGCGCCGCCGCACGTCATCGAGCTCCTGACGAGGGGGAGCGCGGCCGACGGATCCCGCGCCGAGTCGGTGCTCGCGCTGGGCGAGCTCCGGTCGACCCACGACGTCTGCACCGAGCTGTACGAATGGGCGACGGTGACGCCGCTGCGGCCGTCCCCGTCACTGACGGAGGTGGCGCGTGGCTGAGGTGGCGACGCTCGCCGCGTTCGGCGGTGACCCGGACCGCACGCAGCCGGCGAACGTCGTCGACGTCATCCGCCGTCGGATCAACGGCCGCTACGTCATCGACCCGTTCGGCGCCGATCCGCAGCTCCAGGACCTCGTGGCACCGGTGTTCTCCCGCACGATCGCGGTGCGCGTCACCGGGGCCGAGCACGTCCCGTCGGCCGGCCCGGCCCTGATCGTGACCAACCGGGGCCTGGGCGTGCTCGAGCCGACCGCCCTCTCGGTCGCGGTGCGACAGGAGTGCGGCCGCCGCCTGCGCATCGTCGGGACCATCGAGCTGCCGGTCGTGAGCGACCTGCTCCGCAAGCTCGGGAGCGTCGGCGCGTACCCGGACGACCTCGGTGCGTTGCTGCGCGCCGGACACCTGGCGGCGCTGCCGCTCGGTGTCACGTGGCGCCGCACCGGTGGCGGCGTGCCGCCGACCGAGATCCTCGTCGCCGCGCTCGGCTATCCGGTCGTCCCGGTGCGCGTGCGGCCGGGCGGCCCGCTCGGGCTCCCGCTCACGCCCTGGCGGGTGCACTTCGGCGAGCCCTTCCAGGTCGGTGCGATCGGCGATCGCGATCCGCTCTCGACCGCGGAGCTCGCCGAGGCGGTGCGCGAGGCGGTCCTCGACCTGGTCTGACCGGACACTGACGGTCGCGGGCGCGGCGTCACCACTGGCGGTGGTCGCGCCTGGGTAGCCTCGGTGTTCGCGATCGCGAGCAACCCGCTCTCGTCCGTGCTGGAGGTCCGGTGTCCGAGGTCGTCGTCGACGACGGCATGACCATCCACTACGACGTCTTCGGGCGCAAGGACGGCACGCCGCTCGTGATGATCCAGGGCCTGGGCACCGACTCGCGCGGCTGGGCGCTCCAGCGCCTGGCCATGGGGCGGCAGTTCCGCTGCATCACGATCGACAACCGGGGCGTCGGCCGGACCGGTCCCGCACCCGAGCCGTACTCGCTCGAACGCATGGCCCTCGACGTCGTGGCGGTGCTCGACCAGGAGCGCATCGACCGGGCTCACGTCATGGGGGCGTCGATGGGCGGTGTCATCGCCCAGATCGTGGGGGTGCTCCACCCGGACCGCACCCGGTCACTCGTGCTCGCGTGCACGGCGTGTCGCCACCACGAGTGGCGCCGCGAGCTGTTCGAGGAGTGGGCCGAGGCGGTCGACTCCGGTGGGATGTCCGCCCTCGGCGACGAGTCGTTGCAATGGCTCGTCGGGCCGCGCCTCCGGCGCCGCTTCGGGATCTGGCTCAACCTCATCGCCCGGGTCGTGCTGCAGCAGGCACCGGGCACGTTCGTCGCGCAGATCCGCGCGATCCTCGACGCGCCGGACGAGCTGCGCAACGAGCTGTCGTCGATCCGTGTGCCGGTGCTCGTCATCACCGGATCGCAGGACGCGCTGACGCCGGTCGGCGACGCCGAGGAGCTCGCCGAGCTGATCCCGCACGCGCGCCTCGAGGTCATCTCGGGCGCCGCGCACGGCCTGATGGCGGAGGCACCCAACGGGTTCAACGAGGCGGTGCTCCGGTTCCTGGCCGACGTCGACGCGGCCGACGGCGCGCTCGACGAGCAGGCGGAGTCGGCCTGATCGCGTCCGTTCGGCTCCCGCATCGCCGCGCCTAGGTTGACCGTGTGATCGAAGCGGGCCTCTGGGCGTTCCTCGGCCAGGCGTCGCTGCTCCTCGGGGCGTGGATCGCCCTGCGGTGGAACGTGCCACGACGGACGCTCGGCTTCGTCGCCGGGTTCGGTGCCGGCACGCTGGTCGCGGCGGCGGCGTTCGAGCTGTGCGTCCCGGCGTACCACGAGGCGGGACGCGCGGTCACCGGTCTGGCGCTCGCGGCCGGGGCCATCTCCTTCTACGTGGCCGATCGGCTGGTCGCCCGGCACGCACCGCCCGGCGAGCACGGCGCTGTCGGCATCGCGCTCGGCGCGCTCCTCGACGGGATTCCCGAATCGGTGGCCATCGCCATCTCGCTGATCGGTGGGTCGACGGTGAGCGGCGCGATGCTCGGCGCGGTCCTGGCCTCGAACCTGCCGGAGGGCATGGCGTCGACGCCGGGCTTCCGGCGGGCCGGGTGGTCGCCGGGCCGGATCATCGCGATGTGGGTGGGCATCGCGCTCGCGGGCGCGGTGGCGGCGATGATCGGTCGGTTGCTGCTCGGCGACGCGTCGGGTGACGTGCTCGGCGCGATCAACGCCTTCGCCGCGGGCACGATCCTGACGATGATCGCGTCGGTGATGCTGCCGACCGCGTTCGACGACGGCCACGAGGCGGTCGGACTGCTGTTCGTCCTCGGGTTCGCGTGCCTCGGCGGCCTCACGACGCTCGGCGCCTGACCGGCTCGCCGCGGGCCGGTCACCGACGGCTCGTCACCGTCACCGGCACGCCACCCTCGGGGTGGCTGGTGATCATCCCGACCGGGGCCGGGATCGCGGACCAGCCCGCCTCGAGGTCGACGCGCTGGGCGAGGCGCGACGCGAGCAGCGTGAGATTGGTGCGGGCGAGTCCGAATCCGAGGCAGCTCCGCGAACCTGCGCCGAACGGCACCCACGCGTACTCGGGCTCGTCGCGATCGAGATGGCGGGCAGGGTCGAATCGCATCGGGTCGGGCCACGAGGCCGGGTCGCGCCCGGTGAGCAGCGGGGACCAGGCGATGAGGCTGCGCTTGGCGACCCGGTACGGACCGAGCTCGAACGACTCCGCGACCAGGCGCGGCGAGTAGGCGCCGGCCGGGTGGATCCGCAGCGACTCGTGGACCACGGCGTCGGCCCACGGGCGGGCGTCGTCGGGCCCGGCGTCGTCGGCCTCGGCGCGCAGGCGGCTCCAGACGGGCGCGTCGGTGGCGGCTCGCATCACCAGCCAGCTCGCAGTGGCGGTGGTGGTGTCGAAGCCGGCGCCGATGAGCGACACGACCTGGTCCCGGAGCTCCTGCTCGGTGAGGCCGTCGGTCGCGAGGAGGGTGTCGAGCACGTCGGAACGTTCGTCGAGGCTCCGCGCCGCGGACCGCCGGCGCGCGATCTCCTCGTCGAGGCGTGCGTCGAAGGCGCGTCGTGACGCGCGCGCGCCGTTCGCGCGCGCCCCAGGGCAGCGGATGGGGGAACTGCCGCGAGCATCGGCCGATTGATGTACGCGCTCGCCGGTCCGAGCCGGTCGCCGATGTCGTCGGCCCCGGCCGCGAGCTCGTCGCCGAACAGGACGCGCACCACGATCCGGCGGACGGTGGCCTGTACGCGGGGCGCGAGGTCGAACCGCTCACCGACGGGGAGGTCGTCGATCATGCGGTCGAGCTCACCGACGATCAGCGTCCGCCAGGCCTGGAGCTTGCGCAGCGCGAACGCGGGCTGCACGAGGGACCGGCGCCGGGCGTGCTCCTCACCGTCGCTCACGAGCATCGAGGTCGGGCCGACGAACACACCGAGGGGCAGCTTGAACACCGGACCCCACCGGTAGCGCTCCTGCGGTCCCGTGAGCACCACCTTCACCAGCTCGCGGTCGCCGACGATGACGATCGCCGTCGGTCCGAGGTGCACCGCGAACGTGCGGCCGTAGCGTCGCAGCGAGGGACTCGATGGCGTCGACCGGGCTGGTCGAGCGAGGTGCTTCGTCGCCCGCAGCGCCTGCACGCCGTGGGGTCCCGGGAGCGTGGTCACGGTGCCCCTCCTCGACCGGCGGTCGCCGGTCGGCCAACCTACGGCCGTGAGCCCGCCGACGGCCGCCATCGGCCGCACCGGTAGCGTCGGCGCATGGCCGGCGCCCACGACCGCGAGCTCGCCCGGGTGCGGAAGGTGTGCGCGTCGCTGCCCGAGGTGACGGAGCGACCGAGCCACGGATCGCCGGCGTGGTTCGTGCGCGACAAGAAGACGATCGCGATGTTCGTGGACGACCACCACGGCGACGGCATCCTCGGCATCTGGTGCGCGGCGCCGCCCGGGCGTGCAGGAGCAGATGATCGACGAGGAGCCCGACGTGTTCTTCCGCCCGCCCTACGTGGGCGGCCGGGGCTGGATCGGCGTGCGCCTCGGCCGGAAGGTGACGAACGACGAGCTGCGCGCGATCCTCGAGGACGCGTTCCGCGTCGTCGCGCCGAAGACGCTCGTGGCCCAACTCGATGTGCGCTGATCACAGGTCGAGCCGGAGCTCGCGGAGCGAGCCGCGTCGGAGCGTCCCGACGACCACGCCGTCATGGTGTCCGAGCGGAGACGCCGAAGCGTCGCGCTCAGCGGGGTTCGAGCACCACCAGCGGGATCGCTCGGTCCGTCTTGGTCTGGTACTCGTCGTACGCCGGCCACACCTCGGTCGCGCGCTTCCACCACTCGGCCTTCTCGTCACCCTCGACGACACGTGCCCGGTAGTCCTTCAGCTGCGGACCGTCCTGGAGCGAGACGTCGGGATCGGCGAGGAGGTTCAGGTACCAGACCGGGTGCTTCGGTGCGCCGCCCATCGACGCGACCACCGCGTAGCTGCCCGCGTCGTCCGTGACCCGCATCAGCGGGGACTTGCGCACGGTGCCGCTGTGTCGGCCGCGCGTCCAGAGGATCACGCACGGCTTGCCCTCGAGCTCGGTGCCCTCGGTCCCGTGCGAGGATTCGTACAACGCGACCTGCTCCGCGATCGGCGGCCAGGGGCTGGGTTCGTAGGTGCCTTCGAGTGCCATGGGGAGTTGCAACCTCTCGCCGGGGCGGACTGTTCCGGGGACGGGCTCGAACCGACGCGCGGAACGCACCCGAGAGGATGCGCACGCGGCGCGAGTTCGTGCGGGTTGGTCAGAACTCGCGGGTGACCAGGGTGTCGACGAGGCGGGTGAGTCCCGCGACGACGTCGGCGTCGAGCGCCGAAGTGGATCGCAGCACGTCGCTCGCGCTCGCCGCGTGCCCTCGTGCCGCGTCGATGGCCTGCGGCACGGCGTCTCCCGCAGTGACGAGCTCGCGCGCGCGCGGGAGTGCCTCCCGACCGACCTTGCGGGTGAGCAGCTCGCGCAGCTCCGGCGAGGTGCCCAGGGCGTGGATCACCGGCAGCGTGTACACGCCTTCGAGGATGTCGTTGCCGGCGGGCTTGCCGAGGACGTCCTCGCTCGCGGTCACGTCGAGCACGTCGTCGACGATCTGGAAGCACATCCCGAGGTGGAACCCGAAGGTCGTGAGGGCCTCGAGGGTGGGGTCGTCGACCGCCGAGACCATGCCGCCGACGCGGCAGGCGGTCGCGAACAGCGCGGCGGTCTTGCCCGAGATCGCGTCGGTGTAGGCCTCGACCGAGCGGTCGGCGTCGAAGAGGTGCTGGAGCTCGAGCACCTGGCCGCGGCACAGCTCGCCGATGGTCGAGGCGAGGAGCGCGGCGACGTCGGCACCGAGGGATGCGGCCAGCGCCGACGCGCGGGCGAGCAGGTAGTCGCCGGCGAGGATGGCGACGATGTTCGACCAGCGCGCGTTCACGCTCGGCACGCCCCGCCGGGTCTCGGCCTCGTCGATGACGTCGTCGTGGTACAGGGAGCCGAGGTGCACGAGCTCCACGGCGACCCCTCCCGTGACCGCGTCGTCCGAGACCGGGCCGAGGCCCTTGGCGGAGTAGGCGGCGCCGATCGCGAGGGCGGGCCGGAGCCGCTTGCCGCCGGCGGCGATGAGGTGCCCGGCGACGTCGGAGAGGAACGGGTCCTCGGCTCGCACCGAGGCCCGGAGGGCCACCTCCACCCGCTCCATGTCGGGCGCCATCGGCGCGAAGCCGAGGGCGTCGAGCGGGGACATGCGGCGCAGGGTACGGCGTGCCGGGAACAAAGACCAAGCCGGAAGTGCTGAGGGGGAGACGTCCTGTTTCCGACGGTCGCGGCGGGCGCGACCGCCGGTCTCGGCCACCCTGGGTGGTCGTTCCGGCGCTTCAGCCGTCGTCGTGACGGGTCGATGTGTCATGTCAACGCGTCGGGGTCGAAAACGCCCCCGACCGATAGAGTGTCGACGAGTGTCGGATGCAGCGCCACGAGGGCGCGGCGACTGCGGACGGCTCCATCGACGAGAGGCGGATGCCACGTGTTCGAACGCTTCACCGACCGGGCCCGGCGAGTGGTGGTCCTGGCGCAGGAAGAGGCGCGCCTGCTGAACCACAACTACATCGGGACCGAGCACATCCTGCTCGGTCTCATCCACGAGGGTGAGGGCGTCGCGGCGAAGGCGCTCGAGTCCCTCGGCATCTCGCTCGAGGCGGTGCGCGCCCAGGTCGAGGAGATCATCGGCCACGGTGGCTCCGCGCCGTCCGGGCACATCCCGTTCACGCCCCGCGCGAAGAAGGTCCTCGAGCTCTCGCTGCGCGAGGCGCTCCAGCTCGGCCACAACTACATCGGGACCGAGCACATCCTCCTCGGACTCATCCGCGAGGGCGAGGGTGTCGCCGCGCAGGTGCTCGTGAAGCTCGGCGCCGACCTGAGCCGTGTGCGCCAGCAGGTCATCCAGCTGCTGTCGGGGTACTCGGGCGGCAAGGAGGGCGCACCGGCCGGTGCCGGCGCGTCGGCCGGCGAGAGCGGCGGCCCGTCGGGTTCGCTGGTGCTCGACCAGTTCGGACGAAATCTCACGCAGCTCGCGCGCGAGAAGAAGCTCGACCCGGTCATCGGGCGCGAGAAGGAGATCGAGCGGGTCATGCAGGTGCTGTCCCGCCGCACCAAGAACAACCCGGTGCTCATCGGCGAGCCCGGCGTCGGCAAGACCGCGATCGTCGAGGGTCTCGCGGCCGACATCGTCGAGGGCACCGTGCCGGAGACGCTGCACGAGAAGCAGCTCTACACGCTCGACCTCGGCGCGCTCGTCGCCGGTTCCCGCTACCGCGGTGACTTCGAGGAGCGCCTGAAGAAGGTGCTGAAGGAGATCAAGACCCGCGGCGACATCATCCTGTTCATCGACGAGCTGCACACGCTCGTCGGTGCCGGTGCCGCCGAGGGTGCGATCGACGCGGCGAGCATCCTCAAGCCGATGCTCGCCCGCGGTGAGCTCCAGACCATCGGTGCCACCACGCTCGACGAGTACCGCAAGCACCTCGAGAAGGACGCGGCGCTCGAGCGTCGGTTCCAGCCGATCAAGGTCGAGGAGCCGACGGTCGCGCACACGATCGAGATCCTGAAGGGCCTGCGGGACCGGTACGAGAGCCACCACCGCGTGACGATCACCGACCAGGCGCTCGTCGCGGCGGCGAACCTCGCCGACCGCTACATCTCGGACCGGCACCTCCCCGACAAGGCGATCGACCTCATCGACGAGGCGGGCTCGCGCCTGCGCATCCGTCGGATGCAGGCGCCGCCCGACTACCGCGAGCTCGAGGACGAGATCTCGAAGGTCCGCAAGGAGAAGGAAGCGGCGATCGAGGGTCAGCAGTTCGAGCGCGCCGCGTCCCTCCGCGACCGCGAGAAGGAGCTCCTCGAGCAGCGCTCCGCCAAGGAGCAGGAGTGGAAGGCGGAGGGCGTCGACCTCTTCAACGAGGTCAACGAGGAGTCCATCGCCGAGGTGCTGGCGCTCTGGACCGGCATCCCGGTCTACAAGCTCACGGAGGAGGAGACCGCGAAGCTCCTCCGCATGGAGGACGAGCTCCACAAGCGCTACGTCGGACAGGACGCAGCCGTCGTGGCCGTGAGCCAGGCGATCCGACGCACGCGTGCCGGGCTCAAGGACCCCAAGCGTCCGAGCGGGTCGTTCATCTTCCTCGGGCCGTCCGGCGTCGGCAAGACCGAGCTGGCGCGCAACCTCGCGGAGTTCCTCTTCGGTGACGAGAACGCGCTGATCTCGCTCGACATGTCGGAGTACATGGAGAAGCACACGGTGTCGCGGCTGGTCGGCTCGCCCCCGGGCTACGTCGGCTACGACGAAGGTGGCCAGCTCACCGAGGCCGTGCGCCGCAAGCCGTTCTCCGTCGTGCTCTTCGACGAGATCGAGAAGGCGCACCCGGACGTGTTCAACGCGCTGCTGCAGATCCTGGAGGACGGTCGCCTGACCGACTCGCAGGGTCGCACGGTCGACTTCAAGAACACGGTCATCATCATGACCTCGAACCTCGGGACCGCCGATCTCCGGCGGGCCAACGTCGGCTTCGCCAAGGCCGACGAGGCGCTCTCGTACGAGAAGATGAAGTCGAAGGTGACCGAGGAGCTCAAGCGGCACTTCCGCCCCGAGTTCCTCAACCGCATCGACGACGTCATCGTCTTCGCCGAGCTGACCCGCGAGAACATCCACGACATCGTCGACCTGCTCATCAAGCGGGTGCAGACCCAGCTGCAGAGTCAGGGCCTCGGCCTCGAGCTCACCGATGCGGCCAAGGACCTGCTCGCGCTGAAGGGCTACGACCCGACCCTGGGCGCCCGGCCGCTGCGCCGTGCCATCCAGCGTCACGTCGAGGACTCGCTCTCGGAGAAGATCCTGTGGAAGGAGTTCCACGCGGGCGAGACGATCATCGTCGACGCCGAGGGCGACGAGATCGTCTTCCGTGCGATCGAGGGTCTCGAGCCGCCGCCGATGGAGCTCGCAGGCTCGACCGAGGGGTAACCGCTCCGCACGACCGACGAACGACCCCCGCACCCTGGTGCGGGGGTCGTTCCGCGCTCGGCGCATAGCGTGCGGCGGTGCGCGTCCTCGTTCGTCCGGTGTTCGCGCTCGCGCTGCTGGTCGTGCTCACGGCGTGCACCGCCACCGCGACGGTCACCGTGCGGATGGACTCCGACGGCTCGGGCGCGGTGGCCGTGCGGGTCGGCCTCGACGCAGCCGCGGTGCGGGCCGCCGAGGTCGGGGGCGGCAAGCTCGCGGACCGGGTCCGGCTCGACGACCTGACCGCCGCCGGCTGGACCGTGACCCCGTGGCGGAGAACGCCGAACGGCGGCGCGACGCTCACGGTGACCAAGCCCTTCACACGACCGGAGCAGGTCGCCCCGATCGTGCGCGAGCTCAACGGCTCCAAGGGTCCGCTCCGGGGGTTCGGAGCGTCGCGCGACGCCTCGACGTTCTCCACGAGCTGGTCGGTGCACGGCAAGGTCGACCTGCGTCGATTGGACCTCGGTGTGGCCGACGACCAGCAGCTCGTGGCGAATCTCGGCAACGAGCGGGTCGACGTGGCCGGCGTCGAGGCGAGCGTCGCCGCCGCAGCGCGGACCGGCCTGCGCGTGCGCGCAGCGGCGCAACTCCCCGACGGCACCACCCGAGTGGTCTCGGCGACACCGGGCCGGCGCGTGGTCCTCGTGGCGTCCGCCGACGACACCGCCGTCGGGCGGCTCGTCCTCGTGGTGCTCGGTGTGGCAGTGGCGATCCTCGCCGTCACCGTGCTCGTGCTCGGCGAGGCGCGAGCCCGCCGACGCCGGGCGCGCCGGTCGGTACGCTCCGGGCCGTGACCGCACTCATCGACAACGAGATCGTCGACCGCGCGCGTTCGGTCGCGCCCGTCATCGAGGCCGAGGCCGACGCCGGCGAGATCGCCACCACGACCACGCCGGTTGCGGTGCGCGCCCTCGCGGACGCGGAGCTCTTCTGGGCGATGGTCCCGAAGGAGCTCGGCGGGCTCGAGATCGACGTCGCCACCGCGCTCGCGGTCTTCGAGGCGCTGGCCCACGCCGACGGCTCCACCGGCTGGTCGGCGATGGCGAACATCACGTCGTCGTGCTTCGCCGCGATCTACACCGGCGAGGACGCGGCGCGGGCCATGTTCGCGACCGGCGAGATGGGCATCCACGCGGGGATGCTCGGGCCGGTGGGGACGGCGCGACGAGTCGAGGGCGGCTATCGCGTGAGCGGGCGCTACCAGTTCGGGTCCGGCTGTGCGCACGCCTCGTTCATCGGGGCGGGAACCGTCGAGGTCGACGACGACGGCGCACCGCGTACGACCGAGAGCGGCCTGCCCGCGATGCGCGTGGTGCTGATCCCACGGGACGACATCGACTTCCGCGGCAACTGGGACGTGATCGGGCTCACGGCGACCGGCTCGTACGACTACGTCGTCGACGACGTGTTCGTGCCCGAGTCCTACACCTACTCACTGCTCGAGCACACCCAGGTGCGTGGAGGTCCTGCGTTCCGGATCGGCCTGTTCTCGATCACCGCGTCGGGTCACGCCGGATTCGCGCTCGGCGTCGGCCGCCGGGCGCTCGACGAGATCACGACGCTCGCGAGCACGCGGGTGCGCATGGCGGGCTTCGCCACGATCGGCACCGAGCAGCTCTTCCAGTACGAGCTCGCCCAGCATGACTGTGCGCTGCGCGCCGCCCGTGCGTTCGTGTACGAGACCATCGCCGAGGCCGACGCCGAGGCTCGGGGCGAGGATGCTCCGGGTCCGATCCTCCAACCGCGCGTGCGGGCGGCGGCGACCCACGCCACGCGCGTCGCGACCGACGCGGCGCGCTTCGCCTACCACTGGTCCGGGTCGGCGGGGCTCCGTCCCGGGATCATCCAACGGTGCCTGCGGGACCTGCTCGCCGGGAGCCAGCACATCTACGTCGACAACAACACGCTGACGGGGTACGCCGCCGCGCTCGTGGCCGACGCGGCCACGCCCTGAGCGGTCCGTCCGATCACCCGATCGTCGCGAGCCAGGCGGGGAACTCCGCCAGAGAGTCCAGGACGACGTCGGCGCCGGCCGCCCGGAGCTCGTCGGCGGCCACGGGTCCGGTGGCGACGCCGACGGCCCGCGCGCCCGCGGAGCGCGCTGCGTGGACGTCGGGCAGGGTGTCACCGACGTAGACGTGCGCGCCGTGCGCACGCAGCGTCTCGGCCTTCTCCGGTCCGTGGCGCCAGCCGACCACTTGGTCGGCGACGAGGCCGACCTGGTCGAGACAGCGGTGCGCGTTCGGCTCGAACTTGGCGGTGATCACGAGGGTCACGCCATCGCGTCGGCGGACCGCGGCGAACGACTCGGCCGCCCCGGGCAGGAGCGACGAGCCCGGCGGCCCGAGCTCGGCGTAGATCGCGCGGTACCGGTCGCACACCTCGTCGACGACGTCCGCGGGGAAGTACGCGGCCATCTCGGACTCGAGGGTGGGCCCGAGCCGGTTGGCGATGTCCCGGCCGTCGATCGTCGTGCCGAGCGCCGCGTTGAGCGCGTCGAACGTGGCGATCACGCCCGGGCGCGAGTCGATGAGGGTCATGTCGAGATCGAACCCGACGACGAGCGGCGGCACGGGCGGGGACCCTACCGACCGCTGCGATCGGCCCCTCCCCATCCGCGGGCGTGGTCGCACCGACCGGATAGCTTGTCCGCCATGTCTCGAACAGGTGTTCGTCAGCGCCCGGTCTACCGCTGCACGGAGTGCGACGCCCAGGCACCGAAATGGCTCGGGCGGTGCGCCGAGTGCGGTGCGTGGTCGACGCTCGTGGAGGAGCGCGCGGTCGTCACCGCCGACGGCGCGTCCACGGCCGGGGCCGGAGTGGTGATGCCCCTCGCCGAGGTCGACCCGATCGCGGCGGCGGGGCGGCCCACGGGCGTCCCCGAGCTGGACCGCGTGCTGGGCGGCGGGCTGGTGGCGGGCTCGGTCACGCTGCTCGGCGGCGAGCCCGGCATCGGCAAGAGCACATTGCTGCTCCAGGCGATGGGACGCATGGCCGCCGCCGGTACGCGGTGCCTGCTCGTGTGCGCGGAGGAGTCGGTGGAACAGGTCCGGCTCCGCGCCGGACGGCTGCAGGCGCTCGCGCCGTCGCTGCTCGTCGTCGCGGAGACCTCGCTGCCCGCGATCGCGGAGCGCGTCCGGGAGATCGCACCCGACGTCCTCGCGGTCGACTCGATCCAGACCGTGTTCGACCCCGAGATCGCGTCCGCGCCCGGTTCCGTCGCGCAGGTGCGCGAGGGCGCGCACCGCATCGTCCGTCTCGCGAAGGAGCGGGCGATGGCGACGGTGCTCGTCGGCCACGTCACCAAGGACGGCTCGCTCGCCGGGCCGCGTGCCCTCGAGCACGTGGTCGACACCGTGCTCGCGTTCGAGGGCGATCGTCACCACGCGCTCCGGATGCTGCACGCGCTGAAGCACCGCTACGGCACCACCAACGAGCTCGGCGTCTTCGAGATGGCCGAGGCCGGCATGACCGAGGTGCTCGACCCGTCCGCGATGTTCCTGGCCGACCGTCGGCCGGGCCTCCCCGGCTCCGTCGTGACCGCGACGATGGAAGGCGTCCGCCCGCTCCTCGTCGAGGTGCAGGCGCTGGTGTCCGAGACCCGTGCACCGGCGCCGCGCCGCTCGGCGCGCGGGCTGGACGCGGCTCGCCTCGAGATGCTGCTGGCGGTGCTCGCCGCGCGCGCCGACTGCGCCGTCGGTGGCTTCGACGTCTACGCGAGCGTCGCCGGCGGCTTCCGGGTGCAGGAGGCGGGCTCGGACGTGGCGGTCACGGTTGCGGTCGCGAGCGCGCTGTCGGGCACGCCGGTCCCCGAAGGTCTCGTCGCGGTCGGCGAGGTCGGTCTCGGCGGCGAGTTGCGGCAGGCGCCCCAGATCACGCGCCGACTCGGCGAGGCGGCCCGGCTCGGCTTCCGGGTCGCGATCGTCCCGGCCTCGACCCCCGACGTGCCCGGCATCCGCCTGGTGCGCGCCGAGCACATCGGCGACGTGCTGACGACGCTCGAGGTCCGGTGAGCATCGCCGCGCCGCGGCGATTCGCGGCGGTTGCGCAGGTTCGCGACCCGCTCAGGGATCCCTCGGGTTCGGCCGATACGGTCCCGTTCCACCCGGTGGAGATCGGCGGGGCCGCTGGTATCGTCACGGCGGCTTCCACGGACACATCGGCCCGTCGAGCGAAGTGGTTCGCCCGGCGACCGCAACCCGAGGACATTCCAGTGCCGCCAGCAGCTCGATCGGAAGCGATGCTCTCCGCCCTCCGGCTCGTCGCGCCGGGCCGGCCGCTGCGGGAGGGTCTCGACCGCATCCTGCAGGCGAAGATGGGCGCGCTGATCGTGATCGGCGACGGCCCCGACGTGCTCTCGCTGTGCTCGGGCGGCTTCCTCCTCGACGCCGAGTTCACGCCCCAACGCCTGTCGGAGCTGGCGAAGATGGACGGCGCCATGATCCTGTCGGCCGACTGCACCCGGATCGCGCGGGCCAACGTCCACCTGGTCCCGGATCCCGAGATCCCGACCAGCGAGACGGGGACCCGCCACCGCACGGCCGAGCGGGTGGCCAAGCAGATCGACGCCCCGGTGCTCACGGTCTCCGAGGAGCTCTCGCTCGTCGCCGTCCACCGGAAGGGTCAGAAGCGCACGCTCGAGCCGGTGGCACGGGTGCTCACCCGGGCCGACCAGGCGCTGCAGATCCTCGAGCGCTACAAGACCCGGCTCGACGCGGTCAGCAACTCGCTGTCGGCACTCGAGATCGAGGATCTCGTCACGGTGCGCGACATCGCGGTCGCATTGCAACGGGCCGAGATGGTGCGTCGGATCGCCGAGGAGATCGAGGAGTACGTGATCGAGCTCGGCCAGGACGGCCGGCTGATCCTGCTCCAGCTCGAGGAGCTCATGGGGGGCGTCGAGGACGATCGACGGCTCTTCGCCAAGGACTACGTGGTCGGCGGGAACGGCTCGGACGCGACCGCTGCGCTCGGGGTGCTCGCCGACCTCGACACGGAGAGCCTGCTCGACGTCCGTGAGGTCGCCGACGTGCTGCACCTGCCGCGCGACACCGGGCTCGACACCGCGGTGCAGGCGCGCGGCTACCGGCTGCTCCACAAGATCCCGCGGCTGCCCGAGCCGGTCGCCGACAACGTGGTGGCGCGCTTCGGGCACCTGCAGAAGATCCTGCGCGCGAGCGTCCCCGACCTCGTCGAGGTCGAGGGGGTGGGCGAGTCGCGTGCCCGGGCGATCAAGGACGGCCTCGCCCGACTCGCCGAGTCGTCGATCCTCGAACGGTACGTCTGAGCGGTCGCGTCCGAGGTCCGGCGCGGTCAGACGCCGACGTCGGCGTCGGGCGTCTCGTACCGACTGAGGCGCGGCCGCGAACGCGTCGACGTCGCCCGACCAGTCGTAGGCGGCGATGGCCGCGAGGGTGCGCCGGCCCGCGCAGGCGCGCAGCATCTCGAACGGCTCGACCGTGACGCTCGCGGCGACGTCGCCCGGCCCGACGACCCGAGTCTCCGGCCCGGTCTCGACCGCGAGCGCGCCCACGTGCGCGTCGACGAGGCTCTCGCCGAGCGCGTCGAGGTACCAGTCGAGCGCGATCCACATCGCGGTGCCGGCGCGGTCGACGGGCCGGCCGAGCGCGACCTGGACATCGGTCAGGTGGACGAACAGGTCACCGACGAAGTGGTTCCCGACCTGGTAGCCGAACAGACGGAGCCCGTCCTCGAAGGCCGGTGCCTCGCGGTCCCACGCCGCGATCACGTCGTCGATGCGTCCCGTCGCGGAACCGCTCGACCTGCCGGGCGGTCCACGCCGAGGGATCCGCGGGACCGAGGTCGCCGCCGTTGAGATCCTGGGTGAGCCCGGCAACGTGGGCGAGGACGTCGCGGACGCGCCACGCCGGGCTGGCGGGCACGGCCCGGCAGCAGCTCCGAGGGCGTCGCGGCGCGCACGATCGAGACCAGCTCCTGGCGCAGCCGCTCGTACTGCGCACCACAGTCGGTGGCCTCGGCCCGCTGCGCGTAGCTCATGGCGCGGGTCTACCAGGCCCGACCGCTATTTTTCCCGGCCATGGCAGCGTTGCGCGAAGGCCGGTTCGACGACGTCGAGGTCACCACGATCGAGCTGCGCGGTGCCGACGGGGATGCCGTCCCGGCGATCCACGCGCGGCCCGCGGGCATGCCCCGGCGGGGGCTGGTGGTCCACCCCGACATCATGGGGATCCGCCCGCTGTTCGAGGACATGTGCCGGAGGCTCGCGACGCACGGGATCGCAGTGTGCGCCCCGGAGCCGTTCGCACGATTCGACGTCACCGGCGCCGATCCCGCGGCGCGGATGCAGATGGTCGGCGCGATGGAGGACGAGCTCCAGATCGGCGACCTCGAACGCGCCGCCGATCACCTGGTGGTGCAGGACGACGTCACCGACGTGGCCGTCCTCGGGTTCTGCATGGGCGGGATGTACGCGCTGAAGGCGGCGGCGACAGGCCGGTTCGACCGTGCGGTCGCGTTCTACGGGATGATCCGCGTGCCCGACGGGTGGCGGGGCGACGCACTCGCCGAGCCGCTCGCGTCGGCGGCAGCCGTGTGTCCGACGCTCGCGATCTTCGGTGACGCGGACTCCTTCACTCCCGCCGCCGACATCGAGGCGCTCCGCGAGGCATGGTCCGACCGGCCCGACTGCGAGGTCGTCGTGTACGCGGGTGCCGAGCACGGCTTCGTCCACGACCCCGACCGGCCCGCGCACCGCGCCGACGACGCGGCCGACGCCTGGGCGCGGACGCTGGAGTTCCTCGGCGTGGACTGAACGCCCGTCGACGGCTCCGGCAGGAGGGAACCCGAGCCGGAGCGGCCGACTAGGGATGCGCGCGCAGCTCGAGCTGGTCGCGGTCCTTGATCCGGTAGCGGCTGCGGCCGGTCGCCTCGATCCAGTCGAGACGGACGAACATCGCCAGCGCCTTGTTGACCCGCTCCCTCGACGCGCCGACCAGTCCGGCGAGGTCTTCCTGGGTCATCGGGAGCTGGAACTCGTCGGCGTCACCGGCGAGCTCGAGCAGCCGCTTGGCGGTCCGCGCCGGGACGTCGAGGAAGACTGCGTCGGCGAGGGCCTCGTCGGTGGCGCGGATGCGCTGCGCCAGGAGTCGGACGATGACCCACAGCACCTCTGGGCGCTCCTGCACCGCGGCCCGCACGTCGTCGAACGCGACCTCCACGAGCACGGTGTCGGTGAGCGCCCGGGCCTCGGCCGATCGCGGGCCGCCGTCGAACAGGCCCATCTCCCCGAACAGTCCGCCGTTCTCCATCACCGCGACCATCGACTCGCGACCGTCCGACGAGCGGGTGGAGATGGCGATCCGCCCCTCCTGCACGACGTACATGTCGGAGGACTCGTCGCCCTGACCGAACAACAGGTCACCCTTGGCCAGCTCCCGGATCCGGGCCTGGCTGCGGAGCTGCTCGACCATCTCCTCGGGGAGGGATGCGAACAGCTCCGTCGAATCGAGCACCCGCCGTTCGGCCACGGACCGCACACTACCCAGGGATGGGAGCCCGCCCGCCGAACTCCGGTACCATGGTGGGCTCTCTCTCCCCGGTCGCGCAGGAGCTCTGCTTTCCCATGCCGTTCGACGTCGGTGACAAGGTCGTCTATCCCCATCACGGAGCCGCGACCATCGAGAAGCGCGAGAAGGTCGAGGCGTTCGGCAAGAAGCAGGACTACCTGATCCTGCGCCTCGCGTACGGCGATCTCACCCTGAAGGTCCCGGCCGACAACGCCGACGAGATCGGCCTCCGGGACGTCATCAACGACGAGGAGGTCGAGGAGGTGTTCGCGGTGCTGCGCAAGAAGGAAGCGCGCATGCCCACGAACTGGTCCCGCCGCTTCAAGAACCACGTCGAGAAGCTCAAGAGCGGCGACATCTACCAGGTGGCCGAGGTCGTCCGGAACCTCACGATCCGTGAGAAGGACAAGGGCCTCTCGGCCGGCGAGAAGCGCATGCTGGCGCGTGCCCGCCAGATCCTCGTGTCGGAGCTGACGTTCGCGTTGGCGGTCGACGAGGAGACCGCGGAGGACAAGCTCGACGAGGTCCTCGGCAAGCCGCCCACCACGGGCCGGCGGAGCTCGATCGACTTCGACGACGACGGTGCGCTCACCAAGGCGCCACCACCGATCACGCCGTCGAAGCCGCGGAAGGCCGTGGCGAAGCCCGCGGCCAAGAGCACGGCGAAGACCGCCAAGGCCGCCCCGGCGAAGGCCGCGACGAAGGCCACGAAGGCGGTTGCGAAGCCCGCGAAGGCGACGAAGGCCACCAAAGCCAAGTAAACCTCGGCGTACCGGGCGCTCCGGCGCCGAGACGACGAGGACGGTCAAGTCCACCGGCCTCGCCGCCGATCCTTGCGGCGTACCCGTGGGTCCACACCGTGTGGGCCGGAGGATCGTCGTGTTCGTCGAGATCGTCAGGCTCTTCACCGTGGTCCTGGTGACCGCGATCGGCTTCATGATCGGCCAGGACCTCGGTGTGTCCGACCAACTCGCGGCCGGCTTCGGGATGCTCGGATGCCTCGGCGGCTATCTGCTCGGCGGGTTGCTCGGCCGGCTGCTCGAACGCGCGGTCGGGGTCGCCGAACGGTCGGCGGAGCGCGTCCCCATCCCGCAGCTGCTGTGCGGCATCCTCGGCGGTGGACTCGGCGGGGTGTTCGGCGTCGCGATCGCGTTGCCGCTCGCGCTCCTCACCGAACCGGCGATCGGCCTGCCGGCGGGTGGGATCGCGCTGTGGCTCTTCATGTACCTCGGCTATCGCATCGCGTCGCACCGTACCGAGGAGCTCTTCGCGATGATCGGGCTCTCGACGCGTCCGCTGGTGCGCGCCCGCGCGTACGACGACGCGGACGGTTTCCTCGTCGACTCGTCGGCGGTGATGGACACGCAGCTGCTGCCGTTGTGCCGCTCCGGCCTGTTCCGCGACGACCTCCTCGTTCCCCGGTTCGTGCTCGACGAGCTCCAGGGCATGGCCGACGCCGGTGACGAGCGCGGTCGGCGCGCGCGGCGCGGGCTCGAGACGCTCGACGTCCTGCAGCGCGACGCACCGAACCGTGTGTACATCGTCGACGACGAGGTCCCCGAGGTGACCGAGGTCGACGCGAAGCTCGTCGCGCTCGCCGCGGCGGCTCCAAGTTCGCCTGCTCACCAACGACGTCAATCTGGCGCGGGTGGCGGAGGTCCAGGGTGTCCTCACCGTCATCCCGCGCCGGTTGGCCGCCGACCTCGTGCCGGGTGTGCTCGCGGGTGAGTCGATCCGCGTGGCGCTGACCCGCGCCGGCCGCCATCCGGGCCAGGGCGTCGGGTTCCTGGAGGACGGGTCGATGGTCGTCGTCAACGGCGGGGTCGATCTCGTCGAGGCCGGTCCCATGTCGTTCGTGGTGTCGTCGATCGTGCCCACGAGCGCCGGGCGGATCGTGTTCGCCCGTCCCGAGGATCGACGCCGCACCGCGAAGGACGACGCCGACGCTGTCGACGCCGAGGTCGGCTGAACGCGGGCCGAGCCGAACGCGGCGGCGGAGGGAGCCGGAGTCTCGGGTTCTGGCGGAGCGCTTCGTCATCGAGCGTCCGGTCGGCTCGGGAATCGGCAGGGCATGATGGGGCCGTGCTGGTCGGAGCGGTCGTCGTCGCCGCGGGTCGCGGTGAGCGCTTCGGTGGTCCGAAGCAGCTCCGCTCGCTCGGGGATCGGCGACTCGTGGACCACGCGGTGGCCGCTGCGCGCGTGCGACGTGCGACACCGTGGTGCTCGTCGTGCCTCCCGACAGCGCGTGGGGCGTGGAGGGTGTGCGATCGGTCCCCGGCGGCGCCTCCCGGTCGGCGTCGGTGCGCGCCGGGCTCGCGGCGCTCCCCGAGGAGATCGGGATCGTCGTGGTGCACGACGCCGCCCGCCCCCTCGCCGAGTCCGCGATCTTCGACCGGGTGGTGGCGGCGGTGCGCGAGGGTGCGGACGGCGCGGTGCCGGGGGTGCCCGTCGCCGACACCGTGAAGCGCGTCGACCGGACCGGCACGGTGGTCGACACCATCCCACGCGACGAGCTGATGATCGTGCAGACGCCACAGGCGTTCCGCGCCGACGTGCTGCGGGCGGCCCACGCGCCCGGGCCCGAGGCGACCGACGACGCCGCGGTCGTCGAGGCCGCCGGCGGTCGGGTCGTGGTCGTGGCCGGTGCGACCGACAACTTCAAGATCACGGAGCCGGCCGACCTGGACCGTGCCGCCGAGGTGCTGGCGCGCCGGTCGGTGGTCCCGTGATCCGCGTCGGGCTCGGGTACGACGTCCACCCATTCGGAACCGACGGATCCCTCGTCATCGGCGGCGTCGTCGTCGCCGACACGCCCGCCCTCGTCGGCCATTCCGATGCCGACGTCGTCGCCCACGCCGTGGCCGACGCGTTGCTCGGCCCCACCGGTCTCCCCGACCTGGGGACGCTGTTCCCGGCGTCGGACCCGTCGTACGCTGGACGCGTCCTCGATCGGCCTGCTCGCCGACGTCGCGGCGCGCGTCGCGCACGAGGGGTGGTGGATCGGCAACGTCGACGTCGCGATCGCGGCCGAGCGCCCCAAGCTGGGACCACACACGGCGGCCATGGCCGCGAACGTCGCGGCCGCCCTCGCAGTCGCGGGCGAGCCGATGGGTCGCGGCATCCACGTCGCGGTCCGCCCCAAGCGCGGCGAGGGCCTCGGCTTCGTGGGGAGAGCGGAGGGCATCGCGGTCTGGGCGGTCGCGCTGTTGGAACGCGGTAGCTCGGCGTCGACCGGAGCGGGGCCCGAGCGGCCCGGCGACGGAGTCGCCGAGAGCGGGAGTGGAGAGCGGAGGGCATCGCGGTCTGGGCGGTCGCGTTGGAACGCGCCTGAAACGTCGGAGCGTTCCGGAGGGGTCCGGGTAGCGTCGTCGGCATGGTCCGCATCCACGACTCGCTGGCGAGACGCGCCGTCGAGCTGACGACGCGCGAGCCCGGACTCGTGTCGATGTACGTGTGCGGCCCGACCGTCTACGACGTGCCGCACGTCGGGCACGGACGCACGGCGGTGGTCTACGACGTGATCCGGCGGTACCTGGAGTGGCGCGGCAACGTGGTCACGTTCGTGGGCAACGTCACCAACGTCGAGGACAAGATCATCGCCCGGGCCGCGTCCGAGGGCACCAGCGAACGCGAGCTCGCGGACCGGTACGAGCAGGCCTACTGGGACGAGCTCGACCGTCTCAACGTGCGCCGGCCCGACGACGTGCCGCGCGCCACGGAGTTCATCGAGCCGATGGTCGACCTCATCCGTGAGCTCGTCGACTCGGGTCACGCGTACGTGATCGAGGGCGAGGGCGTGTACTTCTCGGTGTCCTCGTACACGGGGTACGGCGAGCTGTCGGGGCGTCGGCTCGACGACCTGCTCGAGGGTGCGGGCGCGCGGGTCGAGATCGACGAGCAGAAGCGGAGCCCGGTCGACTTCGCGTTGTGGAAGGCGGCCAAACCGGGGGAGCCCGACTGGGATTCGCCCTGGGGCCGCGGTCGTCCGGGATGGCACATCGAGTGCTCCGCGATGTCGCTCGCGATCCTCGGCGAGGGCTTCGACCTCCACGGTGGCGGTGACGACCTCGTGTTCCCGCATCACGAGAACGAGCGCGCGCAGGCCGAGGCCGCCGGGACACGCGTTCGCCACCCACTGGATCCACTCGGGCATGGTGATGGTGGGCGGCGAGAAGATGGCGAAGTCGCTCGGCAACTTCACCACCCTCGGTGACGCGCTCGACCGGTACGGCGCGGCCGCATTCCGCCTCGCGGTGCTCCAGGTGCACTACCGCAGCCAGATGGAGCTGACCGCCGCCGAGCTCGGCGCGGCGGCCGAGGGCATCCAGCGGGTCGAGAACCTCCGGCGTCGCGCCGTCCGGGAAGGGGTGACCCCGGGTGCCCCCGACGCAGCTGCGCTCGCCGCGTTCGCGGCCGCGATGGACGACGACTTCGGCACGCCCGCCGGCGGTCGCCGCGATGTTCGACGCGGTCCGGGGTGCCAACGCCGCCCTCGACGCCGGACGCTCCGGACGCGGCCGCGGCCAAGCTCGGGGCGGTGGAGGAGCTGCTCGACGTCCTGGGGTTCGCCGCCACGGAGACCGCGACGGCCGACGACCACGACGAGATCGACGCCCTCGTGCGCAAGCGGGTCGAGGCGCGCGCCGATCGCGACTTCGCCACCGCCGACCGCATCCGCGACGAACTCGCCGAGCGGGGTGTCACGATCGAGGACAGCGCGTCCGGCAGCACCTGGCACCGCTGACGTGGCCGCACGCAGCAAGGGCACGGGCAACTCCGGGCGGGACCGACCCGAGCCGGAGCGTCAGCGAAGGCGAGCAGTCCGGGAGCGTCCCGACGCATCGGCGACCGGGCCTTCCGAGCGGACGGACCGAGATCTCGGTGGTGAGCAGGTCGAGGGTTACCACGCCGTGCGCGAGCTCCTGCGGGCGCGTCGACGCGCGGTCCGCGAGGTCTGGACCGTCGAGCGCGCGGGTGGATCCGACGAGATCGCAACGCTCGCGTCCGCGGCCGGCGCTCGGGTGCGCATCGTCGGCGCGGTGCAGCTCGAGGAGCGGGCGCGCTCCGAGGCGCCACAGGGGCTGATCGCGTTCGCCGCCCCGGTACCGATCGCTCCGATCGAGCAGCTCCTCGCCGCGCCCGATGCGTTCCTGGTCGTGGTCGACGGCATCACCGATCCGGGGAACCTGGGCGCGATCCTCCGCACGGCCGAGACGGCGGGCGTCACCGGGGTGGTCCTCACGCGTCACCGGGCCGCACGGCTCGGACCGACGGTGTTGAAGGCGGCGGCGGGCGCCGCGGAGTACGTGCCGATCACCGCGGTCGCGGGTGTGCCGGGCGTGCTCGACCAGGCGCGGCGGGCCGGTGTGTGGACCGTGGGCCTCGACGGCGACGGGACCGCCGACGTCGGCGACCTCGCGGTGGCGGATGCGCCGGTCGCGATCGTCCTGGGTGCCGAGGGACGGGGGCTGGCCCGCCTGACCCGTGAGCGGTGCGACGTGCTGGCCGCGATCCCGATGTACGGGCACCTGGCGTCACTCAACGTGTCGGCCGCGGCCGCGATCGCGCTGCACGCGGTCGCGCGTCGGCGCCACGCGGGCGGCCCGACCGCGCACTTGTAGCCTGCGCCGCACGCCGGAGTAGCTCAGTTGGTAGAGCAGCGGTCTTGTAAACCGCAGGCCATCGGTTCGATCCCGATCTCCGGCTCCGCGATTCCCCGCGAGGGCGGGTGCGACCCGGTAGGGTCGAAGCGTCGGGATCGATTCCCGGGGCGCGCCACGATCGGGGACCGGAATCGGATCCGGCGGGGCCGCGGCGGGACTGGTACGTCGAGGCGCGAAGCATGAGCGATCCGAACGGTGGCGCGGACGAGGGCCGCAGGAACCGGCGACCGACGATGGCCGGGTTCTCCGCGGCACGCGGCGCGGCGTTGGTGGCCGTCGCGGTGATCATCGGCGTGGTGCTGTTGCAAACCATTGACGACGGCAACGACGGCCCGGTCGGCGACGGCGGTCCCGCCTCGACGACCACCACCACGACCACGGTGCCCACATCGACCGACTCGTCCGGTTCGTCGAGCGCGACGACCGCTACCACCGCGAAGGCCGCGCCGCTCCCGCCCGCGCAGGTGACGGTGCGGGTGCTCAACGGCTCGGGTCAGGCGGGCGCGGCAGGGACGCTCACCAACACGCTGAAGGCCAAGGGCTACAAGACGCTGGTGGCGACCGACGCGTCGCCGCGTACGGGCACGGTCGTCTACGCCAAGGCCGGCAGCACCACCGAGTGCACGACGCTGTCGACCTCGGTGCAGAACGCCAAGGTGCAGCCGATGCCGACCCCCGTTCCGGGTGGCCAGGACGCCGACTGCATCGTCGTCATCGGGAGCTGACATCGCGGCGGACCCCGCCCTCGCCGAGGCCCTGCGCACGTTGGGCGCCGACCCGGACGGCACCGCGCTCGTCATGGACTTCGACGGCACCCTGAGCGACATCGTGGCGCGTCCCGACGACGCCCGGCCGCGTGCCGAGGTCGTGCCCCTCCTGCGCGCGCTCGTCGACCGGTTCGCACTCGTCGGCATCGTCAGCGGTCGCCCGGTCGAGTTCCTCCGCACCCATGTGCCGGTGCCCGCGCTCGCCCTCGTCGGCCAGTACGGGCTCGAGCGATCGGTGGGCGACGAGATCGTGGCCGATCCCCGGGTCGAGCCGTTCCTCGATGCGGTGGCCGACGTGGCGGCCCGGGCCGACACGGAGCTGCCCGGTGTCCTGGTGGAGCGCAAGGGCCGCATCGCGGTGACGCTGCACTGGCGGACCGAGTCGGACCGGGCGGCCGAGGGCCGGGACTGGGCCGACCGCGTCGCCGCCGAGACCGGCCTGGCCCTCTACCCGACGCGCATGGCGGCGGAGCTGCGACCTCCGGTCGGCGTCGACAAGGGCGACGCGGTCGCGGCGCTCGTCTCGTCCCACCGGGTCGCGATGTTCGCGGGCGACGACCACGGGGACCTCGCGGCCTTCGACGCGCTCGCCCGGCTCCGGCGCGACGGCGAGCTCGACGCCGCCGTCCGGGTTGCGGTGCGGTCGCCGGAGGAACCGGCCGAGCTCGTACCGCGCACCGATGTGGCGGTCGACGGTCCGGCCGGGTTCGTCGGTCTGCTCGCCGCGCTGGCCGCGCCCTGACGCGCGATCCGCCGCGCGACCGAGGAGCGGGACGCGTCAGTCCGCGAGCCGAGCCGGCTGGGCGCGGGCGACGAGATCGTCCAGCCAACGGTCGGCGGGGTGCGCGAGCGCCGAGGTCCGGAGCCCGATCGCGCGTGCTGCGCGCTCGTCGGGGTCCATCGTGAGCGCGGTGTCGAGCGCACTCGCGGTCTGACTCACGTCGAAGGGGTGCACGGCGACGCTGTGGTCCGCGAGCAGGTCGTACGCACCCGCCTCTCGCGACAGGCACAGCACGGCGTCGCGTTCGCTCAGGAGCGGGCCTTCCATCGCGACGAGGTTGAGGCCGTCGCGCACGGGGTTCACGAGCAGCACGTCGGCCTGCTGCAGGGCCGCGACCGAACGGGGGAAGTCGTCGCGGGTGTCGACGATCACCGGCTCCCAGTCACCGCGGCCCCAGCGCTCGTTGATGTCGGCCGCGGTGGCCTCGACGGCGGCGCGGTAGTCGCGGTACTCGCGGAGCGACTCGCGCGACGGGTTGAGCATCGCGACGAAGCTCACCCGCTCCCGCCACGCGGGCCGGGTCTCGAGCAGCTCGTCGAACGCGAGGAAGCCGCGCACGATGTTCTTCGAGAGCTCGAGCCGGTCGGCGCGCACGATGCACCGACGGTCGCCGACCCGGTCGGCGAGGTGCTTCCCGGCCGCAGCGGCGGCGTCGCTCGCGCCCACCTCCCGGAGCGACGGCGCGTCGGGACCGAAGGTCGTCGCGAATGCGCCGGCCCCCTCCCGGTTCCCCCGCTCGTGGACGCAGAGCCGGAACGCGTGGACCCAATGGTCGGTGTGGAACCCGGCGGGCGCGGCCGTGAGCGACGAGAAGATGTCGTCGGTGACGGCGTCCGGGAGCATCGCGAGCTCGCTCGGCGAGCCGAACGGCGTGTGCGTGAAGTGCGTGACCGCGAGGTCGGGCCGCAGCTGCGCCAGCTCGCCGGCGACGAGGAGGAGCTGCAGGTCCTGGACCAGGACCACGTCGCCCTCGGCCGCCGACTCGGCCACCGCCTCGGCGAAGACGCGGTTGATGGCCCGGTACGCGTCCCAGGCCTCGTGGAGCGCGGCATCGAACACGGGCTCACGCGAGGAGTCGAACAGGCCGTGGAAGCAGAACCAGAGGACCTGGTTGGAGATCACGTCGTAGTGGAGCCGGTGCGCTTCCCGATCCAACGCCAGGAGCTCGACCGCCAGCCCGGGGACCGACACGGCGCCGGCCTTCACTGCCTCCCGGTCGTCGTCGCCGATCGCCGCCGCGATCCAGGTGGCGTCCTCGCGGTTGCGCAGCAGTGGGGCGAGTGCGCTGACGACACCACCGGCGCCGCGCTTGGCGGTGAACGATCCGTCGTCGGTACGTCGGAAGCTGACGGGACCGCGATGGGAGACGACGATCACCGGTCAGTCCGACAGCGACGTGAAGAGCCCGACCCAGTCCTCGAGCTCGCGCGTCGAGAGGAAGTTGCGACGGACGTGCTCGCGCCCGGCGGCGCCCTTGCGGTCGGCGCCGTCGGGATCCTTCAGCAGATCGAGTGACCGCGCCGCGCATTCCTCGATCGAGTCGACGAGGTAGCCGTTCTCGCCGTCACGGATCTGGAGCGCGATGCCGCCGGCGCGTCCGCCGATGACGGGCCGTCCCTTCCAGAGGCCCTCGCTCACCGTGAGCCCGAAGCCCTCCCGCAGCGACTTCTGGATGACGACGTCGGCCGAGCGCTGGAACGCGTTGATCTGCACGTTGCCGACCTGCTGGATGTTCGACAGCAGATGGATGTCGGAGTCGCCGTCGCGTGCCGCGTCGACGTCCTGCCAGACCTGGAAGCCCTCGGGATCGTCGGTGGCCATCGAACCTGCCAGTACCAGCTGCACGTCGGGGATCTCCTCGCGGACGATGCGGTACGCCTCGATGACGCCGAGCGGATCCTTCCACGGGTCGTACCGACTCACCTGACAGAGCGTCGGCCGGTCGGGATCGATGCCGTACTGCTTCGAGATCTCGCGCACGAAGGGCGCGGGCAGATCGAGGTTCTTCACCGACAGCGGGTCGATGCACGGCGGCGCCTGCACGACGCGGTCCATCGAGAGCGACGCCGGGACGAACTCGGGCATCGTCCAGACCGACGCGTCGTGCTGCTCCACGTAGGGTCGGAAGAACTCCCAGACCTCGGGGTTCGCGTCGGTGAGGTCGATGTGGCAGCGCCAGATCCACTTCGTGTTCGGGCCGTTGACCGACGACGACGACGAGAGCGCGAGCAGCGCCGCCGGCTGGGGATCGTGGATCACCACGAAATCGAACTCGCCCTCGAGCAGCAGCGCGTTGTCGAGCACCTTCTCGAGGTAGGTGCGCTGCATGGCCGCGGTCCACTCGATCGGCGCGCCCTGGAGCGCGTTGTGGACCTGCTTCGTGACTGCGAAGAACTCGTCGCTGCCGTGGATCACCTCCCATTCGGCCTCGATGCCGAGATCGCGCAGCAGCGGGACGTGCGTCGCGAGCAGCTCGGCCACGCCGCCGCCGTACGCGGTGGCGTTCACGTGCAGGATCCGCGCCCCCGACAGGGGCGCGGCGGCGGACCGGACGCGCTCGATGGCCTCCTCGCCCGCGACCTCGCGGTAGTCGTCGAGGTGCTTCTCCAGGAGTGGGACGCGTTCGAGCACGGAAATCCTCGGGGGACGGCGGCGACGCCCCGACTCTGACACCCGATTCCCCCTCTGGGGGTGGATTCCGGGCAGAAGTCGGTGCGGCCTTCGACGGGGGCGGTCAATCTATGCGTCGATGATCGGTACGGCGGTGGCCTGTCCTGACAAGTTTCGCGGCAGCCTCACCGCGGCGGCCGCCGCCGCCGCCATGGCGCACGGCCTGCGCACGGCCGGCGCCGAGGTCGTGATCGAGCTGCCGTTGGCCGACGGCGGTGAGGGGACGCTCGACGTGATCCTCGCCACACGCGGCGGGGCCCGCCGGACCGCCAGGGTCACCGGGCCGCTCGGTGACGAGGTCGAGGCCGAATGGGCCATGCTCGGTGACGGCACCGCGATCGTGGAGATGGCCAGGGCCAGCGGGCACGCCCTCGTCGACCCGGCCCGGCGGGATCCGCTCGAGGCGAGCACCCGCGGGACCGGCGAGCTGATCGCCGCGGCGATCCGGGCCGGGGCGAACGAGGTGATCGTCGGCGTCGGCGGCAGCGCGACGACCGACGGCGGACTGGCCGCGGTGCAGGCCCTCGACTGGTCCTTCCGGGGCGTTCCGGTGACCGTGGCCTGCGACGTGACCACCGCCTTCACCGATGCCGCGGTCGTCTACGGGCCACAGAAGGGCGCGTCGGACGCCCAGGTCGCGCTCCTCACCCGCCGGCTCGGCCAGCTCGCGGGCGTCTATGGCGATCGCACCGGTGTCGACGTCACCGCGCTCGAGTTCGCGGGCGCCGCGGGTGGGCTCGCCGGCGGGCTCGCGGCGATCGGCGCGCGGCTCGAGCCGGGCTTCGACGTGGTCGCCGATCTCGTCGGGCTCGAGGATGCCGTCGCCGGCGCGGACCTCGTCGTCACCGGGGAGGGCAAGCTCGACGCGACGAGCTTCGCCGGCAAGGTGGTGGGCGGCGTGCTCGAGCTCGCGGCCGACGCCGACGTCGGCCGGCGCGGCGTCATCGCGGGCCAGGTCACCGACGAGGCACGCGAGGAGGCGTCGGTCCTCGGCCCCGTGACGGTGCTCGCGCTCACCGACCGCGTCTGGCATGCGGGCGAGGCCTTCGCGCGCCGCCCTGCTCGTCGAGGAGGCAGCGGTCGAGCTGGCGCGCGGCTGAACCCGACGTCCGGTCGGCGCAGGAAGGTGGCTGCGCCGTGCGATCGCGCTCCGGGGCCGGAGTCGTGGGTCCGGGCGGTGCGCGTCGACGCTCGACGCCCGGTCGGCGCAGGAAGGTGGCTGCGCCGTGCGATCGCGCTCCGGGGCCGGAGTCGTGGGTCCGGGCGGTGCGCGTCGACGCTTCGACGCCCGGTCGGCGCAGGAATTGCAGGTGTCAGCCCGCGGCGCGGAGCTCGAGCCCGAACTTCTCGCAGTACGCAGGGATCGTGACGATGGGCGGGCGTTCCGCCGCGTCCACGTCGACGCGCTCGGGCTCGAAGGCCTCGGTGAACTGCGTCAGCGTCGTGTGGTCGATGTCGGTGAGCCCGGCCCGCCGCAACGCGGTCACGAGGATCGACGTCGCCTGCGCGCCGAGCTCGTCGAGCGGACGGTTGCGGTGCTCGCGCACGCCGAGGTCGACCTGGGCGGTCGCGCCGAGCCCGACGCGCGCCACGATGTCGACGAGGAGCCCGAGCTCGACGCCCCAACCCTGGACGAACGGGACCGCTTCGAGCACGTCGCGGCGCCCGGCGTACTCACCGCCGAGGGGCTGGATGAAGCCGGCGAGCTCGGGGAAGAGGACCGAGAGCAGCGGACGGGCGAGCAGCTCGGTGACCCGGCCGCCGCCGGTCGGCTCACCGTGGAGCGGCCGGCGGTAGTACCCCTTGACGAACGCGGTTCCCGGATCCGTCACGAGCGGTCCGAGCAGCCCGGTGACGAAGTGCGGTGCGAAGTTGCGGATGTCGGCGTCGAGCCAGCACACCAGGTCGCCACTCGCCGCGTGCAGCGACTTCCACATCGCGTTGCCCTTGCCCGAGCCCCGCGGCGTCCCGGGGAGCACGTCGTCCACGCCCAGGACGCGAGCGCCCTCCCACGCCGCGGCCTCGGCGGTGGCGTCGGTCGAGCGGTCGTCGATGACGACGACCTCGTCGACGAGCGGGACCGCCTCCATGAGGGTCCGGCGCACGGTGGCCACGATGTGGCCGACGGTCGCCTCCTCGTCGCGGGCGGGCAGGCACACGGAGATCCGCAGGCCCTGGTCGGCCTTCCGGGCCACGAGGTCGTCACGATCGAAGTCCGAGGCGTGCCGGGGTACGGGGGAGAGCGCGGGGGGCGTCGCCACGGCGCAGAGCGTAGGTGGCCCACCGGGGCGGTCCGGCCCCGGGCCCGTTTGCGTTTTGGGACCGCGGAGGCGCCCGTCTAACATGACGATTTCACGCGCTCATCCAGAGCGGCTGAGGGACGGGCCCGACGACGCCGCGGCAACCAGCGAACCGAGCCATCGGGGAGCCAGGTGCCAATGCCCGAACGATGAGAGAGCCCAGAGCGTGGGCACCCGGACCACCGGACTCCCGCTCGACGGCGCTCGAACCGAGGGGAGGACTCCGGTCCGATCCAGAGCGCGCCGAGCAGAGCGAGCGGGCAACCGCTCCCCAGACCTGGAGAATCCCGACATGGCCCATGTGCACGCGTTGCGATGCCGTGAGTGCGGACGTGAGTACGACGTCGCACCGATCTTCACCTGCGAGTGGTGCTTCGGCCCGCTCGAGGTGACCTACGACTACGACGCGATCCGCGCGTCGGTGAGCCGCGAGTCGATCGCGGCCGGCCCGCTCTCGATCTGGCGGTACGCCGACCTGCTGCCGGTCGAGCGCAACCCGGCGGTCGACCTCGGAGCCGGCTTCACACCACTCGTCGCGCGCCGACCGGCTCGCAGCCGAGCTCGGTCTCGGCGAGGTGTGGATCAAGAACGACACCACGAACCCCACGAACTCGTTCAAGGACCGCGTGACCGCGGTCGCGCTGTCGAAGGCGCTCGAGTTCGGCTTCAAGGTTGCGGCCTGCGCGTCGACAGGGAACCTCGCCAACGCCGTCGCGGCGCATGCCGCGCACGCGGGGCTTCGCTCCTTCGTGTTCGTCCCCGCCAACCTCGAGCAGGGCAAGATCGTCACGACCGCGGTGTACGGCGGGAACGTCGTCGCGATCGACGGCAACTACGACGACGTCAACCGCCTCTGTGCGGAGCTCTCGGGTACGTATCCGTGGGCGTTCGTGAACGTCAACGTCCGCACGTTCTACGCCGAGGGCTCGAAGACGCTGGCGTTCGAGACCGCCGAGCAGCTCGGCTGGCAGTCACCCGACCACGTCGTGGTGCCGGTGGCGAGCGGTTCGCTGCTCACCAAGATCCGCAAGGGCTTCGACGAGCTGCACACGGTCGGTCTGCTCGACGAGGAGCCGAACGTGCGCGTCAGCGGCGCGCAGGCGCTCGGCTGCTCACCGGTCGCGGCCGCGTGGCTGGGGGAGTCGGACACGATCAAGCCGGTGAAGCCGGACACGATCGCCAAGTCGCTCGCGATCGGCAACCCGGCCGACGGCTACTTCGCGCTCGACGCCGTCCGTCAGACCGGCGGCGGCTTCGCGGCGGTCACCGACGACGAGGTGGTCGACGCGATCCGGCTGCTGGCCCGGACCGAGGGGATCTTCGCCGAGACCGCGGGCGGCGTGACGATCGCGACGCTCGCCAAGCTCGCCGCCGACGGCACGATCCGCCCCGACGAGCGCGTGGTCGCGTACGTCACCGGGCACGGTCTGAAGACCCTCGACGCCGTGGTCGGTCAGGTCGGGCCGACGGCGACCATCGCACCGAACCTGGACGCGTTCCACGCCGCGTTCGATGCCGCGGACCTCGCGTGAGCCCGACGTCCACCACCGCCGAGGAGGCGCCGTGAGCGAGGCCTCGACCCCGGAGCACCCCCGATCACCCGGCCGAGCGGGGCCCCTCCGGCCCGGCCCGCAGGGCCATGAGGAGAAGACATGACCGTCACCGTCCGTATTCCGACCCAGCTGCGCGAGCTGTCCGGCGGCGATGCCGAAGTGGCGCTCGCACCCGGCACGCTCAAAGAGGTGCTCGACGCGCTCGATGCCGCACACCCTGGCTTCGCCGGCCGCCTCTTCGACGACGGCGGCGAGCTGCGCCGCTTCGTGAACGTGTTCGTGGCCGACGAGGACGTCCGCTTCCTCGACGGCCTCGACACCGCGGTCGCCGACGGTGGCGTCGTGAGCATCGTCCCGGCGGTCGCCGGCGGCTGAGCCGGGTCCGCGACGCGGGACTTGACACCCACGGTCCGTGACGTTAGGTTAGGTACACCTTAGTTACCGACCGAGGTCCGGAACCGTGTTCAGCAACTTCCTCATCGGCCTGCGCGAGGGCCTCGAAGCGGCGCTCGTCGTCGGGATCCTGGTCGCCTACCTCGTGAAGCTGGGCCGGCGGGACTCCCTGGTGCCGATCTGGACCGGCATCGGCGCCGCGATCGCACTGAGCCTCGGCTTCGGGGCGATCCTCACGTTCACGTCGCAGAACCTGAGCTTCCGGGCGCAGGAGGCCTTCGGCGGGTTCATGTCGATCATCGCGGTGGGCTTCGTCACCTGGATGGTCTTCTGGATGCGGCGGACGGCCCGGTTCATGAAGACCGAGCTGCACGCGCGCGTGGACACCGCCCTCGCGATGGGCACCGGCGCGCTCGTGCTGACGGCCTTCGTCGCCGTGGGCCGCGAAGGGCTCGAGACCGCGTTGTTCCTCTGGACCAACGCGCAGGCGACGGGCTCGAGCACCCAGCCCCTCGTCGGCGCGGTCCTCGGGCTCGCCACCGCCGTCGTGCTCGGGTACCTGATCTACCGTCGAGCCGTCGCGATCGACCTCGCGAAGTTCTTCACCTGGACCGGCGCCGCGCTCATCGTCGTCGCCGCCGGCGTGCTCGCCTACGGGGTCCACGACCTCTGGGAGGCGGGCATCGTCAACGTCGGCACCGCGAGCGCGTGGGACATCACCTCGTGGTACTCGGCGACGAGCTGGTACGGGACGCTCCTGAAGGGCATCTTCAACTTCTCGCCCGACCCCATGATCCTCGAGGTCGTCGTGTGGTGGGCGTACTTCGTGCCCACGATGTACTTCTTCGCCCGCGGTCTCATCTTCGGCGTCCCGCCGAGCCCACCGGTCGACGCGAGCCCGCAGCGGGTCGATGCGGTCGGCTCCGTCGACTCCCTCGCCTGAATCCGCACCCGTCCGCCTGATTCCTGCAAGGAGCGCTCTGATGCGTCGCGTCCTGGTCCTGCCGTTCGTCCTCCTGCTCGTCGGGCTCGGCGCCTGCTCGTCCGACGACACCAAGGGGGCGATCGAGGTCACCTCGACCAACGACAAGTGCGAGGTCGCGACGACGGACCTGAAGGCGGGGAAGTCCACGTTCGCGGTGAAGAACGACGGCGACGACGTCACCGAGGTGTACGTCTACGCCGAGGGCGACGAGGTGAAGGGCGAGGTCGAGAACGTCGGACCGGGCACGTCGCGCGACCTCACCGTCGACCTCACGCGCCGGCGACTACGAGGTCGCCTGCAAGCCGGGCATGAAGGGCGACGGCATCCGCACGAAGATCACGGTGACCGGCGGCGGCGGCACGGCGACCGCGGCGCCGACGAAGACCGTGACCATCGAGGCGATGGACTACTCGTACGGCGGTCTCGAGGGCATGACCTTCACGAAGGGCGAGACCGTCGAGTTCCGGCTGCACAACGAGGCGCCGCAGGAGAAGCACGAGCTCGAGATCTTCGGGCCCGACGGCGATGGGCTCGGCGAGGTCGGGCCGACGAAGCCGGGCGCGACCGGCCACGTCGTGGTGACGCTGGCCGATGCCGGTACCTACCGCGTCAACTGCGGCATCGACGACCATGCCGCGATGGGCATGAAGGGCACCTTCACGGTCACCTGACCGTCACGCCGCGGCGGCAGTCACCCACATGAGACGCGCCACGCGCTCGGGCACGACGTGCTCGCCGGTCGCGGTCGAGACCGCGACTCCTTCGGCACGGTGGCCGACGACGACCGCGGCGCGGCCCGGGATGAGATCGAGAGGTCGCGAGGAGCCCGAGGGCGTCCTTGTCGAGCTCGAGCTTCTCGCTGATGCGCGCGATCGTGACCGGTCCCGGCGCGGAGTCGACGAGCGGCACGTGCTGGTGGGTGTCCACGGGGTGGCTCGAGCCGGGGATCGGGTTGCCGTGCGGGCAGGTCGCGGGGTCGCCGAGCAGCGCGATGAGCTTCTCCTCGACGTCGGCCGAGATCACGTGCTCCCAGAGGTCGGCCTCGCGGTGGACCTTCTCCCACTCGAGTCCGATGACGTCGACGAGCAGGCGCTCGGCGAGCCGGTGCCGGCGCACGACCGTGGTCGCGAGCTTGCGCCCCTTGGACGTCAGCCGCAGGCTGCGGTCGTCGAGGAGCTCGGTGTAGCCACCGCCCACGAGCCGGTTGACCTGCTCGGAGACGGCCGGGGCGGACACGCCGAGCCGCTCCACCAGCCGGGCCCGGATGGGGACGATGCCCTCCTCCTCGAGCTCGAGGATGGTCTCGAGGTACTCCTCGGTCGCATCGTGCATCTCGGCCACGGGCGCACAGTACCGGTCACCCGCGCCGGCGCCCCGAGCGTCCGGATGGGTGAGGACCTGCGGCGGTGGACTTGCACTCGCCCGTCGCGAGTGCCAACATGGGCTAGCACTCGTTTGACCCGAGTGCTAACCGGATCGAAGGATCCGGACCACCGGGATCCCACGCACGATCCCTCCACCCCGTCCTCGATCCCCCAGGGGGTACACCGCAATGCCGAAGCAGATCGCTTACGCCGAGAACGCCCGTCGGTCGCTCGAAGCGGGCATGAACAAGCTCGCCGACGCCGTCCGGGTCACCCTCGGCCCCAAGGGCCGCAACGTGGTCCTCGAGAAGAAGTGGGGCGCGCCCACGATCACGAACGACGGTGTGTCGATCGCCAAGGAGATCGACCTCGAGGACCCGTACGAGAAGATCGGCGCCGAGCTCGTCAAGGAGGTCGCGAAGAAGACCGACGACGTCGCCGGTGACGGCACCACGACGGCGACGGTGCTCGCGTGGGCGATGGTCCGTGAGGGCCTGCGCAACGTCGCGGCCGGCGCGAACCCGATGGTCCTGAAGAAGGGCATCGAGGCTGCGGTCGTCGAGGCGGTCGACTCGATCCGCACGCTGAGCAAGAGCGTGAAGACCGACCCGGCGCAGATCGCGAACGTCGCGGCCATCTCCGCCGCCGACGTCGAGATCGGCAAGATGATCGCCGAGTCGCTCGAGAAGGTCGGCACCGACGGTGTCATCACCGTCGAGGAGAGCCAGACCTTCGGCATGGAGCTCGACCTCGTCGAGGGCATGCGGTTCGACAAGGGCTACATCTCGCCGTACTTCGTGACCGACCCGGAGCGCATGGAGGCCGTCCTCGACGACGCCTACATCCTCCTCGTGAGCTCGAAGATCTCGGCCGTGAAGGACATGCTGCCGGTCCTCGAGAAGGTCATGCAGTCCGGTCGTCCGCTGGCGATCATCGCCGAGGACGTCGAGGGCGAGGCCCTCGCCACGCTCGTCGTCAACAAGATCCGCGGCACGTTCAAGTCGGTCGCCATCAAGGCCCCCGGCTTCGGCGAGCGCCGCAAGGCGATGCTCCAGGACATGGCGATCCTCATCGGTGGCGAGGTCATCTCGGAAGAGGTCGGCCTGAAGCTCGAGGGCATCGGCCTCGAGCTGCTCGGCAAGGCCCGCAAGGTCGTGGTGACCAAGGACGAGACCACGATCGTCGAGGGTGACGGCAAGCGCTCGGACGTCCAGGGTCGGATCAACCAGATCCGCGCCGAGATCGACAACACCGACTCCGACTACGACCGCGAGAAGCTCCAGGAGCGTCTCGCGAAGCTGTCCGGCGGCGTGGCGATCATCAAGGTCGGTGCGGCCACCGAGGTGGAGCTCAAGGAGAAGAAGCACCGCATCGAGGACGCGGTGCAGACCACCAAGGCCGCGGTCGAGGAGGGTGTGGTGCCCGGTGGTGGCGTCGCGCTGCTCCGGGCCCAGGCCAAGGTGTACGCCCTGGCCAAGACGCTCGACGGCGACGAGTCCACCGGTGCACACCTCGTGGGCCGGGCGCTCGAGGAGCCGCTGAAGCAGATCGCGCTCAACGCCGGCATGGAGGGTGGCGTGATCGTGGAGAAGGTGCGCAACCTCAAGGGCTCGACCGGCCTCAACGCCGGCACCGGCGACTACGAGGACCTCGTGAAGGCCGGCGTCATCGACGCCGCGAAGGTGACCCGCTCGGCGCTGCAGAACGCAGCCTCGATCGCGGCGCTGTTCCTCACCACCGAGGCCGTCGTGGCCGACAAGCCCGAGAAGGAAGCCGCACCGGCGATGCCGGGTGGCGACATGGGCGGCATGGGCGGCATGGACTTCTAGGTCTCACCACCTCCAGCACTCTCGGAACGGGCCGCCCTTCGGGGCGGCCCTTCCGCGTCCGGTGTCAAGGAGCCCCGGTGACCGGTCGATACCGACCGTTCCCGACCTGGAGGCCACACATGCGCCGCTCGATCGTCGCCGGACTCGTGCTTCGTCGTCGCGCTCGGCGCGTGCGGGAGCGGGAGCTCCGGCACCGCGTCGAAGTCGTCGAAGGTGTCGAGGATCTCGACCGCGCAGCTCGTCGCGGCCGCACCGACGGCGGCCGCCGACGCGAAGTCGGCGCACATCTCCGGGTCGATGTCGATCGAGGCGGCCGGCAAGTCGATCAGCGTCCCGCTCTCGGCGCGACACGGACTTCCGCTCCGGCGCGACGCAGATGACGATGGACATGTCGGGTCTCGCACCCGTCGCGGGCGGCGCCAAGTTCGAGATCCGCATGGTCGACGGCGTCATGTACATGAGCATCGGATCGCTCCTCGGCAACCTCCGCCCGGCGTCGCTCGCCGGCAAGGAGTGGGTCGAGGTCGACACCGGCCAGCTCGGTATGACGCAGGACCAGCTCACGAACCAGAACCCGGCCGACATGCTCGAGTCGCTCCGCGGCGCCGGCAACGTGACCGAGGTCGGCACCCAGGACATCGACGGCGTCGAGACGCGCCAGTTCCGCGCGGACATCGACCCGAGCAAGGCCATCGACCGGCTGCCGGCGGGCCAGCGCACGCAGGCGGCCGACGTTCCTCCGGCAGATGGACTCGACGTTCCCCATGGACGTCTGGATCGACGGTGACGGTCTGCCGCGTCGGTTCACGATGGAGCTCGACGATCCCGGGTGCGGGCTCGGTCGCCATGCGCATGGACTTCACCGACTACGGCCGGTCCGTCGACGTGAGCGCACCGCCCGCGTCCGAGACGATCTCCATGCAGCAGCTGCAGTCGCTCGGCGCCGACTGATCGGGACCGACCGCGTAGCCTGCGGCCGTGGCCATCGAAGCGTTGACACCGTCCGTCGGTTGGGGAGTGCTGCACCTCTACTACCGGGTGGACCGGACCCGGGCCGACGAGCCCGGCGCGGCCAAGCGCGTGCTCGACGCGATCGCCGCACTCGAAGCCGACGATCACCAGGTACTCACGTTCGCGGTGCTGGGTCACAAGGCGGATCTCGGGGTCATGGCGCTCGGTCCCGATCTCGCCCGGCTGCAGCGCTTCCAGCAGGAGCTGCTCGACGGTCCGTTGCTCGCCGACTACTCGTACGTCTCGCTCACCGAGCAGTCGGAGTACGCGCAGACCGAGGACGACGAACGCGCCCGCCTCGCTCGTGAGGAGAGCCTCACCGATCCGGCCGACGTCGAGCCGCGGCTCGCGGTCTGGCGCGATCGCATCACGCACTACCGGGAGCAGCGCGTGCACCCGCGCCTGCCCGCCAAGGCGGCGATGTGCTTCTACCCGATGTCGAAGCGCCGGAGCGCGGACGACAACTGGTACGCGCTCGACTTCGACGCCCGCAAGCAGCTGATGGGCGGGCACGCGCGCGTCGGTCGGACCTACGCCGGGCGGGTGCTGCAGCTCATCACCGGCTCCACCGGGCTGGACGACTGGGAGTGGGGGGTCACGCTCCTCGCCGACGACATCGTGGCGTTGAAGGAGATCGTGTACGAGATGCGCTTCGACGAGGTGTCGGCGCGCTACGCCGAGTTCGGCCCCTTCATCACCGGCCTGATCGCGCCTCCGGCGGACGTGCTCGCGTCCGTGGGCGTGCGCTGAGCGGAGGACGACCATGACGAAGATCCGACTGCACGTGTCGTTCCCCGAGGAGCTCGTCGACCGGCCCATGCTCTACGAGATGATGCAGGCCCACGAGGTGGTCCCCAACCTCCGGCGCGCAGCAGTGGAGGCACACTCGGGATGGGTGATCCTCGAGCTCTCCGGTGAGGACGACGCCGTCGCCGGCGCGATCGGCTACCTCGAGGGCGTCGGCTGCACCGTGAACCGCATGGAGGGCGATCTCCTCGAGGGCTGAGACCCGCGTCGGTCAGCGGACATCTGCGACGACTCGCTGGAGTGACCTCCTCGCGGGTCTGGCGGACCTAGCGGTGGCACAGACCGACGGATCTCTGACGTCATTCCGGCACGGCTGGGTGGCCCTCGAGAGGGCGGACCTGCGTGACGGCGGCCGTTGTCCGACGGGTCGTCAGTCCACCGGTTGCCAGAGCGGGAACGTGAGGTAGTCGACACGGTCGACGGTCACGATCCGGCCCGCGTCGCGCAGCGCCGGCAGGTGGGCACGGGCGGTGTCGAAGCCGACCATCCGCTTGTAGTCGGCGACGCTCACGAGCAGGGGACCGTCGGCATCGCCGTCGCGCAGCAGGGCGTCGACCTCGAGGGTGGGGCGGCCCGGATCGGCGGGATCCACGCAGTGGCAGTGGTACACGATCCGCTCGAACACCGACAGGGCGCGGATCCGCATGCGACCATCTTGGCCGTGACCGACGCCGCCGAGGACCCACGGGCGATGCTCGCCGGCGCGGGCGCGGCGATCGTCGCCGGCGTCGAGCGGAGCGGACCCGGATGGGCGGTGCGCAACGTCGACCGCATCCTCGACGCGTGGGGCCGCGTGGATGCGGCCCGGCGGGACGAGATCCGCGTCGCGGCGGCGCAGGCCGGGGCCGAGGGCGCGGCCCGGGTCGCGGCGGCCCTTCGCGCGCTCCTCGCCCGTGACCCCGCGGAGCAGGCGGCCACGCCGCTGGAGGTGGTCCGCACGATCGTCGCCGAGCCCACGGCGCTCCTGCGCGACCTCGGGGTGCCGGAGGTCGTGCGCGACGCGTTCGACGAGCGTGCCCACCCCACCGACGTCTACGACCTGACGCCGCGCACGCTGGCCGACCTCGATCCGGAGCTCGGCCCCGAGCTGCTCGTCTGGGGGGTGGCGAAATCCCGGTTGGTGCGGCTCCCGGGGCAAACGGGACGAGCGGGCACCGAATAGGCCGGAGGACCCTCAAGCGGCCTCCGACGCCGGGTCGAAGCAGGGGCGTGAAGGAATCGTCGTACCGACGGTGCCGCGCTCGATCGGACGGCAGGAGCGAGCGGGTCACGCGACCCGCTCGATCAGGTCACGGACCTGGACGTCGCCGCGCTGTCGAGCCGCGCCGGGGTGTTCCGCGGCACGGCGACCGACGGCATCGTGCGCACGAACGAGCGCTTCGCCGAGATCACCGGCCTGCCCGCGACGGTGCGGGGCTGGGACTGGCTCGTCGCGGTCCACGGCGAGGACCGCGACCGCCTGCGACGGGCCGATCGAGGCCGCGTGCGAGCGGGGCGCACGGTCCGCCTTCCCGATCCGGATGCAGGTGCAGCTCGGGCGCATCGAGGCGCTGCGCGTGGAGATCACCGGGACCGCCGGTGCCGACGGTCGGTTCGTCTTCGTCGGCTCGGTGACCGAGGACGGCCACACGGCACGCCACCGTGACGCGACCCCGGCGGCGCCCGATGTGGACGATCCGTTCCGGGTGCTCGTCGACGCGCTGCCGGTCGCGGTGGCGTACGCGGCACCCGACGGCACGCTCGAGTTCGCGAACGGACGGTGGCAGTCGCTCACCGCGACCGGCACGGGCGCGCGCCTTGCGACCGCGTTCACCGACGCGAACGACGAGGCGCGCGTCGCGGACGCACTGCGGACCGGCGCGCCGTGGTCGGGCCTCGTGCGCGTGGGCGGTCGCACGGTCGGCGCCTCGATGACACCGGTCGCGCCGGCGCTCGGTGGCGGAGGTGTCCTGTCGCTCACCGAGCCGGACGCCGTCACCGAGACCGCCGCCCCGGTCGGCGGAGGCGCCGGTCGGGGCGTTCGCCGCGTTGCTCGACGCCTCGCTCGACTACGCGGCCATCATCGAGCGTGACGGGCGACTGCGGTATCTCAACCCCGCGGCCCGCAAGCTCCTCGCCATCGACGACGACGCAGACGTCGACGGCATCGAGCTCGCCGACGTCGTGGACTTCCTCGACGACGACCGGCCGGAGTTCGCCGAATCCGCCCGCCAGGCGGTGCGGGAGTCGGGGGTGCACGTCGCCGAAGGCGAGCTCCTCCTCACGAACGGTGAACGACGGCGGGTCTCGATGATCATGCTCGCGCTGACCGACGGTGACGGCTGCCACCGGGCCACGGTGTGCGTGGCCCGCGACGGCACGGATCTCCACGACGGCCGAGCAGCGCGTCATCGAACGCGAGCGCTGGTACCGCGCGTTGGTCCGGAACGCGAGCGACGTGGTCGCGGTCCTCGATGCCGACCTCTCCGTCCGGTTCGCCAGCCCGACGTGTCGCGACGTGCTCGGCGTCGAGCCCGACTCCCTGGCCGGTCGCCACCGCGTCGAGCTGATCCATCCGGACGACCTCGAGCAGGTGGCCCATGCGCTGCGCGCGGTGCGGACGGACGGTACCGACCGCACGGTGCGGTACCGGTTCCGGCGCCCCGACGGAACCGTGCGCAGCGTCGAGTCGCGAGTGTCGAACCGGCTCGACGACGCGGTCATCCGTGGGATCGTCGTGAACACCCGTGACGTCACCGAGGCCGAGGACGCCAACCGCGCCCGCGACGCGAGCGAGGCCGCGCTCCGAACCGTCGTGCGGTCGGCGCCGGCGGCGATCTTCGCGGTGGACCGCGGCGGCGCGATCCAGCTCTGGAACCCGGCGTCCGAGGCGCTGTTCGGGTGGACCGCCGTCGAGGTGGTGGGTCGACCGGTGCCGTTCCTGTCGCCGCAGCAGACGCGCGCCGCCCGGGCGCGGGGTGCCGATCTCCTCGACGGTCGCGAGGTCAGCGGCGAGGCGAGGTTCCGCCACCGTGACGGCCACCCGATCATCGCCGCGATCTCCGCCGCTCCGGTGCGCGGCGCCGACGGCGACGTCGCCGAGATCGTGGTGGTCGCCGTCGACGTCACCGACCGGGTGCGGTCCGACCGCGAGGTGAAGCGTCGCGCCGAGCTCGACCGGTTCGTCGCCTCGCTCTGCCGGGACCTCGTCGAGGCGGTCCCCGAGTCGCTCGACGGCCACGTCGTCGCCGGACTCGAGCACCTGGCCGTGCACTTCGGGGCCCAGGCTGCGGCGCTCCACGTCCGCGACCTCGCGACGGCCCGGTTCCGGTGGCCGGCCGAGACCGCCATCCACGTCGATCTCGAACGGGTGCCCGCCGGCGGCGTGTTCGCGTTCGACGACGACCACCCGCGCGCCGGATGGGTCATCGCCGGTGCCAGCGGCGCGCTCGGGCATGCTCGTGTTGGCCTGGGACGAGCCGCCGGAGATCACCGCCGACGATCTCGCGCCGCTCGAGACCCTGGGCGCGGCGCTGATCGGAGCGCATCGACCGGGTCGGCGCCGAGCGGGCCGTGCACGAGAGCGACCAGCGGTTCCGCGCCCTGGCCGAGTACTCGACGGACTTCGTCGTGGTCATCGGCGGCGACCTGCAGCTGCGGTACGTGAGCCCGGCCGCGGCGCGGTTCCTCGGGATGACCGTCGACGATCGCTTCGATCCCGACCGATTCGGTGCTGCACCCCGACGACCAGCTGCGGGTCATCGAGGAGATCGCGGCGCTCCTCGGCGATCCGCGAGCGCGCGTGCGGTGCCGATGCTCGCTCGTCTCCGGCGCGCCGACGGCGAGTACCGATGGGTCGAGCTCGCGGCCAGCAACCTCGTCTCCGAGCCGACGATCCGCGGGCTCGTGCTCAACGGGCGCGACGTCACGGAACAGCGCGAGGTCGACGACCGGCTCCGAGCCTCCGAGTCACGCTTCCGCGGCCTGGTGCAGAACCTCGCCGAGGGTGTGACCGTGCTCGGCGCGGACGGCAGCGTGAAGTACTCGAGCCCGTCGGCATCGCGGATGATGGGCTTCGAGCTCGGACCACGGCGCCGGCAAGATCGGGCTCGACTTCGTCGTCGAGGAGGACCGCGAGCGCGCCGCCGAGGTCGTCGGCCGTGCGTTCACCGAGCCGGGCATCCAGGGCCCGATCGCCCTGCGCGTCCACGCCGCGAACGGCGAGGTGCGCGTCGTCGAGGCCCTCGGCCACAACCGCCTCGACGATCCCGAGGTCGAGGGGATCGTGATCACGACCCGCGACATCACCGAACGCGTCGAGGCCGAGGAGGCGGTCCGCCGGAGCGACGCCCGTCTGAGCGCGCTGGTGCAGAACCTGTCCGACGTGATCACCGTCGTCGACCCGCAGGGCGACATCGTCTACACGAGCCCGGCCGCCGAGGAGCTCTTCGGCTTCGTCGAGGGCGACGCGAGCTACGTCGACCCGCTCGGGCCGGGTGCACCCGGACGAACGGGACGCGGTCACCGCCGCGTTCGGCGAGCAACTGGCCGGCGTCGACCATCGAGCCGGTCCGGTTCCGACTCGAGGCCGCCGACGGCGAATGGCACTACGTCGAGGCGGTCGCCCGGGACATGACCGACGAGCCGTCGGTGGGCGGGATCGTGGTCACCACCCGCGACGTCACGGGCCGAACCCGCGCCGAGCTGCTCGTGGCCGACCAGGCGCACGTGCTCACGCTCATCGCACGCGGCGTCGCCGCTGCCGGTGACGCTCGCCGCGCTCTGCGAGGTGCTCGAGCGTCACGTCCGCGGCGCGGTGTGCGGCGCGCTGCTCGTCGACCGGTACCGCCAGATCCTGCGGCTTGAGCGCCGGGCCGCGCGTCCCCGCCGAGCTGGCCGACGCGTGCCACGACGTGCCGATCACCGGCACCGAGGACGTGCTGGGCGCGACCGTGAGCCAGGGCGCGAGTGCGGTGGTGCTCGACGTCCCGCACGATCCCCGGACCGGCTGCGCTCCGCGACGTCGCGGCGCGGTGCGGCATCGGCGGCGTGTGGACCACGCCGATCGACAACTCGGACGGGAGCGGCGTGCTCGGCGCCGTCGTGACGTTCCTCGACGACGCGCGCGAGCCGACGCCGGGCGAGCGCGAGGTCGTGCAGATGTTCGCGCAGACGGCGGCGATCGCCGTCGAGCGGCAGGCGGCCGAGGACCTGCTCGCCCACCGCGCCAACCACGATCTGCTCACCGGCCTCCCCAACCGGGGGCTGTTCGTCGACTTCCTCGGCAACGCGCTCGCGCGGTCCGAACGCGACGGCGCCGGCATCGCCGTCCTGTTCCTGGACGTCGACCGGTTCAAGCACGTCAACGACGGACTGGGCCACGACGCCGGCGACGAGCTGCTCCGCGAGATCGCGCAGCGCCTCAAGCAGACGGTGCGGCCGAGCGACGTCGTCGCCCGCTTCGGCGGCGACGAGTTCACGGTGCTGTGCGCCGGGCTCGACCCGATGCACGCCGAAGCCCAGGCGACGCGAGCTGGCTCGGCGCCTGCTGGAGGCGATCGAGCGCCCGCTGCAGCTCGACGGCGACGACCGGCGGCTGTCCGCCAGTCTCGGGATCGCGATGGCCGGCCCGGCCAGCACGCCGGAGGGCCTGCTGCACGACGCCGACGCCGCGATGTACGAGGCGAAGCAACGCGGCAAGGCGCGGGTCGAGATGTTCGACGACGACATGCGTTCGGCGCTCAACGCCCGGCTCGATCTCGAGGCTCGGCTCGAGCGGGCGATCGAGCACGAGGAGTTCCGCCTGGTGGTCCAGCCGATCATCGACCTCCCCACCGGGTCGGTGCGTGGCGGCCGAGGCGCTGCTGCGGTGGCAGGACCCGGAGTTCGGTCTGGTGACGCCGGACGCGTTCATCGGGCTGGCGGAGGACACGGGGCTGATCATCCCGATCGGCGAGTGGGCGCTGGCCGAGGCGTGCCGCACCGTGGCGAAGTGGGAGGAGATCGGGCTCCTGTCGCCCGAGTTCACGATGGCGGTCAACCTCTCCGCGCGCCAGGTCGGTCAGGCCGACCTCGTCGACCGCGTGCGGACCGTCATCGAGCGGAGCGGCCCGACCGCGTCCGAGGCTGTGCCTCGAGATCACCGAGAGCGTGCTCATGGAGGAGTCGTCCGTCGCGGCGATGCGCGCGCTCAAGTCGCTCGGCGTGCGCCTGTCGATCGACGACTTCGGCACCGGCTACTCGTCGCTCGGCTACCTCAAGCGGTTCCCGGTCGACTCGGTCAAGGTCGACCGGTCCTTCGTGGACGGCCTCGGCATCGACGGCGAGGACTCCGCCATCGTCGCCGCGGTCGTGAGCCTCGGGCACGCGCTCGGGCTCTCGGTGGTGGCCGAGGGCGTCGAGACGAGCTGCCAGCTCCAGGCGCTGCTCGCACTCGGCTGCGACCGGGCCCAGGGCTACTGGTTCTCCGGACCGCGCGACCCCGACGGAGTTCGCGGGGCTGCTGCACCGCCAGCCCTGGGTCGACACGACCGACGCCCGCGCCGGCTGACCGTTCGGGCGCGTCGTCGCGTCTCCGTCCGGGGCGGAGTGAACGGGCGCGACCCACGATCGACCTGCTAGTTCTCAGGCTCTTGTCACCGGACGACGGGAGGCTGACGGTGCCGATCAATGCTGGCGATACCGCGTGGGTCATCGTGGCGGCGGCGCTCGTGATGTTCATGACGCCGGGGCTCTCGCTGTTCTACGGCGGCATGGTGCGCACGAAGAACGTGCTCGCCATGCTCATGCAGAACTTCTTCTCGCTCGGGCTGGTCAGCGTGCTCTGGGCGCTGATCGGATACTCGCTCGCGTTCGGCGGCACCGGCAGCGTTCATCGGCAACCTCGACTTCGCCGGCATGAAGGACGCCGCCACCGTGGCGGCGCCCGGCTTCGGCGGGCTCCACATCCCGCCGCTCACGTTCAGCGGGTACCAGCTCATGTTCGCGGTCATCACTCCGGCGCTGATCACGGGCGCGATCGCCGATCGGATGCGCTTCTCGGCCTGGGTCTGGTTCCTCGGACTGTGGGCGATCCTCGTGTACTCGCCCGTCGCGCACTGGGTCTTCTCGCCGAACGGATGGCTGTTCAAGCGCGGCGCGCTCGACTTCGCCGGCGGCACGGTCGTGCACATCAACGCCGGCATCGCCGCGCTGGCCGTCGTGCTCGTGCTCGGCAAGCGGCGCGGCTGGCCCAAGCACCCGATGCCTCCGCATTCGCTGCCGCTCACGCTCATCGGCACCGGCATCCTCTGGTTCGGGTGGTTCGGCTTCAACGCCGGGTCCGCGCTGGGCGCGAACGGGCTCGCGGCGCAGGCGTTCATGAACACGCACCTCGCCGCGGCGGCGGGCATGCTCGGCTGGCTGGTCGTCGAGCGCGTGCGCACCGGTCACGCGACGACGTTGGGCGCCGCGTCGGGTGCCGTCGCCGGACTCGTCGCGATCACGCCGTGCGCCGGGTTCGTCGGCGGACTCGCCCCGCTCGCCATCGGGTTCGTCACCGGCTTCGTGTGCTTCCTGGCGGTGAGCATGAAGTTCCGCTTCGGCTACGACGACTCGCTCGACGTCATCGGTGTGCACCTGGTGGGAGGGATCCTCGGCTCGCTGCTCCTCGGGTTCTTCGCCGACACCGCCGTCAACAGCGCCGGTCGCAACGGTGTGTTCCAGGGCGGCGGCTTCGGTCTGCTCGGTGAGCAGGCGCTCGCGGTCGGTGCGACCATCGTGTTCTCCTTCGTCGTGACCTACGTGATCTGTCGTGTGCTCGCCGCGGTGCTCCCGGGCGGGCTGCGCGTCACCGACGAGGAGGAGGAGACCGGCCTCGACCTCACGCTGCACTCCGAGGTCGCCTACGCCTCGGACCGGGTGTAGTGCACCCGCGACCCGACGACCCCGTCCGACCCAGAACGGAGCCCTCGATGAAGCTGGTGACCGCGATCGTGAAGCCGTTCCGGCTCGACGACGTCAAGGACGCGCTGAAGGCGCACGGCGTGCAGGGCCTCACCGTGTCCGAGGTCCAGGGCTTCGGCCGCCAACGCGGCCACACCGAGGTGTACCGGGGCGCGGAGTACGAGGTCGACTTCGTGCCCAAGGTGCGCGTCGAGGTGCTCGTCGACGACGCCGAGGCCGACGCCGTGGTGCAGACCATCGTGACGGCGGCGCGTACGGGCAAGATCGGCGACGGCAAGGTGTGGACGACGACGGTCGACTCCGTGGTGCGGGTCCGCACCGGCGAAGCGGGGCGCGACGCCTTGTGACCGCGGCACGCGGCGCGACGAGCGTCCGCGAGCGGCGCGCCGAGATCGTCGCCGATGCCTCGCTCCGGGGCCGCGCGTTCGGCGCCGCGCTGGCGGCCCTCGTGGACGAGGCCCTCGCCGGTGCGCTGACGGGGAGCGACCTCCCGGTGGCCGTCGTCGGGCTCGGGTCGTACGCCCGACGGGAGCTCTGCCCGGCCTCCGACGTCGACGTCCTCCTGGTGCACGCGCCCGGCGTCGACGTCTCGGCGGTCGCCGACGCACTGTGGTACCCGCTCTGGGACGCGGGCTTCGTGCTCGGTCACGCGGCACGGGACGTCAAGCAGACCCGCCGGCTCCTCGCCAAGGATCGCGACACCCTCACGGCGCTGCTCGAGGGGCGAGTGGTCGCGGCCACGGATCCCGCCCTCGGCGCCGACGTGATCGCGGCGGCACGGGCGTACGCCGTCCGCGAGCGGGCGGCGATCGTGGAGCAGCTCGCCGCCGACTCGGTGCTGCGCCGCCTGCGACCCGGGCCGATCGCCGAGATGCTGGAGCCGGACCTGAAGGACGGCGCCGGCGGCCTCCGTGATCTCCAGGCGCTCGACTGGGCCGGGTGGTGCCTCGGCGGACCGGGCGCGGTCGCGCTCGTGGCCGACGGTGCGCTCGCGGCCGAGGACGCGGGTTCACTCGCCGACGCCCGGCGCGTGCTCCTCGACGTCCGTGTCGCGCTCCATCGCGTCGCGGCCTCCCGCTCGGATGTCCTCGCGCTCCAGGAGCAGGATGCCGTTGCCGTGGCGCTGGCCCGCCACGACGCCGACGTGCTGGTGCGCGACCTGGCGGCGGCCACCCGCCGGACCGCGTGGATCGTCGACGACGTCTGGTCGCGCCTCCGGCGACGCGATCGGCGGGGACGTCCCACCCGGACCCGTCGTGCACGACCTGGAGCCGGGCGTCGCCGTGATCGACGGGCGCGTCGTCGACGACTCGGGCGTCAGGCCCGACGGGAACCGGCTGCTGCGGCTCGCGCGTGTTGCGGCGGAGCACGGTGCGACGATCGACCGCGCGACGCTTCGCAACGCGCGCGAGGCATCACCGCCGCGTTGGGACGACGACGCGCGCCGACGATCTGGTCGCGTTCCTCCGGACCGGTCGCGCGGGCGTCGACGTCGTCGCCGCGCTCGACCTCGACGACCTGATGACCCGGTTGCTCCCCGAGTGGGCCCACGTGCGGTCGCGGCCGCAACGCAACGCCTACCACCGGTTCACCATCGATCGGCACCTCATGGAGACGGTGGCCGAGGCTGCCTCGCTGCTCGACGATCCCGGCGGTCCGAACGCGCGACCCGTCGCCGGTCTCGAACGGCCGGACGTCCTGCTGCTCGGCGCGTTGCTCCACGACATCGGCAAGGGCCGCAAGGGCGACCACTCCGCGGCCGGCGCCGCGCTGGCCGGCGCCATCGGCACGCGCATCGGGCTCGACGTCGGCGGCGTGTCGATGCTGTCCTGGCTCGTGCAGGACCATCTCGCCATGGCGGACACCGCCACGCGGCGCGACCTCTCGGACCCCGTCACCATCGAGCGGTTCGCGGCGCGCGTCGGCGACATCGAGCGGTTACGGCTCCTCGCGCTCCTGACCGTGGCCGACTCGCTCGCGACCGGCCCCGCGGCGTGGAGCACGGGGAAGGCGCAACTGATCCAGGAGCTCTACGACCGCACCGTCGCCCACTGGGCGGGAGAGCCGGCCGCGCCCCCTGCGGTGGTCGCGGACGAGACCCTCGCCGGGCCAGGGGTGGTGGTCGTCTGGTCCGACCTCGGCGGCGGCCGCCTCCGGTGCGCGGTCGGCGCGCCCGACCGGCGCGGCCTGCTCGCAGACGTCGCCGGCGCGCTGAGCCTCGAGGGGTTCGACATCCAGGCCGCCGAGGGGCACTCGTTGCCGGGGGGCCGCGCCGCGGAGGTCTACGACGGTGCGGACCCGCTCCTGCGCCTCGCGGAGTCGGCGGGACGGGACCGGGCGGCGGCCACGATCCGCGCCGTGCTCGCCGGTGAGGTCTCGGTCGCGGCCGGCATCCGTGCGCGCCGCGCGGCCTACCGCGACGACTCGGTCGCCGGCGAGCCGGTGCGGGTGGTGATCGTGCCCGACGAGGCGGCCGGGGCGACGCTCGTCGAGGTGTACGCGCCGGATGCGATCGGACTGCTCGCGACGCTCGCCCAGGTGTTCGTCGATGCAGACCTCGACGTCACGACGGTGCGCGCGGCGACCACGGGCGATCGGGCCGTCGACGTCTTCTACGTCCGCGACGACGACGGCGGTGGACCCTGGCGCTCGCCGTCGCGGGTCGCGGCGTTGGAGCGGGCGCTCCGCGACGCACTCGGACGCGATTAGGTTCCGCGTCCGTGGAGGAATCGGTCGCGGCATCGGACGTCCTGCGGTGGGCGGAGACGCTGTCCGCCATCGCACGGACCGGCCTCGGGTTCACCCAGAGCCTCTACGAGCGCGAACGGTTCGAGGAGGTGCTCAAGGTCGCGTCCGACATCCGGGCCGCGGCGATCGAGGAGGCCGAGGCCGAGGTCCTCTACGAGGAGTGGCTCTCGAGCGTCGGCCAGGGTGTCGCCGGATACGTGACCCCGAAGGTGGCCGTCGCCGCGATCGTCGGGAACCAGGACGGCGAGATCCTGCTCACCCAGCGCGCCGACTCCGGGTTCTGGCTGTACCCGGTCGGCTGGGCCGACGTCGGGTACTCGGCGTCCGAGGTCGCGGTGAAGGAGGTCTACGAGGAGACCGGCATCGAGGTCGAGCCGGTGTCGCTCATCGGCGTGCTCGACGGGCTGCGCCTCGGCTTCACCCACATCCCGATGTACTCGCTGCTGTTCCACTGTCGGATGCTCGGCGGCGAGCTGCGCGGTCACCCGCTCGAGACGAGCGCGGTCGGCTTCTATCCCCGCGAGGCGCTCCCGCAGCCGGTGGCCGGCCTGCACCGCTGGGGAGAGGTGGCGTTCCGCGCGATCGACGGCGAGCAGTTCCCGGCCGACTTCGACCACCCGCGCACCCCGCCCTGGCGCGAGGCGTAGGTCGCACCGGCGACGATCGGGCTCGCCGAGCAGGGCCCGAGCGGCCCGGCCCGAAGGGCCGTGAGCGGGAGAGGGGCGCGAGGCGTAGGTCGCGCCGGCGACGATCGGGCTCGCCGAGCAGGGCCCGAGCGGCCCGGCCCGAAGGGCCGTGAGCGGGAGACTGGCGCGACGGCTGACCCTGCGAAGCGGCGACGAAGCCGGAGGTGGTCAGCCGGAGAGCTGACCGACGAGCAGGGCGACGATGGACACCGCACCGTCGCTGTGCTCCCACGCGTCGCCGATCGCGTCGTGGTCGACCAGACCGCTCAGCTCCGGCGCGATCGGGAGCTGCCCGGCGGCGCGCGCGACGACCGCGGCCGGCTCGAGCTCGTCGTCGTAGGCCGGGAAGCACTCGAGGCCCTCCCAGAGCTGCGCCAGCGGAACCTCGGCCCCGCCGAGGGTGAGCCGGTCGGGGTCACCATCGGCGGCGAGCGCGCCCACGACGGCGTCCCAGAGCTCGTAGGGGGAGATCCCGCCGGGCAGGCGGAACCCGGCTGCGGGGTGCAGCCGCCACTCGAGGGCCGGCTCGCCCGTGAACCACGTCTGGGAGCCGTTCAGGTAGCTGTCGACCGGCGGACCCAGGTGCTCGTCGAGGGCGAGGACCAGGTCCGGCGACACCCGCCACACCGCGGTTGCGATCCGCACGTCGACGGACGCTACTGCGACACGCGCGCGCCGGATACGGTGCCTCGCCGTGATCCGACTGCGGGTGCCGGCCGCGCTGCTGATGGTCGCGTGGGCGCCGATCGTGGTCGCCGGCTGCTCGACGGACCAGTCGCTCTCCGCGGTGGAGTACCGCGCACGGGCGCAGCACGAGTGCCGCCAGCTGCGTCGGCGGACGGCGGCGCTGGCGCCGCCGGCGTCGAACGCGACATCGGAGTTCGTTCGCGTCGGCCGGCGAACGCTCACGCTCCAGCGGGCCGCGCTCGGACGGATCCAGACGCTCGACGCGCCGAGCGCGCAGGAACGGACGGTCGGACGGTGGCTCGACCGTGTGGACGCGGCGCTCGACGCGAGCGCCGCGTCGCTGCAGGCACAGTCCGACGGGGACCTCGCCGCGGCTCGCTCCGCCAACGCGCGCGGTGCCGCGGCCACCGTTCGGGCCGACGGGCTCGCCCGGTCGCTCGGCATCGAGGCCTGCGTCTCGCCCACGCCGGGTTGACGCGACCGGAGCCGGACGCGCGGGCGGCCGGTACGCTCCGGGCGTGACCGACCACGACCGCCTGAGCTCGCTCGACGCGTCGTTCCTCCATCTCGAGTCGCCCGAGACGCCGATGCACGTCGGGGCGCTCGGGATCTTCGACGGCGCCCCGTTCCGGGACGGCTCCGGGCGGTTCCGGCTCGCCGAGGTCCGCACGCTCGTCGCGTCACGCCTGCACCTGATCCCGCGGTTCCGCAAGCGCCTGATGACGGTGCCGATGGAACAGGGTCGACCGATCTGGGTCGATGACGATCGCTTCGACATCTCGCACCACGTCCGGCTCACCGCGCTGCCCGGGCCCGGCGGCCGCGAGCAGCTCCTCACGCTCACCGGTCGCATCGAGGCGCAGCTGCTCGACCGGTCACACCCGCTGTGGGAGCTCTGGTTCGTCGAAGGGCTGGAGGGTGGCCGGGTCGCGCTCGTGCAGAAGACCCACCACGCGCTGGTCGACGGCGTGTCCGGCGTCGACGTCGCGACGGTGCTGCTCGACTTCACACCGGAGCCGACCGTGCTCGACGCACCCGCGTGGTTGCCGGCGCCCGCCCCGAGCGCGACCCAGCTCCTCCGCGACACGTGGGTCGAGCGATCGACCCAGCCGACGGAGATGGTGCGGTCGGTCCGCGGGCTCGCGCGCACCCCGCAGCGGGCGGCGGCCCGCACCGCGAAGGTGGCGGGCGCACTCCGCACTCTCGTCGACGGCTCGCCGCTCGCGCCGCGCACGTCGTTCAACGTGCCGGTCGGCCGGCGGCGCCGGTTCACGGGGGTGCCGGTGCCGCTCGCCGACGTGAAGGCGATCCGCGCCGAACACGGGGGGACCGTCAACGACGTCGTCCTCGCCGCGGTGTCCGGCGCGCTCCGCCGCCGCCTGATCGGGCGGGGCGACGACGTCCCGACCGCGTTGCGGGCGCTCTGTCCCGTCTCGGTGCGCGCCGAGAGCGAGCACCTCCATCTCGGCAACCGCCTCTCGGTGATGGTGGTGGAGCTCCCCGTCGGCGAGCCGGACCCGATGGCCCGGTTGCAGGCGATCGGCGAGGAGACGTGTCACCTCAAGGAGCGCGAGCAGCCGGCCGGCCCGGCGTTCATCCTCGACCTCACGGAGTACGCGGCGCCCTCGGTGCTCGGAGTCGCCGCCCGGCTCGCGCACCGGCAGCCCTTCGTGAACCTCATCGTCACGAACGTCCCTGGACCGCAGGAGCCGCTCTACTGCCTCGGTGCGCGGATGCTGGAGGCGTACCCGATGGTCCCGTTGTCGGGGAACATGAGCCTGGGTGTCGCGATCCTCTCGTACTGCGGGATGCTCCACTTCGGCCTCTACGCCGACGGTGACGCGTGGCCCGACCTCGACGAGCTGGCCGAGGACATCCGCGCCGCGTTCGCGGAGCTGCTGCCGGCCGGGAGCGCGTCGGCACCGTTGCACGACCGAGCGATCGAGAAGGGGGCAGTCGGATGACCGAGCTGTGGGAGCACGACGCGTGGGAGCTCGCCGACGCGATACGCGCCGGAGAGGTCGCGGCCACGACCGCGCTCGAGGAGTCGCTGGCACGTATCGCGGCGCGCAACGACGAGCTCAACGCGGTCTGCTTCCTCGACGAGGACGGCGCACGGGCCCGTGCCGCGGAGATCGACGCCGCGGTCGCACGGGGTGAGGATCCCGGCCCGCTCGCGGGCGTGCCGGTCGGCGTGAAGGAGCTCGCGCAGGCGAAGGGCTTCCCGAACACGCACGCGTCGGTGGTCTTCAAGGACGACGTCGCCGAGGGCGACTGCCCGGAGGTCGCCGGGTTGCGCGCCGCCGGCGCGGTGATCACCGGCCTCACGACCGCGCCCGAGTTCGGGATCCCGAGCTACACGGCGTCGCCGCTGCACGGAATCACCCGCAATCCGTGGAACCCGGAGCGCACGCCCGGCGGCTCCTCGGGCGGCTCCGCCGCGGCGGTGTCCGCCGGGCTGCTCCCCGCCTGCACCGGCAGCGACGGTGGTGGATCGATCCGGATCCCCTCGTCCTACTCCGGGCTCCCCGGCATGAAGCCCACGTTCGGCCGGATCGGGCACGGTCCCCACGACCCGTTCGACACCGGCCTCACCTCGGTCAGCGGGCCGATGGTGCGATCGGTCCGCGACGCGGCGCGCTACCTCGACGCGACGTGCGGGCTGGTGCTCTCCGACCCGACGTCGCTCCCGAAGCCGGACCCGTACGAGCCGATCGTCGCCGACGTCGACCGGGCGCGCGACCTCCTGCGCGGCAAGCGCGTCGGTTGGACGTCGACGCTGGGCTACGCGGAGACCGACCGCGACGTGGAGGCGGCGACGCTCGCCACGGCCGAGGTCCTGATGGAGACGGCCGCACTCGAGCTCGTCGACGTGGCGATCTCGTTCCCGAAGCCCGGGCGCGCGTGGGGGGTGCTCAGCGCCGGGAACATGGCGGCCTGGCAGTACGACCGGTCGGCCGAGGCGCTCGACGATCTCGACTTCCTCGCGCGTATGTCGGTGGAGGGGATGCCGAACCTGCGCGCCCGGCACCTCGGCGCCGCGATCCGTCGCCGCCAGGAGATCCTGGTCGCGTCGGCCGCGCTGTTCGAGCAGATCGATCTCCTGCTGCTGCCCACCACACCGACGACCGCGTACCAGGCGGAGGGAACGCTCGTGGGCGAGGTCAACGGCAAGGAGCGCGACCTCATGTACCTGTCGGCTCCGTTCACGGCGCCGTTCAACATGACCGGTCAACCCGGCATGTCGGTCCCCGCCGGGCTCGTCGGGGGGATGCCGTGCGGGCTGCAGGTCGTCGGTCGCCGCCTCGACGACCATCTGTGCCTGGCCGCCGGTGCGGTGCTCGAGGCGGTACGGCCCTGGCCCAAGTTCGCCCCCGGCAGCTGAGCGAACGGGTGCGCAACATCGACGGGTAGGGTCGAGCCGTGACCGACGTGTCGAGTCGGCCGGGCGACCCAGCTCGGGAGCGAGCCCAAGCCGATCCGACGGTGCCGGACGGCGAGCGGACGAGCCAGCCCGAGTCGGCGTCCAGGCCCAAGAAGCAGGAGCAGGAGCACGCCTCCGAGGAGATCACGGAGGTCGCGCCGGGAATCCTGCGCATGCAGCTGCCCATCTGGATGCCCGGGCTCGGGCACGTGAACATGTACGGCCTGATGGACGACCGCGGGCTCGCGGTCGTCGATCCCGGGCTCCCCGGTCCTGCGAGCTGGAAGGCGCTCAAGGCGCGTCTCGCGTCCGCCGGTTACCGGACCAAGGACGTGCACACCGTCATCGTCACGCACTCGCATCCGGACCACTTCGGCGCCGCCGGCCGACTCAAGAAGGAGGCCGGCGCGCAGCTCATCGCGCACAAGGCGTTCACGACCTGGTCGTTGCAGCGCCGCGGCGCGACGCTGTCGGAAGCCGATGCCGAGCGCCTCGAGCAGGAGGCGATCGACGAGGCCGCGCACTACCACGGCCCGTCGCTCGACGAGCTGCCGACGCTCGACGAGGACGATCATCTCGCACTCGAGGAGATCACGACCGAGACGCAGCGCATGTCGGTCCCGTGGGGCGGCACCACACCGTGGGGCGGGAGCAAGCACCCGCAGCCGCCGCTCTCGCGTCGGATGATGATCCGCGCGATGCGGCTGCTGTTCGCGCCGCCGGACCCGACGCGCCGCGTGCGGCACGGCTCGCCGATCACGTTGGCCGGTCGCGACTGGATCGCGCTGCACACCCCCGGCCACACGCTCGACCATCTGTGCCTCTACGACCCCGAGCACGGCGTGCTGCTGTCGGGCGACCACGTGCTGCCCACGATCACGCCGCACGTCGCCGGGTCCGGACAGGGCGACGCGCTCAACTCGTATCTCGCCACGCTCGATCTCGTCGGCGCGCTCGACGACGTCCAGGTCGGACTGCCCGCGCACGGCCACCCGTTCGTCGACGTGCCGGGCCGCGTCGAGGCCATCAAGGAGCACCACTTCGAGCGCATGGAGAAGCTGCGCCAGGCCTCGCTCGCGATCGGACCCGCCGACGTCGTCGAGCTGTCACACCAGGTGTTCCCGGAGCGGCACTGGGGCGTGATGGCCGAGAGCGAGACGTTCGCCCACCTCGAGCACCTGCGGAGGTCGGGCGACGCCGAGCGGTGGGACGACGACGGCGTCCTGATGTACCGGGCCGCCCCGCGTTGACCCACCGGCACGGCGCTACCGTGCCCCCATGGCCGACGATCTCACCGCCGAAGCCACCGGACTCCTGCAGGACCTGATCCGCAACGCGTGCGTGAACGACGGCACGCCGACCTCCGGTGAGGAGGTCCGGAGCTCGGATCTGCTGGCCGGGTACCTCGGCACCAGCGGGTTCGACGTCGAGACGTTCGAGCCGCAGCCGGGGCGGCGCAGCCTGCTGGCCAAGATCGAGGGCAGCGATCCCGACGCGCCGACCCTGATGCTGATGGGTCACACCGACGTCGTGCCGGTGAACGTCGACGGCTGGTCCCGTGACCCGTTCGCGGCCGAGCTCGACGACGGCATGATCTGGGGCCGCGGCGCGGTCGACATGCTCAACCTCACGTCGACGATGGCGGTGGCGTTCCGGCACCTCGCCGAGTCGGGCTTCACGCCGAAGGGCACCCTGCTGTACCTCGCAGTCGCGGACGAGGAGGCGCTCGGGACCTGGGGCGCCAAGTACCTCGTCGAGCACGAGCTCGACGAGGTGCGCGCCGACTACGTGATCACCGAGTCCGGCGGCTACCAGGTGCCCACCGCGGACGGGACCCGGCTCCCGATCATGGTGGAGGAGAAGGGCACCTTCTGGTCGAACATCACGGTCCACGGCACGCCGAGCCACGCCTCGCAGGCGTACCGCACCGACAACGCGCTCGTCACCGCGGCCGAGGTCGTGCGCCGGATCGCCGAGTACCGCCCCGAGGCCCGCATCGGGGACACGTGGCGCCGGTACGTCGACGGGCTCGGGCTCCCCGCGGAGCTCGCCGACCCCGACCGCGTCGACGAGTTCGTCGCCGACCTGCCGCTCGGGCTGTCGCGCATCGCGCACTCGTGCACGCACACGACGATGGCGCCGACGGTCGCGCACGGCGGGACGAAGACCAACATCATCCCGGACCGGGTCGATCTCCAGGTCGACGTGCGCACCATGCCGGGCCAGTCCGGTGACGCCGCCCGCGCGTTGCTCGTGGACGCCATCGGCGATCTCGCCGACAAGGTCGAGATCACGTCCAACGACGATCCTGCCACCGCGTCGCCGATCGACACGCCGCTGTGGGACTCGCTGTCACGGGTCACCGGCCGGCTCTGCGAGGGCTCGGCACTGGTGCCCACGATCATGACCGGCGGCACCGACAACCGGTTCTTCCGACGGGCCGGGGCGGTGGGGTACGGCTTCGGCCTGTTCAGCCGACGGATCCGGTTCGAGGACTACGCCAAGATGTTCCACGGCCACGACGAGCGGGTCGACCAGGAGAGCCTCGATCTCTCGACACAGCTGTGGCTCGCACTCGCCGAGGACCTGCTGGCCTGAGGTCTGCGGCGGCGGACCGACGCGGAGTCCGGACGGCTCAGGGGGATTCCTGATCGCGGAGGTACTCCTCGAAGGCCTCCGCGATCGCGTCACCGTCGGGGATCTCCGTCTCCGTGGCCCCGCCCTCGCTCCACTCCTCGTCGTACTGCTCCTCGAGCGTCCGCACGTAGGCGCCCAGGTCGTCGTCGGCGGCCACGGCCGCGTCCACCCGCGCGGCCCAGGCCTCGGCCGCGACCCGCAGCTCGCGGGTGTCCACGGCGAGGTCGACGGCACGTCCGACACCGTGGAGCAGGGCCACGATCGCGCCGGGGTTCGGAGGCGCGGCGACGTAGTGCGGCACCGGCACCCAGAGGGACACGGCGGCGAACCCGGCGTTGCGACAGGTGTCGTGCAGCACACCGACGATGCCCGTCGGGCCCTCGTACCGCGAGCGCGAGAGCTGGACGCGGTCGGACACGTCGGCGTCGGTCGCGCTGCCGGTGACGTGTGGGGCGCGGCTGTGCGGCGAGTCGGCGAGCAGGCTCCCGAGCGTCACGATCGTGCGGGCACCGACGCGGTGGGCCGCGTCCATCACCGAGCCGCAGAAGCCGCGCCAGTCGTAGTTGGGCTCGGGTCCGGACACGAGCACGAGGTCGGGCTCACCGTCGGGGGTCGCGGCGGCACGGAGCGAGTACACCGGCCAGGTGAGATCTCGCAGCGCGCCGTCCACGAGGGTCACCTGCGGTCGCTGGGCCTGGAAGTCGACGTGCCGCTGCTCGTCGATGTCGGCGAACTCGGTGGCGCCGTAGCGCGCCGCGAGCCAGTCGACGGCGTCGCTCGCGGCGTCGGCGGCGTCGTTCCAGCCGGTGAAGGCCGCGACGACGACCGGATCGTGGAGCACCGGTTCGTGATCCCATCGCAGGCTCATGCGCCGATGGTAGGGGCTGGCGACGTCAGCCCGACACGCGGAGGTTCTTCGGGCTGGTCGGGTAACCACCGCCCGTGACGACGGCCTCGGCCATCGGCGACAGGAGCGCGATCAGCTCGTCGAAGTCGTCCCCGATGCGGTCGATCACCGCGCTCGTGGACTCGTCGGTCGTGCGCTCGATGTGGTCGCGCAGCTCCGTGCCCGCGGCGGTGAGCGCTCCGTCCGCGACCAGACCCCGATCGGTGAGCCGTTCGTACGCAGCGTCGACCTCGTCCGCGTTCCAGCCGCGGGTGAAGACGTACGACCGCGGCGGGATCCCCCACGCGAGCTCGGTCATGACCGTGATCTCGGTGGAGTCGACGTGGGGCATCCATGCCGCGATGTGACCGTCGCCGCGGTGCTCGCGCACGAGATCCGCGGCGCGCCACAGCGCCCCGAAGCGGGTGGTCGGTCGCTCGAGGATCGAGAGCCCCGCGAACAGCGCCCGGCCGGACGGGTCGACACCGTCGCTGGCGGCGAAGAGGAGCTCGGTCGCCCGCTCGACGGCGGCCGACGCGACGGCGTCACCCACCAGTCGCTCGAGCTGCGCGGTCGCGCCCGCCTCCCGTGCCGCCAACATGGGCGGGGGAGTGGTCTTGGCCCACCCGTTGGTCACCGACGACTCGACCGCTGCGGGCTTGAACGCGGCGAAGGCCGCACACACCACGCTCCACGGCGCGGCGCCGAGACACGCGCTCCGCGAGCAGAAGTACCCCTCGAAGTAGTCGAGGCCCTGGGCCTCGTAGCCCTGGTGGGCCTCGGGCGCGAAGTAGACGCCGGCGGCGATGGGCTCGGTCACTTTGCGCAACGCCCTCGAGCGATGGTGCAGCGTCTCGGTGCTCAAGCGATTGCTCCCGTCTCGTGGAGGGCGCGGATCTCGTCCGCGTCGAACCCGGCCTCGGCGAGGACGGCGTCGGTGTGCTCGCCGATGGCGGGCGCGCCGTTGCGGATCACGAGGGGCTCGTCGTCGAACTGACAGGGCGCCGACGCGAGGCGCGCCCGCTCGTGGTCCGGATGCGGCGCGAGGTAGCCGTTCGCGATCACCTGGGGATCCTCGATCACCTCGGTGGGCGCGGCCATCACGGAGAAGATCGTGTCCTCGGCCGCGAGGGCGGCGCGCAGCTCCGCGTAGGGGGCCGCGCCGATGGTCGCCGCGAACGCGTCGTGCAGCTGGACGCGGTGGTCGGCGCGCCCTGCCGTGTCGGCGAACCGGGTGTCGTCGAGGAGGCGCTCCAGACCCAGCGCACGGCAGGTGGGCTCCCAGTGCCGGACGTCGTCCATCATGTTGAGCAGCAGCCAGCGGCCATCACCCGTCCGGTACGGGCCGATCAGCGGGCTCGAGAGCACCGTCCCGCCGCCGAGCGGCTCGGGGTCGGTGCGCAGGATCGTGGTCGCGACGAGGTCCGGCGCGAGCGTCCACACCGCGGTGCCGAGCAGCGCCACGTCGACGACCGACCCGCGTCCGGTCTTCTCGCGTTGATAGAGCGCGGCGGCCACCCCGCCGGCGAGGAACGCGCCGCTCGGCCCGTCGCCCATCGCGGCGCGCTGCATGACGAGCGGCCCGTCGGTGGGGGTGAGGACGTGGCCGAGGCCCCCGCGCGCCCAGTACGACACCGAGTCGAACCCGCCCTGGTCCGCGTCGGGTCCGCGCTGGCCCTGGCCGTGCCCCTTGGCGTAGATCAGCCGCGGGTTCACCGCCCACACGTCGTCGGGGTCGAGGCGCAGCGACACTCGCGCCGACGGCAGGAAGTTGGTGATGACGACGTCGGCCTGCGCCAGGAGCCGGTCCAGTGCGGCGCGTCCGTCGTCCGACCGCAGGTCGAGGGCGATGCCGCGCTTGTTGCGGTTCATCTGCTCCCAGAGGAAGTTGAAGTCACCGGTGTCGGCGACCAGACCGGCACCCTGCACGTGCCGGAGCGGGTCGCCGGTGACCCGCTCGACCTTCACGACGTCGGCGCCCCAGTCGGCGAGCACCGCGCCGCAGCTCGGGACGAACCCGAACTCGGCGAGCTCCACCACCTTCACGCCGTCGAGCACCGCCATCGGTTCCTCCTCGGTCGGGTGGTCAGCCTCGCAGCGCGACGATCTCCGACGCGTTCGCCTGGTCCAGCGCGCCGTTGATCAGGCCCGAGACCATCGCGCCCATCGCCTCGAAGCCGTCGCCGAGGGTCTTGCCCATCTGGAAGCGCGCGTTGATGCCCTCCACGATGATGGCGAGCTTGTACGCGGCGAAGATCTGGTACCAGTCGAGCTCGTCGACCGGACGGCCACTCACACGCGCGTAGCGCTCGACGATCTCGTCGCGTGACAGGAAGCCGGGCTGGCTCCCGATGGCCTCGCCGGTCGCGATGACCTGGGCGTCGGCGCGTCCCCAGTAGAGGAGGAACAGCCCGAGGTCGGCGAGCGGATCGCCGAGGGTCGACATCTCCCAGTCGAGCACCGCGACGATGCGACCCGGGTCGTCGGTCGCCATCATCGTGTTGTCGAGGCGGTAGTCGCCGTGCACGATCGTGGGCGGTCCGGAGATCGGCAGCGCGGCGCGCAACCGGCGCGCCAGCTCGTCGACCTCGGGCAGCTCACGCGTCTTGGATCGCTCCCACTGCTCGCCCCAGCGGCGCACCTGCCGCTCGAGGAAGCCGTCGGGGCGGCCGAACTCGCCGAGCCCGACCGCTCGGTAGTCGACCGCGTGGATGGCCACGAGCACGTCGACGAGCACCTCCGACACCCGGCGCGCGTCGTTCGGGCTCAACCCGGCGAGGGCCGACGCGTCGCGGTAGATGATCCCGTCGACGAGCTCCATCACGTAGAAGGGAGCGTCGTTCACCGCGTTGTCCTCGCAGAGCGCGAGCGTGCGGGGCACCGGGACGTCGGTGCCGGCGAGCGCCGTCATCACGCGGTACTCCCGCGCCATGTCGTGCGCGGTCGGCAGCACGTGGCCGAGCGGCGGGCGCCGCAGCACCCAGGTGTGCGTGCCGTCGGAGATGGAGTACGTGAGGTTGGAACGACCGCCGGCGATCAGCGTCGCGGACAGCGGCTCGTTCCTCGCGCCGGCGACGTGCGCGGCGAAATACGGACGCAGACGTTCGAGATCGACACCGTCGGGTGTGGAGGTCCCCATGCGGGCGGGGACACTAGTAGCGGGCGGGCGGACCGACCGCGGGGAACCGGACTACGCGACCCTCGGCGTGCGCGGCGCGACCGGGTTGCCGTTGCCCTTGGGGTAGCGCGCGACCCGACCGACCGGCATGTCCACCCGGAACCCGGCGGCGGCGCGCTCCTCCTCCGACTCGCCACCCCAGAACCCGTACTCCCGGTGCTCGCGGGCCCAGTCCCGGCACGCGAGCAGGACCTCGCACTCGGAGCAGACCGTCCGCGCCTTGCTCTCGCGCACCGCCCGCGCCTCGGGGCGCTCGCCGGCGGGGGCGAAGAAGAGCTCGGTGCGCCCGGCGCACGCCGCCTCGTCCGTCCAGGACAGGGGGCCGGTGAAGATCAGCGTGGAGAGGCTCTCTGCAGCCATGGTTCCTCGTGGTGGTGACGTGGGGTGTCGCCGATGACACCCGAGAGATTCGGTCGGGGGGCCGGCGGGGGGATCCGGCTCCCCGACTCGTTCCCGACCATCGAACACCCTGGAGTGGGTATCTGTCCAACAGGTACTATCGATGGCATCGATCGGATCTACCGATGAGTAACTGTTCGCAGGCTGTATTACCCCCAGGGGTGACGGAGGGAACACATGGAGTTCCGACACCTCGAGACGCTGATCGCGATCGACGACGAGGGCACGTTCACGGCGGCGGCCGATGCCCTGCGCACCGTGCAGTCGAACGTCTCGGACCAGGTCCGCCAGCTCGAGGCCGAGCTCGGGGTGACGCTGCTCGCCCGGGGTCGCGGCGGGGCGACCGCCACGGAGTCGGGCCGGGTGGTCCTCGCGCGCGCCCGGCGGATCCGACGGGAGATCGACCTGATGCACGAGGAGCTCGCCGCGCTGCAGGGCCTCCGGGTGGGCAACGCCACGTTCGGTGTGGTCGGCACCGCCAGCCGCTGGCTCGTCCCCCAGCTGGTGGAGCACCTCGCCGAGGGCGCGCCCGGTGTGCGGCTGCTGGTCCACGAAGGCGCGTCGGAGCGTCTGCTCGCCGAGCTCGTCACGGGTGACCTGGCCCAAGCGGTGGTCACCGCGCCGGCGGCGGACCCGCGGATCGTGTTCGAGCACCTCGCCGACGAGCCGATGGTGGGGCTCGCCCCGTCGGGAACCGACATCGGGGACGGGCCGTTCTCGGTGAACGACCTCGCGCGCTACCGGCTCGTGCTCCCACCCGAGGTGAACCCGCTGCGCGTCGAGATCGAGGCGGCGGCCGCGAGCCGGGGGGTGCAGCTCGACGTCCCGGTCGAGGTCGAGGGCATCCGACTCATCGCCGACCTCGTGGCGGCCGGCGCCGGGATCGCGGTGCTGCCCGAGACGGCGGTGCCGCCGGTGCTCGACGGGCTGCGCACGTTCGCGATCGCGGACCTGCCGCCGCGCCAGTTGGGACTGGCGACGCTCAAGAACGCGCCGTTGTCGCTCGCGGACCGCGCCGTGCGCGACGCGGTCCTCGAGATCGTCGGCTGGACGCGGCGCGGGACCTGATCAGGCGACGACGACCGGGAGCCCGGCGAGATCCGCGGTCCGCGCCTGCGGTCCGGTGGCGTCGAGGCGGAGCACGCCCGGCCGGGCGGCGTCCTCGACGCGGATGCGGCCGCCGCCGGGCCAGGTCAGCTCGGACCCGGTGGCGTCCTCGGCCGTGGCCCGCCCGCCGAGCAGGTCGCGGAGGAACGCGACCGTCGCGGCGCGGTCCGGGCTCCCGAGGACGACGTGACGGAGCACGGTGACGACGTCCGCGCGCGCGGGCGGCGCCGGCCACCACGTCGGCGTGCCGAGCGCACCGTGTGTGTGGGCGTGGGCGAGCAGGTCGCCGATCGCGTGCGGCTCCGACGTCTGGGCGAGCTGGACCACCGTGCCGTGGGCGTCGCGGGGCTGGAGGAACGCCTCCCGCCAGGTGGGGTCGTCGAGGCGGACGCCGACCGGGGTGATCCCGGCGGCGCGGCACCGCTCGAGCATCGCGGGGAGATCCGGCACCTTGAACGTGATGTGGTGCGCGCCGCCGCCGTGACGGTCGACGAAGCGGGCGAGGAAGTCGTCGTCCTCGGGTCGCCAGACCACGAGGGTCTCGATCGTCATGCCCTGCGGTCGCGGATCCGACGCGCGTCTGGACCCAGCGGAACCCTGAGCCGTTCCCGCCGTGGACGACCGTCCCGCCGAGGTCGCCGACGAGCGTCGCGAGGGTGGTGGCGACGTCGGTCGTCGCGATCGCGACGTGGTCGAGATCGACTCCGCTCACGCGACGGTGGCGAGCTCGGGGCGGGGTCGTGGTCGCCCGGCGCGCGTGATCAAGCGGGCGACGACGTAGCCGATCCCGAAGATGACGAACCCGCCGACCGCGTCGAGGAAGTAGTGGTTGGCCGTCATCACGATGACCGAGACCGTGAACGCCGGGTACAACCCGGCGAGGAGCTTCGACCACCAGTGCTTCAGGCGCGGGACCAGTGCGCAGGCGCACCAGAGCGCCCAGCAGCAGTGCACGCTCGGCATCGCCGCGTACTGGTTGGAGATCTTCTTCATCGCACCGGAGTTGAAGCTCCAGAACGTCGGGTACTTCGCCAGCGTGTCGACGAACCCGTAGTGGTGCGGGAGCAGGCGAGGTGGCATGAGCGGCCAGAAGCGGAAGCCGATGAGCGCGATTGCGGTGGCGATCGCCAGCGTGTTCCGCCAGCGCGGGTAGTCGTCGGGGAACTTGCGGAACAGGAACACCGCGACGCCGATCGTCACCACGAAGTGCAGCGAGCCGTAGAAGTAGTTGGACGCGACGATCAGTGGCTCGATGTTGCGAGCCCACTTGTGGATCGCGAGCTCGTGGTAGATGCCGAGCGACTTCTGCCAGCCGATGAGCTGCTTCGCGTGCTGGTACGCGCGCTCCGGATGGGCCGCGTCGGCGTTCCGGACCGCGGAGTACACGAAGTAGTAGGTGAGCACCGCGATGATCTCGAGCCACCAGTAGATGACCGCGCCGCCGGTGAGGGTCTTGCCCCCACGGAAGCGTCGGTGCCACGTGACGTCGTCGCGACCCACGGCGGGTGCGCTCACCGGCGGACGTCCCCGTCGGCCCCGTCGTTCGCGTCGAGGTGCGCGGCGCGTTCGACGTAGTCGGCGTCGAGCGCTCGGGCCCGGCTGCCGACCGCGAACGCCGGTGCGCCGGGGAGGCTCACGAGCAGCATCGTCGCGTACCAGGCGAGACCCAGCCCGACCGCGTGCCCGTTGGTGACGCCGAGCGGCGTCAGCAGCAGCACGAGCATGCCCTCACGGATGCCGAGGCCCGACAGCGAGATCGGCACCACCTGCGCCATCGCCACCGCGGGGATGAACGCGATGACGGCGCCGAACGGGACGCCGGTCCCGAGCGTCAACGAGAGGAAGCCCACCATCGCGACGACCGAGATCTGGTACACGAACGCGGTGCCGAGCACACCGAGGGCCTGGCGGCGGTCGTTCCGCAGGAGCGCGATGCCCTCGTGGACCGCGCCGAGGAACCGCGTCCAGTTCTCGTTGCCCTCGAACCGGCCCGCGGCCTTGGGGTGGCCGGCGAGGAAGAGGATCGTTCCGAGCGCGGCGAGCGCGATGCCCGAGACGAGCAGGGCCACCCACGCGGTGTCGGACTCGAGCAGGCTCGGGTCGATGACGAACCCGAGCAGGCACAGCACCGGCAGCGCGAGGAATCCGGTGAGCCGTTCGAGCGCCACGGCCGCGAACGCCGTCTCGGTCGTGCCGACGTCCTTGGCGCTGCGGGACACGCGTACGACGTCACCGCCGATGGTCGACGGCAGAACGTTGCCCACGAACTGACCCGCGAAGTAGTGGGTGCTCAGCCGGCTGATCGGGACGTGCACCCCGAACGCCTCGATCACCCGCTGCCACCGCCAGGCCGAGAGCACGATGCCGAGCGTGGCGGTGCCGAGCGCCAACGCGAGCCACAGCGAGGGTCGAGAAGTGGTGGTCCCGCGGCTCGACCGTCTGGAAGTCGATCTTGCTGATGAGGAAGGCCAGGAGGGCGGCGCTGACGACGATCCGCAGCACCAGACCGAGGCGCGCCCGACGGCTCGGGGCGTGCGCGACCTCGGCGTCGGGCTCCTGCATCACCGCGTAGCCTATGGGCTCGCTTCGCGGCGACCGGGCCGCGATCGGACGGACGGGGGACGACGTGCGCATCGTGACCGACGACGGCGTCGCGCTGGAAGTGGTCGAACGGGGCACGGGCCCCGCGCTCGTCCTCGTGCACGGTTTCGGCGGCGCCAAGGAGGACTTCTCCGACCAGGTCGACGACCTGGCCCGCGACCACCGGGTGGTGACGCTCGACCTCCGGGGCCACGGCGAGAGCGAGGGTCCGGACGACGAGTCGCGCTACTCCCTCGACCGTTTCGCCGCCGACCTGGGCAACGTGCTCGACGCGCTCGGAATCGACTCCTGCCGGCTGCTCGGGCACTCGATGGGCGGGATGATCGTGCGCCGGTTCGTGCTCGCGGCACCGCACCGCGTCGACGCGCTCGTCCTGATGGACACGTCGCCGGGTCCGGTGCCGGGCCTCGATGCCGAGATGATCGACCTCGGCGTGCAGATCGCCAACGAGCAGGGCATGGACGAGCTGAAGCGGATCATGGACGCGTTCTCGCCGCTCGACACACCCGCGTACCAGCGCACGCTCGCCGAGCGCCCCGGCTACCGCGAGTTCGGCGACGCCAAATGGGCGGCGTTGAGCCGCGCGATGTGGGTGACGATGTCGATCGAGATCCGCGACCAGCCCGACCAGCTCGACGAGCTCGCCGCCGTGCACTGCCCGACGCTGGTGCTCGTCGGCGTGGAGGACGAGCCGTTCCGTCGGGTCTCGGACCGGATGGCCGCCACCATCCCGGGCGCGGACCTCGTGGTGATCCCCGATGCGGGCCACTCACCGCAGTTCGAGAACGGGCCGGTCTGGCTCGACGGCTTGCGCGCCTTCCTCGCCCGGGTCGGCACGACGTCGCCCGCCGCCTGAGCTCAGGCGGTCCCCGCGGCGCGCTGGAGGAAGCGGGCCTGCTCCACCGCGACGCGCGTGATGCGTCCCGCCGCGACCAGCCCGGAGCGGTACTTGACCGACACCCGGAACGTGAGTCGCCGCCCTTCGATCGTCTCGAGCACCGCCTCGGCCGTGACCGATTCGCCGACCGCCACGGGCGCGAGGTGGTCGAGCTGCACGCGGTACCCGACGGTCGTGTGCCCCGCCGGCACGTGGCCCTCGACCGCGGCCACGGCGGCGCGCTCGGCGAGGCGCACCACGTGCGGCGTGGCGAGGACGGGCACCGAGCCGGTGCCCTGTGCGAGCGCGGTGTCGGCGTCGGTGACGACGTGGGTCACGGATCCGGCGAGACCGGCGTCGAGCGGCACCGGCGTACGATACGCAACCCCCGCCCGACCGCCCCCCTCGGAGATCGCCCGTGCTCGAGACCGCAGTCGTCGACGCCACCCTGCAGCGTGCCCTGAGCGGAGGTGGTGACTTCGCCGACGTCTTCGTCGAGGACCGGTCCGTGACCTCGGCCACCTACGACGACGGCAAGGTCGAGGAGCTGCGGTCCGGGCCGCAGTCGCGGCGCCGGGATCCGGGTGGTGCGGGGCGAGACGACCGGGTTCGCCCACACCACCGACCTCACCGCCGAGGGTCTGGCCACGGCGGCCGGCGCCGCGGCGGCCGCCGCCTCCGCCGGCGGACCGGGAACGCGGGTGGCCCCGCTCAGCCGCCGTGACGCGCCGGCGCCCCACGACGTCGTGACGTTGCCGGAGACGGTGGCCAAGGCGCGCAAGGTGGAGCTGCTCGAGCGGGCCGACGAGGCGGCCCGCGCCGAGTCGGACGCCATCCGGCAGGTGAGCGCGAGCTACGCGGATGCCCGGCGCCGGATCCTCGTCGCCAACTCCGACGGCGTGCTCGCGTCCGACGACCAGGTCCGCACGCGCTTCGCCGTCTCCTGCGTGGCGTCGGGCGACACCGGCCTGCAGACCGGCATGGAGGCGCCGGGTCGCACGATCGGCTTCGAGTTCTTCGACGAGCACCCGCCCGAGGAGATCGCGCGGGTTGCGGCGGCGCGCGCGGTCGGCAAGCTGTCGGCCCGTCCCGCGCCGAGCGGCAAGCTGCCGGTCGTGCTGCGGCGCGGTGCGGGCGGCGTGCTCTTCCACGAGGCGTGCGGGCACGGGCTCGAGGCCGACCTCGTGAACCGCGACGCGTCGGTCTTCCGCGGGCTCGTCGGCGAGCGGGTGGCCGGTCCGGGCGTGACGCTCGTCGACGACGGCACGCTGGCCCGCGACTGGGGTGCGTGCGCGATCGACGACGAGGGCGCACCGGCGCAGCGCAACGTGCTGATCGACGACGGCATCCTCACCGACTACATGTGGGACCTCGTGCGGGCGCGTCGCGAGGGTCGCCCGAGCTCGGCGAACGGTCGTCGCGAGACGTACCAGCACCTGCCGATGGTCCGGATGACCAACACCTACATCACGCCCGGCGCCGAGGACCCCGACGAGATCATCCGTCAGACGCCGTACGGCCTGTACTGCGTCGCGCTCGGTGGTGGTCAGGTGAACACCGCCACCGGCGACTTCGTGTTCGGCATCACCGAGGCGTACATGATCGAGGACGGGAAGATCACCGAGCCGGTACGCGCCGCGCAGCTCATCGGCAACGGCCCCGAGGCGCTCCGCGCGGTCGACGTCGTCGGCTCCGACTTCGAGACGTGGACGGGGATGTGCGGCAAGGACGGTCAGAGCGTGCCGGTCTCCTCGGGACAACCGACGCTGCGGGTGGCCGAGCTCACCGTGGGAGGCACGGCGGCGTGAGCGAGGCCCCAGCGAGATCGTGGTTCCCGGCTGCCGGGCCGAGCGGGGCCCGAGCGGCCCGACCCGTTGGGTCGAGAGCGGAGATGGCGTGAGCGAGGAGCTGGAGTCGATCGCCGCCGGCGTCGCGGGCGCGGCGCGCGACGGCGAGCAGGTCGAGGCCTACGTCGTCCGGTCGCGCGAGACCGAGATCAAGGTGTTCGGCGGCGAGGTCGAGTCGCTCGCGGTCGCCGAAGCTGCCGGGATCGGCGTGCGCGTGGTCGTCGACGGCCGGCAGGGCATCGCGTACGCGGGCTCGCTCGATGGCGACGTCGTCGCCGACGTGCTGGCCGACGCCCGCGACAACGCGTCGTACGGCGCGGTCGACGATGCGTACGGGCTCGCCACGCCGGCCGACGTCGACGGCGTCGCGCCTCCCGATCTCGACCTCTGGCGCGACGACGTGCTCGCCACCCCGACCGAGGACAAGGTCGCGCTCGCGGTCGCCGTCGATCGCGCGGTCCTGGCGGCCGACGCCCGCGTGCGGGGCGTCGAGTCGACCGACTACGGCGACGCCGCGCTCGAGATGGCGATGGTCGCGTCCACCGGCGTGCGCGCCGCGATCCGCCGGACGTCGAGCTCCGTGTCGAGCGTGGCGATGGCCGGCGAGCGCAGCGAGACCCAGACCGGCTACGGCTTCGACGTCGCCCGGGCGTTCGCCGAGCTCGACGTCGACCGGGTGGCGACGATGGCGACGGAACGCGCGACGCGCATGCTCGGCGCCACCCAGCCCGCCACCCGCCGGGTGCCGGTGGTGTTCGACCCGATGGTGACGGCGTCGGTCCTCGCGCTCATCGGCAGCGCGCTCAGCGGCGAGGCCGTGCTCAAGGGCCGCACGATGTTCGCGGATCGCGTCGGGGAGGCGATCGCCGCGCCCGGCGTGACGATCGTCGACGACCCCACGAAGGTCGAGGCGTTCGGCGCGACGCCCGTCGACGGCGAGGGCGTGCCGACCCGCTGCGTCCCGTTGGTGCGCGAGGGCGTCCTCGTCGGTTTCCTGCACAACCTCTACACCGCGCGCCGCAGCGGCGCGGCGACCACCGGCTCGGCGGTACGCGGCTACGCGTCGACGCCGGGAGTCGGTGCGCGCGCGCTCCACCTCGCGCCGGGGCCCAAGACCGCGGCCGAGGTGCTCGCGTCGGTCCCGGAGGCGCTCTACGTGCAGTCCGTGTCCGGCCTGCACTCGGGCACGAACCCCGTGAGCGGCGACTTCTCGGTGGGGGCCGAGGGCCTGATGGTGCGCGACGGGCACTACGCCGAGCCGGTGCGCGAGATCACCGTCGCGTCGACGCTGCCGCGGATGCTGCAGGACGTCGTCGAGGTCGGCGCCGACCTCACCTGGCTGCCGGGCGGGACCGCCGGCGTCACGCTCCTCGTGGCCGAGATGACGATGGCGGGCAGCTGATTCGTCGGCGTCTCCGCTCGCCTTGTCCTCCGCTCGCCCTCTGTCCCACTGCCCAGCGGGGGCTCGCTGCGACGCGGCTCGCCTTCCGCTTCGCTGCGTGCTCGAGTCCTCGATGGTGATATGGTCGGCTCGCCTTCCGCTTCGCTGCGGGCTCGGTCCGTCGATGGCGTCGGTCGCGTCAGTCCGGAGTTCGCATGCCGCGACGGGCGAGGATCTCGTCGAGCTCGGCGACGGCCACGAACGGGTCCTCGTCGACGGTCACCGTCTCCATGCCGAGCGAGCGGGCCGCGGCGATGTTGTCGTGGTTGTCGTCGAGGAAGACCGCCGCCTCGGGCGCGACGCCGATGCGCTCGCACGTGAGGACGTAGATCGCGGGATCCGGCTTGCGCAGCTGGACGGCCGAGGAGTCGACGACGATCTCGAACAGCTCCTCGACGGGGATGGTCGAGCGCCAGTTGTCGCCCCACTCGGCCACATTGTTGGTGAGCAATGCGATGGGCATCCCCGCGGCCTTCAGCTCACGGGCCCGGTGCACGATCGGCCAGTTGACGCCGATCGGCATGTCCGCCATGAACTGCAGGTACGCGCCCATGTCGATGTCGGTACCGAGCACCTCGGGGGCACGGGCCTGCACGCCCTCGAACCACTCCTTCAGCGTGAGGTCGCCGATCTCGAGCCGGTGCCAGTCGTGGGTGACCGGGAGCGCGGGCACCTGGCGGTCGTCCCGGTGCGCCCGGCCCTCGACACCGACGTAGGTCTTGTCGCCGAACAGCAACTCGAGGACGGAGCCGGGCGGGTACCCCATGCGCGCCTCGAAATCGCCGATGCCACGGAACAGCGGCGTCGAGAACACGCCGCCGTAGTCGAAGATCACCGCCTCGATCACGGGCGGCAAGCTAGCGGCCCGGCCGTGCGACCCGCCGGTCGTCTGCTCGGGTCAGCCCGACGCCGCGGCCGACTCCGGTGGCGCCAACGCCAGGCTGATGGTCCCGGCCGCCGCTGCGAACGCGAGACGGGTCGACTGCGCGGGCGTGACGAGCACCGTGACGGCGACGGTGTCGCCCGCGTCGGCCGCGTCCTCCGCCGTATCGACGGCGAGCACCGTGACCGCGGGCGCGACGACGATCGTCGGATCGCCGCGGTCGCCGAGCGTCTCGGGATCGAACGTCGCGAGCACGTCGACCAGGTCGCCGACTGCAGGTCGGAGCCCGTGCTCCACGACGAGTCGCACCGCGCGCCGACCCGCGGGCACGACCCCGCCGAGACCGTCGCGCGGCGATGCGGTGACGTGGCGGGCGGTGACGGTCGCCCCGCGCAGCAGCGGGACCCGCACGACCCGTCCCACGACGTCACGCGTGGTGAGCGCATCGGTCTCGGGCGCGTCGCCGCGGATCCGACGTTCTCCGACGTCGGCCGCGCGCACGCGGGTGCCGACCGGGAGGTCGCGGCGGGCGACGGCGAGCGGATGGAGGGCGCCGTAGGCCTCGTCCTGGTGCTGGAGCGACGCGAGGAGGCTGACGACGGTGATGGCGGTGACGACGGCGACGACGGCCGCGGCCGCCCAGGCGATCGTGGTGCGCGGAGAGCGACGGAGCATGGAGGACCCCCGGAACGGTGGTGACACCTTCGGGGGAGTGGTGGTGGCGGTGACGCCACGCGTCGGGCGGCCGTCGCCGCCCGGGGCCCGCTAGGCCGACTTCTTGGTGTCGGCCTTCTTGTCGGGCTTGGCCGCCGGCTTGGACTCGGTCTTCGCGGCGGCGGAGTCCGACTTCGACTCGGTCTTCGACGAGTCGGAGCCGCTCGAGGACTCGGACCGCTCGGCGCTGCGCCGGGACGACGAGGCGTTGTCGGTCCGGTAGAAGCCGGAGCCCTTGAGGACGATCCCGACCGATCCCAGCACCTTGCTCAGCTTCCCGCCGCAGCCGGCGTGACGCTTCAGGGGCTCTTCGCTGAAGGATTGGTAGACCTCGAGGTGTTGATCACACTTCGAGCAGACGTACTCGTACGTGGGCATTCCGAGGATCCTCGTGGGGGGTCCGGGGAGCGGGCGGTGGACCATGCATGCTACCCGACCGCTCCGTTGGGTTGAATGGGTGGGTGCAACACCGGATCCCGGCGCTCGATTCCTTCGGGTCATGAGCAACGCCACGTTGGCAACGGGCCCGCGATGAGCGACGGAGTCTTCGTGGCGCTGGCCGCGATCCCCGCCTATTTCCTCGGCACCTTCCCGACGGCTCTGCTGGTGGCCCGGGCCGGCGGCCACGACGTCCTCACGGAGGGGTCGGGGAACCCGGGGGCCTCGAACGTCGCCCGGCTCATGGGCTGGAAGGCGGGCCTGCTCGTCCTTGCCGGCGATCTCGCCAAGGGCGCCATCGCCGCCGGCGTGGGCCTCGCCGTCGCCGGCCGCGGCGCGGGGTACGTGCTCGGCATCCTCGCCGTGATCGGCCACACCTACCCCGTGACCCGCCACTTCAAGGGGGGCAAGGGCGTCGCCACCGCCGGCGGGATGCTCGCGGTGCTGAACCCAGTCGTCGTTCTGGTGCTCGCGGTCGTGTGGTTCGTCGTCGCGCGGGTGCTGAAGCTGGCGTCGGTGGGCTCGATGATCGTGGCCGTCCTGTTCCCGATCGGGGTCTGGCTCACCGGAAGGGCCGGATGGGAGATCGCGATCACGACCGCGCTCGCCGTGCTCGTGATCGTGCGCCACCTGCCCAACCTGCGCCGCCTCGTCAGTGGGCAGGAGCTGCGCACCGACGGCGGCCCGCCCGGCGCGTAGGACGGCCGAGCCGACCGAGCCGTAGCAGCGGAGGCGAGCAGCCGCGGAGCGTCCCGAGCGGAGAGTGCTCGAGCCATCCGAGCGGAGCGGCAGTGGTGACGCCGGCTCAACTGAGTCGTTCGACCTGCCGACAACGGACGGACCAGGCGGTACCGTCATCGACCGATTCGTTCCGAGAGGTGCAGCAACGATGAGTTCGCGCGTTCGCAAGGCGGTCATCCCCGCGGCGGGGCTCGGCACGCGCTTCCTGCCGGCGACGAAGAGTCAGCCGAAGGAGATGCTGCCGGTCGTCGACAAGCCGTCGATCCAATACGTCGTGGAGGAGGCCGTCCGCGCCGGGCTCACCGACATCCTCATCATCACCGGGCGGGGCAAGCGCGCCATCGAGGATCACTTCGACCGCAACTTCGAGCTCGAGTTCTACCTGGAGCAGCAGGGCAAGACCGATCTCCTCAAGGAGGTCCAGGAGTCCTCCGAGCTCGGCGACATCCACTACATCCGTCAGAAGGATCCGCTCGGCCTCGGGCACGCGGTGTCGGTGGCGCGTGAGCACGTCGGGAACGAGCCGTTCGCGGTGATGCTCGGCGACGACATCATGGTCGACGACTCCAAGCTGCTCCGCTCGATGCTCGACGTCCACGACCGCTACGGGCGCTCGGTGCTCGCGCTCAAGGACGTGACGCGCGACGAGATCTCGTCCTACGGCTGTGTGGAGCCGGAGGAGGTCGACGAGGACCTCGTGCGGGTGAAGTCCATCGTGGAGAAGCCGACCGGCGACGAGGCGCCCTCGACGCTCGCGGTGATCGGTCGCTACGTCTTCACGCCCGAGATCTTCGACGCGCTCGACCGGATCCAGCCCGGTCGCGGCGGTGAGCTCCAGCTGACCGACGCCATCGGGCTGCTGAACCAGGACGAGGCGGTCTACGGCCAGGTCTTCACCGACGGCCGCTTCGACATCGGCCAGAAGGTCGATTTCCTCCGGGCGAACATCGAGCTCGCGCTCGATCGCGAGGATCTCGGACCCGAGACGCAGGCCTTCCTCCTCGACAGCCTGCGTCGCCGCGGCATCATCTGATCTCACGCCCGCCGCGCGGCGGGCGGATGGGAGATCGAGGTGGAGACACTCGAGGCCGTCCAGGCCCGGATACGCGACGCGGTGCCGCGCGCGCACGCGACGACGGTCCCGGTGCGCGATGCGCTCGGGCTCGTGCTCGCGGCCGACGTCGTGGCGGGGGAGCGGGTCCCGCCGTTCGCGAACACCGCGATGGACGGCTACGCCGTGCGGGCGGCCGACACCGCGGGTGCCTCCGAGGCCGCCCCGGTCCATCTGCACGTGGTGGGCGAGCTCCCCGCCGGACGCGCACCGACGGTGCCGGTGGGGCCGGGCGAGGCGATCCGCATCATGACCGGCGCGCCCATCCCGGCCGGCGCCGACGCGATCGTGATGGTGGAGCGCACCGAACGCGACGGCGACGACGGCGTGCGGATCTCGGAGGAGGTCGAGCCCGGCCGGCACGTCCGCGCCGCGGGCGGCGACCTCGACGACGGCGACGAGGTCTTCGACACCGGCACCGTGCTCGGCCCGGCGCATCTCGGCGTGCTGTGCTCGCTCGGGCTGACCGAGGTCCCGGCCTACCCGCGTGCGCGAGTCGGTGTGATCTCCACCGGCGACGAGCTGCGCGAGGGACCCGTCGAGCTCGCGCCGGGTCAGATCCGCGACTCGAACCGGCCCATGCTGCTCGCGCTCGTGGCCGACGCGGGCGCGGAGCCCGTCGACCTCGGGATCGGCCGCGACGACGAGGCCGCGGTCACCGCGATGCTCCGTGACGCGGCGGCACGGTGCGATGCGATCGTCACCACCGGCGGCGTGTCGGTCGGCGACTACGACGTCGTGAAGGCGGTGCTCGAGCATCTGGGCACGCTCGAGTGGTGGCAGGTCGCGATCAAGCCCGCGAAGCCGTTCGCGTTCGGCCGGATCGACGGCACGCCGATCTTCGGGCTGCCCGGCAACCCGGTGAGCTCGCACGTGAGCTTCGAGCTGTTCGCCCGGCCGGCGCTGCGCCGGATGATGGGCCACGCCGTCGTCGACCGGCCACGCGTGCGGGCGGTCGCGGGTGCGCCGCTCGGGCGTCGCGCCGACGGTCGTCTGCACCTCGACCGGGTCAGGGTGACGTACGAGGACGGCCGGTACGTCGTGGTGCGCAGCGGGGCGCAGGCGTCGAACGTGCTGTCGGGGATGGCCGCGGCGAACGGGCTCGCGCTCCTGCCCGACGGCGACGGCGTCGCCGAGGGCGACGAGCTCGACGTGATGCTCCTGACCTGACGCGGAAGTGCCCGGGGGTTCTCACCCCCGGGCACTTTGCCTCCCCGCACGATCTGGGGTCCTGCCCCTAGTCGTGGGTGTGGGGCTCCCTGCGGTCGCGGACCACGAGGACGTACGACGCCGCGCCACAGAGCAGGACGCCGATGCTCGCGAGCACGAGGGTCGTGCCGGAGCCTGAAGTGTCGGGCAGCGCGGCCGACGACGCCGTTGTCGTCGACCGAGCGGCTGCGAGCGCAACTGGAGCCGCGGCGGAAGCGGCCCGGTCACCTCCCGGCAGCGGCGGCGGTGTGGAAGCCGCGCTGCCCGAACCGGCCGCGGTCGTCGAACTGGCGTCGGTGTGACGCGCGGACGAAGCGATCGCGAACGGGATCGAGTACGTGAGGTGCGCGGTGGCGGCGGTCCCCCGATCCACCGTCACCGCGACCCCACGGAGCTGACCGTCGGCACCGACGAGCGGTGTGCCGCCGTCCACCGCGCCGAGATCGGCGGCGGTCGGACCGGACGCGGTCACCGAGCACGCAGTGCCGGCAGAGAGGTCAGCGATCGTGAGCGTGGTGGTGCCGCCGACCGGCACCGAGAAGGGGACGTCGGCTTCGCGGGCGGCGGAGCCGATGTCGACGCCGTCGGCCTCCGGCGCGCGAGCCGACTCGCACGTCACGTCGACGGCACCGTCGAACGCGGCGCCGTTCCCGTCGATCACCACGGCGAGGGTGGGGGGCGCCTCGGCGGCGCCGGCCGTGGCCGTGGCGGCGAACGCACCGACGACGGCGAGGCCCGAGGCGAGCAACACACCCGCGACCCGACGAGGGTGCCGGTCGGTGCGGGAAGGCAGTCGCATGAGGGTCCTCGGGTCCGTCGTCAACGCGAGATCCGGCCCCGTGGGTTGGGGCCGGTTTCGCACTGGCTCCCCGCAGGCTGATGCGACCATTCAGCGCCTGCGGATCAACGCCTCCCCGAGGAGTGACCTGATCTCTCTGTCAGCGTCCCGGCGCCTGCCTCCCGTGCAGCGCGTGGAACGTCCGAAATGAAACCACTCTGCGCGCGGGAACGGAATGGGTCCGGCGACCCAGCGTGGTCATCAGGGTTGGGGATTCCGCCGGATCCGGAGCCCGAGGGCGCGCATATGGTGGCCGCGTGAGCACGCCGACCGCCCTCGTGGACCCGTTCGCTCGTCGCGTCCGGGACCTGCGGCTGTCGGTGACCGACCGCTGCAACTTCCGCTGCACCTACTGCATGCCCGAGGAGGGCCTGGAGTGGCTGGACCGGTCCGAGCTGCTCACCTACGAGGAGCTCGCCCGCATCGCCCGGGTGTGCGTCGAGCGGTGGGGCTTCGACGGCATCCGCATCACCGGGGGCGAGCCCACGATCCGGGCCCAGCTGCCGCGCCTGTTCGAGCTGCTCGCGCCGCTCGGCGTCGATCTCGCGATGACCACGAACGGCGTGAAGCTCCCCGAGCTCGCGGTGAAGCTGCGCGCCGCGGGCCTGCGTCGCGTCAACGTCTCGCTCGACACCCTCCGGCGCGAGACGTTCCTCGCGTTGACGCGGCGGGACGAGCTCGACCGCACGCTCGCGGGCATCGATGCCGCGCTCGCGGCGGGTCTCGATCCGGTGAAGGTCAACGCGGTCGTGATTCGGGGCGTCAACGACGACGAGGTCGTGGATCTCGCCGCGTTCGGGCGCGAGAAGGGCGTCGGGATCCGCTTCATCGAGTTCATGCCGCTCGACGCACCGGGGGAGTGGCAGCGCGACCAGGTCGTGCCCGCGCTGGAGATCCTCGAGCGGATCGACGAGGTGTTCCCGCTCGAGCGGGTGCACGACCACGCCGCGCACGTCGAACCGGCCGCGCGGTACCGCTACCGCGACGGCATCGGTGACGTCGGGGTCATCGCGAGCGTGACCGAGCCGTTCTGCGAGAGCTGCGACCGCGTGCGCGTGACCGCGGAGGGCAAGTTCCGCACGTGCCTCTTCGCGCTCGACGAGACCGACCTGCGCGCCGTCATGCGCGACGGCGGATCCGACACCGAGCTCGCCGACGCGATCGCCGCTGCGGTCGGGACGAAGTGGGCGGGTCACCACATCGGCGCGGTGGACTTCGTGCGCCCCGGCCGTTCGATGAGCCAGATCGGCGGCTGAGCAGACACCCGCGTTGCCCGGACCGCGGACTGCGCAACGCGCACCACCCCGACCCGGGACTCCGGCTCCTCGGTCCGGTCGGAGCACCCCGACCCGGCCGGACGCGGAGCGCGACTCGCCCGGACGGTCGCCCGTAGACTCCGACGATGGCCTCCGAGTTCACGCATCTCGACCCGCTCGGCCGCGCGCGGATGGTCGATGTCACCGCCAAGGACCCGTCACACCGGCGGGCCGTCGCCCGTTGTCGCGTGACCATGGAGCCGGACACGGCCTCGAAGATCGCGTCGGGCGCCATCACCAAGGGCGACGTGCTCGCGGTGGCCCGCGTGGCGGGGATCCAGGCGGCCAAGCAGACGTCGAACATGCTGCCGCTCTGCCACCCCCTGCTCGTGGGGTCGGTCTTCGTGAACTTCCGGCTCGAGGAGGACCACGTCGAGGTCGAGACCCAGGTCGACACCGTCGACCGGACCGGCGTCGAGATGGAGGCCCTCCACGCGTGCGCGGTGGCCGCCCTCACCATCTACGACATGTGCAAGTCGGTCGACCGGGGCATGACGATCGGTCAGCTGGCCCTCTGGGAGAAGACCGGCGGTCGCTCCGGCGTCTGGCGTCGCGAGGGCCGTGCCGACAACGACATCTTCGGGCTCTGACGGCGGGGGCCCGACGGTGCGCCTGTGACGCGCCGCGTCGCGCCGACGAACGTGCATTCGCCGGTCGGCTCGACTGGGTCCGAAGGACCCGTCTAGGGTCCACCGCGATCCCCGCGGGACGAGGCGCTCGGCATCCACCGCCTGACGTTTCCCGCTTGTTAGCGTCCGCGACACGGAAAGCGACCAGGAGTCTTGGGCATCTCCATCACGATCCTGATCCTCGCGGTGTTGTGGGCGGCGTTCTTCCTGTGGCCGTTCCTCCAGCGGCGGTTCTCCGGCCGGAACCGGGACTCCATCGGCGACTTCTCGAAGCGGGTCTCCAAGCTCGGAGGCGTCGGGATGCCGACTCGCCGGCGCCAGATGCCGGTGCTCGCGTCGCCCCGCCCGGTGGCCTTCAAGGCCGCCGGCGGTCCGCGGCCGACGACCGGGCTCCCGATGTCGCCCACCGCGCAGAAGCGCCGGCGCGACGCGCTGATGGTCTTCGTGGCGCTCGCCCTCGCGTCGTTGCTGGCTGCGATCGTGGTCGGCGGGACCGTGCTCTGGGCGGTCCAGCTGGTGACCGACGTGCTGCTCGTCGGCTTCGTCGTCGCCCTCGTGCTGCTCGCCCGTCGGGCTCACGAGCGCAAGGCCCAGGTGCACTACCTCCCGTCGCGGGCGCCCGCCCAGTCGTCGGCCCTGGTCCTGCGCCGTACCGCTTCCTCCTAGCGGAGCCGGGATGGACCGCGCCGAGGAGATCGCCGCGGTCAGGGCCCAGGCGCGTGCCGTCCTCGACGCGAAGCACGCCGCCCGCGAGCTCACCCTCGGCGCCTGCCGGCAGACGATCCAGTGCTGCGCCGCTGCGATCCGCGCCGTGCAGCGCGAGGAGTTCCCGCTCGCCGAGCAGCTGATCGCGGACGCCGCCGCACACCTCGCGCGTGCCGACGCCGCCGTCGCCGCCCACCTCGACGTTCGTCACGGCGGCTATCTCCACGACGCGAAGAAGGAGTTCGCCGAGGCGCACCTCACCCTTGCGTTCGTCCGTGGTGACGCGCTGCCGTCCGCAGCCGCGATCGGCGTCGAGTACCCCGCCTACCTCAACGGCATGGCCGAGGCGGCGAGCGAGCTCCGCCGCCACGCGCTCGACTGCCTGCGCGCCGACCGGCTGGACCGGGCCGAGGAGCTGCTCGCGGTCATGGACGAGGTCTACGCGCTGCTCGTGACGGTCGACTATCCCGACGCGGTCACCGGTGGGCTGCGTCGCACGACCGACGCGTTGCGGGCCGTCATCGAGCGCACGCGTGGCGACCTGACCAACGCGATCGTCGCCGATCGCCTGCGCGTCGCGATCGATCGCGCCACCGAGGGTGGTGGGGTCGGGCACTGACCGACGCACGGAGCGGCCGGACCCTCTACAATCCCGGACCTTCCGGACAGGCTGGGGAGAGCGGGGACGGATGCTCAAGCGAATCGTCGTGGTCGTGGTCATCGCACTGGTCGGCGCGGGGTGCCACTACCTCGACCCCGGGCCGGGGCTCGGCCCGAACCTGGCCGTGCGGATCGCCCCGCCCGGTCCGGGCGGGACGAACGTGGTCGACGTCGCCGCACCCGACCTGCCCGACGGCACCGCCGCCGACCTCGTGGTCAGGCTCAACAGCGAGACCGGGCAGGTGATCGCGTCCGCCACCTCGCTCCCGTACCGCTTCACCTTCGACACCAGCGCCTACGGCAAGGGCCTCAAGGCGCTGTTCTTCGACGCCACGGTCGACGGCCTGCACCGCCACGGCCTCGGCGTGATCCCCAACGCGATCCGGTTCAACCAGGTGCAGGCGCTCGGGACCCACAACAGCTACCACGAGTACCCGCCGCCGCCGCTCGACACGATCCAGGCGCTGCAGTACTACGAGGACCCGCTCGACGTGCAGCTGCAGTCGCAGGGCGTCCGCCAGTTCGAGCTCGACGTCAACGTGAACAAGGCACCGGCGGGCACGTTCTCGGTCGTGCACATCCAGGGCATCGACGAGAACTCGACCTGCAAGGCGTTCCTCGACTGTCTGAACACGATCAAGACCTGGTCGACCGCGCATCCGAAGCACATGCCGATCGGCATCCAGCTCGAGCTGAAGAACGCCGACATCCCGAGCACGTCGCTCCCGTACCGCGACTGGACCCCCGCCGACCTCGACGCCCTCGACACCGCGATCCGGTCCGTGTTCCCCGAGAACCGGATGTTCACACCGGACGACCTACGGCTCGGGCACGCGACGCTGCCCGCCGCGATCGGCGACTCGGGGTGGCCGTCGGTGGACTCGATGCGCGGCCAGGTGATGTTCGTCATGGACAACAGCGGGACGTTCCGTACGTGGTACCGCACGGGCCACGACGCGCTGCAGGGTCGGGTCGTGTTCACCAACGCCGACCCGGGCGACGCCGACGCCGCGTTCATCAAGCGCAACGACCCGAAGGGCTCCTTCGCCGACATCCAGTCGCTGATCGCTCAGGGTTACATCGTGCGGACACGCGCCGACGCCGACACGGTGGAGGCCCGCGCCAACGACACCACGTCGCGTGACGCCGCGTTCGCGAGCGGCTCCACGTGGGTGAGCAGCGACTTCGTCGTGCCCGGCCGGGCGCAGACGCTGTTCGGCTCGCCGTACGTGGTGCAGGTACCCGGTGGCACGCCGGCCCGTTGCAACCCGATCAACACCCCGACGTGGTGCACGTCGCAGATGATCGAGGCGCTCGCGGGCTGATCGACCCGACGTCGGACGCGGCGCGTGCGGCCTCCCGTCTGGAGGCCGTCGGGCGGCCCGTGGTAGCAAGCGGCGTGCCCGAGCAGTCCCTCGACGAGCGGCTCGCCGCGCTGGTGGGCAAGCCGGTCGGACCGTCCGGCCCCACTGCGTCGCCGGACCCGGTGAACCAGCCGATGATCCGGCACTGGGCCGCGGCCTTCGAGGACGCGAATCCCGTGTACGTCGACCCCGAGGTCGCTGCCGCATCACGCTTCGGCGAGATCGTGGCGCCGCCGCTGATGCTCCAGACGTGGTCGATGCAGACACCGAGGATCACCGGGCTGCGCGAACGCGGCGGCTCACCGGTCGAGGGCGGGGGCGCCGAGGTCCTGCGCGTCCTCGACGAGGCGGGGTACGTCGGCACGCTCGCCACCAACTCCGAGTTCGAGATCCTCCGCTACCTGCGCCTGGGCGACACGGTCACCGCCGAGACGCTGGTCGAGTCCGTGTCCCCGGAGAAGCGGACCCGCCTCGGACCGGGACGCTTCCTCACGTGGGTCACGACGTACCGGGACGGTACCGGCGACCCGGTCGGCACGCAGACGTTCCGCATCCTGAAGTTCAAGCCGGAGGGCCTCGGGTGAGCACGGCGCTGCCGGAGCGCCTCGGCCCGACGGTCACGCCGGACACGCGGTTCTTCTGGGACGGCCTGCGCGAGCGACGGCTGCTGATCCAGCGCTGCGACGGGTGTGGCGTGCTGCGCCATCCTCCTCGCCCGATGTGCCCGCACTGCCGAACGCTCGCGTGGACGCCGGTCGAGTCCGCGGGCCGGGGCGTGGTCGTGAGCGCCGTGCAGCCGCGTCACCCGCAGTTCCCGTGGTTCGAGGACGGCTACGTGGTCGCGCCTCGTGGAGCTCGACGAGGGCATCCGTATCGTGACCAACCTCGTCGACGGTCCCGCCGACGGCGACGTGATCGGGATGCGCGTCGCGGTCCGCTTCACCGAGTTCGCCGGCGGGCTCGTCCTGCCGCTGTTCGAGCCCGAGGGCGCATCGTGACGCCGAGCGCGCGTTCGTTCGGGACCATCGCGGTCGGCGACGAGCTCGACCCGCTCGTGATCGACGTGACCGCGAGCGTGATCGTCGCCGGCGCGATCGCGTCGCGAGATTTCATGCCGGTGCATCACGACCGGGACTACGCGAACGCGCAGGGCGCGCCCGACATCTTCATGAACATCCTCTCGGACACCGGCTACTGCAGCCGGTTCCTCACCGACTGGGCCGGGCCCGACGCCATGGTGCGCCGGCTCGCGATCCGCCTCGGCGTGCCCGTGTTCCCGGGGCACACGCTCACGTACACCGGGAGGGTGACCGACGTCCGTCGCGACGGGGACGAGGGTGTCGTCGAGGTGGAGTTCACCGCGGTCGACGACCTCGGCGAGCACGTGTCCGGCACCGCGACCCTGAGCCTCCCGGCGTGAGCGACGCCGGCAGCAGCCGCGGCCGAACCGGCGTCGGCGGAGCGGGGCCCAGCGGCAGCGACACGAGCGCAGGCGACGGCGCGATCGTGGATCAGCGCATGAGGGAGTGGCGCCGTCGCGGCGTCCGCAGGGCCAAGAGCGGTATGGCGTGAGCACGCTCTCGGGCCGGGCCGCTCTCGTCGGCATCGGTCGGACCGAGTTCTCGAAGGAGTCCGGGCGCAGCGAGCTGCAGCTCGCCTGCGAGGCGGTGTCGGCTGCGCTCGACGACGCGGGCCTGGACCCGGCCGACGTCGACGGCCTCGTCACGTTCACGCTCGACAACAACGAGGAGATGGAGGTCGCGCGCGGCGTCGGCATCGGCGACCTCTCGCTGTTCTCCCGCATCGCGTACGGCGGCGGTGCGGCCGCGGCGACGGTGATGCAGGCCGCGATGGCCGTGGCGACCGGTGTGGCGGAGGTGGTCGTCTGCTACCGCGCGATGAACGAGCGGTCCGGGTTGCGGTTCGGGAACTTCGGCGCCGCGATGACAGGGTTGCCGCCGTTCCTCTCCATGTACGGCCCGTACGGGTTGATGACGCCCGCGTCGTGGGTCGCGCTCCAGGCCCGGCCGTACATGCACCGGTACGGCGTGACCAACGAGGACTTCGGCGTGATCGCCGTGGTGGACCGCGCCCACGCGGCCACGAACCCGGACGCGTGGTTCTTCGAGCGCCCGATCACGATCACCGACCACCAGGCGTCGCGCTGGATCGTCGAGCCGGTGCTGCGGATGCTCGACTGCTGCCAGGAGAGCGACGGAGGTGTGGCGCTCGTCGTGACGTCGGCGGAGCGGGCACGCGACCTGCGGAACCGTCCTGCGGTGATCGCAGCGGCCGCGCAGGGTGCGGCGTACGACGCCGAGATGATGACCGCGTACTACCGCGAGGACCTCACCGGTCTGCCCGACATGGGTGTGGTCTCCGAGCGGCTGTGGCGCGACGCCGGGATCACGCCGGCCGACGTCAGCACCGCGTTCCTCTACGACCACTTCACGCCGTTCGTCTTCATGCAGCTCGAGGAGCTCGGATTCTGCGGGCGCGGGGAGGCGAAGGACTTCGCGACGGTCGAGCGACTGTCGCTCGGTGGTGCGCTGCCGATCAACACGAGCGGGGGACTGCTCGGCGAGGCCTACATCCACGGGATGAACGGCATCGCGGAGTGCGTCCGCCAGATCCGGGGCACGAGCGTCAACCAGGTCCCCGAGGTCGAGCACGTGCTGGTGACGGCGGGCACCGGCGTGCCCACGAGCGGCCTGATCCTGCGCGCGCCCTGAGACCGGCGCCGGTCACCGGGTGACGTGGTCGCACCGCGGTGCTACAACCGCGCGGACCTTCCCCCGAGCACCGGAGCTCCCCATGCCCGAGATCACCGCCCACGCCCCTGGAACGCCGTCCTGGGTCGACATCGGCGTCCCCGACATCGGCAAGGCCGCCGCCTTCTACACCGGCCTCTTCGGCTGGGAGACCGAGGACATGGGCGAGGAGGCGGGGCACTACACGATGTGCAAGCTGCGCGGGAAGGCCGTCGCCGCGATCGGTCCGGCCATGAACCCCGGCCCACCTGCGTGGATGACCTACATCACCGTCGCCTCCGTGGACGAGACCGCGGAGAAGATCACCGATGCCGGCGGCACGATCGCCGCACCGCCGATGGACGTGATGGAGGCCGGCCGCATGGCGGTCGCCCAGGACCCGACCGGTGCGTTCTTCTCCATCTGGGAGGCGCGTGCGTCGATCGGCGCCGAGATCGTCAACGAGCCGGGCACGCTGTGCTGGAACGAGCTCGACACGCGTGACGTCGACACCGCGCTCGCGTTCTACGAGCAGGTCTTCGGGCTGAAGGCCGAGCGCAGTCCCATGTACAACGAGTTCCAGCTCGACGGCAAGACGGTCGGCGCCTGCATGCAGATGCCCGACATGGTGCCGGCCGAGGTGCCCGCGTACTGGATGGCGTACTTCGCGGTCGCCGATCTCGAGGCCTCCACCGAGAAGGCCAAGTCGCTCGGCGCGAGCGCGATGGTCGAGTCGATGGAGGGCGGCGACGCCGGCCGCTTCAGCATCCTCAGCGATCCGATGGGTGCCGTCTTCGCCATCATCCAGCTGAACAACCCGATGTGACGTGGCGGGCGCGGTCGCTCGCGGCCGCGCCCGTCGTCACGTCCCGAGCGTCTCGGAGACGACGTCGAAGTCGGTGAACTCCGGCGCGCCTTCGAAGATCTCGGCCATCGTCGCCCGAGCCGCCTCGAGACCCGCTTGGCGCCGCTCGTCGCTCTCGCGAGCCCGCGCCGATTCCTCGCTGTCGAACACGACGAGGAACGAGACCTTGCTCGGATCCTTCTGGTCGCGCAGTGCGAGCGACCGGACGAGACCCGAGCCCGGTTGCTCCGTCGCCCGCAGCTGCTCGATGACCTTCGCGAGGCCGGCGTCCTGCCCCGGCTTCAGTCGCATCGTGATGAGTTGTGCCCACATGTGCCCCGGCCCCTTCGTCGGTGTCGACTCCGCAAGGTATCGCCGGGCCGCCGCCACGCGCTCGGATCGGCTCGGGCTCGGGTCGGCCGGTTTGCTACCGTCGACGTTCCTTCGGGGGTGTAGCTCAGCCCGGTAGAGCGCTACGTTCGCAACGTAGAAGTCGTGGGTTCAAGTCCCATCACCTCCACTGCTGTGATGTCTCACGACATCGTGGACGCCCCGAACCCTCAACTGGGTTCGGGGCGTTTCTATGTTGGGTCGGGTGGGGCCTTTGGGTGCGCCGGTGGCCTGATAGCTGCGGTCGATGTCGATGGTGAGCGTCGCGGAGGTGTTCGCCGGTAGCGGCGTCGATGAACGCGGACGTGGAGGTCGTCGACGAGCGCGATGACGTGGGTCCGTGCGTGCGGTTCGTCCGATGCCGATGTGGTGGAGTCGCCGGCGACGCGCAGGGTGATCTTGCCGTGATGCGGGCGGCCTGGCGGACGGCGTGGGCGTCGTCGCGCTCGGTCGGCGGCCTCGGCCGGCGGTGAGGTCGTGGGAACCGGCAACGCGTGCGAGTTCGTCCATGGGCGGGAAGACCGGGTGCGTCGGCACGGTGTGTGTCTGCGCCGGGACGCCGAGGTCGCGGACCAGGTCGCGGAAGGTTGCGTTGTCGTGGACGAGCAGGATGCGCGCCTCGTGGTCTCCGACCACCCGGAAGGTGTGGGGGACACCGCGCGGCATCGAAACCCAGTGTCCGGCGCCGACGCGTTGGGTGTCGTCACCGCAGCGCACCACCATCTCGCCGTCGAGGATGTACCAGGTGTCGTCGAGCGCGTCGTGCACGTGCAACGGCGCGGACGACCCGACCGGCAACGTCATCTCGAGGACGACGGTGTCCATTCCCGGCGCGCACCGGTGCTCGAGGACCAGGAGGTCGAGGAACCACCATGCCGGTGCCTGTTCGTTCTCGGGTCCGTCAACGATCGCGGTATCCATTGGTCTGCCTCGTTCCCATCGGAAGGTGGTCAGGATTCCTTACTAAGAGATCGTATGGTATCCTTACTATCGTGTCAAGCAGATCGTCGGAGCGCGGCCCCCATGTGGGCGCGATGATGCGCCTGGCCTGGCAAGGCGTGTGGAAGCAGATCTTCTCGGGTGTCGTCGCGGCCGGGTACGAGGACGTGAACCCGGCGCACGTCGGACTCTTCCGCTATCCCGGCCTCGACGGGCAGCGACCGTCCGAGCTCGCCGACCAGCTCCAGATCACGAAGCAGTCGGTCAACGACCTGCTCGGCCATCTCGAAGCGCGCGGCTATCTCACCCGTGAGCCCGATCCCGACGACGGCCGCGCCCGCGTCGTTCGGCTCACCCCGAAGGGCCGGCGGCTCCAAGCGACGATCCACGGTCAGGCTCGAGCTGCCGAACGCCACATCGCCGAGACACTCGGCGCCGTCGCGCTATGTGCAACTCCAGCGCGCGCTCGAAGATCTCACCCGCCTCGACGGTCCAGGCCTCCCTTCGGCTTCCAACGGCTGACGAGCAGCGGCGAAGCCGAGGACGCCGTCGCACTCGCGTCCGGACAAGGGTGTCGGGTCGGCCTTCTCGCCGGCGTTGCTCCAAGACCCACGTTCGAGCCGTGGCAACCCTCGTGACCAGCGACGATGGCCTGCAAGCGTGTCACGTTGTGTCGCTGAACGTTGCGTCCCATCACCTCCACCGTCATCGGTCTCGTCGCCGCACACGTCGACGCGGGCGCTGGTGCTCGACGTGCGCTACGCCGACGGGCCGATCGGTGACCTTCCGCAACGTCTGATCCTCAAGACGATGCTGGTCGCGCCGCACGCGCCGCCCGAGATGTACGAGACCGAGGTCCGCTTCTACAACGAGTTGCGTCCCTCGCTGTCCGTCGAGACGCCCCGTTGCTACGCGGCGTCCTTCGATGCGGCGACGGGGCAGTTCGGTCTGCTGCTCGAGGACCTGACCGAGCGTGGCGCGAGGTTCCCGAACGCCATGGTGCCGGTGTCGGTGGACGAGGCCGGCGCGCTGCTGGATCAGCTGGCGTCGGTGCACGCCCAGTTCTGGCAGTCGCCGAGGTTCGCCACCGATCTGGCGTGGGTCGCCACGCCGAGGAAGGGCGGGATGTCGGGCGTCTTCGAGCGCCATGGACATCGACGCCCGGCGCGATCCGTGAGGCGCCGCCGCGCTGACCAGGCATCAGGAGTGCGGCGATCGATCCCGGCGGAGACGAGGCCGGCGTCGACCACCACGCGCAGCAGCGGGCCCGGCCGTACCTCAGCTCGGAGCGCGGACCTCGTCGAGGCGGTCGAGGAGCTCGCCGGCGACTCGCTCGATCTCGTGGTGATCGTTCTGCGAAGCCCGTTGCTTCGCGTGGATCAGACCACTGCGAGACACGCGCCGGAAGTCGCCGTAGGGGAACCCGTAGCGGTCCTTCGTCTCCTCCGACGCCTCGGTGTCCAGGGCGAGGTGCCACTCGCCGTAGCCGTCCCAACCGTCTCGCTCGATCTTGTCGTTGGACTCGTCGGCACTGGGATTGGCGTCGCTCCACTCGGTGTCGATGTCGTACTGGTGGGCGTCGATCATCCGGCGAGCCTTCTCGACGCCTGCTTCGTTCACTTGGTATTTGGTGCCCATGCTCGCGATGTACCCGCGCGGCGTCGCGCGATAACGCCGCACCGAAACGCTCGGCACCGACCTCCAGGGACTTCCTCACACGCGTCGGATCGGCCGGTCGACGGCGCCCCCGGTCCCGTCGACCACTCGGACTTCGACGGTCGCCGGGAGTCCTTCGACGACGATGGTGGGATCGAGTCGAGGTGGTCGTGAGGGTCACGGCGTCTCCGTCGACTCGCGCCGCGCCGCGCCAGTCGGACGTGACGGTCGGCGCGCCGGCGCGCAGGGTGAGCAGTTCGGTGGGGCGGGCCCCGACATGGGAAACGACGGGTCCGAGAGGGACGAGCGACTCGGCCCGCTGGTAGAGCGGGAAGTGGTCGATCGGGCTGTGGGTGGCGATCCAGGTGGGGCCGTGGTGTCTCTCGCCGGTGAACCAGTGGACCCAGTCGCCTCGGGGCAGGTACACGCGACGGCTGCCGTCAGGGGTGGCGACCGGGGCGACGAGGAGGTCGTCGCCGAGGAGCCATTGGTCGGAGAGGTGCCAGGTGGTGGGGTCGTCGGGGTGGTCGACGACGAGGGCCCGGGCCAGAGGAGCGCCCGACGCCGCGGTGTGGTGTGCCTGGCCGAGCAGGTACGGCAGGAGCCGGTACCGCAAGTGGAGCAGGTCGCGGGCGAGGTCGGTGGTCGTGCCGCGGTCGTAGAGCTCGCGGTTGCCGAACCCGTGGATGCGGCTGTGCGAGAGGAACAGCCCGGCCTGGAGCCAGCGGATGAGCAGGTCGTCGTCGGGTTCGCCGAAGAAGCCGCCGATGTCCATGCTCCAGAACGGGAACCCGCACAGGCCCAGGGAGAGGCCGCCGCTGACGTTGGCGACGAGGTTGTCCCACCGCGCCGAGGAGTCGCCGCCCCAATGGAGTGGATAGCGCTGGGAGCCGGCGAAGGCCGATCGAGCCCAGATGATCCACTCGCCGGTACCGGCGTGGGTGGCCTCGGCGACGGCGCGGTTGTACAGCAGCGGGTAGCGGTTGTGCATGCGGTGGCCCGGCGTGCCGTCGTGGTAGACGCCGTCGACGGGTGCCTGCTCACCGAAGTCGGCCTTGATCGCCCGCGCACCGAGGTCGAACAGCGCGCCGAGCCACCGCTGGTACACCTCGACCGCGTCGGGGTTGGTGAAGTCGATGCACCCGACCCGTCCACCCGCCCAGTCCGGCGTGTAGCAGAGCCCCACGTCGTAGAGGCTGCCGTCCTCGTGGCGCACGAACCCGTCGACCGCCGCCAGCTCGTCGAACAGCGCCGAGCCCTCGGGGATGTAGGGCAGCTGCCACAACGACACCTTCACGCCCATCGCCGCCATGGCGTCGAGGTAGGCGGCGGGGTCGGGGAACCGGTCGGGGTCGAACTCGAGGTCGCAGCACCAGTCGCGGCGGAACCAGTGGGTGTCGAGGTGCAGCACGTCGAACGGCAGGTCCTCGGCCCGCATCCGCGTCGGCGACCTCGAGGGTCTCGGCGGCGGAGGAGTAGGAGATCTTCGACTGCCAGAACCCGAACGACCAGTCCGGTGGCACGTTCGGTCGACCGGTCAGGTCGGTGTACGCCTGCAGGACCTGGCGGACGTCGCCGACGAACACGAACGCGTCGAACCAGTCGTCGTCCACGGCCACCTGCAGCTGGGGTGCGCACCGGCTGCCGATCCAGGCCGTGAGCCGGGCGTCGTGATTGGCGAACACTCCCCACCCCGCGGTCGTGACCCAGAACGGCACGTTCTTGTAGGCCCGCGGCGTGACCGTGCCCATCGCTTCCTGCATGTCGACGTCGATCGTCTGGCCGACCTTGTCGAGTCGGCCGAACCGCTCGCCGAACCCGTAGACGCACTCGTCGTCGCGGATCGAGAACACCTCGGTGGCCAGCCGGTGACGGGGCACGGGGGTGCGGCAGATGCCGGTGGGGAACGCATCCCACGCACTCAGCAGGTTCGACTCGCTGCCTCCCACGGTGCCGACCAGGAGGCCGTCCGCGCGTCGCACCCGCAAGGTCGGGCCGCCGACCGCGGGCACCTCCACCTCGACGGAGGCCTCACCGGTGGTGATGGACACCCCGGCGTCGGTCCGGTCACAACGAGCCGCTTCGGTCACGCGCACGTCGGTCGCCAGCATCGGTGTATCGCCCGCCGGCACGTCGGTGCCGAGCGCGAACCGGTAGCGGAACGTGCGAAGCCCGACGGCCTCGACGCGCACCGTGAGCGAGCCAGCCGCGATTGGCTCCCCCGCCAGGGCCACGCCACGAGGGAGTCGGGTGGCGCTGGTGTCCGACGTACCGGAGGCGTCGAGGACCACGAACCCCTCACCGACCTCGCGGATCGTGGTCCTGGACAGCCGGAACCGATCCACCTCGAGGCGTTCGAGGTGCCGGGTCGGCGGCCGATCGGGATCGGGATCGGGATCCATGCGCGTGCTCCGGTTGGTCGTGGTGGTCGGGTTCGGTATCGCGTGTGGTGCGCCCGTGGCGCGATGCCAGAGATCGACGGCGATCCCAACACGGACCGATGCATGCATGCTGGCGTGTCGGGCACCGCTCGTCGAGAACGACGAGGTCCGCCGGTGCGTCGTGCGCGGGCGGACGTACGGCGGCGGCGAATCCCGGTCGACACTCGTGTACTCGGCGCGTACGGCCAGGTGACCGACCCTGGGCTCGTCCTGAGATCTGGGAGGATGCCGACCGTGGATGCGGCGTGGACGACCCGATGGACCTCGACGTGGTCTACCGCGACGAGTGCGCGAAGACCGGCGGCGGCCGGCGCTCGGTATCCCGCCGGGAAGACGTGCTGAAGATCACGGGCGGGTGGTTCGCCGAGCTCGCCGGCCCGAGGCTCTGCGGTTGAGCGTCGTCGGGTTCGGTCGGTACGAGGAGGACCTGACCGCGGAGATCCTGACCGACGTCCTCGCGGTCGACCATCCGGGCGTGCGCGTGGATGCGGTCGAGGTCGTTGCGACCAAGCGCTGCGGTGAAGGCATCGCGTCGACCGCCGATCGTATGGTGCTCGACCTCACCTATGCCGCGGGTTCGGCCGCCGGCCTCCCGGAGCGTCTCGTCCTGAAGACGATGCTGGTCTCGCCGCACGCGCCGTCGGCGATGTACGAGACCGAGGTCCGCTTCTACAACGAGCTGCGGCCGGCGCTGTCGGTCGAGACTCCGCGCTGCTACGCGGCATCCTTCGACCCGGCGACGGGTCAGTTCGGCCTGCTGCTCGAGGACCTGACCGAGCGTGGCGCGCGGTTTCCGAACGCCACCGTGCCGGTGTCGGTCGACGAGGTCGAGGCACTGCTCGACCAGCTGGCCGTGTTGCACGCCCAGTTCTGGCAGTCCCCGCGTTTTGGTGGCGATCTCGCCTGGGTCGCGACGCCCCGAAGCGGAGGTATGGCGGGAATCTTCGAGCGTCATGGACTCGCGATCATCTCGGACCAGGTCGACCGTCACCCGTTCAAACGCGAGCTGATCGCCCCGCTCGGGCTCGATGTCGACGAGCTCTGGGCGGCGCTCGCCGTGGTGGAGCGGTCCCTCGAGGCCGCGCCCGTCACGCTGCTCCACGGTGACTCGCACATCGCGAACACCTATCTCCTTCCGGACGGCACCGGTGGCCTGCTCGACTGGCAGCTCCAGGTCCGCGGGTGCTGGGCGCACGACGTCGCATACCTCATCTCGACCGCGCTCGAACCGGAAGTCCGCCGTGCCGAAGTGCGATCCTTGCTCGGGCGGTACCTCGACGCGCTGGCGGCTCGCGGGGTCGCTGAGGTGCCCGACCGTGACGGAGCGTGGGAATGGTGCCGGCGCGCGGTCCTGTGGGGTCTGGTCATCGGGTGGTTGATCACGCCGCCCGAGAACTACGGGCCTGAGATCACCGCGGCCAACACGGCGCGCATGGTGGCCGCGGTCCAGGACTTCGACGCGCTCGGAGCTGTCGGGAAGGCGCCACCGGGTTGACCGGTTCAGAACCCCGGCGATCTGAGGGGGCTTGCGAGCTGTGACGGCGACCGTTCACGGCGTTCAACGGAAGGTCGTCGCTGGTTTGCAATCGGCGCTCGGCATCGCGAGAGTGCCGGGTCCGACCGACGACGCTGGGGGTCAACGTGGGGACGGCTCGAAAGGCTCTGCTGCTCGCGGCAGTGCTCGCGATGGCACTGGCCGCGTGTGGGAGCAGCGGCGGGAGCAGCCGGCGGTGGTACACCGGGCGAGCCGTGCCCGTCGCAGGGCAAGGGCGACAAGGTCGAGACGATCCGCGTCCCCCAGGACGAGCCGACGATCCAGAAGGCCGTGTGCGCCGCGCACGAGGGTGACCTCGTGCTCGTGAGCAAGGGCGTCTACAAGGAGGCCGTCGACGTCACCACGCCGTACGTCACCATCCGCGGCGTCGACCGCAACGACGTCATCCTCGACGGTGGCTTCAAGCGGGAGAACGGCATCCGCGTGCTGAACACCGACGGCGCAGTGGTGGAGAACATGACCGCCCGGAACTACACGAGCAACGGGTTCTTCTGGACCGGCTCGGACCACTTCCGCGGCTCGTACCTCACCGCGTACCGCAACGGCGACTACGGCATCTACGCGTACGACGCCTACCACGGCCAGATCGACCACGACTACGGCAGCGGCAGTCCCGACGCGGGCGTCTACGTGGGCGGGTGCTTCCGCTGCGACGTCGTCGTCGACGGTGTGCTGTCGGAGAACAACGGCATCGGGTACTCGGGGACGAACTCCGGCGGTGACCTCTACATCGTGAACTCGACGTTCCGGCACAACCGCGCCGGCATCGTGCCCAACACCGGCTCGTACGAGCCGTGCTACCCGGAGCGGAACACGACCATCGTCGGCAACCTCGTCGTCGACAACAACAACTTGGCGCTCGCCTCGATCAGCGACGCGCTGCTCGCGACGGGGAACGGGATCCTGCTGCCCGGCGGCGTCCGCAACGACATCGAGCGCAACCGCGTCCAGCAGCACGAGCGCACCGGCATCGGTCTCGTGCCCTACCCGGAGAGCGACGCCAACGATCTGCCGCCGACACCGACGGAGTGGGACAAGCCCTGCGTGCCGAAGGACGACCAGGGCAAGAAGATCCCGGCGTCCCAGTGCAAGGCGGTCGAGGGGCTCATGGACAAGTGCGGTGTCCTGTGGCCACCGCGCGAGAACCGGGTGATCGGCAACGTGGTGACGGGCTCGGGCGTCGCCGATCTCGCGGTCGGCACCGTCGACATCTTCAACGAGGGTGTCACCACCGACACGCTCGGCAACTGCTTCGCCGACAACACCTTCGGCACGAGCGCGCCCAAGGCGATCGAGCAGGTCGCGCCGTGCTCGGGGACGAGCTCCGGCGGCTGGAACGACGGACCGCTGGACCTGATCGGCGTGTTCCTGAACACCCCGGCCTCACCGCCGAAGGACCGGTGGAAGACGACACCGGTGCCGGGTCCGCAGCCGACCATGCCCGGTTCGGTCACGGCGGCGCCCAGGCGGTTCACCGCGCCCGAGAAACCGGACCTGGCCGCGATCGGCGTACCCCCGGCGCCCACCAGTTGACGAGGGGTCGCGCGTCGCGCGTCGCCGTCGCGATCACGGTCGCCGCCGGGCTCGTGCTCGCGACCGCCGCGTTCCTCGCGCGCGGCTCGGGCGCGCCGGAGCCGGACGCGCGACGAGGCGGCCGCCGCGGCGGCAAGCCGGCGCGTCGGGCCCGAGCGCTACTCGGGGGTGCAGGGCACGACCGGTCAGTTCGTCGTGCAGTGTCTCTACAGCCACTCCGCCGCCGTCGACCCGATCGTGCACCCGGGTCACGTCGGCATGTCGCACCGCCACGACTTCTACGGCGCCACCCGCACCGGCGCCGCGTCGACGGCGGCGCAGCTGCGTCGGCAGCCGACCACGTGCGACAAGACCGTCGACACCGCGGCGTACTGGCAGCCGACCCTCTACGACCACGACGTCGCGGTCCGGCCGCGGAGCATCCAGGCGTACTACCGGGCCGCGCCGCACGTGGACCCGCAGCTCGTCCGGCCGTTCCCGTTCGGCCTCGCGATGATCGCGGGGAACGCGGAGGCCACGCGTCCGCAACGCGGCGACGCCGCGGGGTGGACGTGCGGCGCGCGACCCGACCTGGCCGCGACGCCGCCGGACTGCCCGGGCACCGCGCCGCTGCACCTCGTGCTGACGTTCCCCGACTGCTGGGACGGCGTGCACCGTGACCGCCCCGACCATCGTGACCACGTCGCCTACTCGGCGGACGGACGATGCCCGGCGACGCATCCCGTCCACGTGCCCCAGCTCACCGGTCGCGGTCACGTTCCCCGTCACCGGAACGGGTCACGACCTCCGGCTGGCGTCGGGCCCGACCGTGTCGGCGCACGGCGACTTCCTCAACGCCTGGGATCCGGCCGGTCTCGAGCGGGAGATCGCGCAGTGCATCCGGCGGGGGGCGGTGTGCGACCTCGCGTCGAGCCGCCAGGAGTCCCCGCTGTTCCAGACTCGCTGATCCCGCACCGACGTCACGGGACGACGCGGACGCCGCCGTCCATCCCGCTCGTCGGCGTGCCGTGCAGCGAGCAGTAGAAGCGGAAGTCCCCGGCCGTGCCGGAACGTCACCTTCCAGGTGTCGCCGGGGTCGAGGATCTTCGACGATCCGGAACCCGTCGCCGACGGAGATCACGTTGTGGGGGTGGTGGCCGGTGTTCCGGAACGTCACGGTGGTGCCCGCGCTCACCGAGCTGAACTGCGGGCTCGAACGCGTTGTCGACGGCCTCGATCGTCACCGCGCGCCGCCCGGTCTCGTTCTGATCTCCTGACCGGACAGCGATCCGGTGGACGGAGCCTCCGTTGCTGGCGCACGCGACGAGCAGACCGAGGACGAGCGCGCTCGGAACGAGCGTCGAGATGTGGCGCATCCGGCGAACTTAGAGCGGCCGGTGCGGCGAACTCCGACCGCTTCTCAGGCTCGGAGGCGACTCCCGACGAGGCCTCAGGACGGGAGCGACTCGCCGGCGAGCGCGGCCAGGCGGGCCAGCCCGCGCTCGGCGTGCTCGGTCACACGGGACGCCGCGTCCCGCACCGCCGGGTCGTCGCGTTGCCACGACTCGATGCGCGCGGGGTTCAACGCGCAGGTGTCGGCCCATGCGGCGATGTCCGGCTCCGCGCCGAACGTGCGCGTCGCGACCGCGCCGCGGACCTGCATGCGGGCCCAGCTGCGCGGGTCGTCCGGGAGCGTGTTCGGCGGACAGAGCCGGTTGCGCTCGCGGTCGTCGTCGCGCGTGGCCTCGACGTATCCCGTCAGGGCGGCATTGAAGCACGGGAAGCCGGCGCGAATGGTCTGGAGTCTGATCGCGTCGGGTGCCCAGACGGGCACCAGCGGTGGATACCGCAGGCCGGACGCGGCGCAGTGCACCACCAGCGAGTCCGGCGGCAACGGGACCGAGCCGCGGTCCAGGTCGATCTCGTGCCCGCCGACGTGGCGGACGCGGCCCAGGCGGACGACGCGTTCGACGGATCGGAGCAGCTCGAGCTCCCACCGGCCGAGCGTCGGCGTCTTGGCCATCGTCGGCGTCGCGTCCGTGTCGACGCGCAGCATCACCCCCGCCGCCTCGAGGCGGAGGAACAGGTCGTCGAGCGACTCGGCGCCGGCGGCGGCGGCCAGCGTGTCCGCGGTGAGGCCGAGCGCAACGGCCGGGTCGGGCTGGACCATCGCGCGGTCGAGCATCCACGGGTCACGTGGCCGGACCCACACGATCCGGTCGGGCGCCACGCCGTTGGTCAGCAACCAGACGATCCCGTCGGTGGCGGTCTTGCCCGCGCCGACGATCACGTAGCTCGACGGCGCAGCGGTCAGGCGGGCGAGCTCGTTGATCGCGACGACGCGTACGTCGTCGGCGACGTCGAACGGTGGCGGTGTCGTGGCGGGGACGGTCGGTGACAGGTACGAGGCGTCGACGACGCGTCGGCGCACGTCGACCTCCACCGTCTCGCCCGAGACGAGCGAGGTCACGAGGTGCGCGGCGCCATCCGAGTGGTACTCGTGACCGCCCAGGAACGTCACCCGGCCCGAGCCGACGAAGCGGCGAGCGAGGACGTCGTCGTAGTAGGCCTGGATCTCCGATTGCCGCGCCCGCTCCTGGAGCCCGGTCTCCGGGCCGTGGGCCTGCACCGCGCCCGTTCCCAGCACCGTCGACGCGACGCCGTAGAACACCGACGCCTGGTGGAGACGGACGAACGGGTACGCGTCCTGCCAGTGGCCGCTCGCCGCGTGACGACGGTCGACCAGCGTGACGTGGACGTCGGCGTGATCGATCAGGGCGTCGGTGAACGCCATGCCCATCGCGCCCGCGCCGACGACGAGGTAGTCGGTTCCTGCCGATCTGCTCGCCATGGCGTTCTGCCTCCACGCGCGCGGTCGGAACCATGGTTACCACGGGCGTGAGGCGTGACGAGCCCGCGGCGGCGCGGCGTGACGTTCGGTAGCTTGCGCCCGGCCCGGTCCTCCCGACCGAGCCCGAAGACGCGAGGAGATCCCATGACGACCGAAGCCCTCGAGCAGTCGCTCGCCACGACCCGCGGCGTGCTCGCGAACGTGTCGAAGGACCAGCTCGACGACGACACTCCGTGCTCGCAGTGGAAGGTCAGGGACCTGGTCAACCACATCGTGGGGGGCCAGTACTTCTTCGAGGCCGGCGCGCTCGGCACGCAGCAGGCGGGTGGGGACACCGACTACGCGTCCGGTGACTTCGTGGCCGCCTTCGACGACGGCGCGAAGCGTTGCCTCGCCGCCTTCTCGACCGACGGCGTCATGGAGAAGACGCTCACGCTGCCGTGGGGCCAGATGCCGGGTGCGGCGTTCGTCGGTCTCGCCACGACGGACACGTTCGCCCACGGGTGGGATCTCGCGAAGGCGACCGGGCAGAGCACCGACCTCGCACCCGAGCTCGCCGCGGAGCTGCTCGTCGCCGCCCGCCAGTCGATCCCGCCGGCGTTCCGTTCCGAGGACGGCGCCGTCTTCGGGTTCGAGCAGAGCCGCGCCCGCGGGCGCGTGCAACGCGGACCAGCTGGCCGCCTTCCTGGGTCGCAGCGTCTGACCAGGGCGGCGGTCCGCGCCGCGCCGGGTGCGTCCGCCTACTGTCCGCCCCCATGATCACGAGATCTCGCCCGTCGTTCGTCGTCGCCTCGGCGGCATTCGTGCTCCTGCTCGCCGCGTGCGGCAGCAGCGGTGGCTCGAAGGCGTCGGACAGCAGCACCACCTCGACCACCAAGCCGGCGAAGACCAAGCCGCGCCAGCCGAACTCGCGCCTGTCGACGGCACAGGTCAAGGTCCTGCAGACGGATCTCACCACCGTCAAGTGCTTCAGTGGCTCGGTCGACGGGATCATCGGCCCGGTGACCCGCGCCGGCATCGCCGCGTTCCAGACGGCCGACCAGCTCCCGGCCGACAGCCAGTACGGCCCGGCGACGAAGGCCAAGCTCGTCGCCGCAGCCGCCGCCGGCAACACGGTGTGCACGATCACCCCGGCCACGACCACGACGACGTCGAGCACCTCGGCGCCACCCTGCACCAGTCAGGCGATCCAGGCCGCGCTCCCGTCCGGCTCGACGATCACCGACTTCGGCTGTCAGGGCGTGTGGGCGTGGGCGGGTGTGGACGTCGATCCCGGCCAGGACGGCTACGAGGCCACGGACCTGCTCAAGGCCGACGGCACCGCGTGGCAGGTCGTCGACCGAGCCACCAACTGCAACCCGTCGGTGGTGCCGCCCGACATCTACGACCCGGGGTGCACGACGAACTAGGCCGACGGGTTCGGCCCACCCGAGCCGCCGGCGTCGCGACCGAGGCGCCAGCGACTCCACGGCCACGTGCCGTCGATCTCGACCTCGAGCGAGAAGCTGAGCACGATCCGGATCACGACGATCATCCCCAGGACCGCGACGCTCTCGATCGTGGGGTCCACGATGATCGTGCGGACGATGTCGCCGATGATGAGCACCTCGAGTCCGAGCAGGATGACGCGTCCGAGGTTCTGGCGCAGCTGTTGGTACGCGCCCGGGCGCCGCTCGGGTCGGAAGGTCGCCGCGACGTAGTCGGCGAGCGCACCGAGTCCGCCGAGGACGAGGATCGCCGCGCCGGTTCCCTCGACGACCTTCACGACGTTCGAGATGAAGTCCTCGTAGGTCACGCCCCGATCCTCGCAGGTCGACGTCGGCGCCGTGAGCCGCACGCCGACGCGCGCCGCCTGTGGAACGATGCGCCGAGACCGGGGGATTCGGGGGGAACCATGTCGAGCACGGTGTCGGTGGAGCGTTCGGCGCGGCGGCGGGTCCGCCGGCGCGGGGTGGCGGTGCTGGCCGCGCTCGTGTGCGTGGGCCTGCTCGGCGCGTGCGTACCGAGGCCGCCCGCGGACTTCTACGCGGCACCGTCGCCGCTGCACCCCCGCCGGCCCGGCACGGTCGTGTGGGCCGAGGCGATCCCGGCGGCGCCCGGCTACGGGGCGTTGCGGGTCATGTACCACTCGCGCGACGCGATGCTCCGCGACCGGGCGGTGACGGGGACGATCTTCTATCCGACCGCTCCGGCCGCCGCCCGGCGGCTGGCCGGTGGTGTCGTGGGCCCACGGCACGTCGGGGATGTCCTCGGCCTGCGCGCCGAGCCGCAACGGCGCCGCGACCGGCTCGTACGGGCTGCGCGCGGTGGTCGTGGCCACCGACTACGTCGGGTTGGGCCCGATCGGGGAGCGCCACCCGTACCTCTCGGGCCCGGCCGAGGGCAACAGCGTCATCGACATCGTCCGCGCCGCTCGGAGGATCCCCTGGGTCCACGCCGGGCGGCAGTGGGTCACGGTCGGGGTCTCCCAGGGCGGCCACGCGTCGCTCTTCGCCGGTCAGCTCGCCCGCCGCTACGCACCGGAGCTCGACCTCCGCGGGGTCGTCGCCGCGGCGCCCGGCTCGAACCTGACCGAGATCTTCCCCGGCGACTCGCCACTGGTCGTCGATCTCATCACCGTGCTCGCGCTCTACGGGATGGCCGAGGATCATCCGCAGGTGCACCCCGCCGACTACGTCACGCCGCTCACGGCCGAACGCGCCAAGGTCATCGACACCGGGTGCCTGAACGATGCCGCCCTCAGCATCGCGTCCATCCCGCACGACCAGCTGTTCGGCGCGACCCCCGCACCACGGAGCCGGCGCGGTCGGTGGCGATCGCCGACGAGCCCGGCCACGCGCCGAGCGCGGCGCCGATCCTCCTGGTGCAGGGGACGTCCGACGTGGTGGTGGTCCCCGCCCGCACGGAGAAGCTCCGTGGGCAGCTCTGCGCCTGGCACCAACCCGTGGCGGAGGTGGTCGTCCCCGGCGGGACCCACGACACGGCCATCCGCACGGCGACGCCCCAGATCGGCGCGTGGCTCGCGGACCGGTTGGCCCGCGTCCCGCGCCGACGAGTTGCAGCTGAGGACGGTCGGGCGCGGGTCTCCGTCGCGACCGTTCGGTCGCTCAGGCGGGGCCCGTCAGGAGGTCGGCGGCCCGCGGCAGCTCCGCGCGCGAGCGATCGACCAGTAGCGGCGATCCCGTCCGCCGGCGCGATCGCGCCCGGCTGCACGTCGTCGGATGCCTCGAGCGCGTGCATGAACGCGTCGACGAGCGCGTCGGGTCGATCGTTCTGCAGGTAGTGGTTCGCGTCCGGGATGAAGTAGAGCGAGTTCCGACCCGGCTTGCTCATCATGTACTCGTTCCAGACGTAGCTGATCACCCGCGGTGGTGCGACGGTGTCGCAGAGGCCCCAGATGAACGTCGTCGGGACGTCCATGGCCGCGAGCGCGCGCAGCCAGGCGTCCTCGTCCTGCGACCGCTCGACGAGGTACTGGATCGTCTCGTGCAGGACCGGGAGGCCGGTGCCCGCCGCGAAGATCGCGGTCAGGGCCCGGATCTCGGGATCGTCGGCACCGCGCGGGGGCGAGAACGTCGCCTGCCCCATGCCCACTGCGAGCTGCTCGGGTGCCGCGCGCGCGAGCAGGTCCGGGCCGGTGGCCGGGTCGAGCATCAGGCGCTGGGCCTGGGTGAGGTTCGACAGCGGCAGGAAGATGTTGCCGTTCGTGAGGAACAGGTGCTCGAGGGTCACGCGCGACTCGCCGCCGGTCGCGTGGATCATCGCCACGCTCGAACCGCGGTCGTGCGCGAGCATGATCATCGACTCGAGGCCCAGGACCTCGGCCACGTAGTGCTCGAGCACCTCGGCGTCGCGCACGAGGCTGTACCCCCACCCGAGCGGCTTGTCGGAGAAGCCGAAGCCGGGGAAGTCCATCGCGCAGACCCGGTAGCGGTCACCGAGCCGTTCCGCGATCTCGAACCAGTCGATGCTGCTCGTCGGGAAGCCGTGCACCAGCACGAGTGGTGGCGCATCGGCGTCGCCGGTCTCGACGTGGAAGATCTGCACCTCGTCCGCGTCACCGGCACGCGGTCGCCACGAGAAGTACTGACCCCGGTCACGCCATGCGTCGGCTCGATCCATGGCTCCGACTCTGTCCGATCTCGAGACGGCCGGCAACACGGCCCGCGCGCTACCCGGCGATGATGCGGGCGGGCGCACCCACCGCGGTGGCGCCGGGGGGCACGTCGGCGAGCACGACCGAGTTCGCGCCGACCTTGGCCCGCTCCCCGACGGTCACGGGACCGAGCACCTTGGCGCCGGTCCCGATCGAGGCCATCGGCTCGATGGTCGGGCCGCCGAACGACGTGCTCACCAGCCCGAGGGTGGTGAACGGCGACAGCACCACGCCCCGCCCGATCTCGACCCCGCCGTTCACCACGACGTTGCCGTGCGGGATGTGCACCCCCGGCTGCACGACGACGGGGTCGCCGATGCAGATCCCGCCGTGCGTCACCGCGAGGTGGTGGAGGACAGCGGGGGAGGAGCGGGATCCGACGGGTCTGGCAGCGTGCCTTGGCGCGGTAGCAGATCTGACCGAGGAAGGCGTCGGTGACGATCGTGAGCCGGATCACCTGGACGATGGCGTCGGCGGTGTTCCGGTACTCGTACCGCTCACCCCGCCGGCGCGCCGTGACCTTCGCGTCGGCGAGGACCGCGGCGCGGAACCTCGGGTGTCGGCTGCGGATGGCCTCCCAGTACCAGGCGGTGTCCTGGCCCTCACGGATCCCGAGCAGCCCGCGCCGCCAGGACTCCACCGTGCTCCGCAGGCCGCGGGGACCCGCGCCGGTGCTGTCGGTCATGGGAACGCGTGCCTCTCAGACCAGGAACGGCATGTACTCGGGCGACCGGTGCGACGGCGCGAAGAGCCAGCACTCGAGCGCGTAGCGATCGTCGGTCATGTGTTCGGGCAGGTAGGTGCTGTGCAGGAAGCGCTCGTCGAACATCAGCCCGTCGCCGACGCCGAAGACCGGGCGCACCGGCGGGGTGTCGCCGGCCACCCGCGTCGATGACGTCCGGATCGACCGAGTGCGCGACCATGCCGCCTTCGGTCGAGAGGATCTCGTCGAATCGACGCGGCACCAGCTCGAGGCCGGGCGTCGGGAGATCACCACCGCACGGGGTGAGCGCCGCCCACACGTTCATCGTGCGGATGTCGTCGCCGAGGAACGCGCCGTCCTGGTGCCAGCCGCCGAACCCGGGGACGGCCCGGAGGTGGCGCAGCGTCGATTTCTGCAGCGAGAAGCACGGGCGCTCGCCCAGGTGGGTCGCGACGGCTCCGATCACGCCGCGCGCCTCGAGCAGGTCGAGGACGACCGCGGCGTTCGCGGGCGAGTCGGCCATCCAGAGGTTGCCGCGCCGCTCCACCATCGCCCGGGTCCGGGGCCCGTAGCGCTGCGGGTACGGGTCGTACCAGGCCGCACCTCTCGGCGTCCGGGTCGGCGCGCGCCGGACCGCTCGCGTTGGGCCTCGGCGCGGTGGATGCCGTCGATGATCCGACGCGCGTCGTCCGGACGCAGGAGGTTGCGCACGATCAGCGCACCGTGGTGCGCGACCGCACCGCCGAGGACCTCCGCCGTCAGCGCGTCGATCTCGATCTCGGGCAGCGCGCCGTGCACGTCGGGGAAGGGGTCGGCGTACACCGGCGGCCACGGCCGGCGTCCCGGACCGGGGCCGATCGCCTCGGCGGCCGCCTCGCGGAGCCGGAGCGTCCGGATCTCGACCGCGGGATCGCGGTGGGCGTGGTTCGCCTCGACGAGCCGGTCGATGGCGTCGCGGAGACGCCCGGCGCGAGCGAGCTCGTCCGCCTCCGACAGGGCCGCAGCCGTCGTGTCGGTGTCGCCCGGCTCGGGTCGACGATCCCGACCGAGGCCCCTCTGGAAGAGCTTTCCTGGCCGCACAGGCTGCTCGCTACCTCCCGGCGACGGATGCCGCGTTCGAACCCCGATCGGTGCTCGAACCGCCCGAAGGTAGTCAATCGCTCTCCGGCCGCGCACGTCGGCGCGGCGCACCGCAGGTCAGAACGCGGCGTCGGCGTGGCCCGCGTGCAGTCGCTTCGGTGCGTTGCGCATCGAGAACGAGCCGCCGATCCAGATCACACCGGTGATGATCGCCGCGATGCCGGTGATCCAGAACACGACGCCCACGGTGGCGGTGGGCCAGGCGACGATGACCAGGCCGAGACCCGCGGTCAGCAGCCCCAGCACGAGCCGCCAGCCCCAGCCGTAGGAGCGGTCGACGATCGCGGCGATGACGCGGATGACGCCACCGAGGAGGATCGCCGCGCCCCAGATGATCGCGATGATCTTGATGGGGAGGTCGGGCTCGAGCGCGAGCACGAGTCCGAGGACGACGAGCACGACGCCGGTGAGGATCGCCGTTCCCCGCCGCTGGGCGCTCGCGGCGTGCACGAGCTCGACGAGGCCGACCACGACGAGCCAGATGCCGAGGACCACGGCGATCGTGCTCGCGGCCTTCACCGGCTTGAAGACGAGCCAGATCCCGAACGCGAGCGACAGGAGCCCGGCGACGAGCATCACCCACCAGTACTTGGCCGCGGCGCGCGCCGCCTCCTCCGGCGTGACGTCCACCAGGATCACGGTGCGTTGCGTCTGACCGTCCGGCATTGGCGTGCCCTTCGCCGTCGTGGCGCCGAGGTGCGGCGCGAGTCCGGCAGTGACGATAGGGACCCTTGTCGGGCTCCGCAGGGACCGTCCGGAAACCCCGTGCCGGCGCTCGTTCGTGACCGGCGATGCGGGTCGCCGCACGGGGCGCGATCCGTCGGTAGCGTCGAGGCGACGCGACTCGGTCCACGCGGTCGCCGGGAGGGAGAGAGCCGTGACGGCCGACGAGGATCGCCCGTTCCACGGGCCGCCGCGCCCCGACGGGCTGCTGCACGCCGCGGCCGGTCAGCTCCACGAGATGTTCGGCGTGCACCGCAAGCTCGATCAGGTGCTCTTCGAGTCGGCGCGGCGGGTCGGGGGAGTGGAGTTCGAGAGCATCTTCGATCCGATCTCGCGCGAGGCGATCGCGGCCACGCCGCGGAAGGACGCGATCAACCACGACCAGGCGTTCCTCCGCTCGACGCCGATGTCGGCGGCCGAGACGGAGACCGCGCTCTCGCTCCTGGAGATCCTGCACGGCGACTTCGCGACGCCGAACGTCGAGGCGTTCGTCGAGTTCACCGACCGCGAGAAGCTGTTCGAGCGGCTCGCCGCGGGCCAGTCGTTCGTGTTCGTGGGCTCGCACCTGGAGTTCCAGGACGTGGGCTTCAACCTCGGGTACCTGACCCGGGCCGCGCAACGGCGGGGGTTCGACCGCCTCGACACGCGCACCACGCTGCTCATCGGCCGCCTGCTCGGCTACCTCGAGGTGATGGGGATGAACGTCATCGACGACATCCTCCGGAAGGCCGCCAACGTCCTCAAGACGTTCCCGGTGAGCGGTGGGGAAGCGGTGAACGAGGGCGACATCACCGACGAGGACCTGAACCGCCGCGTCAAGGCGTTCCGCAAGCGTCAGAACGCGCGGACCCGCTCGGAGTTCATGAACCTGATGACGTCGGACCACGGCCACGTGGTGATCGAGGCCGGGAGCGGGTCACGCGACGCCAAGGATGCCCACGGCTTCGTGGTCATGGAGCCGTTCGCGGCCGGAACCCGCGAGGACCTCTACGACGCGGTGCGCGCCGGGGCGATCGTCTATCCGATCTTCGGGGACTACGGGGACCGCGACGAGCCGAGCATCGTCGAGTTCGGCTCCGCCATCCGGCACCTCGACAGCCCGCACCACGCGCACGCGATCGGCGAGATCATCGCCGGCATGGGCAACCGCGCGCGTGGCGCGGCCTCGGCGCGCCATCCCGACGTCCGTCGCTTCCGCACCCCGATCCGGTACGGGAACTACGAGACCTGAGCCGGCGGGGAGTCCTCCGGTTCGCCGACGCGTTCGAGGCGGGCGGTGAACCCGACGTAGGTCCACACCATCCGTTCGCCGTCGCGCCGTCGGGTGACCTCGATCGGCAGACCCTTCGGGCGCAGGACGTGCACGCCGTCCTCGTACGAGGCGACGACCGTGATCTCGGTGGCGAAGTCGAACTCGGCGACGTCGTGCACGCCGTTCGCCTCGGTGCCGTCACAGCGCATGTCGTGGACGATGCCCCCGGCGGTCACCACCAGCCGGTCGCCGCACTGCTCGATCCGCTGCACGTGCCCGAGCGACGCGGTGGTCGGGATCGGGGGTGCCGTCGACGTCGACCGACACCACCCGCCACGTGCCGCGGAGGTCGGGGGCACCGGTCGGGAGCGGGTCGGTGCAGCCGGCCAGGATCGGCGGCGGCATGACCGCGCCGTACCCGCCGGGCGGCGTGTGGGCCACGGGGATGTCGTCGGGGCCCGTCGCCGGTGATCCGCTGGTCATGAGGCGCTCCCTCCGCTCGTCACACGAACGACGACTCGGCGTCGAGGCCGGCCTCGGGCCACGCGCCGGAGATCGTCGTCTGGAAGTTGCACCAGCCCGTACCCCCGCCGACCGGGTCGTCGACGCGCATCACCGCGTCGCGGATCTGGTGGAGTCGGCGGGCGGCCTCGGGGATCGTGCAGTCGGCCACGTGCTCACCGTCGACGTGCCGCGGACCGCGCCACTCGCCGTGGTGATGGCCGTCGAGCCCGAAGTAGAGCCCGGCCCCGAGGTGGAACCCGGTGGCGCCCGTCGCCTCGACGCGTGATCGGGCGGTCCGAGCCGTCGGCCATCGTCGCGTGCAGGGTGCCCCCGAGGACCCGCCGGTTGACGGGGTCGTACGTGAGGTCGGGCACGAGCGCGGCGAACGGCTCGACGCGTCCGTCGGGGTGCTCGATGCCGCCCTCGAACATCCGCTCCTCGTAGCCCATGACGCGCAGGTGCCGGTGCTGGTGGTGGATCGCGTAGCGCGTGCCGTCCGGCCGCTCGAGCAGCATCGGGCTCCACGAGAAGCGGAACGAGAGGTCGTCCGGCCGGGTGCCGCCCTCGACGTCGGTCGGCGGGAGGCCGACGTCCTGGCGCACACCCCACGAGTGGTCACGCGTCGAGAACCACGCGTCCTCCGACAGCTCGGTGCGCGTGCCGTCGACCTCGACCCATCCGGATGCCACGCCGATCTGGTGGTAGCGCAGGACCTCGGCGTCGACGCGGTAGCCGCGCCGGGATCGCTGCACGTCCCTGCGTTCGAGGTGCGCCGGGACCGCGGCCTCGAAGATCCACTCGAACGCGATCGGCACGACGTCGTTCGCGATCGCACCGGAACCGCACCCGGCGGAACGGCTCGAGCACGTCGTAGTGCAGCGGACCGGCGCCGGTGCGGTCCACGTCGTCGCTCAGGCGGCGGCTGGCCCGGACCGTCCACTGCTCGACGCCGCGGGACACGCCCGCGTACCCGTCGAGGACGTTGCGGTTCGTGTACTTGCCGAGCCCGAAGCCGAGGGACAGCGACCCGTCGCGCGCTCCGGCCATCGCGCACACCTTCTCGGTCCACGAGCGGTCCGTCTGCGCGACGCGGGCGTGGGTCTCGACGATCTGATGGGTGAACGACTCGTCGGCCGCGACGAGTGGCCCGTCCTCGGGAGGCATCGGGCGAGTCTCCGACGCCTGCCCTCCGCACCGCAACCTCGAACCGCGGCGCGACCGTCGTCGCGCCGGACACGGTACGGTCCCGCCTCGATGTCACCGGCCCTCGCCTGCCGCCCGCCCGCCCGTCGCCGTCGCTGATGGACCCGGTCGACGGCGCGACGCGGCTCGGGCGCTGGCTCACCGCGCGGCGCGGCACCGAGGTCGTCGTCGACGAGGTCGAGCACCCGTCCACGGGGTACTCGAGTGTGACGACGATGGTGCGGGCGCGGTGGTCGCGCGGTGGGCGCGCCGTGGAGGAGCGGCTCGTGGTGCGCATGGCGCCGTCACCGGCGGGCACCTTCGCCGACTACGACCTCGTGGTGCAGCAGGGTGCGCAGCTCGCGGCGGCGGCGGCGGGCGTGCCGACGGCGACCCCGATCGTCACCGAGACGGATCCGGCCTGGCTGGGCGCGCCGTTCACCGTGATGCCACGCGTCGACGGTCACCTCATCGGCGAGGCGCCGCCCTTCGACCGGTGGCTGCGCGGGTTGGGTCCGCACCGTCAGGCCGAGCTCCACGACCGCGTCGTGGAGACCCTGGTCGCGATCCACGGCGCCGACACCGGACCGGCGGTGGCCGCCGGCGTGCCGGTGCGCGACGACGCCGCGGAGCTCGCGTACTGGGACGACTACCTGCGCTGGAGCGCGGACGGGGAGCCACTCGCCGGGCTCGTCGACGCGCTCGACTGGTGTCGCCGCCACGCGCCGGCGCGCGTCGATGCGCCGATGGTCCTGCGGTGGGGCGACGTGCGCCTCGGCAACATCGTGTTCGGCGACGACCTGCGGCCGCGCGCCGTGCTCGACTGGGACATGGCCGCCGTCGGCGCGCCCGAGCACGACGTCGCGTGGTTCACCGTGCTCGATCTCGTGCTCGCCACGCTCACGGGCCGGCGGGTCGAGGGGTTCCCCGATCGCGACGGCGTGATCGAGCGGTACGAGGCGCGCTCGGGCCGGTCGCTCGAGCACTTCGACTGGTACGAGACGCTCGCCCTGGTGCGCAGCACCGCGATCCTGGCGCGCATCGGCGTCCTGATGCGCCGGGCCGGTGAGGAGCCGGTGATGCCGGTGGCCGGCAGCCCGATGCTCGATCTGCTGCGGGCGAGGACGAGCGGACCCGCCGGCCTAGATGCCGTCCCGGAGCGGCAGCAGATCCGGGAACTCGGCGGCGCGCGACTCGGACTTCGCGCGGAACGCCTCGGCCATGTCGTCGGTGTCGAACATCGCCGCGTTCCAGTTCGCGATGTACTCCAGGCCGTCGTCGACGCGAGTGGTCGCGCGTGTAGTGCATCGTCTGCTTCGTGCCCCAGATCGCCATCGGCGACTTCGATGCGATCTCCTCCGCGATCGCGAGCACGCCGGCGACGAGCGCGTCGTGGTCGGGGAACACCTCGTTCACGAACCCGGCGGCCTTCGCCTCCGCCGCGCTCCACCGGCGGCCGGTGTACGCGAGCTCGCGCACGATGCCCTCGGGGACGAGCTTCGGCATCCGCTGCAGCGTGCCGACGTCGGCGGTCATCCCGATGTTGATCTCGGCGATGGAGAAGAAGGCCGTCTCGTCCGCGTAGCGCAGGTCGGCGGCGCTCACGAGGTCGACACCACCGCCGACGCACGCGCCCTGGATCGCGCACAGCACCGGCATGCGGGCCCGCTCGAGCGCGGTGAACGTGTCCTGCAGCTTCATCGCCGTGGTCCGGAACGCCTCGTTGCGCCGGCTCCGATGGCCGGACCCGCCGCCCTCGACGCCGAGGGTGTCGTTGCCCGCGAAGACGCTGAGGTCCATGCCCGAGCAGAAGTGCCGGCCCTCGGCCGAGAGCACGACGGCGCGCACCTTCCCGCCGGCCGACAGGTCGTCGACGATCTCGGGGAGCTCCCGCCAGAACGACGGGATCATCGAGTTGCTCCGCTCGGGGCGGATCATGCGGAGGTGGGCGACGCGCCCGGCGGTCTCGACGGCGAAGCATTCGTGGGTCATGGCGCCAGCCT
>CAVWPR010000047.1:0-39687 GCA_963756815.1 uncultured Acidimicrobiia bacterium
CAGTGTCGGAGCAGGTGCGGGACGAGGTCGGCGGGACGCTCGTCGGGCCAGAACAGCTTGGCGCCCGGGATCTCGACGACCTCCTCGGCGCCACCGATGTGGTCACGGAGCCAGTAGGCCCACGAGAGCTCGAAGAAGTCGTCGCCGGTGCCCCACACGATGAGCGTGGGGACGTCGAGTTCGGCGAGCGCCGGCTCGGCCGCGAGGACCGCGCTCGGCTCCATCCCGGCGATCAGGCGCTCGAACGCGCGGGCGTGCTCCGGAGTGCCGGCCACGGGCGTGAGGTAGTCGAGCGTGCGCTCGGTCGTCGAGCACGGTCACGTCCTCGTAGCCCATCCCGAACACCAGGTCGCGTGCCGCGGTTGGGTCGGCGAGCAGGCCGGCCGCGCTGGGCGCGAGCAGGCCCTGGCGGGCGAGCTCGACCGTCGGGGCGAACGCGGCCGGCGGGATGTTGTCGTGGCAGTCGCAGTTCGTGAGCACGAAGCTCCGCAGCCGCTCGGGGTGGCGCGCCGCGAACACCTGCGCGACCGCGCCGCCGGTGTCGTGCGCGACGAGGTCGACCCGGTCGAGCGCGTGGGTGGCGCAGAACGCCTCCACGAGGTCGGCGAGACCGCTGATGGTCAGGTCCTGGTCCTCGGTCACGGGGCTGCGACCGTGCCCGGGGAGGTCGATCGCGATGCAACGCCGCTCGTCGGCGAGCGCGTCGAGCGCGCCGGCCCAGAGGTGGGCGTTGGTGCCGACGCCGTGGACGAAGAGCGCGGGATCGCCGCGGCCGACGTCGATGGCGGCGACCGCACCGAGGGGCGTCGGGACGACGGTTCGGTGGGGTTCGAAGCGGGAGAACGACATGGTGGGACACCTTCTTCGGGGTCGGGGGTACGGTGCATCGGAACAAACCGACTGATGGTCTAGTGTTATAGACCGTCAGTCGGTTTGTCAATGCCCCACCGAGGGTGGAGGCGACGGAGTAGAAGAACGGCCGTGGATCGACGGCTCGACCGGGGGCAGGCGACGCGCGAGCAGCTCGTCACGGAGGCGACCCGCCTCTTCGCGGCACGAGGCTTCGATGCGACGTCGGTCGAGGCGGTGCTCGAGGCCGCAGGCGTCAGCCGCGGCTCGCTGTACCACCACTTCAAGAGCAAGGAGGCGCTCTTCGAGGCGGTGCTCGACGCGGCCGAGGTGCGCATCGGCGAGGCCACGCTGCTCGCTGCAGCGTCGGCCGGCGACGATCCCGTCGACGTCCTGCGGGCGGGCGCACTCGAGTGGATCCGTCTCGCCGGCGATCCCGTGGTGCAGCGCATCGTGCTCATCGACGCGCCCGCGGTGCTCGGGTGGGAGCGGTGGCGCGAGATCGAGGAGGCGAACGCGCTCGGCAACCTGCGGTTCGCGATGCAGGCGGTCGCCGACGACGGTCGGCATCGACGCCGCGCTCGTCGATCCGTTCGCGCACATGCTGCTCGCCGCGATCAACGAGCTCGCGCTCCTCGTCGCGCGCGCCGACGACACCGCGACCGCGCAGCGGCAGGCCGAGGTCGCGGTCGACGAGCTGCTGACCCGCCTCCTGGCGAGGCCGTCGCTCGTGAGGAGGCGATCGTGAGCGACGAGCTCCTCGGGCTCGCGGCGTGGACGCGCCCGGAGGTGACCCACGTCGGCCGGTTGCCGATGCGCAGCCCGCTGCTTCCGCGCTCCGGACGTCGAGACCGCACGGGACGCGACCGCACGGAATCCCTGGGTGCGGTCGCTCGACGGGCGGTGGCGGTTCCGCCTCGTCGACGCACCCGAGCGCGCGCCGAAGGGGTTCATGCGCCCCGACCACGAGGACCGTGACTGGGCCGAGGTCGACGTCCCCGGCCTCTGGACGATGCAGGGCTTCGACCGGCCGATCTACACGAACGTGCAGATGCCGTTCCGGGGGGTGCCGCCCCAGGTGCCCGAGGCCAACCCGACCGGCCTCTATCGCACGGGCTTCAAGGTGCCGAAGGCGTGGAAGGGTCGACGCATCGTGCTGCACGTCGGTGCGGCCGACAGCGTCCTGCACGTGTGGGTCAACGGCCACGCGGTCGGGATCAGCAAGGACTCGCGGCTCGAGGCCGCCTTCGACGTGACCGAGCACGTGCACCGGGGCGAGAACCTGCTCGCGCTGATGGTCGTGCGGTGGTCGGATGCGAGCTACGTCGAGGACCAGGACCAGTGGTGGCACGCCGGCATCGGTCGCAGCGTCTTGCTCACCGCGACCGACGATGTGTGGATCGAGGACGTCCACGCCCGCGGCGACTGGGACGTCGAGGGGGGCGTCGGCGCGCTGCACGTCCGCACGGAGATCGGCTTCGGCCACCGGCCCCGGCGCGGGTGGTCGGTGCGGGTGCAGCTCGAGACGATCGGCGGGCGGCGGGTGGGTGCCGCGCGTACCGAGGTGGTGCCCACCGATCGTCGCGCCTACGTCTTCCACGGTCACGTGGTCGAGCTCGATCTCGACGACCTCCCGGTGACGCCCTGGTCGGCCGAGGTCCCCGACCGGTACCGCCTGGTGGTCACGCTGCTCGACGACGCGGGTGAGGTGCGCGAGGTCACCGCGTGCACCGTGGGCTTCCGGTCCATCGAGATCCGCGACCGCGAGCTGCTCCTCAACGGGGAGCCCGTATTGCTCCGCGGCGTCAACCGCCACGACTTCGACCCCGACACCGGACGCGTCGTGACCGTCGAGCAGATGCGTGCCGACCTCGTGCTGATGAAGCAGTTCGGCTTCAACGCGGTGCGTACGTCACACGCGCCGAACGACCCCGCGTTCTACGACCTGTGCGACGAGCTCGGTCTCTACGTGGTCGACGAGACCAACTTCGAGAGCCACGCGTTCATCTTCTCGCTCTGCGACGACCAGCGGTACGCGGCCGCGCTGCTCGATCGCGGCAGTCGCATGGTGCAACGCGACAAGAACCATCCGTCGATCATCCTGTGGTCGCTCGGCAACGAGTCGGGCTACGGCGCCGCCCACGAGGCGCTCGCCGGATGGATCCGCCGCTACGACCCCTCGCGCCCGCTCCACTACGAGGGGGCGATCATGTGGGACTGGGGCCGGGACCAGACCGCCACCGACGTCCTCTGCCCGATGTACCCGGAGATCGCCGACATCGTCGACTGGGCGGCGAACCGGCGGGGCGAGCGGCCGCTGATCATGTGCGAGTACTCGCACGCGATGGGCAACAGCAACGGCTGCCTCGCGGAGTACTGGGACGCGATCGAGTCGACGCCGGGACTGCAGGGTGGCTTCGTCTGGGAGTTCTGGGACCACGGCCTACGCCAGACGATGCCCGACGGCTCGTCGCGGTACGCGTACGGCGGCGACTTCGGCGACGAGCCCAACGACGTCAACTTCTGCATCGACGGGTTGGTGTGGCCCGACCGCACGCCGAAGCCGGCGATGTGGGAGCACAAGGCCCTGGCGTCGCCGGTCGCGGTCGACGTCGTCGGCCGGCGGCTGCGGATCACGAACCGGCAGGACTTCCGCGATCTCTCCTGGCTGCGGGCGCGGATCGAGATCGCGGTCGACGGCGACGTGCGGATGCGGGCCGCGCTGCCGCTGCCCGCCGTCGCGCCCGGCGCGTCGGCGACGGTCGCGCTGCCGAAGCCACTGCCGGCGTACGCCGCCGACGAGGAGTGCGTGCTCACCGTGGTCGTCACCGTCGGTCGCTCGCAGCCCTGGGCGCCCGCGCGGGTTCGAGCTGGCGCGGGTGCAGGTCGTCCTGCCACCGGCGGGAGCCGGCGGAAGGCGCCGGCTCCGCTCGGGGCGACCAGCCTGCCGATGACGCTCACCGACGAGGCGCGCGACGAGCTCCGACGGACCGATCGGGCGCCCTGCGCCTGGCGTTGCGGAGTCAGTGCGTCCCGAACGCGCCGCAACTGGCGCTGTGGCGGGCGCCGACCGACAACGACGGCCTGAAGCTCGCCGACCTCCAGGACCTCAAGCCGCTCGGCCGGTGGCGCGCGGCCGGGCTCGACCGGCTGGACGTCGCGGTCGACGGTGGTGGACACCCGCAAGCCACCCGGCCACGCGACGGCGGCGTCACGGTCGTCGACCGCGAGCTCCGCGGTACCGGCGCACGTGTCATCACCCAGCGGGAGCGGTGGAAGCGCTTCGCCGACGGCTCGGTCGTCGTGGCCGAGGACGTCGTGATCCCCGACGACATCGACGACCTCCCGCGCATCGGCGTGCGCTGGGACCTGCCGCCGGTCGAGCTGGACCACGTCACGTGGTACGGGCGCGGTCCGGCCGAGTCGTATCCGGACCGCCGGCGCGGCGCGCACCTCGGCCGGTTCACCCAGACGGTCGCCGAGCAGTACGTGCCCTACGTGATGCCCCAGGAGCACGGTGGCCACGCCGACACCCGCTGGGGCGTGGTGCACGACGCGACCGGATGGGGCCTGCTCGTGACCGCGGCCGATCCGTTCCAGTGGAACGTGAGCATGTTCACGCCCGAGCAGCTGACCGCGGCCACCCACGCCGAGGAGCTGGTGCCGGTCGGTGGCGTCACGATGCATCTCGACGTGCGGCACCGCGGCCTCGGCACGCTGTCGTGCGGGCCCGACACGCTGCCGGAGTACCGCATCGGTCCCGGCCGCCACCGGTTCACGTGGGCGATGCGCCCGGTGCACGTGCGGTCGCGACGACCTCGCCGCGATCGCCGCCGAGCTCCGCGCCGCGGTGCCGCCGGCACCGCTGACGGCGCGGCGGCGCCTCAGCGCTTCGGGTGCGCGAGCAGGAACGTGACGACCTGGGTCGAGAAGGTCGGGTCCAACTGCGGGATGTGCACGCCGTCGGGCTGGGTCCACAGCTCGACGTGGTGTCGTTGCGGCAGTCCTTCGTGTACGCCGTCACGGTCGCAGGCGGTCGGTTCACCTCGATCTGGTGCGGTGCCGGCGCCGGGTCGTCGGGGGTGAGGGCGCATCCGTCGTAGCCGGCCCAGGTCTTCACCGTCTGCTCGGCGCCGGGGTACCGGCTTGCCGATGTTCGCGCCTCCGTCGTACTTGATGAGCCCGTCGCCGGTGCCGTGGATCTCGAGCACCGCGACGGCCGTGGAGGGCCGGCACTTGGCGGCGTCGGCCCACGTCGCGGCCTCGAGGCTGACGATCGCGGCGACCACGTCGGCGTGGTCGCACGCCATCCGGTACGACATGAAGCCACCGTTGCTGTGGCCGACGAAGTAGATCCGCTTCGGGTCGACGGCGTGGTGCGCCGCGACGTCCGCGATCACCGCGCGCAGGTACGCGGAGTCGTCCACGTCGGTCCGCCGGCCGGCGCAGCAGGCGTCGGTCGCGTTCCAGAACCGCTTCTGGATCGCGTTGAGCGTGCCGTCGGCAGTGACGAGGAGCATGCCCTGTGCGTCGGTGACCGGGGCGATCCCGAGGTAGGCGGCCTGGGTCGCGCCGGTCGCCCCGTAGCCGTGGAGCACGACGACGAGCGGTGCAGGGTCCTTCGGCTGCGGCGGCACGTGGAGCGTGTACGGGCGGGCCGCCACGAGCGCGGCCTCGGTGGCCGTCGGCGGTCGGGTCGCGACGTCGGCCGGGGTGTCCGGGCGCGACGGTCGCGACGCCGCGGGACGCCGTCGTCGTGGTGGAGCGGGGCGTGCGGTCGGCGGCGCTCGACGAGCCGGAGCACGCCGACGTGAGCACGACGAGGGCGGCGACGACGGTCGCGAGCAGCGTCGGCCGGTGCCGGTGGCGGAGCACGCGCATGAGGCCTCGCGAGGTGGGGTGGTCCGCGGGATGGTACCGACGGCCGGCGACGGGGTCTCGGTCGAGGCCGCTACGCTTCCCCGCCGATGGGCATCTGTGAGGGAAGAGTCGTCATCGTGACCGGCGCGGGTCGGGGCATCGGCCGCGGGCACGCGCTCGAGTTCGCCCGCCAGGGGGCCAAGGTCGTGGTCAACGACCTCGGCGCCGAGCTCGACGGCAGCGGCGGCTCCACCGGGCCCGCGGGTGAGGTCGTCGACCAGATTCGTGCGATGGGCGGCGAGGCGGTTGCCAACGGTGACGACGTCGCCGACTGGGAGGGCGCGCAGCGCCTCGTGCAGACCGCGATCGACGCGTTCGGCGGGCTCGACGTCCTCGTCAACAACGCCGGCTTCCTCCGCGACCGCATGGTGGTGAGCACATCCGAGGACGAGTGGGACGCGGTGATCCGCGTCCACCTCAAGGGCCACTTCGCGCCGACGCGCAGTGCGGGCGCCTACTGGCGGGAGCAGCAGAAGGCGGGGAACACGGTCGACGCCCGCGTGATCAACACGTCGTCGGGTGCCGGGCTCATGGGCAGCGTGGGCCAGGGCGCGTACAGCGCGGCCAAGGCCGGCATCGCCGCGCTCACGCTGGTGGAGTCGGCCGAGCTCGGCCGGTACGGGGTCACCGCGAACGCGATCGCACCGGCGGCGCGCACCCGGATGACCGAGGCCGTGTTCGCCGACACGATGGCCGCGCCCGACGACGACGCGTTCGACGTGATGGCGCCCGAGAACGTCGCGCCCCTCGTGGTGTGGCTGGGCTCCACCGACGCCGCCGGCGTCACCGGCCGGGTGTTCGAGGTGGAGGGCGGGATCATCTCGGTGGCCGACGGCTGGCAGCACGGTCCCCGTGAGGACAAGGGCGCGCGGTGGGACCCGGCCGAGGTCGGTGCGGTGGTGCGCCGGCTCCTCGCGGAGGCGCCAGCGCCCGCGCCGGTCTACGGGGCGTAGCGGTCCGGGTGTCCGGACACGGCGTCGCCGCCCAGGCGAGGATCCGCCCCGACAAGGTCGCGTTCGTCCACCACGAGCGGCGCATCACCTACGCCGAGCTCGACGCGGCCGCGCACCGGGCCGCGCACGTCCTGCGCGCCCGTGGCGTCGGTCCGGACGCCCGGCTCGGCATCGCGCTCGGCGAACCGGCCCGAGTGGTTCGTCGCCGCGCTGGGCGCGGCTCGTCTCGGCGCGCAGTGCGTGCCGATCCCGAGTGGCGCGACCGCCGACGAACGCGACTACTTCTGCACCGACGGCGAGGTCGCGTTCCTCCTCGACGAGGCCGCGCTCCCCGAGTTCCTCGCCGCGCTCGACGCCGCGCCGGCGGGGCCGCTACGCCGATGCCGCGCCGGACTACGTGCAGCTGCGTGCCTACACGTCGGGCACGACCGGTCGCCCGAAGGCGGTGGTGCGCCCGGACGTCGACGTCGCCGCCAGCATCGACGGTCTCGTGCGCTACTACACCGCGTACGGGCTCGACGCGCCGGACGAGGTCAACGTGACCGGTTCCCCGCTGCACCATCTCGCCGGGTTCAGCGGTCCGCACAGCGCGCTGCTGCTCGGCCACACCACGGTGCTGCTCGACCACTTCGACGCGTCGGAGTGGTTCGACGCCGTGACCCGCTTCGGCGGCACCTATTCGTGGACCGCGCCGGTGCACCTGTACCGGTTGATGAGCGCGCCCGAGGACGTGAAGGCCGCGGCCGACGTGTCGACGATCAAGCGCCTGCTCCACGGATCGGCCCCGTGCGCGCCGAGCCTCAAGCGCGAGGTGATGGCGTTCTTCCCGCCCGGCGTCGTGTGGGAGACCTACGGGGGCACCGAGACGATGGGCACGGTCATCACCGCCGAGGAATGGGAGCGCAAGCCCGGCAGCGTCGGGCGGGCCGCGCCCGGATCGACCATCGAGATCTACGACGACGAGGGCAACCGGCTCCCGCCGGGCGAGGTCGGACTCGTGTACATCGGGTCCGACTGGGGTCGCGGGTTCAGCTACGCCGGCGATCCGGCGCTCACCGAGTCGATCTACCGCGGGAATCTCGCGACGCTCGGCGACCTCGGCTACCTCGACGACGACGGCTACCTCTTCGTCGTCGACCGGCGCAAGGACATGGTGATCACCGGTGGTGCGAACGTCTACCCGGCCGAGGTCGAGGCGGTGCTGGTCCAACACCCCGACATCGCCGAGGTCGCGGTGATCGGACTCCCCGACGACGAGTACGGCGAGATCGTCACCGCGGTCGTCGTCACCGAGCACCGGCAGCGACGCCGACGGCCGAGGACGTGATCGCACACGCCCGTGAGCACCTCGTCCGCTACAAGGCGCCGCGTCGTGTCGAGCTCGTCGACGCGCTGCCGCGCGATCCGATGGGCAAGGTCCGCAAGCGCGATCTCCGCGCGCGCTTCTCCTGAACCAGCGCTCGTATCGCACCCCATGGGGTGCAGATCGCGCGTGGGTTCGCTCAGGCGAGGCGTTCGACGATCATCGCCATGCCCTGGCCGCCGCCGACGCACATGGTCTCGAGGCCGTACCGACCGCCCGCGTCCTCGAGCCCGTTGAGGAGCGTGGTCATGATGCGGGCGCCGGTCATGCCGAAGGGGTGGCCGAGCGCGATGCCGCCGCCGTGCACGTTGAGCTTCTCCCACGGGATGCCGAGGTGCTTGGCCGACGGGATCACCTGCGCCGCGAACGCCTCGTTGATCTCGACGAGGTCGATGTCGTCGATGGAGAGGCCGGCCCGCTCGAGCGCCATGCGCGACGCGCCGATCGGGCCGAGGCCCATGATCTCGGGGTTCAGGCCCGAGACACCGGAGGACACGACCCGTGCGAGCGGGGTGATGCCGAGCTCCTCGGCGCGCGTGTCGCTCATCACGACGACCGCGGCCGCGCCGTCGTTCAACGGGCACGCGTTGCCGGCAGTGACCGAACCGTCGGGGCGGAACACGGGCTTGAGCTGCGCGAGCTTCTCGACGGTGGTGCCGTCGCGCGGGCCGTCGTCCTTCGCGAGCTGCGTGCCGTCGGGCAACGTGACCGGGATGATCTCGCGCTCGAAGAAGCCGTTGTGCTGCGACTCGACCGCCCGCTGCTGCGAGCGCGCCGCGAACTCGTCCATCTCCTCGCGCGTCACGCCCTCGGCCTGCACCACGTTCTCCGCGGTCTGGCCCATCGCGATGTAGATGTCGGGCAGCCCCTCGGCCGGCGTCCACGTGGGCGCACCGGCGTCCGACCGCGCCTTCGTGCGGGCCCGTGCGTCCGCGAACCGGTCGTTGGTGGTGCCGGGGTTGCCGTCGGAGCGGCCCTTGTCGAAGCGGCTCACGCACTCGACGCCGGCGGCGACGAAGACGTCGCCCTCGCCGGACTTGATCGCGTGCGCGGCCATGCGGATGGTCTGGAGCGACGACGAGCAGTACCGGTTGACCGTCGTGCCGGGCACGTCGTCGAGGCCCGCGAGGAGCGCGACGACCCGGCCGAGGTTGTAGCCCTGCTCGCCCGCCGGTTGCGCACAGCCGATCATCACGTCCTCGACGGTCTGGCGGTCGAGCTGCGGGACCTTGTCGAGCGCGGCGGTGACGATCGTCGCGGCGAGGTCGTCGGGTCGCAGGTCGACCATCGAGCCCTTGTTGGCGCGCCCGATCGGGCTGCGGGCGGTCGAGACGATCACGGCTTCGGGCATCGGGTCCTCCGGGGAGTCGGGACCCGGAAGGTCTAGCCGGTCGCCGCGCCCAGGGTCACCGTGACGGATGTCGCCGGTGTCACCAGCCGGATTGCCGTCCGTCGAGCAGCTCGCGCGTTGCGTCGGCGTGGCCGGCGTGGTGGGCGGTCTCCTCGATCAGGTGCAGGAGCACCCAGCGCAGGTCGACCTCGGGGTGCGCCTCGGGCCGGATGCAGGGCGCGTCCAGCCCGGGCGCCGCCCGCACCGTGCGGTCGGTCGCCGCGGCGCGTGCCGCGTACGCGTCGACGACCTCGGCGAGGGTGCGCTCCGGACCGACGGTGAACTCGTCCTCACTCCGCCACACCGCCTCGGCGCGGGCATAGCTGCCGTCGATCCAGCGCCACTCGACGTGCGTGAGGTGGTTGATCACCCCGATGATCGGGATGAGCTTCCCGTCCGGCTGCCACCGAGCCTGGTCCTCGGTGAGATCGACCGCCGACCACGCGACGAGCTCGCGCTGGGTCTGCAGGAAGCGCAGCAGCAGCTCGCGTTCGTCCGGCGTCGCGATGGGGTCCGTCGGCGCGTCGAAGGCCATCGTCGGGAATCTACGGCGGGCACGGGACTCCGGCTGCGAGACTCTCGCCATGGACCGCGTGATCGTGGTGGGTCCATCGGGGTCGGGCAAGACGACCCTCGCTCGGGACCTCGCCCGCCGGCTCGGCATCGAGCACACCGAGATGGACGCCTTGTGGTGGGAGCCGGGCTGGCGTGAGTGCGGCCCGGACGAGCTCCGGTGCCGGCTGCAGGCGATGGCCGACGCGACGAAGCGGTGGGTGACGGACGGGAACTACTTCTCGATCGCGGCACGCGACGCGGTCTGGCCGCGTGCCGACACGATCGTGTTCCTCGACCTGCCGCGTCGGATCACGATCAGCCGGCTCGTCCGCCGCAGCGTCCGCCACTACGTGCGGCGGACCGAGCTCTGGTCGGGCAACCGGGTGAAGCTGTCGACGTTCTACGGGCGCGACGAGCTGCTGCGATTCGCATGGCGCGAGCACCCGAAGTACCGCGAGCGGTACCTCCGGATACGCGAGGATCCGGAGCTCGCGCACCTGACGGTGATCCGACTCGGCTCGCCGCGCGTCGTGCGCGCGTGGCTCGCGGAGGTGGCCGCCGCATGAGTGGGTTGATCCTCGTCACGGGCCCACCGGGCGCGGGCAAGTCGACGGTCGCGTCCGCGCTGGCGGCTCGATTCGAGCCGAGCGTCCTCGTGGCCGGCGACTCGTTCTTCGGCTTCCTCGCGACCGGGGCGATCGCGCCGTGGCTCCCCGAGTCGCGGGCCCAGAACGAGGTGGTCACCGAGGCGTCGGCGGTCGCGGCCGGTCGCTTCGCCCGTGACTACGCGACCGTGTTCGACGGCATGGTCGGCCCGTGGTTCCTCCCGACGTTCGTCGCCGCCACCGGCCTGGCCCGGCTCGACTACGTGATCCTGCTCCCGTCGCTCGATCGGTGCCGCCACCGGGTGGCGACGCGGGTCGGGCACGGCTTCGACGACGCGGACGCGACCCGGAAGATGCACGACGAGTTCGCCGGTGCGATCGTCGATCCCCGCCACGTGCTCGTGGACCCGCCGGAGGGCGTCGAGGCCGCCGCCGACCTGATCGTGGCGGGCGTCGCCGCAGGTGGTTTCTCGTACCCGCCGCGATAATCGCGGCCCGATGCGCCTGCTCGTGTGCTCGGATACAGGGGTGAGCTGCATCTTCACCACGGCGCGTCGCCGTGGCCTCGCCGTCACGGCCGTGGGGCTGTCACTTCCTCGACCCACATTGGGCTGAGCGTCTCGTCGTCCTCGCCGCGGTACGACGCGGCGACCTGGTGCTCGACGTCGGCGCCGGGCTCGGCGCGGTCACCGCACCGCTCGTCGACGTCGGCGCTCGGGTGATCGCGATCGAGATGCACCCGGGTCGAGCGCGGATCCTGCGAGAGCGGTTCGGCGCGGCCGTGACCGTCGTGCAGGCGGATGCCGCCGACCTCCGCCTGCCGCGCCGGCCCTACGCCGTCGTCGGGAACCCGCCGTTCGGGATCACGACCGCGCTGCTCCGCCGCCTGCTCCAACCGGGGAGCCGCCTGCGCGCTGCGCACCTCGTGGTGCAGGACCAGGCGGCCCGCCGGTTGGTCGCGCCGGGCGCGTCCGGCTCCGGCCGCTGGAGCCGGACGTTCGCGGCGACCACGGCGTTCCGCGTCCCGCGCCGGGCGTTCCGTCCGCCGCCCCGGGTCGACGCCCGCGTGCTCGTCCTGCGCCGGCGCTGATGGTGTCCTAGCGGTAGCGGTTGCACGCCGCCTGCTCGGCTGCGTTGCCCTGCCCGTAGGGATCGATGCCGGCGCCCTGGCCGATGACGGTCCAGCTGTTGTGCGCCTCGTTCATGAAGACGAAGGGCGCGGGGCAGGCGATGTGGATGATCCGCACGCCGTCGCAACGCCCGGGCACGGTGGCGCAGGTGTACCCGTAGTGACCGAGCGCGGAGCCCGGTGCGCACGTGTCGACGAACCCGGGTGCCTGATGGCTCGCGAGGAACGCGAGCGCGTCGCCGCATTCGGTCGTGAACGCGGGTGCTGCGGCCGGTGGTGCCGTCGCGGGTGTCGTCGATGCCGCGGCGGCCGGCGTCGCGTCCGGTGCCACCGCCGGGGGTGCGGGTGCGACGGTGGGTACCGCGATCGCGGGCTTCGCGGTCGTGGTGGTCGATCCGATCGGGCGCGTGACCTTCGCGATCGTCCGCACCGTGGCGGGCGAGGCGGAGCCCGTGACCGGGATCGGCGACGGCCCGCCGACCAGCAGCGAGGTGCTGAGGAGTAGGCCCACCGCGGCGATCGCGAATGCGCCGCCGTCGAGGATGGATGCTGTCCCGAGCCCGTGGTGATGGATCCCTGCCGAGGTCGTCATGTCCGTGCATCGGCACCGCGCGCCGTCCGGTCGCGATGCCGATGGTCTGGATCTCCGAGGACTTTCGCCCCGGGGCCGGGTCGATCGACTCAGGCCAGGCCGTAGAGCTCCGCGGCGTTGTCGTGGAGGATGCGGGACTGCGTCTCGGGTGCCAGGTGGCCGGCGTGCTCGGCGAGCAGCGCCTGGGAGTCGGGCCAGGTGGCGTCGGAGTGCGGGAAGTCGTTCGCCCACATCAGGCGCCGCTCGTTCATGAGGTCGACGGTCCTGAACGCGACCCAGTCGTCCTGGAACGTGAGGTACACGTGCTCCATGAACGTCTCGCTCGGGCGCTTCGTGAGCTCACCGGCGGTGAGCCAGTTGCGGTGCCGGTCGTAGGCGTGGTCGGAGCGGTACATCCAGTGCGGTGCCCAACCGGCGTCGGCCTCGACGCACACCACGCGCAGGTCGGGATGGCGCTCGAACACTGCACCGAAGATCAACGTGCCGATGATGTCCTGGTTCCCGCGGATGATCGAGAGGAACGTGTTGAGCTTCGGGCCGCGCACCGAGCCGGAGTACGGCGTGTCGGTGCCGCTCGTGAGGATGTGGAACGACGGCGGGAGCCCGAGCTCGACGATCGCGTCCCAGAACTCGTCGTACATCGGGTCGTCGTAGTCGGCGACGCCGGGATAGCCGGGCAGCATCACGCCGCGCATCCCCTTCGCCTTGATCGCCTCGAGGTCGGCGATGGCGTCGTCCGGTGAGCGCACCGCGGTCTGCCCGAGGCCGACGAGTCGGTCGGGTGCGTACGAGCAGAACTCGGTGATCCACTCGTTGTACGCGTCGAAGCACGCCTTCTGGTAGTCCCGGTCCGGGTGGTTGCACAGGATCATCCCGACCGACGGGTAGATGATCTCGGCGGTCACGCCGTCGGTGTCCTGGTCGTGCAGCCGCGCCTCGGGATCCCAGCCGCCACGGTGCAGGTCCTCGAACCGCTTGTCGATGTCGAGGCGGATCTCCTCGGTCGGCCGCCCGGCTGCCGCGACGAGCCAGAACGGCACGAGCGTCTGACCGTTGTCGACGAGCATCACGTCGCCGAGGACGTCGTGGTGCTCGAGGCGCGGCGCACGGTCGCGGTACGCGGGGTCGATGTGGTCGAGGTAGCTCGTCGGCGGCTCGGTGATGTGCGAGTCGGCCGAGATGCACGGTCGGGTCGCGGCCGCGGCGGTCACGACGTGAGCTCGGTGATCGCGTTGGTCATCGCGTTCATGTCGAAGTAGTCGCGCCAGAGCGTGATCTTGCCGTCGCGGACCTCGAAGACCCCGGCGACGTCGACGCCGGCCCACTTGCCGCCGACGCCGAACTTGTCGGTGCGCTCGTTGAGCACCGTCGTGTCGCTCGCGACCTGCCGGTGCACGATCCACTCCATGGCGTCGACGCCCATCGCGTCGAGCTGCGCGAACACGCTGCGGATCCCGTCGGGGCCCTCGACCTTTCCGATCGGCACGTTGTCGTACTCGATGTCGGGCGCCACCAGCTCGAACGCGCCGTCGAAGTCGAGCTTGGTGATCCGGGCCGTGAACTCGTTGACGATCTCTTCGGCGGTCACGTGGTCCCCTTCCGTCGTGACGGCGAAGCGCCGTCGCGCTCCTAGTTCTACGCTCCCGGCGATGCCGACCGCACACCTCAACGGGATCGACGTGTACTACGAGCGGCAGGGCGACGGACCGGCCGTCCTGTTCCTCAACGGGTCGGGCGCGACCCTCGACGGCATGCGGGTCCTGCTCGACGTCTTCACCGACCGCGTCGACCTCCTCGCCCACGACCAGCGCGGCCTCGGCCGGACGGAGATCCCGCCCGGGCCGTACTCGATGGCCGACTACGCGGACGATGCGATCGCGCTCCTCGACCACGTCGGGTGGGCGCAGGCTCGGGTCGTCGGGATCTCCTTCGGCGGCATGGTGGCGCAGGAGCTGGCGGTCACCGTCCCCGAACGGGTGGAGAAGCTCGCGTTGCTGTGCACCTCGCCGGGAGGGGACCTGCCGTCGTATCCGCTCCACGAGATGGCCGCGCTCACCGATGCCGAGCGCGCCGAGCGCTACCTCACGATCCTCGACACCCGCTTCACTGCCGACTGGCTCGCGCAGCACGACTCGGACCGCGCCCTCGTCGAGATGCTCGCGGCGCGCCAGCGCGGCGAGAAGTCGGCGGAGGTGCAGCGCGGCGAGGCGGCGCAGCTCGCAGCGCGTGCCGGGCACGACGTGCTCGACCGCCTGCCGCACGTGACGGCGCCGACGCTCGTGGCCGCCGGCCGCTACGACGGCATCGCGCCGCTGCCGAACTCCGAGGCGATCGCGGCGCGGATACCGGGCGCGGACCTCCGGGTGTACGAGGGCGGCCACGCCTTCTTCGCGCAGGACTCCCGTGCGCTGCCCGAGGTCCTGGACTTCCTCGCCGGGTGAGCCGACTGCGTCCTAGGGGTGCGTGCAGGCGTCCTCGGCCCGCTCGTCGGACGTGACCTCCTCGCCGGCGAAGTCGGCGTGGGTGCTGATCCGGAACCGTCCGTCGCGCCCGGTGGAGGCCGTCATCGCCGCTTCCCGCGCCGCGTAGTACTCGTCGCGCGTGTACCCCGAGACCGTCGACGCGTAGGACGCGACGAGCACCCGTCGGGGTCGGTCGGTGTCGTTCGCGCCCGACCAGTGCGGCGCCCAGCCGTCGATCATCAACGCATCGCCCGGCGCGAGCTCGACGAGCTGCCAGTCGAGCGCGTCGGTGACGTGCGCTTCGACCACCCCGCGATCGTCGGTCGGCAGCGCGTGGTCGACCTCGGGCGCGATCCAGAGGGAGCCCGACTGCTCGGAGCACGCGTCGATCGCGACGAGCAGCGACACGAGGTCGGGCGCGCCCGGATAGGCGGAGCGGTCCTGGTGGGGGAGGAAGCCGGCACCCCCGGGCTGCTTGTAGTTGATCTTGTCCTTGAACGCGGTGGCGTCGGTGCCGAGCCGTGCCGACGCGATGGCGCGCAGCGGTCCGTCGACCAGGGCCCGCACGTCGGCATTGCAGGCCGAGACGTTCTCGGTCCGGCAGATCGCGGGACCCGCCGGGGTCTGCTCGGCGTAGTGGCCCCAGACGTGGCTGCCCGCCGGCCACCCGGCGATCGCGCCGGCCGCGTGGTCGAGCCGCGCGAGGTCGTCCGGTCCGAGCGCGCCCTTCGCCACGACCGACGTCCGATCCATCGGGTCGACGCTACCGGGCACGCGTGTGTCCGGATGGCCGGCCGGCGTCGATCGCGGTGAGGCCTACGCTGCGCGCGAATGGCGCGTCGACGGCTGTTGCCCGACTCGGCCAGCGTCGACGTCCCCCGCGTCATCCTCGCTCGGGCGCTCCGGGGCTTCGCCGACGGCTTCGTCTCCGTCGTCCTCGCGGTCTACCTCACCTCGCTCGGGTTCTCGCCGCTGCAGGTGGGCGCGATCGTGACCGGCACCCTCCTCGGGTCGGCCGCGCTCACGCTGGGCACCGGCCTGGTCGCCCACCGGTGGGAGCTGCGGACCCTCCTGCTCGCCGCGTGCGTGCTCATGACCGCGACCGGGGTCGGGTTCATGGCGGTCACCGGATTCTGGGCGCTGATGGTGATCGCGGTCGTGGGCACGCTCAACCCGTCGGCCGGGGACGTCTCGGTCTTCCTGCCGACCGAGCAGGCGTTCCTGGCCGGTCACGTGACCGACCTGGATCGTCCGCACCTCTACGCGATCTACAACCTGGCGGGCGCGTTCGCGGGCGCGTTCGGCGCACTCGCGTCCGGGTTGCCCGAGCGACTCGCCGGCGCGCTCGACATCCGGCGGGTCGACGCGTTGCGCGGCAGCTTCGTGGTGTACGTCGTCATCGCGATCGCGGTGTTCGTCGTCTACCGCCGGCTGCGACGCGAGCACGTGGCCACCGAGATCGCGACCGTCGCCCGCAAGCCCCTCGCGCAGTCACGCGGCACCGTCCTCGAGCTCGCCGCGCTCTTCTCGCTGGACGCCGGCGCGAGCGGCTTCGTCGTCCAGTCGCTCCTCGTGCTGTGGCTGCACCTCGAGTGGGGGCTGTCCCCGGGGGTCACTGCGGGGGTCTTCTTCGCGGTCGGGCTGCTCGAGCGCGTTCTCCCAGCTCCTCGCCGGACCGCTGTCGCGCCGCATCGGGCTGGTGCGCACGATGGTGTTCACCCATCTCCCGGCGAACCTGTTCCTCGTGCTCGCCGCGTTCGCGCCGTCCGCCGGCTTCGCCATCGCGTGCCTGCTGATCCGCGCGCTCTTCTCCCAGATGGACGTTCCCGCGCGTCAGGCGCTGGTGATGGCCGTCGTCACGCCGGAGGAGCGCGCCGCGGCGGCGAGCGTGACGAACGTGCCCCGCAGCCTGGCGTCGGCGGCGACCCCGCTGCTCGCGGGCGCGCTGCTGAAGGCGACGACCTTCGGCTGGCCGCTGATCATCGCCGGGCTCGGCAAGGCCACCTACGACCTGGTGCTGCTCGCGCGCTTCGGGCGGCGAGCCTCGAGTCGTGGCACCTCGGAGCTCGGCCGCCACTGACTCCGACACCGCGTAGATTGCGGCGCTCGCACCGCCGTTGCACCGGAGGTCAGCCATGCCGCGCCTGGGCCAGGTCCCGAGGGACGAGTCCAACGCCCCGATCGTGACGATCATGTACGACCTCCTGTTCGGACCGGGCCGGGATCCCGTGGCCGAGCCCGGGACCGCGACGGGCACGCCCGGCGACTGGTGGACGGTGTTCGCGCTGGTGCCCGACGTGCTCCAGCACTGCGTCGACGGCTTCGGGCTCTACCAGAGCCCGAAGCGACACCTGGATCCGCAGCTGCGCGAGCTCGGCCAGACGCGTGCGGGCTGGGCGCGCGGGAGCCAGTTCGTGTTCTCGCAGCACTGCAAGTCGTGCCGGGCCATCGGGATGTCGGAGACGAAGATCGCCGCGATCCCGTCGTGGTCCGTCGCGACGTGCTTCGACGCGACCGAGCGCGCGGTGCTCGCCTACACCGACGCGCTCGTCTACGACGGCGGTCGGGTGGCCGACGACGTCTTCGCCGAGCTGCAGGCACACCTGACCGACGAGGAGATCCTCGAGCTCACCTACATCACCGCGCTCTACGAGATGCACGCGACGATGACACGCGCGTTGCGGCTCGAGTTCGACGACCGCGACGAGCCCATCGTGGAGGTGATCGGTCCCGACGGCGTCTCCGCGCTCGACGTCGGCCGCAGCATCAGCCTGCCGGGTGAGGAACCATCGCCCGAGTGACCTCGGACCGGGCCGTCAGCGACCGCCGCAGGGTGAGGACGAACGCGATCGCGAGCGCCACCGACACGAGGACGGCACTCCACCAGATCATCGTCGACACGACGGGTGAGAGGCTCTGGGTCTTCAGCTCGTAGACGACCACGAGGACCGATGCCTGCGCGGCGAGGAGCCGCGCCATCGGCCGGTCGATGACGAGGCCCATCGCCGGGATCACCCAGGCCGGGTACCACGGCAGGACGTAGGGCGCGAACACGAGATAGGTCCCCAGCGCGGCGACGAGTGGCACCGCGGGGTGGTCGGCCCGGCGCATCCGCATCGCCACCATGACGGTGAGCGCGACGGTCACGAGCGCACCCACCGACACGAGCAGTTGCGTGTCGCTCACGGGCAGTCCGAGTCGGATGGGCGTGTGCCGGTGGTCGAGACCGGTCAGCAGGCGCGGGAACTCCCACGCGGAGGCGCGTGACAACGAGCCGCGGTTGTGCACGAAGGCCGAGAGCCCCGACGTCCCGAGGGGCAGGTACGCGAGCCCGACGAGGGCCGCACCGGTGCCCAGGAAGACGGCGGCGGTGCGCCGGCCCCGGTGCGCGAGCGACCACGCGGCCAGGGCGAGGATGCCGATCCCGCCCGTGAGCTTCACGAGCGTCGCCGCGCCCGCGGCGAGCCCGGCCGCGACCGGGCGATCGTCGACGACGAGGACGGTGGCGCCGAGGAGCCCGAGCCCGACCAGCCCGTCGTTGTGTCCGCCGGCGACGGTGCCGAGCACGATCGCCGGGTGCAGGAGGACGAGCGCGGTGGCGGCGGTTCGGCCGGTGCGGCGGTACACGATCCACGCGGCGCCGGCGGCCGCGCCGGCGAAGGTCGCGGTGAAGAGCATGCGCACGGCCGTGGTCGCCTGGCCCGCGACGCGCGTGATGGTGGCCGCGAGCAGCTCGAACCCGGGGCCGTAGATCGACGTCGTGTGGCGCCAGCCCCTCGCGACGAGGCCGAGGTACGGGTCGCCCCGGAAGTCGGCGGGGGTGCGCACCCACGGACTCGCATGGTGGACGCTCAGGATGCGCCCGTACATCGTGTACGACCAGAGGTCGTGGGAGTCGTGCGGCGCCACCAGGATCGCGGTGCCGAGCACGACCACACCGGCGGTCGCCACCGCGCCGATCGTGACGGTCTGCCCGTGCCGCTCGGCGTCGAGCAGCGCAGCGAGGCCGACGGTGATCACTGCGACGCCGACGAAGATGCCCAGCGGACCGACGGCATCGTCGGCGACCACGAGGACCAGGCCGACCACGGTGACGACCGCCAGCGCGCGACGCGGAGGCAACCACCGGAGCACGCCCGGACGCTAGGGACGGTCCGCTCTGCCGTCGGTCTCTCGTCGGTCATCGCACGGCAAATTCTCGGCCGCCGGCGGACGACGCGTGTCGCGGGCGCCGGCCTGATCCCCGTGTGCGACACTCCGCCCGTGGAGGTGCCGATCTCGGGCGACTGCGACCCGGCGTTCGCGCCGGTGCGCGACGCGTTCGTGGCGAACTTCGCCGCGCAGGGCGAGGTCGGCGCGGCGGTGTGCGTGATCCGCGACGGCGAGGTGGTCGTCGACCTGGTCGGTGGCTGGTGCGACACGGCCCGCACCCGGCCGTGGACGCACGACACGCTCGTCGACTTCTACTCGGTCGGCAAGGCGCTGGTGGCCCTGTCGGTGCTGCGTCACGTGGACGCCGGTCGCATCGGGCTCGACGACCCGATCGCGTCGGTGTGGCCAGAGTTCGCGGCCGCCGGGAAGGGCGGTGCGACCGTCCGCCACGCGCTCTGCCACCGCGCCGGCGTCCCCGCCGATGCACGAGCTGCTCACCAACGACGACCTCTGGTCGTGGACGCGGATGACGGCGGCGATCGCGGCGACTGCGCCGTGGTGGGAGCCCGGGACGCGCCACTCGCTACCACACGAATTCCTACGGTCACCTCGTGGGCGAGATCGCCCGCCGCGTCGACGGCCGGATGCCCCACGACGCGCTCCGTGCCGTCGCGGCACCGCTCGACGCCGACGTCTGGTTCGGAGTCCCCGACGCCGAGCAGCCGCGCTGTGCCGACCTGTTGTGGGACGCGCCGGGCGGCACGATCGACTTCTCGCGCTACGAGGGCGACGAGCTCATGACCATGATGAGCTACTTCAATCCGCCGGGCTACTGCTCGGCCGGAGTGGTGAACACGCCGGAGTGGCGGACGCGCGCAGGTGCCCGCGACCAACGGCCACGGCACGGCCCAGGGCGTGGCGCGGATCTACGCGGCGCTCCTCGAGCCGGGCCGGCTGCTGTCGCCGACGCTCCTGGCCGAGGCGACGCGACCGCAGTCGGAGGGCTACTGCCCGACGCTCGGCGAGGAGGTGACCTTCGGGCTCGGCTTCAAGCCGACGACCGCCCGCCGGCCGTTCGGCCCGAACCCCGGGAGCTTCGGGCACTTCGGCACCGGCGGATCGCTCGGGTTCGCCGACGCCGGTGCCGGCATCGCGTTCGGGTACGTGATGAACCACGTGATCCCGCGCTGGCAGAGCACGCGCAACCGCTCGCTGATGAGCGCCGTCTATGCGTCACCGGGCGTGTCGACCCGCGCGAGATAGCCACCGGCCGCTCGCGCCGACGACATCACGGTACGTCCTGGACGACACGCGGCGGGTTCCGTACCGTGCCCACCATGCAGACCACCCGGCCCGTCGCGTTCGTGGCCAGCACCGATCTGGAGCGCTCCCGCGCGTTCTACGTGGACCGGCTCGGTCTCGAGCCGGTGGGGCTCGACGAGTTCGCGCTCGAGGTGCGGTCGGGCGCGGTGCCCGTGCGCATCACGCACGTCCCCGATCACGTCGCCCTGCCGTTCACGGTCCTCGGCTGGGAGGTCGACGACATCACGCAGGAGGTTGCCGGCCTCCGGGCGCAGGGCGTGACGACGATGCGCTACCCATGGTTCGAGCAGGACGACGACGGCGTCTGGGCGGCGCCGGGCGGTGGTCGCGTCGCCTGGTTCACGGATCCGGACGGCAACGTCCTGTCGCTCACCCAGCGGGTGGCACCGTGACCGGAATCGCCGCATCGCGTCCCCCAGCCCCGAGTGGCCGCAGTTCCTGACCAAGCGTCGTGTTTCTGCGGCGAATTGCCACCGACCGGTGTGAGAATCGGCGAGAAATGGCGTGGCGGCTACCCGAGGGCCTTGGTGGCGACCTCGCCGAGGGCGTCGACGCGCTCGGGGACGAATCCGTTGGCCGGCGCCGACATCGTGAGCCCGTCGGCGCCGAGCGCCACGATGTCGGCGAGCCGTTCACCGACCTCGTCCGGGTCACCGAGGATCACCATCGACTCGATCATCGAGCGGAAGTCGGGCTCCGCGTTCCGCAGGTCGATGTCCCGGAGCGCGAGCGCGTCGGCGAGCTCGTCGAAGGCCTGCTCGTGGGTCGGCGCGAGCACCACGTTCAGGTGCTGGCTGACGGAGAGCGTCGCGCGGTCGCGGCCGAGCCGCTCGCAGTGCTCGGCGATCACCTCGAGCTTGTGGGGCAGCTCCGCCGGCGGCGACGTCAGGTTCGACTCGTCGGCGTACTGCGCGACCATCCGCAGCGTCTTCTTCTCGCCGCTTCCGCCGATCATCACCGGGATGCGCGAGATCGGCGCCGGGTGGTTGATCGCGTCGCGCACCGTGTAGTGCGCGCCCTCGAACGTGGGCGTCTCGTCGCGCAGCATCGGCAGGATGATCTGCAGCGCCTCCTCGAGCTTCTCGAAGCGGTCGGTGAACGTCTCGAACTCGAAGCCGAGCGAGTCGTGCTCGAACTCGAACCAGCCCGCGCCGATGCCGAGCTGCGCGCGCCCGCCGCTCACGACGTCGAGCGCGGTCACGATCTTCGCGAGCAGCGCCGGGTTGCGATACGTGTTGCCGGTGACCAGGGCGCCGAGCCGCACGGTCGACGTCTCGCGCGCCAGTGCGCCGAGCGTCGTGTAGCACTCGAGCATGTTCGCGTCCGGTGGGCCGATCATCGGCAGTTGGTAGAAGTGGTCCATGAGCAGGACCGTGTCGAAGCCGCTGCGGTCGGCGGCGGCGGCTTGACGGGCGACGACGTCGAACAGGCCCGCGGCGTCGACGCCGGGATAGGTGAAGTTCGGGATCTGGTAGCCGAGTCGCGTCACGGGGGCTCCTTGGGTCGGGTTGCGGTCAGGCGACGGCGCGGAAGCAGGCGCTGAGGATCGCCGCGCTGCGGAGTCCGCCGATGATGCCGGGCTCCATCTTGTTCATCATGTAGGCGACGGTCATGCGTCGCCCGCGGTCCATCACGATCATCGAGCCCCCGTAGCCGCCCCAGAAGCAGATCTCGCCCTCCGGGATGTAGGGCAGCGTCGACGGCTCGGGCAGGCCGTACCCGATCCCGAACTTCAGCGGCAGGACGAGCACACGGTCGGGGCCGTGCGCCTGCACGTTCCAGATCAGGTCCAGCGTGTCGCGACTCAGGATCGTGCGGCCGTCGAGGACGCCGTCGTTGCCGATCACCGACTGGATGCGGGCGACGCCGCGCGCGTTCGAGTGCCCGTTCGCGCCGCCGATGTCCGCACCGCGCCAGCCGGGGGTGTTCGCAGTGGGCGCGTCGATCAGCGGACCGGTGAGCGTCCGCACGGGAATCGCGTTGCGGAACTCCTCGTCCATCGACTCCAGCGTCGCCCCGTCGAACGGCAACGGTGGCGGCGGGATGACGTCGGACACGCGACCGAGGTCCTCGTCCTGCACGCCGATCTGGAAGTCGGCGCCGAACGGCCCGGCGAGCTCCTCGGCCACGAACTCCTTGAGGCCCCGGCCGTCGACCCGACGGATGACCTCGCCGATCAGGTGGCCGTAGTTGAGGGCGTGGTAGCCGGAGCCGTCACCGGGCTCCCACCACGGGGCCTGGGCGGCGAGCATCGCCGTGGACCGCTCCCAGTCGTAGAGGTCGGCGTAGGTGACCGGCTGCGCCCAGGCCGACACGCCCGAGGTGTGCGACATCAGGTGCCGGACCTCGATGGCCTCCTTGCCGTTCGCCGCGAACTCGGGCCAGTACGTCGCGACGGGTGTGAACGGGTCGAGCTGCCCGCGCTCGACGAGCAGCAGCGCGCTCAACGCGACCATCGTCTTCGTGGTGGACCAGACGTTGGTGATCGTGGCGTCCGTCCACGGCCTCGTCCGCGCCTCGTCGGCCCACCCGCCCCACAGGTCGACGACGGTGCTGCCGTCGAGCACCACCGAGACCGACGCGCCGACATCGTCGCCCCGCTCGATGCTCGCGCCGAGGATCGCGCGCAGCTCGGCGAACCTCGGGTCACACGTGCCGTGGATGTCGGGCATCGTCACCTCCGCGGAAGACCTTGCACGCTACCGCCGGGCGTGGCGCCGGTTCAGCGGCCGAGGCCGCGGTCGAGCAGGTTGCGCGTCATCTGCTCGATCTCCGGGTCGCGGCCGGTCAGCCCCCATGCCCAGTCGGTGCTGCCCGAGGTGAACACGAAGCCGCCCGGCTCGTGGACGCCCATCACCGAGTGGCCGCGAGCGATGGCGTCCGTCGCCTCCTCGTCCTCACGGCCGAACGCGCGCCACGCGATGAACTCGAGCTCGCTGCGGTCCTGTGGCCGGGGCGGGCGCGGCGCGTTGTCGCGATGGAAGTGCTGCGCGGGCGCGAGGCCCAGGATCGTGAAGTCGGCCGGCGTGCCGTCGGCACCGGTCGGGACCGGCCGGCCGTCCCGGAGCACGAAGTCGCACCCGTCGCACTCGTACCCGACGATCACGCCGCGTGCGCCGACGAGGTCGCCGTAGGTGACGTCGGTGTCCGCGAACGCCCAGTGGTCGGGCTCGTACACGGTGTAGCCGCCGGCGCCGGACGAGACCGTGCGCCCGATGCGGTGGTAGCCGCCCCGGACGAAGCTCACGCCGGTCATCGCGTTCTCGGGCCGACCCACGAGGTGGTCCGACCACATCGAGGTGAGTCGGTGCTGCTCGGCGGTCCCGAAGACCGGGTCGCGCTCGAAGCGGTCCTTGAAGCCGATCATCCCGGTGCCGTCGTCGGTGAGCCGTACCTGCCAGAACGAGGTGTTGCCCGAGAGGAACAGCGCGTTGCCGCCGGCGCGGTGAACGCCTCGACGGTGTCGCGCATCGGTCCGGACCAGTACTCGTCGTGGCCGACGGAGAGGTACACCCGGCGGTCGGCGAGGGTCGCCGGGTCCTCGAGGTCGGCGTTGACCGCGTAGTCGAGGTCGTAGCCGTTGCGTTCGGCCCAGCGGACGAACGGCAGCTCGTAGTTGGGCCAACCCGCCGACCCACCCCACTGGGTGAACTGGTGGGCCCGCAGGTAGCCGACGTGCGCGCGCATTCCGGGGTCGGGTGGATCCAGCACGGTCACCCGGCTGCCCGGGTCCGTCGGGCTTGCGCAGCAGACCCTTGGCGAGGGGGCGGAGGAACGACACCTGCGTGCCGCCCTCGTAGAGGTTGCGACCGCCGACGTCGTTGTAGGCGTTGTAGGTGTTCGTGCAGAGAGCGAGCAGCGGCCGTCCGGGGTCGGCGCGTGTCGCCCGCACCACGAAGCACGCGACCGCCTCGTGCGCGACGCGGCCCGCGTCGGAGGAGACCGACACCTCGTAGTAGCCGCTGCGCCAGTCGACGGAGGTCGGGATCTCGAGCGCGGCCGGCCAGCCGCACCCCTGCACGGCCGCGTCGGAGGGGATCAGGTGGGGATCGATGTCGATCTCGCTCGACCAGACGACCTCTCGGTGCGCGCCGATGCGCGCGACCACCACCCGGGCGTGGACCGGTGGGCCGGCGACGAAGAGCGCCACCGGTTCCCCGGGCGACACGGACAGCGGCCATGCGTACGCGAGCGGCTCGGCGGGGGACGTGGGCTCCATGGGGCGCGGACCGTAGCGCCGATCCGCGATCTCCTTCCGAGCTGCGGTGACGGTGGCGTTCCGCACGGAGCGGACCTAGCGTCCGCGACGATCGAGCGACGCTCGAAGGACAGGGGCAGTCCGATGGAACAGCACCGAGCCATCTACAAGAACACCAGCATCGAGTTCCTCGACGCGTTCTACCGGGAGGACGTGGACGCGGCGGTCCAGTTCGGTCGGGGGGTGTTGGGCAACTCGTCGACCGACGCCCTGTCCGTCGCGCAGCAGTGGGCGACGGACGTCGAGCTTCGACACCGGTGAGCTCCAGGGGTTCCAGGCGCGCTGGCTGGACGAGAACAGCGCGCTCAGTGCGCACGACGTGGATCGGGTGCTGCGGTACTCGTACCGCGAGGCCCTGGAGCTCGCGAACGCGCCGAAGCTGCTGGAACCGCCGCAACCGCCCAAGCTCGTCGAGACGTTCTGGGTGCTCGGTGCCGGCGACGAGTTCGAGGTGCACATCCACGACGGCGTCGACCGGGTCACGATGTTCATGTTCGTCCCGCTGGTCCGGCGGTACGGCTCGCGGAACGCCGCGACCAAGAGCTACGTCGTGCGGGTCGGGGACCTGGCGGACGTGCCCGATGAATACGCACGGCGGCCGCTCGATGCCGACACCGACCCGGTGCTGATGATCCAGGTCAGCGGATCGCTGGACGACCGGGCCTAGCCCGGCCGGCGTTCCCGCGCCTGCTCCCGCAGGCGCGCCATCCCGAGCGCGCTCGCGTCGGCCACCACGCGATCGAGCAGGGCGGCGGCGCGCGCGTTCGCGGCCGGATCGTCGCGCTGTTGGAGCGACCACGCGTGCCAGTACCGCGTGCGGGGTGCGAGGGCATGGGCGCGCATCCGGGTCTCGAGCGCGAGGGCACGCTCGAAGCCGGCGTCGGCATCGGCGAACCGACCGCGCAGGGTGTCGAGCATCGCGAGGTGCCGGTCGGCCGCCCCGGTGCAGTACAGGCCGAGCACGAACGTGAGGAGGCTGCCTCGGAACGGCTCGAGCAGCTCGGCGAGCACGTCGGCGTATTCGGCGCGTCCCAGATGCGCGGCGACCTCGACGAGCATTCCGAGGGCCGCCCCGGACCGGCTCTCGTCGCCGGGACGGTCGAAGCCGGCCGCGGCGAGCTCGTCGAGCGCCGCACCCGCGTGGGCGTCGTCGCCCGTCTCGAGCGCGGCGAGGGTGAGCATGGCCCACGTGATGAGGCTCTGCTCGCCCACCGGGCCGGTCGGTCCCATGGGCGCGAGGAGGCCGAGGTCGCGAGCGAGACCGAAGCTCTGCATCAGGTGCATGCTCACCGCGCCGCGATACGCGCGAGCGAACGTGCGGAGCTCTTCGCCGCTGAGTCGAGCGGACGCGAACCGACCCTCGAGCAGCGCCTGGGTGGTGCGCCACTGCGCGGCGTAGACGCGCGCGGGGAGCCAGCGCTCGGCCGTGCCGACGCGTTCGAGCGCCCCGATCGTCCGGTCGAGGGCGTCGGGCTCGCCGAGCTCGAGCTGCCACGCCCGCCTGCACGCGCAGGCCGAACGCCGTCGCTCGGGCCCCCGCCGACTCGCCGATGACGACGAGCTCGTCGCCGATCGCACGGCGCGCCCGTACCTCCGCGGTCCCTTCGAGGGTCACCGCCAACGCGGAGAGCGCGTCCGACAACGTCGTCGGATCGCCACACGTGCGGGCGGCGTCGACGGCCTCGATCGCGAGCGCGCGCCCGTCGCGCCCGCGGAGCTGGAACGCGCCGTACTTGAACGCCTCGAACGCGAGCAGACGGGCGCGGAGCGCAGGCTGGTCGTCCCCGATCGTGCCGCGCGCCTCGTCGAAGAGGTCGACGACCAGGTGCGGGGAGGCATCGACGCCGTGCATCGGCTCCACGAACAGCGCGACGGCCCGACCGAACCGGTTCGCGTCTCCCAACGCGCGGGCGTCGTCGACCGCCCGTCGGGCCGTCTCCACGCCCTCGCGTTCGTCGACCATGACCAGCGCCGCCGCGAGATCGAGGAGCAGGTCGAGGCGCCGGCGGGGGTCCGGCGCACCCGCGGACTCGTACCGATGGAGCGCATCGCCGAAGAACGCGACTGCGTCCTCGAAGGCGAGGTCGGCGAGCGCTTCGTGACCCGCCCGTGACGCGTACTCGATCGCCTTGTCCGGTCCCAGGAGCGCGGCCGCGCGTGCGTAGTGGCGGGCGAGCACCGCCGCGTCGCCGTGCACCACGTCGCCGGACTCGATGGCGTCGGCGACGGCGGCGTGGAGCTGGGCGGCACGCGCGGTGCCGAGGGTCGCGTCGACCGTCTGGCGGATGAGCGCGTGGGCGAACGCGTAGCGGCCCGGGATCTCCGGGTCGGCCGACCACGAGCCCGGCTCGTGCCGCGTCGTCGACGGCGCCGAGGACCCGACCGACGGGTTGGTCGGCCGCACGAGCGATCAGCCGGGCGTCGAAGCTCCGGCCGACGGTCGCGGCCACTTGCAGCGTCGCGCCGACGGCCGGGTCGAGCCGGCGGAGGCGGCGGTCGAGGACGTCGCGGACGCCGTCGGGCAGGTCGAAGGTCGTCGGCGCGATCGCGGCCGACTCGAGCTCCACGCGTGCAGCGCGTCTCCACCAGGTGGCGCGTCACCTCCTCGAGGAAGAACGGGTTGCCGCCCGTCTCGGAATGGAGCGCTGCGATCAGGCCGGGCGCGAGCGGACCTCCGGCGACGCCCGCCGCGAGCTCGGCGGTCTCGTCGGGACTCACGCCGCGCAGCTCGATGCGGTCGACGTCGACGTCGCGGCGGAGGTCGGCGCGGAGATCGGCGAGTTGGTCGGGACCCGCGGCGGCGCCGTCGCGGTGAGCCCCCACGATCATGAGTGGCGTCCCGGCGGTGGCGCGCACCACGTGCCGCAGCAGCAGCAGCGTCGGCCGGTCCGCCCAGTGGAGGTCGTCGAGCACGATCAAGGCCGGCTGAGCGGCCGCGATCCCGGTGACGAGCATCGTCATCGCCTCGAAGAACCGGTAGCGATCGGCCTCCGGGTCCTCCGTCGTCCGCAGCGTGATGCCGGGCAGACGCGCCAACAGCTCCGGGAACGCGCGCGCGAGCTCGGCTTCCAATCCGTGGACGCGCTGGCGGAGGGCGGCGACCGGGAAGGCGGCGACGGCCGGACGCAGCGCCTCGACGAAGGGTTGATGGGGGACCACGACCTCCTCGTCGCACCGGCCGTACAGCGCGAGACCCGCGTCGGCGTGGACGCGCCCGACCAGCTCCGCCACCAGGCGGGTCTTGCCGATCCCCGGCTCGCCGCCGACGAGCACGACGCGCCGGTTGCCGGCGGCGGCGTCGGTCCATGCGTCGAGCAGACGCGCGAGCTCGGGGCCGCGCCCGGTGAGCGGGGTGCTGGTCACGCTGAACGCCGGCGGATCCAGACGCTCGAGTGCCGGAAATGCGTCGACGGACCGCAGCGGTGGGAAATCGGCGGGGATCCCGTGGGTCACCAGCTCGAAGACGTGCTCGGGCGAGGAGATGCCGCGGAGCCGGTGCTGACCGAGGTCCCGCAGAACGTGCGCGTCGGTCGAGCTCGTCGCGGACGATCGACGCGGTCGACTGCGAGAGGAGGACCTGACCGCCGTGCCCGATCGTCATCAATCGCGACCGCGCGGTTGAGCGCCGGTCCGAAGTAGTCGTCGTCGCGATGCTCCGCGCTGCCGGTGTGGACGCCCAGGCGGGCCTTGAGCGGCCCGGTGGCGGCCCACTCGGCGCGGTGCAGCGCCACGACCACCGCCGAGGCGGCCCGCACGGCGTCGGCCGCCACGCCGAACACGGCGTACGCACCGTCGCCGGTCGACTTCACCACCGTGCCGGCGTGCGCCTCGACGACCTCACGGAGGATCGCGTCGTGACGCGCCAGCGCGACCCGCATCGCGTCCGGATGCTCCTCCCACAGACGCGTCGAGTCCTCGAGATCGGTGAACACGAAGGTCACCGTGCCCGATGGCAACTCGCTCATCGCCTGCTCCCTGTGCGTACGTCGCCGACCCGCGTCCCTCGGCCCGGGGAGACGGGATGGCACGATGGGCCGATGCCCACGCCGCAGCCCGGAATCTTCGCGCAGGGGACTCGTGTCCATCGCCTCTACGAGTTCGACCTCCGAGCCGGAGTCGAGGCGTCCGCAGGTGCGGGACGCGCTCGGCGAGCTCCGGCAACCGTCGGTCACCGCCGGCGGCGCCAACATCGTCGTCGGGTTCGGTCCCGATCTGTGGCGCCGACAGTCGGCGGCGCTGGTCCCGAATCCGTTGCCGGACTTCCCGACGATCGACGGCGTGCCCGTCGACCAGCACGACCTGTGGATATGGGTCCACGGCACCGGCGACGATCTGATCTTCGACATCGGTCGCGCAGTGGCCGCGCTGGTGGCACCGGTCGGCGACCTCGTCAGCGAGGTCGGTGCGTGGGTGTACCGCGACAGCCGCGATCTCACCGGCTTCGTCGACGGCACCGAGAATCCGGCGGTGGAGGAGGCCTTCGAGGTCGCCGTCGTCCCCGACCACGCACCCGGCGGCGGTGGCAGCTTCGCCATCGTCCAGCGGTGGGTGCACGACCTCGCGGCGTTCCACGCGCTGGCGGAGGCCGAGCAGGAGGGGGTGATCGGCCGCACGAAGCCCGACAGCACGGAGCTCGCCGACGACGTGAAGCCGGCGACGGCTCACATCGCGCGCGTGGTCATCGAGGAGGACGGCGAGGAGCTCGAGATCTACCGCCGGAGCGTGCCGTACGGCAGCGTCGCCGAGCACGGCCTGATGTTCTTCGCGTTTTCGGCGGATCCGACCCGTTTCGAGAAGATGCTGCGGCGGATGTTCGGTGCCGCCGACGACGGCCTGCGGGACCGGCTCACCGAGTTCACCCGCCCGGTCACGGGCGCGTACTACTTCGTCCCCTCGCTCGAGGCGCTCGGCGACGCGCTGGGCTGAGCGCGCCCGCCGATCGCGGCTCAGGCGACCGGCCCGGCGCGTCGATAGGAGGCGGTGTCCGCCTCCGAATCCGGAACCGGGAGCACCGTCGCGCCCTCGGCTGCCGACCTCCGCCGCGTGCCGTCCGACGCGCGCGCGACCGAAGCTCGTGCGGTCCAGAACCCTGCCGCGCCGGCCACCGCGACGCCGGGCGCCGAGCCACCGCGCCGGCGAGACCCGTCCTTCGCGGACACGCCGAGACCGGCCAGCCGACGCGACCGCCGGCGCGAACGTCGGCGGCTGTACGTGCCCGTCGGCGCGAAGTTCGTCGTGGCCGTCGTCGCCGCGCTCGCGTGGCTCGGCGCGGCCGTGGCCCTCTCGGTCCCCTGGCAGCACCAGCTGTCGTCGCACATCGGCGCCGTCGCGAGCTGGGTGGTCATCGCCCTCCTCGCGTTCCTGCCCGGCTTCCTCGTCGCGTTCCTCGCCGCCTCGCTCCTGCTCGACCGCCAGCCACCGCTCCGCGTCCGCAACCCCACGACCGGGCTGACGATCGTGATCGCCGCGCGCAACGAAGCCGCGGGGATCGCGGACACCATCCGGTACGCCACGCGCACGGACTACGACGGACCGGTCACGATCGTGCTCGCCGACAACGGCTCGACCGACGCCACCTGCGCCATCGCCGAGACGACCGCCGCGGAGCTCGGGGTCGACCTCGTGGTGACCCACGAGGCGACACCGGGCAAGGCGCACGCGCTCAACCGGGCCCTCAGCCGCGGTCACGACGCCCTACGTCATCACCGTCGACGCCGACACGCTCCTCCACCCCGAGGCGTTGCGCCGCCTCGTCTCGCGTCTGGAGTCGGCGCCGCCGGACACGGTCGCGGTCGCCGGCTCGGTGCTGGTCCGCAACTCACGTCGCAACCTCCTCGCGAAGATGCAGGAGTGGGACTACTTCCTCGGCATCGCAGCCGTGAAGCGCGTCCAGGGTCTGTACCAGAGCACCCTCGTCGCCCAGGGGGCGTTCTCGCTGTACCGCACCGAGCACCTGCGACGGATCGGCGGGTGGCCGGACGCGATCGGTGAGGACATCGTCCTCACCTGGCGGCTCATGGCCGGCGGGCAACGGGTGTACTTCGAGCCGACCGCGGTCGCGTTCACCGACGTGCCGACCGAGCTCCGCCACTTCATGCGCCAGCGGGCCCGATGGGCGCGCGGCATGTTCGAGGGCATCCGCGCGGTGCCGCCGTGGCGCCAGTCGCGGATGCTGGCGCGGCTCGTGGCGGGGATCGACCTCATGATCCCGCTCCTCGACGTCGGGTACGCGCTGCTGTTCCTGCCCGGTCTGGTGTTGTGGGCACTCGGCTACCCGATCATCGTGGGCTTCTGGACCCTGCTCGTCCTTCCGGTGACCGTCATCGTCTACGGGGGTCTGCGGTACCACCAGCGGACGAAGGTGTTCGGTCCCCTCGGGCTGCGCGTGCGGCGGAACCGCATCGGGTACCTCGGGTTCCTGCTCCTCTACCAGGCGCTGTGCTCGACCGCGTCGATCGTGGGCTACGCGCAGGAGATCGCCGGATCCCGCCGCCGCTGGAAGTAGCCGGATCGGCCGTACCCTCCTGCTCCCCGGCGCCGGGTCGCAGGGACCGGCGAGCCGGAGGAGGAGAGACACGAGTGGGCTTCGACGCCGATCCGCCCGATCCGGGCGAGCCGCTGTCCGGCGGGACCGCCCCGGATGCCCCCGCGTCACCGGCGCCGACGGCATCGTTCCGCCGTCCGGGCATCCTCGTCGCCGCGATCGTGGTGGTGGTCGCCGTGATCGGTGCCGGGCTCGCGGCGACGGTGCTCCGATCCTCGGACCACCCGTCCCGGTGGGATCCCCGCCTGGGCGACCTGCCCGCGACGGTCGCACGGCTGCGCGGTCTGGACTTCGACCATCCCGTCCCCGTTCGGTACGAGTCGTCGGCCCGCTTCGTCAAGGAACGCGCGCTCGGCACCGCAAAGCTCTCGGCCGCGGGCCGCCGCGCCGCGCGCCGCGCCACGGAGTCGCTGCGCGCCATGGGTCTCGTCTCGGGCGCGGTGGACCTGGTCGCGGCGTCCCGCGCCGCTCGCGAGAGCCGCGTGCTCGCCTTCTACGACCCGGACGCGAAGGAGGTCGTGATCCGCGGCGGGACGCACGGACTCGACGTCCCTCATCGGGTCGTGCTCGCGCACGAGCTGACCCACGTGCTCCAGGACCAGCACTTCGACCTGAATCGACTCGAGCGGACGGTGCGTCGGGCCCCCGGCCAGTCGCCCCAGGCGCTGCGGGCGGTCGTCGAGGGCGACGCGACCCGCATCGAGGACCGCTACGTCGCCGGGCTGTCGGCGCACGACCGCGCCACGTACCGGGCCTGGCAGCGGAAGGGCTCGGATGCCGCCGACCGTGCCACCGCCGACGTCCCCGCCGTCGTCAGCGTGTTGCAGACCGCGCCGTACGCATTCGGCCCGCTGGTGCTCCAGGTCGTCGCGGCCGACGGCGGCAACCGCGCCGTCGATCGTGTCTTCGAGCACGGCGTGTTCACCCAGCAGCTGTTCGTCGAGCCGACGGCGTCGCTCACCGCAGCGGCCCCGAAGCCGCTCGCGGCCCCCGAGGTCGCGGCGGGGGAGACGTCGATCGGCACGCCCGACGAGCTGGGTGCGTTCGACCTCTATCTGCTGCTGGCGTCGCGTCTCGACGGCAGCGACGCGCTCGTGGCTGCCGGCGCGTGGGCCGGCGGGCGGTCGCGCACCGTGCGGACCGACGGCCGCACGTGTGTGCGAGGCGTGGTCACCGCGTCGACACCGTCCGGGGCCCGGGAGCTGTCGCGTGACCTGAAGCTGTGGGCGAGCGACCTGCCGACCGGCATGGCGACGGTGCGGACCCACGGTCGGAGCGTCACGCTGCACTCGTGCGATCCGGGGCCCGGCGCCGGACTCACGTCGCCGGACGCGGCGATCACGCGTGCCCAGAACGTGTTGGCGTTCCACAACCAGGTCGAGGTCAGCCTGGTGCGCCAGACCAACGGTGCCGGCATCCCGCTCCGCGTCGCGAAGTGCGCGGCGCTGGAGTTCGTGCGCGCACCCGAGGTGTCGCGGCTGCTCGCGGTCCCGGAGTCCCAGATCTCGGCGGCGGCGGTGCGGGACGCGATCAGCGCCGCGGCTCCCGCGGTGCGCGACGTCTGCGGCGTCTGACCGCGAGCGGCGCCACGCCGTGACGTCATCCGGGCACGCGACGGCCGGCCCGCAGCCCGGCCAGGGTCTCGTGCACGATGTCGGCACGACGGTCATGCGCGACGGATGCGTCGTCGAAGCGCTCGGCCACTGCCCGGAGACGCTCGTCAGGGTCTCGGGCGGCGGCGAGGAGCGCACACGCCGTGAGCCATGGGCGTCGCCACTGGTCATCCGGGTCGCGGACGATGTCGTTGAGGATCGTGCGTCGGTCCCGAGCCGGAGCCGGGAACCAGCGGCTCAGCGCCTGCAGCCGGGCCCGGTGCGTCGCGTGCGGCTCCAGGATCACGACGATGGCGCGCTCGCGCCCGACGAGCGTCACGTCGAGCCACTCGAGGGCCAGGGCATGGGACCGGGCGTCGGGTTGCGCGAGCTGCAGGGACACTCGCTCGAATCCGCCGGTCACATGGCCGAGGGCGCAGGCGGCGATGACGCGCGCGGCGAGGAGGTCGAGCTCGTCGATCAGCGCATCGCACAGCTGCGCGGCCGAGGGCTCGTCCTCGAACGCCGCGAGCGCCTGCACCACACCTGCCGCGTGCTCGAGGTCGGCGATGGCGACGGCACCGGGAAGACCCGGGTCGTCCTCGAGTGCGGTCGGCTCGGTGGAACGCGGAGCCACGACGGCGAGCGCCCGCATCACCGAGAGCCCGACGTCGCGGTCGGGGTGGGCGATGTGCCGCTGCAGCACGGCCGCCGCGGCGCCGCCGCCGACGTCCCGGGCGACCCGGACGAGGTGCTCCTGCGCATGAGGGTCCAATCCCGGGTCGCCGAGCCCCGCATCGACGAGATCGAGCGCCGCCTCGCCGGCGCGAACGAGTGCGGCGACCGCGGCGCGACGGTGTCGGCGACGTTCGAGCTGTTCGACGACGAGCGGGAGCACGGCGCGATCCTCGGGCCAACGGAGCGCGTCGAGCGCGGCGTCCACGACGTCGGGGCTCCGGTCGGTGAGGAGCGCCCGTATGACCCCGCGGTCGACGGGCGCCGCAGGATCCAGCGCGGCGAGCATGCGCGCTCCGCTGACTCGGTGTCGCTCGTCGGCATCGTGGATCAGCCGGTCGAGGCGGACGGTCAGATCCGCGTGCACGGCATCGTCGTTCATTCGGCTCAGGGCGAAGGCCGCGGCGACCCGGACCTCCAGCGCGGGATCGGACCAGGCCGCGTCGATGGCGGTCCGGTCCTGCGGGTCGCACGCCAGGCCGAGCACGCGGACCGACGCCGCCCGCACGTCGGGGTGTTCGTCGTCGACGCCGGCACGTGCCGCCGCCGCGGCCATCTCGGGGGCCACCTGAACGAGTCGTTGCAGCGCATCCGTGCGGACACCCACGCGTTCGTCGACGGCGAGGTGCTGGAGCCGCTCGGCCAGTCGTGGATGCTGCGCGATCGTCAGGATGTCGAGCCCGAGTCGCACGTCGCGCTCGTCGTGACTCTCCACGAGGCGGTCGATCGCGATGAGGCTCCCCTCGTCGGCCATCGCGAGCTCCGACGGGTCGAGCGTCCGGCTGCGGAGGCTCGCCAAGAGGCTGCCCCGGTAGGCGCGGTAGGTCATCACGGCCACGACGACCCACGCGCACACCACGACGGCGGTGAGCGTCGGCAGCAGGAGCCCACCGGCTCCGCCCGCCGCCTGGATCGCGAGCAGCACCACGCCACTGACGCCGATCGCGATCGGGACCGCGAGACCTTCGACCGTGGCCTGCGCGAAGCCACGCAGGTGTCCCGGCACCGCCTGGTACGCCGCGCTCAGCGATGTCCGGGACGACCCGTCGCTCAGGGTGAGATCGGTGACCCGAGCGGCCACGATGAGCACGAAGACGGGCGTCGCGGCCGCGCCGAGCGACCACGTGCTGATGATGACGGCGACCACGAGCACGAGGACGCCGACCGCGTTCGCGGTCAGCCCCACGCGCAGACCGAAGCGGCGGAGCAGCCAGCCCGCGAGCACGACGAGGAACAGGATGTCGACGCCGTACGCGACGGCGGAGAAGCCGCTGACGAACCGCGCGAGCGCCTCGCTGCTGTCGTAGCGGTCGGCCGCACTCGCGAAGACGTGAAAGTCCAGCCACTGGCTCTCGACGGCCGAGAGCATCTGGAACGCCACGATGAGCAGGACGTACCGGTTCGCGGCGAGCGTGCGGAGGTTGGGACGCGCCATCGACGGCTCGGGTCGCTCGACGACGGACAGCTCGGCCGGGTATCGCAGCCGAGTCGCCTCGACGAGCACGAGCAACGCCACGACCGCGACCGTCGCGGCCACGAGGAGACCCTGGGTGGCGCCGAGCACACCGAGGAGCGGTGCGCCGCTCAGACCACCGGCCACCGACCCGAGGGCGAACCCCGCCACCACCCGGCCGTACGAGGCCTTGAGCGCGCGTACGTCGAGCAGCATTCCCGCCTGACCCACGATGAAGATGAACCCGACCGGCACGATGATCGGGACGAGGGTGAGCAGGGCGAACGAGGTCCACGGCGCGTCCCAAGCCGTGAGGATGGCGAACGCGGCGAGGAGGATGACCGCCGTTCCGACCAGCGTCGTGCGTGCGACGCGAGGGAGCGGGAGGCGACGAGACGCACGCGCCAGCACCGAGCTCGCGACGATGCCGGCGGCGGCCGAGGCGATGTAGGTGAAGCGGCAGCGGCTCCGAGCCGTAGGCAGTCAGGAAGATCGCGCTCGCCGGGATCAGCACCCACGACAGCGTGAGCCCGAGCGCGAAGCCCTGACCCGCCAACAGCGCGACGCGCGTCCCCGAGGGCACGGCGGTGGAGGGCGCGCTCACTCGTCCGCGGCCGCGTCGTCCGCGACGCGTTGCAGCATGCGCGCCAGCGTCGAGATGACCGCTCGCGCGATCTCGGGCCGATCGTCGAGCAGCTCCTCGAACGGGACCCGGCGGAGCCGGAGGAGCAGGCTCGGGGCCTCGGCCGTGACCGAGGCCGAACGCGGGCCCGGCGCGACCACGGCGAACTCACCGACCACCCCGCCGGGTCCGGCCTCGGCGAGGATCCGGTCGCCGAGATGGACCCGGAGCCGCCCTTCGGCGACGACGTAGAGCCAGTCCTCGACCGCCCCGCGTTCGATGACGCTGGCGCCGACATCGACGGGCACCTCCTCGAGGAGGCGGGCGACCGCGACGAGCGTGTGCCCGGGCACGTCGGAGAACAGTGCGACGCGTTGGAGCAGCGCGACGCGCTCGATCGTCATCAGGCGCGCGTCGTCGCGCACCTCCTCCAGCCCCATCCGGTCATCGTTGCGGGCCCGGCGCGACCGACCGTGTCGGGAATGTTGCGATTCGATGAAGGCCGACCCGGTGACCGTTCCCCAGGGTCGCCGGGATGAGGCAGGGACCGCGGGCCGGCGTCAGGCGCCGGGCCGCCGCCCACCCGGTTGCGCGATCCCGTCGTGCGTCCACGGCGGGAGCGGACGCTCGAGCGCGGCGCGGTCCCAGCCGCCGGTGTCGGCGGCGGCGGCGTAGGTGGCGTGGAGGAAGCCGAGCAGGACCCGGCGCGGATCGTCGGCGGTCCGCACGGCCTCGTACGGGAGCACGAACTCGCCGAGCTCGTCGTCGTAGCGCGCCTCCGCCGGGACGACCGGTGTATCGCGGTAGCCGGCCGGCTCCGGGTACGCGTAGGAGTAGAAGACACCCTCGGCCGCCGCCGCCGGGCCAGTAGCCGGCGCTGCTCACCTCCTGCGAGTACGCCTCGAGCATGACGTGCGGTCCGCAGTTCGGCGCGCCGGCCGTGTGGGGCGGCGCGGCGCGACCCGAGAACCTCGTGGTGGCGAGATCGAGCGCGCCCCAGAACAGGTGCACCGGTGAGGACTTCCCCACGAAGCTCGTACGGAACTCGTTGAGGACGCGCCCGGCCGTGGTCAGGAGCTGCCAGAAGCGCGCGACCGCGTCGGCGTCGTACGACGCGTGCTCGCGGTCGGACTCGAACGGCACCGCATCGGGGATCTCCACGGGGACCGGCCAGATGTCGGTCTCGATCCGGGCGGCCCGCATTGCCGCCGTCACGTCGGCGTAGAGCTCCGCGACCGACCGCGGCGCGAGCGGAACGGTCCGGCGCGTGCCGTCGGACACCTCGAGGACGAGCTCGTGCGTCACGAAGTCGAAGTCGATCTGGAACCCCCGACCGTCGCCGGTCCACATCAGCGACGTCGTGAGACCGCGCGCCGACACGTAGAGCGGGACGTTCCACCAGTGGTTGAGGAGCGGCGAGTGGGCCAGCCGGATCTTGCCGACGATCTGGGTCCACAGCTGGAGCGTGTCGCGGGTCGGCGCCCACTCCTCGATCGGCAGCGACGGCCAGGGATCGTGCATCAGTCCGATACGTACTCCGGTTCGGCGACCGGTGCAACGGCGGGCGGTGTGTCCGACTCCGTCGGGGTGTCCCGCGGGCGCGCGGGGAGGAACACCGCGACGCCGATGGCGGCCGCGAGGGTGATCGCCGCCGCGACCAGTCCGATGGTGTGCAGTCCGCCGACGAAGCTGTCCTTGGCCGCCGGCACGATGCGCGCGGCGTACCGCTGCGCGGCGGGGCTCTCCCGTGCCACGCCGACTGCCTGCCCGACGTTGTCGCGGACCTGTTGGAGGATTCCGGCCGGGATCGTCGACCCGATCTTCGTCACGATCGTGCTGTGGAAGTGGCTCGCCATCAGCGACCCGAACACGGCGACGCCGACCGCACCCCCCATCTGACGGGTCGTGTCGTTGACCGCCGAGCCCACCCCCGCCTTCGCTCGGGGCAGCGATCCCATGATCGAGTCGGTACAGGGTGCGAGCACGTTGGCCATCCCGAGGCCGAGCAGTGCCGTGACCGCGATCACGAGGGCCACGCTGCTGTCGGGCTGGAAGGCAGTGAAGGCCACGAGCGATGCGGTCACGATCAGGAGGCCCGCGGTGACCACGACCTTGTTGCCGAGGCGCTGCACCCAGACGTTCGAGAGCGGGGCGAAGATCATGAGCACCGCCGCCTGGGGCAGCAGCACCGCGCCCGCCTTGACCGTGGAGTAGCCCAGCACGGACTGCAGGTACTGCGTCAGCAGGAACAGGGTGCCGAACAGCGACAGGAACACGAGCGTGATCGCGCCGCTCGCCGCGCTGAACCGGGGGTTCTCGAAGAACCGCATGTCGAGCATCGGGTGGCGCGACCGGAGCTCCCACACGAAGAACGCGGCGAGGAGCACGGCGCCGATCGCGAAGCCGGCGAGGATCTCCGGCGCACCCCATCCGTGGCCGGGCGCCTCGATGACCGCCCACAGGAGCGAGCCGAGCGCGGCGATCGACAGCAGCGCGCCCACCGGGTCGAGCGCGGCGTGGGTCGGATCCATGGACTCCGGGACCAGGAAGAAGCCGAGGACGAGTCCTGCGATCACGATCGGCACGTTCACGATGAAGATCGATCCCCACCAGAAGTGCTCGAGCAGGAAGCCGCCGGTGATCGGGCCGAGGCCGATGCCGAGCGCGGAGACGCCGGCCCACACGCCGATCGCCTTGCCGCGCTCACCCGGGTCGGTGAACACGTTCGTGATGATCGACAACGTCGCCGGCATGATGAACGCGCCACCGACGCCCATGAGGGCACGCGTCGCGATCAGCGCGTTCGCCGACGGCGCGAACGCGGAGAGCAGCGAGCCGATCCCGAAGATCGCGAGCCCCGCGGCGAGGAACCGGTAGCGGCCGAAGCGGTCGCCCAGGCTGCCGGCGGTGAGGAGCAGGCCGGCGAAGACGAGCACGTACGCGTCGACCGTCCACTGGAGCTGGCTGGCCGTGGCTGCGAGCCCGCCGTCGGAGGCCGGTCGGGACAGCGTCGGCAGCGCCACGTTCAGGATCGTGTTGTCGAGCGTGATCACGATCAGGCTGATGCAGAGCACCAGCAGCGTGAGCCAGCGACGCTGGTACACGATTGCCGGGTCTCGGAGTGATTGGCGCATCGTCGGAGGGTACCCACGCGGCGGCGATTCGATTCCCGGGATTGCGATCCGTCGACCTCCGACGCGAGGGGAGCGGACTGCGAGGATGGACACCGTGACTCTGCACACCCGACTCTGTGACCGGTTCGGCGTCGAGCACCCGATCGTCAACGCGCCGATGGGTGGTGGCGACGCGCCGGCAGAGCTCGCGGCGGCGGTGGCGAACGCGGGCGGGCTCGGCATGATCGGCGGCACGACCGTCGGCGGTGCGCCGTGGCTCGTCGAGCAGATCCGCCGGGCGCGCGAGCTCACCGACGCCGACCGCACGTTCGGCGTCGGGATCATCAGCCACTTCCCGAACGCGTCCGAGCTGATGGACGCCGCGCTCGCGGAGGGCGTTCGCGTGATCGCGCACTCGTTCGCCGACCCGACGCCCTTCGTCGGACCCGCGCACGACGCCGGCGCGCTCGTCCTGTGTCAGGTCCGCACCGTCGAGGACGCGCGCCGCGCGGCCGACGCCGGCGTCGACGTCGTCACCGCGCAGGGCACCGAGGCCGGTGGGCACACGGGCCGGATCTCCACCCTCCCGCTGGTGCCCGCGGTCGTCGACGCGGTTGCGCCGGTGCCGGTGATCGCCGCGGGCGGGATCGCCGACGGGCGGGGGATCGCCGCTGCGCTGATGCTGGGTGCCGACGGCGTCTGGTTGGGCACCCGGTTCATCGCGACGGCCGAGTCCGGCGTGTCGGATGCCTACCGCGGGCGCGTCGTGGCCGCGACCGCCGACGAGACGATCCTCACCGACACCTTCGACCTCGCGCTCGGCCGACCCTGGCCTGAAGGTGTGTCGGGTCGCGCCGTCGCGAACCGGTTCTCCGCGCGCTGGCACGGACGCGAGGACGAGTTGCGCGCGTGGAGCGCCGCGCAGCGGGAGGAGTACCGCACGCAGCCGGCCGAGTCCGACGTCGAGGAGCAAGCGGTGTGGGCGGGCGAGGCGATGTCGATGGTGCAGTCCGTCGAGCCTGCGGGCGCGGTGGTGGCGCGGCTCGTCGACGAGGCGACTCGTGTCCTCGCGGCGCG
>CAVWPR010000048.1:0-349656 GCA_963756815.1 uncultured Acidimicrobiia bacterium
GCGACCAGCCGGCGCAACCGGTCGTGCTTCGGTCCGTCGTTCGTGAACATCAGATCGCCGTACCACCGGCGCAACACTCCGTCTCCGACCCCGAGCAGGTCGAACACGGTGAGGCCGACGCCTTCGATCCGTCGGTCGTGCGCCAGGTGCTCGCAGTCGTCGTAGCGGAGCGCGATGGTGCCGCCGGTCTGGGCGTCGATCGCCGTGCGGTGGGCCTGGCGGGCGGCTGCGAGTGTGACGTGCAGCTCCTCGCCGACGTCGCGTGCGAGATCGACCGATGTCGTTCCTGCCATCGCCGGAAGCTACAACCGGCTCGCCGTGCGCGCGTCGGGTCAGTTGCCGCAGGCTGCGCAGTCGCTCGACCACGTCGGGGAACACGGTGACGAAGCGCTCGACGTCGGCGTCGGTGGTGGACCAACCGACGCTGATCCGCAGAGCATGGTCGGCGTCGGCGCCCATCGCCGCGAGCACGGGGGAGGGCTCGAGCGACTCGGACGAGCAGGCCGAGCCCGAATGGATCGCGATGCCCTGCTGGTCGAGCGCGAGGAGCACCGGCTCCGCCTCGACGCCTTCGACGGTGAGACACACGAGGTTGGGGAGCCCGTCGGTGGGGTGACTCTCGAACGCGACGCCCGCGATCGACCCGATGCCGAGGAGCGCGTCGCGGTGCCGACGGTGCGCCTCCTGCTCGGCGGCGAACGTCGTCGCCAGCTCGCCGGCGGCCGCGCCGAAGCCGACGATCGCGGGGATGTTCTCGATCCCGGCGCGACGGGCGCGCTCCTGGGCGCCGCCGACGACGAACGGCGGGATTCGCAGGCCTCGACGGACGAGGAGCGCGCCGGTGCCCTTGGGGCCTCCCCACGTGTGCGCGGTCACGCTCATCAGGTCGGCGCCGAGCGCAGCGAAGTCGACGGGGTGGTAGCCGGCGGCGGCGCACGCGTCGACGTGCACGAGGACGCCGCGGGCACGTGCCCCGGCGCAGACGTCGGCAACCGGCTGCACGACGCCGACCTCGTGGTTCGCCAGCTGGACCGACACCAGTGCGGTGCCCGGCGTGATCGCGTCGACGACGGCGGAGGCCGAGAACCGGCCGTGGCGGTCGACGCCCACCACGACGGTCTCGACCGGCTCGCGCCGGCACGCGTCGAGGACGCTCGAGTGCTCGACCGCGGTGGTGACGATGCGGGTCGCGTCCGGCGTCCGGCGGACCGCCCCGTACACCGCGGCGTTCACCGCCTCGGTGCCGCCGGAGGTGAGGACGACCTCTCGTGGGCGCGCCCCCACGAGCGCGGCGATTTGCTCGCGCGCCGTCTCGACGGCGACCCGCGTGACGCGGCCGTCCGAGTGCACCCGGCCCGGGTCGGCGGGGTGATCGCGCAGGTAGGGCACCATGGCGTCGAACGCCACGGGTCGCAAGGGTGACGAGGATGCGTGATCGAGGTAGACGCGCTCGCTCACGCCGCCCACGTCAGACGCGTGCGACGCAGTGGTCGTCGCCGTCGGGCCGGCTCGACTCGAACTGCGGATCGGTGTCGCCGTAGAGCGCGGACATGAGCCCGCGGATCATCCCGCGGTCGACCGCGCACACGACGTGCGGGAACTGTTGCGCAGCCTCGCCGAACGGGCAGTGGTCGTTCACGATCGTGAGCACCTCGCCGCGCGACTCCGCGTGCGCGGCGAAGCCGTGCGCCGTGAGCGCGTCGGCGACCGTCGCGAGCGCGGCCTTCACCGAGCGCTGACCCTCGGACGGCGCCATGCGGCTGGCGAGGTTGCGGCCGTAGTCGAAGCCGACCTCCTCGGCGAGCTCCTCGGCCTGCTCGGGCGAGAGCATCCGGAGGGCCCGGGCGAGCAGCGTTCCCAGCAGGTCGTCGCGACGGGGTGGGAAGTTCAGGGAGTGGTCGTGCTCCGACGCGCGGTAGCGCTTCGACGGCCGCCCGGCGGCACGCGCGCCGTCGACCCGACCGATCGCGACCACCAGGTAGCCACCCGCGGTGAGCTTCTCGAGGTGGTGGCGCGCCACGTTGGGGTGGAGGTCGAAGTGCTCGGCGACCTCGCCGGCGGTGACGCCCGCCGCGGACTCACGGATGAGGAGGTAGATGTCGCGACGGGTCGGGTCGCCGAACGCGCTCGTGACCGAGGTGACCGCAGCGCTGAACTCGTCGTGGTCGAGTCCCGAGGGTCCGGCGGAGGAAGGTGAGGGCACGTCGGGTATTCTACCTACGTCCGTAGTGGAAATGTGCCCGAGCCCCCGTCGAGGTCGTCCCCGTGCCCGGAGAGAACCCCTTCCGCACCGCCCGCACACGGGTCATCGCCGTCGCCTCGGGCAAGGGCGGGGTCGGCAAGTCGTCGGTCACCACGAACCTGGCCGTGGCCCTGGCCCGCATGGGCAAGGACGTCTGCGCCATCGACGCCGACGTCTGGGGCTTCTCGATGCCGCGGATGCTCGGCGTGGAGAACGGCCCGGAGCTCACCGACGACAACCTCATGATCCCGCCGTCGGCCCACGGCGTCCGACTCCTGTCCATGGGGTTCTTCGTGCCCGAGGACCAGGCGGTCATCTGGCGGGGCCCGATGCTGCACAAGGCGCTCGAGCAGTTCCTCACCGACGTCGCGTGGGGTGAGCCCGACTACCTCGTGATCGACATGCCGCCGGGCACCGGCGACGTGTCCTTGTCGATGAGCCAGTTCCTGCCGCGCGCCGAGGTGCTGATCGTGACCACCCCGCAACCGGCGGCGCAGGCCGTCGCTCAGCGCGCCGCCGCGATGGCCGAGAAGGTCGAGCTCGACGTCATCGGCGTCGTCGAGAACATGAGCTGGTTCCGCGGTGACGACGGCGTCGCCTACGAGATCTTCGGCGCCGGTGGCGGTGCCGAGCTGGCCGAGCGGCTCGGTGTGCCCTTGTTCGGGCGCATCCCGCTCGTCCCGGCGCTGCGTGAGGGTGGCGACACCGGGAACCCGATCGTCGTCGCCGACCCGGAGTCGGAGGCGGCGCACGCGTTCGTGGCCCTGGCCGAGCAGATCGACGCGATCACCCCGCGCAAGATCTACCGCTCGGAGCTCTCGATCAATTCCTGAGCCGCCGGGACTCGACCTCCGGTGCGCGCACCACCCCGTACCGAGACTCCGGCTCCCGAGCCGAACTGATGCGGCTCAGCCGGTCCCGAGGAGAGCGGGGCGATCCGCTCGCGCCGCCGAGCCGGAGTCTTGGGTCCGGGCGGTGCGCGATCGCCGGCGGCGCCCGGTCGCCCCGCAAGATTAGTGTGAGCGGTTCGCGCAGTTCGACGTGACCGGGGGGCTCGCCGTGCGGAGACTGGGGATCGCGACGCTCGTCGTCGCACTGATCGGGGTCACGGCCCTCGCGTCGTCGGGCGCCACCGCCGCAACGGCCACCGCCGGCCATCCGCTCGACTGCACCAACTGGCGGTACACGGCGGCCGACGAGCCGTCGAGCCTGCCGACCGAGTTCGATCGCAACAACTACAAGCGCACGAGTCTGCGCGATCCGGCGATCGCCGCGTCGCCCCATCAGCTCTGCGGGCAGAAGGGGTCCGCGGTCGACCTCGCGTGGGGCGTCACGCGTGGCCGACCGGACGTGCGGATCGCGGTGCTCGACTCCGGGATCAAGTGGCGCGACGCCGGCGCGATGCGCGATCTCGCCGACCGCGCGTACCTCAACCGGGGCGAGGTCACCCCGCCGTGCTCGGTGCCGAGCGGCGACTGCAACGGTGACGGCCGCTTCTCGATCGCCGACTTCGGCGCGATCCCGGATCTCAACGGCAACGGCCTCCCCGACCCCGAGGACCTCATCCTCAACCCGCAGTACTCGAACGGCCGCGACGACGACCACAACGGCTACGTCGACGACATCTCCGGCTGGGACTTCCTGTTCGGGGACAACGACCCGCTCGACACGGTCAACTACGGGCACGGCACCGGCGAGGCCGAGGACTCGACCGCCGCCGACAACGGGAGCGGCAACGTCGGCACCTGCCCGCAGTGCACGTTCATCCCGGTGCGGGTCGGCGACTCCTTCATCGCCGACGCGGCGCGCTTCGGCGCGGGCGTGCTGTTCGGGCTCGACTCCGGCGCCGCGGTCGTCCAGGAGGCACTCGGCGCGATCAACAATCCGAAGCAGGCGCAGCTCGCGATCGACGCCGCGTACCGCCGCGGGGTGCCCGTGATCGCGTCGATGGCCGACGAAGCCTCGAAGCACCCCAACCTGCCGGGTTCCCTCGAGCACACGTTGACCGTGAACTCCGTGACGACCTCCGAGGGTCCGACGAGCTATCTCGCGCTCAACGGCTGCACCAACTACGGGGGCCGGACGTTCCTCTCGATCCCGTCCGGATCGTGCTCCTCCGAGGCGACCGGGATCATGAGCGGCGTCACCGGCCTGGTGGTGAGCGAGGCGCGGGCCAAGGGGCTCACGCTCACGACGAACGAGATCATGCAGCTGGTCCGGGCCAACGCCGACGACGTCGACTTCTCGACGCCGAACGCGGTCGACCCCGCCAACGACTTCCTCACCGGCTCGACGGTCCGCTATCCCACCCGCCCGGGGTGGGACGCGACCGACGGGTACGGCCGCCTCAACGCCTACGAGCTCCTCAAGGCCGTGCGCGATGAGAAGATCCCGCCGGAGGCGGATCTCACCAGCCCGCGCTGGTTCGCGCTGCTGCCCGCGCGCGGCACCGTCGACCTGCGCGGCCACGTCGCCGCTCCCCGCGCCGGTGCGTACTCGTACCGGGTCGAGTGGGCCGCCGGCGTCCAGCCGCCGGCGTACCCCGCCACCGACGTGTGGCACGTGGCCGGCGCGAAGGAGCACCGCACGAGGCCGACCGACGGCCACCTCGCCACCCTCGACCTCGCGTCGGTCGCGGCCGCGCTCGGTGGCGCGACCGGGCCGCCCGCCGATCCCACCACGGGACGCACCGACGAGGAGAAGTTCAGCGTCCGCGTCCGGGTCGTGGTCACCGCTGAGGGCGGTCCGACGAACGGCCTCGTCGGCGAGTCGCAGAAGCAGGTCTTCGTCCACGACGACCCGAGCCTGGTGGCCGGCACGCCGGCCGACTTCCAGGGCGCGGGGACGTCGAGCCCCGTGTTCGCCGACATCGTCCCGGGTGGAGGACAGGAGATGGTGCTGGCGACCGACGACGGACGCATCCACGTGCTGCGACCCGACCGCACCGACGTGCCCGGGTTCCCGGTGCGGACACGACCCGTGTCGTGGTGGGTGAACGGCAAGACCGCACGGGCCGACGACATCGGCGCAGCGCGCGGCGCGATCGGAGTCGGCGCGCCGGTGATCGCCGATCTGAACGGCGACGGATCGCTCGACATCGCGGTGGGCGATCTCGAAGGTCGCGTCTTCGCGTGGGACCGGCACGGCCACGAGCTCCGAGGCTTCGACCACGTGCAGACCGATCCCGCGTACTCGCAGGACTCGCCGGCGACCCAGGACTCCACCAACCGCACCAAGCGCGGCTTCGCGGGCTCGCTCGTGGCCGCGGACCTCGACGGTGACCACAAGCCCGAGCTCATCGGCGCGGCGATGGACCGCCACGTCTACGCGTGGCACGGCGACGGCACACCGGTGGCCGGGTTCCCTGTCCTGGTCGTCGACCCGAACAAGGTCCAGGCGGTCGACCCGACGTCGCACCGGGTCACCTTCCGCGCCGACAGCGGCGTCAAGGACGGCGGCGAGCTGGTGAGCACCCCGGCGGTGGCCGGATCTCACCGGCGACGGCCGGCCCGAGATCGTGGTCGGCGCGCAGGAGGAGTACGACGAGCCGTTCAACGCGCCCGAGTTCGCCGGGATCCCCGGGACCTCCGGGAACTCGCGGGAGTACGTGATCTCGCCCGACGGCACGAACGCGCACTACCCGAACCCGAATCCCGCGCACCCGGCGGCGCAGGCGTACCTGCCGGGCTGGCCGGTGAAGGTCGGGATGTTCCAGACCGAGGTCCTCCCGGTCATCGGCGACGGCGTCTCGGCGCAGGCCGCGATCGGCGACCTCGTGCCGGCCCACCCGGGGAAGGAGATCGCGGTCGCGTCGTCCGTCGGTCCGCTGTACGTCCTCGGCGCCGACGGCAAGTCGGCCCTCGGCCAGGTCGGTGGCAAGGACGTGCCCCTCCACTGGTTCGGTGGTCTGTTCGCCAACAGCCCGGCCGGTACCGGGTTCCTGCGCAACTCGAACGACATCGGCGCGCTGTTGGTGGCCTTCGGCGGTCCGAGCGTCGGCAGTCTCGTGCGCGACGACTACGTCGACGTCGCCGCGCCGGTCTCGGGGCTCTCGCGGCTCCTCGACACCGCCACGTCCGACCTCCAGCTGCCCTCGGACGACCTGCTCGCGGGCTGGAGCGCGGTGAACGGCGCACATGTACCCGGCGTTCCCGCGGGAGACGCCGGACCTCGCGTTCTTCGTCACGCCCGCGATCGGCGACGTCGACGGCGACGGGATCCGTGAGGTGATCGCCGGCAACGGCGTCTACACGCTCAGTGCCGTGAACGTGCTCAACGCTGCCCACGGCTGGCCGAAGCTGACCGGCGGGTGGCTCGTGGGAACACCGGCGCTCGGTGACTGGGACGGCGACGGCCGGCTGGAGCTCGCGGTGGTGCGTCGCGACGGCGTGCTGCTGGCCTGGCACACGCCGACGCCCGTCGTCCGGGGCCGACCAGTGGCCCCGATTCGGCCACGATCTCGCCAACACGGGGAGCCGCTAGGCCACTCGCTACGATCGGCGCCGCTTCGCGTACCGCGACCCCGGAGGCCGTCCAGGCATGGAAGTCCGCATCGGTGTGATCCACACTGCCAAAGAGCTGACGTTCGAGACCGACGCCGAGCCGGACGCCATCGTGTCGAAGCTCGAGGACGCGATCGCCAAGGGCGCGTCGCTCGTGTGGCTCGAGGACGGCAAGGGCCGCCGCGTCGGTATCCCGGCGGACAAGGTCGGCTACGTCGAGCTCGTCGTCGACGACGGCACGCGGAAGGTCGGCTTCGGGCGATAGCCCCCGAGCCGAGCGCGTCGAGAGCGGGAGAGGGATGAGCGAGCCCGACCTGCTCGGGCGGCGCCTCCTCGTCGTCACGGGCAAGGGTGGCGTCGGCAAGAGCACCGTGGCGGCCGCGCTCGCGCTCGTCGCCGCGCGTCAGGGCAAGCGCGTCCTCATCGTCGACGTCGACGCCAAGGGCACGATCGCTCAGCGCTTCGAGGCCGGCAAGATCGGGTTCAAGCCCAAGGAGGTCATGCCCGGGATCTGCCTCCTGGCCATGGACACCGAGGCGAGCCTCGCGGAGTACCTGCGCCTCAACCTGCGGGTGCCGATCATCGGCCGGCTCGGTCCGCTCGCCGGCATGCTCGACTTCGTCGCGACCGCCGCGCCGGGCGTGCGCGAGATCCTCACCATCGGGAAGGTCTGCTGGGAGGTGCGCGAGTCGATCGAGGGCCGGGCCGACTGGGACCTCGTGGTGGTCGACGCCGCCGCCACCGGACACGTCATCGCCCAGCTCGGCGCCGCCGACGCGATCCGCGACCTGGTCGCCGTCGGCCCGGTGCGTGGCCAGACCGAGTGGATGAGCGAGCTGCTCGCCGACCCGGCGATCACCGCGCTCAACGTCGTGACCACGCCGGAGGAGATGCCCATCGAGGAGACCATCGACCTCGTCGGCCGCGCCCGGCAGGAGCTCCACGTGCCGCTCGGCGCAGTGATCGTGAACCGGGTGCTCCCGGAGCTGTTCACGCGGCGGGACGAGGCGGTGTTCGCCCGGCTCGGGGAGCCCGACGTCCTCGCCGAGCTCGAGAAGGCGGTGGGGCCCGGCGTGCAATCGGTCGTCGACGCGGCGGAGCTCGCGGTGGCGATGCGCCGCAGCCGGGTCGCCCAGCTCGAGCGCCTGCGGGCCGAGGTCGACCTGCCGACCCTCTACCTGCCGTACCTGTTCGCGCGCTCGCAGGGTCGGCGCGAGACGGAGATGGTGGCCACCGCCCTCGCGGGGGAGCTGGGCCTGTGAGCGAGACCCCAGCACGATCGGTCGTCGAGCAGTCGGGTCGAGCGGGGCCCGAGCGGCCCGGCCCGAAGGGCCATGAGCGAGGTGGCCCGTGACCTCGAGGTCGATCGAGGCGCTCCTCGCGACGAAGGAGATCCTGGTCTTCTGCGGATCGGGTGGGGTCGGCAAGACCTCGGTGGCGGCGTCGGCCGGGGTGGCCGCAGCCACGCACATGGACGGCAAGGTGCTGGTGGTGACGGTCGACCCGGCCAAGCGCCTGGCCGACGCGCTCGGGATCGAGGGCATCGGCAACGTCGAGCGACGCGTTCCCACGGAGGCGTTCGCCGCCGCCGGCATCGAGCCGCGCGGTGAGCTCTGGGCCGCGATGCTCGACACGAAGCAGAGCTGGGACGCGCTCGTGATGCGCCACGCCCCGGACGAGGAGACCGCGCACCGCATCCTCGACAACCGGCTCTACGAGAACCTGACCGCGCGCTTCGTGCAGAGCCACGACTACGTGGCGATGGAGCGACTGTTCGAGATCCACCAGGCCGGCAAGTACGACCTCATCATCGTGGACACGCCACCCACCCGGAACGCGCTCGACTTCCTCGACGCGCCGGCCCGGATGGCGGAGTTCTTCGGCGGCCGTCTGCTCCGCTGGCTCACCGCGCCCTATCGGGTGGGCGGCAAGCGGGGTGCCCGCATCATCACGATGGCGAGCAAGCCCTTCTACACGATGGCCGACCGCATCCTGGGCAGTCAGTTCCTCCAGGACATCGCCGAGTTCTTCCTCAACTTCCAGTCGATGTACGAGGGCTTCGTTCAGCGGTCGCGCGCGGTCGAGGCGTTGCTGCACGACAAGCGGACGACGTTCGTGGTCGTCACGACCCTCGAGGACGCGCCGTTGCGCGAAGGCGAGCAGTTCTGCGACGAGCTGGTGAAGCGCGACTTCCACCTCGGCGCGCTGGTGTTGAACAAGACGTTGCCGTCCGCGATCTTCGGTCCCGACGGCGCGGTCGCCGCGATGAAGCTGCGCGCCGAGGCGCCGCAGATCGCAGCCGGGCTGCGGTCGCTCGGCGAGGCCGACGACGTCGACGCCGCGGCCCGCGTCCTCACGACCATCGGCACCGCGTTCGAGAACTTCGCCGTCGTCGCCCGCCGCGAGGACGAGCTCCGTCACGAGCTGCGGACCCGGCCCGACGTCGTGGTGGACGTCCCCACGTTCGCCGACGAGATCGCCGACCTCGGCGGCCTCGCCCGCATCGCCGGTCACCTCACCCCCGACTGAGCCGACGCGTCGCGCACGTGGACGCGACGAGGAGAGGACACAACCATGTTGCAGCGCATCGAGACCCCCGAGACCGTGCTCGGCTTCCGAGCGGTCGGCCACGTCGAGGCATCGGACTACGAGGACATCCTCGGCCCGGCAGTCGACGCGATGATCGCGGACCGGGACGAGGTCCGCTTCGTCTACGTGCTCGGCGACGAGTTCGACGGCTATTCCGCCGGCGCCACGTGGCAGGACGCCAAGCTGGGCGTCGGTCATGCCTCGAAGTGGAAGCGCGTGGCGATCGTCACCGACCACGACTGGGTGCATCACGTCGTGGGGATGTTCGGGTGGATGATCCCCGGTGACGTGAAGACGTTCCCGCTCGCCGACGAGTCGGCCGCGATCGCCTGGGCCGCGGGGTAGCCGGCGCTGCGGACGGCGTCACGCGTTCGGCTGGACGAGCGCGCGCCGCCGGGCGCGGGCGATGCCGCGGTTGGTGATCGTCAGGCCGATCCACAGTGCGAGCAGGGCGGCCACGATCCCGGCCACGAGGAACGGCGCACGGAGCCCGAACGCGCTGGCGACGAGGCCGCCGGTGAGCGCGCCGAGCGGCATGGTGCCCCACCCGACCAACCGGTAGGCACTGTTCACGCGACCGAGGAGCTCGTCGGGGACGAGCGACTGCCGCATCGACACCGTGATCACGTTCCAGACGAGCCCTCCGAACGCGCCCACCGCGAGTGACGCCGCCACCGCCAGCGGCTGGGCCCAGAGCACCGGCACGAAGAACGAGCCGGCGGACACGAGGATCGCGAGCGCGAGGGTCGTGCCCGCACCGATGCGGGCGGAGATCCGGGCGGCCACCATCGAGCCGAGCACGGCGCCGCCGGCCTCCGCGGCGAGCAGCAGGCCGTACTGCGTCGGCGAGAGGTGCAGGACGTCGCGCGCGTAGAGCACGAGGATTGCCATCGCGGCCATCCCGACGAAGTTGATGATGCCGAGGGCGATCGCGAGCGACCGCAGGATCCGGTGGCGCACGAGCCACCGGACACCTTCCGCGATGTCGGTCCGCATCGTGGTGCCTGCGAGCGAGCGGGCGGGCCGGAACGACCCGCGCAGCGTGAGCACGAGCACCGCCGCGAACGCGAAGGAACCGGCGTCGAGGAAGAAGGGTGCCGACACCGCGAGACCGAAGAGCCACGCGCCGAGCGGCGGACCGACGAACTGGTTGGTGACGATCTGCGCGCCTTCGAGACGGCCGTTCGCGGCTTCGAGGAGGTCGTCGGGCACGAGGCTCGGCAGGATCGCCTGCGAGGCGTTGTCGAAGACGGTCTCGGCCATGCCGAGGGCGAAGCTCACGATGACCAACAGTGCGATCGACTCGACCCCCGCGAGCAGCGCGACGCCGAGCGCGCCCACGGCCACGAAGCGCATGCCGTCGACCACGCTCATGGTGCGGCGGCGATCGGTGCGGTCGGCGATCGCGCCGCCGACGAGGGAGAACAGGAGCCAGGGGAGGGTCCCCGCCGTCGCGACCAGCGCGACGACGGTGGGTGAGTCGCTCAGGCTCGCGGCGAGGAGGGGTACCGCCGCGAGCACCACGCCGTCGCCGAGGTTGGACACGGTGCCCGCGGTCCAGAGGCGGGTGAAGTTGCCTCCGAGGCGCCGGCGGGCCATCAGCCGTCGAGCCTACGAGCCCATGTGCATCGGATCGGAGGACTCGCGCGTACCCTTCGACCCATGAGCGACGCCCTGCGAAGTACGCGGTCTGCGGCTGCGGGCGCAGCGGGCGCCGAGCGCGCTGCGCCGCACGCGCCCGAGCGGGCCTGATGGCGGCCTTCCCCGAGCTCGCGATCCTGCGGACCGAGTTGACCGGCGACGCGCTGGCCCATCTGGAGCGCCTCGCGGTGTCGTGGCGCCTCCTCGCCGACCTGTCGTTCTCCGACCTGCTGCTGTTCGCGCCGGTCGCCCACGAGGACGGCCACCGGTTCGTGATCCTGGCGCAGGTGCGGCCGACCACCGGGCAGACGCTGTACGTGCACGACCTCGTCGGCGAGGTGGTCGACGAGGTCGAGCGGCCGTCGCTCGCACGCGCGTGGCGACACGCCGAGATCCTCGACGGTGAGGCCACGGTGGTGCGCGGACGCGAGCGGGTGCGGGTCGAGACCGTGCCGGTCCGCTTCCGGGGGCGCGAGATCGCGGTCCTGACGCGGGAGGCGCCCACGACCTCCGGGCGGCGGCCGGGCGAGCTCGAGCGCTACTACCTCGAGGTCTACGACCTGCTGGCCGGCATGGTGGCCGAGGGCACGTTCCCCTTCGCACGGGAGGAGATCGAGATCGAGGGCGCCCCGCGCGCCGGTGACGGCGTGATCGTGCTCGACGCCGACGGCGGGATGCGGTACGCGAGCCCGAACGCCGTGAGCTCGCTGCACCGGCTCGGCATCCACGCGTACACCTCGGGCGTGCGCCTCGGTGAGATCGGCTTCGACGAGGCCGCCGTCGACACCGCGGTGCGCGGCCGGCTCCCCGTGATCGAGGAGGTGGAGCGCGAGGAGGCGTCCGTCCTCGTGCGCGTCATCCCACTGATGGACAAGTGGAAGTCGGCGGGTGCGCTGGTGCTGCTGCGCGACGTCACCGACCTCCGCCGCCGCGACCGCATGCTCATGTCGAAGGACGCGACGATCCGCGAGATCCACCACCGCGTGAAGAACAACCTCCAGACGATCGCGTCGCTCCTCCGACTCCAGGGGCGACGGGTCGACTCGAAGGAGGCGCGTACCGCGATCCAGGAGTCGGAGCGACGCATCCGCTCGATCGCGATCGTGCACGAGACGCTGTCACGCGAGGCGCGCGAGTTCGTCGACTTCGGCCAGATCGTGAAGCCGCTGACGCGGGTCGTGGAGGAGTCGGTGTCGACCGGCGACGGCGGGCTCCGGTTCGAGGTGGTCGGCGAGGCGGGCGAGCTCCCGGGCGAGCTCGCGACACCCCTCGCGGTCGTGCTCAACGAGCTGATGCAGAACGCCGTCGATCACGCCTTCCCGCGCGAGGACGACGAGCCCATGTCGGGGACCGTGCAGGTGCGGCTCCAGCGGGCCGACGGAGAGATCGACGTCGACGTCGTGGACGACGGCGTCGGCCTCGCGCCGGGGTTCGATCTCGACACCGGCAAGGGGTTGGGGCTGTCGATCGTCCAGGCGCTGGTCACGGGGGAGCTGGGTGGGACGCTCGACGTCGGGCCGGGAGACGACGGGATCGGCACGAAGTTCCACGCACGGATCCCGTTGGCGACGGCGGCCGCGGTGCAGGTGGTGGAGCCGAGCTGAGTGCGGGGGTGTCGTCTCCGCTGCGTGGCGGCAGGGCACGGGCACCGTCATTCGCTCAGACAACGCTGCTCGTCGCTGACGCTCCTCGGAGCGAACTCGCTCGGTGACGATGCTCCGCCCGGCCATCGCGGGCGGCGGTGGGACCTCGAGGAAGGTTAGGAGGCCTTCTGGTCGGCGAGCCAGGTCTTGCGGAGCTTGCGGCGCTCGTCCTCGGTGGTGCCGCCCCAGACCCCCGCCTCCTGGTTGGTGGCGAGGGCGAACTCGAGGCACTCGTGGTTGACGGTGCAGACCTCGCAGATCTCCTTCGCGGCCTCGATCTGGTCGAGGGCGATTCCCGTGGCGCCGACCGGGAAGAACAGCTCCGGGTTGGAATCGCGGCAGAGGGAGCGGGAGCGCCAGTCGTCTGCGTCCCAGTCGTGCGTGCGAACCCAGGTCAGCGTCACTGCGTGCCTTTCGGTCTGGGCCACCCCGTTGTGGCCGATGCGTCTCCGGGCCGCAGCCTCGAAGCGGCCGTCACGCTACGAGGCGACGAGAACGCGTTGCAAGGGGTCTGACCTGCGTTTTTGCAGGTGCCGTGCGAATACGCTGACGCCCATGTCATCTCGGCGGCCGCTCGTGCTCGGCCATCGGGGCTCGCCCCGCCGGGCCCGGGAGAACACCCTGGAGGCCTTCGCCCGGGCCCGGGACGAGGGTGCCGACGGTGTGGAGCTCGACGTCCACCGCACCCGTGACGGTGCGCTCCTGGTCCACCACGACGCCGACATCGAGGGCTTCGGCGTGATCGCGCACCACGACGCCGAGGCGGTCCGGGACGCCTTCGCCTGGATCCCCACCCTTGCCGAGGTGCTCGACGAGTGCCTCGGTCTGCTGGTGAACGTCGAGATCAAGAACTCCCCGAAGGATCTCGACTTCGACCCCGAGGAGTCGGTGGCGGCCGCCGTGGTCGAGCTGCTCGCGGCCAGGGACGGCCGCGACCGGGTCCTCGTCTCGTCGTTCCACCTGCCCTCGATCGACCGGGTGCGCGGGCTGGACCCGGCCGTGCCGACCGGGTACCTCACCGTGGTCCACCCGCCGCCGGCCGAGGCCATCGCGACTGCGGTGCGGAGCGGGCACGGCGCGGTGCACCCGTTCTTCGGGGTCCTGGCCGACGACGCCGCGCGCACGGTCACCGAGCGCGCCCATGCGGAGGGGATCGTCGTGCACACCTGGACCGTGAACGATCCCGACGACGTCGTCCGGCTCGCGGCCGCGGGCGTCGACGCGCTGATCACCGACGACCCGGCCGATGTCCTCGTCGCGCTCGCCTGATCGGCGGGCGGGGGCGTGATCGACTGGTCCGCGCTGCTGCTCGTGCCCGGCGCGTATGCGCTGGCCGCCGAGCGCGCCGGATGGTGCAACGACCGCGTCACGGCCGCGCTGCAGCTGCTGCTCCCGTGGTGGGCGGTGCTGGCGGTCTCGGTGACGGCGGCGGCGGTGGTGGCCGAGGCGTGGTGGCTCGCCGTCATCGCGTTCGCGGTGGTCGTCGGGATCGGCGTCGTCGTCGGTCCGAAGATCCTGCGCCGGCGCCCCGACCGGTTGCCCCCACCGGCGGCCACCGTGTGCTCGGTCGCGCTGGCCAACCTGTACCTCGACAACCCGGAGCCCGAGGCCGCGGTCCGCCAGCTGCTCGCCGCGGCACCGGCCGTGCTCGTGCTCACCGAGCTCACGCCGCAGCTGCTCGCGGTGCTCGACGCGGGCGGCGGGACCGAGCGGTTCCCGCACCGGATTCATCGCGAGCCGCTCCACGGTGAGTACGAGGCCGGGATCTTCTCGGTGTACCCGTTCGCGACGGCACGGTTGCACGACGCGGGTCCGCTGCGTGTGGTCGACGCCGTGGTCGCCCTCCCGGACGGCGAGCTGCGCGTGATCGCCGCGCACCCCGAGGCGCCGACCAGTCGCGCCGGATTCCGAACGTGGCGGCGCCAGCTGCGTGCACTTCGCGAGCTGTTGAACGGTGCCGGGCCCACCACGATCGCGCTGGGCGACTTCAACGCCGGCACGCTGCAACCGCCGTACGAGGCATTGCTGCGTACACCGTTCCGCGACGCGCACGACATCGTCGGGAGCTCGCTCGCGCCGTCGTGGGGAGTGGCGCCGGCGCTGCCCCGTTGGGTGCCGACGTTCGTGGCCCGGCTCGACCACCTGCTCGTCGGTCCGGCGATCGACGTCGTGGAGGTGCGGGACCTGGATCCCGTGGGTTCGGACCACCGCCCCTTTCTCGCGACCCTCGCGGTGCGCCGCTGAGTGTCAGGTCGGGGTGGTGCGCGTGGGCGGTGCCGTGTCCCGGCGGCTCGGGGTTGAGGCCGAGCCGCACCGGCGCCCGCTCGCTGAGCCGGAGTGTCAGGTCGGGGTGGTGCGCGTGGGCGGTGCCGTGTCCCGGCGGCTCGGGGTTGCGGCCGAGCCGCACCGTCGCCCGCTCGCTGGGCCGGAGTGTCAGGTCGGGGTGGTGCGCGTGGGCGGTGCCGTGTCCCGGCGGCTCGGGGTTGAGGAGGACGTCGCGCCGACCCAGCTGGCGTGCAGCGAGGCGTAGACGCCGGACGCGGCGACCAGCTCGGCGTGCGGACCCTGCTCCACGACGCGACCGCCATCGAAGACGAGCACGAGGTCGGCGGCCTCGGCGGTCGAGAGCCGGTGGGCGATGCTCACCGTCGTGGCACCCTGCGCCACGCGCAGCAACGCGGTCGTGAGCGCGCGCTCGGTCTCGGGATCCACCGCGCTCGTCGCCTCGTCGAGCACGAGCAGCCCGGGCGCGGCGATGTGCGCGCGCACGAGCGCCACCAGCTGCCGCTCGCCGACGGACAGGCCGTCGCCCCGCTCGCCGACCACCGTGTCGAGCCCGAGGGGGAGCCGCTCCACCCAGTCGTCGAGCCCGAGCTGCGCGAAGGCGTGCTCGATCTCGCGATCGGTGGCGCCGAGTCGGCCGACGCGCACGTTCTCCCGGATCGTCGTGTCGAAGAGGAAGCCGTCCTGGGGCACGAGCCGTACCGCCCGCCGCCGCGACTCGCCGGTGACCCCGCGGAGGTCCTCGCCGCCGACGACGATGCGCCCGCCGGTGGGGTCGGCCAGCCGGCAGAGGATGGATGCGAAGGTGGTCTTGCCGGAGCCGGTCTCGCCGACGATCGCGACGTTGGTGCCGGCGGGGATCGACACGTTCACGTCGCGCAGGACGGGAGGCCCGGTGCGGTAGGAGAAGTCGACGTGCTCGGCCACGACCGGCAGCGCACCGCCGGGCAGCGTCGTGCCGTGGGGGTCGTCGGAGACGTCGATCGGGATGTCGAGGACGTCGAGCACCTTGCGCCAGCCGGCGACCGCGGTCTGGGTCTGGTCGATGATCTCGCTGATCTCCGCGATCGGGAACAGCAGCAGGTTCATGAGAAATGCGAACGCGACGACCGTACCGAGATCGAGTCCGAGCTCGACGCCCGAGAACGCCGCGACCGCGACGATCACGGCGAGCGCCACCGACCCGAAGAAGTCGCCGACCGGGAACATCAACGCGAAGTAGCGCCCGGCCTCGCGGTGCGCGAGGTAGAGGTTCTGCACGCGTTCGCGCATGCGGACGCGGGAACGGTCCTCGAGGCCGTACGCGCGCACGGCGGCCGCGCCGGTGATCGTCTCGGAGAACTCGGCGAGCATGTCGCCGGTGCAGGTGCGGACCTTGTCGTAGGCGATCAGCTGTCGGCGTTGCAGGAAGCGCAGGATCGGGATCACCGGCAGGAACACGACGATCGTGATCAACGTGAGCTGCCACGAGTAGATCGACATGACGACCAGCGTTCCGACGACGAGCGCGCTGTTCACGACCCAGCTGATCGCACCCCAGTTCACGAACCGGGCGAGGGTCTCGATGTCGCTCGTCACGCGCGCCACGAGCACGCCGCGCTTGGTCTCGTTCTGCTCGGCCACGCTCAGCCGGTGGATGTGCTCGAACACGCGCACCCGGAGCGAGTAGAGCGCCCCCTCGGCGGTGCGCACGAGCCGCAGGTACGTGATGCGCGAGAGCACCATGAGCACGATCACCCCGACCCCGGCCGCGGCGCAGGCTCGGGCGACGAACGCGCCGTCGAATCCGTCCGTTCCCAGCACGCCCTTGTCGAGCACCTGCTGGATCGCGACCGGGATGAGCAGCTTGCCCGCCGCGACCGCGACCGCGAAGAGCAGGCTCACGACGATGCCCTCGCGGATCTCGGGCATCACCCGGACGCCCTTGCGCAGCACCGCGAGACCGCCGGACGGCTGGCGGACCTCGTCGGCCCCGTCGTCGGGCTCGGGGGCGGGTGCCCGGTGCGCGTGTGACCGGTCGACGAGCTCGTCGAGCTCGGCCTCGTGCGCGTACTCCGCCAGGGCGTCCAGCGCAGCGTCGTGCTCGGAGGTGATCGGGTCGGCCATCAGTCGTCGTCGTAGTCGCCGGGCACGGCGCTGTCGTAGGCCGAGAGCATGGCGGCGTAGTCGGGGTCGGTGGCGAGGAGCTGCGCGTGCGTCCCGCTCGCGACGACGCGGCCGGCCTGCATCCGGATGATGCGGTCGGCGAGCTCGACCGTCGAGCGACGTTGGGCGACCACGAGCGTCGTCATCCGCAGCTCCTCACGGAGCGCCGTGAGGATCAGCGCCTCGACGCGTGGGTCGATGGCCGACGTGGCGTCGTCGAGCACCAGCAGCTGCGGCCGTCGGGCCAGGGCCCGCGCCAGCGCGAGCCGCTGTCGTTGTCCGCCCGACACCGACACCCCTCGCTCGCCGAGGATCGTCTGGGTGCCGGCGGGCATCGCCGCGACGAACCGCGTGGCCTGGGCGACTTCGAGCGCGTGCTCGAGCCGGTCGACGCCGTGGTCCGTTCCGACGAGGACGTTCTCCTGCACGGTGTCGGCGAAGACGAACGACTCCTGGAAGACGAGCGCGAGGAGGTCGCGTCGCGTGTCGCGACGGAGCCGGTCGGGCGCGAGGCCGTGGACCCGGATCGTCCCGGTGTCGGGTGCGACGAGTCCCACGAGGAGCTCACACAGCGTGCTCTTGCCGCAGCCGGTCGGGCCGACGAGCGCGACCACCTCGCCCGCGGCGAGATCGAAGCTCACGTCGGTGAGGACCGGCTCGCCGGTCGGGTACGAGTACGAGACGTCGCGCACCTCGACCTCGGCCGGACTGGCCGGCGGCTGCTCATGGTCGTGAGGATCGGGCGCGACGTCGGCGGCGAGCACGCGGTCGAGGCGCGCGGTGGCGACGACCGCGCGCGGAAGCTCCTCGAGCAGGAAGCCGACGACGCGCATGGGAAACGCGAGCAGGGTGAACAGCGCCATCGCCTGCACGACGTCGCCGGGTGAGATCACGCCCTCGGAGATCCGCCAGCTCCCGACCGCGAGGATCGCGATGATCCCGAGGTTCGGCAGCGCATCGAGCGCCGGCTCGAAGAACGCACGCAGGCGCCCGACCTCGATGCGCTCCTTGCGCAGCTCGTCGGCCGCGACCGCGAGGCGGTCGACCTCGTGCTCCTCGAGTCCGAGCGATTTCACCATCAGCGCGCCGTCGAAGCTCTCGTGGGCGATCCCGGAGACCTCGCCCACGTGCGCCTGCACCGCCGCGGCCGGTCGTTCGACGCGGCGCGTGTAGTACCGGTTGAGCAGCGCCATCAACGGGAAGAGGACGAGCCCCACCAGCGCCAGGATCGGGTCGACGACGAAGAGCGCGATGACCGAGAAGATGATGAGCACGATGAGCCCGGTCGAGAAGGGGAGCGGGTTCACCACCTCGGTGGCGGCGAGGACGTCGGAGTCGGCGTGGGCGAGGAGCTCGCCGGTGGACGAGCCGCGGTGGAAGTCGAGCGGGACCGCGAGGAAGTGGTCCGCGATCGAGTTCCGCAGCCAGGCCTGTCCGAGCCACGTGGTCTTGCCGGCGAAGTAGCGGCGGGTCACGGTGCCGATGGCGCGCAGCACCGACACGCCGACGATCAGCACGACCCACGACCAGGTCGTCGAGTCCGCGACTCCGCCTCCGTTGAACGACGGCGTGAGCACCTCGTCGGTCACACGACCGAGCACGAGCGTGCCGAGAACCGACGCGGCCGCGTAGATCACCGCGCCCACGATCGCGATCGAGAAGGGCAGCGGGTTGAGTCGGACGAAGCGGGCGAGGACACGGAAGCCGCGTCGCAGCAGTGAGGCGGTCACGACCGGATCGACGTCGGCCGGCGCGAGATCGTCGTCCGACGACACCACGGTGCTCACGGCGCGACCAGCGTCAGGGCGTCGGGGACGTACGCGATGTCGAGCCGGCGGACGTCACCGAGGTAGTCGCCGTCGACCTGGTACGGGAAGGGTTCCTCCGACGCGATGGTCGCGGCGTGCACGTCGTCGCGGTGGACGACGTCGCGCTGGCGGTGGAGGGCCTTCGGCGAGAGGAACGCGCGGGCCGCGATGCTCAACATGCTCGGCGCGTGGCGGGACCGGATGACGGTCACGCTGAGAGCGCTCTCGAGGGTCGCGGCCGGCGCAACCGTGATCGGTCGGTGTCCGAGATAGGTGTACGGGCTGACCTTCGAGACGATGGCGAACGTCGCGTCGGGCACCGTCTCGCCATCGGGGAACGTGACCGAGAACCGGCCGCGCGAGTGGTCGTAGGTGCGCAGCCAGGTGTCGAAGGCGGCCATCACGAACAGCGGGTGCGCGGCGTACCGCTTGAACGCGGCACGGCGCTCGACCGCCTCGACGACGGCCGCGTCGAATCCGATGCCGCAGTGGAACAGGAAGTGTCGGTCGCCGATGCGGCCGAGGCCGATCCGCTTGAACGACTTGCGGTCCAGGGCATCGAGGAGCTCGCCCGCCGCCTCGACGGGGTCGTCCGGGATCCCGAGGCTGCGGGCGTAGACGTTCGTGGAGCCGCCAGGGAGCGGCGCGATCGCGGTGTCGGTGCCCACGAGGCCGTCGGCCGCCTCGTTGAGCGTGCCGTCGCCGGCGAGCACCGCCACCACCTCCACGCCCTCCGCCGCGGCGCCGCGTGCGAGCCGGGCGGCGTGGCCCCGACGGGACGTCTCGACCACCTCGAGGTCGTGGTCGGCCCCCAGCGCCTTCTGGATGATCACCCGGCGGCGGGCCGTCACCGACGACGCGGTGGCGTTGACGATGAGGAGGACACGCACGACGGGGCAGGCTATCGGCCGTGTCGCGCGACTCCCTCGGCCAGTTCTGAGCGGTGAGATCACTGCGTGCCGGGCCTGCCCGCGCCTCGTCGCGTGGCGCGAGCTCGTCGCCCGCGAGAAGCGCGCCGCGTTCCGCGACGAGGACTACTGGGGCCGGCCCGGTGCCCGGTTTCGGCGACCCGGACGGCCCGCGTGCTCGTGCTCGGCCTCGCGCCCGCCGCCCACGGCGCCAACCGCACCGGACGGGTCTTCACCGGTGATCGTTCGGGCGACTGGTTGTTCGCGGCGATGCACCGCGCCGGGTTCGCGAATCAACCGACGTCGGTGGCCGTCGACGACGGCCTCGAGCTCACCGACGCGTACGTCGCCGCCGCAGTCCGGTGTGCGCCGCCCGACAACAAGCCGGCGCGCGAGGAACGCGACCGTTGCCTGCCGTACTTCGTGCGCGAGCTCGCGTTGCTCGACCGCGTGCAGGTGATCGTCACACTGGGCGCGTTCGCGTACGAGGCACTGTGGGGGATCCTGCGCGGCGAGGGCGTGGCGCTGCCCCGGCCCCGTCCGAAGTTCGCACACGGCGTGGAGATCCCGACGGCCCGCGCCACGATCATCGGGTGCTTCCATCCGAGCCAGCAGAACACGTTCACCGGCAAGCTCACCGAGCCGATGCTCGACGCGGTCTTCGCCCGTGCGCCCGACGAGGCTCTAGCCGATCAGACTGACGTCAGCGACGGCGACGAGCTCGACCACCCCGTACACGACGGCGATCGTCCCGAGCACACTGCCGACCGTGATGCGCAGCACGCGCTCGGACGCACGGATGGCGAGGTGGGCGCCGACGCGGGCGCCGGGGATCGCGGTCACCATCAGCGGGAGCGCGAAGAGCCAGTCGATGTCGCCGAGCAGCTGGTGCGTGATCATCCCGGGGATGCACAGCAGGCCGACGCACACCAGGGACGTCGCGATCGCCCGCTTCAGCGGCAGCCCGACCCAGTTGGTGAACGCGGGGACCATGATGATCCCCCCGCCGACGCCGAGGAAGCCGGAGAGGCTGCCGGCCAGCGCGCCGATCACGATCAGCAGCCAGAGGCTCCGGCGCAGCTCGTGATCGGCGCGTTCGTGCACGGGGTCGGAGCCGCGCGCGGTGCGGAACGCGAACCAGCCGAGCAGCAACGCGGTGAGGACCATCTGCACGTGGCCCTTGCCCGGGATCGCCTTCGACGCGACCGCGCCGAGCGCGGCGAAGGCCATTCCCGCGACGCCCGGTGCGCCACGCGACCCGGTGGTCGATCATCCCCTCACGGTCGTAGCGGACACCTCCCGCGATCGCGCCGGGGATGATCGAGGGGAGCGTGCTGCCGACGGCCTGGAGTGGCGTGGCACCGAGGGCGAGGATCGCGGGGGTCGAGATCACCGCGCCCCCGACGCCGAACATGCCCGAGAGGACGCCGGTGAAGAAGCCGGCGATCAGGACCAGGACGACCGTGACCGCGTCCGACATTGTGGGCGACACTACCGAAGGCGCCCCGATACCCTGGCCCGCATGCCGACCGATCTCCGCCTCCGCGGCACCTACCTCCCGTTGATCACGCCGTTCGCCGCCGACGGCTCGGTCGCCCTCGAAGCGATCGTCGAGCTCGCGCACCACTACCTCGACGCCGGCGCCGCCGGGCTCGTGCCGCTCGGCACCACCGGCGAGGCGTCCGCGCTGACTGCGGCGGAGAAGCGCGCGGTCGTCGACGCGTGCTCGGCCGTCTGCGTCGAGCGGGATGCCGAGCTCATCGTCGGCGCCGGCACCAACAGCACCGCGACGACGATCGCGAACGTTTCGGAGCTCGCCGGGACGCCCGGCCTCTCGGCCGTGCTGATCGTCGTGCCCTATTACGTCCGGCCGTCGGAGGCCGGGATCGTCGCGCACTTCCGCGCGGTCGCCGACGCGTCGCCGGTGCCGGTGGTGCTCTACAACGTGGCGTTCCGCACCGGCCGACACCTGTCCGCCGCGGGCGTGCTCGAGGCGGCCGCGCACCCGAACATCGTCGGCATCAAGCAGGCCACCGGCCTGGAGGTCGACACGCTCGAGCTGCTGCGCGACTCGCCGCCCGACTTCGCGGTGCTGGGCGGCGAGGACGCGTATCTCTTCCCGATGATGCTCATGGGCGGCTCCGGCACGATCTGCGCGTCGGCGCACGTGTGCACCGAGCAGTTCGTCTCGATGATCGAGTGCGGGCTCGCGGGCAAGGTCGACGAGGGTCGGGCGCTCGCCGAGACGCTGCTCCCGGTCGTGCAGGCGATGTTCGCCGACCCCAACCCGGCGGTGTTCAAGGCCGTGCTCCACGCCCAGGGCCGCATCCCCACGCCTGACGTCCGGCTGCCGTTGACGAACGCGTCGGCCGAGTCGCTCGCTGCGGCCCTGGCCGCGATCGCCGCCGCCTCAGCTAGCGGCCGAGCGTCGTCACCGTCGTCGCACTGGTGGAGCTCGAACCGGTCGACGCCCGGGAACCGAGCGACGTCGTCGTCGATCCGGTCGACGAGCCCGACCCGCTCGCGGACGAGGACTCGCCGCGACCGTTGAGCAGGCAGGCGGTGCCGTCGTCGAGGAGCTGCTCCCACTGGGACCGGTCGAGTCGGTGGGTGGCCCGCACGAACGCGTCGAGGTCGGCAGCCGTCGACGCGCGCCCGGGCTCGGAAATGAGCTTCAGCATCAGTCTCACGTCGCCGTCGCTCCAGACCACGACGTGGACCGTCGTTCCGTCGACGGTGTTGGTGGCCGGGAGCACGCCTTCGAGCACGGATCGGCTGCCGACCGTCGTCGGTCGCAGACCGCGGGCGAAGAACCGTGTGGCCTCGACTCCGCCGGCGCCCGGAACGTCGCCGGAGAGCTGCAGGGACGCGTCGGTCCCGACCTGGTACGAGGCCGTGAACGTCGACGGCGCCACATTCGACGCGATACTGCACGTAGATCTCGCCGACCGGGCCCCGGTAGAGCGGCGAGAGGTGATCGCGTGCGGCGTCGCTGACCGCGTCACCGCCCGACCCGTCGGTGACGCGCGTCGCGATTGCAGCGAGCTCGCCCGCCTGGTCCCGTGACCAACCGCGGCCGATGACGCTCACGAAGCCGCGGTCGTCCTTCCACGTGATGGCCGGGCCGAGCCCGTCGATCGCGCTGCCGTACGGACCGGTCGCGTCGATGAGCTCCGCGTCCGGGTGGCCGGCGATCGGGAACGGCTGTGCGTGATCGTCGCTGTAGTACTGCTGCTGCACGGAACGCACGATGCCGATCATCGGGCCGTCGTACGGATCGGCCCGGCGCCGGTCGCCGTAGACGGCGATCGTCCCGAGGGTCGCGTCGAGACGCTCCGGCGTGTCGATGACCGAATTCGTTGCGCCGCACGCCCGCAGCCCTGCCGGCGTCGGGACGGGCGCGTCCCGCTGGTTCTCGGGCCCGCCGTTCGGGGTCGCCGCGTCGGGGTAGCACCGCCGCTGCCACCAGGAGAGGAAGCGCTGCGAGACCTCGGTCGGGACGCTGGCCGTCGGGTGCGTCGGTGCGCGCCTGCAGGATCGCGAGGCGCGGTGGGCCGGATCTCCTCGGGCGCGTCGCGCAGGAACTCGAGCGAGGGCTCGGATCGCTGGCGCTCGCCGTTGACGACGTCGACCGGCGTGGTGACCATCTGCTGGACCTGCGCACAGAAGGTCGTCACGTCCGATGCCGGGCCGGCGCCTTCGTCGCGGACGGCCAGTGTGGTGCCCACGATCGCGGCGATCACCGCGACGGCGGCCGCGACGAGCAGCGCCCGGACGGGTCCGCGGTGCTGCCGGCGCGGCGCGAGCTCGTCGGACGGGGTGTCCACTGCATCGCGGATCGCGCGCCCGGCCGCTCGGGCCCGGGTCTCGAAATCGGTCATCGGTCCTCCTCGTGCTCGAGGCCGAGCGTGTGGGCGAGCGCACGTCGTGCGTCGTGCAGCGCCGACTTGACCGAGCCGGGTGCGATCTCCAACGACGCTGCGATGTCGACGATCGCGAGATCCTCGACGTAGTGCAGCGCGATCGACCTCCCGCTGGCGTTGCGGGAGCGCGGCCACCGCCAGCCAGAACTCGGCGTCGACCGGGTCGAGCTCGGTGAACGCATCGCCGCGACCGAACCAGCGGAGGAAGGCACGCCGCTCGCGACCCGCGCTCCGCACCCGGGTCGCCGCGAGGTTGACCACGCGTCCGGCGCGCGTAGGCGAGGGGCGCGGAGACGTCGGACCACGCGCCGTGCGTCGCGAGGAGCGCGTCCTGGGCGATGTCCTCGGCCGTTGCCCGGTCGCCGGTGAGCGAGTACGCCAGCCCGACCAGCCTCGTGCGTGCGTCACGCACGAAGTCGTCGAACTCGTCCACGGAGGTCGCAGTCTCGTTGATGCCCGTCAGTCGCCGATCGACCCTTCCAGGTTGGGTCCGCCTCGTCGTCTCGTCGAACTCAGGGGTCATGCCCGTGAGCATCGGCGAGAGATGGCGAACGAGACGCCCGCCACATTCGATACGAAACGGTTGCGTTTCGTAATCGGATCCCGCAGACTGTCGGGACCCCGATTCACCAGGAGTGCCAGTGCCGACCGCCGCCGCCATCCAGGAGAAGGCCTTCCAACGTCGCTGGGCGATCCTCGTCGTCCTGTGCACGAGCCTGCTCGTCATCGTCCTCGACAACTCCATCCTCAACGTCGCCATCCCGACGCTCATCCGCGACCTCGATGCGTCGAACAGCCAGGTCCAGTGGATGGTCGACTCGTACACCCTGGTGTTCGCGGGGCTGCTCCTCACCATGGGCGCGCTCGGTGACCGCTACGGACGGCGGGGGGCGCTGCAGGCGGGCTACGTCCTGTTCGGGCTCGGCTCACTCGCGTCGGCGTTCGCCGGCTCGGCCGACCAGCTGATCGCGACCCGTGCGTTCATGGGCATCGGTGGCGCGCTCGATCATGCCGGCGACGCTGTCGATCATCACGAACGTGTTCCCGCCCCAAGAGCGCGGTCGTGCCATCGGCGTGTGGGCCGGCACCGCCGGCATCGGCGTGGCGATCGGGCCGCTCACCGGCGGCTTCCTGCTCGCGCACTTCTACTGGGGCTCGATCTTCCTGGTGAACCTGCCCATCGTCGTGTTCGGCCTCATCGCAGGCTTCATCCTCATCCCCACGAGCAAGGACCCCAGCGCGCCGAAGCTCGACCCTGTGGGCGCGGGCCTGTCGATCGTCGCCCTGATCTCGATCGTCTACGCGCTCATCGAGGCGCCGAGCGACGGATGGACGTCCTCGAGCACGCTCGGCATCCTCGGGTTCGGTCTCGTGGTGCTCGGCATCTTCGTGTGGTGGGAGCGGCGCAGCGACCACCCGATGCTCGATGTGACCTTCTTCAAGAATCGCCGGTTCAGCGCGGCGAACGCTGCGATCACCATCACGTTCTTCGCGATGTTCGGGTCCATCTTCCTGCTGACCCAGTACATGCAGTTCACGCTCGGCTATTCGCCGCTCGCCTCGGGGGTCCGGCTGCTGCCCTACGCCATCACGATGATGATCGTGGCGCCGACGAGCGCGCGAATCGTCGAACGTGTGGGCTCGAAGGTCACGGTGGCGACCGGCCTCGGCCTCGCCGCCGTCGCGCTCTTCACCATGACCGGGCTGCAGGTCGACACCTCGTATCCCGACCTCGTGTGGCGGCTCGTGATCCTCGCCGCCGGCATGGGTCTCGTGATGGCGCCGGCGACCGACTCCGTCATGGGTTCCCTGCCCCTCGCCAAGGCCGGCGTGGGCTCGGCGGTGAACGACACCACCCGTCAGGTCGGTGGCGCGCTCGGTGTCGCCATCGTCGGCAGTGTCGTGTCGTCCGTGTACGGCTCCAAGATCGCCGACTTCTTCGTGGGCAAGCCGGCGCCGAAGGCCGCGGTCGACGCGGCCAAGAACTCGCTCGGTGGCGCCTACGCGGTGGCCGACAACCTGAGCCAGCAGGCCGTCCCCGGTGCGAAGGCGATCGCCGCGTCGTTGCAGTCCGCCGCGAACACCGCCTTCGTCGACGCGTTCCACTGGGGCGCGATCGTCGGTGGCGTCGTGCTGGTCCTGGCGGTGGCCATCGTGGTCGTCTTCCTGCCGGCACGGGCCGCCGAGCCGGACACGGGCCGAGCGGCACCGGGTGGTGCTGCGGTCGACGGGCCCGCGCCGACGCCGGCGCCGATGCCGGTGGTGCCGCGAGCGGCGTCGGTCCGCATCGCGTCCGCATCGGACCCGAACGCGACCGAGGACGTGCTCACATGACCGCGACCCCGGTCCGGGCCGGGCGTCCCCGCAGCGCGGAGGCCGACGACGCGATCCTCGACGCGGCGCTCGACCAGTTCTGCGACTTCGGGTACGACGGGCTGTCGGTGGAGCGGGTCGCGGCGGGTGCCGGGGTCGCCAAGACGACGATCTACCGCCGCTACCCGACGAAGCTCGATCTGGTGATGGCGGCGCTGGCGCGGGCCAAGGAGGGCGCGCGGGCCCCGGTCGGCTCGGGATCGCTGCGGGCCGACCTCCTCGACATGGCGCGGAGCTATCTCGCCATGCTCCAGAGTCCGTCGATCGGGCGTGCCATCCCGATGATGCTGGCGTCGAAGGCTCGCAGCGACGAGCTCGCCGGCGCGCACGCCGAGTTCGTTCGCGCCCGCCGGGCGCCCGGCTACGACCTGATCCGGCGGGGCATCGAACGCGGAGAGCTCGCGGCCGACGCCGACCCGGCGATGATCGCCGACATGCTCTTCGGAGCGATCTTCACGCGCGTGTTCGTGACCGGTGACCCGACCGGCGAGGACTACCTCGTCGCGCTGGTGGACCGCCTCCTCGCCCGCTGACCGCTCAGCCGCGTCAGCACGTCCGCGAACGCGTCGAGGAACAGCTGCTCCTGCTCACGGTCGTGGACCGCCGAGCTCCCGCTCGCCGGTGACGGCGACGGCGGCCGGGCGATGTGGCGCAGCTGGGCGCGGTCCCTCAGGATGCGATGCAGCTTCCCGTGCACGTAGTTCCAGGCGCCCATGTTCGCCGGCTCCTCCTGCACCCACCACACCTGTCCGCAGTTCGGGTACTTCGCCGCGAGCTCGACGAGCTGGGACTCGGGCCACGGATACAGCTGCTCGACCCGGACGACCACGACCGGCGCACCGAGCTGGTCGCGTCGGTCCATGAGCTCGTGGGCGACCTTGCCGGTGCACAGGAGCGCCCGCCGGACCTCGCCCGGCGCCACCGCGAGACGAGGGTCGTCGAGGATCTCGCAGAAGCTGCCGTGCTCGAGCTCGCCGACCGTGGATCGGGTGGCGGGCACCCGCAGGTACTTCTTCGGGGTGAAGCAGACGAGCGGCTTGCGCGACGGCGCGTGGATCTGGCGGCGCAGCACGTGGAAGTACTGCGCGGCGGTGGTCGGGTAGCAGACCCTGAGGTTGTTCTCGGCGCAGAGCGCGAGGAAGCGCTCGAGTCGGGCGCTGGAGTGCTCGGGTCCCTGCCCCTCGAAGCCGTGGGGGAGGAGCAGCGCGAGACGCGACTGCTGACCCCACTTGTCCTCGGCGGCGACGACGAACTGGTCGACGATGATCTGCGCGCCGTTGATGAAGTCGCCGAACTGCGCCTCCCAGCCGACCCACGCATCCGGGTCCGACACCGAGTAGCCGTACTCGAAGCCGAGCGCGGCGTACTCGGAGAGCACCGTGTCGTAGAGCATCACCGGCGCCTGCGCGGGGTCGACGTGCCCGAGTGGGCAGTACTCCGCCTCGGTGTCGCGGTCGACGAGCACGCCGTGCCGCTGGCTGAAGGTCCCGCGCCGGGTGTCCTGGCCGGCGAGCCGGACCGGCGTGCCCTCCATCGCGAGGGAGCCGAAGGCGAGCGCCTCGGCCAGCGCCCAGTCGACGTGGTCGGCATCGAACTCGGTGGAACGCGTCGCCAGGATGCGCTCCAGCTTCGGGTTCATCTGGAAGTCGTCGGGTGACGTCACGAGAGCATCGACGACCCGGCGCAGCCGGTCGCGCGGCACGCCGGTGACGACCGCGGTCTCGACCTCCTCGGGCACGACGATGTTCACCGGGATGGTGGGCGGTCCCGATTGGTGAGTCTCCTCGAACGCGTTGTCCAGCTGCGCGGAGAAGTCGTCGAGGGTCTCCTCGGCCTGGGCGAGCGTGAGGTCGCCGCGGTTCACGAGCGTCTCGGTGTAGAGCTTGCGCACGCTGCGGTGTGCGCGGATCAGCTCGTACATCCGGGGTTGGGTGAACGCAGGCTCGTCACCCTCGTTGTGTCCGTACTTGCGGTAGCAGACCATGTCGACGACGACGTCCTTGCGGAACGCCTGGCGGAACTCGTAGGCGAGCCGCACGACGCGTACGCATGCCTCGGGATCATCGCCGTTCACGTGGAAGATCGGCGCCTGCACCATCTTGGCGACGTCGGTCGCGTACACGCCGGAGCGTCCGAGCTCGGGCGCGGTGGTGAACCCGAGCTGGTTGTTCACCACGATGTGCACGGTCCCACCGACCTCGTAGCCGGGGACCTCGCTGAGGTTGAGCGTCTCGGCCACCACGCCCTGACCGGCGAACGCGGCGTCGCCGTGGACGAGGATCGGGAGCACCTGACCGCGTCCCTGGTCGTCGAGCCGGTCGCCCGTGGCGCGCGCCATGCCCTCGACCACCGGGTCGACCGCTTCGAGGTGGCTCGGGTTCGACGCGAGGGTGAGACCGATCGTGGCGCCGGACGGGGCACGGTGCGTACCGGTGGCGCCGACGTGGTACTTGACGTCGCCGGAGCCCTGGACCGACGACGGGTCGAGCGCGCCCTCGAACTCGCGGAAGATCTGGTTGTAGCTCTTGCCGACCGTGTTGACGAGGACGTTGAGCCGGCCACGGTGCGCGGTGCCGAGCACCGCCTCGCTCATCCCTCCGTCGGCGGCGGCCGACAGCAGCGCGTCGAGCATGGGGATGAGCGACTCCGCACCCTCGAGGCTGAAGCGCTTCTGCCCGAGGTACTTCTTCCCGAGGAACGCCTCGAAGGCCTCCGCCGCGTTGAGCCGGTCGAGGATGCGGCGCTGGACCTCCGGGCTCGCGCCCTCCGTCGGCGCCTCCACTCGCGTCTGGATCCACTCCTTCTGCTCCGGATCCTGGATGTGCATGAACTCGACGCCGACCGTGCGCGCGTACGCGTCACGCACCACGCCGAGGATGTCGCGCAGCGGCATCATCGTGGCGCCGAGGTGCCCGGCGCCGAGGCTGCCGACGGGGAACTCGCGGTCGAGGTCCCAGATGCTCAGGCCGTGGTGGTTGATGTCGAGCTCGGGGTGGGTGTCGGGCTCGCGCCGTCCGAGCGGGTCGAGGTTCGCGATGAGATGGCCGCGCACCCGGTACATGTTGATGAGCTGGTGGACGTGCACGACCTTCTCGTTGTGCGTCGTCTCGTCGTCGAGCGGGCTGATGTCGGTGGTCCAGCGGGCCGGCTCGTACGGGACGCCGAAGCTGCCGAAGATGTCGTCGTAGAACTCGTCGGCGCCGAGGAGGAGGTCGTGGATCGACCGGAGGAACTCGCCGCTCTCGGCGCCCTGGATCACGCGGTGGTCGTAGGTGCTCGTGAGCGTGATCACCTTGCTGATGCCGAGCCGGGCGACCGTCTGCGGGTCGGCGCCCTCGTACTCGGCCGGATACCCGATCGCGCCGACACCGAGGATGAATCCCTGGCCGGGCATCAGCCGGGGGACGGAGTGCACGGTCCCGATCGTCCCCGGATTCGTGATGGTGGCCGTGGTCCCGGCGAAGTCGTCCGGGGTGATCCCGCCGACGCGCACCTTGCGGATGAGGTCCTCGTACGCGGCGAAGAAGCCGGCGAAGTCGACGGTGTCGGCGCCCTTGATGTTGGGAACGAGCAGCGTGCGCGAGCCGTCGGACTTCGCGACGTCGACCGCGAGCCCGAGATTCACGTGCTCGTGGCGGACCACCACCGGCGCGCCGTTCTCGACGCCGTAGCCCGAGCTCATGGCCGGGACCCGGCGGATCGCCTGGACGGCGGCGTACGCGATGAGGTGGGTGAAGCTGACCTTGCCCCGCCCCGTGCGCGACAGGTGGTTGTTCAGGATCTGCCGGTTGACCTCGAGCAGCTTGGCCGGCACGTTGCGCACCGACGTCGCGGTCGGGACGCCGAGGCTCGCCTCCATGTTCTCGACGATGCGCGCCGCCGCGCCGCGGATGGGCCTGGGCTCCTCGCCGTCGAGCACGAGCGGTGCCGCGCCGTCGCCGTTCGTCGACGCCGGCCGTACCGGCGCGGGAGCAGGGGCCGGCGGCGGAGCCGGGGCGGGGGCCGGCGCGGGTGCCGCGGCGCTGCCCGACGGGACGTAGTCGGAGAAGAACTCCTGCCACGACGGGGCCACCGATCCCGGATCCGCCACGTACTGGCGGTACATCTCGTCGACGAGGCCGGAGTTCGGGCCCAGATCCTCGAAGGTGTCGGTCACGCTCCGGAGGGTACCCGCCTGGGCTCGATCAACCCCTGAGAAGTTCGACGGTCTGGAACGCGAGGTCGAGCGACTGGCGGGCGTTGAGCCGCGGGTCGCACATCGTCTCGTAGCGCGACTCGAGGTCGGCGTCGTTCACGGCCTCGGTGCCGCCGAGGCACTCGGTGACGTCGTCGCCGGTGAGCTCGACGTGGACGCCGCCCGGCCAGACGCCCGCGGCGTGGCAGACGCCGACGAAGCCGCGCAGCTCGCGCATGACGTCGTCGAACCGGCGGGTCTTCACCCCGCTGGAGTGGCTGAAGGTGTTGCCGTGCATCGGGTCGCACGCCCACACGACCGGCTGCCCGCTGTCGCGGACCGCCTCGACGATCGCCGGGAGCCGCTCGGAGACGTGATCGGCGCCCATCCGGCTGATGAGCATCAGCCGGCCCGGCGCGGCATCGGGGTTCAACCGCTTGCAGAGCGCGACCACTTCGTCGGCGTCGACCGAGGGTCCGATCTTCACGCCGAGCGGGTTGCCGACACCGGAGAGGAACTCCACGTGCGCGCCGTCGAGCTGACGGGTGCGGTCACCGATCCAGAGCAGGTGGGCCGAGCAGTCGTACCAGTCGCCGGTGATCGAGTCCTGACGGGTGAGCGCCTCCTCGTAGTCGAGCAGGAGCGCCTCGTGGGACGTGTAGCAGTCGACCTGGTGGAGCTGGAGCTCGGCGTCGAGGTCGATCCCGCTCGCGGCCATGAAGCGCAGCGCCCGCTCGATCTCCGCGGCCAACGACTCGTACCGCCGGCCCTCGGGCGAGGACGTCACGAAGTCCTGGTTCCACGCGTGCACCTGGGCGAGGTCGGCATAGCCGCCCTTGGTGAACGCGCGCAGCAGGTTCAGGGTCGAGGCCGACTGGTGGTACCCGCGCAGCATCCGGGCGGGGTCGGCGGCGCGTGACGCGGCGTCGAACGCGAAGTCGTTGACCATGTCGCCGCGGAAGGTGGGGAGCTCGACGCCGTCGCGGGTCTCGGTGGGGGACGAGCGCGGCTTCGCGAATTGGCCCGCGATCCGGCCGACCTTCACGACCGGCACCCCGGTGCCGTAGGTGAGGACCACCGACATCTGCAGGATGATCTTGAGCTTGTCGCGGATCGCGTTGGCCGAGAACGCGCTGAACGCCTCTGCGCAGTCGCCCGCCTGCAGGACGAAGGCCTTGCCCTCACTGGCGAGCGCGAGCGACTCGGTGAGCGAACGGGCCTCGCCGGCGAACACGAGCGGGGGCACGGTGGCGAGCTCGTCGGTGACCGCGGCGAGCTCGGACGCGGGCCAGTCCGGCTGCTGCGCGGCGACGTGGGAGCGCCAGGAGCCCGGGCTCCACGGGTGCTCGGTGCGGGGGGTGTCGCTCATCGGCTCAGAGGTACGCGCCGGGTGGGCGCTCGCCGGGCTCGCCGCCCTGTCCGAGCTGGAGCGCCTGCCGGCGGCGCATCTCCTCGAACTGCTGCTGCGCCATCGCCTGCTGCGTGAACAGCGTCGCCTGGATGCCGTGGAACAGTCCTTCGAGCCAGCCGACCAGCTGCGCCTGCGCGATCCGCAGCTCGGACTCGCTCGGCGTCTCCGCACCGAACGGGATGACCACGCTGTCGAGCTCCGCCTGCAGCTCGGGCGACAGGATGTCGTCGAGCTCGCGCAGCGAGCGCTCGTAGATCTCGCGCAGGGCCTTGCGGCCCGCGTCGTCGAGCGGTGCGCGGCGCACCTCGTCGAGCATGTTGCGGACCATCGACGCGATGCGGATCAGCTTCGTGGGCCGCAGAACCTGCTCGTCGGGCTCGTTCGGCGCGGGCGGGCCGCCGTCGCCGGACGGATCGACCACCTCGGTGGGGGCGTCGTCGCCCGGGGCGCGGACGACCTCGGGCACGAAGGGCTGCGACGGGGGCACGGACATCGGGACGAGGTTACCGGCAGTCGGCCGCGCGACCGGCAGCGGATTCCCTCGGTCCGTCAGGGCGTGACGGGGGGCCGCCGGCCCTGCGCGCCGGCGCTGCGGGGTCCGGGGACGTCGTGGAAGCGGTACGGCTCGGGGTCGCGACCCGGCTGGCAGACCCAGCACTCGCCGGTGCGGCCGGTGGTGACGATTGCGAGCACGGCGTCGGCGATCTGGGATGCGGGCATCAACGGGAAGTCGTTGGCGGCGAACAGCGCCTTGGCGTCGGCGCTCAGGATGTTGGTGTCGGTCATGCCCGGGTTCACGGTGTTGGCGGTGATGCCGGACGCCCGGAGCGTCGGCGCCACACTGCGGATGAAGCCCACGACCGCGTGCTTGGTCAGGTCGTAGATCGGGTCCATCGCGAACGGGATGAGCCCCGCGAGCGAGCTCGTCGCGACGATCGCGCCACCGCCCCGGCGCTGCATCGCCGGAATGGCGGCGCGCGTGCCCCACACGACGCCGTCGACGTTGACCCGCATGATCCGGCGGTACTCGGCGTCGGTGAGCGCCGTCATGTCCGACACCCCGATCGCGATCCCGGCGTTCAGATACGCGACGTCGATCCCGCCGAGCTCGCGCTCGCACGCGTCGAACGCCGCCGCGACCTCGCCCGCGTCCCCGGCGTCGGCGTGGACGTAGATGCCGTCGTGCGCGTCGGCAACCGCGCGGCCGGGTTCGTCGTCGAAGTCGACCGCGCAGATGCGCGCGCCCTCGGCCGCGAACCGCTCGGCGGTCGCCCGCCCGATGCCCGAGCCCGCGCCGGTGATCAGTGCGACCTTGCCGTCCAGTGCTCCCATGGGCGCCGAACGTAGGCGATCGGGCCGTCCCGGCGTCAGAGCTGGATGACGACGAGCCGCTCCTCGGTCATCTCCCGCACCGCGTAGTGCGGGCCTTCCTTCGTGTTGCCGCTGTCCTTCACGCCGCCGTAGGGCATCTGGTCGGTCCGGAAGGTGGGCATCTCGTTGACGGTGACGCCACCGAAGTCGAGCTCGTGCGCGGCTCGCAGGGCGGTGCGGAGATCGTTGGTGAAGATCGCGGCCTGCAGGCCGTACCGGCTGTCGTTCGCGAGGGAGAGCGCGGTGCCGACGTCGGCGTAGCCGTGCACGCCGACGAGTGGGCCGAACACCTCCTGCGAGCAGACCTTCATGTCGGGGAGCACCCCGGTCAGGACCGTGGGTGCGAGGACACCGTCACGGACGGCGCCGCCGGTGGCGACCTTCGCGCCGGCGCCGGTGGCCTCGTCGATCCACTCGACGATCCGGTCGCGCTCGCTCTCGTTGATGAGCGCCGAGACGTCGGTCGCGTCGTCGAGAGGATCGCCGACCACGAGCTGCTCGACGCCGGCGACGACGCGGTCAACGAGCTCGTCACGGATGGTGTCGTGCGCGTACACCCGCTGCACCGAGATGCAGGTCTGCCCCGAGTAGCCGTACCCGCCGGCGACGATCTTGGCGGCCGCCAGGTCGAGGTCGGCGTCGGGCTCGACGATGACCGGGCGCGTTGTTCCCGAGCTCGAGTCCGACCTTCTTGCGCGGAGCCCGCGCCTTGATGCCCCAGCCGACGTCGGGCGACCCGGTGAACGTGATGTACGGGACGTCGTCGTGGTCCACGAGCGCGTTGCCGACGCTCCCCCCGCCACCGGTCACGACGTTCAGCCAGCCGGGCGGCAGGTCGCACTCGTCGAGCAGGACGGACGCGAGGAGCAGGGCGGTGAGCGGGGTCTGCGACGCCGGCTTGAGCACCACCGGGCAGCCGGCGGCGATCGCCGGTGCGACCTTGTGCGACACGAGGTTGAGCGGGAAGTTGAAGGGGCTGATCGCTCCGACCACGCCGCGCGGGATGCGGAGCGTGAACGCGAGCTTGCCGACGCCGGCGTCGTTCGCGTCCATCGGCACCATCTCGCCCGTGAGCGAGCGGGCTTCCACCGCGGCGAACCGGAACGTGCCGACCGACCGGGCGGCCTCGACACGCGCCGTCTTCAGCGGCTTGGCCGCCTCGGCCGCGATCGAACGTGCGAACTCCTCGCGACGCGCTTCGAGCCGGTCGGCCGCGGCGTCGAGGATCGCGGCGCGCTGGTGTGCGGGCATCGGCTCCGGACGCACCGCGCCGCGCCGCTCCGACGGCGGCGTCCACCTCGGCCGGACCGCCGGCGGGTACCCGTCCGAGCTCGGCGCCGTCGAACGGCGACCGAACCACTGCCTCGTCGCCGGTCGTCACGCGATCGGCACCGATCCGCATGGGATGGAGCTCAGCCATGCGGCGAGCCTACGACTCGCTCACTCCTGCACGAGCAGCGCGTCCACGAGCGATTCGGTGACGAAACCGCCGTCCGGGTCGAACCGGTAGCTGGCCAGGTCCTTGCGGAACTCGACGTTCAGGTCCGGCGCGCCCTCGCGGTTCTTCTCGACGCTCAGGACCACCCAGCGCTTGAACTGCTCGGCCCGCACGGGGTCGAACGCGAGGTGGGCCTTCGACACCGCGACGGCCTTCTCGTTCATCAGGATCGCGATGTCCGCCTCGTGGGCGAGCGCCGTCGAGCCGCGCAGGTGGTGCAGATGGAGGCGCCGGGCCCGCAGGCCCGCCTTGTCGGTGGCCGCGACCGCGACGACCGCCACCTCCGTGACCATCGCCAGCTCCTTGAGTCGCTCCATGAGCAGGGTCGTGCGGGCGTCGACGTCGTGCGGCGCGCTCGGCACCGGGATCTTCTGGAGGTAGTCGACGAAGAGCGCGGTCGGACCGGCGCGATGCTCGCCGACGAGGCGCGCGAGCTCGACCATGCCGGTGCGGAGTCCGGAGCCCTGCACCAGGTGGAGGCGGGCGCCGTACTGCTGGACGCGGTGGTACGCCTCCTCGCCCAACGGGCTCGTGGTCAGCGCGCTCACCGGCGACGCCCCGAGCGCGACCTCCTGGGCGATGGGCCGCAACCGGGTCAGCTCCACCACCTCGTCGGGGCGGGCGAGTGACCCCAGCTCGAGCGCCAGCAGCCGGCCGAGGAGCGTGTGCGGCGAGTGCTCGTAGCAGACGTAGACGGCGGTCTGGCCCTGCATCGCGATCCACCGGGCCCATTGCAGGGAGATCACGGTCTTGCCGATTCCCGGGCGGCCGCCCACCACGACGAGATCCTGCACCCGGATCCCTCCGTGGAGCACGTCGTCGAGCGGGTCGAAGCCGGTCGTGAACCGAGTCGCGCGCGCGTGCGGGGCGTGCGGGCCGACGCCGGCGAGCAGGTCCGACGCGGAGCCCATGCCGCGCATGGTCGAGGTCGGCCGTCGAGTCGTCGTTCACCTCAGATCACGTCTCCGGCGAGCGACGCGCCCAGCGTCGCGACGAGTACGGCGGCGGCGACGAACAGCGCCACGATCATCAGGTGCTCGATCACGGTCGCCCCCAGCTCGTCGGTGTCCGCCACCCGTGTCCGGGTCCACCACGCGAGCATCACGTCGCCCATGCGTCCTCGCGCTCCTTCCCCGCACGGACCCGAGTGCTCGTGCGGTCAGGAGGCCAGCATCGGCGACGGAGCGGTCGGGGGCATCCTCAAGATTCGGGAATGCCGGTGTGACGTCCGACCGGCGCACCGGTGCGGAAGCGTCAGCTCGGGGTGTCGGGGCGCGTGTGCGGGGAGATCCAGCCGGCGCGCTGGGCGGCGGCGACCGCCGCGAGCTGGCTGTTCACGCCGAGCTTGGCGAGCAGCGACTTGATGTGCGAGCGGACGGTGGCGACGGAGACGAAGCTCTCCGTGGCGATGCGCTCGGCGTTCTTGCCCTCGATGAGGTCCTGGAGCACCTCGCACTCCCGCACCGTCAGGCGGGAGAACGGCGCGAGCCGCTCGCCCTCGTGGGCGCGGTGGGCGCGCAGCTCGGACATGAGCAGCTCGCGTGTCCCGACGCTCAGGATGTTGCGTCCCGACACCACGTCGCTCACCTGCTCGATGAGCCGCTCGAACGGCTCGCGCTTGCTGATGACACCGATCGCCCCGGCCTCGATGCACTCGGCGAGCACGATGGGGCTGGTCTCGCCCGTGAGCATGACGACCTGGAGGCCGAGGTCGGTGATGGGGCGAACCAGGTGGAGACCGATCCCGGCGTCGCCGAGATCGAAGTCGAGCAGCACGAGGTCCAGCTCGCAGGACTCCAGCGTGTCGAGGACCGCCTCGGCGCGCAGGTCCGCGACCGTCGTCACGTGGATGCCCAGGTTGGAGAGCGCGTAGCCGAGCGACTGCGCGAGCAGGTCGTGGTCCTCCACGATCGCCACGCGCGCGTCGACGGCCGCGTCGATGCGGCCGTGCTGCAGTGCGGTCTCGGTCACCGTGCCTCCTGGATCGACGAAGGGGACGAGGGAGCGGTCGGACGCTCCCCCATACCTTCGGCGTGTCCGGGCACGATCCTGAGGGCCGGTGCCGCGGGAATCGACAGCACGAACGTGGCCCCGCCGCTCGGGGACGACTCGACCCACAGATCCCCGTCCTGGCTGCGGATCATGCGGCGGGCCACTGCGAGGCCGATGCCGCTCCCGGGTCGGCCGTCGGGATCGAGACGGAATCCCCGCTCGAAGACCTGGTCCCAGTACTCGGGATCGATCCCGGGCCCGTCGTCGGACACGCGGATCGCGATCTCGTCGAGCGCGTGGGCGAGGGTCACCCGGACCGGTGACCCCGGGGCGTACTTCGCCGCGTTGGTCAGCAGGCCGTGGAGCACCTGGGCGACCTCGGTGGGGCGGCCCAGCGCGGTGCGCCCGCCGTCGCCACCGAAGGCGATGTCCTGGCCGTTGGCGCGCTGCAGCTCGATGGTGGGCGCGATGGTGAGGGCGACGTCGAAGGCCTCGACCCCGGCCGCCGACGGTGCCTCGTTCACCAGGGTCCGCAGGCGCCGGATCTCCGCGATGAGCGCGGCGCGCAGCGTCGATTCGGAGGCGGGCTCCTCGTCGGCGCGCAGCGTCGCGACCCCGCCTTCGATCGCGACGACCGTGGACCGCATCTCGTGGAGTCGGTCGGCGAACGACTCCTCCACGCGCCGGCGGTTGGCGACCTCACGTTCGTACTCGATCCGCTCCCGAAGCGCGCGGGTGCGGTGGTGGACCGCGGCGCGGACGAGCCCGCCGATGGCGCCGACCGCGGCCATCGCCATCGCCGCCAGCTCGAACCATCGGTCCGCGACGAGCCCGTTGCTCGCGCCGTCGACGGCGGCCGGCACGAGCTCGGCGAGGCCGAGCGCGACCGCGACCGGGATGATCCAGCCGGCTTCGACGTCGTGGTAGCCGCGGTGCGACTGGATCGCCGCGCCGAGGGCGACGAGCAACCACGTCACGCCGATGACCGCGAACGCAGTCTGTGCGCGCGCCTCCGATCCGCCGACGGCCAGCGCGGGGATCACGGACACGGCGACGCCTGCGGCCACCACCCCGATGGTGGTGAGCGGACGGATCGTGGCGTCGACCTCGGGACCGAAGATCGCGCAGCCGAAGAGCACCGTGCCGATGATGAACATGGCGAGCTCGACGCCGATGGCGCCCGGCCCGCGCACCGGCTCGAGCACGAGCTGGCCCGTGCCGATCGCGAGGAGCGCCCAGCCGCACCACCAGCCCCGCGCGATGCCGTCGAGTCGCCAGCGGAGGATGCAGCCGACGCCGCCGATCAACGCCAGCGTGGACGCGACGGCGTCGAGCTCGACGAGCGCGGTGGCCGACAGGTGGACCGACACGTGGGGCGCCACGAGGATCCACGCCACGGCGGCCACGGCGAGCGCGATCGTGGGCGGGCGGGCGGGGATGACGAACCGGGCGACGCCGCGACGATCCGGCCCGCGGTACGGGTGGCCAGGCGTGGGCGGGTTCCGCTGCTCCGATGGTTGGCGCGAGGCCACTGGATCTCCCGGGACTGTGTCTCCGGGGTCATCGGCGCTCCCGGGCCCCGACCTGAGCCACGGGACCCACCGGGAACCTGCGGTGGGGCGGCGTCAGTGGGCGGCGTCAGTGGGAGGCGTCAGTGGGAGGCGTGCCGGGCGGTGACCGACCACACGTCGCGCCCGAACGGCTCGATCGACGCGTCGCAGGCGTGCCCGAGGCACCCCAGCCCGAACACGTTCTCGATCGTGCGGAGCACCGAGTAGTGGTTGTACGGCGTCGAGGAGTGCGAGCCCGGCCGGGTCACGAAGGGCGAGACCACCACCGTGGCGATCTTCCCGCCCGAGGAGTTGTCGCAGCAGCCACGGACGTCCGAGCCCTCGGACTCGTCGAACGTGACGATCAGGGCGCCGTGGCGCCGGAAGTCGTGCGACGTGAGGATCGTGGGGACGTTCGCCGCGAGCCACCTGTCCGCGGTCGGGAGCGCGCACGTCGCACCCCGGTCGTGCGCGTCGTTGCAGGTGTCCGGCACGATCAACGCGTAGGCGGGTGCCCGCTTCGCCGCGAGGTCCTTCGCGAGCTGTGGGTACGGCACGTCGTGAGCGGCACAGCGCGGCGACACCCGGGCGAGGTCCGGTCCGACGACGTCGCGGTAGTACACGAACGGGTTGTGACGGGTGGCGTAGCCCACGAGGTAGGGGTCGACCGGTCCGGAGGTCGTCGGGTGGGTGCAGGGGCGCGGCATCGACTCGAGGTAGGCCTTCCAGTCGCGGTGGCGCGCTTCCAGCTGGTCGCCGAGGTTCCGGTCGGCCGGTGGCTCGAAGATGCAGTCGTAGGCGAAGCAGTCGGCCCTCGTCTTGGCGTTCGGCGGGTTGCCGCTCGTCATCGCGATGTAGTTGGTGAGGCTCGCGTGGTCGACGCCGTACATCGCGTCGAGGCTCACGCCCTTCGCGGCGAGCGACGCGAGGTAGGGCGCGGCGGTCGGGGTGACGTCCTCGGCCTTGTAGTTCTCGAGGACGATGACGAACACGTGGCGGAGCCCGGCGCGGGCGTTCGGGCGGTGTGCGCCGTCGGCGCCGGCGGTACCGGCGCGTCACGAGCACGGCCGCGATCGCGACGGCGGCGAGCACCGCGACGGGCATGCGTCGACGGTGCGACCTGGGTTCGTGTGCCATGGAGCGCCCTCGGCAGGACTCGAACCTGCGCACACGGCTCAGCGCAGGGATGATGGCGCCGATGCTCGCATCGGCTCTGGCGCGCCCTCGGCAGGACTCGAACCTGCGCACACGGCTCCGGAGGCCGATGCTCTATCCGCTGAGCTACGAGGGCGGAATCGCCGAGCCTACCAACGCGGTCCCGACGAGCCTCCGAAGGACGGCGCTCACACGGACGCGGTCAGGCGGTCCTCGAGCGTGCGATTGAGCGCATGCAGCGCGGATCGCGCCGCGGCCTCGATGCGGCTGCCACCGGCGGCGATCCCGAGCACCACCGTGCCGCCGGCCTGCAGCGCGCACGCGACGACCGACGCGTGCGCGGCCTCGTGACCGGCCAGCTCCTCGGCCCAGAGGAGATCGGCGCCCAGCTCCGGCGCGAAGTTGCGCAGACCCTCGAGGGTCGCGCCGACGGCCCCGTGGACCCCGGTGCTCGCGGCGGCGCGCCCGATCACCCGCCGGCCCTCGTAGGTGAGGTGGACCTCGAGCTCGTCGGTGTCCGGGAACGTGAGGACGGCGAGGAGGCGGACGCGGGCGACGCGGTCGCCGCGCGGCGGGTGCGGGGCTGCGGCGTCCTCGGTGACCGCGGGCGGTGCCGGGGGCGCGCTGGACTCGGCGACCGCCGGCGGGGTCGTGGGTACCTCGACCGTCCGCCAGCGCACCACCTCGAGCGCGACCGGCTTGTCGGCGTGGCGGTACGCGATGCGGGCGGCCTGCTGGGAGAGCGAGGGCGACGGGGTTCCTCCCGTCACCTGCACCTGCACGACCAGCAGGTCGTCACGCTCGGTGAAGCCCGCGGCGCGGACCCCGGGCAGCTTGCGCAGCTCGAGCTCGAGATCGTCGAGGTTCCGGGTCCGGGACACGGTCATCGCACCTCGCGCCGGGCCGCCTTGGCCTCGTAGAGCCGACGGTCGGCCAGGGCCAGGAGCTCGGCGGCGGACTCCGCCTCGGTCGGGCACTGGGCGACGCCGTAGGAGAACGGGGGACAGGGGCGTTCACCCACCTGCGACGCACCGATGCGCTCGAGGAGCGGGGGCACGTCGTCGGGGTCGGTGCTCGGCAGGATCAGCGCGAACTCGTCGCCGCCGATCCGAGCCGCGTTGTCGCCGAAGCGGAGCACGCGCTGGAAGCGCTCGCCGAGCGCCCGGAGCGCGGCGTCGCCCTCCTGGTGGCCCTCGGAGTCGTTGATCGCCTTCAGGTCGTCGAGGTCGACGAGCACGAGGGTGAAGGACCAGCGGTAGCGCACGCTGCGAGCGACCGACATCTCGAGCAGGCGGTCGAAGGTGCGGCGGTCGAACAGCTCGGTGAGGCCGTCGTGCCAGGAGTCGTACCGCAGCATCTCCATGCGCAGCGCCACGACGCAGAGGCTGGTGACGAGCGAGGCGTCCACGCTGCCGGGGCGCAGCGCCGGGTCCGTGTAGAGGCCGGGAGGAGCGTCGAGCAGCGCCTCGCCCCCGGGGTCGTCGAGGGGCTTGCGTCCGGCGCGGAAGATCTGCCGGCCGACGCCGGGCTCCTCGAGCACCACGGCGGCGTCGGCGAGCTCGTGCTCGGCCACCAGGGAATCCAGGGCGTGGTAGATGATCGCCAGGCCGCTCTCGTTGCCCGCGAGCTCGTCGACCATCGCGACGCCGAGGCTGCTCACGTCGGTGACCTCGGAATACGGAGCGAGGAGATGGGCCACCGGGTGGGGCTCGGCGTCACCGGGCAGCAGCGAAGCGAGCCCGCGCCCGAGTCCGCCTTGACGTGCCACGACCACACTCCCAACCGGCGCCGCTCGACCACGCTCCGCCGCCCCTACGCGTCACTCCGGAATCGCGCCCGGGACGATGTGTGCCCGGTCCGGAAGCTTGTCCAGATTATCTGCCCACCGATCGCGTTCGCACGGCCGACGGACCGCACCTTATCGACCTCGAAACGCTCCCGTGTCCATCGCGTCCGATGTGGGATGCTCGACGCCCCGTGATCGCCGCCGACCTCATCACCGCTCTGACGTCGGCGCTGGCCGCGGCCGACCTGCCCGTGCCGCCCCACGGCGTCGAGGTCACACCGACGAAGTCGCGGGACCACGGCGACTGGCAGACCAACGTGGCGCTCGTGCTCGCGAAGCAGGTCGGCACGTCGCCGCGCGACGTCGCGACGCGACTCGTCGACGCACTGACCGCGGCGCCGCCGCGTCACGTGGAGCGCGTCGAGATCGCGGGCCCCGGGTTCGTCAACTTCTTCCTCGCGCCGACGTGGCTGCACGACGTGCTCACCACGGTGGTGACCGACGGCGAGGAGTTCGGTCACGGTGACACGTACGCCGGCGCGCGCATCAACCTGGAGTTCGTGTCGGTGAACCCGACGGGCCCGTTGCACGCCGGCGGCGGTCGATGGGTCGCGGTGGGCGACGCGATCGCGAACCTCCTCGCCGCACAGGGCGCGACGGTCCATCGCGAGTACTACCTGAACGACGCCGGTGGTCAGCTGGACACGTTCACGGCGTCGCTCATGGCCCGCTACGAGGGGCGTGAGCCGCCCGAGGACGGCTACCAGGGCGCGTACCTCGTCGACTTCGCGAGCGAGATGCGGGCCGACCTCGGTGACGGCGTCACCGATGAGCAGGCCCGCGCGTGGGGTGTGCGACGGGCGGTGCAGGGGATCCGTGACGACCTCGAACGGATCGGTGTGCGCTTCGACACGTGGTTCTCCGAGCAGTCGTTGCACGACTCCGGCGCCGTGGCCGCCGTGCTCGACGATCTGCGTCGCGCCGGGCACACGTTCGAAGCGGACGGCGCCGAGTGGTTGGCGTCCGAGGCGCTCGGCGACCAGCGCGACCGCGTGCTGGTGCGTGCCAACGGATCGACCACCTACCTGGCCAACGACCTCGCGTACCACCGCGACAAGGTCGCACGGGGGTGGGATCACCTGATCGACATCTGGGGCGCCGACCACCACGGTCAGGTGAAGTCGCTCCAGGTCGGCATGCGCGCGCTGGGGATCGGCACCGAGGCGGCGCCCGAGCCCGAGGTGATCCTCGGTCAGCTCGTGCGACTCGAGCGCGGCGGTGAGCTCGTGCGCCTGTCGCGTCGCGCCGGCACGATCATCACGCTCGCCGACATCCTCGACGAGGTCGATCCCGACGTCGCGCGCCTCACGTTCCTGTTGCAAGGGATCGACACCGCGCAGACCTTCGATCTCGACGTCGTGACGCAGCAGTCGATGGAGAACCCCGTGTACTACGTGCAGTACGCACACGCGCGGGTTGCGTCCATCGGCCGGCGCGCCGCGGACAGCGGGGTCACGCGCCGGCCGCTCGCAGAGATCGACCTCGGCGTGCTCGTCCACGAGCGCGAGCTCGACCTGCTCCGCGCGCTCGCGGAGTACCCCGACACGCTGCGGCACGCGGCGGAGCTGCGCGCCCCGCACCGCGTCACCACCTGGGTGCGCGACTTCGCATCGCGGTTCCACGGCTTCTACCGCGACTGTCGCGTGCTCACCGACGACGACGCGCTCACGCAGGCCCGGCTGTGGCTGGTGGCCGCGGTGGGCATCGGTCTCGCCGACGCACTCACCATTCTCGGCGTGACCGCGCCAGAGGTGATGGAGCGCCTCGACGCCGACGTCGACGCGTGACCGGCGTGGTCGCACCCGACGCCCCGTTCGACCGCACGCTGGTGCCGGAAGCGCTGCGGGACCTCGATCTCGGCGCGCTGGCGGCCGAGTACGGCACGCCGCTCTTCGTGTACGACGAGGCCCACCTGCGCCGCCGGTGCCGGGCGTACGTCGAGCAGTTCGGTGCCGAGAACGTCGCCTACGCGGGCAAGGCGTTCCTCTGCACCGCGATGGCCCGGCTGGTCGCGGAGGAGGGCCTGCACCTCGACGTCGCCACCGGCGGGGAGCTGCACGTCGCGCTGCATGCCGGCTTCCCATCCGCTCGTCTCGTGATGCACGGCAACAACAAGAGTGACGGCGAGATCGAGATGGCACGCGACGCGGGGGTGGGACGCATCGTGGCCGACTCCCTCGACGAGCTCGATCGGCTCGAGCGCATCGGCTTCCCGGGCGAGGTCCTCGTGCGGGTCACGCCCGGGGTCGAGGCCCACACGCACGAGTTCATCCAGACCGGCACCGACGACTCGAAGTTCGGGTTCACCGTCTCCACCGGCGCCGCGGCCGACGCCGTCGCGCGAGTGGCCGCCTCACGCGTGGTGCGCTTCGGAGGGATCCACGCGCACATCGGGTCCCAGGTCTTCCGCCTCGACTCGTACGCGCAGGCAGCCGGCGTCGTGGCTCGCTTCGCCGACGAGTGCGAGCGCGCGACCGGCGTCGAGATCCCGCTCGTCGACCTCGGCGGCGGACTCGGTGCCCGCTACCTCGCCACCGATCCGGACCCCTCCATCGCCGAGTACGCGGCGGCGTTGCGCACCGGCCTCGGTCCACGGCGCGTCATGGTCGAGCCCGGGCGGTCGATCGCGGCGGTCGCGGGGATCACGCTGTACCGCGTGGGCACGGTGAAGGCGATCCCGGACGGCCGCACCTACGTCGCGGTCGACGGGGGGATGAGCGACAACCCGCGCCCGGTCCTCTACGGCGCCGGCTACGAGGCGTTCCTCGCCGACCGCCCGGACGCGCCCCGACCGCGACGCGTCGCGGTCGCGGGCAAGCACTGCGAGCAGGGCGACGTCATCATCTCGGACGCGCGGCTGCCGGCCGACGTCGCGGTCGGGGACCTGCTCGTGACCCCCGTGACCGGTGCGTACGGCGTGTCGATGGCGAGCAACTACAACAAGGTGCCCCGCCCGGCGGTGGTGTTCGTGCGCGACGGGACCGCACGGATCGTGGTGCGGCGGGAGACCTACGAGGACCTCGTGCGATTGGACGCGCCTGCCGATGGATGAGGTGCGAAACTCGAGGTTCGGCCAGGAAGGGGCGAGATGAGTTCACGCACGGTGAACGTCGGGCTGCTCGGTTGCGGTCACGTCGGCTCGGCGCTGGTCCGCCAGATCGGCGCGCACGGCGGTGAGATCGAGGCGCGCACGGGTATCCGGCTCACGGTGACACGCGTCGCGGTGCGCAACCTCGCGCTCGAGCGCGACGTCCCCCTGCCGGCGTCGGTGTTCACCCACGACGCGGCCGCCGTCGTCGTGGCCGACGACGTCGACGTCGTGGTCGAGGTCATCGGCGGCATCGAGCCCGCACGCGAGCTCATCATCGAGGCGTTGAAGGCGGGCAAGCCCGTCGTGACCGCCAACAAGGAGCTGCTCGCGAACGTCGGGCGCGACCTGTTCGAGACTGCGGAGGGCGCGGGCGTCGACCTCCTCTTCGAGGCGTCGGTGGCCGGTGGCATCCCGCTCATGCGTCCGCTGCGCGAGTCGCTGGCGGGCGATCGCATCCGGCGCGTGCTCGGCATCGTGAACGGCACGACCAACTACATCCTCAGCCGCATGGCGGAGTCGGGCGCGTCGTTCAGCGACGCACTGGCCGAGGCGCAGGGCCTCGGGTACGCCGAGCGGGATCCCACGGCCGACGTCGAGGGCTTCGACGCTGCGGCCAAGACCGCGATCATCGCGTCGATCGCGTTCGGCGCGCGCGTCGTCGCGGGCGACGTGTACCGCGAGGGGATCAGCGGGATCACCGACGCCGACATCGCGTCGGCCGCCGAGCTGGGGTACGCGGTGAAGCTGCTCGCGATCGCGGACGAGACCGACAGCGGGGTCGCGGTACGCGTGCACCCGACGATGATCCCGGACTCGCACCCCCTCGCGTCGGTACGGGACTCGTTCAACGCCCTGTTCATCGAGGCGGACGCGGTCGGCCAGCTGATGTTCTACGGACGCGGCGCCGGGGGCGAGCCGACGGCGAGCGCCGTGCTCGGCGACGTCATCGACGCGGCGAAGAACCTCGCGAGCGGCGCACGGGGCGCCACGGTGGGGACACTTGCCCGCAAGCCGATCCGGCCCATCGACGAGGTCGAGAGCCAGTTCTACCTGCAGCTCGAGGTCGCCGATCAGCCGGGGGTGCTGGCCACGATCGCCGAGCAGTTCGGTGCCCACGGCGTGTCGATCGAGTCGATGCAGCAGTCGGGCATCGGCAGCGAGGCGCGCCTCATCTTCATCACCCACACCGCACGCGAGGCGGACCTGCGGGCGACGATCCACGGCCTGCGCGACGTCGGCGCGGTGCATCGGGTCGGCTCGATCCTGCGCGTCCTCGGGGCATGAGCGGGTACCGATGAGCGAGCTCCGCCGGCCGTGGCCCGGCCTCATCGAGGCCTACCGCGAGCACCTGCCGGTCACCGAGACCACACCGGTGATCACCCTCCTCGAGGGAGACACGCCGCTCGTGCCCGCGGTGCGTCTGTCGGAGCGGCTCGGGCTCGACGTCCACCTGAAGGTGGAGGGCGCCAATCCCACCGGTTCGTTCAAGGACCGCGGGATGACGATGGCGATCACCAAGGCCGTCGAGGAGGGCGCGAAGGTCGTGGTCTGCGCGTCCACGGGCAACACGTCCGCGAGCGCGGCCGCGTACGCGGCACGGGCGGGGATCACCTGTGGCGTCGTCATCCCCGAGGGCAAGATCGCGCTCGGCAAGCTCGCCCAGGCGCTGATCCACGGCGCGCAGGTCGTGCAGATCCGCGGCAACTTCGACCAGGCGCTCGACGTCGTGCGCGCGCTCGGCGACGTCGACGGCGTGTCAGTCGTCAACTCGATCAATCCCTTCCGCATCGAAGGGCAGAAGACGGCGTCGTTCGAGATCGTCGAGGCGCTCGGGAACGCGCCGGACGTGCACTGCCTGCCGGTGGGCAACGCCGGGAACATCACCGCGTACTGGAAGGGCTACGCCGAGTACGAGACGCTCGGCCGCGCCACGCGCCGGCCGCGCATGCTCGGCTGGCAGGCGCAGGGCGCGGCGCCGCTCGTCCTCGGCGAGCCGGTCCTCCATCCGGAGACGCTCGCCACCGCCATCCGCATCGGGAACCCCGCCAGCTGGGACGGTGCGATCGCGGCGCGCGACGAGTCCGGCGGCGCGATCGACATGGTGAGTGACGACGAGATCCTCGCGGCCTACCGGCTGCTCGCCGCGACGGAGGGTGTCTTCGTCGAGCCGGCCTCGGCCGCCTCGGTGGCCGGGTTGCTGCGCGCCCACGCCGCGGGCCTCGTCGAAGCGGGTGAGCAGGTGGTGTGCACGGTGACGGGACACGGCCTGAAGGACCCGCAGCGCGCGATCGACGAGGTCGCCATCGGTGCCCCCGTGGCGGCCGACCTCGACGCGGTCACCGCCGAGCTCGGCTTGTAGGCGTCCGACCGGGCGGGGGGCGGGGCGACGCGCGACACTCCGCGGTCCGTCCAGGGAGGCCCCACGCATGTCACGACCCGCCACGTCCAGACCGGTTGCCATGATCACCGGCGCGTCCGCCGGCATCGGCCACGCGTTCGCCGAGACGCTGGCGGGTCGGGGGTACGACCTCGTCGCCGTCGCCCGCGACACCGCGCGGCTCGACGCGCTCGCGAAGGAGATCGACGCCGCGCACGGTGCGGCGGTGGAGGTGGTGACCGCCGACCTCTCGGTGGGCGCGGGCATCGCCGCGGCCGAGGCGCGCGTCGTCGACGAGGCGCGTCCGATCGATCTCCTCGTCAACAACGCCGGGTTCGGCACGGTCGGTCGCTTCCACGAGCTCCCGATCAGTCGCGAGATCTCCGAGATCGGACTCAACGTCGTGGCCGTGGCGCGGCTGACCCACGCCGCGCTGCCGGGAATGGTCACGCGCGGTCGCGGCGGCGTGATCAACGTGGCGTCGCTCGCCGGATACCAGCCGACGCCGCTCAACGCGACCTACGGTGCGACGAAGGCGTTCGTGAGCAGCCTCAGTCAGGCGGTGCACGAGGAGCTGCGGGGTTCGGGCGTGAACTGCATGGTCCTGTGCCCGGGCTTCACCCGCACCGAGTTCCAGCAACGCGCGGGCATCGACTCGAGTGAGGTGCCCGACTTCCTGTGGCAGGACGCGACGACGGTGGTCGCGCACACGCTGACCGCGTTCGACAAGGGTCGCGCCGTGTGCGTCCCCGGCGGTCTCAACCGCGTGACGGCCGGGTTCAGCGGCGCGGCGCCGTCGGTGGTCACGCGCAAGGTCGCCGGTCTCATCGTCAAGCGCGCGGAGAAGTAGCCCTCGGTTCGGTCGTCGCTTGCTGCAACCCGAGCCGGAGCGCAGCGGAGGCGAGCCGCGTCGGAGCGTCCCGACGCGGCCGCGGTCGACGTATCGGAGCGGAGACGCCGATCAGGCGGGGTCGATGCGGTAGACGCCGTCGGTGAGCGACAGGACGTACAGCTCCTTCGCGTGGTCCTGACCGAACCCGGACACGCCGGTCGCGTGCAGCCCGAAGTCGATCTCCTCGGACGTCACGCCGGCACCCACGGACGTCCCGCGGATCTTGCCGTCGCAATTGTCGGAGTACAGGTACGTCCCGCGCAGGTCCGGGATCTTCGTGCCCCGGTACACGTAGCCGCCGCTGATCGAGCAGCGACCGTCGTCGTGCGAGTACTCGAGCACCGGATCGGTGAGCCCCGAGGTCGAGCCCTGCCGGTGCTCGTGCAGACCCTCGCGGATGTTCCAACCGAAGTTCACCGGCGGCTTCGTGGCGGCCGGTACCCAGTCGATCTCCTCGTACTCGGTTCTGCCCGACGTCGCCGATGACGAGCGCGCCGGTGTCGGCGTCGAAGCTGAACTTCCAGGGGTTGCGCAGCCCGTACGCCCAGATCTCCGGTCGGCCGCCACCCGTGGCGAACGGGTTGTCCGGCGGGATGGAGTACGACGCGCTCGCCGTCGGCGTCGGGTCGATGCGCAGCAGCTTGCCGAGCAGCGTGTCGAGCGACTGGCCGTTGCCGCCGGACGCGTGGCCCGGACCGACGTCGTCCGCGGCCCCGCCGTCGCCGGTACCGATCCAGAGCATGCCGTCGGGACCGGTCTGGAGGTTGCCGCCGTTGTGGTTCGGTTCCGGTTGCGCGATCGCGAGGAGCTCGCGCCCCGCGGTCCGGTCCGCGGTCCCGTCGGCCTTCATCGGGTACGCCGCGACCCGGGTGTCGCCCGACGTGTTGGTGAAGTCGACGTACAGCGTGGCGCCGTCGGGGGAGAAGGCGAGCCCGAGCAACCCGCGCTCGCCACCCGACGCGATCGTGTCGCTCAGGTCGATGACGGGGTTCGGGTCCAGCGCGCCGTTCCGGATGGCGCGGACGCGACCCGCCTGCTCGGTCACGTAGAGCGTCTCGTCCCCGGCGCGCACGGACATCGCGGTCGGTGCCCGGACCGCGGCCAGCTCGGTGAGCCTGAAGCGCGCCCGGTGCGGGTCCGGTGCCGCAGAGTTCGACGGCGAACGACCGCTCGACGAGGTGCTGCTCGACGACCGCGACGACGTCGCGCGTGAGCCGTCGGAGGCGCACGCCGACGCGACCAGCGCCGTCGCGACGAGCGCAGGAGCGAGGCGACGGCGACGCGGCATCGGGTCAAGGTACCGAGCCGGATCCGAGCCCGGTGGTCACCTACGATCGGGTGGTGATCACACCGAGCCGGAGCGGAGCGGAGGCGAGCCGTCGCGGAGCGTCCCGACGCGGTGTGCGACCGAGTCGTCCGAGCGGAGCGGCCGAAGTCTCGTGAAGTATGTCGTGCTCGTTCCCGACGGCTGCGCCGACGAGCCGGTGGCGGTGCTCGGTGGCCGGACACCGCTCGAGGCGGCCGCGATGCCGAACCTGCAGGCGCTGGCCACGCGCAGTGAGGTCGGGCGGGCGAACGTGATCCCGGGCGGCCTGCCGCCGGGGAGTGATGTCGGCAACCTCTCGATCCTCGGCTACGACCCCGAGGTGTTCCACACCGGCCGCGCGCCGATCGAGGCCGCGGCGATGGGCATCGAGCTCGCGCCCGAGGAGGTCGCGTACCGCTGCAACCTCGTCACGATCGGCGACGACGGCACGATGGTCGACTTCGCCGCCGGGCACGTCTCGAGCGAGCAGAGCCACCCGATCGTCGCCGCACTCGACGCGGCGCTCGGTGACGGACGCGACGGCGTGCGCTTCCATCCGGGCGTGGAGTACCGCCACCTCGTCGTGGTGCCGGGGGACTGGGCCGACGCCGACTGCGTGCCGCCGCACGACCTCACCGGCAAGCCTGTGGTCTGGCCCACCGGCCCGGCCGCAGCCCGTCTGCGAGCGCTCATGGACGAGTCCCGACCGGTGGTGGCCGCGGCCGCGGCCGAGGTCGGTTCGATCGCGACCCAGATCTGGCTGTGGGGGCAGGGTCGCCGTCCGCAGCTGCCCGACTTCACCAACCGGTTCGGCGTCAGCGGCCGGCTGACGTCCGCGGTCGACCTCGTGCGGGGCCTCGGCGTGCTCGCCGGCATCGAGGTCCTCGACGTCCCCGGCGCGACCGCGGGGTTCGACAACGACTACGCCGCCCAGCGCATCGCGTGCATCGACTCGCTCGGCGACCGCGACTTCTTCCTGCTGCACGTGGAGGCCACCGACGAAGCCGGTCACCAGCAGGACGCGGCCGAGAAGGTGGCGGCGCTCGAGGCGTGGGATCGCGAGATCATCGGGCCGTTGCTCGAGGCCCTCCCGGCGTTCGGTCCCTTCCGGATCCTCCTGCTCCCGGACCACACGACCCCGGTCGAGCTCGGGACCCACACCTCCGAGCCGGTGCCCTACCTGCTCCACGACAGCGAGTCGGAGGTGGTGGGGCGGGAGTACACCGAGGCGGCCACGGCCGACTGCCCGGCGGTCGCCGCCCACACCCTCTTGGCCAGGATGGTCACGTCGGTCTGACGAAGCGCCTATGATGGCCATCGGCGCTACCCCGCCGGACCCCCAGCGGAGCGGATCCTCGCTCGGTTGAGTCCGGCGACGTGCGAGCGTCGGTTCTCCACCCGGATCTCCTCCGTTCGTGGCGGCAGCCTCACGCAGGGTGCTTCCCCGGACCGGACGCCCGGGACGTCCCTTTTCATCGCGCCGGACCCGGACCTTCCCAGGCCAGGGCCCGTAGCGCAGCCCGATTCGGTTCCGAAGCGGGCCTTCTCCCGGTCCCCCCGACCCAAGGAGCGAACCACATGGCCGAGCAGCAACTCGAGCGCTCGATGCTCGACGGCAAGGACCGCGAGCAACTCCACGCCATCGCCGGCGCGATGGGCATCAAGGGGGTCACACGCCTCCGGAAGGCCGACCTCGTGGACGCGATCCTCGAGGCGGCGTCCGGCAACGGTGGGGCCGCCGGCAACGGCACCCCGAGCGCCACGAACGGCACCCGGAAGGCGACCAGGGCCACCAAGGCGACCAAGACCGCCAAGGCGGACCCGCCTGCTGCCGACGACGCCGAGGCCCCGGCGGCCCCCGCCCGGCGTGCCGTGCGCTCCAAGCGGGCATCCGAGCTGGAGTCCGAGGGCGACCTCGCCGCCCTCGCCGCCGAGGAGGACGCGCTCGCCGGTGGCGACGAGCCCGACGTCTCGCCCCGGCCCATGCGACGCTCCGGTGCGTCGGCGAGCACGCCGACCGAGTCGGCGGCGCCGGCCCCGACCGAGACCGAGGGCACGGCAGACCGCGGCCCCGGCAACACAGGCGCGTGACGGTGGCGGTGACGCCCGTCGCAACGACCAGTCGCGCAACGCGCCGTCGGTCGACCCCGAGGACGAGCGCGCCTCCTTCGGCGAGGGCAACCGCACCGGCCGACGGCGCCGTCGGCGCGGTCGCGATCGCAACGCTGGTGGTGGCGGCGGTGGCGGTGGCAACCAGGCCAACAACGAGCGCGACCGGATCCCCGACGAGCGCAACGAGCAGTACTCGGGCGAGCCGATCGACATCCAGGGCCTGCTCGACCTGCGCGACGAGGGCTACGGCTTCCTGCGCACCACCGGGTACCTCGCCGGGCGCAACGACGTGTACGTGTCCGCCTCCCAGGTGCGGCGCTTCGCCCTGCGCAAGGGCGACTTCGTCAAGGGTCAGACCCGTCCGCCCGCGAGCAACGAGAAGTACCCGGCGCTGCTGCGGGTCGACGAGATCAACGCGATGACGCCCGACGCGGCCAAGAACCGGCCGCGCTTCGAGGATCTCACGCCGCTGTTCCCGGACGAGCCGCTCAAGCTCGAGCTGCTCGAGGACCCGACGCTGCTCACCGGCCGGATCGTCGACCTCCTGTCGCCGATCGGCAAGGGTCAGCGCGGGCTCATCGTGTCGCCGCCGAAGGTCGGCAAGACCACGATCATGAAGCAGATCGTCGGGGCGATCGAGCACAACAACCCCGAGGTGCACCTGATGGTGCTGCTCGTCGACGAGCGGCCCGAAGAGGTCACCGACATGAAGCGCCACGTGCAACGGGGCGAGGTGATCGCCTCGACGTTCGACCGCCCGTCGGACGAGCACACCCACGTGTCCGAGCTCACGATCGAGCGGGCCAAGCGGCTCGTCGAGCTGGGCAAGGACGTCACGATCCTGCTCGACGGCATCACGCGGTTGGCTCGTGCGTACAACCTCGCCGCCCCCGCCTCCGGCCGGATCATGTCCGGTGGTATCGACGCCGGCGCGCTCTACCCGCCGAAGCGGTTCTTCGGTGCGGCCCGGAACGTCGAGGAGGGCGGCTCGCTCACGATCATCGCGACCGCGCTCGTCGACACGAACTCCAAGATGGACGAGCACATCTTCGAGGAGTTCAAGGGCACCGGGAACTGGGAGCTCAAGCTCGACCGCAAGCTCGCCGAGCGCCGGCTGTTCCCGGCCATCGACGTCAACGCGTCGAGCACCCGGCACGAGGAGCTGCTCTTCACCCGGGACCAGCTCAACCAGGTCTGGAAGCTGCGCCGGGTCCTCAACGCCCTGGCCCAGGAGGGATCCTCGGCCCCGGGCCTCGAGCTGCTCATCGACAAGCTCAAGACCACGAAGTCGAACGACGAATTCCTCGCCGAGATCGCGAAGGCACCCACCCCGGGGCAGTGACGTCGAGGCCCCCGGCCCGGGAATACCGGGACGTTGTGGCGGTAGAGGACGCTTTTCCTAGACTGGACGGATCATGAAGACCGACATCCACCCCACGTACACCGAGTGCAAGGTCCACTGCTCGTGCGGCAACGAGTTCGTGACCCGCTCGACCGTGAGCGAGCTCCGCGTGGAGCTGTGCTCCGAGTGCCACCCCTTCTACACGGGCAAGCAGAAGCTCGTGGACACCGGCGGTCGCGTCGAGCGCTTCAACAAGCGGTACGCGAAGAAGCGCTCCTAGTCCGTCATGAGCGAGGCCGCTCCTCCTCGGGCGATGGGCGGCCAGGCCGTCATCGAGGGCGTCATGATGCGCGGCGAGCGCCGCTGGGCCGTCGCAGCGCGACTCCCCGACGGCGAGATCGTGGTCGACGTCCACGACGTGCCCGGCTGGGGTGACCGCTGGGCGAAGGTCCCGCTCGTGCGCGGGGTCGTGAACCTCGCCGAGTCGATGGGGCTCGGCATGCGCGCGCTCACCTGGTCGGGCAACCTCCAGATCCCGGAGGAGGATCGGCTGTCGGGCCGAGCGATGGGCGTGACGATCGCGATCTCGATGACCCTCTTCCTCGGCATCTTCATCCTGCTGCCCGCACTCGGCGCGCGCGGCTTGGGCGGTGCGCTCGGGCTCGACGGCGTCGCGTTCCACGCGCTCGAGGGTGCGATGGTGCTCGGGATCTTCCTCGGCTATCTGCTGCTCATCGGGCGGATGAAGGAGATCCGCAAGGTCTTCCAGTACCACGGTGCCGAGCACAAGGCGATCGCCGCGTACGAGAACGACGTGCCGCTCACGCCGGAGTCGGCGCAGCGGTTCACCACCGCGCACGTCCGGTGCGGCACCAACTTCCTGCTGACGGTGCTGGTGCTCGCGATCGTCGTGTACTCGGTGATCGGTCGACCGGCGCTGCCGTACCTGATCCTCAGCCGCATCGTCCTGATCCCGGTCATCGCGGGCATCGCCTACGAGATGATCCGGTTGGCCGCGAAGCACATGGACAAGCGCTGGGTGCAGCGGGCGATGGTCCCCGGCCTCGCACTGCAGCGGCTCACGACCCGTGAGCCGACCCTCGATCAGCTCGAGGTCGCGATCGCGTCCCTGCGGGCCGTGTTCACGGTGGAGCAGACCGAAGAGGTCGACGCCCGCGTCGCGGCGTGATTTCGGCGTCTCCGCCACATCCCGAGGCACCCGGGCGTTCGTCGAGTTCGCGCGACCAGCGGTCCTCGACTCCGGCTCCCGAAGGGGCGCGGTGTGCCTCGGCTCCTCGCCTCAGCTGTGGCCGGTCGCGCCAGCTCCACGACGCGACCGCCGCGCGGAGCGCGCCCGCGGCGTAGGTGACGAACTGATCGTCGAGGGCCGGGTCGCCCGCGTCCAGCCAGGCGAGGACCGCCTCCACCCAGTAGCCGACGCTCGTCTGCGCGGCCCATTCGCGCATCGGCGCGTCGACGTAGGGCTCGAGCAGCGTGCGGGAGACGGCGAGCGCCCGGGCCCGGAGCTCCTCGCTGTACTCCGCGAACTGGGGCTCACGCGAGGCGTGGCGCCACAGCAGGCGCACACCGTCGGGCTGCTCGCGTGCCACCACGAGCATCGACCGGGCGATGCCCTCGGGGCCGTCGGCGAGCTGGGCGCTCAACTCCTCGGACAGCCGCTGCTGCACCTGGGCGAGCACGGCGCGGTACAGCGATTCCTTGGAGTCGAAGTGCCGGTAGACGATGAGCTTCGTGATGCCCGACGCCGCCGCGATCTCCTCCATCGAGGTCGCGGCGAACCCGCGGTCGGCGAAGGCCGACGCCGCACCGGCGAGGATCGCCAGCCGCCGGTCGGCGCGCCCGAGGGGTGCGGTCTGGGGTCGGGTCCCCGCCGCGGTGGTCGTGGTTGCCGGTGGTATACCGGCGAGTATACCCTCGGCGGGGTACCGCACGAGAGGAGCCGACATGCAGCTGCGCTGGACCGACGAGGAGTTGCTGGCCGAGTCGCCGGGTCTCGAGCCGCTCGTCGTCGCGGGTCGGCGGTGCCACGGAGGCCTCGACGGCAGCGGCCGCTACCTGTCGCCGCGGAGCCGGTTCCGCAACGACGCGATCGCCGCGTGGCAGGCGCGTCACCGCGCCGACTTCGGCACCGACCTGCTCGACGCCGGGCTCGACGCGTGGCCGGCGCCGGCGCCGAACGTCGCGCAGTCCCGACTGCTCCTCGAACGGGGCGTGCGCGAGCCGATCATGTCCGCGCTCACGCGCATCGGCACCGTCGAGGGATTCGGCGGGGCGATGCGCCTGTGGAACCTCGAGGACGCCCAGTCGTACTTCGCGGACCCGGTCGACGGGACGACGCTCGCGCACCTTCCGGGCATGTTCGAGGCGCAGGCGCGCGACGAAGCCGGTTGGGGCGACGAGTTCGGGCACAGGGACATGTGGTTCCTCGCACGGGACATCGCGTTCGAGGACCCGGAGGTCGAGGACCTCACGGAGTTGATGCTGTTCCGCCTCGGCGTGACCTCGGCCCCCGGCGCGCCGGCGCCGACGCCGGAGGAGATCCGCGCGCGCCAAGAGGCGGCCCGTGTCTTCCCCGAGCTGCCGATGGAGATCGAGGCGCTCATCGGGCGCATGGTGAACCTCCTGCTCGTGGAGATCTCGGCCGCGCACCTCTTCGCGTGGGCCGAGGAGCTGCTCGCCGACGACGACCTGGTGGCGGGCGGGGGTGAGGCGGCGCGGCTCGTGTCGTACATCCGCCAGGACGAGTCCCCCCACGTCGAGTACCTCCGCACCACGTTGAGCGAGATGCGCGACCGCGACTTCGTCACCACGTCGGGCGGGGTGCTGGCGGGGACCGGAGTGATCGAGACGCTGTGGGCGCGCGGGCTGGCCGAGTCGACCGGCGAGCGCCGGGCGAACAACCAGCGCCTGGCGCGCGCCGAGCTCGAGCACGCGGTTCGGGACCGGACCGACCGCGACGACCTCTTCGCCGAGTACGAGTCGCTGGCGTCCGTCGTCGGGGAGGCCGCAGCGTGAAGTTCGGGGTGTTCTACGAGCACCAGCACCCCCGCCCGTGGGAGGAGGGGAGCGAGCAGCAGCTCATCCAGGACGCGCTCGAGCAGATCGAGCTCGCCGACGCGCTCGGCATCGACTACGTCTGGGAGGTCGAGCACCACTTCCTGGAGGAGTACTCCCACTCGAGCGCGCCGGAGGTGTTCCTCGCGGCCGCGTCGCAGCGGACGAAGCGCATCCGGCTCGGACACGGCATCGTGCAGACGCCACCACCGTTCAATCATCCCGCGCGCATCGCCGAGCGGATCGCGATGCTGGACCTCGTGTCGAACGGTCGCGTCGACTTCGGGACGGGCGAGTCGAGCTCCGAGGCCGAGCTCGGGGGCTTCCTCATCGACCCCACCGTGAAGCGCGAGATGTGGGAGGAGGGGCTGCGCGTCGCGCTGCGGTGCCTGGCCGAGACCCCGTTCACCGGCCACGCCGGCCCGCACGTCACGATGCCGCCCCGCAACGTCGTCCCCAAGCCCGCGCAACGGCCGCACCCGCCGGTGTGGGTGGCCTGCAGCCGGAGGGACACGATCCTGCTCGCGGCCCAGAAGGGGATCGGGGCGCTGGCGTTCGCGTTCGTGGACCCCGAGGAAGCGCGCCAGTGGGTCGACGACTACCACGCGACGATGGAGCGCGACGGCGTCCCGATCGGCGACGCGGTCAACAGCGAGGTCGCGTGCGTGACCACGTTCATGTGCCACGAGGACGAGGAGACCGCGCTCGCGCGTGGCATCGCCGGCGCGAACTTCTTCGGGTACTCGCTCGCGCACTACTACGTGTTCGGCCGGCACCGGCCCGGCGTCACCGACGTGTGGTCGGAGTACGAGCAGCGTCGCACGGAGCAGGGATTCGACCCGGAGGCGGTCGCGGCCGCAGCGGTCAACGAGGATCGGCTCGGCGCGAAGATCGTCGACGAGGGCACGGCGGGTCTGCGGGGTGCGGTCGGCACGCCCGACCAGGTGCGCGAGTACCTGCGGCGGTACGAGGAGGCGGGCGTCGACCAGGTGATCTTCACCGCCCAGGCGGGCAAGAACCGCCACGAGCACATCATGGAGAGCCTCGAGCTGTTCGGGCGCGAGGTGCTGGGCGAGTTCAAGGATCGGGAGCCGGCCGCCGCCGACGCGCGGGCGGCGCGCACCCGGCGCATGAGCGACCTGCTCCTGGCGCGCAAGCCGGCATCGGACCACCCGCCGTTGCCGACGCCCGACTACTCGTTCCCGGCGATCCCCCGGCTCATGGCCGACCGCTCCGGCTCCGACGACTTCCACGCCTGGCTCGACCAGTTCGCCGAGCAGTCGGCCGCGGGCGGCGACCAGATGCGCGACCTCATCGGCTGAGCGAGCGCGTCCGCGGACGCGATGATGGTCGCGACCGCGCGAGGGGGTTCTCGATGGCGAACCTGATCTATTCGGCGATTGCTTCGCTCGATGGCTTCACCGAGGACGAGCATGGCCGGTTCGAGTGGGCGGCGCCGGACGAGGAGGTGCACGCATTCGTCAACGACCTCGAGCGGCCCGTCGGCACGTATCTGTACGGCCGGCGCATGTACGAGACGATGGTCTACTGGGAGACGGACGACGATCAGGCTCCGGTGGCCAGGGACTTCGGGGAGATCTGGCGTGCCGCCGAGAAGGTCGTCTACTCCCGGACGCTCCCGACGGTTTCGAGCGAGCGCACGCGGATCGAGCGCGAGCTCGACGTCGCGACCATCAGGCGGCTGAAGGAGAGCTCGACGTCGGACATCTCGATCGGCGGGCCGCAGCTCGCCGGCCAGGCGATCACCGAGGGACTCGTCGACGAGTGCCATCTGCTCCTCGCGCCGGTCGTCGTGGGCGGGGGCAAGCGCGCCCTGCCCACCGGTGTCCGGGCCGAGCTCGAGCTGTTGGACGAGCGGCGCTTCGGCAGCGGCTTCGTGTTCCTCCACTACCGCCTGCGAGGCGTGAGCCGCACGATGACGACGTCGCGGTAGGACTTTCACGCCCGAGGATGCCGCGATCGGTTTCGAGTCGGCCGGTTCGTGGACGGCCTGGGTAGCTTCCTCTCCATGTTCGATCGAGTGGCGGAGCTCGCGCGTGAGCTCGAGAAGCTGGAGTCGCAGCAGGCCGACCTGTTCGCGGCGGGAGACCAGCAGGCGGCGATCGAGGCGGGGCGACGGATCGCGGAGCTGACGCCGGTCGTCGAGGTCTACCGCGAGCACCGTGCGGTGAGCGCGCAGCTCGCGGAGGCGCGCGAGATGGCCACCGGCGAGACCGAACCGGAGATGAAGGAGTACCTGCGCTCCGAGATCGACGACAAGGAGACTCGGCGCGAGGAGCTGGAGACGCGGCTGAAGGAGCTGCTGGTCCCGAAGGACCCCAATGCGGGCAAGAACGTGATCGTCGAGATTCGCGGCGCCGAGGGCGGCGACGAGGCGAACATCTGGGCCGGCGATCTCTTCCGCATGTACGCGCAGTGGGCGGAGCGGCACCGGTGGAAGACCGAGGTGCTGTCGAGCCAGCCGTCGGACATGGGTGGGTTCCGCGACGTCACGTTCGTCGTGCGCGGTGCCGACGCGTGGGCGCACTTCAAGCACGAGGGCGGCCCGCACCGGGTGCAGCGGGTGCCGGTGACCGAGAGTCAGGGGCGGGTGCACACCAGCGCGGCGACGGTCGCGGTGCTGCCCGAGGCGGAGGAGGTCGACGTCCAGGTCGACCCGAACGACCTCGACATCGACACGTACCGCTCCACCGGACCGGGCGGCCAGTCGGTGAACACCACCGACTCCGCGATCCGCATCACGCACAAGCCCACCGGGCTCGTCGTCACGTGCCAGGACGAGAAGAGCCAGCTGCAGAACAAGGACAAGGCGATGCGGATCCTCCGCTCGCGACTGCTCCAGATCGAGCACGAGCGTCAGGCGGCCGAGCTCGCCGACACCCGACGCAGTCAGGTGGGCGGCGGCGGCCGGTCCGAGAAGATCCGTACGTACAACTTCAAGGAGAACCGCGTCACCGACCACCGCATCGGTCTGACGCTCCACCACCTCGACGGTGTGCTCGCGGGTGATCTCGATCCCATCGCCGACGAGCTCATGGCCGAGGAGCGTCGTCGCCAGCTCGAGGACGGCGAGTGAGCGACGCGGCATCCGGGACGCGCACCTGGGAGACCCTGCGACGCGACGCCGAAGCCCGGCTCCGGGCGTGCGGCGTCGACGACCCGGCCACCGAGTCGCGCTGGATGCTCGAGGAGGTGTCGGGTCTGGACGCGGCCGAGCAGGTGGTCGAAGGCGGCCGGCGCGCGTCGCGGCGCGCCACCGTCGAGCTCGAAGCGCTCCTGGACCGGCGGGTCGCGGGTGAGCCGCTGCAGTACGTGCTCGGCTCGTGGGGATTCTGTGGGCTGGACCTCCTGGTCGACCGTCGGGTGCTGATCCCGCGTCCCGAGACCGAGACGGTCGTCCAGCACGCCATCGCGGAGGTCGAGCGTCTCGGCGAACGGGTCGGCCGAGCCGACCCGTGGGCCGGCGCGCTCACGCACTATGCGGTCGCCGACCTCGGCACGGGCTCCGGTGCGATGGCGCTCGCGCTCGCGGCCGCGCTGCCCGACGCGGAGGTGTGGGCCACGGACGCGAGCGAGGACGCGCTGGCGGTGGCGCGGGCGAACCTCGCCGGCGCCGGGACGACGGCCGCACGCGTACGGGTCGCCGCAGGCTCCTGGTTCGACGCGTTGCCGGAGTCGCTCCGAGGTGGGCTGCTCCTCGTCGTCTCGAACCCTCCGTACGTCGCGGCCGACGAGGAGCTGCCGCCCGTCGTACGGGACTGGGAACCCGTTGACGCGCTCGTCGCCGGCCCGTCCGGGACGGAGGCGCTCGCGCGGCTCGTCGCCGAGGCTCCGAGCTGGCTCGACCCGGGAGGGACCCTCGTGCTCGAGCTCGCGCCGCACCAGGGTGAGGCCGTCGCCGGACTGGCCCGCGACGCCGGGTTCGCCGAGGTGCTGCTGCGCCACGACCTGACCGGCCGGATCCGCACCCTCGTCGCCCGTCGTCGGACGGGCTGAACGCGGCGCGTCGGTCGGAGTGCTGGCGCCGCCCCCGGATGCCGGAACCAGCGCGTTGCCCTGACGGTGATCGCTACATTCGGGCGATGGCCGACGACGAACTCGATGTCGACGCGATGCTCGCGCGGTTCCGCACGCGGGCCGAGGCGGTCCGTGAGCGCCCGTTGCCGCCGGTCGCCGGTCCGCAACGCGAGCAGTTCGTGCAGCAGGCACGACTCGATTTCCAGGACTTCGCGATGCTCGCCGACGCCACGTGGGAGTTCGTCGACGGAGTGCTCACCCTGCGCATCGACCTGTCGCCCTGACGGCGCGAGCACCACGATTGGTGTCCCGGCCGCGACACGTGTGAGCCGGTGAGGACACGTCCGGCCCGATCCCGGCGGCCGCGACCGTCGACGAGCTCGGGCGGCGACGCCAGGCGACGCGTCAGGTGCGAGGTTCGTTGCGGTCCAGGCGCTGGAGGAATCCGAGGTCGACCGCCACCCAGATGGTCTTCGAGAACGGGTAGAACACGATCGGTCCGACCACTGCGATCGGGACGAGGATCGCCAGCAACGGCGCCACGGGCACGTCCGGGATCGTCGCGATGAGCAACGCGACGAACACGATCGCGAACAGGCCCCCGACCGCGACGATGTTGATCGCGAGCGCGCCCGCCCAGTACCCCTGCTCCCGCTCGAAGTGGAGGCCGCAGCGCGGGCAGTCGGGCACGATGCGGAAGTAGCCCTTGAACAGGTGCCCCGATCCGCAACGTGCGCAGCGCAACGTGAATCCACGCGAGAACATCGAGGCGCGGCTCGGCGGCGTCGTGGATCCCGGGGCTGCCATGATGCGCCGAAGCTAGCCCGCGTGCCCACAGGAATCGGAAGGCGCCTCATGCCGATCGACCTCGCGTCCGTCGACCACGTCCTCACCACCACCCGCTCGGTGCGCCGTCGCCTCGACCTCGCCCGACCGGTGGAGCCCGAGGTCGTCGAGGAGTGCCTGCGGCTCGCGATCCAGGCCCCGACGGGCGGCAACTCGCAGGGGTGGCGGTGGATCGTGGTCACCGACCCGGGGTTGCGGATGCAGTTGGCGGAGCTGTACCGGGACGTCGCGACGCCGTATCTCGCGGCGGGCCTCGACGCCGGCGAGCCGTCGGCCCAGCAGCAGCGCGTGGTGGACTCCGCCAAGTACCTGGCCGACGTCCTGCACGAGGTGCCGGTCCACGTGATCCCGTGCCTCTACGGCGAGCTCGAGGGCGTCCCCAGCTGGGCGGCCGCCGGTGCGTACGGGTCGATCATCCCCGCGGTGTGGAGCTTCCAGCTCGCCCTGCGCAGCCGAGGGCTGGGGTCGGTGTTCACGACGCTGCACCTGCCGCACGCGGACCGGGCGGCCGAGCTCCTCGGCATCCCGGCGGGTGTGACGCAGACCGCGCTGATCCCCGTCGCCTACTTCACCGGCGACGATTTCAAGCCGGCGGCGCGACGGCCCGTGGAGGAGATCACGTACTGGAACGGCTGGAAGCGGGCGCGCTGACTCGCGTCACGTCACCAGCAGGTTGACGTCGCCCTCGACGCGGAGGGTCACCGTGCGTCCCTCCCAGGCGTCGACGCACATCGCCGCGAGGGCGTCGGCGTCGAAGCAATTCGCGAGGGCGCGGCGCCCGTCGGGGAGCAGCACGCTGACGATGCCGATGGTGGCCGCGCCGTCGCGGTCGAACGCGACGGAGGTGGCCTCGACCGTACCGTCGCCGTCGACGAGCCCGGCCGGCTCGCGGCTGGGGCCGACGTCGACCGCGTGTTGGGTCTCCGCGGGATCGACCGCCCGGAAGCCGGCCTCCGGCGGCGCGGCCGAGTAGAGGCCGACGCTGTGCTTGGTGGCGTACCAGCCGAGCGCGGTGACGAGACCGACCGAGCCGGGATCCTGCCGGCAGGCGTCCACCATCGCCGCGATCGAGTGCCCCACGTAGTTGTTGCCGGGCCCGCCGGCGAAGGGGAGCCCGCCGGTCACCGTGATCGCGCGGTCGTCGCCGCCGTCGGGCCCCGCGAGCCCCAACGAGCCGAGCGCGAGCTGCACCGCGGACGGGAAGCACGAGTAGAGGTCGAACCGGGCGACGTCGTCGAGCGCGAGCCCCGCGGCATCGAGCGCGGCCCGGCCCGCGATGCCGATCGCGGTCGACGCGCCGAGCGACGCCCGCTCGCTCACGAAGTAGTGGTCGTGCGCGTCGGCTCCGGCGACGGGGAACACCATCCTGTCGTCGGCCACCCCCGCCGCGCGCGCGGACTCGTAGGAGCACAGGACGAACGCCGCGGCCTGGTCGACGTCGAGGTTGGCGCACATCCGCTTCGTGTACGGGAAGCACGCGAGGCGGTTCTCGGGCGCCGGCACGCGGATCTCGTCGGGGGTGTACGCCGTGGGCGACCAGGCGTACGGGTTGCCGGCCGCGACCTCGGCGAGGTGCGACCACAGTTGCGCGACGACGTGTTGGTGCGCATCGACGTCGCGACCCGCCGCATCGCGGAGTGCCGTCTCGAAGAGCGGGTACACCTGCGTCGGCGCGAGCACGCGGTGGGCCATCTCGTACTGACTGGTGCCCGGCCGCGCGTCGCCGACGACGTTCGGGCACGGCGGGTCGTCGGGCTGGGTCCAGTCGAGCCACGCCTTCGGGTCGATGCGGCGCGCCCGGCGGCGCGAGTACATGCACTCGACGCCCCCGACGAGGACGGCGTCGTGCTCGCCCGCGAGGATCGCGGCCCCGAGCCGGTTCACGAGCATCTGCGGGCTGTTTCCGCCGGTCGTGGTGAGGATCGTCGTGCGGGGCTCGATCCCGAGGCGACGGGCGAGGAGCGCCCCGGGGTCGGGGTAGCGCCACGAGATGATCTCGGCGATCGCGACCGTGTCGATGGACAGGGTCGCGCCGGCGTCGGCGAGCGCCACGCGGGCGGCGTCGGCGAGCAGGTCGACGGGCTCGGCGGCGGCACTCGGGTCCGCGACGCGCTGGAGCGCCTGGCCGACACCGACGATGACGGGGGTACGGGGGTCGATCGGCATGAGCGGAGGACGCTAGTGATCTCCGGCTAGGTCGGGCCCACCTCGGGGAGCGGCCACGTGGGGTCCCCCGGTGCGGCGCTGTCCGGACAGATCGACCGGTACGGGCACGTCCGGCACAGCTCGGCGTCGTTCACGCCCGGGAACTCGTGGCGCGCGGCGGCATCCCGAATGGCGTCGACGATGGTGGTGATCTCGGCCTCGATCCGGTCGAGGTCCTCGGCGTCCGGCTCGAACTCCACGGGATCCGCACCGGCGTCGACGCCGAGGTGCTCGTAGCGCACCCGCAGTCGGAGAGCACCGGCGAGCGGGGCGGCGAGCCACGCCTGCGTGCGCGCCCGGATGTCCTCGGCGAGTGAGCCGTCGCGTGGGAGCCCGGTCTTGTAGTCGCGCACGTCGAGGATGCCGTCGTGCTCCCACACCGCGTCGAGCCGACCGCTGGCGATCCAGACCGGACCCCGCCGCGACACGCGCACGACCTCGAGCTCGTGCCCGCGCGCCGGTGCGGGCGCGGGGCACCGGTCGGCGTGGCGAGCCAGCATCGCCCCGATGGCGCCGTCGCGCGCCTGCCCGTGGTTCTCCAACGTCGCGTCGCGACGGCTCGCGTCGTGGCAGTCGCCCTGGCCGTGGAGGTGGCGGAGCAGGTCGTGCACGAGGTTGCCGGTCGTCGCCGCGTACCCGGCGTCGCTCTCGGGCAGGCGCAGAAGGTGCCGGTCCAGGTAGAGCCGCGGGCACCGCTCCCAGTCGTCGAGTGCGCTCGGCGACACGTTCGGGATGTCCGCCAGCAGCCGTTCCCTGCTCACCGCAGTGCCTGGCAGCCGGCGATGTAGCGACAACGCGCGCACTCCCAGCCGATGCGCGGCGCGGCGCGGTCGGCGCGCTCGCGTACGACCGCGAGGCGATCCTCGAGCCACATCCGCAGCTGGTCCCAGATCTGCGCGCCGTCGACGTCGACCGCCTGGGCCCAGCCGCCGAGCAGGTCGGCGCGCACGATCCGCAGTGGTCCGAGCATCGTCCACCGCGCGCGCCGCAGCAGCGCGAAGCGGGTCGACGGCGCGTCGAGGACCTCCTCGGTGGCGGGGTTGTCGAGTGAGAGGAGCCGGAGCTCGCGCCCGCCGACGGCGTCCTCCAGCGCGAGGCCCGCAGGCCCGACGAGGCGCACCCCGGTGCGCGGCGCGCGTGTCTCGAACGCGTCGGTGGTCTCGTCGGCGGTCACCATGGGCTGGTCACCGAACTGCGCGACGTACCAGCGGGCCGCCACCTCGTAGATCCGCCGCTCCTCGGGCAGCAGGTCGTCGGTCCCGGGGAAGTGGTCGAGCCGGGCCCGACCGAGCGTGGCGTGGGCGAGCCGGGCGTCGGCCTCGACCTGGTTGAGGATGCGGTACTGACGGTCGGCCGGCTTGTTCGCCCGCTGCCCCGCGACGTCGAGCGCGAGTCGACGCGGGCAGGTCGTCTCGGCGCGGGCCAGCTGGCGCGCCGTGACCCGCGGCAGGTCGTCGTCCATCCGCGGCGACGGTAGTGGTGACGTGGGACACGCGAACGGCTCCTGCGGACGGGACGACGGCCCATTCGGCCGGTTCGGCCCCTCAGGGCCGGCCCTGGGCGCGCCGAGACGCACGGGGTGGACCCGTACCATCCAATGGTGACGTCGGACGCGCCGGGGCAGGGTTCGGCGCGCCGGGCGCCGCGCCGCTCGCGTCGCGGCCGGTGGATCGTGGTCGGGGTGCTCGTCGTCGTGGTCGTCTGGAGCGCCGTGGCGGTGGTCCAGGTCGTGCAGGCCCGGCGCCACGCGCAGGAGGGCCTCGACCGGCTCCGGACCGCCCAGCGCACGCTCGACCCGGCCGAGCTGATCCGCGGCAAGGGCCTCGGCCAGCTCCGTGCCGCGCGACGGGAGTTCGCCGACGCCTCGGACGCCGCGGACTCGCCCTTCGTCACGCCCTTCGAGATCCTTCCCGTCCTCGGACGCCAGGTGCGGTCGGTCCGTGCCCTCACCGGCGGGGCATCGACCGTGGTCGACGTCGGGGTGCACGCGATGGAGCAGTCGACCAAGGAGCTCGACGTCACTGCGAAGACGGGCCCGGAGCGGATCGCGCTGCTCGCGCGACTCGGCGAGATCGGAGCCGAGGCCGCGCACACCCTGCGCGGCGTCGGGCTCGGACCCGGCAACGCCCTGATCGGGCCCCTCGCGTCGGCCCGCACCAAGTTCGCCCGTCAGCTGCACAAGGCACAGCGCGCGATGGCGGACGTCCGCGACGCGTCGGTGGGAATCCACCAGATGGCCTTGGGGCCGTCGAAGTACCTGCTGGTGGCGGCGAACAACTCGGAGATGCGCTCCGGCTCCGGCATGCTGCTCTCGGCGGGCGTGCTGTCGGTGCAGGACGGCAAGTTCTCGCTGGGCTCGATGACGTCGGTCACCGATCTGGCGCTGCTGCCGGGGGTCGTGGCCCCGACCGGCGACTACGCGGCGCGGTGGGGGTGGGTGAACCCGACCCAGGACTGGCGCTACCTGGCGATGTCGCCACAGTTCGACGTGACCGGCGCGCTCGCCGCACAGATGTGGAAGGCGAAGACCGGTGAGGACGTCGACGGTGTCATCGCGCTCGATCCGATCGCGCTCAAGGCCCTCGTGAAGGTCTCGGGACCGGTCGAGGTGCAGGGCAAGCAGATCGACGCCGACAACATCGTGCACGAGATCCTGCTGCAGCAGTACGTCGACTACGCCAAGGACAACCCCAACGCCGACGGCGACGTCCCGGCCAACGAGCAGCGTCGTGAGCGCAACGGCGACATCGCGCGCGCGATCGTCGACAAGCTCGACCAGGTCGGCTGGCACCTTCCCGACCTCGTCGACGACCTCCGGTCGGCCGCACGCGGCCGGCACGTGATGTTCTGGTCGCCCGAGCCGGAGCAGCAGCGGGCCTGGCGCGCCGCCGGGGTGTCCGGCGTGCTGCCCCGCGACGGTCTGATGATCTCGATGGACAACCGCGCCGGGAACAAGCTCGACCAGTTCCTGCACATGGCGGCCGACATCACCCACCACTCCGTCGGCGACGGCACCGAGGTGGTGGTGAAGATCCACGTCGCGAACCTCGCGCCCGACGGGCTGCCGCGGTACGTCCAGGGCCCGTACTCCGTCCCCGAGTTCGTCGCGGGGCAGTACAAGGGGATCCTGAACGTCAACGTCCCCGTTCGCGAGCAGGAACGTCCGTCTCGACGGCGTGGAGCAGATCGTGGCGGCGGGGCCGGACCAGACCACGAGGGTCGTCGCCGGGAACATGTCGCTGCTCCGGGGTCAGGCCGCCACCTTCACCCTCCGGTTCACCGTGCCGAAGGGCGCCGAGCACCTCGAGGTGGTGCCGAGCGCGCGCGTACCCGGCGATCGGGTACTCGGCCGGCGCGCAGCGCTGGTCCGACGACGGACCCCACACCCTGTCCTGGTGAGCCCGCAACCGCCCTGCCCGGACCGCGGCGAGCGGCTGACCTGCGGAAACGATCCGAACGACCTATCAAGTTCTACCGATTTGTCGGTATTGGGGGGTTGTGGGCACTGTGGACACCCTGTACAGTCGTCTCCTATCCCTTGCACTCTGGGGCGGGGTCTCGAAGGTCAAACCCGGATCGGGCACCGATCGGGATTCTGTGGAGGTCAACGTGAGCAAGCCGAGTTTCAAGCAGCGGGCCACGCGCCTCGCCGTCGCCAGTGGGATCGCTTTCGTCGCGATCGCACCGACCGCGGCGTTCGCGTACCCGGATCCGGGCAAGCCGCCCACGCCGACGGACCCGGGCTCCGAGGTCAAGGCCAACACCGCCACCAAGTCGTCGACGCTGCCGTTCACCGGTGGCGACGTGACCGGCCTCGCCGCGATCGGCGCCGGCGCGGTCCTCGCCGGCGCGGTGATCGTGCGCCAGTCACGTCGTCGGGCCGTCGCCTGACCTGAAGCATCACCGAAATCCTGGGACGCGGCCGGCACTGCCGGCCGCGTCCTCGCGTCCGGACCGTCCCGCGACTACAGGTCCGGGCCTGCGGGTGCCGAGAACGTCGGCATGGGCGTCGCGGAGACGGTCGAGGCCGGGAGACGTCGCGCCGCGGCCACGGGTCGCGCATCTCGACCCTCACGGGTCCGCCCACGTCGTTCTACGCACGACTCGGCAAGCCCGTCGTCGACCGAGTCGTCGCAGTGAGCCTCCTCGTGGCCCTCCTGCCGTTGGCGGCGCTCGTCGCGCTGGCCGTGCTGATCGTGATGGGTCCGCCGGTGTTGTTCCGCCAACCCCGAGTCGGGCGCGGCGGCGTCGCGTTCTCCGTGCTCAAGTTCCGCACCATGCGACCGGACCGACGGCGAGCGCGAAGTCCCGTGATCGACGAGCGCCGCACGACCCACAAGAGCGAGCGGGATCCGCGCCACACGCGCCTCGGTCGTCAGCTCCGGAGATGGAGCCTCGACGAGCTCCCTCAGCTGTGGAACGTGGTCCGGGGCGACATGAGCCTCGTCGGCCCGCGGCCCGAGCTCGTGGAGGTCGTCGAGCGGTACGAGCCGTGGCAGCGTCAACGGCATCTCGTCCGACCCGGCATCACCGGCCGCTGGCAGGTGTCCCGGCGCGGCGACGGCCTCATGCACCTCCACACCGACGTCGACCTCGAGTACGTCGCCACGCTGAGCCTCCGCCACGACGTCGGGATCCTGCTGCGCACGGTGGGCGTGGTGTTCGCGCGTTCCGGACGATGAGACGCGGAGCGCGGCGACGGCCGCCCTGCCGCCGGCTCGTGCCGGCCGGTCAGCCCCAGGAGCGCTGGTAGAGCGCGTTGTCGGTGCCGCGCACGAAGACGTCGACGCGGTTCCAGGACCTCGAGACCGAGGCACGGGTTCGCGGTGAGCCCGCCGCCGAGGGGCTCGAAGCCGCCCCAGCGCGACGCCGTTCCACCAGCGGTGGTAGAGGGCGTTGTCGGTAGCCGCGCACGAAGACGTCGAGCCGGTTCGGCGCCCACGACGCCGCGGCGGGCCCGGAGCTGAGCACGCCCCCGAGTGGCTCCCAGACACCCCAGCCGACCCCGTTCCACCAGCGGTGCCACAGCGACGTTGTCGGTGCCGCGCACGAACACGTCGACCCGGTTCGGTGCCCACGCGACGGCGGCGGGGTCACCCACCACGGCACCACCGAGCGACTCCCAACCCGACCAGCCGGTGCCGTTCCACCACTTGTGTTGGAGCGCGCCGCTCGTGGCGCGGGCGAAGACGTCGATGCGGTTCGTCCCCCACGACGTGACTGCGGGCGCGGAGGCGAGGTTCCCGCCGAGGTCCTCCCACGCGTCCCAGCCGCTGCCGTTCCACCATCGGTGACGGAGGGAGCCGTCGGTCCCCCTGGCGAACACGTCGACGCGACCCGGCCCCCACGAGACCGCGGCCGGGCCACCGGTGAAGCCGCCCGACGGCTGCCCGAGGTTCTCCCAGCCGACCGACCACGCCTGCCCGTTCCACCACTTGTGGCTGAGCGACCCACCCGAGCCGGCCGCGAACACGTCGAGACGGTCCGGCGCCCACGACGCCGCCGCCGGCGCGGACGCGATCGACGGCGCCTCGTCGACGCGAACGCGCTCCACGAGCGGTTGCCGGCCATGATCGAGGTCACGACGCTGCGCATCTGCGGGAGCAGCGGCTCGAGGTACTGCCCGGGACAATCGGTGAACCACGTGTCCTGGTGCCCGATGATCCGCGGGACGGTGACCGCGGTGCCGGCCGGGAACTTGTCGTTGCCGAACGTCACGTAGGTGACCGGTGTCGTCGGATCGACGCCGTGCACGTCGAACTTCCACGCGATCAGCCGCTCGATCGCAGCGACCATCGCGGGCGGTGCCGGCGTGGTCTGGAAGTTCCCGATCGCGGCGATGCCGGTCGTGTCGGTGTTGAATCCGACCGAGTGTGCGCCGTGGACCGCCGACGCGATGCCGCCGTACCGGCCCTCGAAGATCTGCCCGTACTTGTCGACCAGGAAGTTGTAGTGCATGTCGCAGTACTGGAGGGTGCGCACCGCGTAGGCGTACAGGCCGCGCATGATCGCCGCGGAGTCGCCCGGTCCGTAGTTGTTGCTGCCACCGGTGTGGTGCACGATCGCGAGCTTGACGGTCGCGTCGTAGTCGGGGCCTTCCGGACACTGCGTGAGTCGAAGGCTCTCGTCCGCGCCCCATTGCGCTCGCGTGATGATCGCGGGTTGCGGCGCGGCGGCCGACGCGACGCCGGCCGGAGCCTGTCGCGCGCGGCACCTGCACCTTCTCGACCGCGACGTCACGCGCGGAGCCGTTCGCGACGCGGATGCGCACCGCCTTCGCGTCGCCGACCCAGACCGGCTCCGAGACGTTGCCGGGCCGACGCCGGAGCGCCTCGCGCGTCCCCGGATCCGGACCGCCGTCGGGCACGCCGACGGGGTCGGCGCCGGACCAGTGACCGCGCTGGTCCTGCGTCTCGATGGTGAACGTCGCGGCCGGGTCCCCCTGCCAACGGACGCCGACCAGATCGGCGCTGCCGTCGACGACCTTGGACCAGCCGGGGTTGACGGTGTGGTTCGCCGCGGTCACCGCTTGGCTGGAGACCTGCGGGGGCGGCGGGGGAGTCGTCGCGCTCGGGACCTGCACCGTCGGCAGCACCACGAGGGTGAGGCCGAGGAGCGAGCCGAGGGTCGGGACGACGAGGAGCGTGCGGCGCCACATGGCCGACGAAGGCTATCGGTCGTCGCTCGCCGCGCCGGTGTCGCGCCGTCCACGGCGCCGCGTCCCGGAACGCGGCGTCCCGTAGGATCTCGATCCGTGGCGCGCCCGAGCGGATCTCCCCGCCGTGCCGACGCGCCCGAGCGACCGACCGATCGCGAGCTCCGCCGACGCCGCGCCGCGCGCACGACGAATCGACGGCTGGTCGTGATCGGCATCGTCGTCGTGGCCCTCGCCGGGATCGCCATGCGCGTGTGGGTGCTGCACACCGACGCCGGCGTGCTCGACTCGGACGAGGGCGTGCCCGGGCTCATGGCGCGCCACTTCCTCGACGGCCACTTCTCCACCTTCTACTGGGGCCAGCAGTACGGCGGATCGCTGGAGGTGCTCCTCGACGCGATCGCGGTGTTCATCGGCGGGAGCACACGGCTCGCGCTGAAGGCGCCACCGCTCCTCGAGGCGCTCGGGGTGTGCGCTGCTCGTGTGGCGACTCGGTCGGCGGACCGTGGGCGAGTGGGCGGGGGTGCTCGCGGGATGCATGGTCTGGGTCTGGCCGGCGAACTACGTCTGGTACTCGACGAAGGAGCGGGTGTTCTACCTGCCCATCGTCCTGCTCGGGCTCGGCATCCTCCTGCTCGCGACGCGACTCGCCGAGCGGCCACGACGGTGGGCCGACTGGCTCGGGCTGGGGTTCCTCGCCGGCATCGGGTGGTGGACCGGTCCGCAGATCGTCTTCACGGTCGTGCCCGCGCTCCTCTGGCTCGCGTGGCGCGTCCGGGCGCGGATCTGGCCGGGCATCGCGTACGCCGCGGGCGCGGCCGTGGTCGGTGCCGCCCCGTGGATCCGAGCGAACGTCACCAGCGGGCTCGCGTCACTCGACACCGGCGCGCTCGACGACCACCAGGGCTTCCTCAACCACGTCGAGGTCATCGTCCGCAAGGGCATCCCGTCCGCGCTCGGGCTGCGCTTCAGCTACACGGAGTTCTGGCTCCGACCACCCGTCGGTCAGGTCGCTCTACCTCGTCGCCCTCCTCGCGCTCGTCGTGGCGAGCATCCGTCTGTGGCGGTCGAGCAGCCTGCTCGTGATCACGGCGTGGGTGTTCCCGTTCCTCGCCGCGCTGTCGCCCTCCGGCGGTTATGTGGGCGAGGGCCGGTACATGATCTTCGTCTGGCCGCTGCTCGCCTTGCTGCTCACCGGCCTGCTCGCGACGCTCTCCCGTCGGCTGATCGGAGCGGCCGCGCTGCTCGTGGTGGTGTCGGTGATCTCGGTCGCGGGCCTGCGTCATCTCCCGGACGCCGTGAGCCCGTACGCGCCGGACGTCCGCGTGCCGGCCGACATGGCGCCGCTCATCAAGGGCCTCGAGCGGCTCCGTGTCCGCCATGTGTTCGCGCACTACTGGGTCGCGTATCGACTCGGACTTCGAGAGCGGCGAACGGGTGCGGGCCACACCCCTCTCCAGCGTGCGCAACGACGACTACCTCAGAGCCGCGCGACGCGACCGGCGCTCGGCGTACGCGTTCGTCGCCGGCTCCGCCGACGAGCCGTTGTTCCGCAAGGGGCTCCGGCGGCTCGGGATCCCGTTCGAACGCCGCCGCTTCGGCGACTTCGTGGTCATCAGCCCGGCGCGGCGGACGAGTCCGGAGCAGGTGAGTCAGGCGGCAGGGAGCGGACTCGTCGTTCCCTGACGCAGCGCGCGTCCGGGGACGGGCCGGGCTAGTAGCCGAACCGGTGCCAGAGCTGGCCGTCGGTGCCGCGGGTGAACAGGTCGACACGCGACGTGGCCCAGGACGCAGCACCCGGGTCGGAGGTCGCCAGTCCGCCCAGCGCTTCGTAGTTGCTCCAGGTGATGCCACCCGAGGATCGGTGCCACAGGCCGCCGTCGGTGCCCTTCACGAACACGTCGATCCGGTTCGAACCCCACGACGACGCCGACGGCGACGAGGTGAGCTTTCCGCCGAGCGGCTGCCACGCGGACCAGGTGCTGCCGTCCCACGCGCTGGCGGTACAGGCCGTCGTCGGTGCCGCGCACGAACAGGTCCACGTGTCCCGCGGCGGCAGAGGTCGCGGCCGGGCTGCCCACCACGACGCCGCCGAGCGGCGACCATCCGGACCACGCGGTGCCCGAGTACGTCATGTGCCAGAGCTGTCGATCCGTCCCGTTCACGACGACGTCGAGCTGGTTGAGGCCCGGCGACGCGACCGCGGGCGCCGACGCGAGCACCCCGCCGAGCGGGATCCATGCGCTCCATCGCACCCCGTCCCAGCCCCGGGTCCAGAGCTGGGCGTCCGTGCCACGCGCGAAGACGTCGACGCGGTTCTGACCCCACGAGACCGCGGCGGGACTCTCGACGAGCGGGCCGGTGGGCGGGGTGGAGAGGTTCTCCCAACCGACGGACCAGTTCTGCCCGTTCCACCACTTGTGGACGAGCGCACCGCGCGATCGAGGTCGCGAACACGTCGAGGCGGTTCGGCTGCCACGACGCGATCGCCGGGCCGGCGGCCAGGCCGCCGGCGATCGACGAACCCGTGGGTCCGCTCGTGCCGCCGGGCATCTCCCACACGGACCAGTGGATCGCGCCGGGTTGGCCGGCGGAGTTCCACAGCGAGTTGTACAGCTGGTTGATCGAAGCGGCGTAGCTCGGCGCGCTCGCCCACGTGCCGGACAGGCTCTGCCAGGTGGGTGCCCATCCGTGGGTGCGGTTCATCACGTCGTAGGCAGCGTCGGTGGGCCACAGGGCGCGCACGGGCGACGCGCCGATGTTCGTCGATCGCGACCCGGGATCCGCGTACCGGCGCAGCTGTTGCATCTGGGCGCGGATGCCGAGCTGCACGGTGGCGAAGGTCGTCCCGGTGGCGCACGAGTCACAGGCACCGATGCCTGCGAAGTTGTTCTGCGCCGGGGTGAGCAGGCCGCCGGCGGGGAAGCTGAACCACCGGGTCTCGAGCACCGACTGCGCGAACGCGATGTCACCCCGCACGCCGGCGAGGTTCCCCTCGGAGATGTAGAACCAGGTCAGCTGGTCGAGGGGCACGCCGGCGCGGTACGGCGACGAGGTGTGGGACCGGAACCACGCCGCCATCTGCGTCGCGGTGACCCGGCTGGGACCGACGATCGAGTCGTCGGCTCCGACCGCGTGTGCAGCCGGGACGGCGGGGACCACGAGCGCGGCCGCGCCGACGACGGCGACGAGGCACGCGACGAGCCAACGGGGAAGGCGACGGTGACGGGGCATCTGGTGGTATTCATCGGTGGCCCGCCCGCAGGAATTGAGGGCGTGTCCCGGATTGTGCGTTTGATTCTGTCGCGGACTGCGCTCCCGTGCCGGGCCGGGCCGACGACGGGCGCCCTGATCAGCCGCCAGGACGTTCGGCGACGCAGAAGAGCGACTGGCCGAACCGGGGCGGGTGCTCGGCCTCGATGCGCCGCAGCGTGGGCACGACCTGGTCGAACAGGCGGACCGACCACCCCTGGGTCGGGACCTGGCCCAGCTGGCGGGCGAAGGTCCACCAGGCGATCGCCCCGACGGAGTTGACGTAGTGGGCCTCGACGACGTCCAGGCCGGCCTGGTCGACCACTTCGGCGAGGTGGGAGCGGCGGTACCGGCGGCGGTGTCCGACGCGCCGGTCGAAGTTGCTGTACAGCCCTTCGAAGGCGGGCACGAAGATCGCGATCCGGCCACCCGGACGGAGGCGGTCCGCGATGTCCCGGAGGGCCTCCACGTCGTCCTCGATGTGCTCGAGGACGTTGACGAGGATCGCCGAGTCGTACGGCGCCTCGTGGTCGATCGATCCGGCGTCCGCGAGCTCGACGTGGACCCGAGGGTCGCCGGCGAACTTCGTCCGCAGCTCCTCGACGCAGCGGGGCGAGAGGTCGGTCGCGGTGACCTGGTGGCTCCCGATCAGGCGCTGGGTCATCTCACCGTGGCCCGCGCCGATCTCGAGGACCCGCGGACCGAGATGCGGCTCGGCGAGCGACAGGATCCAGTCGGCGTACCGCTCCGCGCCCTCGAGGCTCTCGAGCACGGTGGAGAGCTCGGCGTCCGCGTCCTCGAAGTGCGCAGGCGGCAGGTCGCGGTCGGGCGCGCGGTCGAGCCGCTCTCGGACCCGTGACCAGGCCGGCGAGTAGCGCAGGACGCCGTAGACGGCGCGCAGGCCGTCGCGCCAGCCGATCTTCTTGCCTTCGGCATAGGTCCGGCCGTTGTACGAGATGCCCACCTCGTACACGCGCCACCCACGGCGTGCGATCTTCGCGGTGATCTCGGGCTCGAAACCGAAGCGGTCCTCCTCGATCTCGACGCTGCGGAGCACGTCGAGGCGGAACGCCTTGTAACACGTCTCCATGTCGGTGAGGTTCAGGTTCGTGAACATGTTCGACGTCGTCGTCAGGAACCGGTTCCCGACCGAGTGCCAGTAGTAGAGGACACGGTGTGCGTGACCGCTGTGGAAGCGCGAGCCGTAGACGACGTCCGCGTCGCCGTCGAGAAGCGGCTGCAGCATCGCGGGATAGTCACCCGGGTCGTATTCGAGGTCGGCGTCCTGCACGATGACGTACGGGGAGCGCACCTCGCGGAAACCACGACGCAACGCCGCGCCCTTCCCGAGGTTGATGGGCTGCGCGAACACGCGCACGCGCGGGTCGGCGATCCCCTGGACCGTCTGGAGCGTGTCGTCGGTCGAGCCGTCGTCGACGATGACCAGCTCGCGCACCAGCTTCGACTCGAGCACGCGATCGACGATGACCTTGATCGTCGCGGCCTCGTTGTAGCAGGGCATCACGACGCCGAGACAGGGCTCGACCGTGCGGTTGCCCGCCCTCGAGCCGCCGGGGGGCAAGTGCTCGCTCATGCACCGAGCGTACCGTCGCGGTCGCGTCGGGGACCGGATCTCCGCGTTGCCCGAAGGCCGCGAAACGCTCCACGTCCGGGGGTGCGCACTAGCGTGGCGAGCCATGCTCGGACGTCCGGACCGGTGTGCGAGCTGACGTGGAGCGGTCGGGCCGGCTCGCGTTCGTCCCCGCCCGGTACGGCCACGGGGTCGTCGGTGGCGCGGAGACCGTCTTGCGCGAGCTCGCGCACGGGCTCGCCGATCGCGGGTGGGACGTGGACGTCCTCACCACGTGTGCCCGGGATCACTTCTCGTGGGAGAACGAGCTGCCGGCCGGCGTCGAGGACGACGGCGCGGTCACGGTGCACCGCTTCCCCGCGGTCGTCTCCACGTCGCGACGCGAGCGCGCCACGCTGAACGCGGCGATCGCCGCGCGCCAGCCGATCGACCTCGACGCGCAGATGCGATGGATGAACGACGACCTGCGCATCCCCGCGCTCTTCGACCACATCCTCGACCACGGCGACGAGTACCGCGCACTCGTGTTCGCTCCCTACCTCTTCTGGCCGGCGTACGCCTGCGGTCAGCTCCATCCCGAGCGCAGCATCCTCATGCCGTGCCTCCACGACGAGCCCGAGGCGCATCTCGACATCTTCCAGGACCTGTTCGGCTCCGTCCGCGGGATCTGGTTCCTCTCGGAGCCCGAGCGCGACCTCGCGCAGCGGATCTTCACGCGCCTGTCGCCGTCGGAGACCGTCGGGAGCGGGGTCCTCGTCCCCGACGACCACGACCCCGAGCGGTTCCGGCGTGTGTACCGGATCGACGGCCGGTTCGTGCTCTACGCCGGCCGGCGCGAGGGGGGCAAGAACTGGGAGCGACTGCTCGCCGGCTTCGCGGGCGCGGTCGAGCGCAACCCCGACCTGCCACTGTCGCTCGTGACCGTGGGCTCCGGCCCGGTCCACGCGCCGGCGGCGATCGCCGACCGCGTGATCGATCTGGGCTTCCTCCCCGAGGCCGATCGCGACGACGCGTTCGCTGCCGCCGACGCGTACGTGCAGCCGTCGGTCAACGAGAGCTTCTCGCGCACGATGATGGAGGCGTGGCTGGCCGGGACCCTCGTGATCGCCAACGGTGGGGGTGCCGTCAACCGGTGGCACTGTGAGCGATCCGGCGCCGGGCTCCTCTACGACGACGATCTCGAGCTCGAGGAATGTCTCCGCTTCGTCGCCGAGGCGCCCGGCGCGGCGGCCGAGCTCGCGGCGCGCGGGCGCGACGTACGCGTCCGACGTCGCGTCGTGGCCACGCGTGCTCGACCGCGTCGAGGCGACGCTCGACGCGTGGACGCCGGCGGGGGCGCCGCGATGAGAGTGCTGGTCCTCGCCGACTACCCGCCGCCCTACGGACCGGTCACCGATGCGACCGTCGCCGAGGTCCGGACGCTCCGAGCGCTCGGGCACGAGGTGGAGGTCTGCTCGCCGACGCCGTCGGCCGCGCACCACCATCGCGAGCTCCGCTCGGCGCGCGGGCTCGCGTCGTTCGTGAAGCTCGCGCGATCGTTCGACCGCGTGCTGGTGCGACTCCAGGACACCACACCGGTCGACCGCCGGCTCGTGCGCGCGCTGCGCGTGGTCCCCGGTTGCGAGGTCGTGGCGTACGGTCTCGGACCCGCGCACCCACTGGGCGCTGCACTCGCCGACGCCCGCGGCCTGGCGGTCGAGCACCGTGCGCTCGATTCGTCACCGACGCCTCGGGCGCCCCGGACCGACGCTGATCGCGCCGAGTGGCCGGGGCCGGACCGTGATGCCGTGATGCACGCGATCCGTGCCGCGCGCGGCGCGTCGTCGCGGCGCGGCCGGTGGCGACCCGGCCGCAGAGCGTCGGACTGCGCCGCTCCGTCAGCTCGCGCCGCTCGCGCTGCCGGCACCGGTCTCGCTCCGCCCGGGCGCGTCGGTGATGAAGCGGGTCGTGCAGCGGCTGACGGCGTGGCAGATCGATCCGATCGTCGGCCAGGTCAACCGGTTGCGGGAAGCGCTCGTCGAGTCGCTCGAGCAGGTCGACGAACCGCCGCGCACCTGAGGTGCGCGTCCGGTGCCGGACACCGGGACACGAGGAACCGCAGCACTAGTGTCTCCTCGATGCAGGAAGACGATGCGAGCTCGTCGCGCGTCGACGAGCTGGTGCTGGCGCTGCGGGCGCGCGTCGAGGAGCGACGCCGGTCCGGTGAGTACCCGCCGGGGCTCGAGCAGGAGTTGGATGCGCACTTCCAGCGCATCGTCGGTCAGCGCGGCGCGCGTTCGACCTTCCGCGAGCGCCTCGACGCCGTCCACGACACGACGGATGCGTTCGCGGCCGACGCGATCCCGTTGCGATCGCGCGTGCCCGGCGGCGCGCTGCTGCACCGGATCGTCGCGAAGGTGGTGCGACGTCAGACCGAAGGGGTGATCGCGCAGGCACGGGCGAACGCCCGGGCCGTCGCGGAGGCGCTCGAGGCGGTCGCCGACCCGTTGGAGATGTCGGACCAGCAGTCCGGTGTGGGGCTCGTCCGCCAGCTCGACGCGCTGCAGACACTCGTGGCCGACCAGCAGCGGGCGCTGAACCTGCTGCGGGCCGACCTGCTCGCCGTCATCGAGCGTCGCATCCACGCGCCGCGTGCGGCGCACCCGAGCCCGCCCGCCTTCGACCCCTGGTTCGAGAGCGCTCGGTTCGAGGCGGCGTTCCGGGGCAGCCGCGCCGACCTGATGTCGCGCTATCGCGACCTCGCCGCCCGGCTCGAGGGGTGCGAGCCGGTGCTCGACATGGGCTTCGGGCGGGGCGAGTTCCTCGAGCTCCTCGGCGACCTCGGGGTCGAGGCTCGCGGCGTGGAGACCGACCCCTCCCTCGTGAAGCAGGCCTCCGAGGCCGGGCTCGACGTCGCGCTCGACGACGGCTCCACCTATCTGCGCGAGCTCGAGGACGGCGCGCTGGGCGGGCTCACCTTGATCCAGGTGATCGAGCACCTCGACCCGCAGGACGCGGTCGATCTCGTCCCGATGGCGGCGCGCAAGGTGCGCCGCGGTGGCAAGGTCGTGATCGAGACGGTCAATCCGCAGTCGCTCTACGTCTTCGCCCGATCCTTCTACCTCGACCCGACGCACGTGCGCCCGGTGCATCCCGCGTACCTCGAGTTCCTGTTCCGCGAGGCCGGGTTCGCCGAGGTCGAGATCGACTGGCGGAACCCGCCGCCCGACACCGACCGGCTGCTGGAGCTCGTGGGTGACGACGAGTCGACCCGCGAGCTCAACGAGAACTTCGCGCGTCTCGCGTCCTTGATGTTCGCGCCGCAGGATTACGCCGTCATCGCGACTCGTTGATGGGCATCCACCAGGTCGTCGTCTCGGCGGTGCCCGGCGACGCGATCACCGGCGCCGCGTTCGAGTACCGACGTCTGCTCCGACGGGTGGGGAAGTCCGAGATCTACGCCGCGCACCGCGACCGGTCGATGGAGCGGGAGGTGCGCTCGCTGCGTGACTATCCCGCGCCCGACCGGTCCGCCGGCGACCTGCTGATCGCGCACGTGTCGATCGGCGACGCCACTGCCATCCGCTTCCTCGAGGCGCGTCCCGAGCGCGTCGTGGTCGTGTACCACAACATCACGCCGCCCGAGTACTTCCGTCCGTACGACGCGCGGTTCGCGCGCCTGCTCCAGTCGGGTCGCCGGCACCTCGGCGACCTCCGCGACCGCACCGCGCTCGCACTCGCGGTCTCGGAGTACAACGCGCAGGAGCTGCGCGACGCGGGCTACGCGAACGTGCGGGTCGTCCCGCTCATCGTCGATCCGTACCGGCTGCGCAGCGTCCCGTCGGACCCGGCCACCGAGGAGTGGATCGCGTCCCGACCGGGACCGGTCGTCCTGTTCGTCGGCCAGGTGCTGCCCCACAAGCGCCAGGAGCTCCTGCTCGAGGCATTCCACGTGCTGAGCACCCAGCTCGTGCCCGAAGCCACCCTGGTCCTGGCCGGCCCGATGCGCCTGCCGGCGTACGAGCAGACCCTGCGCCGGCTCCGGCGCGAGCTCGGGCTCGCGAGCGTCCTGATGACGGGGAGCATCTCGCCGGAGGAGCTGGTCGCGTACTACCGGGGCGCGACCGTGTTCGCCTGCGCGAGCGACCACGAAGGCCTGTGCGTCCCGGTGCTCGAGGCCATGGCGTTCGACCTGCCGGTGATCGCGCGCGCCACCGCCGCGCTCCCGGAGACGATCGGCGACGCGGGCCTGCTCCTGCCGGCGGGGTCCGACGCGTTGATGCTCGCCGAGGCGATGGCGGCGTTGATCGAGTCCGGCGCCGACCGTGACGAGCTCCGAGCGCGCGGGCGCGAGCGCGTGGCGACGCACTTCAACGCGGACGATGCCCGCGCGTCGTTCCTCGAGGCGCTGCTCGAGGTGGCCTGACCGATGCGGCTGCTGTTCGCGGTGCAGCGCTACGGCGCCGAGGTACTCGGCGGTGCCGAGCGCGCCTGTCGGGACTTCGCGACGCGCATGGCCGCGCGCGGGCACGACGTCGAGGTGGTCACGAGCCGGGCGACGAGCTACGTGGACTGGGCCGACGTGTACCCGGAGGGTGACGAGCGGGACGGCGGCGTCACCGTGCACCGGTTCTCGGTGCGGGCGCCGCGGGACCACCGCTTCTTCGGCCCGCTCCACGAGCGGGTCGTATGGGGCCGACCGCAGCCTGCGTACCACGTGCAACGGATCTGGAACCGGATGCAGGGTCCCGATCTGCCCGAGCTCCCGGGCTGGCTCCGCGACCACGCGGCGCGCTTCGACACGGTGATCTTCTTCACGTACCTGTATCCGCACACCGCGGCCGGGCTCGACGCCGTCGCGGGCGTCGTTCCCACCGTGCTCCATCCGCTCGCCCACGACGAGCCGCCCTTCGCGCTCGCGGTCTTCGACCCGATCTTCCGCCTCGCCGACGCGTTCGCGTTCCTCACCGAGGAGGAGGAGACGCTCGTCGAGCGGCGCTTCGGACTGGCCCGTCCCTCGACCATCACCGGCGTGGGCATCGACCTGGACGCGATCGACCGCAGTCCCGGCGACCCGGCGGCGTTCCGTCGGGACTTCGGGATCGGGGACCGGCCCTACCTCCTGTACGTCGGGCGCGTCGACGCGAGCAAGGGCGCGCTCGAGCTCGTCGACGCGTATCGCGCGTACTGCGACCGTCACGCCGACGCACCGCTCCTCGTCCTCCTGGGTGAGCTCGTGAGTGATGTGGCGCCGGCACCCGGTGTCGTCGTGACCGGCGCGGTCGACGAGGCGACGAAGAACGCCGCGCTCGCCGGCTGTCTCGCCCTCGTGCAGCCGTCGTACTTCGAGAGCTTCTCGATCGTGCTGTGCGAGGCCTGGGCCCACCGCCGCCCGGCCATCGTGCAGGGTCGGTGCGAGGTGCTGCGCGGTCAGGCGCACCGCAGCGGCGGCGCGATCCCGTACGTCGGGTACGGAGAGCTCGAAGCGGCCATCGAGCTGCTCGCAGGTGATCCCGCGCTCGGTGACGAGCTCGGGGCCGCAGGACGCGCGTACGTCGAGCGCCGCTACGACTGGAACGATCTGCTCGAACGCTACGAGGGGTTCCTCGCCCGCGTGCAGGACGAGTGGCGACGCCAGAGTCCCGGGCGGGGACTGCAGCCGGTCACCGCCGGGGCCGTCGACGGTCAGCGCCGGGTCCACGGCGGGCTGAGGCCCCGCCCGGCGGGGCCCGGGTCCGGGCGGGCGAGCCGAGGTCGCCGCCGGCGCGGGCCCTACAATCGACCGGGTTCGCACTCCGCGCGAACCCTCCTGCCGTGGCCATCACCTCCTCCGAACCCGTCGCGCCGCCCCGGTCCCCGGACCGAGCCGAGGTGTCGGCCCGTCCGGGCACCATCCGGCGGCTCCGCGACGTGTGGGCGTACCGCGAGCTCCTCGGGACGCTGGTGCGCAAGGAGCTCAAGGTCAAGTACAAGAACAGCGCCCTCGGATTCGTGTGGTCGCTGCTCAACCCGATGCTCTACCTCGTGGTCTTCTGGATCGTCTTCACGAAGTTCATCCCGGCCGCGATCCCGTCCTTCCCGATCTTCCTGCTGTCGGGGCTGCTGCCGTACAACCTCTTCTCGGCGGGCCTCGGCGGCGGCACGACCTCGATCGTGGGGAACGCGAGCCTCGTCACCAAGGTGTGGTTCCCCCGCGAGATCCTCCCGCTCGCGTCGATCGGTGCCGCGCTCGTCCACTTCGGTCTCCAGCTCATCGTGCTGGCCGCCGCGCTCGTGGTGTTCCGCTACCAGCCGTCGTGGTCGTACCTCCCGCTCATCGTGCCCGCGCTCGTCACGCTGCTCGTGCTCGTCGCCGCGCTGGCGATCTTCCTCGCCGCGATCAACGTGTACGCGCGCGACACGCAGCACCTGCTCGAGCTCGTGCTGCTCGCGTGGTTCTGGATGACGCCGATCGTCTACGTGTACGCACAGGTCCGCGAGAAGGTCGGTGACTGGGCGCTGCTGAACCCGCTCACCGCGATCGTGATCACGATGCAACGCGCGATCTGGGGCAACCATCTCGTCACGATCTCGGGAGGGAAGAAGGGCACCCTGGTCCGGCCGGCGGTCCCCAACCTCTCCCAGTGGTGGTACCTCCGGAACCTCGGCATCGTCTTCGCGATCTCCTGCGCGCTCCTCCTCGTCGCCTTCCGGATCTTCGGGCGGCTCGAGGACAACTTCGCGGAGAACATCTGATGGGCGCGGCGATCGAGATCGACCACGTCTCGAAGCACTTCAAGCTGAACCATGCCCGGGCCGACTCGCTGAAGGAGCGGGTCGTCAACTTCCGGAAGGCGAACTACGACGAGTTCTGGGCCCTGCGCGACGTCACGTTGCAGGTGGACCAGGGCGAGACGCTCGGACTGCTCGGTCACAACGGCTCGGGGAAGTCGACCCTGCTCAAGTGCGTCGCGGGCATCATGCGCCCGACACAGGGCTCGATCGTCAAGCGCGGTCGGATCGCGGCGCTTCTGGAGCTCGGGTCGGGGTTCCACCCCGACCTCACCGGCCGCGAGAACGTCTACATGAACGCGTCGATCCTCGGGTTCTCCAACAAGGAGATCGATCGGATCTTCGACGAGATCGTGGCGTTCTCCGAGATCGGCGACTTCATCGACAACCAGGTGAAGCACTACTCGTCCGGCATGGCCGCCCGCCTGGGCTTCGCCGTTGCCGTCAACGTCGAGCCCGAGATCCTCCTCGTCGACGAGGTGCTCTCGGTCGGCGACGAGGCGTTCCAGCGCAAGTGCCTCGAGCGCATCAAGCGCTTCCAGCGCGAGGGTCGGACGATCCTGCTCGTCAGCCACGCCGTCGACCTCGTGCGCCGGATCTGCGACCGGGCCGCGGTGCTCGACCACGGCGACCTCGTCGCGGTCGGTCCGCCGGGTGAGGCGGCGCTCGCGTTCCGTGAGCACCTCCGGCGCAAGGGTGCCGAGGTGCCGCCCGACCTCGACAGCCCGACGCTCCTCCGCAACCTCGAGGTGCGGATCACCGACGTGCGCATCGTGTACCCGGACCCGTCGCGGCCCCACCTCTTCCCGAGCGAGCCGGTCGAGGTGGAGGTCGACTTCGTGGCGCCCGAGCCGGTCGACGACGTCGTCTTCTCGATCGCGATCTACGACCAGGACGGCAAGATGCTGCTCGGGACCAACACCGACTACTCGGGTGGCGATCCCGGCGAGGTCCACGGTGAGGGCACCTGCCGCTTCCAGTTCGAACGCTTCCCGGTGCTCGACGGCGTCTACAACGTCGCCGTCGGGATCCACTCGCACGACGTGAACACGATCTACGACCAGCGCGAGCAGAAGGACACGATCGAGGTCCTCAGCAAAGGGCGGGACGTCGGTCTCGTCCACTTCCCGTTGCACGTCGACGTCGAGCTGCGCACACCGACCGCACCCCGCTGACGGGTCGCCCGAGCGGCCGTCGGCCCCACGGTGAGCGAGGTCCGGCGGCGGGCCGGCGGTAGTCTCGACCCGTCGCCGTCCCCGCCGAGAGGTGCCCCGCACGTGAGCCACGCCGCCGACCCGCTCGCTGCCGCCGACCCCGAGCTCGCCGAGATCGTCCGGCGCGAGGTCGAGCGCCAGAACACGACGATCCAGCTGATCGCGTCGGAGAACTTCACCTCGCCCGCGGTCATGGCCGCGCAGGGGACGGTCCTCACGAACAAGTACTCGGAGGGGTATCCGGGCAAGCGCTACTACGGCGGCAACCTCGTGGTCGACGAGGCGGAGGAGCTCGCCCGGACACGCGCGTGCGAGCTGTTCGGCGCCGAGCACGCCAACGTGCAACCGCACTCCGGGGCCAACGCCAACATGGCGACGTTCCTCGCGCTGCTCCAGCCGGGCGACAAGGTGATGGGGATGCGGCTGGACCAGGGCGGCCACCTCACGCACGGCTCGCCGGTCAACTTCAGCGGCCGGATCTACGACTTCGTCGCGTACGGCGTCGATCCGGAGTCGGAGACGCTCGACCACGACGAGATCCGCTCGCTCGCGGTTCGGGAGCGGCCGAAGGCGATCATCGCCGGCGCGACCGCGTACCCACGCGTCATCGACTTCGCGGCCTTCCGGAGCATCGCCGACGAGGTCGGTGCGCTGCTCATCGTCGACGCCGCCCACATCGCCGGCCTCATCGCCGGTGGTGCGCACCCCTCGCCGGTACCCCACGCGGACGTGGTCACCTTCACCACGCACAAGACGCTGCGCGGGCCGCGCGCCGGCTGCATCCTCAGCACCGCCGAGCACGCCACCGCCATCGACAAGGCGGTGTTCCCCGGGCTGCAGGGCGGCCCGCTGATGCACGTCATCGCGGCCAAGGCAGTGGCGTTCCGGCTCGCCGCGGAACCGGCGTTCGCGGACTACGCCGCACAGATCGTGCGCAACGCGGCCGCGCTCGCGGCCGGCCTCGACGACGAGGGATTCCGCATCGTCTCGGGGGGCACCGACAACCACCTCATGCTGGTCGACCTGCGTCCGTTCGGGGTGACCGGCAAGGTCGCGCAGGAGGCCCTGGATCGCGCCGGGATCACGTGCAACAAGAACGCGATCCCGAACGACCCGGAGAAGCCGTTCGTCACGAGCGGCCTCCGGCTCGGTACCGCGTCGGTGACGACGGCGGGGATGGGCGAGCCGGAGATGGGCGAGATCGCGCGGCTGATCGCCGCGGTGCTGCGCGCGCCGGACGACGACGGCGTGCGGGCCGACGTGCTGGACCAGGCCAACGCCCTGTGCGGCAAGTTCACGCCCTATCCGGAGCTCGCGGCCTGATGGCACCTCCGCTCCGACGCGCACGGGCGGTGACCGCCCGTGACGCTCCGGAGCTGTGCGCCCTCCGCTGCGCTCCGGACGCGCCTGCCTTCGCCGCGCTCGGGAGCGTTCCGACCGGGCACGCGCGTGTCTCGGCCGAGCGGACGAGCCATCGAGTCGGCGCGAGAGCGGGATAGATGGGGGGCTACGCGGTCGTCTTCTTCGTCGCGGCGACGCTGACGTTCGCACTCGTCCCCTTGGTGCGGAAGCTCGCGTTCCGCATCGGCGCGGTCAAGGTCCCGACCGCGCGCGACGTCCACACGACCACAATCCCCGAGCTCGGCGGCGCGGCGATGTTCGTGGGGTTCCTCGTCGCGATCGGCGTGGCCTCCCAGATCCCGCAGTTCCGCGAGATGTTCAACGGCTCCTCCGAGCCGGCCGGTGTGATCCTGGCGGCCGGCGTGATGTTCGCCACGGGCGCGCTCGACGACCTCCGCGACGTCTCGCCTCCGGCGAAGATCGCCGGGATGGTGCTCGCGGGCAGCCTGCTCTCGCTCTTCGGCGTCTCCATGCTGTTCTTCCACGTGCCGTTCTCGGGCGCCGACGTCATCGTCCTGTCGCCCGACCTCGCGCCCCTGGTCACCGTGGTGACGGTCGTGGTCTTCGCCAACGCGATCAACCTGATCGACGGGCTCGACGGCCTCGCCGCCGGCATCGTGATCATCGCCGGCACCGCGCTCTTCCTGTACTCGACCCAGCTCTTCGACAACGGCTTCCTCGAGGGCTCGAACGTCGCGCCGCTGATCGCGGTCATCGCCGTCGGGGTGTGCGTGGGCTTCCTGCCGTGGAACTTCAACCCGGCTCGCATCTTCATGGGTGACGCCGGCGCGCTCTTCCTCGGGCTGCTCATGGCGGTCACCACGATCACGATCGGCGGCCGGGCCGACTACCAGTACACCGGGACGACCTACTTCTTCTTCGCCCCGCTGGTGATCCCGCTGCTCATCCTCGGCGTCCCGATCGTCGACACCGCCTTCAGCTTCCTGCGCCGGATCCTTCGCGGCCACTCCTTCTCGGTCGCGGACAAGGACCACCTGCACCACCGCCTCATGCGTCTCGGGCACGGTCCCCGTCGCACGGTGGTGCTGCTCTGGCTCTGGACCGCGCTCCTGTCGGGGTTGGCGCTGGTCCCCACCTACTTCTCACAGGGCAACGCCAACGCACTCGTGCCGGTCGGTGCGCTCGCGCTCGCCCTGCTGCTGTACGTCTTCTTCTTCCCGGGCCGCAAGGAGGCCCAGGCCATCGCGGCGGAGGAGGAGGCGGAGGCGGCGGCGGTCGCGGCCGAGGCCGAGGCCGCGGAGGGACAGGTCATCGACCTCGGGGCGCGGCGCCGGGGGACCGGCAGCTAGGTTCCGCACCGAACGTGGTCGGGGCGGGATTCAGCCGGCCCTCAGCTTGCGCCCGACACGGGTCCGGACCTAGTTTGGGAATATCTTCACAAGCGCAGTTCCGCAACGGCGCGGGGCTGTGGTCGGAACCGGGGTGCGGGTGCGGAACCAGCTCGAGCAGGCTGCGAGGTCGGTACGTACGAGCGCCAAGGTCCGCGACGACGGCCTGAGCCAGGCGTTCGAGTTCGCCGCCGGTCCCGTGGTGATGGGCCTGATCGGCTGGCTGATCGACGTCGCCGCCGGCACCGCCCCGCTGTTCCTCATCGTGTTCGCCGTCTTCGGCGTGATCGGATCGTTCGTGTCCTTCTACTACCGGTACCAGGCGCAGACCGCCCGGCTGGACGAGGGAAAGCCGTGGACCAGGCGCACACGCTGAGGCTGCCACCCGGTGCAATGAGCGACGCCCCGACGAACTTCGAGGGCCAGATCGCCCGGCACCTGGCCCGGCACGCACTGATCGTCGCCCCCGTGGTGATCGGGGCCGCCGCCGTGTTCCGCGGCGTCGACGGCGCGATCAGCGCGGCCATCGGCCTGGTGATCGTCGCGGTGAACTTCCTCGCCGCGGCCGCAATCCTCTCGTGGGCGGCGAAGAACGGACCCACCGCGATCTACGCCGCGATCCTCGGTGGCTTCATCGGCCGCCTCGCCGTCATCGTCGGCATCGTGTTCGCGCTCGAGTCGGTGTCGTTCATCGACATCCCCGTGCTCGTGCTCACCATCGCGGTCACCCACATCGCACTGCTGTGGTGGGAGACCCGGTACGTCAGCCTCACGCTCGCCGCACCCGGCCTCAAGCCCGGTGTCGGCAACCACACCCAGGACGAGGAGTAGCGCGCCAGCCGTGTTCGGAGTCTTCGAGTTCCCGCCGATCGACGAGCTCTTCCGTTGGAAGGACATCGTCTTCGAGAACACCCCGTTCGCGATCAACAAGACGTCGCTGTTGGTCCTGATCTCGTCGGCGCTGATCCTGATCATCTTCATCGGCGCCTCGCGCAAGATGAAGCTGGTCCCGAGCGGCATGCAGAACGTCGTCGAGGCCACCTACGAGTTCGTCGACAAGGGCATCACCCGTGACGTCATCGGCAACGACGCCACCCGGTTCACACCGTTCCTCGGCTCGCTGTTCCTGTTCGTGCTCTTCCTGAACATCTGGGAGATCATCCCCGGGCTGCAGTTCCCGCCGACCTCGCGCATCGCCATCCCGATGTTCCTCGCGCTGATGGTGTACGTCCTCTACTGGTTCCTCGGGTTCAAGCACCAGGGCGTGAAGTACCTCACCGGCCACCTGTTCCCGCCGGGCGTGCCGAAGCCGCTCTACGTCCTGCTGACCCCGATCGAGTTCATCCAGATCGCAGTGGTGCGGCCGTTCTCGCTGGCGGTCCGACTCTTCGCCAACATGATGGCGGGCCACATCCTGCTCACCGCCCTGGCGCTGCTGACGTCGTACGCGCTGACGAACGCGCCGATCATCGCCATCGGGCCGTTCGCGCTGAACGTCGGCGTCACGGCCTTCGAGCTCCTGGTCGGCTTCCTGCAGGCGTACATCTTCACGCTGCTGACCGCCGTCTACATCGCAGATTCCCTACACCCCGAGCACTAGGAGAACCACGAAATGCACGACGTCCTCGTCGCCGCCCAGCAGGCCGGCGAACTCAAGGCCGGTCTCTCGGCCATCGGTGCCGGCATCGTGTACGGCGCCGCCGCCATCGGCCCCGGCATCGGCATCGGCATCGTGGTGGGCAACGCCATCACCGCGATGGCCCGCCAGCCCGAGATGGCCGGTCAGGTCCGGACCACCATGTTCCTGGGTATCGCCTTCACCGAGGCGCTCGCCCTCTTCGGCTTCGTTCTCTTCTTCCTCGCGAAGGGCTAGGTCGTCGTGCTCGCACAAGCACTCGCACTGGCCGTCACGGCCGCCGAGGAGGTGAAGGCGAAGAACCCGATCCTGCCCGAGACGAAGGAGATCGTCTGGGGCGGACTCGCGTTCGTCATCGTCTTCGCGCTGCTGGCGTGGAAGGCGTGGCCGGCCATCAAGAAGGCGCTCCAGGACCGCGAGGACAAGATCCGTGGCGACCTCGAGCACGCGGAGTCGGTCCGCAACCAGGCCGAGACCGAGCTCGCCGACTACCAGCGCCAGCTGGCCGACGCGCGCAACGAGGCCGGTCGGATCATCGAGGAGGCCCGCCAGTCGGCCGAGCAGGTGCGCAAGGACCTGATCGCCCGCGCCGAGGTGGACGCCGCGGAGATCCGGTCGAAGGCCCAGGACGACATCCGCGCCGCCACCGAGCGGGCGATGGCCGACGTCCAGGCCCGCGTGTCGGACCTGTCGATCGAGCTCGCGGAGCGCATCGTCCAGCAGAACCTGGACCGCGCCACGCAGATCCAGCTCATCGAGAACTACATCAACGAGGTCGGAGGCACCCGGCGGTGAGCGGGCTGAGCGGAACTCGCTCCGAACGCGACCGGCGCTCGGGGGCGTCGAGCGAGTGGAGCGACCATGAGTGATCGCACCGAGGCGTACGCCGAGGCATGCCTGGCGGTCGCGCAGGGCGGAAGGTCAGCTCGACGCGATCGAGGACGACCTGTTCCGCTTCTCGCGCACGCTCGAGGGCAACGACGCGCTCCGCACGGCGCTCACCGACCCGTCGCTGCCGGCGTCGCGTCGCATCGCCGTGGTCGAGGAGCTCATGGGCGGCAAGGCGCTGCCGGCGAGCACGTCGCTCGTCGCGGCGATCGTCGGTGCCGGTCGCGCCAGCGAGCTCGGCGAGATCGTCGCCGAGTTCCTGGAGAAGGCGGCGTCCGAGCGTGGTCACGAGGTCGCCGAGGTGCGGTCCGCGATCCCGCTCGACGACGCGCAGCAGCAGCGGCTCGCCGCCGCGCTCTCGGATGCGACCCGCAAGCAGGTGGAAGTCAAGGTCGTGGTCGATGCGACGGTCCTCGGGGGACTGGTCACCCGCATCGGCGACACCGTCATCGACGGCTCGGTCCGTCACCGGCTCGAGCAACTCAAGGGAACGATCTGACGCATGGCTGAACTCACCATCAATACCGAAGCGCAGCCATCCACGGCAACGACGAGGGAGACGCTCTGATGGCGGAGCTGACCATCAACGCCGACGAGATCGCCGCGGCACTGCGGACCCACATCGAGTCCTTCTCGCCGTCGCTGGCGCAGGAGCAGCTCGGCCGGGTCCTCGAGGTGGGCGACGGCGTCGCCCGCGTCGCCGGCCTGCCGGACGCATCGGTCAACGAGCTGCTCGAGTTCGAGGGGGGCATGCTCGGCCTCGCCCTGAACCTCGACGAGGAGACCATCGGCGCAGTCGTCCTCGGCAAGAGCGACCACGTCGAGGAGGGTCAGGCGGTCAAGGCCACCGGTCGCATCCTCTCCGTGCCCGTCGGCGACGCGCTCGTCGGCCGCGTGGTGAACGCGCTCGGTCAGCCGATCGACGGCAAGGGTCCGATCGCCTCCGACACGCAGCGTCGCATGGAGGTCCAGGCGCCGGGAATCGTCGGCCGCAAGCCCGTGCACGAGCCGCTGCAGACCGGCATCAAGGCCATCGACGCGATGACGCCCGTCGGTCGGGGTCAGCGCGAGCTCATCATCGGCGACCGCAAGACCGGCAAGACCACCGTCGCCATCGACACGATCCTGAACCAGAAGGGTCAGGGCGTGAAGTGCATCTACGTGGCGATCGGCCAGAAGTCGTCGTCGGTCGCGCAGACCGTCGGCACGCTGACCGAGCACGGCGCGATGGACTACACGGTCGTGGTGAACGCCCCCGCCGGCGACGAGGCCGTGTTCAAGTACCTCGCCCCGTACGGCGGCTGCGCCATGGGCCAGCACTGGATGGACAACGGCGAGGCCGCGCTCATCGTCTACGACGACCTCTCGAAGCAGGCCGAGGCCTACCGCCAGATCGCACTGCTGCTGCGGCGCCCGCCGGGCCGCGAGGCGTACCCGGGCGACGTCTTCTACCTGCACAGCCGCCTGCTCGAGCGGGCCGCGAAGCTCTCGGACGACCTCGGCGCCGGTTCGCTCACCGCGCTGCCGGTGATCGAGACCAAGGCGGGAGACGTCTCCGCGTACATCCCCACCAACGTGATCTCCATCACCGACGGTCAGATCTACCTGCAGGACGACCTCTTCAAGTCGGGCGTGCGCCCGGCGGTCGACGTGGGCATCTCGGTCTCCCGTGTGGGGAGCGCGGCCCAGATCAAGGCGATGAAGTCGGTGGCCGGCACGCTCAAGCTCGACCTCGCGCAGTTCCGTGACCTCGAGGCGTTCGCCACGTTCGGCTCCGAGCTGGACGCGGTCTCGTCGGCGCAGCTCGAGCGGGGCTACCGCCTGGTGGAGCTGCTCAAGCAGCCGCTCAACTCCCCGATGTCGGTGGAGGACCAGGTCGTGTCGATCTACTGCGGCACCACCGGCGTCCTCGACGACCTCCCGGTCGACCAGGTGAAGGCCTTCGAGGCCGAGGTGCTCGACGCGTTCCGCACGCGTCACGCCGACCTCATGGGTCAGATCCGCGACTCGGGCGCGCTGCCCGACGAGGACGTGCTGCGCCAGGCCGTCGACGACGTGAAGGTCGCGTTCGTGGCCCGCACCGCGTCCGCAGGCGGCCGACGGCGGCGGCCGACGTCACCGCGACCGACGCCGAGGCCCTCGGCGAGGCCGCGTCCGCCAAGACCCTCGACACGGAGTGACGACGGCAACGATGCAAGCTCCCGCAACTCGCATCGAGCCGGCCGCCGAGCGGTTCGTCGCGCTCGGCACCGGCCGCGGTAAGCGGAGCGAGGGACGAGCGGAGCGTGACTCGCCCAGCGAGCGAGTGGCCGCGGGCCCTCGACCGTGACGCGCCACCACGCCGAAGTCGACGGTTGCGGTCCCGGGAACGGGCCCGCAGACGAGGGAGGATAAGGATGGCGGGTGGTCAGGAGCGGATCCTCAAGCGGCGCATCGCGACGGTCCAGTCGACGAAGAAGATCACGCGCGCGATGGAGCTCATCGCCGGGAGTCGGATCGTCAAGGCCCAGCACGCGGTGGCGGCGGCGGTTCCGTACAGCGATCACATCACCGAGGTCGTGCGCGACCTCGGTGCCGCGGGTGGCGTCTCCGGCAGCCCGCTGCTCACGCCGCGTCCCGAGATCCGCCGGGTCGCCCACGTCGTGGTGACCGCCGACCGCGGGCTCTGTGGTGCGTACAACTCGTCGGTCATCCGTGCCGCGGAGGGCTCGATGAAGGAGCAGGCCGAGCTCGGCCGCGACTACGCGCTGTTCCTCGTCGGCCGGAAGGCCGAGGGCTACTTCCGGTACCGCAACTTCCGCATCGACCAGTCGTTCACCGGCTTCTCGGACCGTCCCAGCTACGAGGACGCCCGTCAGATCGGCCGTGCCGTGACCGCGGCGTTCGTGGCCGAAGAGGTCGACATGGTCGAGCTCGTCTACACCCGGTTCATCAGCGCCGGCAGCCAGGAGGTCGTGCGCCGACCGCTGGTCCCGCTCGAGCGTGAGGTGATGGCCGGTGGCGACGGGCGTCCCGACGACAACCCCGACGGCACCGTGGGCGCGGCGTACGAGTTCGAGCCCGGTCCGGACTCGATCCTCGACGCGCTGCTGCCGCGCTACATCGAGGCCCGTATCTACGCCGCGCTGCTGAACGCGGCCGCGTCGGAGCACGCGGCCCGTCAGCGCGCGATGAAGTCCGCGACCGACAACGCGGACGACCTGATCACCCGACTCACTCGTGTCATGAACCGCGCCCGTCAGGACGCGATCACGACCGAGATCATGGAGATCGTCGGTGGCGCCGAGGCCCTGCGCAGCGGGGTCGGCATCGCCGACGAGACGTTCGATACCGCGATGTCGCTCGGCGACCCCGAGTGAGCTGAGGAGCGCAAGGCATGACCATGACTGCGGACAACGAGACCGACCTCAAGGACGGGCGCGTCGTCGCGATCGCCGGGCCGGTCGTCGACGTCGAGTTCCCGCCGCACGCGCTGCCGGAGATCAACTGGGCGCTCGAGCTCGACATCGAGCTCGACGGCGAGACGATCACGGTGACCGCCGAGGTCGCGCAGCAGATCGGTGAGGGCCGCGTGCGCGTCATCTGCATGAGCCCCACCGACGGCCTGAAGCGCGGGACGCTCGTGCGCAACACCGGCCGCGGCATCTCGATGCCCGTCGGCGACGGTGTGCTCGGTCACGTGTTCAACGTGCTCGGCAAGCCGCTCGACATCGCCGAGAGCGAGCTCACCGGCATCGAGGACCGCTGGGACATCCACCGCGACCCGCCGACGTTCGACCAGCTCGAGCCCAAGGCGCAGATGTTCGAGACCGGCATCAAGGTCATCGACCTCCTCGAGCCCTACGTGCAGGGCGGCAAGATCGGCCTGTTCGGCGGCGCCGGCGTGGGCAAGACCGTGCTCATCCAGGAGATGATCAACCGGGTCGCCACCCAGCACGGTGGTGTGTCGGTGTTCGCCGGGCGTGGGGGAGCGGACCCGTGAGGGCACCGACCTCTGGATCGAGATGCAGGAGTCCGGCGTCATCGAGAAGGCCGCCCTCGTGTACGGCCAGATGGACGAGCCGCCGGGCGTGCGCCTCCGGGTCGCGCTCGAGCGCGCTGACCGTCGCCGAGTACTTCCGGGACGTGAAGAACCAGGACGTGCTGCTCTTCGTCGACAACATCTTCCGGTTCGTCCAGGCCGGCTCCGAGGTGTCGACGCTGCTCGGCCGCATGCCCTCCGCGGTGGGCTACCAGCCGACCCTCGCCGACGAGATGGGCGAGCTGCAGGAGCGCATCACCTCCACCAAGGGTCACTCGATCACGTCGCTGCAGGCGGTGTACGTCCCTGCGGACGACTACACCGACCCGGCGCCGTTCACCACGTTCACCCACCTCGACGCGACGACGGAGCTGTCCCGCCAGATCGCGGCGCTCGGCATCTACCCGGCCGTGGACCCGCTGGCGTCGACCTCGAACATCCTCGCCCCCGAGATCGTGGGCCAGCGTCACTACGACTGCGCCCGGCGGGTGCAGGAGGTGCTCCAGCGGTACAAGGAGCTGCAGGACATCATCGCCATCCTCGGGCTCGACGAGCTCTCCGAGGAGGACAAGGTCATCGTGTCCCGTGCCCGCAAGGTGCAGCGGTTCCTCAGCCAGCCGTTCTTCGTCGGCGAGGTCTTCACCGGTCTGCCCGGCATCTTCGTGCCGGTCGACGAGACGGTGCAGAGCTTCGAGGCGCTCGTCGACGGTGAGCTCGACGAGATCCCCGAGCAGGCCTTCTTCAACGTCGGCGGCGTGGAGAGCGTGCTCGCCAAGGCGAAGTCCCTGGAAGAGGGCAACTGACCATGCCGATGGTCGCCCAGCTCGTCTCGCCCGAGCGCGTCCTCTACGAGGGCGAGGCCGACATGGTCGTGTGCCGCACGAGCGACGGCGAGATCGCGTTCCTCCCCGGGCACGTGCCGTTCGTCGGTGCGCTCGGCGATCGCCAAGGTCCGCATCCTCCTGCCCGAGAAGGGCGAGGTCGCGGCCGCGGTGCACGGCGGGTTCGTCGAGGTGAGCCACGACACGGTGACGATCCTCTCCGACGTCGCCGAGCTGCCCGCCCAGATCGACGTCCCCCGGGCCGAGACCGCGAAGGAGCGGGCCGCGCAGGAGGTGGCGACGGAGCCGGAGAGCGAGGAGGCCCAGGCCGCCCTCGCCCGGGCCGAGCTCCGCCTCGAGGTCGCCGCCGAGGGCTGATCCACCCGACCACCGTCTGCGTGGCCCCGCGGCCAGCGAACGCGTCGGGGGACACGACCCGCGACCTGACCGCGAGTCTCCTCGTGCCGTGTCGACGCGCCACGAGGGGACGATCTGGACACAGCGCCGGCCGGGGCGCAGACTGCCCGGCGTGGGCGACGTGCACTACCTGCCGGCCATCGGGCGGGAGTTCTTCCTCGACGACTCGGGCACGGTGCTGCGCGTGTCGTGGCATCTCGACCGCCGGCTCGCCAACCTGAGCGTCTGGCGGGGTGACCGGTGCACCGAGACGTTCCAGCTCGCGGCCACCGACGCGGCGCGGCTCATCGCGTACCTGGCCGACGGGCTCGCGTCCGGGGCGACCGCCCCGACCGCCGAGATCGCGTCCACACGTTCGCGCTTCGGATCCGGGGTGCGTGACGCGCTCGCGCGAACGGCACAGCGCCTCGCCGGCACGCGCCCGTAGGAAGCGTCGAACCAGGTGCGGCGACGCGTCAGTCGAACTTGACCGCCGAGTACCGCATGAGCTTCTGCCAGCGGTGCTCGGAGTGGATCGTGCGGATCGTGCCCGACTTCGCCCGCATCACGAGGCTCTCGGTGCTCGCACCGTCGCCGCGGTAGTGGACGCCCTTCAGGAGGTCGCCGTCGGAGATGCCGGTGGCGGCGAAGAACACCTCGTCGCCGGCCACGAGGTCGGTGGTGGTGAGGATGCGGTCGAGGTCGTAGCCCGCGTCGAGCGCCGCTCGCTGCTCGTCGTCGTTGCGGGGCCAGAGCCGGCCGATGATCGCGCCGCCGGTGCAGAGCAGCGCGCAGGCCGCGGTCACTCCCTCGGGTGTCCCGCCGACGCCGAACAGGATGTCGGAGCCCGATCCCGGGGTGGCCACGGAGATCGCACCGGCGATGTCGCCGTCCTGGATCAGCCGGATCCGGGCGCCGGCCTCGCGGCACTGTCGGATGATGTCCTCGTGCCGGGGCCGGTCGAGGATCACGGCGGTGACGTCGTGGACCCGCTCGCCCTTGGCCTTGGCGACGGCCTCGAGGTTGGCCTGGATGGGAGCGTCGAGGTCGACGACGTCGGCCGCTTCGGGCCCGACCGCGATCTTGTCCATGTAGACGCAGGGTCCCGGGTCGAACATGGTGCCCCGCTCGGCGACCGCGATCACCGAGATCGCGTTGTTGCGCCCGAGCGACGTGAGCGTGGTGCCGTCGATGGGGTCCACGGCGATGTCGACGGCCGGGCCGCCGGCGCCGATCTCCTCGCCGTTGAAGAGCATCGGGGCCTCGTCCTTCTCACCCTCGCCGATGACGACGACGCCCTCCATGGGGACCGAGTTGAGGACGAGGCGCATGGCGTCGACGGCGGCGCCGTCGGCGCCGTTCTTGTCGCCCCGTCCGAACCACCGTCCGGCGGCGAGCGCGGCCGCCTCGGTGGCGCGCGCCAGGTCCATGGCGAGGTTGCGATCAGGAAGCTGAGGGGCTGGATCCATCAGGGAATCCTACCGGTGGGACACCCGTCACACTCCGTCCGAGGGTCGCTCGCGGCGCTGGTGGTTTCGTCCGGTACGGGGCCGGACACCACCTCCGGACGGCCCGGAGCCGGTGGCGCGGGCCTCCGGTAGGGTCACGATCGGGGCCGTCACGAACCGCCGGATCGACGCCCGCCGAACCCGCGAGGAGCATCTCCATCGAGCAGCCGATCTGGCCGGGCAAGCCGTTCCCCCTGGGTGCCATCTACGACGGGGTCGGGACGAACTTCTCGGTCTTCTCCGAGACCGCGGAGCGGGTGGAGCTCTGCCTCTTCGACGCCGCCGGGCGCGAGTCGCGCTTCGACCTGCCCGAGACCAGCGCGTTCATCCACCACGGGTACCTGCCCGGGGTGACGCCGGGCCAGCAGTACGGGTTCCGCGTCCACGGTCCGTGGTCACCGGCGAACGGCAAGCGCGCCAATCCCGCGAAGCTGCTGCTCGATCCGTACGGGAAGGCCATCGACGGCCGGGTCCGGTACGGGCGCGACGCCGTGTACCCGTACCGGATGGGCGACGAGTCGCGAGCGAGCACCGCCGACAGCGCACGGTTCATGCCCAAGACCGTCGTGGTGAACCCGTTCTTCGACTGGGGCAACGACCGTCCGCCGGCCACGCCCTGGCACGAGACGCTCGTGTACGAGCTGCACGTGAAGGGCTTCACCGCGCGCCATCCCGAGGTGCCGCCCGAGCTGCGCGGGACCTACGCCGGGCTCGCCACGCCCCAGGTCGTCGACTACCTGGCGAAGCTCGGCGTGACCGCGGTGGAGCTGCAACCGGTCCACCAGTTCGTGCACGACGCGTTCCTGCTCGAGCGCGGGCTCCGCAACTACTGGGGCTACAACTCGATCGCGTACTTCGCACCGCACAACGAGTACAGCGCCGCCGGCGCTCGCGGCGAGCAGGTGCAGGAGTTCAAGCAGCTCGTGAAGGTGATGCACGAAGCCGGGATCGAGGTGATCCTCGACGTCGTCTACAACCACACGGCCGAGGGCAACCATCTCGGTCCGATGCTGTCCTTCAAGGGCGTCGACAACGAGGCGTACTACCGCCTCTACGCCGAGGACCCCCGCCACTACGTCGACTACACCGGTACCGGCAACACGCTGAACATGCGCCACCCGCACGTGCTGCAGCTGGTGATGGACAGCCTGCGGTACTGGATCATCGAGATGCACGTCGACGGGTTCCGATTCGATCTCGCGTCGACGCTGGCGCGCACGCTGCACGACGTCGACCGACTGTCGGCCTTCTTCGACATCATCCAGCAGGACCCCGTGATCTCGCAGGCCAAGCTCATCGCGGAGCCGTGGGACGTCGGCGAGGGCGGCTACCAGGTCGGGAACTTCCCGCCGCTCTGGTCGGAGTGGAACGGCCGCTACCGCGACACCGTGCGCGACTACTGGCGCGGCGAGGACGCGACGATCGGCGAATTCGCGGCGCGTCTCACCGGTTCGAGCGACCTCTACGAGGCCACGGGCCGGCGGCCGTCGGCGTCGATCAACTTCGTCACCGCCCACGATGGGTTCACGCTGCGCGACCTCGTCTCCTACGACCAGAAGCACAACGAGGCGAACGGCGAGGACAACCTCGACGGCGAGAGCCACAACCGCTCGTGGAACTGCGGCGTCGAGGGGCCGACGGACGATCCCGAGGTGAACGAGCTCCGCGCCCGCCAGCAGCGGAACTTCCTCGTGACGCTGCTGCTCTCCCAGGGCGTGCCGATGCTGCTCGCGGGCGACGAGTGCAGCCGGACCCAGCACGGCAACAACAACGCCTACTGCCAGGACAACGAGCTCTCCTGGTTCGACTGGGAGGGCTGTGACGAGCGGCTCGACGCGTTCGCACACCGGCTCACCGCCATGCGTCGCGATCACCCGGTGTTCCGGCAGCGGGGCTGGTTCCAGGGCCGACCGATCCACGGCGCCGAGGTCGGCGACGTCGCGTGGTTCCAACCCGACGGCAACGAGATGACCGACGACGACTGGAACGTGAGCTTCGCGAAGTCGCTCGGTCTCTTCCTCAACGGGTCGGAGCTGCCGCACGTCGGTCCACGTGGCGAGCCGATCCACGACGCCAGCTTCTTCCTGTTGTTCAATGCCCACCACCAGCCGATCGACTTCGTCCTGCCCGCCGAGCGCTGGGGCAAGCAGTGGTCGACCGCGATCGACACCGCCGATCCCGAACCCGACGCCGAGCCCAGGTTGCTCGCCGCCGGCGAACGCGTGCCGGTGTGCGGGCGGTCGGTCGTGGTGCTCGAGCGACGGGATCCGGCGCCGCCCACGCGCCGCGGCTAACCGGGTTCGCTGACGAGCAACGCGACCGGTAGGTCGCGCAGGAGCTCGTCGAGCCGGCCCGACCCCTCCTCCTCGACGGGGGCGCCGGGCCGGAGCGCGTCGCGCAACGGTGGTCCGCTGCGGCCGAGCTCGACCGTCGTGTCGGCCCAGGCCGAGCCGACCGGGAACCGTTCCGCGTCTCCGACGACGGTCCCGCGTCGAGTGCCCACCACGACGGCCCGCTCATCGCCGCGGGATCGCGCGAACGCGACGACGGCGTCGGCGTGCCGACCCGTGACGCGCAGCGGAGTGACGTCGCCGTCGAGGAACAGCTCGGGGCGGGCCCGGCGGGCGACGAGTGAGCGCCAGGTGCACCAGAGCTTGATCCGCCCGTCGGGCCACGAGCGGAGCAGAGCAGCCGGCTCCGGCGCGCGGGCCCACCACTCGGCCAGGGTGGCGATGTCGCGGGCGGGGTCGACGGGGCGCCGGTTGTCGGGATCGGCGAGGTCGAGCGCCCACCGCTCCGTGCCGCGGTACCCGTCGGGAATGCCGGGGATCGCGTGCTTCGCCACGACGCGAGTGAGCGCGGTGATCGCGCCGGCGTGCGCGACGCGCCGGCGCAGGTCGCCGAAGTGGTGGTCGAACGTCGCGCCGCCGTCCGCGAGGAGCGACGCCGCGAACCGCAGCACCGCCTCCTCGTGCTCGGTGTCCGGGTCGGTCCAGCTGGTCGCCCGCTTCGCCTCGCGCAGCGCCTTCCGGAGGTACGTCGCGACCCGTTCCGGGTAGGCGGGCCACTCGGCGCCGTCGATGGGCCAGGAGGCGAGGAGGGTCTGGGCGAGCAGGCGCGCCTCGTCGAGGTCGAGGTCGTCGGGCGTCGCCTCGTGGAAGGAGGTGAACCCGGCGCGCCAGGCCTCGGGCAGCTCGGTGAGCGCCAGGAGGCGGCTGCGTGCGTCCTCGCTCCGCTTGGTGTCGTGGGTGGTCGTGGCGATCAGCCCGAGACGGCCGTCGGCGAGGCGGTCCTGCTGGTGGGCGAGGAAGTGCGCGAGCCCGTCACCTCGGAGGGGACCGTCGGGATCACCGCCCACCTCGTCGAGGGCGAGGAGCCGCGTGTGCCGGTAGTACGCGGTGTCCTCGTGCCCCTTCGCCATCACCGCGCCGGTCAGTTGCTGCCAGCGCGCAGCCCACTCGCGAACGGCCGCGCCACCCGATGCGAGCGTGTCGACGAGCCGGCCGAGCGCGCCGTCGACCGCGGGATCGTCGGTGCCGGCGCGCGCACGGGCGTCCAGCAGGCGGGCGCGGTCCGCCTCCGATGCGGACCGGTCCGCGGTCAGGTAGGTCCGGTAGACGTCCAGCCCGAGGGTGAGCTCGCGAACGGCGAGCGCGGCGACGTCGACCTCCACGTCGAGCAGCCGCGCCGCTTCGGTGCTCCGGGCCCGCCACTCGGTCGGGAACAGGTCCCCGAGCACCTGGGCGCGCGCGGCGCGTTCCACGGCGACGAAGGGCTGACCGCCGTCGGCGCGGTACTGCCGGTCGAGCGTCTGCAGTCCCGCCGCGTCCACGAAGAGCCCGTCGAGCGCGGCGAGCTCCTCGTATCCGGTGGTGCCGGCCACGGGCCAGTCGCGCGGCAGCTCCTCGTCGGGCCCGAGCACCTTCTCGACGAGGATCGGGACGCCCGTTGCCCGGTGGAGCCGGTCGAGGTACGTCGCGGGGTCGCGCAGACCGTCGACGTGATCGACGCGCAGCGCGTCGACGCGCCCGTCACGTGCGAGCTCGACCACGAGCGCGTGGGTCCGAGCGAAGACCTCGGCGTCCTCGACGCGCACACCGACGAGATCGTCGATGTCGAAGAAGCGGCGCACGTTCCGCTCCGGTGCGCGCCAGTGGATCAGCGAGTAGTGCTGGACGGCGAGCAGGTCGGGGAGAGCGAGACCCGGGTCGCCATCGGGACGGAGCGGGAAGCGGCGCTCGAAGTAGCGGACCGCCGGCTCGGGCCCGTCGGCGTCGATCCGCAGGTCGCCCGCCGCGAGCACGTCCGGCAGCGGCGCGCCGAGGACGGGGAGCAGCACCCGATCGCCGCCGGCCGCCCAGTCGATGTCGAAGACGGGTGCATCCGGCGAGGCGCGACCGTCGCGCAGCACGTTCCACCACCATCGGTTGTGCTCGTCGGCGGCCAGGTGATTGGGCACGATGTCGAGGACGATCCCGAGGTCGCGCTCGTGCGCGGCGTGCACGAGCGCGTCGAACGCGGCCCGCCCGCCGAGCTCGGCCCGCACGCGCGTGGGGTCGACCACGTCGTACCCGTGCGTCGAGCCGGGCCGGGCCTCGAAGCACGGCGAGAGGTACACGTGCGAGACGCCGAGCGTGTCGAGGTGGTCGACGAGCGCGGTGACGGCGGCGAGGTCGAGGTCCGGACCCAGCTGGCACCGATGGGTGGCGACGAGCGGGCGGCTCACGGGGTGTCGCCGGCCTCCGGACCCGGTCCGAGCACGACGGCCTGGCGGCCGTGCACCGAGAGCTCCGCCCCGGCCACGGTCCCGGCTCCGGTCGCCGCGAACTCGGTCGCGCCGCTGTCGAGCAGGACGCGCAGGTCCGGGTCCCCCAGCGCGACGGTCCCGGGGCCGGCGCCGAAGTGCAGGACCAGGACCAGCTCGGGCGTGTCGCGACCCCGCTGGACCACCACCGCCGCACCCTGCACGTCCGCCCGGATCGACCGGAGGTCCTCGGGGGGCACGCCCCGCGCCGCCCGCACCTCGAGCAGGGCGCGGTACCAGTGGAGGCGGCGGGCGTGATGTCCCGTGCCCGCGAGCGACCGGCGCAGCACCGCGCTCGCGAACGTGGCGGGATCCTGCGGGTCCGGGCTGTCGGCGCCCACCAGGTCGGCGAACTCCGCGGCACGACCCTCGCGCACGGCGCGCACGAGGTCCGGGTCGGTGTGGCTCACGAAGTAGGGGAACGGGGCGGGGTCCCCGTACTCCTCGCCCATGAACAGGAGGGGGACGAACGGCGCCAGGAGCACCGCGGCGGCGGCCACCTCCGGACCACCGGGTCCCGTGAGCGCCTCGAGTCGCTCACCGCGGGCGCGATTGCCGACCTGGTCGTGGTTCTGGGCGCACACGACGAAGCGAGTGGGTGGCAGGCCGGTGGGGTCGCTGCCGAAGCGGTGGCCGCGGAACGCCGAGTAGCGATTGTCGTAGACCCAGCCCCGCTCGAACGCGGTCGCGAGATCCTCGAGCCGGTCGTAGTCGGCGTAATAGCCCGAGCGCTCGCCCGTGAGGGCGGCGTGCAGCGCGTGGTGGAAGTCGTCGCTCCACACCGCGTCGACCCCGAGGCCGCCGGCGGCACGCTCGCGGACGAGGCGCGCGTCGTTGGTCGCGGACTCCGCGATCACGAGGCGTGGGTGGCGGTCCGAGGCCGCGACGTCGTGCACCGCGTCGGTGAGCTCACCCACGAACGGCGTGGCGCTCGCGTCGACGATGGCGTGCACGGCGTCGAGCCGGAGCCCGTCGACGTGGCATCCCGAGGTCCACCACCGGGCGCTCTCCACGAAGAACTCCCGCACCTCGTCGCTGCCGGCACCGTCGAAGTTCGGCGCGTCGCCCCACGGCGTTCGGTAGCGGTCCGTGAAGTACGGCCCGAAGTCGGCGAGGTGGTTGCCCTCCGGTCCGAGGTGGTTGTGCACCACGTCGAGCACGATCGCGATCCCCGCGCGATGCGCCTCGTCCACGAGACGGCGCAACCCGTCGGGACCGCCGTAGCTCGCCTGGGCGGCGAACGGCGCGACGCCGTCGTAGCCCCAGTTGCGGCCGCCCGGGAACTGGGCGACGGGCATGAGCTCGATCGCGGTCACGCCGAGCGCGTGCGAGGGCGCGCAGCTCCGGCATGACGGCATCGAACGTGCCGGCCTCGGTGAATGTGCCCACGTGCAGCTCGTAGAGCACCAGCTCCGCCAGCGCGGGAGGGTGGAAGTCGCCGTCGCGCCAGGGATAGCGATGGTCCACCACCTCCGACGGGCCGGAGGGACCGTCCGGCTGAAAGCGCGACGCCGGATCGGCGCGGACGGCTCCGCCGTCGAGGACGTACCGGTACCGGGTTCCTGCCGGCGCGCCGCCGACCGTCACGGTGTGGTAGCCGCGCTCGTCCCGTTCCATCGCGACCTCGCGATCGCCGGAGGGGTCGTCACCGATGCGCACCGCGACGCGCTCGCACCGCGGGGCCCACACGCGGAAGGTGGTGCGACCGTCGTCGTCGATGGTGGCGCCGATCGTCACGGGCTCGCCGCGGTCGTGCCGGCGTCCGCCACTCCGCGCGCCGGAGCGAGGAACACGACGGCGAGCGGGGGCAGCGCGAGTGTCAGCGAGTGGTCGAACCCGTGGGCCGGCTCGGCGGTCGCGTCGACCCCGCCGAGGTTGCCGACCCCACTGCCGCCGTAGGTGCCGGCGTCGCTGTTCAGCAGCTCGGTCCACCGACCACCGCCGGGGACGCCGACGCGGTGGGCGTACCGGACCACCGGGGTCGCGTTGACCGCGACGAGCACCGGGTCGGGGCCGGCACCCCAGCGCAGGAACGTGAAGACGCTGAGCGACGCGGCGTCGTGCTCGACCCACCGGAACGCCGTCGGGTCCTCGTCGCGCTCGTGCAGTGGTCCGCACCGGTGGTAGGTGGCGTTCAGGTCCCTGAGCCACGCGGCCACGCCGGCGTGCCCGGGCCGGTCGAGGAGCGACCAGTCGAGCGTGCCCTCGTGGTTCCACTCCCGCTCGGGCGCGAGCTCGGTGCCCATGAACAGGAGCTTGCGGCCGGGCTGCGCGTACTGCATGCCGAGCAGCATCCGGAGGTTGGCGAGCTGCTGCCAGCGGTCGCCCGGCATCTTCGTGAGCAGCGAGCCCTTGCCGTGCACGACCTCGTCGTGCGACAGCGGCAGCACGAAGTGCTCGGACCACGCGTACACGGATCGGAACGTGATCTCGCCGTGATGGTGGCCGCGGTGCACCGGATCACGTGCGAGGTACTCGAGGGTGTCGTGCATCCATCCCATGTCCCACTTCGCGCCGAAGCCCAGACCGCCGGCGTCGACGGGGCGGGACACGCCGGGGAAGGCGGTCGACTCCTCGGCGACGGTCTGGATGTCGGGATGCGCGCGGTACACCTCGCGGTTCAGCTCGCCGAGGAAGCCGATCGCGTCGAGGTTCTCGTTGCCGCCGTGCACGTTGGGCGTCCACTGCCCCGGGCCGCGTGAGTAGTCGAGGTAGAGCATGGACGCGACCGCGTCCACGCGAATGCCGTCGACGTGGTACCGGTCGAGCCAGTGGCGCGCGCTGCTCACGAGGAACGACCGCACCTCGGGACGCGCGTAGTCGAACTGCAGCGTGTTCCAGTCGGGGTGCAGGCCCTGGTGCTGGGACTCGTACAGCGGCGTGCCGTCGAAGTCGGCCAGTCCGAACGCGTCGGTGGGGAAGTGCGACGGCACCCAGTCGAGGATCACGCCGATGCCGCGCTGGTGCAGGTGGTCGATCATGCGCATCAGATCGCGCGGGCTCCCGTACCGGCTCGTGGGCGCGAAGTACCCGGTGGTCTGGTATCCCCAGGACCCGTAGAACGGGTGCTCCATGACCGGCATCAGCTCGACGTGGGTGAAGCCGAGGTCTGCGACGTGGTCGGCCAGCTCGCCGGCGATGCCGGCGTAGTTGGGTGCGTGCCCGCCCGGCCGCCGCCACGACCCGAGGTGGAGCTCGTAGACCGACATCGGGGTGCCGAGCTCCTGACGGGCTCCGCGCGCTCCCATCCACTCGTCGTCGCCCCAGGTGTACGCGAGATCGGCCACGATCGACGCGTTCCCGGGCGCACCCTCGGAGGCGAACGCGTAGGGGTCGGCCTTGTCGACCGTCTCCCCGCTCGCGGTCTCGATCCGGAGCTTGTAGCGGTGGCCGGGCGCCAGCGCCGGGTCGATGCCGGTCCAGATCCCGGCCGTCACCCGCTCGAGGGCACCTGCGGTGGGATCCCATTCGTTGGCGTCGCTGACCACCGCCACCGATCGCGCGTGCGGCGCCCAGACGGTGCAGCGCGTCCCGGCGCGACCCTCGGGATGCGCGCCGAAGCTGCGGTGCGCCTCGAAGAGGCGGCCCTCGTGGAAGAGGTGGACGTCGTGGTCGGTCAGCATCGGACCGAGCCCCGGATCGGGCCGACGGCGCGCCGCGCGGCCGAGACGTCGGCATCGTCGTCGAGCGCGTCGATCGCACGCGCCAGGCGACGGGACCAGTTGCGGTGCTCGGAGGTCGTGCCCGGCACGTTCTGAGGGTCGGGCTCGAGCCAGAGGTCCTCGAGGGTGACGAGGACGAGCTCGGCCGGCCCGGTCGCGAGCCGTCGCAACCAGGCGTGGAGCACCGCGAGCTGGGTGTGCACATCGGTGCCGGGGTCGGCGCCGTCGTCGCGTCCGAGCAGCATCGCGGCCAGCGCGATGCGCTCCTCGGTGCGCCGACCGCGCATCGCGTCGGCCTCGACCGCTCCCAGCAGGCCGGCGTCCACCAGGTCGCCGATGTCGTCACCGGTCCAGTACCCGGAGAACGTCGCGGTGTCGTGGGTGTCGAGGCTGGCCACGCTGCGGCGCGGCGGGTTCGCCACCGGCGGAACCGCCGCCGGGTCGACGGCGAACTCTCCGACGTACATGCCGACGAGCCCGTGCCGGGCGAGCGCGCGCTCGACCCGGGTGGACACCGTGCCGAGATCCTCCCCGACGATCGTCGCGCCGGTGCGGGTCGCCTCCACGCAGACCGCGGCGAACAGCTCTTCCATCGGGTAGCGCACGTACGCACCGGCCGACGCGTCCGCGCCCTCGGGGACCCACCACAGCCGTTCGAGCCCCATCACGTGGTCGAGCCGCAGCACGTCGGCCACCTCGAGGTGGCGCGCGATCGCCGTTCGGAGATCCCGGTAGCCGCCGCGTCGCGCGCCGGCGGGATGCGGGGGACGGAATCCCCAGTTCTGGCCGTCGGCGAAGAAGCGGTCCGGAGGCGCGCCGGTGGTGACGCCGTGGACGAACGCATCGGGGTCACCGAACACGTCGAAGCCGGCGGGGTGCGTGCCCACCGGGAGATCCAGGTAGAGGGCCTGACCCCGCGCCCGCACGCCGTCCCCGAGCGCCCGCAGCTGCTCGTCGAGCACGAACTGCACGTACCGGTGGTAGCGCTCCCGTGCGGCGTCCACCTCGCGGTGCTGGAGGCGGACGGCCTCGGGCCAACGCGTCGCGTCGGGCCCGTGGATCTCGACCGATGCCCGGAAGCGTGCGTACACGATGACCTCGGGACGGGCCGACTCGAACTGCTCGGCGGCGCGGGCGCGTGCGCCCCGGAGCCGGGTGGCCGCCTCCTCCAGCGCGCGGCGCCGGGCGGCCATCGTGGCGCGATGGTCGACGTGGGTGGTCCCCACCGCCTCGGGCCGCGGCCGGCCCGCGAGCTCGGGGACCGCGGCGAGGTCGATGTACAGCTCGTTCCACCACCGACGGCTCACCGGCACGTAGGGGCTCGGGTCGAACGGCTCGTCGAGGAACGTCGCGAGCAGGGGCAGAGTGGCGACGACGCCCGCGCCGGCGTGCCCGGCCCATTCGGCGAGCCGGCCGAGACAGCCGAGGTCGGCGGCACCGTGTCGGTCGTGCAGGCCGGTCACCGGTGCGAACACGCCCCAGCGGCGCTCCGACGGACGGGTGAGTCGGCGGGGTGCGGCGAGCACGGTCGCCTGCGCGCCGTCGACGGCGCCGCCGATGAGCGTCGCGGTGTACGCACCCGGCTCGAGGGGCGCCGGCAGGACGACGTCGAACGCGCCGGCCCGTGCCTCGATCCCACAGTCGGCGGTCGGCACGACGGCACGCGCGCCGTGGTCGGCGTGCAGCTCGACGGCCACACCGTCGAGCGCGTCCGGGGTCACCGTCGGCGCGAGGTGCAGGCGCGGGCGCTCGGCGTCCCACGCGACGGTCACCGCGTCCAGCAGCGCGTCCTCGACGGGTGGGCCGATCGCGTCGAGCACCGCGAGCACGACGTCCTCGTCGACCTCGCGCCGGGCCCCGTCCACGTCCCGGTACGTGGTCAGCACTCCGAGGCGTCGGGCGCGCGCCCGCGTCGCCGGCGTCATGGCGCCTCGATGATGTCGCGGATCCCGGCCAGTGGCACCGACACCCACGCGGGGCGGTGCGCGAGCTCGTACTGCACCTCGTACATCGCCTTGTCGAGCACGTGCGCGCCGAGATCGGCGTCCACCTCGGCATCGGTCGCAGGGACGATGTGGGGGCCCTGCTCGCGAACCGTCGAGAAGTAGCCGCGCAGATACGACGCGGAGACCCATCGCGTCCACGCCGCCGCCCAGCCGCCGAACCGCTCGCGCGCGATCGTCTCCGATTCGACCGCGCCGCGTTCGACGAGTTCACCGAGCGCGCCCCGCGTCGCATAGTCGAACGAACGCAGCATCCCGGCCACGTCGCGCAGCGGTGTCCGCTTGATGCGCCGCTCGGAGAGCGGTCGGGTCGGCTCACCCTCGAAGTCGATGAACGTGAAGTCCCGTCCGGTGTAGAGCACCTGACCCAGGTGCAGGTCGCCGTGGATGCGGATGCGCATGCCGCTCCCGACGTCCATCACGTGACGGACGAGCGTCAGCAGCGCCTCCTCCCGGTCGGTGACGAAGGCGGCGGCCTCGCCGTCGGGACCGTCGAGGTCGGCGCGCCGGAGCGCGGTCAGCGCGCGACGCGTCGAGTTCCGCATCGACTGGTACACGCCCCGTTGGTACAGCGCGTTGATCGGCTCCGGCGCGAACGCGGGATCGTCGGCGTCGGAGGCCAGGGCGCAGTGCAGCTCCGCCGTCTGGCGGCCGAGCGTCTCCGCCGACGTCAGGAACTCGCCCGCGAGCTGGTCGAGGAGCTCGGGCCGGTCGGCGTCGCGCTGCGCCCAGGCCGGGCCGGTCGCCGCCAGTGCCGCCGTCGCACGGGGGTCGTCGCTCCAGCCGATGACCGCGTCGAAGAAGCGGCCCAGCGCGCGGACGGTGTACGAGTACGCGTCGCCCTCGTTGGGGACGAACGCGTGCAGCACCGCGATCGACGCGTCCGCCGCGCTGGGAGCACTCGCGGGGCTCCGGTACTCGAGGTCGCCGGCCACCGCCGGCGCGGCGTCGAACCGATGCCGGGTGAGGAACGAGCCCAGCTCGAGCTCGGGGTTGACGCCGGTGTCGATGCGCCGGAAGGTCTTGAGCACGAAGCGATCGCCGAACAGGACCGAGGTGTTCGACTGCTCGGCGCCGCTCACGGTGATCGTGAGGTCCGGGTCGTCGGGGTCGATCGCCCCGAGTGCGCTCGTGCTCCGGCCGACGATGCTGCCGCGGGGGCCACCGAGCCGGCGGCGACGCCGGATGGCGCCGAGCAGGGCGCGGGCGTACGCGTGGTCCCAGTGCGCGTCGATGAGCCAGCCGTCGCCGTCGGCGCCGTGCACACGGGCCAGCACCGCTTGTGGCTGATCGCGCAGCCAGTCGGCGTCGGCGTCGGTGACGAACCCCATCGGCAGGAGGAACCGGTCGACGTCACCGTCGGCGAACTCGACGTGCACGACCGTGACCACCGATCCGGCCGCGCCGTCGACCGCGGCCACGTCCTCGATCCGGGCGCGACTGATCCGCCGGTTCTTGGCGCCGAACCAACGCCGGGTGCGCAGCAGCTGGGGGAGCGCCCGCTCGAGCTGGTGGATGGCGGGCCGCTCGAGCAGCGACGTCCACGCGCCGTCGGCGCGCAGCTCGACCGGCTGGTCGTCGGCCCGGCGCACACGGGCGTCGGTGAGCTCCAGCCAGTAGAACGCGTACGGCCCGAGGGTCACGAGGTACGGCAGCTCGCCGACCAGTGGGAACTCGGTGCGGCCGAAGAGCTCGACCGGCGTCATGCCGCGGTACTCGCCGAGGTCGAGCTCGGCGAACTGCGCGAACCGTGAGAGGTTGGCCACGACGAGGATCTGCGTGTCGTCGTCGCGGCGCACGAAGGCGAGCACGCTCGGGTTGTCGGGGTGCAGCATCTCGAGGCGGCCGCGCCCGAACACCGCGTGCCGCTTCCGCAGCGCGAGCAGGCGCCGTACCCACCACAGCAACGACTGCGGGTTGTGGTGCTGCGCCTCCACGTTGACGGTCTCGTAGTGGTACTCGGGGTCGATGACCACGGGGAGGAAGAGCCGCTGCGGGTTCGCGCTCGAGAATCCGGCGTTGCGATCGGCGCTCCATTGCATCGGCGTGCGGACGGAGTCGCGGTCGCCGAGGTAGACGTTGTCGCCCATCCCGATCTCGTCGCCGTAGTAGAGCACCGGAGTGCCCGGCAGGGAGCAGAGCAGCCCGTGCATGAGCTCGATCTTCTGCCGATGGTCCTGCAGCAGCGGTGCGAGCCGACGGCGGATCCCGAGGTTCACGCGCATCGCCGGCTCGTGGGCGTAGGTGCGGTACATGTAGTCACGTTCCTCGTCGGTGACCATCTCGAGCGTGAGCTCGTCGTGGTTGCGGAGGAACAGCGCCCACTGGCAGGAGTCGGGGATCGTCGGGGTCTGCGCCAGGATGTCGACGATCGGGAAGCGGTCCTCCATGCGCAGCCCCATGAAGAGACGGGGCATGAGCGGGAAGTGGAACGCCATGTGGCACTCGTCGCCGGTGCCGAAGTAGCGGCTGGCGTCCTCGGGCCACTGGTTCGCCTCGGCGAGCAGCAGGCGGTCCGAGAAGTGCTCGTCGACGTGCGCGCGCAGCTCACGGAGGAAGGCGTGGGTCTCGGGCAGGTTCTCGCACGACGTGCCCTCCTGCTCGAACAGGTAGGGCACCGCGTCGAGCCGGAGGCCGTCGACGCCCATGCGCAGCCACGTGTCGAGGGCGCGGACGACGGCCCGCCGCACGTCGGCGTTCTCGAAGTTCAGATCCGGCTGGTGCGAGTAGAAGCGGTGCCAGTAGTACGCGCCGGCGACGGGATCCCAGGCCCAGTTGGACGACTCGTAGTCCCCGAAGATGATCCGGGCGTCGCGGTACTTCTCGGCCGTGTCGCTCCACACGTAGTAGTCGCGGTAGCGGCTCCCGGCCGGCGCGCGGCGCGCCCGCTGGAACCACGCGTGCTGGTCCGACGTGTGGTTCACCACGAGCTCGGTGATCACCCGCAGCTCGCGCTCGTGGGCCTCGCGCAGGAAGCGGTGGAAGCTCGCGAGCGTGCCGTAGTCGGGATTGACGCCCGTGTAGTCGGCGATGTCGTAGCCGTCGTCCCGGAGGGGCGACGGATAGAACGGCAGCAGCCACAGGCACGTGACGCCGAGGTCGTGGAGGTAGTCGAGCCTGCGCCGCAGGCCGTCGAAGTCACCGATCCCGTCACCGTCGCTGTCGGCGAACGCCCGCACGTGGAGCTCGTAGACGATCGCGTCCTTGTACCAGTCGGGCGCGCGCTTCATCGAGTGCCGCGATCGTCGCCCGGGCGGATGGCGAAGACGTGGGCGATCGTGGCGTGAGGATCGAGCCGCACGTAGTTGCGGCCACCACGCCAGTGGTACGTGGCGTCACCGAGCAGGTCGACGGCGGCGAACGGCGCGTCGGGACCCAGGCCGAGCGCGCCGACGTCCAGGTCCGTCCAGCCCTCCTGCGCGTGGTCCGGGTCCAGATTCACGATGCAGAGGACGGCGTCGCCGGACTGTGGGTCGCGCTTGGACCAGCAGACGAACCGGTCGTTGTCGGTGGCGTGGAAGCGCAGGACGGTGTCGTGCTGCAGGGCGGCGTGACGACGGCGGATCGCATTCATGCGGGCGACGACGCCCCGCAGGCTGTCGGGCGCGTCGAGGTCCCAGTGCCGGATCTCGTACTTCTCGGAGTGCAGGTACTCCTCGGAGCCCGGTGTGCGCGCCACGTGCTGCCCGAGCTCGAACACGGGTCCGTAGATGCCGTAGTTGGCCGAGAGTCCGGCCGCGAGCACGAGGCGGGTGACGAACGTCGCCCGGCCACCGTGCTGCAGGTGCTCGGGGAGGATGTCGGGCGTGTTCGGCCACACGTTCGGGCGGAAGAAGTGCCGAGCGGGCCCACGGGTGAGCTCCGTGAAGTACTCCTCGATCTCGACGCGCGTCTCGCGCCAGGTGAAGTACGTGTACGACTGGTGGAACCCGATCTTCGCGAGCTGCTCCATCACCGCGGGTCGCGTGAACGCCTCCGCGAGGAACAGCACCTCGGGATCGCTGCGCCGGATCTCGGCGAGCATCCACTCCCAGAACGGAAATGGCTTCGTGTGCGGGTTGTCGACCCGGAAGATGCGGACGCCGCGCGCGATCCAGCTGCGGGTCACCTCGAGGCACGCCTCCCACAGCGTCGGCCAGCCGGCGCCCGCGAAGTCGAGGGGGAGCACGTCCTCGTACCGCTTCGGCGGGTTCTCGGCGTACTTGATCGATCCGTCGCTGCGGTGTGCGAACCACTCGGGGTGCTCGGCGACCCAGGGGTGATCCGGTGAGCACTGGAACGCGAGGTCGAGGGCGAGCTCGATGCCGTGGGCCTCGGCCTCCCGTCGCAGATCGGCGAAGTCCTCGAACGTCCCGAGCTCGGGGGCGATCGCGGTGTGGCCGCCGGCGGCGGCGCCGATCGCCCACGGGCTGCCCGGATCGTCGGGGCTCGCGGTGGGCGCGTTGTCCCGTCCCTTGCGGTTCGTCACCCCGATGGGGTGGATCGGGGGCAGGTAGAGCACGTCGAAGCCGAGCTCGGCCACGTAGGGGAGGCGGCGGATGCAGTCGCGCAGCGTGCCCGGACGCCCGGGCCCGCTGCCGGTCGAGCGGGGGAAGAGCTCGTACCACGCGGAGCAACGCGCTCGGTGGCGGTCGACCTCGAGGCGGAGCTCGGGAACGGAGCGCACCGCATCGGTCCGGTCGGGGTGGCGGGCCACGAGCGCGCCGATCTCGGCGAGGCCCGCGTCGTCGGGATCGGCGCGACGCAGGCTCTCCGCCGCCCGGGCGAGCGCCGTGGCGTCGGGACCGGCGGCGCGCGCCGCGGCGGCGTCGACGAGCACCGCGCCGTCACGCCGGTCGAGCGCGGTGGCGGTGCCGGCGGCGCGCCGCCGCTCGTAGCCCGCAGCCCAGGTCGCGTACTCGTCGGGCCACGCCTCCACGGTGTAGCGCCACGTCCCGAGGCGATCGGGGACGAAGTGCGCGGTCCAGCGGTCGTTGCCGCGCGGCAGCAACGCGAACACCGACTCGGTGCCGGTGGGATCGACCACGTGGACGCGGCCGGCGATGTCCTCGTGGCCGTGGGCGAACATCACGACCTCGACGGCGGTCGCGTCGCCGACGATGCCCTTGGCGGGATGTCGGCCCGCGTCGACGACCGGCTCGACCCGGTCGATCACGACGGGGCTGGGTGCGGCGATCACCTCGGCGGTCGCCTCGTCGCCGGCCGACGAGCGGCCGCGCGGTGCGGTCATCGCGGCGCGACGAAGCGACGGTGTCCCGGGGGCCATGTCGCAGTGCTACCCGCGGCGGGCTCCCGCCATGCGCCCCGTCGCACGATGTTCACGGCCGCGACCCGAGGCCGTCACGCATCACGGGCGCAGCGCAGGGATGACGTGCTCGCCGAGCAGCTCGATCGAGCGCATCACCGATGCGTGGGGGATCTTGTACGGATTGAGCAGGCAGAGCAGGAGATCGCAATCGGCGGCGTCGTACCTCCGGGCGATCTCGAGGCAGCGCTCCGGCCCGCCGACGATGCACGCACCGGTCGACTGCAGGTAGTCGAAGGTGAGGAGCGAGAGGTCGAGGTCCTTCAGCACCTCGGCGTAGTCGTAGGTGCCGAGGGGCCTGCCCTCCTGCCACTCGGCGACGGTGCCGATGTGCCACAGCGCCGTCCGCACGTACCACTCGAACGACTCGGCCGCCTCGGCGAACGCCTGCTCGTCGGTCTCCGCGCAGTGCACCATCGTGAACGTCGCCGCCTTGGGGTTCACGAACTTGCCGATCGGCTCGGCACGCGTCTGCGCCTCGCGGAACAGCAGCAGCCGCTCCGCGAGATCCTCGGGCGACACCCCGATGGTGAAGCTGAGGAGCCCGAGGCCGAGCTCACCGGCGAGCACGTGGCTGTCGGGGCTCGTCGACGCGACCCAGAGCGGAGGATGCGGCTGCTGCAGCGGCTTCGGGTGCAGGCGCCGGGGCGGCACCGTCCAGGTGGGACCGTCGGCGCTGAACGTGTCCTCGGTCCACGCCCGGACCACGAGGCGGAGCCCTTCCTCCCACTGCGCGCGCGTGAGGTTCGGATCGGCGCCGAAGCCCTCGAGCTCGGCGCGAGTCGACGAGCGGCCGGTCCCGAACTCGAGCCGTCCGTCGGAGACGAGGTCGACGACCGCGGCCGCCTCCGCGGCGCGCACCGGGTGGTTGTACGGGTACGGCAGGAGACGCACCCCGTGACCGATGCGCATCGTGCTCGTGCGCGCCGCGATCGCGCCGTAGAGCGCGTCCGGTGCCGAGCAGTGGGAGTACTCGTCGAGGAAGTGGTGCTCGACGGTCCAGAACGAGCTGAACCCCGCCTGCTCACCGTGGACCGCCTGCTCGATCGTGTTCGTGTACGCGACGTGGTCGCTGTCCGGACCCCACGGCTGTGGCACCGGGATCTCGTAGAACAGCGCGAAGTCCATCGGCACGGTGCGCTCCCGGGACTTGACGAGGGGTCGGGACCGCCGGGACAGTAACGCGTCCCACTCACGGAAACGGGGGCGCGATGGCGCGCATGGAGGGCAAGGTCGCGGTCGTCACCGGCGCGGCGTCGGGGATCGGTGCTGCGACCGCCCGCCGCTTCGCAGCCGAGGGCGCGACGGTCGTGGGCTGGGACCTCGCCGGCGCCGACGTCGGGCTCGACGTGCGCGACGAGGACGCGGTCGCCGCGGCCGTGGTCGACGTCGTGACGACGCACGGTCGGCTCGACGCCGTGGTGCACGCGGCCGGAGTCGCCGGTGGCGGACCCGTCCACCTCGTGCCCGCCGAGGAGTGGGACCGCGTGGTCGACATCAACCTGAAGGGCACGTTCCTCGTCGGCAAGCACGCGGTCACGGCGATGCTCGCCCAGGACCCGGTCGACGGCGAGCGCGGCACGATCGTGAACATCGCGAGCGTCGAGGGGCTCGCGGGCACCGAGGGCGGCAGCACGTACAACGCGGCCAAAGGTGGTGTGGTCATCCTCACCAAGAACATGGCGATCGACTACGGGCGGTCCGGGATCCGGGTCAACGCCATCTGCCCCGGGTTCATCGACACGCCGATGCTGCGCGAGGTGTTCGCGATGGAGGGCATGGCCGGCGTGCGGGACGACATCACCGCCGCGCACCAGCTCGGTCGCCTCGGTCGGGCCGAGGAGATCGCCTCGGCCGCGCTCTTCCTCTGCTCGGGCGACGCGTCGTTCGTCTCCGGCGTGGCGTTGCCGGTCGACGGCGGGTACACGGCCGGCCACCGCCACGGGGTGAGCGAGCTCATGGGCCTGGACTGAGCCGGGTCGCTCAGGCGCCCGCTCCCGGCCGAGGATGGGCGGCGAGGAAGGACCAGATCGCGGCCGACGAGTCGAATCCCTGGTACGGGGACACCGGCCAGGCCGGTCGCGGCGCGTGGGCTCGGGTGACCCATCCACGCGTGCGTCGCGCCGCGCACCCGGATCAGCTCGACGCCGGTGCCCGCCGCGCACCCGTGCCAGGACTCCACGTCGAGATCGGTGTGCTGCGGGTCGGTGTGGCGCGTGGAACCCGTGCAGCGGTCGGCGCGGGCGAAGGTGCCGACCGCATCCACCGGGCTCGAGAACGCGATGGCGCTCACGCCCGAGCCGTGCCCGCCGCCGATCGGGATGTTGGTGTCGGCGGTGCCGTGAACGGCGAGCACCGAGACGGGACGGGCCGGCGAACACGACGTGGATCTCGATCGTGCCGGCCTGGAGGCCGATGGCGACGATGCGGTCGGAGAGCTCGCAGGCGAGCCGGTACGCCATGATCGCCCCGTTCGAGTGCCCGGCTGCGTAGACGCGGTGCGGGTCGATCGCCCGGCTCCGCTCGACCTGGTCGATCACGGTGCGGATGAACCCGACGTCGTCGACCTGGACCCGGGCCGCCCGGCCACAGCAGCGCCCGCCGTTCCAGACGTGGCCGGCCGCGAAGGCCGACGCGCCGCCGATCTCGATCCCGTCGGGGTACACGACGACGAACCCGTGGCGTTGCGCGAGGGCGTCGAATCCGCTGGTGCGCTCGAACTGCGTGCCGGAGCCGATGCCGCCGTGGAGCGCGACGAGGAGGGGAACCGCGCGATCGCGCGGCACGGACCGTGGCGTCACCACGCGGTAGGTCCGGGTGCGACCGTCCGGGGTCCGTACCGTCCGGTCCGACGTCGTGACCCCACCCCGTCCGACGCGCGGGCCGAGGTCGTCGTCGTGGAGCTCCGGGCGGGCGAGCCGGTGGATCGGTGGAGCCCCCGGTGCACGCGGCGGTGGCGCAAGCAGACCGACGAGGGCGGCGAGGACCGTGCGGCGCATGGCCGCACGGTACGGCCGGGGCGATGAGCGGACCGTGAGGCGTCCGCGAGGGATCGGTGACGCGACGCCGGCGCGCCCGCTCGGTTCCGTCGATTCGTTCGGGACGTGGGAGACTCGGTCGATGCCCGAACGCGATTTCTCCACCTATTCCGGTGTCCCGGTGGAGCCGGTCTACGGGCCTGCCGACGCGGAGCGGCCGGGCACGTACCCCTACACCCGGGGGCCCGTATCCGGAGATGTACCGGTCGAAGCTGTGGACGATGCGGATGTTCGCGGGGTTCGGCACCGCGGCTCGACACGAACCGGCGGTTCAAGGACCTGCTCGCCGCCGGCGAGCGACGGCCTGTCGACCGCCTTCGACCTGCCGACCCTGATGGGCCGCGACTCGGACGACGCGCTCGCGCTCGGCGAGGTCGGCAAGTGCGGCGTCGCGATCGACACCATCGACGACGTCGTCGACCTCTACCGGGACATCGACCTCGGGACCGTGACCACGTCGATGACGATCAACTCACCGGCGCCCGGTGGTCTTCGCGATGTACGTCGCGGCGGCGGAGGACGCGGGAGTCGAGCGGGCCCGGCTCGGGGGCACGCTGCAGAACGACATCCTCAAGGAGTACCAGGCGCAGAAGGAGTTCGTGTTCCCGCCGCGCCCGAGCATGCGACTGGTGCGCGACGTGATGAGCTTCACCACGGCCGAGATGCCGCGGTGGCACCCGGTGTCGATCTCCGGGTACCACATCCGCGAGGCCGGCTCGACCGCCGCGCAGGAGCTGGCGTTCACCGTCGGCAACGGCTTCGCGTACGTGGAGGCCGCGACTCGCCGCGGGCCTCGACATCGATGCGTTCGCGCCGCGCCTCTCGTTCTTCTTCAACGCGCACATCGACTTCTTCGAGGAGATCGCGAAGTACCGGGCGGCGCGGCGCATCTGGGCGCGCTGGCTGCGCGAGCGGTACGGCGCACGGAGCGAGAAGTCGATGCAGCTGCGGTTCCACACGCAGACCGCAGGCGTGTCGCTCACGGCCCAGCAGCCGGAGGTGAACCTCGTGCGCACCGCGATCGAGGCGCTCGCCGGCGTGCTCGGCGGGACGCAGAGCCTGCACACCAACTCGTTCGACGAGGCGCTCGCGCTCCCCACCGACAAGGCGGCCCGCCTCGCCCTGCGCACCCAGCAGGTGATCGCGCACGAGACGCGGGTCGCCAACGTCGCCGACCCGCTCGGCGGCTCCTGGTTCGTCGAGGAGCTCACCGACGAGATGGAGCGGCAGGCCGAGGCGATCTTCGCCCACGTCGCCGACGCTCGGCGGCGGGTCGATGCTCGAGGGCGCGCTCGTCGCGATCGAGCAGGGCTGGTACCAGCGCGAGATCGCACAGGCGGCATACGACGTCGAACGCAAGCTCAACGACGGCCGCCACACGATGGTCGGGGTGACCGGGTTCCTGGAGGGCAACGACGAGCCGCCGCCCGACATCCTCGAGATCGGTCGCGAGTGCGAGGAGCAGCAGCTCAAGCGGCTGGCGGCGGTCAAGGCCGACCGCGACGGCGAGACGGTCGACGCCGCGCTGGCGCGACTCCGAGCCGACGCGACGGATCCCGAGGTGAACGTCATGCCCGCGCTCCTCGACGCGGTCCGGGCGCACGCGACGGTGGGGGAGACGATGGACGCGCTGGCCGACGTCTTCGGTCGGTACCGCGAGACCCCGGTCCTCTAGATGGCGCTCGAGCGAGCACGAGCTGGCGGTCGCGCGCGCCGCGAAGGGCTTCATGCCCGACGACGAGGGCGCGGCGTTGCACGACGCCGGTCTCGACGGCGGACGCGTCGGTCCGTTGTTGGAGATCGGCTCGTACTGCGGGAAGTCCGGCGTCTACCTGGGTGCGGCGGCGCGGGCGCGTGACACGGTGCTGTTCACGATCGACCACCATCACGGCTCGGAGGAGAACCAGGCCGGCTGGGAGCACCACGACACGGAGGTCGTCGACGCGCGCACCGGCCGGATGGACACCTTGCCGTTCTTCCGGCGCACGATCGCCGATGCCGGGCTCGAGGCGGTCGTCGTCGGGGTGCTCGGCGACTCGCCGACCGTCGGCCGCTTCTGGACCACGCCGCTCGGCTTCCTGTTCATCGACGGCGGCCACGCCGAGGACGTCGCCATGGCGGACTACGAGACATGGGCGCAGCACGTGCTGCCCGACGGTGTGCTCGCGATCCACGACGTGTTCGAGGACCCGGACGCGGGCGGCCAGGCGCCGTTCCACGTCTGGCAGCGTGCGGTCGCCGACGGCTTCACGCCGCTCGCCACGACCGGCTCGTTGCGCACCCTGCGTCGCTGACGCCGGCCGCGCGTCGCTAGCGGCGGTTGCGCTCGGCCTCGATCTCGCTGCCGGCCTGGAGGAGCTCCTCCGCGCTCAGGCCCACCGGGAGGTCCTCGCCCCGGAACAGGCCGGCGGTCGGGCCCTCGCCGCCGAGCGCGTGGGCGGCGAGCACGACGGCGGCGGAGTTCCACGTCGGGTGGTCGGCGGTGAAGTGCTCGCCGGGTCGGTCGAAGACCTCGCCGTCGAAGTTCATGCCGCACCAGTAGGCGCCGTCGTCGTGGCGCAGGAACTGGACCCAGCCGGAACAGCTCGTTGGCGCGCTCGTGTCTCGCCGATCGCGTCGAGTGCCATGACGAGCTCGCACGACTCGGCCGCGGTCACCCACGGCTGGTCCGACACGCAGCGCACGCCGCGCCCCGGCACCACGAACGTGTCCCAGTAGGCGGCGATGCGCATCTGCGCGGCCTGGCCGCGGAGCACGCCGCCGAGGATCGGGTAGTACCAGTCCATCGCCCAGCGGCCCTTGTCGAGGAACCGCTCGGGTCGGTGCGCGATCGCGATGGCCAGCGCACCGACCGACAGCTCCCAGTCGGGCCGGTCGTGACCCAGGCGGTCGGCGATCGCGATCGCACAGCGCAGGCTGTGATGGATGCTCGACGAGCCGGTGAGCAACGCGCCGTCGGCGGGATCGTCGGCGCGCCAGGCGACCTCACCCGTCTCGGTCTGGTAGCCGAGCGCGTAGTCGATGGTCCGCTCGACCGTCGGCCAGAAGGCGTGGAGGAACGACGTGTCGCCGGTGCAGAGGTAGTGGTGCCAGACGCCGGTGGCGAGGTAGCACGCGACGTTCGTGTCGAGCGTCGGGTCCTTCACGTCGTTGCCGACGTAGTAGGCGTGCCAGGAGCCGTCGGGGTTCTGCATCGTGCGCAGCCATCCGTACGCGCGCACCGCGTCGTCGTGGCGGCCGCCCACGTCGAGGGCCATCGCGGCCTCGACGAGGTTCCACGGGTCGGTGTGGCCGCCCGGCGTCCACGGGATGTTGCCGTCGGGCAGCTGCACCGATGCGATCGCGTCGCACGTCTGGAGCAGGTGGTGCCGCTCGAACACGCCGTCGACGGTCATGTCGTCTCCTCTCGGCCCTGCGGGCCGGGCCGGAGAGGCCCCGCTCGGCCGGCGCGACGTCGGTACGTCGGAGTCACGGCCTCGCTCATCTCAGCGGTCCACCTTCTGCGTGTAGATCACGAGGCTCTTGCCCATGACGGGGTTCAGTGCCCGGTCGACGGTCGCGAGCCACTTCGGATTCTTCGTGAGCTGCCACACGAGGAAGTCGTGGTAACGCTTCGCCACCGGACGGTCGGGCTGGTTCACTCCGCCCAGGCAACGGATCCACCAGTAGGGGGAGTGCAGCGCGTGCGCGTGGTGCGAGCCGCGCAGCCAGAGTCCTGCACGCTCGAGGTCCTGCTCGAGCTCGTGCTGACGGAAGATGCGCACGTGCGCGCCGGGCACGTCGTGGTACGCGTAGTCGAGCGCCCAGTTGACGCGTTCGGGCCACCGCGTGGGGATGGTCACCGCCATGCGGCCACCCGGCTTGAGCACGCGCACGAGCTCGGTGATCGCGCCGCGGTGGTCCCAGATGTGCTCGAGCACCTCGGAGCACACGATGCGGTCGATCGACGCGTCCGGGAACGGCAGCCGCAGCGCGTCGCCGTTCACGGTCATCCACGGCAGGGTCACCGGGATCTCGCCGGCCTCGCGCATCGCGCCGACCGTGGCGCGCACGTCCTTGAGGTCGGCCTCGGAGTAGTCGAGCGCGAGCACCGACGCGCCCCGCTTCATCGCCGCGAACGCGTGCCGGCCCCCGCCGCAGCCCATGTCGAGCAGCTTGTCGCCGGGACGCAGCTGGAGGCGGTCGAAGTCGACGGTCAGCACGCGGAAATCCTCAACCGATCCGGGCGCGGCGGCCGTGGTCGGTGATCTCGAGCGTCTCGTACCAGTTGTCGATCATGCCCTCGGCGGTCTTGCGCCAGGTGAACCGGTCGAGGATGCGCGCCCGGCCCGCGGCGCCCAGACGCGCCCGCAGCTCGGGCTCGCCGAGCATGGTGAGGATCGCGGTGGCGAGGGCCCCCGGATCGTTCGGCGGCACGGTGAGCGCCGCCTCGCCGGACGGTCCCGTCACCTCGGGGAGGGCCCCGCCGGTGGTGGTGACGAGCGGCGCCGCGCAGCTCATCGCCTCGATCGCGGGCAGCGAGAACCCTTCGTAGAGCGACGGGACGACCGCGAGCTCGCACTCGGCGTAGAGCTCGACGATGCGCTCGGTCGACACGCCCGACACGAACTCGACGTGCGGCCGCAGGCCGAGCTTCTCGAGCAGCGCGGGGATCTTGGAGCCGTCCTTCGGACGGCCGATCACCACGAGGTGCACGTCGTCGCGCTCGGTGCGCACCTTCGCGACGGCCTCGAGCATCGGGACGAGCCCCTTCAGGGGCTGGTCCGACGACGTGGTGACGAGGAGCCGGCCCTCGACGCGCACGACGTCGTCGAGCGGGCGGAACACGTCCTGGTCCACGCCGACCGGCACGATCTTCAGACGGTCCGCGTCGACGCCCATCTGCGCCACGATGTCCTTGCGCGAGTTCTCGCTCACCGTCACGAGGCGCGGCACCTGGCGCGCCACCGTCATCTGCATGTTGAGGAACGCGTACCAGCGCTTCAGGTTGAACCGCTGGAAAGCGTTCTTCGCGTGCGCGAGCTCGAGGTCGCGGTCGACCGTGATGGGGTGGTGGAGCGTGGCGCAGATCGGCCAGCCGTCGTCCATCATCCCGAGCATCCCGCTGCCGAACGACTGGTTGTCGTGCACGAGGTCGAAGTCGGCGCGGTGGGCCTGGAGCCACGTGCGGGCGCGCTTGGTGAACGCCCACGGCTCGGGGAACACGCCCGTGCACATGAGCCCGAACTCGCCGAGGTCGGTGCGGTCACGGAACTCCCACGGCCACGGGACCCGGAAGGGGTTGCCGGAAGGGTAGAGGTCCATGCTCGGGGATCCTCACCAGGCCCTGCGGGATCGTCGAGCTCGGGGTACGGCGGGCCCGGAGAGGACCTCGACGTGGTGGCCGAGGGCGATGGCCTCGCGAGCGATGTAGCGGGTGTAGACGCCCTGGCCGCCGCAGTGGGGGTTGCCCCGGTAGATCAGCCAGGCGACGCGGAGGGACTCGGGGCTTCGGGGGGAGGTCGCCATGAAGCAGGGGAGCCTACACCGGGCCTCTCCGGGACTTCCCGGCGAGGCCGACGCCGCTAGGTTCGCACCCGATGGATGCAGGGGTTTCGGCGCTCGCGGTGGCGCGCACCCGGGTGGTGGCCGAGCCCCGGTTCGCGCCCGACGGTGCCGGCTGGGCTGGCTCGAGGCGGCCGACGGCGTCACCGAGCTCCGAATCGCGCCCGTCGACGGCTCGGGGCCGCCCGTCACCGTGACCGGTGACCTGTCCCTCGGTGGCGTCGGCGCGTACCGCGGCGGGATGTGGTGCTGGGTGGACGCCGGCCACGTCGCGGTGGCGACGCGCGAGGGCTCGCTCGTGGTGGCACCGGTCGCCGGCGGCCCCGCGACCGTCGTCGCACGGGACGGTCGTGCCGCCGCGCCGACGGCCGGTCCCGACGGTCGGATCCTCTTCGCGTGCGAGCGCGACGACGCGCTCGACGTCGCCGAGACCTGGGCCGACGCCCGCGCCTGGCCGCAGCGCTGGTCGCGCGCCGACTTCGCCTGGGACCCTGCGATCTCCGCCGACGGACGCTGGGTCGCGTGGCAGGAATGGGATCTCGCCGCGATGTCGTGGACCGCGTCGCGCCTCGTGGTCGTGGACCGTCACGAGGGGGTGCCCCGTGTCGTGGCCGGCGGCCCGCACGTGTCGGTCGGTCAACCCCGCTTCTCGCCCGACACCCGAATGCTCGCCTACGTCTCCGACGAGACGGGTTGGTGGAACGTGCACGTGCTCGAGCTCGGCGACGCCCTCGACGGCGCCGACGCCCGTCCACTGGTGGTGGAGGCGCACGATCACGCCGAACCGGCGTGGGGGCCGGGTCAGCGGTCGTTCGCGTGGTCGCCCGCGTCGGATGCGATCGCGTTGTGTCGCAACGAGGACGGCTTCGCGCGACTGGTGGTGGTCGCCCTCGACGGCACGGTCACCGACGTCGCGCGCGGGTGGCACCACGGCATCGACTGGGCCGCGCCGGGGATCGTCGCGGTCCGGTCCGGCGCGCGCACGCCCCCGCAGGTGACGATCGTCGACCCCGACGGCGCGCACCGGCGCGTGGTGGCACGCGGCGCGCCCGCGGGGATCGAGACCGACGCGCGCGAGCCCGAGGTCGTCACGTGGCGCTCGGGCGACGTCACCGTCTCGGGCCTGCTGTACCGACCCGACCGCGACGCCGGCCACCCGCCGCCGCTGCTCGTCGATCTCCACGGCGGACCCACCGGGCAGGCGGTCGTGCGCTGGGACGGCCGGCTCCGGTACTTCACGAGCCGGGGCCTCGCGGTGTTGCGGCCCAACCCCCGCGGCTCCACCGGCTTCGGGCGCGCGTTCGTGCAGGACCATGCGCGTTCGTGGGGCGATGCCGACGTCGCCGACGTCGCGGCCGCGATCGAGGCGGTGGGCCCGGCGGGGTGGGGTGATCCCACGCGCGTCGCCGTCGCCGGCGGCAGCGCAGGCGGGATGACCGCCCTCCTCGTGTGCGCGCGTCACGCCCACCTCGTGCGCGCGGCGGTGTCGGCCTACGGCGTGACCGATCTCTTCGATCTGGAGCGCACCACGCACCGCTTCGAGTCGCGCTATCTCGACGAGGTCGTCGGGGTGCTGCCCGATGCCGCCTCCTCGTTCCGCGACCGATCGCCCGTCACGCACGCGAGCGCGATCCGCGCCCCGCTGCTCGTGCTCCAGGGCGATGCCGACCCGGTGGTGCCACCGGCGCAGGCGCAGCTGCTCGTCGACGCCGTGCGCGCCGCCGGCGGGACGGTCGAGCACCACGTGTACGCGGGCGAGGGCCACGGCTGGTCGCGCCGCGAGACGATCCAGGACGAGCTCGAGCGCACGTGGGCCTTCCTCAGCGGTACGTCGTCAACGTCTGAGGAGGCTCCGTGAAGCTGCAGCGAGGAACCGACGCACCGTCGGCCGGGCATGCTCCGAGCGAGGCCCGAGCGGCCGGCGACGCAGTCGCATGAGCGGGGTACTCGAGTTCGCGTACCAGGCTCCGAAGCGCGGCACGTCGCGCGTCGGCGATCGCGCGGTGTTGCTCGCGCACGGCGCCGGCGCCGACATGACCGCACCGACGCTGACCTCGGTGACCGACGCGCTCAGCGCGGCCGGGATCCCGTCGCTGCGGTTCCGGTACCCGTACCGCAGCGCCGGGAAGAAGGCGCCCGACCGTCCGGCCGTGCTGCTCGAGGCGACGCGCACGGCGGCGGACGAGCTCGCCCGGCGCACCAAGCTCCCGCCCGAGCGGCTCGTGCTCGGTGGGCGATCGATGGGCGGTCGGTACTGCTCGCTCGTGGCGGGCGACGCCGACGACCCGGTGCCGTGTCTCGGTCTGGTGCTGCTCGGCTACCCGTTGCACGCGGCCGGGAAGCCGGAGAAGGAGCGCAGCGACCACTTCCCGCGCCTGACGATGCCGGTGCTGTTCGTCTCCGGGACCCGCGATTCGCTCGCGGCGAAGCCCGCGCTCACCCGGGCGGCACGCAAGGTGAAGGGCCCGCGCCAGTTCCACTGGATCGAGTCCGCCGACCACGGGTTCAAGCCGCTGAAGGCGAGCGGGCTCACCGTCGACGGCGTGCTCGCCGATGTCGCGGCGACCGTCGTCACCTGGGTCGGCGACCTGCCCGGATAGCCTCGACCCCGTGGCCGACACCATCACGAACCCCACGTTCGCTCCCACGATCGCGCCGAGTGAGGCGCCCACCGACACGCCCGAGGAGGCACCGAGCCGGCCGGTCACCGACGACGGCGATCACGACCGCTTCGCCCACTTCGCCCGCAAGGACGACGTCACGCGGGCGTACGTCACCGGGGAGGCGATCGTCGCGTTGTGCGGCAAGAAGTGGGTGCCGACGCGCGATCCGAAGGGCTACCCGATCTGCCCCACGTGCAAGGAGCGCAAAGACGCCGGCTGGAGTCTCTGAGTGCGGGTCGCGCGCACGTTCGCGTTCGTCGACCTGTCCGGCTTCACCCAGTTCACCGATCTCCACGGTGACGACGAGGCGGTCGCGGTCCTCAGCCAGTTCCGTGCCGCCCTGCGGGCCACTGCGTCCGACATCGGCGTGCGGGTGGCGAAGTGGCTCGGCGACGGCGCGATGCTCGTCTCGGTCGACACCACCAGCCTCGTCGAGGCCACCGTCTCGCTCGCCGATCAGTTCGCCGACGAGGGGATGCTGCCGCTGCGCGCCGGCCTCGCCGCGGGCAAGGTCATCCTGTTCGAGGGCGACGACTACACCGGCGGCGCGATCAACCTCGCGGCGCGCCTGTGCGACCTCGCCCAGCCGCTCGAGGTGCTGGCCACCACCGACATCGGCGAGCTCGTCCCCGCCGGGATCGCCGCGATCGACGCCGGTCAGTACTCGGTGGCGGGACTCGCCCGGCCGGTCGACGTGGTGCGCCTCGTGCACGCCTCCCGCTTCGAGGTCACGGGCGAGACGCCCCTCCCGCGTCACTGAGCCGAGCGCCGCGGCGCGGAGCGGAGTCGTGGGTCCGGGCGGTGCGCGGAACCGGTTGACGGCCCGGTCGGCTCGGCGAGGTGACGGGTAGCGTCCGCCGGATGCGGACCGACTGGAACACCCTGCGCCTCGAACGCGACGGCCACCTCGGCCGGCTCGTGTTGAACCGTCCCGACAAGCTCAACAGCTTCACGATCGAGATGTGGCGCGAGCTCCGTGAGCTCGGCGAGTCACTCGTCGCCGACCCGGACGGTCTGCGTGCGTTGATCGTGATCGGTGCCGGTCGCGCGTTCTCGAGCGGCATCGACACGAGCGTGTTCACCGGCGGCGGCCAGGACGGGGTGGCCGCGGGTCCGGATGCGGGGAGTCGCCACGAGAACCCGATCGTCGACGGCATCATGCGCACGCAGGAGTCGTTCTCCTGGCTCGAGACCGCGCCGTTCGCGACGATCGCCGCGGTCCGGGGCTACGCCCTCGGTGCCGGCCTGCAGATCGCGCTCGCGTGCGACATCCGCGTCTTCGCCCATGGCGTGAGCGTCGGCCTGCTCGAGCACAAGTACGGGATCATCCCCGATCTCGGTGGCACGCAGCGGCTGCCGCGTCTCGTCGGCCCCGGCCGGGCGAAGGAGATGGTCTTCACCGCGGCTCGGATCGACGGCGCCGAGTCGTACCGCATCGGGCTGTGCGAGCACCTGGTCCCCGACGAGGAGCTCGAGCGCACCGCGCACGACCTGGCGACGCGGATCGCGGCGCAACCGCCGCTCGCGATCCGCGAGGCGAAGCACGCGGTCAACGCCAGCTTCGACCTGCCGATGGCCGACGGGCTGCGCGTGGAGGCCGAGGGCCAGGGCGTGTGCCTGCCGTCGAACGACATGAAGGAAGCCATCACCGCGGTGGTCGAGCGGCGCGATCCGGTCTACCGAGGCGATTAGGTCCCCAGGATGTTCACCGCCCGCGCGACCACGAGCACGACGACGATGAGCGAGACGGCCGACTGCGCCATCATCGTGAGCTTCGCCCACCGCGCGTAGGGCATCACGTCGGTCGGGCTGAACGCGGTCGCGTTCGTGAAGGACAGGTACAGGTAGTCGACGAACTGGGGCTCCCATTCGGGGTCGGAGTTCGTCGTGTCGGTCATCTGGGGGAACACGAAGTCGGGGTACTGCTTCGTCATCATCGCCCGTGCGCCGGGTCCGCCGCGGTCGAACTCCCAGTACCAGACCGCGAAGATGATCATGTTCGTCGCCCAGATCGCGGCGCCCGTCAGCAGCAGCGTGTCGGCCGACTTGATGCCCTCCGAGTTGACGAGGTCGACGATGAGGCGCGCGGCGGACACGGCGTTGCCGAGGCTCAGCACGGCGAGCAACGCGAACGTCAGCGGCCGGAGCTGCTTCGCCCGCTCGGGGCTCTTCAGCGGGTTCACCATGAGCACGATCACGAACAGGATCACCGCCAGGCCCGGCAGCAGCCAGCGCGGATGGTTCGCGACACGGGCGGGGAGCAGGGCGATGAGCGCGATCGCGACCGCCAGCGCGCTCATCACCTGCACGCGGGACTCGATGCCGGTGACGCGGTTCCACGCCGGGGTGACGACCCGGTCGCTCACCGCCCGCACCGCGTCGGTGCCCGGGCGCAGGACCGGACCGAGGAGCCGCTCGACGGCCGAGAGGCGCGCGGCCATGTCGTCGGCCGACGGCTCCGGCGGTTCGGTCTCGTCCACGGTCACACGTCTTTCGGCAGTGTCGGGGCGAGGCTACCGAGGGGGTGCCGGCGATCGGCGGAGCCGTGGCGCGGACGCGGCCGCGACCTAGCCTGCCGGTGATGGAGGCGGTACGTGTCCGGCCGTCCGGAGCCCTGTCGGGGACGATCAAGGTGTCCGGCGCCACGAAGAACTCCGGGCTGAAGCAGCTCGCGGCCGCGCTGCTCGCGTCCGGGGTCACCCACGTCCGCAACCTGCCGCGCGTGCGCGACCTCGACGTCATGCTCGACGTGCTGCGGGCCGTGGGTGCGACCGTCGAGTGGACCGGTGTCGAGGAGCTGACCATCGACACGACCGGTCCGCTCCAGCCCGAGGCGCCGTACGAGCTGGTCCGGCGGATGCGGGCGTCGATCAACGTGCTCGGCCCGCTGGTCGCCCGCTGCGGCGAGGCGCGCGTCGCGTTGCCGGGCGGCGACAACATCGGGAGCCGCCGCCTCGACATGCACGTGCGCGGGCTCGAGGCCATGGGCGCCGAGATCACCGTCGAGCACGGCTTCATCCACGCCCGCTGCAACGCGCTGTGCGGGACGCGCATCGTCCTCGAGTTCCCGAGCGTCGGCGCGACCGAGAACCTGCTCACCGCCGCCGTGCTCGCCAAGGGCGAGACCGTCATCGAGAACGCGGCGCGCGAGCCGGAGATCACCGACCTCACCGCGTTCCTCAACCGAATGGGCGCGCACGTGATCGGCGCAGGGACGAGCACGATCACCGTCGAGGGCGTCGACGGGCTGGTGGCCGCCGACACCGAGATCATGGGCGACCGCATCGAGGCGGGCACCTACCTCATGGCGTGCGGCATCGCAGGGGGCGAGGTCGAGCTCGTGGGTGTCCGGCTCGAGCACCTCGAGATGGTCGCGGTGAAGCTCGGCGAGATGGGGATGCGGGTGTCGCCGACGCCGGACGGCATCTGGGCCCAGGCCACCGAGCCGCTGCGCGCGGTCGACATCGCCACCCTCCCGTACCCGGGGTTCGCGACCGACTTCATGCCGATGGCGGTCGCGCTCCTCGCGGTCAGCGAGGGCACGGGCATCGTCACCGAGAACGTGTTCGACAACCGGCTCTCGTTCGTCGAGGAGCTCATCCGCATGGGGGCGGACGTGCGGCACGAGGGCCGGCACGCCGTCGTGCGGGGTCGACCGCGTCTGTCGGGCGCCCCCGTCCGGGCCTTCGACGTGCGCGCCGGCGCCGCACTCGCGCTCGCCGGGATGCGGGCCGACGGCGAGACGATCATCGACGACTGGCACCACGTCGACCGCGGCTACCCGGACCTCCCCGCCGCCCTCCGCTCCCTCGGCGCCGACATCGAGCGCCTCTGACCCATCCGCGGGCCCTCCCGCCTCGAATCGGTCGCGCGGAGGAGCCCGACGCTGCGCTGATCTGCGCGGTGGTTCGCCGCCGCGCGACCGCGTCGGGCTCAGGTGGGCCAGGCGCGGGCGAGGATCGCCGCGGCGTCGACGCCCGCGGGCAGCGTGCCGAACGTGACGCCGTGGTCGCCGGCCAGCCGGGTGGCACAGAACGCGTCGGCGACGGCGGCCGGGGCGTGGCGGACGAGGAGCGAGCCCGCGAGCGTGAGGGCGAGCCGCTCGGTGAGCCGGCGGGCCTGCCGCTGGGCATCCGGGCCGGCCGCGCCCGCGAGCTCGACGAGCGTCGTGTCGAGGTCGGTGACCGCCCGGTCGAGGCGGGCGTCGGCGCCTGTGGCGAGGGCGATCTCGGCGCGCACGGCGTCGAGCGCACCGGGCTCGCGGCCCACCGCCCGCAGGACGTCGAGCGCGATCACGTTGCCCGACCCCTCCCAGATGCCGTTGAGCGGACTCTCGCGGAAGAGACGGGGGAGCCCGGACTCCTCCACGTAGCCCGCGCCGCCGAGACACTCCAGTGCCTCGACCACCACCACCGGCTGACGCTTGCACACCCAGTACTTCGCCACCGCGGTCGCGAGGCGGCGGAACGCCGCCTCGCTGCCGGCCGCCGCATCGGTCGAGCCGTCGGTCGCCACGGTGTCGTAGGCGCGGGCGAGCCGGAGCATCAACGTGGTCGCGGCCTCGGACTCGATCGCGAGGTCGGCCAGCACCTGCTGCATCAGCGGCTGGTCGGCGAGCCGGCGGCCGAACGCCGACCGGTGCGCGGTGTGGTGCAGGGCCTGGACGAGCGCGGCCCGCATCCCGGCCGACGAGCCGATCACGCAGTCGAGCCGCGTGTGGTTCACCATCGTGATGATCGTCGCGATGCCACGGCCCTCGTCGCCGACCCGCTCGCCCCACACGTCGTCGAACTCGATCTCACCGGACGCGTTCGAGCGGTTGCCGAGCTTGTCCTTCAGCCGCTGGATGTGCACCGGGTTGCGGGTGCCGTCGGGGCGGTAGCGGGGGACCGCGAAGCACGTGATCCCGGCGTCGGTGTTGGCCAGCATGAGGAACAGGTCCGAGCCCGGCGCGGAGCAGAACCACTTGTGCCCGGTGAGCCGGTAGCCGTCGCCGTCGGGCACCGCGCGCGACGTGTTGGCGCGCACGTCGGAGCCGCCCTGCTTCTCGGTCATCGCCATGCCGGCGATCGCGCCCTGCTTCTCCGGCGCGGGCCGGTACGACGGGTCGTAGGTGCGCCCGGTGAGCCGCGGCTCCCAGACCGCCGCGGTGCTCGGCGCGGCCCGCAGCGCCGGCACGATCGAGTAGGTCATCGAGATCGGACACCCGTGACCGGCCTCGTTCTGCGACCACGCGAAGAACCCGGCCGCGCGCGCCACGTGCGCGCCCGGTCGGGGGTCCGACCACGGTGCGCCGTGGAGGCCGTGGGTCACCGCGACGTCCATGAGCCGGTGGTAGTCGGGGTGGTACTCGACCTCGTCGATGCGGAAGCCGTACCGGTCGTGCGTGTGGAGCACCGGCGGCGACTCGTTCGCGTGCCGGGCCCAGGTCTGGGCCTCCGCCGAACCCGCCCGTCGCCCGAGCTCGGCGAGGTCGCCGGTGGCCCAGGCCGCGCCCTCCCGCTCGATCCCGGCGACCAGCGCGGCGTCGCACCCCACGACGTCGTAGTCCTGGAGTGGCGGAGGCTGGTTCAGCACGTCGTGCGCGGCCACGGCCCGGAGTGTCGCGCGGAGGCGGGGCCCGGGGAAGAAGTCGGGTAGTTTCGGCGTTCCCACCGTCCGGAGGTACCCATGCCCACCGACACGACCACGAACGACGACATGGAATCCGGCGTGCTCGAGGCGATCGACGCGATCCGGCCCGCCCTGCAGGCCGACGGCGGCGACATCGTCTTCCGGACGATCGACGACGACGGCGTCGTGCACGTGGAGCTCGTGGGTGCGTGTGGCACCTGCCCCGTCTCGACGATGACGCTGAAGGCGGGCGTCGAGCGGATCATCATGGATCGCGTGCCCGGAATCACCGAGGTCGTCGCCGACAACGCCGGCGCCGCCGAGTTCTGATCCCGGGTTCATGGGGCGTGACATCCCGGCGCTCGTCGCGCGCGCCGTGGAGGGCGACCGGGGCTCGGTCGCCAAGCTGATCTCGATCGTCGAAGCCGGCGGCCCCGATGCGGACGCGGCCGGCGCGGCGCTCTACCCGCACACCGGCCACGCCTACACGATCGGGCTCACCGGCGCGCCCGGCGCGGGGAAGTCGAGCCTCACGGACGCGCTCATCGGGCGCATCCGCAAGGAGGATCTCGAGGTCGGCGTGCTCGCCATCGACCCCACCAGCCCGTTCAGCGGGGGTGCGATCCTGGGCGACCGCGTCCGGATGCAGGATCACGCCACCGATGCCGGCGTCTACATCCGGTCGATGGCCACCCGAGGTCATCTCGGGGGCCTGACGCTCGCCACACCGCACGCGGCGCGGGTGCTCGACGCCGCCGGCAAGCCGTGGATCGTCGTCGAGACGGTCGGCGTCGGTCAGGTGGAGGTCGACATCGCCGGTGCCGCCGACACCACCGTCGTGGTGGTGAACCCCGGCTGGGGCGACGGTGTGCAGGCCAACAAGGCCGGGCTCATGGAGATCGCCGATCTCTTCGTGGTGAACAAGGCCGACCGCGACGGCGTCGCCGAGACCGTGCGCGATCTCGAGCTCATGCTCGACCTGTCCGGCCACACCGACTGGCGGCCGAAGATCGTCACGACGGTGGCCACACGCGGCGAGGGCATCGACGAGCTGTGGGACGCGATCCGCGAGCACCGGGCCTTCCAGGAGGAGGGCGGTCGCCTGGAGCGGCGACGTGAAGCCCGCCTGCGCGACGAGCTGCGCGCGATCGTGAGGACGCGCCTCGAGGCCCAGGTGGCCGACGCGTGCGCGGGCGCGGCGTTCGACGGTCTGGTGGGCCGCGTGGCGCGACGTGAGCTCGACCCGCACGCCGCGGCGACCGAGCTGCTCAGGGACCACGGCTGAGGGCCACGGAGGAGATGTGATGACCGACGACCTGGTGCTCTGCGAGATGTCGACCGGCGGCGTGGCGATCGTTCGGCTGAACCGGCCGCCGATGAACCCGCTCTCGACGGCGATGCTCGGCGCGATCGCCGACACCGCCGACGGCCTGTCCGACGACGACACGGTGAAGGCCGTGGTGGTCCTGGGCTCGGAGAAGGCGCTCGCGGCCGGCGCCGACATCAAGGAGTTCGGTGACCAGGCCGCGGCCCGGACGATCGGTGCCGCCTTCCGGCGTGCGTTCGACGGTGTCGCCGCGATCCCACGACCGGTGATCGCGGGGATCCGTGGCTTCGCGCTCGGCGGGGGTATGGAGCTCGCGCTGGCCTGCGACCTGCGGGTGGCCGCCGACTCCGCCCGCCTCGGCCAACCCGAGATCCTGCTCGGCATCATCCCGGGGGCCGGTGGCACGCAGCGACTGCCCCGCCTCGTGGGTCCGGCCCGGGCCAAGGAGCTGATCTGGAGCGGCCGCCAGGTGCGCGCCGAGGAAGCGCTGGCGATCGGGCTGGTCGACCGCGTCGTCCCCGCCGACGAGGTGGAGTCGGCCGCGATCGCGTGGGCGACGGAGCTCGCGTCCGGTGCCGTCGTCGCGATGGGGCTCGCCAAGCGCGCGATCGACGAGGGCCTCGACGGCTCACTCGTGCGCGGCAACGACCTCGAGGCCGAAGCGTTCGTCGAGGTCTTCGGCACCGAGGACGCCGCCACCGGCGTCGCGAGCTTCCTCGAGCACGGCCCCGGAACGGCGAAGTTCTCCGGGCGTTGATATCGGAGACTCCGCTCGCACCTCTGCGCGATCGGCGTGACGGGGCTCGCTGCGTCTCGGCTCGCCTCCGCTGCGCTCCGGCTCGGGGAGTCGTGCCCGTCGCTCCCTATCCCATCGTCCTCTGACCGTCGATCGTCTCGCGGATGATGTCGGCGTGACCGGCGTGCTGCGCGGTCTCGGCGATGATGTGCACGAGGACGCGCCGGGCCGACCACCGTGCGCCCGGCGCGAACCACGGCGCTTCGGGCAGGGCGTGGTCGGCGTCGAGGTCGGCGGTCCGCACCCGGTCGTCGTTCGCGGCGCATGCCGCGTCATAGGCCGCGAGCAGCGAGTCCGCGCTGGCGTCCGCGTCGAGCGTCCACATCGCCGCGTAGCGCTCGGGCGTCATCCCGGCCATCGCGTCGGCACCGACGTCGATGAACCGACCCCACTGCACCTCCATCTCGGTCACGTGCTGGACGATCGCGCCGAGCGTCAACGCACTGACGGTCGACCGCTCGCGGATCTGCAGGTCGGACATTCCCTCGATGGTCTGGCGCAGGAAGCCACGGTGCTTCGCGAGGGTCTCGAGCAGGTCCTGGCGCTCGCGGGTGAGGGTGGTGGTGGCGGGCATGGCGCTCCTCCGGGTCGGGGTTCGGTGGATCTCAGGACCCGGCTACCGTACGGAGCATTCCGGCCAGATCCCGGCCGCAATCGGAGAAATCCTTCGGACATGACCGACACCGGCTCCCGCATCCTGGCGCTCCTCGGTCTGCTCGAGGCGCGCCGCTACTGGCCCGGCGCCGAGCTCGCCGAACGCCTCGGCGTCTCGCCCCGAACCCTGCGGCGTGACGTCGACCGGCTGCGCGAGCTCGGCTACCCGGTGGAGGCGGCACGGGGCGTGGGCGGCGGGTACCAGCTCGGCACCGGGAGCGCGTTGCCGCCACTCGTCCTCGACGACGACGAGGCCGTCGCGCTCGTGCTCGGACTGCACACCGCGGCCGACAGCCCGGTGGCCGGCGTGGCCGAGTCCTCCGTGCGCGCGCTCGCCAAGACGCTCGGGCTCATGCCCGCCGCGCCTGCGCGAACGCGCCGACGCGCTGCGGGCGGCGACGGTGCCGGGCACGTGGCGCACCGGCGTGCCCGACATCGCGCCCGAGATCCTCGACGTGCTCGCGCACGCGTGTCGCGATTCCGTGCGGGTGTCGTTCTCGTACACCGCGCGCGGTGGCGCCGCGACGGAGCGCTACGTCGAGCCCTACCGGCTCGTCGTGCTGTCCCGCCGCTGGTACCTGCTCGCGTTCGACGGCGACCGCGACGACTGGCGCACCTTCCGTCTCGACCGGATGACCGATGCCCGCGCGACGGTCGGACGATTCGACCCGCGGCCGGTGCCCGACGACCCGGTGGCATTCGTGCGCGGATCGATCGAGCGCATGCCGCGCGACCACGACGTCGTGGTCGACGTCGACGCGCCGGCGCCCGTGGTGGAGGACGCGATCGGCCGGTGGTCGACGGTCGAGCCGCCGCGGCGTCGACGGAGCCGGGTGCGGATGACCGCCGACGATCTCGAGTGGCCGGTGCTCGCCCTCGCGCAGCTCGACGCCGACTTCACCGTGTCGAGCCCGCTGCGCTCCGTGACCGCGTCGCCGTCGCCACTCGCTCGCCGCGTCGGCGTCGGGTCGCCGCGGTCCGTCCACGATGCGCCTCGTCACATGGCGCCCGGACGTCGGCGGTGTCGGGTCGACCGCGGTCCGACACTCCGGCTCGGGCGAGCGCCGACTGGGGACTCGGCGAGGTCGCGCAGGCGGCGCAGGTTGGCCCGCCAGATGCGTTCGAGCACGGGTCGGCCGGCCCGCTCGCCCAGGCCGCCGCCCATCGTGACGGGGAAGACGAGCTCCTCGGTCCAGCAGAACTCGGTCAGGCCGGTGCCGACCGCACCGAGGGTGAACCGGCCGGTGCCGGTGACGGCGCCGCGGTGCTCGATGCCCATCGCCGCGCCGGGCTCCCACTCCGTGACCCGCATGCGGTCGACGGTGGTGAACGGGCCGACGCGGGTCCGGCAGACGAACTTGGTGCCGACGCCGCGACGCTGCTCGCCGACGAACTCGATCGACTCGGCGTCGGCCATCCAGCGGGTGTGGGTCGCGATGTCCTCCACGGTGGCCCAGACCCGCTCGACGGGCACGCCGATGGTGGTGCACAGGTGGATGTGCATCAGGCCTCCCGCAGCAGGCGGGCCGCGTGCTCGGGCGCGACGGAGTTCGCGAACTCGCCCGCGCCGAGCTCGAAGCCGGCGACGACGCTGGTACGGGGGACGATCTCGACGTGCCAGTGCATCTCACACGTCGGAACTCCGGGCGGCGCGGTGTGCACGATCACGTTGTAGGGCGCGCCGGGGAGCGCACGCTCCACCGCGGCGACGGCGTCGCGCGTGCCGCGTGCGACGACCGCGAGCTCCGCGTCCGTGGCCTCTTCGATCCGCGCGCGGGTGGAGCGGTGCGCGACGCGGAGCTGGTACGGGGACCACGATGCCGGGGGACACCACGCCGGCGCGGGGCCGTCGACGACCACGAGATCCGTGCGGCGCGCCAGTGCGAGCTCGGCCGCGACGAGGTCGGTCTCGAAGCGCTCCGTCATCGCGACGACGGCGGGTGCCGGCGCGTCCGGCGCAACGATCTGTGCATGGGGATGCTCGATGGAGGCGCCGGCGGCGCGGCCGTGGTTGACGAAGGCGAGGGCGAATGCGCGTCCGGCGGCGAGATGCACGCGGATCCGGTCGCGCAGCACGGTGAAGAGCTCGGTGGCCTGATCGTCGTCCAGCGCGGCCAGGTCCCGGCCGTGGTCCGGGCAGAGGATCACCACCTCGTGGGCGCCGGTGGCATCGCCGGCCTCCGGCGCGCCGACGATGGGATAGAGGTTCGGCACCACGCGGATGCGCCAGCCCGGGGTCTCGGGGTCGCCGTCACCGGTCCGACAGGTCTCCGGCGGGGTCTGGTCCTCGTGTCCGGGACAGAAGGGGCATCGCTCGGGTCCGGTGCGCGCCTCGGTCGAGGGTGGCGGTCGTGTACGGCCGCGCCGCACGTTCGGCCGCGATGATCACCCGGCGGTCGTGGATCGCGTCGTATCGGTACTCGGGCAAGGCTCCGCACCCTACGCGGCCTAAGTTTCGCCCTCGTGACCCGACGACTCGTGATCATCGGCGGCGGCCCCGGTGGCAACACCGCGGCGACGGTCGCGGCGACGCTCGGCGCCGAGGTGACCCTCGTCGAGCGGGACGTCATCGGCGGCGCCGCCCACCTGTGGGACTGCATCCCCTCGAAGGCCATGATCGCCACCGGGGGCGCGCTCGTGGGACTCGACCGCGCCGGCGACGATGGGTCTCGCCGCGAGCGGGGCGCTCGACGTCACCGCGCTGCGCCACCGGGTGCACGCCATCGAGGAGCAGCTCCGCAGCTCGGTGCGCGGATTGCTCGAGTCGCAGGGGGTCCAACTCGTCCGCGGCGCCGCCCACTTCGTCGACTCGCACACGATCGCGGTCGAGAGCGAGGCCGGCGGCAGCACCGAGATCTCGGGCGACGTCTTCGTGGTCGCCACCGGCTCCCGGCCGAGGGTCCCCGACTGGGCGACGCTCGACGGCGAGCGCGTCCTCACCACCCGCGAGGCGTATCCGCCGCCGGAGATCCCGAGTCACCTGTGCGTGATCGGCTCGGGCGTGACCGGCGTCGAGTTCACGCACATGTTCAGCGCGCTCGGCAGCGAGGTGACGCTCGTCGTCTCGCGCCAGCAGGTGCTGCCGCTGAAGGACGCCGAGGTGGCGGCCGTGCTCGAGGACGAGTTCCTCGGCCGGGGCGTGCACCTCCTCAAGGGCGCACGCGCCACGGGCGTCACGCGGACCGACGACGGCGTGTACGTCGCCTGCGACGACGGCCGGCACGTCGATGCGTCGCACGTCATCCTCGCCATCGGCTCGGTGCCGAACACCGAGGGGCTCGCGCTCGACGTCGCCGGCGTGTCCACCGACACCGGCGGCTACATCACGATCAACCACAACTGCATCACGACCGCGCCGCACATCTACGCGGCCGGCGACGTGTCCGGGAAGCTGCCGCTCTCGTCGGTGGCGTCGATGCAGGGCCGCAAGATCGCCGAGCACCTGATGGGGCTCCACACGCTCGAGCATCGCCATCTCGACTACGAGAAGGCCGCGTCGGCCATCTTCACGGAGCCCGAGATCGCCGACGTCGGGCTCGCGGAGGCCGACGCGTTCTCGTCCGGGCGCAAGATCCGCGTCACCAAGGTGCCGTTCGCGATGAACCCGAAGGCGCTCATCAACGGCGACCCGCGCGGGTTCGTGAAGATCATCTCGGATCCCGCGACCGGCGTCGTCCTGGGCGGCTCGATCGTCGGGAGCTCGGCGGCGGAGCTCATCTCGGTGATCGCGATCGCGGTCACCAACAACCTGCGGGTGGCCGACATCGTCGACTCGCTGCTCGTGCACCCCGCGATGGCCGAGTCCCTGATCGACGCCGCGTCGTAGGGCGGGACCGTGCTCGAAGGCCGACCCTTCGTCGCGGTTCCTCCTCGTCGCCGATGCCGCACGCGCCCGGGCCTTCTACTGCGACACGCTCGGACTGCCGAGGGTCGCACGAGGACGACTTCGGCGATCGTGGTGGACGCGCGGGCGGCGCGAGGCCCGGCTCGCCGTCGTCGACGACGTGCCGCGAGCCGGTGGGGACCGAGCGCGGGCTGGCTCGTCGCACGACGTCGACCGCTGCCGCCCGCGACCTCGCGGCGCTGGGCGTGCCGGTGGAGCGGTTCGCCCGGTGATGGACCAGGACGACGACGGGGTGTGGCGGCCTCCGGGCGGTGGTGGCGTGGTGTGGTTGCCGCGACCCCGACGGCAACCGGCTCTCCCTGTCAGAGTCCGGCTGAGCAACGCGGCGTTTGTTGCGGAAACGACCGCTCACCGGTCGAGGTGCAACCGACCGGGCGGTCGATGGCGGAGGTCTCAGAGGTCGAGCTCGCCGCGGAGCACGGTGACGGCGGGCCCGGCGAGGAACACGCGGTCGCCGTCGAGGCGGCAGTGCAGCGTGCCGCCGCGCGACGAGGCCTGGTACGCCACCAGCTCGTGCGTCCGAGCTTGTCGCCCAGTACGGCGTGAGCGCGCAGTGCACCGAGCCGGTCACCGCGTCCTCGTCGACGCCGACTCCCGGTCCGAACACCCGCGACACGATGTCGATCCCGGCGCGGTCGGAGCGCGCGGTCACGGACGCGCCGTCGACGATCGTCTCCAACCGGCGGAGGTCCGGCGTGAGCGTCTCGACCTCGGCGGCCGTCGCGACCTCGACGATGAACCACTGCTTGTTGTCGAGGACCGCGACCGCGTCGGTGATCCCGAGCGCGTCGAGCAGCCCGGGGGCGGGCTCCACCGGTGTCGGCGGGACCGCGGGGAAGTCCATCTCGACGTCCCCGCCCGGCCGCCGGGTGCAGGTGAGGGCGCCGGACAGGGTGTGGAAGGTCACGGTGTCGATCGCGCGTCCGGTCTCGAACAGCGTGTGCGGATGCGAGCGTGGCGTGACCGCAGAGCGGGATCTCCACGGTCGGTGTGAACCACCGGAGGTCGTGATCGCCGTCGGGACGGGGTACGACGTACGCGGTCTCGGCGAGACCGAGCTCGAAGGCCAGCGACTGCATCGTCGCCTCGGGGAGCGGGGCGTCGAGGAGACAGATCGCGGCGGGGTTCCCGCGGAACGGCGTGTCGGTGAACGCGTCGACCCAGATCAGCGGCGTGCCCATGCGCCGACCGTACCGGAGCGACGTCGCGCCGGATGGTTTGGCGTCAGCCGATGACGACGAGCGACGTCGCCGGCGCCGACGGTGTCGCCGGCCGCGGCGCGGATCTCCGTGCACCGTGCCGTCGATCTCGGCGGCGATGTGGTTCTCCATCTTCATCGCCTCGAGCACGAGCAGTGACGCGCCGGCGACGACAGCCTGACCGACCTCGACGAGGAGCTTGACGATCGTGCCCTGCATCGGCGCGACCACGTTCCCGCCCCCGCCACCGCTGCTCGCCGCCACCGCGCGTGGCTTGGGCTTCGACTTCTTGGCGCCGCCCCCGGCCGCCGGCGCGGCGAGCGCGCCCTCCGGCAGGAACAGCTTCACGTCGAACTTGCGGCCGTTCACCTCGACCGGGACCCTGGTCGCGGTGCTCTCGCCTCCTCGGTCGGGGCGGCGGTCGTCCCGGCATCGGACGTGAGCCCGGAGAGGTCGACCTCCTCCTCGAGCCAGCGCGTGGAGTGGTTGCCCGCGGCGAAGTCGGGGTGGTTCAGGACGAGCTCGTGCGCGGGCACCGTGGTGTGGATTCCCTGCACGCGCAGCTCCCGCAGCGCGCGCAGCATGCGCCGCCGCGCGGAGTCGCGATCCTGGTGCCAGACGATCAGCTTGCCGACGAGGTTGTCGTAGTACTGCGACACGTTGTCGCCCGTCTCGTACCCGCCGTCCCAGCGCACACCGGGACCGGACGGCACGTGGAGCTCCGTGATCGTGCCGGGGGAGGGGAGGAATCCCTTCGCCGAGTTCTCGGCGTTGATGCGCACCTCGATCGCGTGCCCGTGGCGGACGATGTCCTCCTGCGCGAACGAGAGCGGCTCGCCGGACGCCACACGGATCTGCTCGGCGACGAGGTCGAGCTGGGTGCACATCTCGGTGACGCAGTGCTCCACCTGGAGGCGGGTGTTCATCTCGAGGAAGTAGAACTCGCCGTCCTGGTACAGCATCTCGACGGTGCCGGCGTTCACGTAGCCCGTCGCCTTCGCGACCTGCACCGCGGCCTCGCCCATCGCCCGACGGGTGTCCTCGTCGAGACCGGCCGCGGGTGACTCCTCCACGAGCTTCTGGTGCCGGCGCTGCACGGAGCAGTCGCGCTCGCCCAGCCAGACCGCGTTGCCGTGCGTGTCGGCGAAGACCTGGATCTCGATGTGGCGCGGCCGGGTGAGGTACTTCTCGAGGTAGGCCTCGGAGCGGCCGAAGTAGGCCTGGGCCTCGCGGGTCGCCGAGTCGAGCGCCGACTGCGCGTGCTCGGCGTCGTTGACCACCTTCATGCCCTTGCCGCCACCGCCGTACGCGGCCTTGATGGCCACCGGCCATCCGACCTGCTCGCCGAACGCGATCACGTCGTCGACGCTGCGGATCTCCTCGAGCGTGCCGGGCACGCCCGCGACGCCGCCACGGTCGGCGGCCTTCCGGGCCGAGATCTTGTCGCCCATCACGTCGATGGCGGCGGCGGGCGGTCCGATCCAGACCACGCCCCGCTCGGTGATCGTGCGGGCGAAGTCGGCGTTCTCGGAGTAGAACCCGTAGCCCGGATGCACGGCGTCGACCCCGGCCCGCTCGATGACGCCGAGGATCGCGTCGGTGTTCAGGTAGCTCTCGGCCGCGGTCTGCCCGCCGAGCGCATACGCCTCGTCGGCGTAGCGGACGTGCAGCGCGTCCCGGTCGAGCTCGGAGTACACCGCGACCGTGGTGATCCCGAGCTCTCGACAGGTGCGCATCACCCGCATGGCGATCTCGCCGCGGTTCGCGATCAGGATCTTCTGGAGCAACGGTCTCCCCCGAATCGGCCGTTCACGGAACGCCGTATCCTACGGGCCGTGCCGGAGCCGCTGGCCATTCCGCCCCAGGGCCCTTCGGCGTTCGTCGTGCGGTGGTTCGCGGAGCTCGACTCCACCAATCGCCACCTCGTCGACGAGGCCCGCGCCGGCGCCCCGGCCGGGACCGTCGTGGTCGCCGACCACCAGACCGCGGGACGCGGGCGTCTGGGACGCACGTGGGTCGCGCCGTCGGGTGCGTCGTTGCTGGCGTCGGTGCTCCTGCGGCCGACGCTGGAGCCGGAGCGGCGCCACCTCCTGGTCGCGGCCGCCGCGCTGGCGATGGCCGAGGCGGTCGAGGCCACGACCGGGGTCGTTGCGGGGGTGAAGTGGCCCAACGACCTCCTCGTGCGCGACCGCAAGCTGTGTGGCGTGCTGGCCGAGGCGGCCGCGGACGCGCTCGTCGTCGGGCTCGGGGTGAACGTGGAGTGGACCGATGTGCCCCCTGAGCTCGCGACCGTGGCCACCGCGTGCAATCTCGAGGGCGGCCGGCCGACCGAGCGGCGGAGCCTGCTCGACGCGTTCCTGGCGCGCTACGCCGATCGGCTGGGCGACCTCGCCGGTGCCCGCGCGGACTACGAGGCACGCCTGGTCACCCTCGGGCGACGGGTCCGCATCGAGCAGCCGCACCGTGAGCTCGTCGGCACCGCGCGCGGTGTCGACGAGTCCGGGCACCTGCTGGTGGAGCACCGCGACGGCACCGTCGAGCCGATCGCGGTCGGCGACGTCGTCCACGTACGCCCCGCGGAGTAGGTCGAGGAGTAGGTCGACTCAGGCCACGGGGAGTGACGCGAGGTGGTCCACGACGACGACTCGCGGAGGACGTCAGCACACCGAGCGATGCTCAGGGGTCCTGGTCGAGGGCGACGAGCGCGACGAACGCCTCGGCCAGTCGCTCGGTCACGACGCCGGGCGCGACGGGGAGCGCGGTGCCGTCGACGTGGGCGATGGCCTGCACCTCGCGCGTGGTCGACGAGAGGAACGCCTCGTCCGCGGTCGCGACGGCGTCGACCGGCCGGTCGGCCTCCATCGCGTCGATGCCGAGCTGCTCGGCCAGCTCCAGCACCAGCGCCCGCGTCACGCCCAGCAGGCACCCGGCGCTCTCGGGCGGGGTCACGAGCGTGCCGGCCTCCACGAGGAAGACGTTCGAGCCGGTGGCCTCGCAGAGGTCGCCGCGGGTGTTCGCGAAGATCGCCTCGCCCGCGCCGCGTTCGTGCGCGTGGGCGAGGGCGCGCACGTTCTCGGCGTACGAGATGGTCTTCAAACCGGCGGTCGCGCCGCGCTCGTTGCGCGGCCACGGCACGGTGACGACGTCGGCGGTCGGCGGCCAGGGCGTGAGCGCGCTCGCGGCGATGACGAACGTCGGCGGCACCGACGCGCGCTCCGAGCCGAGTGGCGCGGGGCCGCCGGTGATCGTGATGCGCAGGCGCGCCTCGGTGAGGTCGTTGGCCGCGAGCACTGCGTCGGCGAGGGTGCGCAGCGTCGCCACCTGCGGGATCTCCAGCCCGAGCCCGGCCGCCGACCGGGCGAGACGCTGGAGGTGACGGGTCCACGCGAACGGGACGCCGCCGTAGACGCGCAGGGTCTCGAAGACGCCGTCGCCGACGAGCAGGCCGTGATCGAGTGGCGAGATCCGCAGCTCGTCGGCCGAGCCCAGCTCGCCGTTGACGCAGACCTGCATCCCATCCGCGGTCGCACTCACGGGCGTGCCCCGGCCAGCGGACGCTCGGAGCGGTCGCCACCCGCGCCGGCGAGAGCGAGCAGGCGCGCCGCCTTGAGCTCGGTCTCTCCCCACTCCGCGGCCGGGTCGGAGTCGATGGTGATCCCCGCGCCGACGCCGAACGTGGTCTCCGTGTCGGTGCACGCGAAGGTGCGGATCGCGACCGCGAGATCGGCCCGGGCCCGGTCGGCGTCGTACCAGCCGGTCGTCCCGCAGTAGATCCCGCGCGGCACCGGTTCGAGGTCCTCGATCGCCTGCATGACCCGCGGCTTGGGCGCCCCGGTGATCGACGCGGGTGGGAACGTGGCGCGCAGGAGCGCTCCGAACCCGACGTCGGCCCGCCGGCGTCCCCGCACGGTGCTGACGAGGTGCACCAGGCCGGGGTGGTGCTCGACGCCGCACAGCTCGGGCACCGTGATGCTGCCCGGCCGGCAGACGCGCCCCAGGTCGTTGCGGGCGAGGTCGACGATCATCACGTTCTCGGCGCGGTCCTTCTCGCTCGTTCGCAGCCGCCCCTCGTCGGACGCGGTCCCCTTGATCGGTCGGGTCTCGACGGCGCCGGCCTCGACCCGCAGGAACCGCTCGGGCGACGCCGAGACGATCGTGGGCGCGGTGGGGGCGACGTCCGCCGCCCGCCAGAACATCGCGTGCGGTGCCGGGTTCCCGGCGCCCAGCGCAGCCCAGAGGACGACGGGGTCGAGCGCGGGTCCGGCGAGCCGGCGGGTGAGGTTCACCTGGTAGCACTCGCCGGCGCGGATCAGCTCCTGGACGGCGCGGACCCGGAGCTCGTAGGCGTCGCGGTCGAGGCTGCTCGTCCACTCCGGTGTGCGCGGGGCGCGCCGACGGTCGGAACGGGCGCGGCGAGCGCCCGCTCCAGCGCGCGGCGCGCGGGTCCGCGTCCGTGCAGCTCGATCGCACCGTCGGCCGCGACCTCGAGCCGTGCCGCGAACCGCACGAAGGCGAGCGACGGGACCGCGGCCGCAGGGTCCGGGAATGTGACGCGCGGCTCCACCCGCTCCACGGCGTGGCCGAGCTCGTAGGCCAGGTACCCGGCCCACCACCCGGTGGTCGTGGCGTCGAGGGCGGCGAACGGATCGGGCGTCGCGGCGATCGCAGCCTCGGCGCCGAACGCCACGACGGTGCGGGCGCCGTCGCGGACCACGGCCGCGGCGTCGGTGCGCGGCAGGGCGGCGAGCACGCGGCCGGGGAGCATCGCCGCCGAGGCTAGGTCAGCGCGGGCGCCGGGAATCGGGCGAAATCGACGGCGCGACGGCTCTCGGGCGATCCCCACCGCTACCCTGGACGCACCGTGGCTCCGAGTCCCGCGTCCTGGCGCGTCTTCCGTCGCCGCTTCGTCATCGCCTGCGGCCTCACCCTCGCGATGATGATCGCGAGCATCGTCGTCCTGAACCTCAAGGTCGACGACACACTCGCGAGCACGCAGCGGGTGGGTGGCCTCAGCTTCCCGGACGGTCCGGCCGAGGGCGGCAACTACCTGGTGATCGGCTCCGACAGCCGCGCCTTCGTGCAGGACGCGAGCCAGGCCCAGGCGTTCGGCTCCGCCGCGCAGGAGGGTGGGCAGCGGTCCGACACGATGATGGTCCTGCACATCGACCCGGCGACGAAGTCGAATCTGCTCGTGTCGTTCCCCCGTGACCTCCTGGTCAACATCCCCGGCCAAGGCCGCGGGCAGATCAACGGCGCGTTCAACTCCGGTCCGCAGACCGTGATCGACCTGATGAAGGACGACTTCGGGATCCAGATCAACCACTACGTCGAGATCAACTTCGAGGCGTTCATCGGCGTGGTCGACGCGGTCGGCAAGATCCCCGTGTACTTCCCGTACGCGGCACGCGACACGTACTCGGGCCTCAACATCCCGGCCCCGGGCTGCCAGGCGCTCGACGGCAACGCCGCGCTGGCCTACGTGCGGTCGCGCCACCTCGAGTACATGAAGAACGGGCGTTGGACCGACGCCAGTCCCCGTGCCGACCTCGACCGCATCACGCGCCAGCAGGACTTCATCCGCAAGCTCGCGTCGTACGCGTCGGCCAAGGCCGGCCAGAACCCGCTCGACGCGCTCGACATCGCGAACGCGATCGTCCCGAAGCTGAAGATCGACGACCAGCTGAGCAAGGACAACATCCTGCGGCTGGTCAAGACGTTCCGGAACGTCGACCCGAAGCAGGAGGGCGCGCTCGAGATGGTGACGCTGCCGAACGTGGCGTCGACCTCCCAGCCCGGCCGGCTCGAGGTGCAGGAGCCGGAGGCCGACGCGCTCCTCGCCCGGTTGCGGACCTTCGGTGGCGACCCGACCAAGGCGCCGACGGTCAGCGAGGCCGACACGGTCGTGACGGTGCTCAACGGCTCGACGAAGGCCGGTGAGGCGGGCAAGACGATCGCCCGGCTGCAGCTGCGGGGGTTCGGGCCGGGCGACACCGGCAACGCGCCCCCGTCGGCCAAGACTCTGGTGCGCTACGCACCGGGCGCGCTCGCCAAGGCCGAGCTGGTGGCCCGCTACCTCGGTGGCGCCGGCCAGCTGATCGAGGACTCCTCGGTGCAGGGCGTCGACGTCGTCCTCGTCATCGGCAGCGACTGGCGGGGCGTCCACGGCAAGGGCAAGGTCGTCTCCGGGCCGTCGACCACCTCGACGACCGCGGCCAAGGGCTCGGCCGCGGGTCAGGCGACCGGCGACGGTGCGGCGCCCGCCTGCTGAGATGCGCAGTCCCGCCCCGTAGACTGCCCCGATGTCCACAATCCTGGTGACGGGAGCCGCTGGCTTCATCGGCTCGAACTTCGTCCGCCACTGGCGGCACACCCACCCCGACGACCGCGTCGTGGCGGTCGACCTGCTCACGTATGCCGGGAATCGCCCGAATCTCGAGGATGTCGAGGACGGCGACCGCGTCGTCTTCGTGCAGGCCGACATCGGGGACGGACCGGCGATGGTCGCGGCGCTCGACGACCACGACGTCGACGTCGTCGTGAACTTCGCCGCCGAGTCGCACAACAGCCTCGCGATCCTCGATCCGGGCCGGTTCATGCGGACGAACGCGCTCGGCACGCAGGTCGTGTGCGACGCAGCCCGTCGGGTCGGCGTCGAGCGCTTCCACCATGTCTCGACCTGCGAGGTCTACGGGGACCTCGCGCTCGACGACCCGGACGCCTTCACCGAGGACTCGCCGTACCGGCCGCGGACGCCGTACAACGCGTCGAAGGCCGCGGCGGACCACATCGTCCGGGCGTACCACGAGACCTTCGACCTGCCGATCACGATCACGAACTGCTCGAACAACTACGGGCCGTTCCAGTTCCCCGAGAAGGTCATCCCGCTCTTCACCACCCGCGCGCTGAACGACGAGGTGCTGCCGCTCTACGAGTCGACCGCGAACCAGCGGGAGTGGCTCCACGTCGACGACCACTGCCGCGCCATCGACCTCGTGCTCGGCAAGGGCAAGGTCGGCGACACGTACAACGTCGGCAGTGGGGTGGAGGCGAGCATCGTGGAGATCGCCGACCTCGTGCTCGACGCGTTGGGCAAGCCGGCGAGCCTGAAGACGATCGTCCCGGACCGACCCGGCCACGATCGCCGGTACCTGCTCGACAGCTCGAAGCTGCGCGCCGAGCTCGGGTGGGAGCCCCAGGTCGGCTTCGACGAGGGCGTGCGCGGCACCGTCGCCTGGTACGCCGCGCACCGGGACTGGTGGGAGCCGCTGCGGGACCGTGCGCCCGTGGTCGAGGACGCCTGGGCCACCAGCGGGACGTGAGCCACTGCTCGAGAGCGGAGTGGGACGCGTACCCACTCGTAGCCAAGCGACCAACGGAGCGTGGCCCGTCCGGCCCGGTCCGCAGGACCAAGAGGACGAGAGCCGAGTGGAGCGGGACCCACTCCGGCGAAGCCACGACCGCAGCGGAGCGGGGCCGTCCGGCCCGCTCCGGAGGAGCATGAGGACACGGGATGAGTGACGTTGCCGTCATCGGGGCCGGGTACGTCGGCCTGACCACCGCCGTCTGTCTGGCGCATCTGGGCCACGACGTGGTCTGCGCGGACATCGACGCGGATCGGGTCGACCGGCTGAACAAGGGTGAGGTGCCGATCCTCGAGGACGGCCTGCCCGAGCTGCTCGCCGAGGGCCTCGAGTCGCGTCGGCTGCGGTTCGTGCTCGGCGCGCCGAGCGCGGCGCGCATCGCCGCCTTCGTCTTCCTCTGCGTGCCCACCCCGCAGGGCGACGACGGCTCCGCCGACCTCTCGTTCGTCGACACGGTGGCACGCGAGATCGCACCGGTCCTGCGACCGGGGACGGTGGTGATCAACAAGTCGACGATGCCGGTCGGCTCCACCCGCATGGTGCAGCGCGTCCTGGCCGAGGCCGGTGCGCCGCCGGAGGACGTGCTCGTCGCGTCGAACCCCGAGTTCCTGCGCGAGGGCACCTCGGTGCGCGACTTCCTCCAGCCGAACCGCGTCGTCATCGGCTGCACCGACGCGTCGGTCGCGGTCCGGGTGTCGGACCTCTACAAGAACCTGCACGCGCCGATCCTCGTCACCGACCCCGCGTCGGCCGAGATGATCAAGTACGCGTCCAACGCGTTCCTCGCGACGAAGATCTCGTTCGTGAACGCGATCGCGAACCTGTGCGAGGCGGTCGATGCCGACGTCCGCGAGGTCGCCCTCGGCATGGGCTACGACCAGCGCATCGGCTTCGAGTTCCTCCACCCCGGGCCGGGCTACGGCGGCTCGTGCTTCCCGAAGGACACCGCCGCGCTGCTCTACGCGGCCGAGAACGCGGGCTACGACTTCTCGCTGCTCAAGGGCGTCGTGCAGGTCAACAAGGAGCAGCACGAGCGGATGGTGACCAAGCTCACCGACCTCGTGGGCGGCTCGCTCGTCGGCGTCCCGATCGCGGCGTGGGGCCTCACGTTCAAGGCCAACACCGACGACCTGCGTGACTCGCCGGCGCTGGTGATCGTGCGTCGCCTGATCGAGGAGGGGGCGGTCGTGCGCGCGTACGACCCCGCCGCGGGCGAGCGCGCCGCCGCCATGGTGCCCGGTCTCGAGGTCGGTGCGGACCCCTACGAGGTGTGCAAGGACGCCCGGGCGCTGGTCCTGCTGACCGAATGGGACGAATTCCGCTGGATGGACTTCGACCGCGTGGCCCGGATGTTGCAGACTCCCACCGTGCTCGACACCCGGAACATCCTGGACCCGGCGGCGCTCCGCCGGCAGGGCTACGCGTACGAAGGCGTCGGCCGCTAGTGGAGGACCATCCCCGCCGTCGGGCCACCGACGGCCCCCGTCCCCGCGCGGTCGTGAGCGGCGTGGCCGGGTTCCTCGGCTCGCACCTCGCGGAGTCGCTCGTCGCGCGCGGCTGGGACGTCATGGGCCTCGACAACCTCCTCACCGGTCGGCTGGAGAACCTCGACGCACTGCTGGGCCGCGAGGAGTTCACCTTCTCGCACTACGACGTCACGAACTTCGTGCACGTGTCGGGCGCGGTCGACGCGGTCCTCCACTTCGCGAGCCCGGCGAGCCCCGTCGACTACCTCGAGCACCCGATCAAGACGATGAAGGTCGGGTCGCTCGGGACGCACAACATGCTCGGGTTGGCCCTCGCCAAGGACGCGCGCTTCTTCCTCGCGTCGACGAGTGAGGTCTACGGCGACCCGCAGGTGCACCCGCAGCCGGAGGACTACTGGGGTCACGTGAACCCGGTCGGCCCGCGCGGCGTCTACGACGAGGCGAAGCGGTTCGCGGAGGCGCTCGCGCTCGCGTACCACCGCGAGAACGGCCTCGACGTGCGCATCGTGCGGATCTTCAACACCTACGGGCCGCGCCTCCGACCCGCCGACGGTCGCGTGGTGTCGAACTTCCTCGTGCAGGCGATGCGCGGCGAGCCGCTCACGGTCTTCGGCGACGGCAAGCAGACGCGCTCGTTCTGCTACGTGGACGACGAGATCCGGGGGATCCTCGCCCTCCTCGACTCCGACCACGTCGGGCCGGTGAACATCGGGAACCCGAACGAGTTCACGATCCTCGACCTGGCCGAGGCGGTCATCGACGTCACCGGATCGGGGTCGGAGATCGCGTTCGAGCCCCTGCCGGTGGACGACCCGACCCAGCGCAAGCCCGACATCGGCCTCGCACGGGAGCTGCTCGACTGGTCGCCACGCGTCGAGCTGCTCGAAGGTCTCGAGCGCACGCACGCGTGGTACTGCGAGCAGTTCGGTGCCGATGCCTCGGGAGTCGGCGGTGGCTGACGTCGGGACGGGCGGCTACCAGAAGCTGTCGGTGATCGTGCCGATCTTCAACGAGCGCAACACCGTGGTCGAGATCATGCGCCGCATGCGGGCGGTGGACCTGCCGATCGAGCGCGAGTTCGTGCTCGTCGACGACGGCAGCTCCGACGGGACGCAGCAGGTGCTCTCCCAGCTCGGCGACAGCACGGTGAAGGTGGTCAAGCACGGGGCCAACCAGGGGAAGGGTGCGGCCATCCGCACCGGGCTCGAGCACGTGACGGGTGATCTCGTGCTCATCCAGGACGCCGACCTCGAGTACGACCCCGAGGACTGGCCGAAGCTGCTGGCGCCGGTCTTCCGCGGCAAGGCGACGGTGGTCTACGGGTCGCGCTTCACCGGGGAGCGCCGCAACATGCTCTTCCTCCACTGGGTGGGCAACCGCATGCTCTCGCTCACGACCAACGTGCTCTACAACACCACGCTCAGCGACATGGAGACCTGTTACAAGCTGTTCGACCGGAAGGTCCTCGACGGGATCACGATCCGTTCGGACCGCTTCGACTTCGAGCCCGAGATCACCGCGAAGGTGCTGCGCGCGGGCGTGCGCATCTACGAGGTGCCGATCTCCTACACCGGGCGCGAGTTCGACGCGGGCAAGAAGATCACGTGGCGCGATGGCTTCGCCGCCCTCTACGCGCTCGTGAAGTTCCGCTTCGTGCGATGACCCTCGAGCCTCCGGCGGCGCCGCCGCCGGCCCCCCGGTGGTCCGCGGTGGTGGTCAACTACGAGTCCGGCGGTCTGCTCGCCGACTGCGTCGACGCCCTTCTCGCCGACGACTCGGCCGGCACGGTCGAGGTGGTGGTGGTCGACAACGGGTCGGCCGACGGGTCGGTCGCCCGGCTCCGGGACCGGCATCCCGGGGTGACCGTGATGGATCCGCACGCCAACCTGGGGTACGCGCGTGCCGCGAACCTCGGGATCGCGGCGACGCGGGCGCCCGTCGTGCTCGTGTGCAATCCCGACACCGTGCTCGCGCCCGGATCGGCCCGGTCCGTGATCGACGCCTTCGCGGACGCGCCGGACGTCGCGGTCGTCGGCCCCCGCATCGTGAACCCCGACGGCACGACGTACCCGTCGGCCCGGACCGCGCCCGGCACCGGGGTCGCGGTGGGGCACGCGGTGCTCGGGCGGATCGCACCGGACAACCGGTTCACGCGTGCCTACCGCCAGGCCGACGCGGACTCCGACGTGCCGCGCGACGTCGACTGGGTGTCGGGCGCGGCCTTGTGGTTCCGCCGCACCGCGCTCGACCGGGTCGGTGGTTGGGACGAGCGGTTCTTCATGTTCCTGGAGGACGTCGACGTCTGCCGGGAGATCACCGCGAGTGGCGACCGCGTGCGGTACGAGCCCGGGGCGGTGGTGACCCACATCGTCGGGGCGAGCCGCTCGCGGGCGCCCGTCCGCTCGGTGGTGTCCCACCACCGAGCCGCCTACCGGTACCTCGACAAGTGGTGGACCGGACCCCGTCGGCTGGCGCTGCCGGCGGCGGCCGGGTTCCTGTCGGCCCGGGCGGCGGCGGCGGCCGCGAGCGCTGCGTTGACCGGGCGGGCACACGGGGGCGTCCCGGATTCGCGGGCCTGACCAGGTAGCCTGGCTGCCGCCATGGCCAAGCCGAAACCCAGCAAGTACAGCCGCGCCCGAATCCGCTCGAAGGTGCGCAAGCCGAAGCGGGGCGGCTCCTCCCGGGGCTGGATCATCTCCACGGTGGCCATCGCGGTCGTCGGGACGCTGCTCGTGGTGCTGAGCTACAACGACCGCCAGACCGAGGCCGCCGTCGGGCCGATCGCGAACAAGGACCACTGGCACGCCTATCTCGGCGTGAACATCTGCGGCACGTGGGAGCCCGCCGTCCCGCAGTTCGAGGGTCGCGACGGGAGCATGAACCCGAACCCGCAGGCCGGCATCCACTCCCACAACGACTACCTGATCCACGACCACCCGTTCGCCAGCGACGAGGCGGGCAAGAAGGCCACGCTCGGCCGGTACCTCACCTACGCCCAGTCGAGCGTCTCGTCCGACTCGATCCGGCTCTGGTCGACCTGGGTGCCGAACGTCGACCTGACGAACGGCGACAAGTGCAAGGACTCGGGCAAGCCCGGCGAGCTGCAGTGGAAGGTCGGCAAGGTCGGCAAGCCCTGGCCGACGAAGCCCGAGACCGGCAACCCGGCCGACCACCACATCGGCAACGGCGAGATCATCGCCCTCTACTTCGTGCCCAAGGGCACCAAGCTCGAGCAGCCGCCCGGCTCCGACCAGGCGCTGCAGTCGATCAACGACCTCAACGGCCAGCCGGCGCTCCCGACGGCGTCGACGACGCCGGGGCTCTCGACGCCGGCGGCGAGCACGGGGTCCGGCGCGTCGAGCTCGACCACGCCTCCCGGCTCGACGGGCAGCACCAGCACCTCCACGCCGTGAAGGCCGTCGTCCTCGTCGGTGGCGCGGGCACCCGGCTGCGTCCGCTCACGTACACGACCCCCAAGCCCCTGCTGCCGATCGCGAACATCCCGTTCGTCGAGCGTCAACTCGACTGGCTCGCAGGGTACGGCGTCGACGAGGCCGTCCTGTCGCTCGGCTACCTGCCGGACGCGTTCACCCGGCACTTCGCCGACGAGCGTCACGGTGACATGAAGCTCCGCTTCGTCGTGGAGCGCGAGCCGCTCGGCACCGCGGGCGGGATCCGCTTCGCGGCGGAGGGCATCAACGAGCGGCTCGTCGTCTGCAACGGCGACGTCCTCACCGATCTCGATCTCGGCGAGTTCGTCGCGTTCCACGAGGCGCGCGGCGCGGAGGCGACGATCTCGCTCACGGAGGTCGACGATCCCTCGGCGTTCGGTGTCGTCCCGACCCGTGCCGACGGCGAGGTGATCGCGTTCGTCGAGAAGCCGCCACGTGACCAGGCCCCGACCAACTGGATCAACGCCGGCACCTACGTGCTCGAGCCGTCGGCGCTGGCGGCGATCCCGCCCCGCCTCAACGTGTCGATCGAGCGCGAGACCTTCCCGCGCATGCTCGAGCACCCGGGCCGCCTCTACGCCATGCGCTCCGACTGCTACTGGCTCGACATCGGGACACCCGGCAAGTACTTCGACGCGCAGCTCGACGTGCTCGCGGGACGGGTCGGTCTGCCGCCGACGCCCACCGCGACGCCGGCCGCGCCGGGGGTGTGGACCGAGGCGGACGCCGTGGTCGACCCGACGGCGGTGCTCGACGCGCCGGTGCTGATCGGGGCCGGTGCGACGGTGGGTGCCGACGCACGCGTCACGCGCAGCATCGTCGGTCCCGGCTGTCGCATCGGGGCGGGCTCGGTGGTGCGTGATTCGGTGGTGCTCGAGGGTGTCGACGTCGACGCCGGCGGCGAGGTGGTGCGCGCCGTGCTGGCCCCCGACCATTCCCGACTCGAGATCGAAGGGACGGCATGAAGGCGCTCATCACCGGCGGGGCCGGGTTCATCGGGTCCACGCTCGTCGACCGCCTGCTGGCGGAGGACTGGTCGGTGGACGTGGCCGACGACCTGTCGAGCGGGAACCTCGGCAACCTCGCCGACGCACGCGGCGTCGGCGACCGCCGGTTCTCGTTCCACCGCATCGACATCCGCAACGCCGCGATCACGGACCTGATCGCGTCCCGCAAGCCCGACGTCGTGTTCCATCTCGCCGCGCAGGCCGACGTGCGCGTGTCGGTGGCGAAGCCCCAGTTCGACGCCGAGGTGAACCTCGTCGGTCTCCTGAACGTGTGCGAGGGCGCGCGAGCGGCCGGGGCGAGCAAGGTCGTGTTCGCGAGCTCGGGAGGCACGATCTACGGGAGCCCGGTCGAGATCCCGACGCCGGAGACGCACCCGCAGCGGCCCGAGTCGCCCTACGGCGTCGCGAAGAAGGCCGGCGGCGACTACCTGCACTACTACAAGACGATCCACGGGCTCGACTACGCCGCGACCGCCTTCTCCAACGTCTACGGCCCGCGTCAGGATCCCCACGGCGAGGCCGGTGTCGTCGCGATCTTCGCCGGGATGTTCCTTGCCCGGAGGCGTCCGACGATCTTCGGCGACGGGAACCAGACGCGCGACTTCGTCTACGTCGACGACGTCGTCGACGCGCTCACGCGCGCCGCCACGCGGGGCGAGGACATCATCAACATCGGCACCGGGGTCGAGACGAGCGTGAACGAGCTCTACGGCTCGATGGCCCGGGCCACGGGCGTCAACGACCCGCCGAGCTACGCCCCGGCCCGCGCCGGTGAGCTCGCCCGCTCGGCGCTCGCGATCGGCCGAGCCGAGGAGCAGCTGGGATGGGAGCCGTTCACGTCCCTCGACGAGGGCACCCGCGCCACCCTGGACTGGTTCCGCACCCGCGCCGCCTGATCGACCGAGGGGGAGTGGCATGGCCGCGCTGAGCTACGTGACGAACGTGTCCGTCGACGGCTGCATCGAGGACCCGAGCGGTGGCCTCGAGTGGAGCCGAGCCGAGCGACGAGTTCTTCGCGTTCATCACCGACCTCGTGCGCCCGGTCGGGACCTACCTCTACGGGCGGCGCCTGTACGAGGCGATGGCGGTCTGGGAGACGGACCCCACGCTGGCCGCGCATTCGGAGCTCCGGGCGGATTTCGCCGACGTCTGGCGCTCCGCCGAGAAGGTCGTGTACTCCACGACGCTCGAGGCCGTCCCGACCGGGGACACGCGGCTCGAGCGTCGCTTCGACCCCGAGGCAGTCCGGGCCATGAAGTCGTCCGCGACCCGTGGTCTCACCATCGGCGGGGCCGCGCTCGCCGCGTGCGCGTTCGACGCCGGCTTGGTCGACGAGTGCCACCTCTTCGTCCATCCGGCGGTCGTCGGTGGCGGCAGGACCGCCTTCCCGGGTGACGCGACGCTCCGATTCGAGCTGCAGGACGAGCGCCGGTTCGACAACGGCGTCGTGTACCTCCGCTACGCCACGCGGACGTGAGGCGCGGCGCGCGCGTCAGCGACGCGCGCGAAGCTCGTCGAGCGGGATCGGCGGCCGAGCGCGGCCGACGTAGGCCGGGTCCGGGTGTCCGACCAGGACGCAGGCGTGCGGGAGCCAGTCGTCGGGGAGCGCCGAGCGCGTCCCGGGCCGCGTCGGGGCAGAAGATCGGGGCGGCAACCCAACAGGATGCGAGACCCGCGTCGGCCGCCGCGAGCATGAGGTTCTCCACCGCGGCCCCGAGCGACAGCAGCGCCATGCCCCACTCGGCGCGGCGGCGGGCCTCGTCGGGGTAGCGGTCGAGTCCGTCCCAGGTCAGGCAGCCGAGCACGAGCGCGGGCGCACCGGTGAGCTTGCTCGGCTCGCGTCGACCAGCTCGTCGATGCGCGCCGTGGGGACGTCGTCGCCGGTGAGGTCCTCCCGCCACCGCGCGCCCATCCGCGCGGCGAGCGCCGCCTTGCTGTCGGCGCCGGTGACGGTGACGAACCGCCACGGCCGCGAGTGGTGCGGCGCCGGTGCGATGCACGCGGCGGTGACGAGCGCGTCGAGCACGTGGGTGTCCACCGGGGCCTCGGTGAACGCACGGATCGAACGTCGCGCCTCGAGGAACGCGGGCACCGTCACCGGAACAGGTCCTGCTCCGCGGGCCGGATCAGGTCGCGGTAGGAGCCGGAGCCGAACCACTCCGGGTCGAGGCCCCGGACGATCGCGACCGGGACGCCGGCGGACTTGCCCATCACGAGCTCCGCGGCGGCCGCGATCTCGTCGGCGACCGCGACCTCGGTGACGCGCAGCTCCTGGCCCCGGTCGTCGGTGCCGCCGCGGAGGTCGACGACCGCCGCGATCCCGGCCACCCCGATCGCGACGTCGGTCAACCCGTGGCGCCACGCTCGACCGAACGTGTCGGAGATGATCACGCCGACCTCGACGCCCGCGGCGGCACGAATGGCGTTGCGGATCCGGTGGGCCGAGCGGTCGCCGTCGAGCGGGAGCAACGCGGCGTACCCCTCGTCGACGTTCGAGAGGTCGACGCCGGCGTTGGCGCACACGAAGCCGTGGCGGGTCTCGGTGATGACGAGCTCGTCGCGCCGGCGCAGGACCCGCACGGTCTCGGACGCGATGAGCTCGGCCCGGGCGGCGAAGTCGGCGTGGTCGAGAGGGACGAGCCGGCCCTCTGCCTTCGACACGATCTTCTGCGTCACCACGAGGCAGTCGCCGTCGAGCACCGGAGTGTCCTGCGCGCCCGCTGCGTCGGTGATCATCGGGCCCAGCGCGTCGCCGGGCCGGATCTCGCCGATGCCGTCGATCGGCAGGAGGTGCAGGGGGGCCATCAGGCCACGGCGTCGAGCGTGTGCTGCGCGAGCGCCGCGGCCACGCGTGCGTCGCGCATGAGCGTGTCGGCGACCACCACCTGGAGACCGGCGGCCTCGACCTCGGCGCGGCGGGCTGCGTCGTTCGTGTCGATCACGAGCGTCCCGCAGAACTCCGCGTACGCCCGCGCCACGCCCACGCAGCTGACCTCGATGCCGAGCGGGTCCATGAGCCGGTCGGCCGGGCCCTTGACGGGCGCGCCGGCGATGATCGGGCTCACTCCCACCACGCGGTCGCGCCGGGCGACGAGGGCGTCGCGGATTCCGGCGACGGCGAGGATCGGTCCGATGGAGATGACCGGGTTCGAGGGGCACACGAGGATGGTGTCGGCCGCGTCGATCGCCGCGAGGACGTCGGGGCCGGGGCGCGCGATGTCGGCGCCGGCGAACGCGACATCCACCACCGGCGGCGCGGTGCGCTCGCGTACGAACCACTCCTGCATGGCGAGCACCTCGGTGTCGCCGCCCGGGCGTCGCACGGTGACGCGGGTCGCGACGCGATCGTCCGACATCGGCAGCAGGCGGGGCAGGAGCCCCCAGGCGGCGGCGATCTCTGCCGTCACCTCGGTGAGGGTCGCGCCCTCCTCGAGCCGGCGGCTGCGGTAGAGGTGCGTCGCGAGATCGCGGTCACCGAGCCGGAACCACGTCGCCTCGCCGTAGCGGTCCAGCGCGTCCATGACCCGGAACGACTCGTCGGCGAGCCCCCAGCCCTGCTCGGGGTGCTCGGCGCCCGCGAGGGTGTACGTGACCGTGTCGAGGTCGGGAGAGACGGCCAGGCCGTGGAAGCGGTCGTCATCGGCGGTGTTGACGATCACCGTCACCGTCGACGGGTCGACGACACGGACCAGCCCCCGGAGGAAGCGTGCGGCACCGACGCCACCGGCGAGCGCGAGGATCATCGGTGAGAGCGTAGGGACTGTGCCGGGGGCCGATCGAATGCCCTCGGGTCGAACCCGGTCGAGACGACAGGAACCCCCTCCGAAGAGGGGGTTCCTGTCTCTCTGCCCTGACGCCGACGACGGGGGGAGTGCGCCGGCGTCGAGGAGTGGTTCAGTTGGCGGACTCGCCGCGGAACGCCTGCACGCGGGCCTTGCCCACCTCGACGGCCTTGTTGAGGTGCTCCGGCACCTGGACCGGCACGCTCGTCGGCAGACCCTTGATCTGGGTGATCACCGGCTCGACGCGCTGGCGCACGTCGCCGACGACCGGCTCGATCCACTGACGGGGGTCGAGGCCCTTGATCGTGGAGGTGGCGGTGTCGAGGCCGCCGCTCGCACCGTCGGTGACGAGGCTGCGGATCGACGCGGCCTGCGTCTCGACGACGCTCTGCGCGTCCTTGGCGATGGTGGCGAGGCGCTCACCGGCCTCCTTGCGGCGCACCTGCGCCTGCTGGAAGCCGAGGACACCGGCTCCCACTGCGATGTAGGCGGCGTCGGCGGCGGTCTTGCGGAGATCGAGTTCCATGGTGGGGCTCCTGTGGTGTGGTCACCCGCAGAATCGGGTCGACCGGCGTGCTCGCACGATACAGCGAAATGCTAACTCTTGCAAGCACTCGGGCCGGTGACACCGGTCATACCGGACCGATGCGCAGGCGGTACAGGGCCCGGAGGCATCGGGTTTGTAGGCTCGACGCCGCCCATGGAAGCCGACCACCCGCTGCCGGAGTCGGCGCCCCTCGCCGCCGTCGGAGCGGTCCAGGAGCCGGGCGATCCCGCCGTCGTGCCGTCGGTCGTCGCCGTGGTCGTCGCCCGCGACGGTGCCCCGCACCTCGAGGCCTGCCTCCGTGCGCTCCGGGACTCGGACTACCCGGACCTCACCGTCCTCGTGATGGTCCCGGCCGGTGCCGACCACCGCACCCGGGTCGCCGCGGTGCTCCCGCACGCCTTCGTCCGGCCGGTGGAGACCGAGGGGTACGCCGTCGCCGCGAACGAGGCGATCGCCACCGTCGCCGGAGCGTCCTTCCTCTTGCTGTGTCACGACGACATCGTGCTGGACCCGGCCGCCGTCCGGGTGCTCGTGGAGGAGGCGTACCGCTCCAACGCCGCGGTCGTCGGCCCCAAGGTGGTCGACGTCGACCGACCCGAGCGCTTGCGCGAGGTCGGGTGGTCGGTGGACCGGTTCGGCGTCCCGCATTCGGACATCGTCGAGAACGAGCTGGACCAGGAGCAGCACGACGCGGTGCGCGACGTCTTCTTCGTCGGGGACGCGTGCGTGCTCGTGCGGGCCGACCTCTTCACCGCGCTCGACGGGTACGACGTCGCGTGCGATCCCGGTGCCGCCACGCTCGACTTCTGCTGGCGCGCCCGACTGGCGGGGGCTCGGGTGATCGTCGCCCCCGACGCACGCGTGCGCCACCACGAGGACGACGGCGCCGCCGACCCCGGGGTGGAGCGACGCCACCAGGTGCGCGCCCTGCTGAAGTCGACGTCGACCGCGCGCCTCCTGTGGATCGTGCCGGTCGCGCTCGTCGTGCAGTTCGCCGAGGCGGTCGTCTACTTCCTCCGCCGCCAGCGCACGGTCGCACGCTCGCTCATCGGCGCATGGACGTACAACCTCGGCCATCTCGGCGCGGTGCGCGAGGCCCGGCGGCGGGCGCAGGCGGCGCGGGTCGTGAGCGACGCCGAGATCCACGCGCTGCAGTTCCGCGGGAGCGCGCGCGTGTCGGCGTACGTCGCGACCACCCTCCACGCGCCGGCACGGGTTCGTGCGCTCTCCGACCGCGGCCGAACCGCAGCCGACACTGCCGGCGCGCGATTGCGCAGCGTGCGCGGCCTCGTGTTGGTCGTGATGCTCGCGCTCGTCGCGATCGGGGTCCGGGATCTGCTGTTCGGACGCGTCGCGGCCGTCGGCACCATGGTGCCCTGGCCCGGCGTCGGCGACCTCCTCCGCGGCTACACGTCGGAGTGGCGCTACGCCGGACTCGGCGCGCACGCACCGGCCCCGCCCGTGTTCGTGCTCGCCGCGCTGCTGCGCATCGTCACGCTCGGCGCGGGAGGACTTCGCGCGCGGCCTGGTGGTGATCGCAGCCCTGCCTCTGGGGATGTACGGCGCGTACCGCCTGGCGCGCTCGATCGCCGGCGCGGGTTGGCCGCCGGTCGTCGCCGCCGTCGTCTACGGCGCGGTCCCGCTGCCCCGCAACGCGATCGAGAACGGTCACCTCGGCTCGCTGGTGCTCTTCGCGCTGGCGCCGTTCGTGGTGGCGGCGATCGTGATGGTGGCCGGCGTCGTCGAGCACCGGTGGTCGCGCCGCCGTATCGGCGCGCTGGGCGCGGTCGGTCTCGCCGTGGCCGCCGCATGGTGGCCCCTCGCGATCCTGCTGCCCGCGGCGATCTTCGTCGGGATCGCGATCGCGGCGCCCGCGAGCGGCGACGGGCTCGCGACGCTGCGCCGGCTCGGCGTCGCGGCGCTCTCGATCACCGGACTCGCAGTCGCGCTCCTGCTGCCGTGGCCGATCGCGTTCGCGCTCGCCGGTGACCGCACCGCCGCGCTCGGGATCGTCGAGCCGGCCGTCGGCTCCTTCGGGGCGTTGCTGCGGTTCGCGACCGGCTCGAGCGGCGCCGGCATCGGCGGGTGGGCGTTCGTCGGCATCGCCCTGCTCGTGTTGCTGATCGCGGGTGGCGAGACCGGTCGATGGGCCGCGCGCTGGTGGGGGATCGCGCTCGTGGGCTGGTTGCTCGCGGCGCTGCCGGCGTGGCTCGGTTCGGCCGCACCGGAGGCCGAGGGCGTCCTCGTACCCGCGGCGCTGGCGGTGGCGGTGTTGGCCGGGCTGGGCATCGCCGCGTTCCTGGGTGAGCTCCGCCGGGTCGGCATCGGCTGGCGGCAGGTGGGCGCGCTCGTCGCCGGCGCGCTCGTCGTCTTCGCGGTGTTCGGGTTCATCGGCGACATCGGTGGTGGCCGGTTCCACCAGCCGTCGGGCGACTGGCCCGACACGCTCTCGTGGATGAACCTGCAGGTCGACCGGGGGCCGTTCCGGGTGTTGTGGGTCGGGGACGCGGCCACGGTGCCGGGCTACCGGCAGGCCGCCGGTGCCGACGGCTACGCGCTCTCGAACGGGGGGTCGGGCGATCTGAGCGACGCGCTCCCACCCCCGGGCGGCGCCGGCGCCGCCGCGGCGCGTGACGCGGTGCAGGCGCTCCGGACCGGCACGACGCAGCGACTCGGCCGCCGCGTCGCGCCCATGGCCGTCCGCTACGTGGTCCTGACGCAACGAGTCGCGCCGGACACCGGTGACGTCCACCCGTCGCCGTACACGGTCGCACTGGAGGAACAGCTCGATCTCCGGGAGCTGCAGAGCCAGCCCGGCGCGCGTGTGTTCGAGAACACCGCCTGGGTTCCGGGTGACGCCGTCGTCGCCGGGCGGGTGCCGACGACGGCGATCGACACGCCGATCGGCGCGGTCACCGGCCGCGCCGGCGACCGCGGCGCGGTGCGCGGCACCGTGCTGTGGTCCCAGCAGCACGACAACGCCTGGGAGGCGTCGAACCGGAGTCGGACGCTGCGCCACCGGCGCGCGTTCGGTTGGTCGAATGCGTTCGTCGGCGCGGGCGCCGGTCCGGTGACGGTGTCGTTCACCGATCAGTGGTGGCGTTGGCCCGTCCTCGTCGTCGAGCTCGTGATCGCCGTGGTGATCGCCCGCCGGATCCTGCGGCGGGGTCGTCGCCGCCGGGGCCGCCGGCGCAACGCGCCCGGTACCACGGTCGGCGACCCGCTCGCTGCGGTCACGCCGTCGGTCGACGAGGTCGTGTCGTGAGCACTCGGACTCGCCTGGTCGCGGCCGCCGTCGTCGTCGTGACGTTGGTGCTCGCCGCGATTTTCACCGACTCGTCGAGCGAGGCCGGCGGATCGGGCGCCCGTGGCCCGCGCCTGGGCGCGGCCGGCGAGAGCACGACCTGGTACTGCGCGGACGGGACCGCGAACCCAGGCGGTCGCGCCGACGAGCGGCTGGAGCTGGGCAACGTCGGGCGCCGGCCGGTCCGTGCCGTGGTCACGGTCGACGGTGGCTCCGATGCAGCGCCCGTCTCCCGTCCCTACACGGTCGCGCCGGGCCGGGTGGTCCGGGTGCGGGTGGGCGACCTCGCGCCGATCGCGGAGCCGGGCGTCGTGGTCGAGACGCGGGGCGGCCGGGCGGTCGTGGAGCACACGTTGACACGGACCGACGAAGTCGCGATGGGACCGTGCGCGCGCGAGCCGACGACGGAGGCGCGCTTCGCGGCCGGCACCACGTCCAAGAACTCCGAGCTGTGGCTGGCGCTGTTCAACCCGTTCCCCGACGACGCGATCGTCGACGTCGAGGCGGTGACGGACACCGGTCGCCGCGCGCCGGGTCGTCTGCAGGGCATCGTGGTACCGCGCCTCACCCGGGTCTCGGTACCGATCCACGAGGCCGTGCCACGCGTCGACACCGTCGCCACGCAGGTCTCGGTCCGGCGGGGCCGGATCATCGCCGAGCAGTCGCAGTTCCTCGACGGGAGCGACGGGCGACGCGGCCTGGCCGCGAGCCTCGGCAGCGACCGCGCGCGGCAGTGGCGCTTCCCGATCGGGCTCTCGGCCTCCGGACGGCAGGAGCGGCTCGTCCTCGCCAATCCCTCAGGTCGCGACGCGCAGGTCCGGATCTCGTTCGCTCTCGACGCGGCGGCGGCGGTGGAGCCGCTCGAGCTCGTGCTGCCCGCGACCTCGGTGGTCTCGCCGGACCTCACGCGGGTGCCGACGGGCATCGCGTACTCGATGACGGTGCGATCGTCGGTCCCGATCGTGGCGGACGACATCGCCGCCGTGGGTCCGCCCCAGGCGGCGGGGCTGCGCGGCATCGCGGTGGACCCCGGGATGGTGCGGGGGGCGCGGGTCTGGGCCGTCGCGCCGTCGCGTCTGGGTGCCGGCTCGGCCGACGTGCTCGCCGTCGTGTCGGCGGACGGCCGGTCGCACCGGGTGCAGCTGACGGCCCCGACCGCAGGCGGCGCTGCGCCGGCTGCTGACCGCCACCGTGCCCGGCACCGGGCGTGTGGTCATCGACGTCGCGAAGGCGGCGGCGGGCACCGACCTCGCGCTGCTCCTCCGGGCCGACGGGCCGGTCGTGGTCGAGCGCGAGTCGGCGGGTCCGGGACTGACCCGCTCGCACGCCGTCCCCGGCTGACTCAGTCGCGGGCCGGTCCGGCTTCCTCGGACGAGGCCTGCTCGGCGAGTGCGTCGGCCTCCGCCTCGGCCTGCTCGGCCTGGATCGCGACCATGACCGCCTCGAAGATCTTGGCGGCGTCGGCGTCGAGGTGGTCGCGTGCGCGGAACAGCGCGTACGCGCCCAGGTACACCGGCGGCGTCACGATCCAGAGCGCCGCACGCAGGTTGGTCAGCTGGGAGAGCTGCCCGACGACGAAGGGTGCTGCGGCGGCCCCGAAGATCACGGACACGATGTTGAACGCGCCGAACCCGGCGCCCCGGAGGTGCGCGGGTACCGCGTCGGCGACTCCGGCCCGGAGGCCCGGGATGGCCAACCAGATCGTGAACATGCCGGCCAGCTCGAGCGCGAACGACAGTGGGAACGGCATCGGGAAGTACGAGATCGCGAACAGCGTCACCCCGACGGCGATGCAGTAGGCGGGGATCACGACTCGCGCGCCGCGGATCCGCGTCGCGTAGCGGTCGGCCACACGACCGCCGAGCAGGAGCCCCGGGACGCCGCCGAGGATGAGGAGCGCCGCGACCGCGGTCGTCGCCTCGTCCTGGGTGAGTCCGGAGAAGCGCTCGTGGAACACGGCGAGCCACGCGCCGACCGCCTGCGCGGTGAACAGGAGCGCGCCGACGCCGGCCAGCGCGTAGCGGAGGGTGGGGATCGCGAGGATCACGCGCATGTCCTGGCGGAGCCCGCTCCACATGTCGCCGAAGAAGCGTCGCACACCGTGCTCGAAGAGCTTCTGCGTGCTCCTCGGCACCGGCGTCCTCCGCCTCGGCGACACCGAGGTGCAACCGGTCGGCGTAGCCGCGCCGCGGCTCGCGGAGGCGATAGGCGAGCAGCGCAATCGCGAAGCCCACCGGCCCGATCGCGATGAATGCCCACTGCCAGCCGAACGCGCTGCCGATCGCGCCGCCCAGACCGATGCCGACCGCGGCGCCGACGATGCCCATGATCTGCTGCAGCGAGAAGGCTCGGGCGCGGGTGTCGGTGGGGTAGTAGTCGGAGATCAGCGCGTTCGCCGACGGCTCGGTGATGCCCTGGCCGAATCCGAGCAGGGCCCGGCCGAGGAGCAGCTGGGCGAAGTTCTGCGACGCGGCGATGATCATCGTGAGCCCACTCCACGCGATCACGGTGTGGCCGATGGTCCGGGTCCGGTGCCAGCGGTCGGCGAGGTAGCCGGCCGGGACGGTGACGAGGCCGTTCACCAGGACGAAGATCGACAGCAGCAGGCCGATCTCGCCGTCGCCGATCCCGAAGTCGTGCTTCAGCTGGGGGATCACGCCGCGCAGGATGTTCTGGTCGGCCTGGTCGATCATGATGACGAGGCCGAGCACCCACATCGGCCACGGACTCACCCGCGGCGACGCAGCTTCCGTCTCCCCCTGCACCTCGCTCACCGTGCCCCCCTGGATCGGCGGGGCAGTCTCGCGCACCGCTGCGAGGCCGTCGCGGGCCGTTGGGTAGCGTCGAGCACCGTGCTCGTGCGCGTGTTGATCGGCCTCGCGGTGCTGCTCGCGGTGGGTGCGGTCGCCCTCGTCCTCGAGCGGCGCCGGCGGGCCGGGGTCGCGCCGCTCAGGGATCCGTTCCCGGTGCCGCGCCAGCTGACCCGGACCGACTTCCCACATCCCGAGGCGCCCTGGTTGGTGGCGCTGTTCTCGTCGACGACGTGCGAGGGCTGCGAGGCGATGCGGCGCCGGGTGGAGGCTCTGGCCTCGTCCGACGTGGCGGTGGTCGACGTGTCCTGGCAGGACGGCCGGGCCCTGCACGAGCGCTACGAGATCTCGGGTGTCCCCATGGTCCTGGTCGCGGACGCGGACGGCGTCGTGCAGCGGGCGTTCGTCGGGACGGTCACCGCGACCGACCTCTGGGCCGCGGTGGCGGGCGCCCGCGATCCTTCGCTCGGGATCACCCATGGCCTCGACGCGCTCGACGTGAGCGGGCCCCGGCTGGTGCTCACCTGCGGGCTGCCCGGGGCGGGCAAGACCTCACTCGCGAGACGCTTGGCCGCGACGCGGGGCGCCGTCCGGCTCACGAAGGACGAGTGGCTCACCGCGCTCGGCTCGAGTCCCTGGGACGAGGCGGTCGGCGTGAGGGTCGAACAGGAGCTCTGGCGGCTCGCGCAGGAGCTCCTGAGCCTCGGCGTGAGCGTCGTCCTCGATTTCGGGCTCTGGGCGCGGGTCGAACGTGACGAGATGCGAGCCGCGGCTCGTGCCCTCGGCGTCGGGGTCGAGCTGCACTACCTCGAGCTGCCGATCGAGGAGCTCTGGCGGCGGGTCGACGCGAGGAACTCACAGCCGCCCTGGGACGTCCACCCGATCCGGCGCGTCGACCTCGACGCCTGGCACGCGCAGTTCCAGGCCCCGGACGCCGACGAGCTGGCCCGGTTCGACCGCCCGCCGGCACCGAGCTGACCCGGCGAGAGCTGACCCCGGCGAGGAGGAGGCGTCAGTCGGGAACCGGTGCGATCGGCTGGCCCTCGTCGTCGACGGTCTCCTCCGTGCCGTCGGCGCGCGTCGACGAGACGCGGGCCGCCGACGCGGAATCCGACCGCGCCGTCGACGAGCCGCTCGACCTCGAGGCCGTCCAGGGTCTCGTGCTGGAGCAGCGCCTGGGCGACCGCGTCCAGACCCGTCCGGTACTTCGTCAGCAGGTCGCGCGTGTGCTCCTCCGACGTGCGCAGGATCCGCTCGACCTCCTCGTCGATGACGCGGGCCGTCTCGTCGGAGTAGTCGCGCGTGTGCACGAGGTCCTCGCCGAGGAACACCGCACCCTGCGAGCCCCACGCCATCGGGCCGATGCGGTCCGACATGCCCCACTCCCGCACCATGCGCCGCGCGATCTCCGTGCCGCGCACGAGGTCGTTGCTGGCGCCGGTCGACTGCGAGCCGAAGACGATGTCCTCGGCCACGCGGCCGCCGAGCAGCACGGTGAGCATGTCGTCGAGGAATTCCTTGTCGTGCGAGTACCGCTCCTCCTCCGGCAGCTGCTGGGTCATGCCCAGGGCCATGCCGGTGGGGAGGATCGTGACCTTGTGCACCGGGTCCGCGTGCTCCGAGACGTAGGCCGCGATCGCGTGACCCGCCTCGTGGTACGCGGTGTGCTCCTTCTCCTCGTCGTTCATGACGATGGTCGGGCGCTTGAGGCCCATGAGCACACGGTCACGCGCGTCCTCGAAGTCCTCCTTGTGCACCGCGTTCTCGCCCCGCCGCACCGCGAACAGCGCGGACTCGTTCACGAGGTTCGCGAGATCGGCGCCCGACATGCCCGGTGTGCCGCGCGCAACGACCTCGATGCTCACGTCGTCGGCGATCTTCTTGTCGCGGAAGTGGACCTTCAGGATGTCGATCCGCTCCTCGAGCGTGGGGAGCGGCACCATGATCTGGCGGTCGAACCGACCCGGGCGCAGGAGCGCGGGATCGAGGATGTCGGGCCGGTTGGTGGCCGCGATCATCACGATGCCCTCGCCGGACTCGAAGCCGTCCATCTCGGCGAGCATCTGGTTCAGCGTCTGCTCGCGCTCGTCGTGGCCACCTCCGAGCCCCGCGCCCCGCTTGCGACCGATGGAGTCGATCTCGTCGATGAAGATGATCGCGGGCGCCTGCTTGCGCGCGGTCTGGAACAGGTCGCGGACGCGCGCCGCGCCCACGCCGACGAACATCTCCATGAAGTCCGACCCGGTGATCGCCACGAAGGGGACGCCCGCCTCGCCGGCGACGGCACGCGCGATGAGCGTCTTGCCGGTGCCCGGCGGACCGACGAGCAGCACGCCGCGCGGGATGCGCGCGCCGATCTCCTTGAACTTGCCCGGGTTCTTCAGGAAGTCGACGACCTCCTTGATCTCCTCCTTCACCGGCTCGTAGCCGGCGACGTCGCCGAAGGTCGTCTGTGGCTTCTCCGCGTTGTGCACCTTGGCGCGGCTCTTGCCGATGTTCATCACCGCGCCCATCTGGCCCTGCGCGCGTCGGTTCATCCAGACGAAGAAGCCGATGAGCGCGGCGATCGGGAGCAGGTAGACGAGGATCGGCAGCCAGGGGTTGGAGCCCTCGCGCACGTAGTTGATCTGCACGCCCTTGCGGCGCAGATCAGCGAGGTCGTTGTCGGTCAGGTTGTTGTTCGGGCCCGCCGACGTGAACTGCGTGCGGTTCTCGACCGCCTGCTTGAACTGCCCGCTGATCTTGCCGCTGTTGGGGTCGTAGTCGATCTTCGTGACGTTGCCCTGGTTCACCTGCGTGGTGAACTTGCTGTAGCTGAGCGAGACCTTCGACGTGTCGTTGTTCCCGACCGCGGTCATGAAGAGCACGACCGCGATGGCGGCGATGACGAGGACCGTGACCCAACGGGACCACGGCTTGGGTGCCGGTCCGGGCGTACCGGCGCCCTGGGGACGATCCGGACGGGTGGGGGGCCGGTCGGGCGGCTGGGTGCTCACGGCGGAGGGGTGCTCCTCGGTAGTGGCCCTCGATGACGAGGATGATGCGGTCGACCCTCGCGGACGAGGATCCTGGTGGGCCGGACACCATGCTACGACCCGGGCCGACCCCTCCCCGGTCGTCCTGACAACGTCGGGCCGGTCCTCCGGTGTTCCCCGGCCGACCGTAGGCTCGGCGCCGTGACGGGACCGGGGGTGGACGCGCCGACGCCGCTGCGCCCGGTGCCGATCCGGTGGGGGCTCGGCGACTTCGCCTGGGCCTGGCCGGCGACCGTGTTCGGCCAGATCTTGATCGGCACGTTCGTGGTGGTCGCCCGTGGTGCCCCGCGTCACTACCGCAGCGACGCCATCGACATCGCCGTCATCACCGCCGGGAGCGCCGTGCTGACGGTCCTGCTGCTGCGCGCCTTCGTCGTGACCCGAGGACGCGGGAGCCTCCGGGCCGACCTCGGGCTCACCGTGCGGATCGGGGACTGGCCCTGGCTCGCGGCCGGCGTGCTGCTCCAGGTGGCCGCGCTCGGCATGGTGGCCGCGATCGAGGCCGTCGCCGGCAGTGAGCCCAAGCAGGAGGTGGTTCGGGCGATCCAGCACTCGGGGCCCGCCGCGAAGGTCCTCGGAGCGGTCGCGGTCGTCGTCTTCGCGCCCGTCGCCGAGGAGCTCCTGTTCCGGGGGCTGCTGCTGCGGGGACTGCTCCGCCGCCTCGGCGCGCCGGCGGCGGTCCTGCTGGGGGGCATCACCTTCGCCCTGGTCCACCTCCTCGACCCCGCCGCGGCGCCCCTGCTCGCGCCGCTCGCCCTGGTCGGGGTGCTCTCCGGGATCCTCGCCGTGCGCAGCGGCGACCTCTCACGGTCGATCCTGCTGCACGCCGGGTTCAACCTCCTGAGCGCCATCCTCCTGCTGACCACCTGACCCGCGATCGGACGTCGCGCCGGCCGGCCCGGGCCCCTGACCTGCGACTTCGCGCTCCTCATCCCTCGAATCATCCCTGGTCATCCATCGATCATCCTCCAGGAAATTCGCCCGAACCGTCGACATCTGAATCACACACGGGTGACCGACCGACCGGCCCCGGCAGGAGGAGACGAACGATGCAGTGCAGCCGATGCGCCAAGCAGGGGATGGTCGAGATCCGGATGAAGATCGCCGGTGAGGACGTGCTCTTCCACAGCTGCGGGCGGTGCGAGTCGAAGGTGTGGAGCTCGACCGACGGCCCGATGTCGCTCGACCGGGTGCTCGACATGGCCCGAGCTCACTAGGACTCTGCGGCGCCCCACACGGGTGCGGGGAGTGACGGCCCCTGGCACCACTCGCGGTGTGGGAAGTGCCCGAGTGCACAGAGAGGGTCCGGCAACGGTGCCGGACCCTCTCTGAATTCCGCCGTGTCGGTCTCTCCGCTCGGGCTCCTCGACCCGCGTCTGCGGCGGGACGCTCCGAGACTGCTCGCCTCCGCTGCGCTCCGGCTCGGTGCCTCCCCGGTCACGAACCCGCAGCGCAGCGGAGGGTGAGCCGCGGCGCAGGCCGCCCCTCGTCCGGCAATTGTGCGGAGGTGCGGCCGGAGCCGCCGAGAGGCACGCGAGACTGCCCCGATGGCCGTCGGATCGGAGGGGATGCCGGTCGACGCGTCGGTCTGGACCGCACCGGTGGCCTTCCCGAGTGGTGCCGACCTGCTCCTCCCGCCGCACGACCGTGATCTGAGGCTCGCCTGGCGGATCCTCGGCGCCACGGTGGTCGTCGCGTGCTGCGTGCTGGTCCTGTGGGTCCTGCACCCGAGCCTGCTCCTGCGCGACACCACCCCGAACGGCGGCGACCTCGGCGCCCACGTCTGGTTCCCCGCCTACCTGCGCGACCACCTGCTGCCGAACTGGCGGGTCGCGGGGTGGTCGAACGACTGGTTCGGAGGTTTCCCCGCCGGGCAGTTCTACTTCCCGGTCCCGGCGCTCGCGACGGTGCTCCTCGACACGGTCATGCCGTACAACGTGGCGCTGAAGCTGACCACCGCGATCGGTCCGGTGCTGATGCCCGTTCGGCGCGTACGCCTTCGCGCGTGGGATCCGCATGCGCCGGCCCGGCCCCGAGCTCAGCGCGATCGCGACCGTCTGCTTCCTCTTCTTCAAGGGCATCGCGACCGGGGCCGGCGCGTCCGCCGAGCAGACGGCCGTCCAGTTCAACCAGCGCATCATGGGCGGGACCCTCGTCAGCTCACTGGCAGGGGAGTACTCGTTCGCGTTCGCCCTGACGCTCGCGCTCTTCGCCCTCGGCGCGCTCGCCTTCTCCGTGCGCACCGGTCGGCGCAAGGCCCTGGCCGCGGTGCTGCTCGCGGCGACGGTGATGTCGCACGTGGTCGTCGGGCTGTTCGCGGTGGTCGGCGCCCTGGTGATCGTGGCCGTGGCGTGCACCGATCGCTTCGTCGCGGTCCGCCACACGCTCGGCCGCGGCGCGGCCGTCGGCGCGGTCGGCGCGCTGCTCACCGCGTTCTGGACCGTCCCGCTCGTCGCGACGTTCGGCTACACCGCGAACATGCGGTACGAGAAGCTCACGTCGTACCTCGCCTACCTGTACGTCGACGAGTTCCTCTGGGTGTACCTGCTGGCGCTCGTGGGCCTGGTGCTCGGGATCGTGTTCCGCGATCGCGCCACCGTGATCGTGGCGTCGATCGCCGCGATCTTCGCCCTCGTGTTCCGGCTCTGGCCCGAGCTGCACGCGTGGAACCTGCGGTTCCTGCCGTTCTGGTACCTCGGCGTGTTCCTCCTCGCCGCGATCGGCGCGGCGGAGATCGTGCGTCGACTGAGCGGCGAGCTCGGCCGGCTGTGGGTGGGACGGCCCGCCTCGCCCGACGAGGACTACGAGGTCGGCGCCGACGCAGACCGATCCGGTCGGGTGTACCGCGTCGTCACGTCGGTCACGATCATCGTCACCGTGGTGATCCTGGCGATCGTCGGGATCTGGTTCAACCAGAGTCAGCAGGGCTTCCTCGGCTACTGGGCCGAGTGGAACGAGACCGGGTACGAGAACGCGGCCCGAGCTGCCGATCCGAACTTCAAGGCCGAGGCGCGCAAGCAGTACCCGGAGTACCGCGCGCTCATCGACCGGATGTCCGAGCTGCCACCCGGACGCGCGCTGTGGGAGGGCGGGAGCTCCATCGACGCCTACGGGACCCCGCTCGCCCTCATGCTGCTGCCGTACTGGACGCACGGTCGGATCCAGAGCTTCGAGGGCCTGTACTACGAGTCGGCCGCGAGCACTCCGTACGTGTTCATGGCGATCGCGCCGTTGTCGGGGTCGGGCAACGCGTCGAACCCGGTACGCGGTCTCGACTACCTGTCGATCGCCAACTTCTCCGACGGCGTGCGCTACCTGCGCGCGCTGGGAGGCAGGTACTACCTCGCCCACTCCCAGGCGGCGAAGGACGCCGCGAACCGCGACCCCGGGCTCCAGCTGATCGGGACCACCCCCGACATCGACCACGCCGCGCCCGAGGGTTGGTCCATCTACGAGGTGCGTGACCACGCGCTCGTCGCGCCGCTGCCGTACGAGCCGGTCGTCGTCGCGCCGCACGCGGGCACCGCAACGCGAGTGCTTCGGCGGGCCGCCCGGCACCGACCCCGGACCCGAGCTCGGCGACTGGGAGTGCGTGGCCGCGGGGTGGTGGTCGAAGGCGCAGAACCTCGACCGGCCGCTGGCCGCGTCGGGTCCGCCGGGGTGGCAACGGGCGACCGCCCGCGAGGCGCCGAACGTGACGCCGCGCCCGCTCCCGCCGGTGGCGGTGACCGACGTCCACCAGAGCGACAACGACATCCGGTTCCACGTCTCCCGGACCGGGGTGCCGGTCGTGGTGCGGACCTCCTACTTCCCCAACTGGGAGGCGCACGGTGCGCGCGGTCCGTGGCGGCTCACCCCGAACCTCATGGTCGTGGTGCCCACCCGGCACGACGTCACCCTGCACTTCGTCCGGTCCGGCGCCGAGAAGGTGGGTTGGGCGGGCAGCGTGGTGGGGCTGGCCGGCCTCGTGGCGCTCGGGATCTCGGACGTGAAGCGGCGCCGTCGACCCCACCCCACGGGACCGACCTCCTCGATCACTGCGTTCTGAGGCCCGCGCGCCCGGTCGAGGCGCCGGCCCGACCCGGGGCTACCATGAGCGTCCCGCCCCGAGGGCGGTGAGGAGCCTCGAGGCTCGATCGTGGGCGATTCGCTCGACACAATTTTCAAGGCCTATGACGTCCGCGGCGTCTATCCGGACCAGATCGACGAAGGCGTGGCCAAGAAGGTCGGCAACGCCTTCGTGCGCTTCACCGGTGCGTCGACGGTCGTCGTCGGTCACGACATGCGGCCGTCGTCGGTCCCGCTCGTCAAGGCCTTCATCGAGGGCGCCACGCTCGCGGGCGCCGACGTCGTGGACGTCGGGCTCGCCTCGACCGATCTCGTGTACTTCGCCGCCGGATCGCTCGACGCGCCGGCCGCGATGTTCACGGCCAGCCACAACCCGGCCCAGTACAACGGGATCAAGCTGTGCCGGGCGGGTGCGGCACCGATCGGCGAATCCAGCGGCCTCGCCCAGATCAAGGAGGCCGTCGCATCGGGCCTGCTCGAGCGGGCCGAGGAGGGCGGCAAGGTCATCGAGCGCGACCTGCTCGACGACTTCGCCCGTCACGTCCGCTCGTTCATCGACGTCGACGCGCTGCGCCCGCTGCGGGTGGTCGCCGACACCGCGAACGGCATGGGCGGTCTCGTGGTCCCGAAGGTCTTCGAGGGCCTGCCGTGCGAGCTCACGGTGCTGTTCGGGGAGCTCGACGGCACGTTCCCGAACCACCCCGCCGACCCGATCCAGCTCGAGAACCTCGTCGCGCTCCAGAAGGCCGTGCTCGACTCGGGTGCGGACGTCGGTCTCGCGTTCGACGGCGACGCCGACCGCGTGTTCCTCGTCGACGACCAGGGGCAGCCGGTGTCGGGTTCGACCACGACGGCGATCGTCGCCGAGGCGATGCTGCGCCGGTCCGGCGGGGGAACGGTCGTGCACAACCTGATCTGCTCGAAGGCCGTCCCCGAGGTGATTCGCGAGAACGGCGGTGAGCCGGTGCGCACGCGCGTCGGCCACTCGTTCATCAAGCAGGTGATGGCCGAGACCGACGCCATCTTCGGCGGTGAGCACTCGGCGCACTACTACTTCCGTGACAACTGGCGGGCCGACTCCGGTTCCATCGCCGCGCTGGTGGTCCTCGAGTCCCTGTCGCGGGCAGGGGTCCCGCTGTCGGAGCTGCGGCGCCCCTACGAGCGGTACGCCGCGTCGGGGGAGATCAACACCGAGGTCGCCGACCCGCTCGCCGTCATCGAGGCGGTCGCCGCGCACTACGACGGCGCCGAGCAGGACCGGCTCGACGGGCTGACCGTGGACCTCGGCGACTGGTGGTTCAACCTGCGGCCGAGCAACACCGAGCCGTTGCTGCGCCTGAACCTCGAGGCGGCCGACCACGCGTCGTGCGATGCTCACACCGAGGAAGTGCTGTCGCTCATCCGAGCCGAGTCCGAGGAGAAGTAGATGGCGCTCGATCCCCAGCTGCTCGACATCCTGGCGTGTCCCGAGGACAAGGGACCGCTCCTGTACTTCGAGGCGGAGGGCGCGCTCTACAACCCGCGGCTCAAGCGTCGCTACGCGATCCGGGACGACATCCCGATCATGCTCGTCGACGAGGCGGAGACGGTGAGCGATGCCGAGCACGAGCGGCTCACCGCGCTCGCGGAGGCCGAGGGCATCCGTCCCACTTTCGAGGCGTGAGCGACCGGCGACGGCCCGTGCCGGCCCGAGCGCAGCGAGCAGCCGGGGAGCGTCCCGTCGCGATGCCGGCCCGGACCCTCCGAGCGGACGGGCCGACGTGACGGACTCGCTCGACTTTCTCGACGCCGTCGCGTCACTGCCCGAGCAGCTCGCCGCGGCACACGAGGCCACCGCCGAGCTCGACCTCTCGGCCCTGCCACCCGCCGATCACGTCCACAACATCGTCCTGCTCGGCATGGGCGGGTCCGGCATCGCGGGTGACGTCCTCGCCGCCGTCGCCAACGGTGCGCTGCCCGTGCCGGTGACGGTGCTCAAGCAGTACCGCACCCCCGCGTTCGTCGGCCCGCACAGCCTCGTGTTCGCGATCTCGTACTCGGGTGACACCGAGGAGACCCTGTCGATGGCAACGGGCGCGGTGCAGGCCGGCGCGTCCGTGGTCTCGGTGGGCCGACCCGGTGCCCTGTCCGAGCTCGTGACCGGCGCCGGCGGACTGCACCTGCCCTGCCCCGATGGCTACATGCCGCGCGCCGCGCTCGGCGCGCTCGTGGCACCCCTCTTCGTCACCCTCTTCCGCGCCGGGCTCCTCCCGCAGGCGCACGCGCTGCTCGTGGGCGCGCAGCAGCAGCTCGGTCGGCGACGCGACGCGTGCGTCGCCACCGTGGAGGGCGCGCGCAACCCGGCGCGCGAGCTCGCCCGTCGGATCGGTCGGACGATCTCCCTCGTCCACGGCGGCGGCGCGCTCGGCGCGGTCGCGGCCATGCGCTGGAAGGCCGACATCAACGAGAACGCGAAGGCGCCGGCGTTCTGGAACACCCATCCCGAGCTGGACCACAACGAGATCTGCGGGTGGGGCCAGCACGGCGACGTCACGCGCCAGCTCCTCACGTTGGTCGAGCTCCGCCACGGCTTCGAGCACGAGCGGCTCACGCCGCGGTTCGACGCGACCCGCGCCCAGCTGGAGGAGTGCGTGGTGCAGGTGCTCGAGGTGCAGGCCGAGGGGGAGAACCGTCTCGCCCAGCTGCTCGATCTGATGTACCTGGGCGACTGGGTCAGCTGCTACCTGGCCCTCGAGAACGACGTGGATCCGGGTCCGATCCCCGCCATCACCGCCCTCAAGGACCACCTGGCGCGAAGCTGACGCCGTGGATCTCTCGATCGCACCCTCGGACACGTTCGACACCGCCGGCACGGCGCGCCGCGTGGAGAAGCCGTGGGGTTGGGAGATCCACTGGACGCCCGAGGACCGTCCGTACGTCGGCAAGGTGCTCCACATCCTCGCCGGGAAGCGGCTCTCGCTCCAGATGCACGACGAGAAGCTCGAGTCGTGGTTCCTGATGGCGGGACGCGCCAAGGTCGTGTGGGACGACGGCTCGGGCGAGATGGTGGAGACCGAGCTCGAGGCGGGGCTCGGTTACTCCTGCTCGATCGGCCAGCGGCACCGGCTCGTCGGCGTCACCGACTGCGACGTGCTCGAGGTCTCGACGCCCGAGATCGGCACCACCTTCCGGCTCGAGGACGACTACGCGCGTCCCGACGAGACCGAGACGGTGCGCGACGCACCCGGACGCGGGTGGGACGCCCGCAGCTGACGGCGCACTGAGCGCCGCGACGCGGCGGTGTCGCGCACGGCAACGGTCGGGACCCGGTTTCGTCACTCCCAGGAAACATTCGCTCCCTACGGTCGCCGGCGTGGGTGACCTCCTGGCGGGCTACGCGCCGGTCGCGGCGTTCGACGAGCTGTTCGCCGCGCCCGAGCACCCGCGCCGCCACACGCTGGCGCTCCACGACGCGCTCCAGACGCTGTCGCCGGCCGACTTCGCCGACCGGTGCGCGGCGCGCGACCGGGCCTTCCGCGACCAGGGCATCACCTTCCAGCTCTCCGGCGAGGAGCGCCCCTTCCCGTTGGACCTGGTGCCGCGCATCATCGCGTCGGACGAGTGGCAGGTCATCGAGCGGGGCGTCCGTCAGCGGGTGCTGGCGCTCGAGGCCTTCCTCGGCGACGTCTACGGCCCGGGCCGGATCCTGGAGGACCGGGTCATCCCGCGCCGGCTGGTCTTCACCTCGCGGCACTTCCACCGTCAGGTGGCCGGAATCCGGCCCGAGCGCGGCGTTCGCATCCACGTCGCCGGCGTCGATCTCGTGCGCGACGGCGCGGGCGCCTTCCGGGTGCTCGAGGACAACCTGCGCGTGCCGTCGGGCATCTCCTACGTCGTCGAGAACCGCCGGGCGATGACACGCGTGTTCCCCGAGCTGTTCGCCAGCCACCGGGTGCGGAGGGTGGACGCGTACCCGATCCGCCTCCTCGAGGCACTGCGGCGTACGGCCCCGGACGCCGTCGCGGACCCGTGCGTCGTGGTGCTCACGCCGGGCGTCCACAACTCGGCGTACTTCGAGCATTCGTTCCTGGCGCGACAGATGGGCGTCGAGCTCGTCGAGGGGAGCGACCTCGTCGTGCAGGACGAGACGCTCTTCATGCGGACGACGGGTGGCCTGCAGCGCGTCGACGTCGTGTACCGGCGCATCGACGACGAGTTCCTCGACCCGCTGCTGTTCCGCCCCGACTCCGTCGTCGGGTGCGCGGGCATGTTGCACGCGGCGCGCGCCGGGCAGCGTGACCATCGCGAACGCGCCCGGCAACGGCGTGGCCGACGACAAGGCCGTGTACCCCTACGTCCCCGAGATGATCCGGTACTACCTCGGTGAGGAGCCCATCCTCGCCAACGTCGAGACCTACCGGCTCGGCGATCCCGACGTCTGCTCGTGGGTGCTCGAACGACTCGATCGCATGGTCGTGAAGCCGGTCGACGGCGCCGGCGGCTACGGCATCGTGATCGGACCGCAGGCCGACGACGAGACCCTGGCGCGCCTGGCGCGTGCGGTGCGCGCCGATCCGCGCGGGTACGTGGCGCAGGACCCGATCGCGCTGTCGACCGCGCCGACCTTCGTGGGCGGGGCGATGGCGCCGCGCCACCTCGACCTGCGGCCGTTCGCGGTGCACGACGGCGACGACGTGTGGGTCGTGCCGGGCGGTCTGACGCGCGTCGCGCTCCGCGAGGGCAGCCTGGTGGTGAACTCGAGCCAGGGTGGCGGCTCGAAGGACACGTGGGTGCTCGCCGGCGCGATGGAGGCGCCGGAGCCACCCCCGGAGGAGGGCGCCGAGCTGCACGCGGCCCCGGGTCGGCTCGCCGCCGGTCCGGCGACGCCGGCGGCCCCACCGACGTCGGGCCCGTGGCGCGGGAGCGCCGACCAGTGAGCTCGCGTGATCGGAGCGGAGGCAGCCGGTGCTGAGCCGGATCGCCGAGTCGCTCTACTGGATCGGCCGTTCCACCGAGCGGGCCGAGGACACCGCGCGTCTGCTCGACGTCCACTACCACCACCTCCTCGAGGACCGGTTCGCGGACGAGACGGTGATCTGCCGCGGCGTTGCTGCGCGCGATGGGCACCGACGTCGCCGACGTCCGCGACGCCGACGCGGTCGATGCGCCAGCTCGCGTTCGCGCCGTCGAACCCCGGTTCCATCGTGGCGTCGCTCGAGGTTGCGTGGGAGAACGCACGCGGCGCGCGGGAGGCGATCTCGTCGGAGATGTGGGAGGTCCTGAACACCGCGCACTTCACGCTCGCCAACCGGGCGGCGACCGCGATTCCCCACGAGTTCTTCCGGCAAGTGCGCGACCGCATGTCGGTCCTCGCCGGCCTTGCCGACGCGACACTGCGCGGGACGAGGGCTGGCGGTTCCTCGTGCTCGGTCGCAACATCGAACGCGTCGACATGAGCGCGCGCATCCTCACCGCGCGTGTCGGCACCGGTCCCGCCGCGGGCTGGGTGACCACGCTGCGCTGCGCCTCCGCCTACGAGGCGTACCTGCGCACCTACCGCCACGCGGTCGACGCGTCGTCGGCGGCCGAGTTCCTCCTGCTCGACCACCTCTTCCCGCGCTCGATCATGCACGCCCTCGTCACCTGCGAGCGCGTGCTCGAGGAGCTCGCGCCCGGAGGCGGACGGGCGCGGGTGGACGACGAGGCACGTCGACGCACGGGGATCGCGCGGGCGGAGCTCGAGTTCCTGCGCGTCGACGACCTCGTCGCCGATCTCCCCGCGCAGCTCGAGGAGGTGCAGCGTGCCGTCGGTGCGATCCACGGCGCGATCGCGGCCCGCTACTTCCTCGCCGAGCGGGTCGTGGAGTGGAGCGCCTGATGGGGGTGATCGCGCGGATTCACCGCCGCGAACAGGAGCGGGGCCCGTCCGGCCCGCGCCGGAGGAGCACGAGGACCGAGGTCGAGTGGAGCGCCTGACGTCGAGGGCGGTCGCGCCGCGCATCAGCCCGCGGTACCGGCTGCGGTTGCACCGGTTCGAGCGTCGCTTCGAGTCCGGCGGGAACTCGAGGACCCGTGGCGTGGGGCGACCGATGAGGTGGCGATGACGAGCGCCTGGCGGCTGGAGATCCGGCACACCACGGGGTACCGGTACGAGACCGACGTGACCGCGTCGCACAACGAGGTGCGACTCTCGCCGATCCGCACGGAGCGCCAGTGGGTGCTCGAGCACCGCGTCGACGTCCATCCGTCGGCGCGCCTGTCTCGCTTCGAGGACTACTGGGGCACCGTCGTGCACGCCTTCGACCTCCGCCGACCGCACCGTGAGCTGACCGTCGTCGCCACCAGCCACGTCGAGACCGCCGCCGTCCCCCCACCGGCGCCCGACACGGTCGCGTGGGACGTGCTCGACCACGAGGAGTCCCTCGACGAGTGGTGCGAGCTGTTGATGCCCACGCCGTACACCGCCGCCGACGGTGCGATCGCCGCGCTCGGCGAGCAGGTGCGCAGGGCGCCGGACCCGGCGGCTGCGGTCTCGCTCGCGCAGGAGCTGATTCGGGACCGGCTCGAGTACGCGCGCGGCGCCACCCACGTCGGCACGCCTGCTGCCGAGGCGCTGGCCGCCGGTGCCGGGGTGTGTCAGGACTTCGTGCACCTGACCCTGGCCGTGCTGCGTGTCGCGGGGATCCCGTGTCGCTACGCATCGGGCTACATCTCGCCCGAGGCGAGCGCGTCGATCGGCACCACGGTCGCCGGGGAGAGCCACGCGTGGCTCGAGGCCTGGACGGGCGGTTGGTGCGCGGTCGACCCGACGAACGGTCTGCCGGTCGGCCCCGAGCACGTCCTCGTCGCGCGCGGGCGCGACTACGCCGACGTCCCTCCGCTGCGCGGCGTGTACCACGGTGGCCGGGCCGAGGCCCTCGACGTCCAGGTCGAGGTCACCCGCCGCGCCTGACACCGAGGTCCAGCCCGACGCATGGCCGAGCCCGGTCGGGCGGTCCGAGTCAGGGGCCGGGAAGGACGGCGCGCAGTCGCGCGACCACATCGACGTCGCTCACCGGAGGCGTGTGGTCCGGATCGAGTCGTCCGTACACCAGGCGGACGAAGGCCTCGCCCGGGAGCACGAGGTCGGGTCGGGTCGCGTCCTGCGAGGGCGTGAGCGTGACCGTGTCGGGACCGAGGGTCACGGTGAGGTCCCGGCGCGGGTCGTCGGTGTGCACGCGGATCGAGTCGGACCCGTCGGAGCGTCCGGTCCACTGCACGATCATCGCCAGGGAGTCGATGACGAACGGGACCGGTGCGGGGAGCAGCGTGGCGGCCGGGTCCCCGGCGACCTCGATGTCCCAGGTGTGCAGGAGGTGCTCGTTGAGTCGCAGACCCACGAAGCCGTCGAAGTCGACCTCGAGCGGCCCGAGCGACGCGCGGAAGTCGACGCGCGCTCGGTGGGGGAGGGTCTCGAAGGCGTCGAGCAGCGCCGCGTCGGCGACGAGCGCGTCGGCCGCCGTGGCGTCGGGCGACTTCGCGTCCCAGGCCGCCCAGATCACGTCCTCGTCCGGCGCGTCGGCGCGGTCGTGCACCGCCGCGTCGAAGCGGCGGAGGAGGATCTCCGCGCTCGAACCGAGATGCGAGAGCACGTCGGCCACCGTCCAGTCGGTGGGGTAGGCCGGACGGCGCAGCGCATCGGCGTCGAGGCCGGCGGCGAGCGCACGCAGATGGTCGGTCGACATGCGCAAGGCGGCGAGACGGTCGGTCACGGACGGCTCCAGTCGCTGGGGGTGACGTCGATCACCGCACCAACCCGGCGGGGAGGCCGGTTTCTTCCTGATCGCGCAGTGACGCCGTGTAGCATCGGCGTCTGGTCGGGCCCCAAGGGGCTGTCATCCGGTGTTCCGGGCCGACTCTGTCTGACCGGTCGTGCCCTGGCGCCGACCGACGATCGAACGGAGTCCACGCATGACCACGACCGAAGCCCGTCCGTCGACGTCCGACTTCAAGGTCGCCGACCTCACGCTCGCCGAGTTCGGCCGCAAGGAGATCCAGCTCGCCGAGCACGAGATGCCCGGCCTCATGGCGCTGCGTGAGCGCTACTCGGAGACGAAGCCGCTCGCCGGTGCCCGCATCACCGGGTCGCTGCACATGACGATCCAGACCGCGGTCCTCATCGAGACGCTGACCGCCCTCGGCGCCGAGGTGCGCTGGGCGTCCTGCAACATCTTCTCGACCCAGGACCACGCCGCCGCCGCCATCGCCGCGGCCGGCATCCCGGTGTTCGCCTGGAAGGGCGAGACGCTCGAGGAGTACTGGTGGTGCACCGAGCGCGCGCTCGAGTGGCCCGACCACGACGGCCCGAACATGATCCTCGACGACGGTGGCGACGCGACGCTCCTCGTGCACAAGGGCGTCGAGTTCGAGAAGGCGGGCGCGGTGCCCGACCCGTCGTCGGCCGACTCCGAGGAGTTCGAGGTCGTGCTGGCGACGCTCGGCCGTGCGCTGGCCGAGGACCCGCAGCGCTGGCACAAGATGGCGACCTGCATCCAGGGCGTCACCGAGGAGACCACCACCGGCGTCCACCGGCTGTACCAGATGACCGAGGCCGGCACCCTGCTGTTCCCGGCGATCAACGTGAACGACTCGGTGACCAAGAGCAAGTTCGACAACCTGTACGGCTGCCGGCACTCGCTCGTCGACGGCATCTGCCGCGCCACCGACGTCATGCTCGCCGGGAAGGTCGCGGTGGTGTGCGGCTACGGCGACGTCGGCAAGGGCTGCGCGCAGTCGCTACGCGGCCAGGGCGCACGCGTGATCATCACCGAGATCGACCCGATCTGCGCACTCCAGGCGGCGATGGAGGGCTACGAGGTCACCACGCTCGAGGACGTCATCGCCGACGCCGACCTCGTGATCACCACGACCGGCAACACGATGATCGTCTCGGCCGACCAGATGGCGCGGATGAAGCACAACGCGATCGTCGGCAACATCGGGCACTTCGACAACGAGCTCGACATGGCCGGTCTCGCCAAGACGCCGGGCGTCGAGCGCATCAACATCAAGCCGCAGGTCGACGAGTGGAAGATTCCCCGCCACGTCCGACCAGGCGGCGCACTCGATCATCGTGCTCGCCGAGGGTCGGCTGCTGAACCTCGGCTGCGCCACCGGCCACCCGAGCTTCGTGATGTCGAACAGCTTCACCAACCAGGTGATGGCGCAGATGGAGCTGTTCGGTCATCCGGACTTCTACGAGCGCAAGGTGTACACGCTGCCCAAGCACCTCGACGAGGAGGTCGCCCGGCTGCACCTGGACAAGCTCGGCGTGAAGCTCACCCGGCTCACCGAGCACCAGGCCGACTACCTCGGCATCCCGCAGGACGGCCCGTACAAGCCCGACCACTACCGCTACTAGCCCGCCTTCGGCGGGTGCGAGGCGCCCGGACGTTCTCGTGCCCGCCCGAAGGGCCGGACCTGACACTCCTGGCACCGGTCGCGGGCGGAGCGCCTCGCGCGGTTCGATCCGCGCGGTTCGGATCCGCGCGCTCGATGCGCTAGGTCGGCGGCGGGGACGGGCTCCGGGCCCTGGATCGTGCGCTCGACGGTCACGAACACGTACCAGGCCGGCGCGAGGATCAGGACGGCTTCGACCGGCACGTAGGTGGTCGGCCACGTGAGCGTCAATGCGAGCATCGCCGCGAGCCAGAGCGCGGTGACGGTGACGTTCGCGATCCGTCGGTGCACGACCTGCATCGGGTGGACGAACAGCACGTTGCTGAGCGTCAGCACGCACAGGATGATGGTCACGACGATGTTCACCCAGTGCGGGCTCCGCAGCAGGAAGAAGGTCGGTGCGACCAGGTTCCAGATCGCCGGGAAGCCTCGGAACCAGTGGTCCTCGGTCATGAGGTCGGTGCGCGCGAACCACAGCACGGCGGTGAAGAGGATCGCGGCGCACAGCACGACCGTCCACCCGTGCGGGAACGTGTGGAAGTACGCCATGAACGCCACCGGCAGCATCACGCACGTGAGGTAGTCGACGACGAGGTCGAGGATGTTGCCGTCCATGCCCGGCAACGCGTGCATCACCTGCGCCTTGCGGGCGATCGGACCGTCGATCCCGTCGACGATCATCGCCGCGATCAGGTACACGATCGCGGTGCGGGGATGGCCGCGGACCACGGCCTCGAGTCCGGCGGCGCCGAGCAGCACACCGCTCGCGGTGAGCGCGTGGATGGCCCAGGCCAACCGGACATCGCGCTTCGTGCAGGGCTCCGTACCGGGATCGGTGCTGCGCTCCGCATCCGTCACGATCATCGAGGCTAGTGGGACGTCGGGCACATTTTCGCACACATCGGCCCCGCTACGGTCACGGACCGTGACCTCGGGAGCGACCGATCCCATCCCGCCCACGGTCGCATGGCACGACGGCGTCGTGCGACTCGTCGACCAGCGCCGACTCCCCGGTGACGTGGTGTTCGCGGACTGCCGCACGGTGGCCGAGGTGGTGGACGCGATCCGGCACCTCACCGTCAGGGGTGCCCCGGCGCTCGGCGCGACCGGCGCGTTCGGTGTCGCGCTCGCCGCGGCCGGAGGTGCGCCCGAGGCCGACGTGACCGTCGCGGCGGGCGAGCTGCGGTCGGCGCGTCCGACCGCGGTGAACCTCGCGTGGGGTGTCGGCGAGGCGCTCGCTGCGTTCCGGCTCGACGGCGAGCTCGGTGCGCTGGATCGGGCCCGCGCGATCGCCGCCGCCGACGTGGCCGCCAACCGGGAGCTCGGCGCGTACGGCGCCGCCCTGCTGCCCCCGGTCGCGACGGTGTTGACGCACTGCAACGCCGGCGCCCTCGCCTGCGTGGGCTATGGCACCGCGCTCGGCGTCGTACGCGCCGCGCACGAGGGCGGGCGGACGGTGACGGTCTGGGTCGACGAGACGCGCCCGGTGTTGCAGGGCGCGCGCTTGACGGCGTGGGAGCTCGAACGGGTCGGGATCCCGTACCGCATCGTGGTGGACGCCGCCGCCGGGTCGCTGTTCGCGTCCGGTTCGATCGACGCGGTCGTGGTGGGTGCAGACCGCATCGCCGCGAACGGTGACGTGGCGAACAAGATCGGCACGTACTCACTGGCCGTCCTCGCCGCTGCCCACGGCGTGCCCTTCTACGTCGCCGCGCCGACGACGACCGTCGACACCGCCACCGCGTCCGGTGCCGACATCCCGATCGAGCTCCGGTCCGACGCCGAGATCACCGAACTCGCCGGCACGCGCGTCGCGCCCGGGGGCGCGGCGGTGTACAACCCGGCGTTCGACGTGACGCCGGCGCGCCTCGTGACCGCGCTGATCACCGAACGCGGCGTCGTCCACCACCCGGACGCCGCCGGGATCGCCGGGATCCTCGCCGCCGGCTGAATCGTCGGCTCCGAGCCGGAGCGAGGGACGAGCGGAGGCGAGCAGTTCCGGAGCGTCCCGTTGCCCACACGCCCGCGACCTCTCCGATCGGGTGTCCGTGCTCCGAGCCGGAGCGGAGCGGAGGCGAGCAGTTCCGGAGCGTCCCGTTGCCCACGCGCCCGCGACCTCTCTGATCGGGTGTCCGTGCTCCGAGCCGGAGCGGAGCGGAGGCGAGCAGTTCCGGAGCGTCCCGTTGCACACGCGCCCGCGACATCCGAGCGGAGGAACCGAAGGGCGGAGGAACCATGGAGGTGGTCACAGCCCATCGGTAGGGTCCGGCGATGCTGCGCGCGCTCGCCGAGGCCGTGTTCCCCGCGACGTGTCCGGGCTGCGGCGGCCGCGGCGAGCCGGTGTGCGCAACGTGTGCGCGCACGATCCGGCGGGCGCCGTCGTCATCGCCACCGGTCGGTGTCGACGCGCTCGTGGTGCCGTTCGCGTACACGGGGGTGGTCCGGGAGCTCGTCGCGCGCGCCAAGTACCGGCACCGTCACGCCGCCCTCACGTGGCTCGCGTCCGAGATGGCCCGCGCCCTCGCCGACACGACCGTCGACGTGGTCACCTGGGCGCCGACGACCGCGGCGCGTCGCCGCGCGCGTGGGTTCGACCAGGCCGAGGTGCTCGCGGCGGCGGTGGCGGGGTCACTGGATCGACCGTGCGCACCGGTCCTGCGCCGAATCGGGTGCGGTCACCAGACCGGGCACTCGCGCGCCGAGCGCATCGGCGCGCCCCAGTTCGCAGTGCGTGCTCCGGCGCGGGTCACCGGTCGTCGGGTGCTGCTCGTGGACGACGTCGTCACCACCGGCGCGACGCTGCGGGCGGCCGCCGGTGCGCTCCGCACGGCCGGCGCGGCCTCGGTCGTGGGGTCGGCGGCCGCTCGTCGGGCATGACGGACGGCGCCGCTACCCTGGGCCGAGGGAGGCCGCCGCATGACATCCGACACCGCACGGCTCGCGCGCCTGCGCGCCGACATCGTCGCCGGGTCCTACGCACCCCCCGCCGAGGCCGTCGCCGAGTCGCTCGTGGCGTGGATCGCGCGCCCCGAGCAGTTCGAGCGGGAGACCGGCGCTGCCGATGACGTCGTTGCCGGCGGGCCGGGCCCGTCGGACGGGGAGGGGCGGAGATGACGATGGAGATCGTCGTGCAGGGACGCAACGTGGCGGTCGATCCGGCGGTCGATGCCGACAGCCGGCGCAAGCTCGCCAAGCTGAGTCGGCTGGCATCCGACATCCGGCGCATCGACGTCGAGTTCTCCGAGGTGCGCAACCCGCGGGTCGCCGATTCCCACGAGTGCGAGGTGACCGTGCACCTCACCCGCAACCTCGTGAAGGCGCACGCCGCGGCCGCGGACGCCCGCACCGCGCTCGACCGTGTGGTGGACAAGGTCGGCCATCAGCTCCACCGGGTCCACGACAAGCGCGTCCACCGCTCCAAGCCCCGCCGTGCCGGCGTCCCCGAGCCCCCGCCCGAGCCGGCCGACTGACCGCAGCGGCGCGCCGCGGGCGGGCCCGACCGCTGCGGTCGAACGGACCGGATTTCGGCCTCCCCGCCGGTAGGATGGCCCGCAATGAGCCTCTTCAAGCGGGTCCTCAACGCGGGCGAGGGCCGGAAACTCAAGCTCCTCCAGTCGATCGTCCCGGAGATCTCCGCGCTCGAGCCCGACATGGAGCGGCTCTCCGACGCCGAGCTCCAGGGCCAGACCGCCGAGTTCCGGCGCCGTTTGGAGCGGGGTGAGGACCTCGACGACCTGCTCGCCGAGGCCTTCGCGACGGTGCGCGAGGCCGGCAGGCGGGTGCTCGGCCAGCGCCACTTCGACGTCCAGCTGATGGGCGGCGCCGCGCTGCACTTCGGTTGGGTGGCGGAGATGAAGACCGGTGAGGGCAAGACGCTGGTCTCGACCCTGCCCGCCTACCTGAACGCGCTCGAGGGCAAGGGCGTCCACCAGGTCACGACGAACGACTACCTCGCCAAGCGCGACTCGGAGTGGATGGGCGGCATCCACCGCTTCCTCGGGCTCGAGGTGGGCGTCGTCCTCCCCGACATCGACGACCCGGCGCTGAAGCGCCAGGCGTACGCCGCCGACATCACCTACGGCACGAACAACGAGTTCGGCTTCGACTACCTGCGCGACAACATGAGCGGTTCGCTCGAGGAGCAGTCCCAGCGCGGGCACAACTTCGCGATCGTCGACGAGGTCGACTCGATCCTCATCGACGAGGCGCGCACGCCACTCATCATCTCCGGCCGCGCCGACGACGCGCAGGCGCTGTACTTCCAGTTCGCCCGCATCGTGAAGACGCTCCAACGCGACCGCGACTACGAGGTCGACGAGGCCAAGCGCACCATCGTGCCGACCGAGGAGGGCATCCACCGCGTCGAGCAGGCGCTCGGCGTCGACAACCTCTACGAGCACGTGAACCAGAACTTCGTGCACCAGCTGACCGCCGCGCTCAAGGGCAAAGAGCTGTTCAAGCGGGACATCGACTACGTGGTGGCCGACGGCGAGGTGAAGATCGTCGACGAGTTCACCGGCCGCATCCTCGACGGCCGCCGCTGGTCCGACGGACTCCACCAGGCGGTCGAGGCCAAGGAGGGCGTGCGGATCAAGGAGGAGAACCAGACGCTCGCGACCGTCACCCTCCAGAACTACTTCAAGCTCTACGAGAAGCTCTCCGGGATGACCGGTACCGCGAACACCGAGGCCGGCGAGTTCGCGCACACCTACGGGCTGGAGGTCGTGCAGATCCCGACGAACCGGGACCTGATCCGGCTCGACGAGCCCGACCTGATCTACAAGACCGAGGCGGCCAAGTTCGAGGCGCTCGCCGACGACATCCAGGAGCGCTACGACCGCGGCCAGCCGGTGCTGGTCGGCACGATCTCGGTCGAGAAGAGCGAGCTCCTCTCCAACCTGCTCGACAAGCGCGGGATCCCGCACTCGGTGCTGAACGCCAAGAAGCACGAGCAGGAGGCGGTCGTGGTCACCCAGGCCGGGCGGCTCAACGCCGTCACGGTGGCCACCAACATGGCCGGACGAGGCGTCGACATCCTGCTCGGCGGGAACCCCGAGGGACTCGCCCGTGAGGAGCTCCTCGCCGGCGGCGCCACGCCCGAGGCGGACCCGGAGAAGTTCGAGGCGCTCGTCGACCAGTTCAAGTCGCAGTGCGGGGAGGAGGGCGACCGCATCCGCGAGCTCGGCGGGCTGTACGTCCTCGGCACCGAGCGGCACGAGAGCCGCCGGATCGACAACCAGCTCCGAGGTCGCGCCGGCCGCCAGGGCGACCCGGGCGAGAGCCGCTTCTACCTCTCCCTCGAGGACGAGCTCATGCGCCTCTTCGCCACCGGCGCGATGAACTGGGTGATGGGCAAGGCGTTCCCGGACGAACTGCCGCTCGAGGCCAAGATGGTCACGAAGGCCATCGAGCGCGCGCAGCGCACGGTGGAGGACCGCAACTTCGAGATCCGCAAGGACGTCCTCAAGTACGACGAGGTGATGAACGAGCAGCGCAAGGTCATCTACAAGCGCCGCCAGCAGATCATCGAGGGCGGGGACCTGCGCGACGAGTCGCTCGCGGCGATCGAGGGCGCGATCGACCACGTGGTGAACGCGGCCACGGGTGGCGGGGAGTTCTCGGAGGACTGGGACGTCGACGAGCTGCTCGTCCTCGCGGGCGACGTCTTCCCGGTGCGCGTCACGCGCGACCAGCTCGAGGAGCTCCCCAACCCCGAGGCGGTGTTCGAGCTCCTGAACGGCGACGCGCTCGAGCAGTACGACGACAAGGAGAGCCAGATCGGCGCGGAGCAGCTGCGCGAGATCGAACGGCGCGTGATGCTCTCGGTGATCGACCAGCACTGGCGCGAGCACCTCTACGAGATGGACTACCTCCGCGAGGGCATCAACCTGCGCGCGATGGGCCAGCAGGATCCGCTCGCCGAGTGGCAGCGCGAGGGCTTCGACATGTTCGAGGCGATGATGGAATCGATCAAGGACGACTTCGTCCGCTACATCTTCCGGCTCGAGGTCGTCGCCGACGACAACACTCGCCGCCCCGCGAAGAACCTGCAGTACTCCGCGCCGGAGGACCCGGTGCAGGGGAGTGGGAGCTTCTCGGCGGCCGCGGCGTCCGCACCGATCGAGGAGCTCGGCGGTGAGGCACCACCCGACATCGTCGAGGAGGCCCGGCCCCAGCAGCCGGTCGTGAAGGAGAAGCTGCCGGGTCGCAACGAGCCCTGCTACTGCGGCAGTGGCAAGAAGTTCAAGCAGTGCCACGGGCGCTAGGCCGCCGACCCCAGGGGGCGTCCCCGGCCACCGACCTGCGACGCCGCTCGCGTTCCGGAGCGTCCGGGACGATCGCGTTCGCGTGTTCCGAGCGGAGGAACCATCGAGATGCGTGACTTCACCGACGACCTCACGGCCGTGCGCAAGCGGGTCGACGAGGCCCGCGCCTACCTCCACATCGACACCCAGCGCGCCCGACTCACCGAGCTCGAGGCCGACGCGGCACGGCCCGACCTCTGGGACGACCAGGACGCGGCTCGCAAGGTCACGAGCGAGCTCGCGGGCGTCCGCGACGACGTCGAGCTCGTCGACGGGCTCGACGGGCGGCTCGACGACCTCGACACGCTGTACCAGCTGGGACGCGAGGAGTCGGACGACTCGGTCGAGCCCGAGATCGACGCCGGTATCGAGGCGCTGCGCACCGACCTGGACCGCCTCGAGCTGCGGGCGCTCTTCACCGGGGAGTACGACGAGCGGGACGCCATCTGCCAGGTGAGCTCGGGCGCGGGTGGAACCGACGCGCAGGACTGGACCCAGATGTTGCTCCGCATGTTCACGCGCTGGGCCGAGCGCCGCGGCTTCGCGGTCGAGGTCGAGGACATCAGCGAGGGCACGGAGGCCGGCATCAGCTCGGCGACGTTCACCGTGAAGGGTCGGTACGCGTACGGGATGCTCACGGGCGAGAAGGGTGTGCACCGTCTCATCCGCATCTCGCCGTTCGACGCGAACGCGCGTCGGCAGACCGCGTTCGCCGCGTTCGACGCGGTGCCCGCGCTCGATCAGGCCGAGGCGCCGGAGATCGATCCGGGCGACCTGCGCATCGACACGTACCGGTCGTCGGGTGCGGGCGGTCAGCACGTGAACGTCACCGACTCGGCGATCCGCATCACGCACCTGCCCACCGGCATCGTCGTGTCGTGTCAGAACGAGCGGTCGCAGCTGCAGAACAAGACGAAGGCGATGCAGATCCTCGCCGCCCGCCTCGCCGAGAAGCAGCGCGAGGACCAGCGCGCGCAGCTCGAGCAGCTGTCGGGGGAGAAGCGCGGCATCGACTTCGGGAGTCAGATCCGCACGTACACGCTCCAGCCCTACCAACTCGTCAAGGACGAGCGCACCCGCTTCGAGACCGGCAACGTCCAGGCGGTGCTCGACGGCGACCTCGACGGCCTCATCGAAGCCTTCCTCCAGTGGCGGCGCGCGTCCAATTCCTGAGCCGCCCGGGCGATCCGTGACGTCGCGCGACCAACGGTCCGGGACTCCGGCTCGACACGCGGGGCGAAGCGGCTCAGCGTCCAATTCCTGAGCGCCCCGCCGCCGCCCGGGCGGTCGGCGGCGGGGCTCGGCCACCTGACCTGCGGTGACGTGTGCCGTGGGTCGCATGACTCAGGTTTCGAAGGGCCTGCAGGTAGCCTGAGGCGCTCTCATGATTCGCTTCGAGAACGTCACCATGACCTACAAGGGCGACGTCACGGCCCTCCGGGACGTCAGCCTCGATGTCGGCAAAGGTGAGTTCGTCTTCCTGGTGGGCCCGTCCGGTTCCGGGAAATCGACCTTCCTCCGGCTGCTGCTGCGCGACGAGGTCCCCACGCGCGGGCACATCATCGTGGCCGGACGCGACGTGACCCAGCTCTCCAACTGGAAGGTTCCCCAGCTGCGTCGCAACATCGGCTGCATCTTCCAGGACTACAAGCTGTTGCCCGGCAAGACGGTCTACGAGAACGTCGCGTTCGCGTCGGAGGTGATCGGCCGACCGGCTCACGTGACGAAGTCGCAGGTCCCCCAGATCCTGGACCTCGTCGGCCTCTCACAGAAGCTCGACCGGTTTCCCGACGAGCTCTCCGGTGGCGAGCAGCAGCGGGTCTCGATCGCCCGGGCGTTCGTCAACCGTCCGCTGATCCTCCTCGCCGACGAGCCCACCGGGAACCTGGACCCGCAGACGACGGTCGGCATCATGCGCCTGCTCGACCGCATCAACCGCACGGGCACCACGGTCGTGATGGCCACGCACGACTCGCGCATCGTCGACACGATGCGCCGACGGGTCATCGAGCTCGATCACGGCTCGCTCGTGCGCGACCAGGCGCGCGGCATCTACGGCGTCGGGAGCTGACGGTGTACTCACGCATCAAGTACTTCACGCGCGAGACCTGGGTGTCACTGCGCCGCAACACGATGATGACCGTCGCCGGTGTGATCACCGTGGCGGTCTCGTTGTGCGTCCTCGGTGGATCGCTGCTGCTCACGCGCCTGGTGGACCACGGCACGCAGAAGTGGCAGAACGGCGTCGAGTTCATCGTCTTCATGCAGACGAAGGCGCCGACGGCCCAGACCCAGGCGGTGCAGGCCCAGCTCAAGAAGGACCCGGACGTCCGGAGCTTCAAGTACCTCAGCCACCAGGACGCCTACGAGGACTTCAAGCGCTACGAAGGTCGCGACCGTCCGGAGCTGGTCAACACGATCACGCCGGCGGACCTCCCGGAGTCGTTCCTCGTGGCGCCGCGCAAGGCGTCGCTCACGAAGCAGATCGCGGCGCAGTACCGCAACTCGCCCGGCGTGGACCAGATCCAGACCGCGGAGAAGGCGGTGAAGGACCTGCTGACCACCAGCGCCTGGATCCAGCGGGGCTTCCTGCTGATGTTCTTCGCCTTGCTGTTCGCGTCGCTGTTCCTCATCGTGAACACGATCCGCCTCGCCACGTACGCACGAAGACGCGAGATCGAGGTGATGAAGCTCGTCGGCGCGTCGAACTGGTTCGTCCGCGTCCCGTTCATGCTCGAGGGCATGGTGCAGGGGGTGGCGGGTGCGATCGGTGGCACCGTGGCCGTCTTCGGCCTCCAGCGGGCGCTGACCGACGCGATCCCGGTGAACAGCGACTTCTGGAAGGGTTGGTACGTCAGCTCGGGCGACGCCTTCCAGATCAGTCTCATCGTGGTGCTCCTGGGTGCGGGCATCGGTGCCCTGGGCGCCCTGGTGGGCCTGCGTCGGTTCCTCGACGTCTGATACCGGTCGCTCCGCTCCGGCGTCGGACCGAGCGCGGCGCACTCGAACGGACGCTCCGCGACTGCTCGCCTCCGCTGCGCTCCGGCTCGGTGCCTCGCCGCCTCGGGCGTGCTGAGCATCCGCAACTGGTGTTGCTGGTGTGGTTACTGTCAACTCTTGATGCTCAGGTCGATCCGGTCGCGGGTCGCCATCGGGGGAGCAGCGCTCGTCGTGGTGCTGGCCACGGCCACCCCGGCCGCCGCGACCCTCCCCGCCAGCCCGTCGTCGCGTCCGTCGCGTGCGTTGCGACCGGCGCGGGCGCCGTCGGGTCCGGACTTCGAGGCCGCGTCACGGGCCGAGCAGGCCGCCGTCGACGCCGTCACCACCGCCCGCCGCAGCCGGGAAGCGGCTGAGGCCGACGTCCGCCGGCTGGACGGTGAGCTGGCCACGCTCACGGCACAGAGTGCGGTGGCGGCCGGCGATCTCGCCCGCCTCGACGCCGCCCGCCGGAACGTGGAGGCGGAGGTCGCGCGGACCCGCCTGCCGCGTGACCCGGACGAGGGCCGCGGCCGGGCGGGCCGCCGCCGACATCTACCGACGGGCCGGGAGCACCGCGCCGCCGGTGCTCGCGGCGTTCGCGGACCGTCGGACCCGACGGGATCAGACGCTGCGTCAGGTGTACCTGGAGCACGTCGGCGACCGGACGACGGATCGCCTGGACGCGCTGCGCGTGGCTCGGGCCGACGCGCTCGACGCCGCCCGTTCGTTGCGGGCGCGACGCGCCGCGGTGGCGCGCGCCGCGGTGGTGGCGCGGAACGAGGAGGCGCAGGTGGCCGCGGCCCGCGCGCAGCAGGCGCAGCTCGTCGACCGCGCCCGCGCCGAGGAGGCGCGCGTCCAGGCGGTGCTGGCATCGGCGCACGCCCGGCGCCAGGAGTTCGAGCGCGCCGCCGCCGCCAACGCGGCCGCGTCGGGGACGATCCAGGGGATCCTGCGCGCCCGGCCGCCGGGTGCCCCGACGGTCCCCGTGTTCCGCTTCCCTGCGAACGGCCCGATCTCGTCACCGTTCGGTCGGCGGGTGCACCCGATCTTCCACGACGTGCGCATGCACACTGGGATCGACATCGGCGCGAGCTACGGCAGCCCCGTGTGGGCCGCCGCCGCGGGCACGGTCGTCGTCGCCGGCCCCGTGTCGGGCTACGGCAACGCCATCGTGATCGACCACGCGGGTGGGCTCGCGACGTTGTACGGCCACCTGTCGAAGCTCGGGGTGCACGTCGGGAGCACGGTCGCGACCGGCCAGACGATCGGGGCGGTCGGCAACACCGGGAACTCGACCGGTCCGCACCTGCACTTCGAGGTCCGGGTCAACGGGACGCCCGTCGACCCGATGAAGTACCTGTAGTTCGGCGTCCCCGCTCCGCATCGACCCGAGCCGAAGGCGAGCCGCGTCGGAGCCGGCCGCCGCCGAATCACTCGGACGGCGGCGCGAGCGGAGACGCCGACGAGGCGGCTACTTGCCGGGCTGCGGCACCCAGCGCAGGTAGGGCTTCTCGGCCCGCCAGCCTTCGGGGAACTTCTCCTTGGCGGCCTCGTCGGAGACCGCGCCGCCGATGATCACCTCGTCGCCGGACTTCCAGTTGGCCGGCGTGGCCACGGAGTAGCCGGCCGTCAGCTGCAGCGAGTCGACGACGCGCACGATCTCGTCGATGTTGCGGCCGGTGCTCGCCGGGTACGTGAGGATGAGCTTGATCTTCTTGTCCGGGCCGATGATGAACACCGAGCGGACCGTCAGCGTCTCGTTCGCGGCGGGGTGGATCATGTCGTAGAGGTCGGCGACCTTGCGGTCGGGGTCCGCGATCAGCGGGAAGTTGAGGGGCGTGCCCTTCACGTCCGCGATGTCCTGCGCCCAACCCTTGTGCGACTCGAGGGGGTCGACCGAGACGCCGATCAGCTTCGTGTTCCGCCGGTCGAAGTCGCCCTTGCGCTTCGCGAACTCGCCGAGCTCGGTCGTGCAGACGGGCGTGAAGTCGGCCGGGTGCGAGAACAGGATCCCCCAGCTGTCACCGAGGTAGTCGTAGAGGTCGACCTCACCTTCGGTCGTCTCCGCCGTGAAGTCGGGGGCCTCGTCGCCGAGTCGCAGGGTCATCGCAACACCTCGTTGTGTCGGGGGGATGGGTCGTAACGTCGCCGAACGTAGCCGGGGCCGCCGCAAAAGTCGAGTGAAATGGTCGGGAAAAGGGAGGTGGCGTCCGACACGTCCACTGCCCGCCCGCGCCGACGCTGGCGTCGCGTCGCGCTCGACCTGTCGCCGCTGCGCGAGCGCGACTTCCGCCTGCTGTGGACGGGCGAGATGTTCTCCGAGATCGGGTCGAACATCACGCTCGTCGCGGTCTTCCTGCAGGTCGACGCGCTGACGCACTCGCCGGCGGCGGTGGGACTCATCGGGTTGGTGCAGCTGGTGCCCCTCATGGCGGCGTCGCTCTTCGGAGGGTCCTGGATCGACCGGTACGACCGCCGCAAGCTCCTCCTCGGTGCCCAGGTCGGCCAGATGCTCGCCTCGGGTCTGCTGCTGGCCGGCGCGCTCACGGGCGAGCCGCCGCTGTGGAGCGTCTACCTGGGCGCCGCGCTGGTGGCCGGCTTCTCGGGGTTCTCCCTGGCGACCCGGTCGGCGATGACCCCGAGCCTGGTCCCCGTCGACCGGTTGCCGTCGGCGCTGGCGCTCAACCAGGTGATGTGGAACACCGCCCAGATCGCGGGCCCCGCGCTGGGTGGCATCGTCGTGGGGACGCTCGGCTTCGCATGGGCGTACGGCATCGACGTCGTCTCGTTCGCGGGCACGATCACCGCGGCACTGCTGATGCGACCCCGCCCGCCGATCATCGAGGACCCGGACGCCGAGGTCCTCGGCTCGTGGCGGCGGCTCATGGAGGGCGTCCGCTACCTCAAGGGACGCAAGGTGCTCCAGGGCACCTTCATCGTGGATGTCATCGCGATGGTGTTCGGCATGCCGCGGGTCCTGTTCCCCGTGCTCGCCCGGACGCAGTTCGGGGGCGGCCCCGAACTCGCCGGCTTCCTCTTCGCGTCGGTCTCGGCGGGTGCCGTGATCGCCGCCCTGACGAGCGGCTGGGTCCACCGCGTCGTCCGCCAGGGCCGGGCGATCGTGGTGTCGATCGTCGTCTGGGGGTTCGCGATCGCGGCATTCGGGCTCGTGGGCGACCGCATCGCGCTCGCGATGCTGTGCCTGGCGGTCGCGGGCGGGGCCGACGTCGTCTCGGCCGTGTTCCGGTCGACGATCCTGCAGGCGACCGTGCCGGACTCGCTGCGCGGCCGGATGTCGGGCATCCACATCGCGGTCGTCGCCGGAGGCCCGCGCATCGGCGATCTCGAGGGCGGCCTGGTCGCTTCGGTGTTCACGCCGACCGTCTCGGTGGTGAGCGGCGGAGTCATCTGCGTGGTCGGCGTGCTCGTGTACGCGGCACTCGTACCGGCGTTCGCGCGTTACCGCGTGGGCGACGCGACCTAGGCATCGGCGACGAGATTCACGAGTTGACTCGGGCACGCGAACGCGCTCGGATGGCCGACGCATGGCGGGGTACGAGTCGAACGGGCGCGACGCGGGTCGCGGGTCAACACCACTGCCCAGGAAGTTGGGCATCAAGCCCGACGCGCTCGTTGCGTTGCTCGCGTCGCCGCCCGGATTCGAGCGCACGCTCGGTGCGTTGCCGGACGGTGTGGAGATCCGCACGCAGGCGCGCGGCCGCTTCGACGTCATCGTGTTCTTCGCGACGCGTGAGCGCGAGCTGGCGCGACGCTTCCCGGTGATGGCGCGCGCCTTGCTGCCGGACGGCGGTCTGTGGGTCGCGTGGCCGAAGAAGACGAGTTGCGTCGCGACCGACCTCACCTTCGACCCGGTGCAGGAGGTCGGGCTCGACGCCGGCCTCGTCGACAACAAGGTGTGCGCGATCGACGACACCTGGTCGGCGTTGCGCTTCGTCGTGCGCACGAGCGACCGTTCCGGTCGCGCGTAGTCACGCGATGTGCGGGCGCTACGTCCAGGCGGCGTCGCCGACGCTTCTCGCGGAGCACTTCGACGTCGACGAGATCGCGCTCGACGAGCCCGTCGCGCCGAGTTGGAACGTCGCACCGCGTGCCGACGTGCTGACGATCGTCGAGCGCGAGGATGTCCGCCGGTTGGGGCGGATGCGGTGGGGGTTGGTGCCGTCGTGGGCGCCCGATCCGGGGCTGGGGGACCGGATGATCAACGCCCGCGCCGAGACCGTGCTCGAGAAGCCCGCCTTCCGAACCGCGCTGGAGCGCCGGCGGTGCATCGTCCCGGCCGACGGCTTCTACGAGTGGGAGCGGGTGGGTTCCCGCAAACAGCCGATGTACCTTCACGACCGCTCGGGCGCGCCGCTCGCGTTCGCCGGCCTCTGGGCCGTGTGGCGCGATCCCGACGAGCCCGATGCACCCTGGCTGCGCACGTGCACGATCGTGACCACCGACGCCAACCGCACGGTCGCGCCGGTGCACGACCGGATGCCGGTGATGCTGCCCCGCGAGGCGTGGGCGCGCTGGCTCGATCGTGACGAGACCGAGGGGGAAGCCGTCGTCGACCTGCTACGGCCCGCGCCCGACGACCTGCTCGAGCTCTGGCCGGTGAGCCCGCGCGTCAACAGCGCTCGCCACGACGACGCGCGACTCGTCGAACGCGAGGATCCGCTGACCCTCTTCGGGTGACGCGCGTAGGGTCGTCGTCATGGAGCATCTCGCGTATCTGGATGTCGTCACGGCGCAGGCGTCGGCACTCGCGTCGGCGGCCCGTACGGTCGGCCCCGACGTCACGGTGCCGGCCACGCCCGAGTGGACGATGGCCAAGCTCGTGAAGCACACCGGGACCACGCTCGCCTGGGCGCGGGCCAACGTGGAGCGCGCGGGCGATTTCGTGAACCCGGGCGAGCTGGATCTCGGACTGCCCGCGTCGCCGGGCGACTACCCGGACTGGCTCGGGGCCGGCGCGGCCGCGTTCGTCGCCACGTCGGCCGCAGCCGACCCCGCGGCCCCGGCGTGGAGCTGGGGCGTGGACGCACACGCGCGGTTCTGGTCGCGCCGGATGGCGCACGAGACCTCGATCCACCGATGGGACGCCGAGAGCGCGTCGGGGGCGCAGGCGCCGGTCGACGCCGCGGTCGCGGTCGACGGCATCGACGAGCGACTGGAGAACCTCGTCCCGTCGATGGCGCACAACCCGGCGGGTCCGGACGCGCTCCGCGGTGGCGGTGAGACGCTCCATCTGCACTGCACCGACACGGACGGCGAGTGGCTCCTGCGATTCGCGCCCGACGGCTTCACGTTCTCGCGTGAGCACGCCAAGGGCGACCTCGCCGTCCGGGGCGGCGCGAGCGATCTGCTCCTGTGGCTGGTGGGTCGCCGTGGCCTCGATGGTCTCGAGACCTTCGGCGACACCACGGTCGCCGACACCCACTCCGCCATCCGCTCGTTCTGACCCGGCCACTCGTCCGCGGACGCGTCGTTGCCAGGTCCTGGGAGGTTCCGCGGAACCGTCCGGCGACGTCATGCTCGGGTGCCAACCGTGATCTCGCCGGCGTTCGCGAAACCAGTCACTCCGAGCGTGACGTCCATCTCGAACGCCGCGCTCGGATGACCGCACCGGCGCCGTGATGCGCACGACGGACACTTCGGGCGCGTCGCGTCAGGGCTTGAGCTTCGACAGGGCGTGCATCACCGTCTTCGCCGTCGGTGGGTCCGAGATGATCATCGGCGCCGGCGTGGTGATCCCGTTGTCGGCGTAGCGGCGGACGCCCTCGGCGCACTGCTCGGGTGAGCCCCAGACGATGAGGTCGTCGAGCACCTCGTCGGGGATCACCTCGGTGGCGCCGGCGCGGTCGCCCGCCTTCCACGCGTCCCACATCGGGCGGAGCGCGTCGCCGCGACCGATCCACTCGTGGAACGCGGCGTACACGGGCACGTTCATGTACTCGGCGATCATCCGCCGGCCGATCGCCCGCACGGTGTCGCGGTCCGTGGTGGGCAGCACGAAGATCCGCGCCGCGACCTCCTTGCCCTCGCCCACGATCGGCGCCACGGTCTTCACGTCCTCGGCCGAGAGCCAGTTCACGATTGCGCCGTCGGCCTCCCGGCCCGCCAGCCGCAGCATCCCCTCGCGCAGCGCGGCGACGAGGATGGGCGGCGGCTCGGCGAGGCGGATGCCGAGCCGGAACCCCTTCACCGAGAACGTCTCGTACTCCGCGGTGACCTTCTCGCCCGCGAGCGCAGCGCGCAGGAAGCGGACGGTGTCGCGCACGTGCTGGTACGGCTGCTCGAACGGGATGCCGTTCCACCGCTCCACGATGACGTTGCTCGACGAGCCGACGCCGAGCACGGCACGGCCAGGAGCGATGTCGGCGAGCGTCGCGATCGACTGCGCGAGCAGCGCCGGACCGCGCGTGTACACCGGCACGATCGCCTGGCCGAGGCGCAGCGACGGCGCCCACACCGCAGCGAGCGTGAGGGGCGTGAACGCGTCGTACGCGTTGGTCTCCGCCGACCACACGTCGGTGAACCCGAGCTGCTCCATCTCCACGAACCACTCCCGGTGATCCATGAGCGGGACGCCGGCGAGCGGGATGGTGAGGCCCCAGCGTTGCGTGACGGTCATCCGCGTGCTCCTCCTGCGTCGGTGGTGCGGGGTTCCATGTCCGGGGGCGCTTCGCGCCAGTTGCGCACGATGGTCGACTGGCTCGCAGTGCCCAGCAGACGACCGTCGTCGGTCCAGAGGTGCACGAGACCGTGACCGAACCCGTCCGCGATCGCGTGCACCCGGATGTCGGCGAGGATCCACTCGGTCTGCGCCCGGCTCGCGACCCGCAGCGTGTTGTCGAGGCTGTTGCCGCCGGCTCGCTGGCCGAGCGCCTGCGAGATGCCGAACGGGACGTAGTCGCCGACGATCGAGAGCGTCGCGGGGCTGAGGTCGACCAGCCCGGGGAGGTGGACCCACAGCGCGCACCGGCCCGATCCGGGCGTGCCGTCGAGCTCGTCGAACGTGCGGGCGTCGGCCAGGCGCATGTCGATGCGGTCCATGATCGTGCCCTCGTGTCGATCCATCACCTGACGCGGCGGACACTCGAGTGGCGGCGGAACCGTCGGCATCTCCGCCCACGATCCGGAGTGCGGGTTGTCCCGCCGTCCCAACGCCGCGTTCACGGTCAGGATCTCGTCGCCGTCGACCGTGGCGACCGCGCGAGCCTGGGAGACCTGGTGCCCGCGGACGACCTCGGTCACCCGGACGTCGAGGATGGCGGGCGGGCGCGCGTACGACAGGTACTGGCCGGTGGCCCAGACGAGCGGGCGTCCCGTCGCCTGCTCGAGCGCCTCGACGCAGGCGCCGAGGCCGGCCCCGCCGAACAGCGCACCAAGGCCCGAGCACAACGAGGGCACCACGGGCAGGCGCCAGTGGCGGGGATCGGCGGTCGGCTCCATGCCGAAGAAGGCCACGGCGTCCATGAGTCGGTTGAAGTTAGTGGCGGGAATGGCCGGGGGTTGATGAGGTTGAAGGATCAGAGCCGAGGAGCAGACCATGAGCACCCGCACCGTTGCCGCCACGATCGAATCGACGCGCGCCCTCGAGGGCGCGGGGTTCCCGGTCCGACGGCCGTTCCCGACGCCCCGCCTCGCGCAGATCGACCCGTTCCTCCTCCTCGACGAGATGGGGCCCGAGGACCTCGCCCCCGGTCAGGCCAAGGGCGCGCCCGACCACCCGCACCGCGGGTTCGAGACCGTCACCTACATGGTCGACGGCGCAGTCGAGCACGAGGACTCCGCCGGCAACGCCGGCCGGATCGGCCCGGGCTCCGTGCAGTGGATGACCGCGGGCTCCGGGGTGATCCATTCCGAGATGCCCGCGCGGGAGATGCAGACCGACGGCGGTCGTCAGCACGGGTTCCAGCTCTGGGTCAACCTCCCTGCCGCCGACAAGATGATGGCGCCGCGCTACCAGGAGTTCCTCGCGAAGGAGATCCCGCAGGTGCGCGACGACGGCGCCGCCGTCCGGGTCATCGCGGGTGAGTACCGCGGCACCGCCGGGCCGGTGGAGACACACTCGCCGGTCGGGTACCTCCACGTGACGCTGGACCCGGGTGCCGAGATCCACGCCGCCGCGCCCCGTGACCAGACCGCGCTCGTCTACACGTTCGCGGGCGAGGGTGACGGCACCTTGCGGGTCTACGCCGACGACGGTGACGAGGTGGCGGTACGCAACGACGGCACCGAGACCGGCGAGTACCTCGTGCTCACCGGCGCGCCGCTCCGGGAGCCGATCGCGAGGTACGGACCGTTCGTGATGAACACGCGTGAGGAGATCGAGCAGGCGATCGCCGACTACCAGTCGGGACGCTTCGGCGCCATCGCCCGCTGACCAGCGGCGTGGGCGGGGCGCGGGTGCCAGACTCCGCCGCGTGACGGATCTCACGACCACGGTCGTCGCCGCCGGCCTCCGGTTCCCCGAGGGACCCCGCTGGCACGAGGGACGGTTGCTCTTCTCCGACCAGCACGACGCGAGGGTCCGGGCGCTGACATCCGACGGCGAGCTCACGACCGTCGTCGTCGTCCCGGCTCGGCCCTCGGGCCTCGGCTGGGACCCGGACGGACGGATGCTCGTGGTGTCGATGGACGACCGCCGGCTCCTGCGGTTCGACGGCGCCTCGCTCTCGGAGGTGGCCGACCTCACACCGCTGGCGACCTGGCACTGCAACGACATGGTCGTCGACGCGGTGGGTCGCGCGTACGTGGGGAACTTCGGCTTCGACCTCGACGCCGGGGCGGACCCCGTGACCGCGAGCCTCGTGCGTGTCGATCCGGACGGCGCGATCTCGGTCGCGGCCGACGAGCTGCGCTTCCCGAACGGGACGGTCATCACGCCGGACGGCGCCACGATGATCATCGGTGAGAGCTGGGCCGGGGTGCTCACCGCCTTCGACGTCGCCGTCGACGGCACGCTGTCGGGTCGGAGGGAGTGGGCAACGCTCGCCGGCGCGGTGCCGGACGGCATCTGCCTCGACGCCGAGGGTGCGATCTGGTCGGCGTGCCCGCTCACCGGACGGGTGCTGCGTGTCCGCGAGGGCGGCGAGGTCACCGACGTCGTCACGGTCGATCGTCGCGGCGCCTACGCGTGCATGCTCGGCGGACCCGACCGGACGACGCTCTTCGTCTGCACCGCCGACGCGAGCAACCCCGCCGAGACGGAGTCGATGCGCGGTGCGATCGAGGTGTGCGAGGTCGACGTGCCGGGTGCCGGCCTGCCCTGACCGGTCAGAGACCGATCATCGTGGGCGGCGTGCCGTCGACGATCTCGGCCAGCCGGCTCCGGGTCGCGCCGGCGTGGGCGTCGTCGGAGAGGACGAAGAACCTGTTCGTCCGCACCGCCTCGACGACGCGCGCTGCGTAGACCGACGGGTTCGAGTCCGTTGTCGATCATCTGACGGATCATTCCCCCGGCCAGGGAGTCGGCGGTCGGGCTCGGGTTCGGACCGAGCCGGTCCGGCCAGTTGCGGCCGGACTCCGCGATGCGCGTCCGGATGAACGCAGGGCAGAGCACGCTCACGCCGACGCCGGGTGCGGTGATGCGCGCACTCGTGCGCGAGCGACTCCGAGATCGCGACGACCGCGTGCTTGGTCGCGTTGTAGGCGGCCATGAAGGGCGCAGCCTTGAGGCCGGCGAGCGACGCGGTGTTCACGATGTGCCCGTCGCCCTGTTCGACCATGCGGGGCACGAAGGCCCGGATGCCGTGGACCACGCCCATGAGGTTGACGCCGATCGTCCATTCCCAGCCCTCGAGCGGCACTTCCCACGTGAGGCCACCGGCGCCGCCGACGCCGGCGTTGTTGCAGATCATGTGCGCGGTGCCGAATCGCTCGAAGGTCGCCGCCGCGAACGCGTGAACGTCGTCGTCGTCGCTCACGTCGCACGGCCAGCCTGCGGCGTCGATCCCCGCGGCGCTCAGCTCGGCGACGGCTTCTGCGAGCGGGCCGGGTTCGATGTCGGCGAGCGCGACCTTCATGCCGGCCGCGCCGAAGGCGTCGGCGAGCGCGCGCCCGATGCCGCTGGCGCCACCGGTGATCGCGACGACCTTGCCGTCGAGCTCTTCCACGTCGGTGTCCCTCCGAGAACGGGCGGTACCCGCCCGCCACCGCGGCATCGTAGGAGGTGACAGGCTGACGCCCATGAGTGTGAACCGCCGCATCCTGCTCGCCGCCCGCCCGCACGGGCTCGTCACCGAGGACTGTCTGGAGCGTGTGGAGGAGGCGGTGCCGGAGCCCGCCGACGGCGAGGTGCTCCTGCGCGTCGTCGCGTTGTCGGTCGACCCGACGAACCGGGTGTGGATGCGGGAGGAGGACTCGTACCTCCCGGCGGTCGAGATCGGCGCGGTCGTGCGGGCCGCGGGCCTCGCACGAGTCGAGCGGTCCCGACGCGAAGGCTTCGCCGAGGGCGACCTCGTCCTCGGCATGCCGGGCTGGCAGGACTACTGGCTGCTCGGGGCCGACGATCTCGGCAACGTCGTGCCGCCGGGGCTCGAGCCCACCGACCTGCTCTCGATCTACGGCGCCACCGGCGTCACCGCCTGGTTCGGGATCGAGGACGTCTGCGCGTTGCAGCCCGGCGAGACGTTCGTCGTGTCGGGCGCGGCCGGTGGTGTCGGTTCGGTCGCCGGTCAGCTCGCGAAGCTGAAGGGCGCGGCCACGGTGGTGGGCATCGCCGGGACCGACGAGAAGTGCCGGTGGGTCGTCGACGAACTCGGCTTCGACGCGTGCATCAACTACCGGTCCGACGACGTGGCGGCACGGCTCGTGGAGCTGTGTCCCGACGGGATCGACGTCTACTTCGACAACGTCGGCGGCGAGATCCTCGACGCCGTGCTCGCCAACCTCGCGATCGGCGCCGCGCATCGCGTGCTGCGGTGCGATCTCGACGTACACGCAGGACGAGCCGACCGGCGTGCGGAACACGCCGAACCTCATCATGAAGCGGGCGCGGATGGAGGGGTTCCTGATCCTCGACTACGTCGACCGCTTCGTCGACGCGATCATGGGTCTCGCCCCGCTCGTCGCCGAGGGGAAGCTGCACTACGCGGTCGAGGTGGTCGACGGGCTCGAGCACGCACCCGAGACGCTCAACCGGCTGTTCACCGGTGACCACACCGGCAAGCTGATCGTGCGGGTGAGCGAGTGAAGCGCGTGGCCGGGCGAGTCGCGCGACGGCGTCGAGCTCACCAACCTCGACCAGCCCCTGTTCGACGGCGCCGACGCGACCAAGCGCGAGCTCGTCGACTACCTGGACCGCGTGAGCGAGCGGATCCTGCCCGAGCTCGCGGACCGGCCACTGTCGGTGATCCGCGTGCACCGTGGGCAGGAGGCGTTCATGCAGAAGAACGTCCCGAAGTACACGCCCGAATGGGTACGGACCGTTTCGCACTGGGCCGAGAGCTCCAAGCGCGAGGTCACGTACGCGGTCTGCGACGACCGCCGCACGCTCCTCTGGTTCGCGAACCAGCGTGCGGTCGAGTACCACCCGGCGCTCACCACCGCCGCCGACCCGCAGCACCAGTCCCACCTGATCCTCGACCTCGATCCGCCGGAGGGCGACGGCTTCGGGGCGGCGGTGCAGGCGGCGCGTCTCGTGCGTCAGGTGCTGACCGATCTGGGGCTGGTGGGCGTGGTGAAGACGAGCGGCGCGAAGGGTGTGCACGTGTTCGTGCCGATCGTCGGGGCGGCGATGGAGGACGTCGCCGCCGCCACGCGTGCGATCGCGGCGCGCGCCGCGGCGCTCGACCCCGACGTCGCCACCACTGCGTTCATGAAGGAGGATCGCGAGGGCAAGGTGTTCGTCGACCCCACGCGCGTCGGAGGTGGCACCGTGGTCGCGGCCTACAGCCCGCGGGTGCGTCCCGGCGTCCCGGTCTCGTTCCCGGTGGAGTGGGACGAGCTGGACGCGGTGACGCCCGCGCGACTTCACGATCCGCACGGCGCCGGATGCGCTCGACGCCCGTCCCGACTGCTGGGCGGCGCGGATGCCGGCGCCGCAGGCGATCCCGGCCGGCGCTCCTCGAGGAGGGCCACGCGATCCCCGTGCCGCGCGTGGCCGCGATGCACGAGGGCAAGCGGCGGGCCCGGAGCCGTCGCGACGCCTGAGGCGACGCGCCGCGTCAGTGGATCAGGTCCACCAGCGGTGCCACATGGCGGCGTCGACACCCCGCACGAAGACGTCGATGCGGCCCGGTCCCCACGACACCGCACCGGGAGCGGTCGTGAGCACGCCGCCGAGCGACTCCCAGCCGGACCATGCGCCGGCGTACCAGCGGTGCCACATCGCGTTGTCGTTGCCGCGGACGAAGACGTCCACGCGGCTCGGGCTCCACGCCACGACCGTCGGGCTGGCGCTCAACAGGCCGCCGAGCGGCTCCCACGCGCTCCATCCACCGGCGTACCAGCGGTGCCACACCGGTTGTCGGTGCCGCGGACGAAGACGTCGATGCGGCCCGAGCCCCAGGAGACCGCCGCGGGGTCGCCGACCACGCCGCCGCCGAGCGATCCCCAGCCCGACCACCCGCCGCTCCAGGTCTTGCGGACGAGCGCACCGGCGGAGTTCCTCGCGAACACGTCGAGCCGGTTCGAGCCCCACGACGCCACCGACGGCGCCGAGGCGAGTTGACCGCCGAGGTCCTCCCAGCCGCTCCACGAGGTGCCGTTCCACCACTTGTGCTGCAACGAGCCGCCGTTGGCGGTGACGAAGACGTCGATGCGGTTCGGGCCCCAGGACACCGCGGCCGGCGCTCCGACGAAGCCGCCGGCCGGGCCGCCGAGGTTCTCCCAGCCGGGGGACCACGAGCGCCCGTCGAACCACTTGTGGGCCAGGGTGCCGTGCGAGTTCGCGAACACGTCGAGCCGACCGGGCGCCCACGACGCCGACGTCGGCGCGGAGCCGATCGAGCCGCCGAGGCCGTCCCATCCTCGCCACTGGGGGCCGGTGTAGACCGGCGCGGGCGGCGGGTCGCCGTCCATGAACACCTCGGCCACGTACATCTGCCCGCCGCCGTACGCGACGCCGACGCCGACCCAGTGGAACTGGGCGTCGACCATGTTGGCGTAGTGCGGGGCGGAACCCCGCAGCGCGCCGTCGATCGACGCGACGCTCGGACCGCGGCCGACGTTCTCGCCGAGCTTGCGCCAGCCGACGGTGACGCCATCGGGCAGGTTCGAGTGGCAGAGACAGCCGGTGGCGGCCATGTGCTGCGCCCAGCTCTCGGCCTTGGCGGTGAGGACCGGGTGCAGTCCGAGCCCGGCGCGTCCCACCGAGGCCCGGAGCCCGTTGATCCGCGCCGCGAAGTCGTTCTCCGCTCCCGGGTCCGCCGCGCCGGCACCGTGCATCGCGCCGAGGCCGATGGTGCACGTGAGCGCTATGAGCAGCGCCGCGATGATTCGTCGCATGTGTCGGTTCCCTCCGCTGCCGGCGACACCCGATCGTCGGCGCACAGCCAGACAGAGGGATCGGCGCCAGCGGCAGCCCACCTTGAACGACGGTCTCCGCGCTCTCGCCCCGTCGAGGTCCTGCGACCCTAGTGAGGACGCCTGCGCACGAACGGGTCCGGCCGGGTCATATGACCCATGCCGCTCGGAGCGTTGTCCGAAATGCGAGATTCGGACACCACCGAGCCGCGCGATGGCGGCCCGGATCGCGCGGACCGCGCTCGGCGTGCTCAGGCGGGACGGGCGCGCCGGGGCTCCGGCACGCCCTCGCGGCGGATCCGCTCCCAGACCATGATCCCGCCGATCGGGCCGAGGACGATCACCGCGATCGAGTACTTCCACGACCAACCCATGTCGGAGGTGATCATCACGACCATGGCGACGAACGAGAGCCAGACCATCCCGTGGATCGACCCGGTGATCGCCTTGCCCGCGACGTTGGGGCTCACGATCCAGAAGTAGAAGAGCACGAGGTAGGTGATCGTCTCGGTGAGCGCGACCCACGACAGGGCCCGGGCCTTGCGCTCGAGCTCGGTCGTCGTGCTCGTCGGCGAAGTCGGGCACGCCCGGAAGCGTACGGTGCGGCCGGCACCGGCGTCGGAACTCGGTCGCCCCGGTCACAGCGACCTGTCAGCATTCCCGTCCGTGGACGTCGTGCTCGAGGCCCGCGGGCTGGTCAAGGACTACCGCCGGGCCCGCGCCGTCGACGGCGTCGACCTCGAGGTCCACGCGGGGGAGCGGGTCGCGCTCCTCGGTCCGAACGGCGCCGGCAAGACCACCACCCTGCTGATGCTGCTCGGCGTGATCGCGCCCGACGAAGGGTCGGTCGCGATCTGCGGGCGGCCCATCGTCGGCGACCGCAGCCATGCGGCCGAGGAGGTCGGCTTCGCCGCGGGGTACCTCCCGCTCGCCGAGCGACTGCGCGTGCGCGAGTACCTCACGCTGTACGGCAACCTCTACGGGCTCGCCGATCCGGCGCCCGGCGATCGCCGCGGGACTGGAGCGCTTCCGCGTCGAGCACCTCGCCGACGCGATGGGCACCGAGCTGTCGTCCGGTCAGCGGACGCTCGTCGGCATCGTCCGGGCGACGCTGCACCGCCCGCGGCTCCTCGTGCTCGACGAGCCGACCGCGTCGCTCGATCCCGACGTCTCCCGCCGGGTGCGCGAGGGGCTGCGGGCGATCTGCGAGGAGGACGGCACCGCGCTCCTCGTGACCTCGCACGACATGGCCGAGGTCGAGCGACTGTGCGATCGGGTCGTGTTCATCTCCGGCGGCCGCATCGTCGCCGACGGCACGCCGGCCGAGGTCGCCGACCGCTTCGGGCGGACCGACCTCGAGGGCGTGTTCCTCCATCTGGCGGACGATCACCGTCCGCCGCCGTCCGACGCAGCAGACGGAGCACCTGGCATGACCGACGGCGCCGACGCCGTGCGCGTGCCGCCCGTGCCGCTCCCCGAGCGGCTGCACGGTGCCGCGCTGACCTGGTTGCGGATGCGCGCGGTCGCGCGCCGGCACGCGTACGTCCTCGCTGCGCAGCCCGCACCGCCTGTTCGACGTCACGCTGTGGCCGCTCGTCGACGTGCTGCTCTTCGGCGCGCTCGCGAGCTACGTGGGCGGCGGGCACGCGACCGACGGCGGCAAGGCCGCCGGCTACCTCATCGCCGGGATCGTGCTGTGGCACGTCGTGTACCAGTCGCAGATCTCGGTGAGCACCGGCCTGCTCGAGGAGACGTGGAGCCGCAACCTGCTCAACCTCATGGTCACGCCGATCCGCGAGGTCGGAGTACGTCGGCGGCGTCGCGCTGTTCGGGCTGTTCAAGCTCGCGCTCGGCGTCGGCGTGGTCGCGCTCGGCGCGCTCGTCTTCTACTCGTTCGACGTGTCGACGCTCGGGTTCGGACTCGTGCCCGATCGCCGCCGTGCTGCTGCTCGTGGGGTGGACCATCGCGCTCTTCGTCATCGGCGTGGTCCTGCGCTTCGGCTCCGGCGCGGAGGCGCTCGCGTGGGGCGTGATGTTCGTGGTGATGCCGCTGTCGGGGATCTTCTACCCGGTCGACGCGCTGCCGGCCGTGCTCCAGCCCGTGGCGCTGGCGCTGCCGACCACGCACGCGTTCGCCGCACTGCGCGGTCTCGTCGACGGCCACGGCCTCGACTGGTCCCAGATCGCGATCGCCACCGCCGAGACCGTCGGGTTCGCCGTCCTCGCGTGCTGGTTCCTGGTGCGGATGCTGCGGATCTTCCGCCGGCGCGGGCTCATCACGCGGTTCACCTGATCGAGGTCGGGCCGCCTCTAACCTCCCGCCGATGCCACCGATGCGGATCGCGACCCTCGGTGCCGCGCGGATCACCCCGGCCGCGCTCGTGAAGCCGGCACGCGAGGTCGACGGCGTCGAGGTCGTCGCGGTCGCGGCCCGCGACCGGGCGCGCGCGGAGAAGTTCGCCGCCAAGCACGGCATCCCCCGCGTCCTCGACTCCTACGACGCGCGTGCTCGCCGACCCGGACGATCGACGCCGTCTACAACCCGTTGCCGAACGGGCTGCACGGCGTCTGGACCGACCCGCGCGCTCGCGGCCGGCAAGCACGTGCTGTGCGAGAAGCCGTTCACCGCGAACGCCGGCGAGGCGGCGGCGGTCGCCGCGGCGGCCGCGGCGTCGGGCCGCGTCGTGATGGAGGCGTTCCACTACCGGTACCACCCGGTGGCGCAGCGCATGATCGACATCGTCGCGAGCGGCGACATCGGCGAGCTCCGGCACGTCGAGTCGTCGATGTGCATCCCGCTCCCGCTCCCGAAGGACATCCGGTACCGCCTCGACCTCGCCGGGCGGCGCCACGATGGACACGGGTTGCTACGCGATCCACATGAACCGCAGCGTCGCCGGCGCCGAGCCGACGGTCGTCCGCGCCGCAGGCGCGGACGGCCCGCACCGGGCGTCGACCGGTGGATGCGGGCCGAGCTCCTCTACCCGGGCGGCGTCACCGGGACGATGACGTGCGCGCTCGTGGTCGAGCACGCTGCTCAAGGTCGGGGTGCGCGCCGTCGGGACGGCCGGCGAGCTCCGGGTCTTCAACCCGACCGGCCCCCAGTTCGGCTACCGCATGACCCTGCGACGCGGTGGGTCGAAGGAGCGCATCCGCGTCGACGGTGCGAAGACGCCCACGTACACGTACCAGCTCCGCGCGTTCGTCGCGGCGGTGGTCGACGGGGTCCCGCCGCTCACGCCGCCGGCGGACGCGGTCGCCAACATGGAGGTCGTCGACGCGATCTACCGGGCGGCCGGGCTCGGGGTGCGCGCAGCGTCGACTCCCGTCGGCTGATCCGGCGCGCGAGGATCCCGACATGGACCTCCGTCGCAGTGCCCTCTACCTGTCGCGTCCCGCGTCGGTCTCGGCCTCGTCATGATCGCCTCGCCGCGCCTCGCATTCGGCCCGATCTACGGATCCGGTGCCGGCGAACCGGCGGCGAAGGCGCTCGGCCCGGATGATGGGGGCCCGGGAGGCGGTGCTCGGTGCCGGCGGCGCGATCGCGGTCGGGGAACGGCGGGGCGAGCGCGAACTGGATCTCGATGATCGCTCTCGCCGACGGGATCGACGCGGTCGTCAACCTCACCTCGCGCCGGCTCGACTGGCGGGGCCGCGTGCTGGGGGTCGCCGCCGCGGCATCGAGCGTGGCGCACCTCGTGCTGGCCAAGCAGCTCGCCGTCCGAGGTCGACGCCCCGCCTGAAGCCGTCAGGCGCGCGACGGTCGCGACCGCGATCGCCATCAGCCGGTCGCCGGCGCCGCCGTCGCGCACCTCGACGCGCACGAGCGCGCCGTCGGCCCGTGGCCCGACCCGCGCGACCGCGTGCGGTCACCGGTCCGACCCGGCCCGGGCGCGAGGAAGTGCAGCACGGTGTCGGTGGTCGCGGTCCCGCCGGTCGCGTGGCGGGCGGCGAGGTCGACGAGCGCGGCGGTCACCCCGCCGTGGAGGATCCCCCAGGGATTGCGGAGTGGTCGGTCAGCTCGATCGAGAGCGTGTCGGCGTCGGCGCCCGCGTGCCGAGGAACTCGGGCAGCGCGGGCGTCGTCGCCGGGTCCACGGTGGGTGCGGTGAGCACCAGCGGCCGCTCGTACACGGGTGGCCCGTCCTCGGGCACGAGGACCGCCGACGTGAGCGCGCCGTCGGCGACGAGTCGGTCGTCGGCGCCCGCGTCCCGGGCGTGCACCGCGGTGACGACCGCGTTCCGACCGGCCCGGAGCACGTCGGCGCGCAACGCGAGCGGACCCACGACGTCGAGATCGACGGCGCGCAGCACGAGGTTCGTCGACACGACCCACCCGGGCAGCGCCGCGAGCCCACCACAGAGCCCGGCGACGCTGTCGGCGAGTCCGAGCAGCGCGCCCATCGCGATGGTCCCGTCCGGGGCGCGCAGGTAGGTGGCCGCAGGCGCGTGCCGACCACGGTCGCCGCGCCCTCGCGCGCCTCGCCCACCTCCTCCAGCGTCAGGCCGAGGTACCGGGCGACGGCGCGACCGGCGTCCGGGTCGTCGAATGGCGGCTCACGTCGCCGTCACGGTGTCACCGCCGGCGCGCACGACGGTGGCGACGCGATCGTCGGCGCCCGCGTCCACGAGCTCCACGCGCGCGGTTCCGAAATCTGGGGTGGCGTCGAGCACGGTCGTACGGGTCACGACCGGTCCGACCCGCGCCAGGCTGAGGTAGGTGATCTGCAGGTCCACGACGCGCTGCGGCACACCGGCGGCGGCCGTGAGCGCGTGAGCGGCGGCCGTCGTCGCGACCGTCGCCATCATCCCGCCCTGCACCGCGCCGAGGCTGTTGCGCACGTAGTCGCCGATCGGGAGGTGCACGACGCCGGCGGCGTGGTCGCGCACCTCGATCCCGGTGCTCGCCTCGAGCGACGCCCGCAGACCGGAGCCGGGCCGCGCCATGGTCATGCGGGTGATGTCACCCGACGCCGTGATCACGGGGTTGCCGGCCCGGCGCGGGAGCACGGCGAAGGTCATGGTGGCCAGCCCGAGCGGCGCGTCGTCGGCGTCGAGGTCGACCTCCACGACGATGGTGGTGCGGCCCGCCCGTGCGACCCGGGCCCGCGCCTCGATCGTCTCGACGCCCGGTCGGGCCAGGAGGTGGAGGTTGAGATCCGCGGTCGCCATCCAGTCGGGGAGGGCGGCGATGGCGGCGAGACCGCCGCCGAGCGCGTCGACGAGCGTGGCGATCGCCCCGGCGTGGGTCACGCCGGCGCCGTCGCGCAGGAACGGGCCCACCTCGAGCCAACCCCGTGCCGCATCCGTGGCGCCCATCTCGGTCGTGAAGGCGAGGTCGCGCAGGATGTGGTGATCGGGCGGGTAAACGGGCGGATCGCCGTCCCCGGTGGTGGCGGTCACGGCGGTCACGGGCCGGACCGTACCGGTCGCGACCGAGGGCGGCGCCAGTCGCCCACGCACCGACCGGTGGCCGGGCGCTCGACATCGACCCCCTCCCTCGGCGCGACGATGGGCTGGTGCCGATCTCGACCCGTGCCCGGTTGCTCGTGGCGTCCCCCGACCTGGTCGACCCCAACTTCCGACGCACCGTCGTCCTCGTCCTGACCCACGATGCCGAAGGTGCGGTCGGGCTCGTGCTGAATCGCCCGACCGACATCGCGATCGGCGAGGCGCTGCCGCGGTGGCAGGACGCCGCCGCGCCGCCCGCGTGCCTCTATCTGGGCGGACCGGTGCAGACCGACGGCGTGATCGGGTTGGGCATCGGTGGCTCCGTCGGCGACGAGGCGCTCCTGGGTGCCATGGGGGCGATCGATCTCGAGGGCGCACCGGAGGAGCACCGGGCGGTGCGTGTGTTCGTCGGCTACGCGGGGTGGGGCCCCGGGCAGCTCGACAGCGAGCTCGCGCGCGACGACTGGCTCGTGGTCGACGCGAAGCTCGGCGACGTGTCGACGGCCACGCCCGAGACGCTGTGGCGCGACGTGTTGCGGCGTCAGCGCGGTCGCGTCTCGCTGCTCGCCGCCGCGCCCGACGACGCGTCGCTCAACTAGGCGCTCAGGCGAGCAGACCGCGGCCGGTGACGAGCGGCAGGTCGAGCGTCGACAGCACGCCGGGCGCGGCGGCGCAGACCGCCGGGATCGCGTTGAGGATGCGCATGCCGGTGGCGACGAGACCGGCGGTGTTGTGGTCACCGTCCTCGCCCATCATCTCGAAGTCGACGGTGTACGACGGCGAGCCGGTGACACTGATGCGGTAGCCGCCCGAGCCCTTCGGTTGCGGCCAGTCCGGTGCCAGGTCCGGGTGCATGCGGGTGACGTGCTCCACGACGATCGCGGCCCGACCGCGGATCCAGCCCTGCACCTCGAAGCGCAGCGCCGCCATCGTCCCCTCGCGGATGGGCCCGACCGCAGTGGTGAAGTCGTGCGGTGCCGGGAACCGCTCGACCACCTCGCGGATCTCGTCGACCTCCTCGCCGAGGCCCCGCTGCGATCATGTGCAGGACACCGCCCCACGCGAAGCCGAGCGCGCCCGGGAGCAACAGCAGCGGCGTCGCGTCGAGCGCCTGGCCGAAGCCCATCGTGTCGAACAACACCTCGGGCTGCATGTAGGTGGAGTAGTCGAGGTTCTCTGACGACGCGGATCGTGTCGATGCGCTCGCTGAAGCCGCTGACCACGAGCGGCAGGAGGTCGTTGGCGAACCCCGGGTCGATGCCCGACGTGAAGCAGGCGGTGCCGCCCTCGCGGCAGGCGGCGTCGAGCTGGCGCACCCAGCCTCTGCGGCGCGAAGGGGGGATACACGAGCGAGACGACCGAGGTCGCCACCACGTGCTTGCCGGCGGCGCAGGATCCGGCACATGTCGTCGACCGCCTCCTGAGGCCGGAGGTCGCCGGTGGCGGTGTAGCAGACCACGTCGGCGTCGCACGCGAGGAGCGCGGCGGCGTCGTCGGTGGCGACGACGCCGGTGGGCTCGGGGAGCCCGCAGAGCTCGGCCGCGTCGCGTCCGACCTTCGCCGGGCGAGTGCACCCAGAGCCCCGCGAGCTCGAGCTCGCGGATGGAGCACGATCGACCGCAGGGTGTGCGTGCCGACGTTGCCCGTGGACCACTGGATCACCCGATGCGTCATGCGCCGGACCGTACCGGCTGGCCGCGCGGCCGCGTAACGGAACGGCCGCCATGGGTGACAATGTCGGCGAACGCTTCGAGAGGAACGAGCTGCGATGGTCTTCCGATTCCGCAATCCCGAGAAGATGGCGATGGTCGATCCCGAGCGGGCCCTCGCCGGCCGCGACACCGAGATGCCGGTGCCGTCGACGCACTTCGTCCTCGGACCACGCGCTCCGCGGTCCGTACCCCGAGGGCCTCGAGACGGCGATGTTCGCGCTCGGCTGCTTCTGGGGCGCCGAGCGCGCGTTCTGGCAGCTCGACGGCGTCTACACGACCGCCGTCGGCTACGCCGCGGGCATCACACCCGAACCCCACCTACGAAGAGGTGTGCAGCGGGCGCACCGGCCACACCGAGGCCGTGCTCGTGGTGTTCGACCCGAAGGTGATCTCGTACGACGACCTGCTCCGCGCGTTCTGGGAGGGCCACGACCCGACCCAGGGCATGCGCCAGGGCAACGACGTCGGCACGCAGTACCGGTCCGGGATCTACACCTACTCCGACGCGCAGCGCGAGGCGGCCGAGGCGTCGCGTGCGATGTTCCAGGAGCGGCTCACCGCCGCCGGCTACGACGAGATCACCACCGAGATCCTGCCCGCGCCCGAGTTCTACTTCGCCGAGGACTACCACCAGCAGTACCTCGCGAAGAACCCCGGTGGCTACTGCGGTCTCGGCGGTACGGGTGTCAGCTGCCCGATCGGCGTCGCCGGCGTCTGACCGACGCGTCGCGGTCAGATCGCGATCGCCTCGTGGCGCGGTCCCCGCTCGTACGCGGTGCGCATGTGTGGGCTCGACACGATGAAGTCGGCGGTTGCGCGGTTGCAGGCGATCGGGCAGTCATCGACGACCGCGATCCGGAGCAGCGCCTTCACGTCCACGTCGTGGGGCTGGGGCTCGAGCGGGTCCCAGAAGAACACGACGCAGTCGAGCCGGCCCTCGGCGATGCCTGCGCCCACCTGCTGGTCGCCGCCGAGGGGACCGGAGAGGAAGCACGTGACCGGGAGCTCGAGCGCCTCGGCGACCAGCCGTCCGGTCGTCCCCGTCGTGTGCGTGCTGCTCTCGCGACCGTCACGCGCCGGTCGCGCGCAGCCGCGGCTCGAGCGCGGTGATGTAGTCGACGAGACGCGACGCGATCTCGAACGCGAGTCCCGGCTCTGACAGGTCCGGATCGGACCAGACCTCGGAGATGCGCCGCCAGTGCTCGGCCCGACCGAGGAACGGCCCGACCTGGGCCTCCTCGCCGATCTCGCGCCGCCATCCCCGCTGGGTCGCGGTCAGCCGGTCGATCACCGCGTCGTTGTCGGGCTCCTTCGGGTGCTCGGAGTGGAACCCGACCTCCAGGGCGAGCACGCGTGCCTCGGGCCAGTCGCGCGCGCCGACGACCTGCGCCTCGTAGTGCTCGCGCGTGGGCTTGACCGTGCGGAACCACACCTTGATCCCGTACCGGTGGGCGCGGATCTGCGGCTCGCCGAGCTCCGGGGGGAGCAGGCCGCGCACCGCGTCGGCGACGTCGTCGAACAGCGAGGCTTCCATCAGATCGAGATCAGCACGAGGCTGGCGACGGCGAGCACGAGGCCGGCGAGACGGAATCGACCGATCCGCTCGTGGCCGAACGGCGCGCGCGAGGACCACGGTGACGGCGGGGTAGAGGTTGGCCACCGGCGCGACCACGGTGAGGAGTCCGGTGCGCACCGCGACGAGGAGGAGCGCGTTCGCGCCGGCGTCGGTGATGCCCGAGAGCGAGACGAGGGGGAGCGCACGCCGGTCGGGGACGAGGGGCCGCCCCGTCAGCGCCAGCACGGCGGTGAGCACGACGACCGGTGCGACGCGTGCCGCGACCACGGTCCAGAGGCCCGCCCCGCTCGACGTCTCCGAGATCAGGATGAGGTAGGCGCCGAAGCCCACCGCGGCGCCGAGGCCGCAGAGCAGCTCCTCCCCACGGCTCATGGCCGCGACCTCCGACGGCGCGTCCGCCGATCCCGCGACCACACCGATCGCCACCAGGGCGAGCACGATGCCGGCGATCGCCCAGCCGCCCGGCTGCTCGCCGCCGGCGAGTCCCCAGGCCACCTGGAGCACTGCGGCACCGACCGCGCTCAGGGGCGCGACCACGCTCGCCCGGCCACGTGCGAGGCCGCGGTAGAGCAGCGCGAGCCCGCTGACACCGACGAGTCCGGCGACCGCACCGAGCCCGAGGTCGGATGCGTGCGGGCTCCCACCGCCGAACGGCGCGATGACCAGGAGCAGGACCAGGCCGACCGTCTCGGTGCCGAGGACGACCGCGGTCTCGGCCGCCCGCCGCGTGGCGAGACCGCCGGCGAAGTCACCCGTGCCCCACGACAACGCCGCGAGCAACCCGAGCAGGACGGCCATCGACGGACCGTACCGTCCCGGCGTCCTCGACCCCTCGGGCCGCGCCGAGCCGGAGCGGCGCGGTGGCGAGCCGCGGCGCAACGAGCCACCCTCCGGTGGACGCGCAGAGGTGCGATCGGAGCCGCCGACGCGAGGTTCAGCCGTTGCTGAAGATCATGATCGAGCCCGTGTAGTTCGCGACCCACACGTCGTTGGTCTGGCGGTCGTAGGTGATGCCGATCGGGTGGTAGCCCGTTCGCACCGTCTGCACGTCCGCCATCGTGGTGGCGTCGAGCTTGCTCATCGTTCCGGACTCGTAGTTGACGACGAAGAGGTACTTGCCGTCGGCCGAGATGGTCATGCTGCGCGGATTGCTCCCGGTGGCGACCTTCGCCTGCACCGCGCCGGCGATCGGGTCGATCTTCGCCACGCGGCCCTCACCGTTCAACGTCGCGTACAGCGTGCGTCCGTCGGGCGACAGCACCAGGTGGCGCGGGCCGGACCCGACGCCGGTGATCCACGACGTCGTGAGGTTGGTGAGGTCGAGCCGAGCGATGGTGGTGGACCCCATCACGGCGATGTACGCGGTGCGCGAGTCGGGCGTGACGACGATGCCGCGCGGGTAGGGCCCGAGTGGGATGCGCTTGACCTCGGTCTGGGTGGCGACGTCGATGATGCTCGCGTCGAACGTGCACCAGTTCGTGACGATCACGTAGCGGCCGTCGGGGGTGGTCGCGACGTACTTCGGCACGGAACCGACCAGGATGACGTTGTCGATCTTCATCGTCGCGACGTCGACGCGGTACACGTAGCTGCGGTCGTAGCCGTCGGACGGGTGGCACTCGTCGGACCCCTCCGGACCGAACCCGCTGCCGTACATCGAGTAGTTGGAGACGTACGCCTTGGTGCCGTCGGGACTGAACGCGACCTCCACCGGCGCGCCGCGCGAGATGCCGGGATGGCCCGCGATCCCGAAGGCGGCGAGATCGACGGTGTCCGGGATCGTGCTGAGGAGGTCGCCGGCCCGGTCGTAGACGGTGATCGAGTGCTTGTACATCATGTTCTGCGCGAACACCTGGCCCCGGCCGGATGCGACGACGCTCTTGGGCGAGATGTCGCCGGTCACGGTGCGGACGAGACGGAGCTCGCCGTCGGAGTTCGGCGTCGGCAACGTCGTGGTGGTCGTGCTGCCGCTCGTGCTCGCGGTCGTGTCCCCGGCGCGCTCGGCGGTCGCGGTGCGGACGGCGCCCCGACCGCCGCCGTCGTCGTCCTCGGCCGACACCGCGACGCTGACGCCGACCACGGTCGCGGCGAGCAGGATCGCCAGGAGGATGCGCCGCATCAGCGGACCTGGTCGCGGTCGCGAGCGAGGCGGGCGAGGAGCGCGGCCTCGGCGCGTTGGGGGCTGCCGGTGACGATGGGTTCCAGGATACCGACCGGATCACGCCGACCGGAGTCGTCGGGCCGGTGGTCGCGGGCCGGCACGGGACTGGCGCGCGTCGATCACGACGCGGGAGCCTCGACGGCCATGAGCCTCGTCCTGGTCGACCAGCCCCAGCCGCACACGGCCGTCGTGACGCTGCACCGCCCCGAGCGGCTCAACGCGATGTCGATCGAGCTGGTGATCGAGCTCGACGCGCGGCTCCAGGAGGTCGCCGCCGACAACGACATCTGGGTCGTGGTGCTCACCGGCGCCGGGCGCGCGTTCTGCTCCGGTCTCGACCTCAAGGACTACGGCGTCATCCCGAACATCGACGGGCTGACGGTCGGGCGGATCGCGCAGCGTTCGATGCGCTACTACTCGCGCCTCATCCTCACGCTGCGCCGCATGCCCCAGCCGGTCATCGCCGCGGTGAACGGGCCCGCGTACGGCGGCGGCATGTGTCTCTCGCTCGGTGCCGAGATGCGCGTCGCGGCGGAGTCGGCGACCTTCAACGCCACCGGCATCGTCAACGGACTCACCAGCACGGAGCTCGCGGCGAGCTGGCTGTTGCCGCGGCTCGTGGGCGCGGCCCACTCGAACGACATGCTGCTGACCGGCCGGCGGATCGACGCGGCCGAGGCCCACCGCATGGGTCTGGTCTCGCGCGTGATGCCCGACGACGAGCTGATGGACGAGACGCTGGCGATCGCGGCCCGGATGTGCGAGTTCAGCCCGTACGGCCTGGCGATGACCAAGGACATCCTCTGGGTCAACCTCGAGAACCCGAGCCTCGAGGCCGCGATCGAGATCGAGGACCGGAACCAGCTCATGCTCGGCTTCACCGAGAACCTGCAGGAGGCGATCCGGGCCTTCGACCAGGGCCGGGACCCCGTGTACACCGACGAGCCGCGCAAGGACCTCTTCGGCACCTGAGCGGGCGCGCTCGGGACCGGCGCCCGCGCTCAGCCGGCGTCGGGGGACGGTGCGACGGCGGGTGGACGCCTGCGACTCGGGTCCGGCTTGGTCCCGACGATGCACCGCGCCAGTCCCGGGACCCGCACCTCGCCGTCCCGTTCGAACGCGCGCACCTTCGCGATGGCGTGGGCCCGGATCCGCTCGCGCGCCGGATCGTCGACCTGCCGGAGCGCAGCGACCGCGAGCGAGACGTGCTCGCTGATCATCTCCCAGTACTCCTCGGGAGACCGCGTGACGAGCTCGACGGGGACGTCCCACTCGGCGACGTCCTCGAGCCCCGCGCCGCCGTACAGCGCGCCGATCCGTCCCGGTGCTGCGCACCGGTACATGTTCGGTCCCTCGGGGTCGGGTGGAGGCACCACCACCTCGGTCGCGATCGCCTCCATGACGATCGTCGTCCACGGATTCGCGTCGGGCTTCACCCAGACCGACGCGCAGAGACGACCACCCGGCGTGAGGACGCGCGCGAACTCCGCCGTGGCACCGGCGACGTCGGGAAAGAACATGTACCCGAACCGCACGGTGACGCCGTCGAACGTGGCGTCGTCGAACGGAAGATCCTCGGCGCTGCAGACGCGGGTCTCGACGTTCGTGAGTCCCTGCGCCGCCGCGCGTCGCTCGGCGACCGCGAGCATCTCCGGGACGAGATCGGTGAGCACGACGCGTCCGTCCTGCGATCGTCGGGCGATGGTCAGACCCGGTTCGCCCGTGCCGGACGCGATGTCCAGGTACTGACGACCGGACGCGACGTCGAGCTGCTCGATCATCGCCGTGCCGACCGGCCCGAGCTGGTCCATGATGACCGAGTCCCACTTCTCCCAGCCGGTGGAGAGGTGTGCCCACGTCGCTCGCTGGGCATCTCGGATCTCGTCGGCAGTCGGCATGGGCCCTCCCTCGCCAGACGTTCGCACACACCCGCCCCCTCGTCGCAGCCCGCGCCGTGCCCCCGGGCACCGGTGAGGCGGCCGACCGTGCTCCGGGGCGCTGAGAGCCGGCTGAATCCCGTGACGGCTTGGTGCAACCTTTGCCCGTGCCTTGGTTCGATCTGTTCCTGGCATCTCTAGGTTCGCGCCGATGCTCCGCCGCGAGGTCCTCCCGCCGACGAGCCTCGACCGTCTCGCCGCTCGTGTCGGTTGGGTGCTCCTCCCGCTGCGGCTCTTCCTCGGGGTCACGTTCGTCTTCGCCGGCCTGCAGAAGCTCGCCGACCCGAACTACCTCGACGCCCGCGCCCCGAGTGGCGTGCACCAGCAACTCCTGGCGACGTCGCGCACGAGTCCCATCGGCGGTGTGCTCACGTCGCTCGCCGGTCACTCGACGCCGGTCGGCCTGCTCATCGCGATCGCCGAGCTGGCAGTCGGCATCGGTGCGTTGCTCGGACTCTGGACCAGGGCCGCGGCGCTGGGTGGTGTCCTCCTCTCGATCGCGTTCCTGCTGTCGGTCAGCTGGCACACGCACCCGTACTATCTCGGCTCCGACATCGTCTTCCTCTTCGCGTGGTCGCCGTTGGTGATCGCGGGCGCGGCCGGGGTCCTGAGCCTCGACGCGAGGTTCGCGGAGCGGGCGCGCCGGGCGCGGCGCATCGCTCCGATCGGCCGGGTCGACATCGACTTCGCCACCGTGCGGGGGATGTGCGGCTCGTACTCGAAGGGGCGATGCGACCGACGGAAGGGGGCGACGTGTGATCCCGTGCCCTGCCCCGTGCTCGCCGAGACGCCCCGTCTCCGTCCGGAGATCGCCGACGAGCTCGATCGGCGCCAGTTCCTCGACACCGCCCGGGCCGCGGCGGGCATCGCCGCCGGCGCCACGGTCGTCGCCGGAGGCGTCGCCGGTCTCGGACGCCTGCTCCACGAGCCGTCCGGTCGCGACACCTCGGTGGTCCGGCTGAAGGCCGGTGGCGTCGGACCGTCGGACGGCTCGACCACGACCGGCCCGGCCGCCCCTCCGAGCTCGACGACGGTGCCGGCGCGGCCTCCGGGTACGGCGATCGGCGCCGCCGCGTCGGTTCCGGTCGGTGAGGCCGCGAGCTTCAGCGATCCGTTCTCCGGTGAGCCGGGCGTGGTCGTGCAGCCGACCGCGGGCGTGTTCCACGGGTTCTCCGCCGTGTGCACCCACGCGGGCTGCACCGTCGGGTACTCAGCGGGTCGCGGCCGCTTCGTGTGCCCATGTCACGGTGCCGAATTCGACGCCACCACCGGAGCCGCGCTCGCCGGTCCGACCAACCAGCCGCTGCCGGCCATCTCCCTCCAGGTCGGGGGCGACGGCCAGATCTACGTGACCGACTGATCGAGCGGGTCGGGCCGGGTCGTGCGGGTCCGGACGACGGAAATTAGAATCGGTTCTACTTTTCCAGGAGGACCGTCGTGACTCGTCGTTTCCCGTTCCCGCACCCGTTCGGCTGGTTCATGGTCGCCTACGCCGACGACCTCGCGCCGGGCGAGGTGACGGCGATCCGGTACTGGAGCACCGACCTCGTGCTCTGGCGCGACGACGCCGGTGAGCACCACCTCCAGGACGCGTACTGCCCGCACCTCGGCGCGCACCTCGGCGTGGGGGGCAAGGTGGACGGGGTCACGCTGGAGTGCCCGTTCCACGGCTGGGCCTTCGACGGCACCGGCGCGTGCACGAACATCCCGTACTCCCAGCGCGAGAACCGCAAGGCCAAGCTGCACACGTACCCCGTGGTCGTGCGCAACGGGATGGTGTACGCCTGGCGTCATCCCGACGAGGTCGAGCCACAGTGGGAGGTGCCGCTGATCCCGGAGATCGGCGACGACGCGTGGAGCGAGATGTACCGCTCCTCGTACGTGATCAACACCGTGCCCCAGGAGATGGCCGAGAACGGCGTGGACCCGGCGCACTTCCGCTACGTGCACGGCACCGAGGACGTCGCGGAGATGGAGAGCTACGAGCTCGACGGCCCGTTGTCGACGATGCTCTCGAAGCAGAGCTACGTCACGCCGCGCGGCGTCACCTACGGCCGCATCGACGTCTACAACTTCGGCCCCGGCGTCTCCAAGGTGTTCTTCTCCGGCATCGTCGACGCGATCAACCTCGCAACCACGACTCCCATCGACGACGAGACCACGCAGGTCCGGTTCAGCTTCATCGTGCGCAAGATGGCCGACGAGAAGCTCACGTCGACGGTCGCCGACGCGTTCGTCGCCGAGATCAACAAGCAGATCGTCGAGGACACGCCGATCTGGGAGCACAAGGCGTTCCTGCCGGTTCCTGCGCTCGCCGACACCGACGGCCCGATCCTGAAGTTCCGCAAGTGGTACTCGCAGTTCTACGCGGAACCGGTCGACGCCGGCGTCTCGTGAGCGCGGGGGAGTGGGCGAGCCACCACGCCATCACCACCCTGATGTACCGCTACGCCGAGTGCGTCGACGCGGCCGATTTCACCGGCATCGGCGCGCTGTTCGCCCACGGCCGGCTCACGACGCGTGGTCTGCCCGGTGCCATCGTCGGCGCCGACGCGGTGTGCGACCTCTACACCGGGACCAACAAGGTGCATCCGGGGGGCACGCTCATGACGCGACACCTCACCACCAACGTGATCGTCGACGTCGACGAGGACAAGGACGAGGCGACGGCGCGGTCATCGTTCGTCGTGTTCCAGGCGACGCCGGCCGTTGCGCTCCAACCGATCGTCGCCGGCCGGTACCGTGACCGGTTCCGCCGCATCGACGGTGAATGGTGGTTCGACGAGCGCGAGATGGGCGTCGAGCAGATCGGCGACGTGTCCGACCACCTGCTCATCGACCTCTCCCGATTCAGCTCGTCCTGACGGCTCGTCCGCTCGGATGCGTCAGGCGTCGGGTGTCCGGGACGCTCCCGAGCTGCGGCCCTCCGCTCCGCTCCGGGACGAGCCTGCCTCGGTCGGCCTCGAGAGTCTGGTGATGGCGCGGTCGATCACCTTCACGAAGGTGTCGGGATCCTGCGCGCCCGGGATGCCGACGGCGCTCGCGAAGAAGAACGTCGGGACACCGAGCACGTCGCGATCGGCCGCCGACGCGAGCTCGGCGTTCACCTCGGCGACGCCGCCGGTTCCGGCGAGGAACGACTCCACCTCCGCCGGGACGAGCCCGGTCTCCTCGGCGATGGCGACGAGCGTCGCCCGGTCCGCGACATTGCGCCCCTCCACCAGGTAGGCCTCCATGAGGGCCCGGTCGACCGCCCACTGCCGCGGGCCCTCGCCCGCGAACCACACCAGCCGGTGGGCATCGAAGGTGTTGGCCCGCAGCGCCCGGTCGAGACGGAGCTCGAGACCCACCGCGGCGGCCGCGCCCGTGATGCGACCGATCACCGCCGCCGCGGCGTCGTCACCGCCGAACTTGCGGGCGTACGCGTCGACCACCGGTGTCGGCTCGGTCCGTGCGCGCGGGTCGAGTTGGAAGGCCCGCCAGACGACCTCGACCTCCGAACGGTGCGGTGAGCGTTCGAGCGCGAGACCGAACTGGTGCTGCCCGATGTAGCACCAGGGGCAGACGACGTCGGAGTAGATCTCCACCAGCACGTCGGGGAGCGTAGGTCGCGATCCTCGAGTGGGGCGTCCGACCCAGATGGTGGGAAAAGGTGTCAACTCGACTGATGACGGGTCGATGCCTGGCGTGTGCGATGGGCCGACGATCCGCGACAGGCAGCGCGATATGCCGCGTGCGCGTTCGCCCTCGCCGGACCGCTGACGATGTTCGGAGCGCTCTTCAACGTGGAGCGCATGCACTCCGGCGGGACATCGATCGGACCGATCGTCGCGGCCGGGATCGCGGCCGTCGTCATCGCGGCGGTCATCCCCTGGCTGCCGTGGCGGCGGTGGAGCCCGCGCTGGACGATGGTGCTCCCGGTGCTCGCGATGGGTATCACCATCGCGTCCGAGATCGGTGCCAGAGGCTCGCGGACCAGCGACGGCGCGATGACGACCGCAGCCGTCGTCAGCATCATCTTCGTGTGGATCGGCCTCACCCAACCAAGGTGGTGGGCCGCCGCGTTCGCGATCCCCAGCGCGATCGGTCTCGTCCTCGCCTTCGACGTGGAGGGCGCGCAGATATCGATCGCGTCGACCGCGAACCTCGTGGTCTTCGCGGCGATCATCGGTGAGCTCGTGGCGTGGGTGAAGCAGTCCGACAAGGCGCGCGGTGACGATCTCGGTCTCGTCATCGACGGGACCAGCGGGCTGCGCTCGGAGACGGACCGCACCGCGGCCGCCCATCGCCTCGTGGAGACCGTGGTCGCGCTCCTGCGCGTCCCGAACGTCGCGGTGTACCTGCCCGAGCCCGACGGCCGCTTCGCCCTCGTCGCGGCGACGGGCTCGGTCCCCTGGGAGACCGAGCGCCCGGCCGGTGGGACCGGGGGGATCACCGTGCGCGCGGTCGCGGTGGGGACCGAGCTCAGCATCCCGCTCGTCGGACGGTCGGGCGCGCCCCGCGGCGTCGTGGTGGCGGCCGGCCGGCGCCGCCAGGACGAGTTCATGCTGCGGCTGGCCCGCATCCTCGGCGAGCAGGCGGGTTACCAGCTCGATGACCTGGCGCAGTTCGACGCCCTCGCCGACGAGACGCGGCGCGACCCGCTCACCGGCGTCGGCAACCGGCGGTACGCCGACGAGGTGCTCCGCGATCTCCGGCCCGGTGACGCGGTCGGGGTCGTGGACCTCGACGATCTGCGCGGCATCAACGCCCGACTCGGACACCAGGGCGGTGACGAGGTGATCCGCGCGATCGCGCACCACCTCGTCGCGTCGGTGCGAGGGGCCGACGTCGTCGCTCGGCTCGGTGGCGACGAGTTCGTGATGGTCCTGCACGACGCAGGCGAAGGCGCGCTCGCGCTCGTCGCGCGGATCGTCGACGACTGGAACGGCGCCCATCCCGACGCGACGTTCAGCGCCGGCGCGACCGTGCATCGAGGCGGGGATCCCGAGGCCACGCTGCGGGCCGCCGACCTCGCCCTCTACGGCGCCAAGCGGGACGGTCGGGCACGCGCCTCACTCGTACCGGCGTCGATCGAGGACGCCGCCGCCGGCTTCTGATCGGGGCGTCGAGGGAGAAGCTTGCGCCTCACTCCTCGTCGAGCGATCGCTCCCTCGCGTCGAGCTCCCGGGCCCGCAGCTCGAGCTCCCGGCGCCGCAGCTCCGCCTCCCTGCGGTCGAGCTCCTGGGCCCGGGCCGCGAGCTCGGCGTCGGGCGCGGTGCCGGCGTCCCCGGATTCCAGCGCCCGTTGGCGCTCCCACTCGGCGAGGCGGCGGTCGAGCTCGGCGGACCGGCGGTCGGTGATCTCGCCCGCGAACCCGACCCGGTGCTCGATGCCGGGCTCGTCGCGCGGCGGCGCGCTCTCGCCGTACACCGTGGGGCGCCAGTGCTTGTTGAGGGGACGGCCGAGGAGCAGCCAGAGGACCGCGCCGATGTCGAAGAGCAGGATCACGATGACGAGCCAGCCGAACTTCGGCAGGTTGCGGACCATCGCCGAGTCGGAGCTGATGCAGTCGACGAGGGCCCAGATCCAGAGCGCGAGCAGCAGGAACCCGACGATGCCCCCGACCTCGAACAGCACGCCGACCTCCGTTCGCGCTCGCGGTGAAGGCCCGTCAGGCTACCGGCCCGGGCCGACGATCAGCCCGGCTCGACCGGATCGCGCCACATCGTCCAGGTCGGCGGACCGTCGGGCGCGGGGAGGAGCTTGTCGGTCTCGACGAAGCGGTGGCGCGCGTAGAACGCCAGGTTCCGCTCCTTGTCGGTCTCGAGGTACGTGGGCAGGCCGCCCTCGTCGGTGCGCGGCAGCACCGCTTCGAGGAGACGACTGCCGTAGCCCTTGCCCTGGTGGGGCGGGTCGACGCCGAGCGTCGCGAGGTACCAGTGCTCGGCCTTGGGATGAGCCGCTTCGACGCCCCGGATGTACCGCAGCGACCGGAAGATGGCGCCCGGCGCCATCGGTGAGACGGTCAGCAGGTGCAGTCCCTGGCGGGCCAGGCGGCCCGGTCCCGGGGGGTACGCGCCGGGCGGCAGCCAGGTGCCGGCCCCGACCACGGTGCCGTCGACGGTCGCGACCCATGCCTCGCCGTGCTTGAAGGCGTCGACCAGACCGCCGATGAAGAAGCCGCGCATGACCACGATGCGCGCCCGCTCCTTCGGGAGGAGGTACTCCGTGATCGGCGAGTCGAGGAACGCCCGGGCGAGCACCTCGCTCGTCACGCGGATCTGCTCGTACTGCATCGGTGTCACCGCGACCTCGGGCACGACGGTGACACTACGGCGTGGCTCGCGGCCGGCCCGGTCCCGGGGCGGCCGCGCGTCAGCGGTAGTTGCCGGTGTGGCCGAGGCTGACGGTGCCGGGTTGCGGGAACACCGCGAGCCCGTGGGGGCCTCGTCCCACCGGGATCGACGCGACGAGCCGGCCACTGGTGGTGTCGACCACGTAGACCCTCGCGTCGTACCGGCCGCTGATCCAGAACCGTGTGCCGTCAGCGCTCACGCCGCCCATGTCGGGCGAGCCGCCGATGTTCCACGTCGCGACCACCGAGCGCGTCGCGAAGTCGATCACCGAGATCGATCCGGCCAGCCGGTTCGTCACGTAGAGCTGTGTCCCGTCCCGGCTGGGGTAGAGGCCGTGCGCGCCGCGGCCGGTGGGGATGAACCCGGTCTCGGTCATCGTGACGGGATCGACGATGGACACGCCGTTGCGACCCTGGTTCGCCACGTACATCACCGTGCCGTCGGGCGACGAGCGCACGTCGATCGGCATGCCTCCCACCTTCAGCTCCCCGGTGATCTGCATCGTCGTCAGGTCGATGCGCACGAGCCACCCCGAGAACTCGCAGCTCGCGATCATGAAGCGGCCGTTCGGTGTGAAGTCGGCGTGGTTCACGCCGGCGTGGGGGACCGGCACCGACGTGATCAGGCTCCACGTGTGCGGATCGCGGAAGTCGACGCGCGAGTTGCGCTCTGCCATCACGACGGCGCGGCCACCGTCGGGGGTGAAGTAGAGGTTGTACGGATCGTCGACAGGGATCCGAGCGCCCGGCTGACCGGTGCGCGGGTCGATCGGCGTGAGCGAATTGCCCCTGTTGTTGTTCACGTACAGCGTCGACAGGTCGTAGGCAGGGACCACGTGCTGAGGCGTGTCGCCGACGGCGAAGTGGTCGATGACCTTCAGTGTCGAGGGATCGATGACGTCGACGGTGTTGGACAGCGTGTTCGGCACGTAGACACGCGGCGGGTCGTTCCTGACGGCAGGCGAGAGCATGCCGGCGCGGGTGTGTGCGTACACGTCGACACCCGGCCCGGCGCCGGTACGCGGATCCGTGGTCGTACGGGGCGCCGACGTGCTCGCCGGACCCGGCCGGGACGTCGCGGTGTGCGAGCGCGCGGGGCTCGCAGCGCCCGATCCGCTCGAGCACGCGCTCGTGACCGATGCGACGGCGAGGAGCACGACGACGAAGCGGGACCGAGTCACCGGACCTCCACACGGAAGACGGCGGACGAGAGGGCCGGGCTCTCCCCGCCGGCCACGTACGCGACGCCGTGGTCGACGGCCACCGCCGCGTCGGCGAGCGGGACGGGCAGCGTGGCGACCGGCACCAGCGCCACCGGACCGGGCGTCGCGGGCGGATCGAGCCGCCAGACCTGGTTGCTCGGTACTCCGCCCACGAGCCCTCCGATCACGTAGATGTGACCGCCGAGCGGCGCGGCGACGGCATCCGTCAACGCGAACGGCAGGTCGCCGACCATGCGCACCGCACCGGTGGTGGTGTCCAGGGACTGCACGGCGCGGACCGCGCCTGCCGCAGTCCCGGTCGTGGTCCCGCCGATCACGTAGACCTCGCGCCCGAGGGGAGCGACCGCGGCGTAGCGCACCGGGGTCGGGAGGTCGCCGAGGACCTGGAACGCGACACCATCGCTCGTCGAGATGGTGGTGGCGCGCACTCGCGCGCCGTCGTAGCCGCCGACGAGGAACACCCGCGCGCCGACCGTCGCGGCGGCGAGGTCCGATCGTGGTACCGGCAGCCGCCCGATCTGCTGCACGTGTCCGTCGGCCGCCACGGCCTGTACTGCTGCCGTCTCGGACGAGTTGCCGCCGCCGAACACCGTGGGGCGTCCGGCGACGGTCGCTCCGGCCGCGTCGTGCACCGGCACCGCGAGCGTGCCGCCGTCGGCGACGGTGCCCGCAGCGGGATCGATGCGGAGGATCTCCGCGGTCGTGTTCTTCGACGCGTCCAGGCCCCCGAGGAGCAGCAGCCCGTTCGCATCCGCGACGAGGACTGCACGCGCGGAGCCGCGCGGCAGGGTTGCCGCCGTCCGGCTCACGACGACTCGACCCGGCGGGACCGCGGTCGACCCGGTGGTCACCGGGGACGGCCGGGTGGTCGTGCTCGAGGCGCGGGTCCGGGTCGCGGCACCGGACCCGGAACCGGCGCACGCCGAGAGCCCGGCGACGATGGCGGCGCCCACCATGGCCGCGACGACCTGGCGGTGACGGCCGGTCGGCGGGAGCACGCGTCCACATTGGCGCGTCGGCGGTCTGCGGAGGGAACGGTTCGGGTCAACGGTCGGGAAACTCTGCCGGATCGCCTTCCCGGCGCTCGGGGACCCCGACTTTCCTAGGATCGGCCGACCGTGATCGCAGACGTCGACGAGAGGAACCCCAGCGTGGCCGAGGAGAAGATCGCGGACACCTATCGCGTGGAGCGGAGCATCGAGATCGCCGCGCCCGCAGCCGCCGTCTTCGCGCTGCTCGTCGACTTCCGTCGCTGGCGGGCGTGGTCGCCGTGGGAGGACGTGGACCCGCACCTCTGGCGCGAGTACTCCGGCGCCGAGTCGGGCGTGGGCGCGGTCTACGAGTGGATCGGGAACCGAAAGGCGGGGCAGGGCCGCATGGAGATCCAGGATGCGACCGCACCGAGCGCCCTGTCGATCCAGCTCGATTTCGTCAAGCCGTTCAAGGCGAGCTCGACGGCGTCGTTCGCGCTCGTGCCGGCGGACGGCGCCACGCTCGTCACGTGGTCGATGGTCGGACGCAAGACGTTCACGACCCGGGTCATGGGGTTCTTCATGAGCATGGAGAAGATGATCGGACCCGACTTCGAGAAGGGCCTCGGTCGGCTCAAGGCGCTCGCCGAGGGGTAGCGGTCAGGGCCAGGTGGTCCCGAACTGGGTGGAGTCGACCACCTGACCGGTGAGCCCGTCGCCGCGCTGCTCGCGCGAGGAAGACGACGGCGGGCACCACCGCGTCGGGGGTGGCCCACCCGGACCAGTCGTGATCGGGGCCCAGCTCCTGAGTGGCGAGCTCCGTCTTCACTGCTCCGGGCCGGAGCGCGTTGATCGCGATGCCGTCGTCGGCGAGCTCGGGCGCCAGTGCGGTGGAGAATCGCTCCATCGCCGCCTTCGCGACCGAGTACGTGAGGAAACCGGGTGGCATGAACGGCGTCGCCTCGTGCCCGGCCCCACCCGAGGAGATGTTGACGATGCTGCCGCCGCCGGCGGCCCGGAGGTGGGGGACCACGGCGCGACACGACACGTAGAGGCTCCGCACGTTCACGCGCATCGACTCGTCCCACTCCTCGACGGTCGACTCGGCGAACGTGGCACGGGTCGGCGCCATCGCGTTGTTCACGAGCACATCGATGCGTCCGAACGTGTCGGCGGTGGTCGCGACGAGCGCGTCGATGTCGTTCGCCACGCCGATGTCGCAACGCACCGCGACGGCGCGCCCGCCCGCAGCTTCGATCGCGGCCACGGTCTCGGTGATCGTCCCTGGCAGTCCCTCGGGTGACGGTTCGACGGTTCGGGCCGCGCACACGACGTCAGCACCGGCGGCCGCGAGACCGAGCGCGAGTCCCTTGCCGATGCCGCGCGACGCACCGGTGACGATCGCGACCCTTCCGTCGAGTGTCATCGCCCGACCCTAGGCTCGACCGCGACCCCACGGACTTCTATGGTGCCGCGCATGGAGGACTCCGTCACCGTGCACATGGACGCGACGCCCGAGGAGATCTGGGCGCTCGTCAGCGATGTCACACAGATCGGGAAGTACAGCCCCGAGACGTTCGAGGCCGAATGGCTCGACGGCGCGACGGGACCCGCGGTGGGAGCGCGCTTCCGCGGACACGTGAAGCGCAACGGCATCGGGCCCGTGTACTGGACGAGCTGCTCGGTGACCGAGTGCGAGCCGGGCCGGGTGTTCGCGTTCGGCGTCGGTGCGCCGGGGAAGGCCATGAACACCTGGAGCTACCGCCTCGAGCCGGCGGCGGGCGGCGGCACCGATGTCACCGAGTCGTTCCGGCTCAGCCCGGTCCTGCCGCTCAAGCTCTACTGGTCCGTGCTCGGCTGGGCGCGCGGGCGCACGAACCGCGACGGAATGCGCACGACGCTCGAGCGGATCAAGGCCGAGGTCGAGTCGGCCTGAGCCCGGACGCGACACCGCCCCGATCGCTGAAGATCGGGGCGGTGCGTGCGAGATGACCGGCCGGGCATCGGCGCGTGATCGCTCTCGAGTGTGGCGGTGGTCCGCCCTACGGTCGGGAGAGCGTCCGTGTCATTCGCGCCGGTCGGTGCGGTGCTGGCACGGTGGACTGTCCTCACTCACCGGCGTCTCCTCTCAGAGCTGCCACTGGACTGCGCGACTCGACGGCGCGTCGCTCGACCTTACGCCTGCGGCGGCCCGACGGGAACCCCCCAATGTCCGCGACCGGCCGACGCGTGTCGTCAGTGCGCGGCCTGGGCGAGGTTCATCTCCCACCACAGGAAGTTGCGGGTCTGGGTGAGGATCTGATCGCGGAACTGCACGTAGGGCACGTGGCCGGCGCCCGTCCAGGTCTCGAGGAAGACGTCGAGGTGGGCCGCCTGCGCCGCGCTCACCGTGTTGAGCGCCCACTGGTAGGGGACGAGCGGGTCCGCGGTGCCGTGGAACAACAGTGCGGGTGCGTCGCCCGCGTTGATCGGGCTGGCGATGCTCGCGCCCGACAACGACACCGCGGCACGGACGGCCGATGCCGGCGTCTCGGCGGTGCGGTATCCGACCTGCAGGGCGGTGATCGCACCGGCCGACGAACCCGCGATCGCGATGCGCGTGGGATCCACGCCGTAGGCGGCCGCGTGGGTCCGGAGCCAGGCCACGGCGGTCTGCCCGTCCTGGGTCGCCTCCCCGATCGCCACGAGGCAGGACGAGGTGACCGTCGTGCACCCGGGGGACTCGAGGCGGTAGTTGATCGAGACGTTGACGTAGCCCTTCCCGGCGAAGGTGGTCGCCTCGTCGACGATCTCGGCCGACGTCTTGTCGCCGCAGCAGAACGAGCCGCCGTGGACCCAGACGATCGCGGGTCGCTGCGTCACGGTGTCCGAGGCGGGCGGCGCGTAGACGTCGAGCTGCAACGTCACCGTCTGGCCCGAGGCGTTCTGGGCGCTCCCGTAGGTCACGTTGCTCGTCTTGACCACCTGCGCGGCGGTGAAGATCGGGTCGCGGTACCGCACCGGTGCCGTGCCCGACGGGGCGATGTTGGGGTAGTCGCAGCCGGCGGCGATGACCGCGAGGGCTGCGACGGCGACGAGGATTCGGCGAGCGCGCATCGCCCACGGTATCGCGATGCGTCGGTCGGGTCGGTGGAGGTGGGGGGAGTCGAACCCCCGTCTTCCGAGTTGTCGGTGGGACTTCTCCGAGCGCAGCCGATGGGTTGGTCTCGGACCCGCACTGCCCATCGGCAGCCTGTGCGGATCCCGACCCCGCTGCGATGTCCCGCCGGGCCACGGGGCCCGTCCCGGCGGTGAGCTGCTCGATATGGCGTTCCGGTTCCGGCCGAGCAGCTGGGCCGGGTGGAACGTCGCTACTTATTCCTAAGCAGCGAGTGCGAGGTTGTCCTCGGCAAGTGTTTCTGGTGCCAGCTCTTTTACGACGATCTGACGACGTCGGCTCGCTTCTCCCGCCTCGATCCTCGAAATCGAAGCCACGCACCCCCTTGTCAGTGCCGCCCCGATGCGTGCGAAGGCGACGACGACAGTGTACGTCCCCGTGCCCGCGAACATTCCCGAGGCCACCCCGGGGCCGGCTGAGCGCCCGCTGAGCCGACGATGGACGGTGTCGACCCGGGAACGCGAGGCTTGCCGCCGTCGTTGTCCGACCGAGACCCCGACCTCGTCGGGGCACGAGGAGTCACGCATGCGAGCGACACTGCGACTCGGTCGGATCAGGGGCATCGAGCTCGGTGCCAATTGGTCGGTCCTGCTGATCGGTGGCCTGCTCGCCTACGGCCTCTCCGGCGGGGTCGTCGACGGCGTGCTGTGGGCCGTCATCGTGCCGACGGTCCTCCTCTTCCTCGGTTCGCTGCTCGCACACGAGCTCGGCCACTCCCTGGTCGCGCAGCGCAACGGCGTGCGCGTCCGCAACATCACGCTCTGGATGCTGGGCGGCGTGGCGCAGCTCGAGGGTCGCATGCCGACGGCCGGCGCGGAGTTCCGGATCGCCGCCGCGGGCCCCGCCGTCAGCTACCTGCTCGCCGGGGTGTTCTTCGCGCTCTGGAACGTCGGTCACACGTTGGGCACACCGTCGCTCGTCGACCAGGCGTTCGCGTGGCTCGCGTTCGTGAACGTCCTGCTCGGGACCTTCAACCTCATCCCCGCGGCGCCGCTCGACGGCGGACGCATCCTCGCCAGCGCGGTGTGGGGCGTGACCGGCGACCGCACTCGGGCCGAGGTCGTGGCGACGCGCGTCGGCCAGGGATTCGGCGCGCTGCTCGTCGTCGTGGGCGTCCTCGGTCCCTTCGTCGGCGTCCCCTACGTCTCGTTGTGGACCGCGATCATGGGCCTCTTCGTGTACCGCACCGCGTCGCTCGAGCTCGCGCACGCGCGCATCGAGGGCACGCTCGGCGACCGCACGGTGGGCGACGTGATGACCCGCGACCCGGAGACGATCCGCGGGTGGATGACGGTCCAGGCCTACGCCGACGAGCTCATCGGTGCACCGGCGCGCCACCGGGCACTGCCGGTGCTCGGCTGGGACGGATCCATCCTCGGAGTCGTGACGCTCGAGCGCCTCGCCCGCGTGCCGAGGGAGCAGCGCGCGTCGGTGCGGGTGCAGGACGTCGCCGTCCCGATGTCGATGGTGGGCGTCGCGACGCCGGACGAGCAGCTCGTCGCGACGGCCGGGCGCTTCGGCCTCGGTCAGCTCGGGTTGCTGTTGGTGTTCGAGGCCGGTCGTCTCGCCGGCATCGTCACCGCGGCGGACCTGCAGCGCACGACGCCGCGCGTCGTGCCGGCCACCGCCGTCTGAACCGCCGCCGATCCGCCGGTCAGTCGGGGCGGCCCCGGAGCGCACGCTCGGTCTCGCGCTGCGCGTCGCGCGCGGCGAGGGCCTGACGCTTGTCGTAGTTGCGCTTGCCGCGCGCCAGCCCGAGCTCGACCTTGGCCCGTCCTTCCTTGAAGTAGACGCGCAGCGGCACGAGCGTGAGCCCCCGCTCCTGCGTCTTGCGGGCCATCTCCTCGATCTCGTGGTGGTGGAGGAGCAGCTTGCGGCGGCGCACCGGGTCGAGCTCACCGCGGGCGAAGGCGTAGGGCAGGATGTGCATGCCGTTGAGCCACACCTCGCCGTCGTCGACCCGCGCGTACGCGTCCTGCAGGTTCGCGTGATGCTCGCGCAGCGACTTCACCTCGGCGCCGTGCAGGACCATCCCCGCCTCCCAGGTGTCGAGGATGGCGTAGTCGTGCCGCGCCTTGCGGTTCGTGAGGACGGTCTCGTCCGGCTTGCGCGGCATCGGACGAAGCTATCCGGCGGTGGATCCGAGCCCCTGCGGGTTGCGATCTAGCGTGCCGCCATGCGAATCGTGTCCTACCGCCGTGACGACGGTGCCGTCCGCTTCGGGATCGTCGACGGCGACGCGGTGCTCGACGCCGGTGACGACCTCGAGGGCCTCGACACCCGGCGCGACGGTGGGCGCGCTCGCCGATCTCGATCTGCTCGCACCGGTGCCGCGCCCCGGCAAGGTCGTCTGCGTCGGCCGGAACTACGCCGAGCACGCCGCCGAGACGGGATCGGCCGTCCCCGACAAGCCGCAGCTGTTCGCGAAATGGGCCAACGCCGTCGTCGGGCCCGGCGTCGACGTCGTGCACCACCCGATCACCGACGCGCTCGACTACGAGGCCGAGCTCGTGGTGGTGGTCGGCCGGACCGCGACGCGCGTGCCCGAGGCTCGCGCGCTCGACGTCGTGCTCGGCTACACGTGCGGTGACGACGTCTCGGCGCGCGACCTGCAGTTCGGCGACACGCAGTGGATCCGCGGCAAGGCGCTGGACACGTTCGCGCCGACCGGTCCGTGGATCGTCACCGCGGACGAGATCCCGGATCCCCAGGCGCTCGCGATCCGCTGCCGGGTGAACGGCGAGGTCCGCCAGGACGACACGACCGCCAACATGGTCTTCGGCGTCGCGCACCTCATCGCGTTCATCACCGAGGCCATCACGCTGGACCCGGGCGACCTGATCTTCACCGGGACGCCGCCGGGTGTCGGCCACGGCATGCAACCGCCGCGATATCTCGCGGTGGGCGACCACATCCAGGTCGAGATCGACACGATCGGTAGCATCGAGCACGACGTCGTCGCGGCACCCTGATTGCTCGTCCGCTCGCGCCTCTGCGCGGTGGTGGCGGGTGGGGCTCGCTCCCGAGCTGCTCGCCTCCGCTTCGCTCCGGCTCGGGTCGGCCGGACGCTACGTCGGAAGGTTGAGGATTCGTTCGGTGTCCGCGAGCGTCGCGACGGGGCGGCCGACCGACTCGCACAACGACGGCTCGCAGCCCGGACGAGGTCGAGGTTGGCGGACGCCCGCGGGTCGTCCTCCAGCCCGACCCGGAGGTGACCGCCGCGCTCGAGCGCGACGCGCGTGAGTGGATGTGACAGCACGTCGCCGTCGATGAGCGCGATCGCCCAGGGGATCCCGGAGTCGCCGAGCATCGCGAGGTACAGGTCGAGCCCCTCGGGGATGGGCGGCACTCCCCACAGCGCACGGCCCCCCGTCACGTAGCCGCCACCCGCGAAGTAGAGCTTCACGAGGGTGCCGGCGGGCAGCGCGCCCGCCTCGTGGTAGGCGAGCACGACCTGGAGGAACCCGGGCTCGAAGATCGCGACGCTCGGCCCGAGCCGGTGCCGCTCGCACACGTCGACGCCGTAGCGCGTGTCGTTGAAGGTGTTCGTGTACACGTAGTCCATCGGCGGTGGGAGCCCGTCGGGCCCGACGCCGCCGAGGTTCACCGAACCCGGATCCAGGAACGACGCCCGGATCAGCCCGCTGCTGGCGAGCTCGACGACGTGGTGGAAGCGCTCCGCGCTCGTGGTGCCACCACCGATGGTCGGGTAGAGCACGGTGCCGGGCCGGGCGTCGAGCACCGGCTCGTAGCACTCGGGCGTACGTCGCGACGAGCTCGTCGACGGGTGCGCCGAAGTCGTGCGCGTGGGTGTGGACGATCGTCGCGCCTGCGTCGACGCAGGCGATCGCGTCCTCGGCCAGCTCCGCGGGGGTCACGGGCACGTTCGAGTTGCGACCGCGACTCGTGATGCCGTTGAGCGCGGCCTCGATGATCACCGGGGTGCTCATGCGCGGATCCTACGGTCGGCCGAGGCATGCGCCGCAGGGCGGTACGGTCCGGGCCGTGCGCACGATCGCAGCCGTGTGGGACCCGGATCCGGAGACGCTCGACGTCCTCGCCCGCCAGGGCGCGCTGGTGCACCGGGCCGTGGCCGACCAGGGACCGTACGCGCGGGGCTCCCCGTTCGCCGCGTTCGTCGTCGGGGCCGCCGACCTCGAGCTCGCGACGGGAGCCGGAGCGAGACTCTGGGCCTGGCGCGCCGACCAGCGGGTGCCGCGCCGGAGCGACGGCGACTGCGCCGTGGCGATGGTGTCGCTGATGCGGCGCCGGCCCGGCGCCAGCGTGCACGACTTCGTGACGCACTGGACCGAGCGCCACACACCCCTGGCGTTGCGTCGTCACGTCGGCCTGGCCGACTACCACCAGTTCGTCGTCCGCCAGACGCTCACGCCGGGCACGCCGGAGATCGACGGCATCGCGATGCTCGGCTTCCTCACGCGTGCCGACTTCGAGACGCGCTTGTTCGACTCGGACGAGGGGCGGGCGGAGATCATGGCCGACGTGGCGCGCTTCATGGACCGACCCGGCCCCGAGACGACGCTCGTCGGGCCCCCGGACCGTGCGCACGGTCCCGGATAGATTGCCCCGGCTGTCGCAACCAGGACCTGACAGGGGACCCGTGAGCGAGGCCCTGGATCGCGTGCACCGATGACGCGGGGCCGAACGGGGCCCGACCGGCTCGGCCCTCCGGGCCATGAGGGGGAGTGATGAGCACGCCCGGCTCGATTCTCGGCAACTCGGTGCTGCGTCGCGAGGATCCACGGATCCTCCGCGGCGACGCGGAGTACTTCGACGACCTCGACGTCGACGGCCTCGTGCACGTCGTGTTCGTCCGATCCACGATCGCGCACGCCACGATCACCGAGCTCGACGTGTCCGACGCCGAGAACATGCCCGGGGTGCTCGCGGTCTACACCGCACAGAACCTGCCGCTCGATCCCGTCCAGGGCTTCGTGATGCTGCCGCCGATCTTCAGTCGGCCGCCCCTCGCCACCGACCGGGTCCGGTTCGTGGGTGACGTCGTCGCCGCGGTCGTCGCCGAGACCCGCGCCGAGGCCGTCGACGCCGCGGAGTACGTGGTCGTCGACTACGACCCCCTCCCGGTGGTGATCGACGTCGAGGCCGCGCTCGCCGACGGCGCCCCGCTGCTCTTCGAGGAGCACGGCTCCAACCTCGCCATCGCGTTCGAGTTCGGCGAGGACCCCGACCTGCTCGCCGACGCCGAGGTCGTGGTGTCACAGCGCATCGAGAACCAGCGCGTCGCCGCGGTGCCGATGGAGCCGAACGGGATCGTGGTGACCCACGACGGCGTCGGGCTCACCTGCTTCGTGCCGACCCAGGCCGCGCACGGCGTGCAGCCCGGGATCGCCGCGGTCGCCGGGCTCGACGCGGAGCAAGTGCGCGTGATCGCGCCCGCCGTCGGCGGCGGCTTCGGCGCCAAGACCGGCATGTACGCCGAGTACGCGGTCGCGGTGAAGGCCGCGCAGCTGCTGGCCCGGCCGGTGAAGTGGACCGAGACCCGTTCCGAGAACATGGTCGCGATGACCCAGGGCCGCGCCCAGGTGCAGCACGTCGAGATGGGACTTCGCCGCGACGGCACCATCACCGGGGTGAAGGCGAAGGTGTTCCAGGACGGCGGCGCGTACCCGTCGATCGGCGCGTTCCTGCCGTTCCTCACGCGCACGATGGCGCAGGGTGTGTACGCGATCCCGAAGGTGGAGCTCAACGCCTGGAGCGCGGCCACGAACACCACCGCCACCGCCGCGTACCGCGGCGCGGGCCGGCCCGAGGCGACGCAGATGCTCGAGCGGATCATCGACATCGCCGCCGACGAGCTGGGCATCGACCCCGTCGCGATCCGCAAGCAGAACTTCATCCCGCCCGAGGCGTTCCCGCTCGAGACGCTGACGGGCGCGCACTACGACGTCGGCGAGTACGCGAAGGCGCTCGACGAGGCGTGCCGCGTCGCGGGCTACGACGAGCTGCGCGCCGAGCAGGCGGCGCGACGCGAGCGTGGCGACACCGTGCAGCTCGGCATCGGGGTGTCCGCCTACGTCGAGGTCACCGCGGGCGGGTTGTTCGAGGAGTTCGGCGCGATCGAGATCAACGACGACGGGTCCGTGACGGCCACCGTCGGCACGTCGGCGCACGGGCAGGGTCACGAGACCGCGTTCTCCATGATCGTGCAGGAGCTGCTCGGCATCCCGATGGAGCGGGTGACGCTGGTGCAGTCGGACACCAAGCTCGTGCCGCGTGGCACCGGCACGATGGGGTCGCGCTCGTTGCAGATCGGCGGCAGCGCGCTCTACCGCGCCAGCGAGGAGGTGCTGGCCAAGGCGAAGACGCTCGCGGCGCACCTGCTCGAGGCGAACGTCGACGACATCGTGGTGATGGAGGGTTCCGGGCTCGGCGTGGCCGGCGTCCCTGCGTCGGCCCTCAGCTGGGCCGAGCTCGCCACCGCGTCGAAGGACCCGGCGCGCCTGCCCGCCGGGATGGAGCCGGCGCTCGCCCACGCGCTCGACTTCAACCAGGGGGACGCGACGTTTCCGTTCGGCGCGCACATCGCGGTCGTCGAGGTCGACATGGAGACGGGACGCGTCGAGCACGTGCGTCACGTCGCGGTCGACGATTGCGGACGCGTCCTCAACCCCCTCCTGGTCGCCGGCCAGCAACACGGTGGGATCGCCCAGGGTGCGGCCCAGGCGCTGTGGGAGGCCGTGACCTACGACGCGGACGGCAACCCGCAGACCGCGAACCTCATGGACTACGCGATGCCGAGCGCGGCGGAGCTCCCGAGCTTCGAGGCGTCGAACACGGAGACGCCGACACCGCTCAACCCGCTCGGCGCGAAGGGCATCGGCGAGTCGGGCACGATCGGCTCGACGCCCGCGGTGCACAACGCGGTGGTCGACGCGGTCAGCCACCTCGGCATCCGCCACATCGACATGCCGCTCACCGCACCGAAGGTGTGGGCGGCGATCGAGGCCGCACGCGCGGACGAGACGTGAGCTTCGCGTCACCCACGCTCCGACTGTCGACGTCGCAGTACGAGCGGATCGTGGGCCACTGCTACGCCGGTTTGCCCGACGAGGCCTGCGGGCTCCTCGTCGGCCCCGTGGTCGGTCCGGTCGCGGCGCGCGAGGCCGCGGGCTTCGTCAGCGAGGTGTTCCCGGCGACGAATGTCGACGCGTCGGCGCGCACCTACACCGTCGACGGTCGTGACTACCTGCGTGCCAGCCGCGCCGCCGACGACCTCGGCCACGAGATCATCGGCGTCTGGCACTCGCACACCCACACCGATCCCTATCCGTCGCCCACGGACGTCCGTCAGGCGGTCGACCCGATGTGGGTCTACGCGATCGTGTCGTTGCGTGACGACGCGCCGATGCTGCGAGCCTTCCGCATCCGCGACGGCGTCATCGCCGAGTGCTCCGTGGTGATCGACGGCTGAGCAGGTACGCGTCCACGCTCGGTGCCGGCGCACCGGCGACCACGAGCACCACCATCGTCACCATCACGACGGGACCCACCACGAGGTGAAAGGTGCCGCCGTCGGTCAGTCCCGCGGTCAGCAGCGCACCGAGCAGGTTGAGCGCGACCAGGCCGGCGGCGGGACGGACCAGGAAGCCGGCGAGCACGCACAGCCCGCCGACGATCTCGATGGTCCCGGCGAGCGGGACCGCGAGCTCCGGGAGGGGCACGCCGTAGTGGCGGAAGTCGGCGAGCTCGCTCGCGTGGTCGGAGAACTTGCCCGTGCCGACACCGACGAGGAACACCCCGGCGACGAGTCGCACGGCCCCGACGAGTACCGCAGCGACGGGCCCACCGGGACGCGCGACGAGCAGGCGCCGCGGGATGCGATCGAACATGGCGACACCGTCTCGCCGGGCCGCGGTCCGTTGCACACCGGCGTGCCGCGCGTCACCCGGGAATCATGACCGAATCAGTCGAGTTGTAGAGTGCCGTGATGGCCGTGGAAGTCCGACTCCCCACCCTGCTGCGCCCGCACGCCGACGGTGCTGCGTCGGTGAACGCCGACGGCACGACGGTCGGTGAGGTCTTCGAGGCATTGACCGCGACCTACCCGGGCCTCTCGGGTCAGCTCGTCGACGACTCCGGCGCGTTGCACAAGTTCGTGAACGTGTACGTGAACGACGACGACATCCGCTATCTCGACCAGCTCGCCACGCCGGTCACCGACCGCGACGTCGTGTCGATCCTGCCCGCGGTGGCCGGCGGCTGACGCGCCGCACCCGTGAAGCACGAGAGCATCCTCGACCTCATCGGTGACACCCCGCTGGTCGGCATCCACGCGTTGAGTCCGAATCCGGACGTACGCATCTACGCCAAGCTCGAGGGACAGAATCCCGGCGGCAGCGCGAAGGATCGCATCGCGAAGAAGATGATCGACCTCGCCGAGGCCGATGGCGTGCTGGCACCCGGCGCAACGATTCTCGAGCCGTCGTCGGGCAACACCGGGATCGGCCTCGCTCTCGTCGCGAAGCTGCGCGGCTACCGGCTGCGTGTGGTGATGCCCGAGAACGTGAGCGTCGAGCGTCGCCAGCTGCTCGAGATCTTCGGTGCCGAGGTCACGCTCAGCCCGGGGGAGGAGGGCAGCAACGGCGCGATCCGTCGTGCGCAGGAGATCGCCGACGCTGACTCCGAGTACGTCTTCCTCTACCAGTACGGCAACCCGGCGAACCCGCTCGCGCACTACGAGGGGACGGGCCCCGAGATCTGGCGCGACTGCCCGGAGGTCGACGCGTTCGTCGCCGGCCTCGGCACCAGCGGCACCCTCATGGGCGTCGGTCGGTACCTGAAGGAGCAGAATCCGGACGTGCGAGTCGTCGCGGTCGAGCCGCCGGCGGGCGAGCTCGTGCAGGGCCTGCGCAGCCTCGACGACGGCTTCGTGCCGCCCATCTTCGACCCGTCGGTGCTCGACCGGAAGACGATCGTGCGCAACCGGGAGTCGATCGAGTGGACCCGTCGGCTGCTCGACGAGTGCGGCGTGTTCGCCGGCATCTCCTCGGGCGCGGCGGTGGCCGGCGCGTCGAAGGTCGCCGGGCGCATGGAGTCCGGCACCGTCGTCACGCTCCTCCCCGACGGCGGCTGGAAGTACCTCTCCTCGGGCGCATGGACGGACGACCTCGACGTGGTCGAGGAGCGCGCCAGCCGCATCAACTACTGGTGACCAGCCGGACGTGACCGAGATCCCGGACGTCGGCCGGGCCGTGCACGTGCTGCGGCGCGGCGGGCTCGTCGGGTTCCCGACCGAGACCGTGTACGGGCTGGGCGCCGATGCGACGTCGGACGCCGCGCTCACGCGGCTCTACGCGGTCAAGGGACGTCCACCCGATCATCCGGTGATCGTCCACCTCGCGGACGCGGCCGAGCTCGACGACTGGTCGGGCGCGGTGCCCGACCCCGCCCGTGCGCTGGCCGCGCACTGCTGGCCGGGTCCGCTCACGATCGTCGTGCCCGCGGCGGCCCGCGTCTCCCGCCTCGCGACCGGTGGTCTCGACACGGTGGGACTGCGCGTCCCGAACCATCCACTCGCGCTGGACCTGTTGCGCTCGTTCGGTGGTGGCATCGCCGCGCCGTCGGCGAACCGCTTCGGACGCGTGAGCCCGACGACCGCCGGGGCCGTGGTCCGTGATCTCGGCGCCGACGTCGACGTCGTGCTCGACGGGGGACCGTGCTCGGTCGGGGTGGAGTCCACGATCGTCGACTGCACCGGCGCGGAGCCGCGGGTGTTGCGGGTCGGCGGCGTGACGCTCGAGGTGCTCGCGTCCCTGCTCGGGAGCGTTCCCGAGGTCGGCGGCACGACGCGCGCGCCCGGGACGCTCGCATCGCACTACGCCCCGCAGGCCGTCGTCGAGCTCGTGACGCCGGACACACTCCGTGACCGGGCCGGGGAGCTGGACGCCGAGGGACGACGGGCGGGCGTCCTCGCGCTCCGGTCGGATCTGGCCGGCCTGCAGCTGCCCGAGGCGCTCGTCCCTCTCGCCCGCCCCGTCGACGCGATCGCGTACGCGCACGAGCTGTACGGCGCGCTGCGCCAGGCCGACGATCTCGGCCTCGACGTCGTGCTCGTGATCGCGCCGCCACCGGGCGGTCTCGGGCGTGCCGTGGCCGATCGGCTCGGTCGCGCCGCGCACGGCCATTAGCGTGCCCGGGATGGGGCCGACCGCCGCGCCGATCGGCGTCTTCGACTCCGGGCTCGGTGGTCTCACCGTCCTGCGGGCGCTCATCGACCTGCTCCCCGGTACGTCGACGATCTACTTCGGCGACACCGGTCGCTTCCCCTACGGCCCGAAGCCGGCCGACGAGGTCCTGAAGTACTCGCTCGAGATCGCCGACCTGCTCGTGGACCGCGGCGCGCAGATGCTCGTCGTCGCGTGCAACAGCGCGACCTCGGTCGCGCTCGACGCACTCGCGTCGCACCTCGCCATCCCCGTCATCGGTGTGGTCGAGCCCGGCGTGCGGGCGGCGGCCGCCGTCACCGAGACGGGCCGGGTCGGTGTCATCGGCACGGTCGGCACGATCGCGAGCGGCGCCTACCAGCGCGCGGCCGCCCGCTCGGGAGTGCACCTCACGTGTGCGGCGTGCCCGGGCTTCGTCGAGTTCGTCGAGGCCGGTGACGTCGACTCCGACCAGGTGCACGTGCTCGCCGAGCGTCTCCTCGCGCCGGTCCGGCGCGCGGGGATCGACACCCTGATCCTCGGGTGCACGCACTACCCGTTGCTCGCCCGCACCATCGGCGACGTGATGGGTCCCGACGTCGTGCTCGTGTCGAGCGCCGACGAGACCGCGTTCGCAGCGCTGCGCATGGTGGAGGCCACCGGCGAGCGCGCCGAGCACCGATTCATGACGTCCGGTGACGCCGAGCGGTTCGCCGCGCTCGGCGCCCGCTTCCTGGGCCCCGAGGTCGGCGCGGTGGAGGCGTGGCAATGGAGTTGACGGTGCTGGGCTGCTCGGGCTCGTACAACGCGCCGCCGGCGGGGGCGTGCAGCGGGTACCTGCTGCGTGACGGCGACACGAGCATCTGGATGGACTGCGGGCACGGCAGCTTCACGAACCTGCAGCGCCAGCTCGACCCCGGTGAGCTCAGCGCGGTGGTCATCACGCACGAGCACCCGGACCACTGCGTCGACATCTACGGGCTCCACGTGCTGCTGCGCTACGCACTGGAGCGGTCGGGCGTGCCGGTGTACGCGCCCGCGGGCGCCGACGAGCGGCTGGGCACGCTCGCGCACTGGGGCGACACGTTCGCCTGGCACGCGATCGAGGACGGTGCCCGGGCCACCGTCGGCTCCATCGACCTCGCCTTCTCCCGGACCGACCACCCGCCGCCCACCTTCGCCGTGCAGGCGGCCGGCGCGGACGGCCGGCGCATCGTGTACTCGTCGGACACCGGCCCCAACTGGAGCGTCGACGCGTTCGCCCCGGGGGCCGAGCTGGTCCTGTCGGAGGCGAGCTACGAGCACGCCGACCGGCGGTCGCCGATCCACCTCTCGGGACTGCAGGCCGGTGCGGCCGCCCGGGCTGCCGGCGCGCAGCGGCTCGTGCTCACCCACCTCTGGCCCCGGGTCGACCCGGCGCTCGTGGTTGCGGAAGGATCGGAGGCCTTCGGCGACGCGGCGACGCTCGCCACGGTCGACCTGACCGTGCCGGTCTGAGCCGGCACCGATCCGCGCTCCCGAACCACGAACGAAAGGTCCCCATGGGCATCCGCAACGACGGACGCGAACCCGATCAGCTCCGCCCCCTCGCGTTCACCCGCGACTTCACGGAGCTCGCGATGGGCTCGGTGCTCGTCGAGATGGGCCGGACCCGGGTGCTCTGCACCGCGTCGGTGGAGGAGCGGGTGCCGCCGTGGTTGCGTGGCACCGGCAAGGGCTGGGTGACGGCGGAGTACTCGATGCTGCCCGGCTCGACGCCCGAGCGCGTGTCGCGTGAGGCGGCGAAGGGGAAGCAGAGCGGCCGGACCCAGGAGATCCAACGCCTCATCGGCCGGTCGTTGCGCGCCGTGACCGACCTCCGGATGCTCGCCGAGGTGCAGATCACGGTCGACTGCGACGCGCTCCAGGCCGACGGCGGCACGCGGACCGCGTCGATCTGCGGAGGGTTCCTCGCGCTGCACGACGCCTGCTCACGGTTGGTGGAGGCGAAGAAGCTCCCCGCCCACCCCGTCCAGGATCTGTGCGCGGCGATCTCGGTCGGCGTCGTCTCCGCGCTGCCGAGCCTGGACCTCGACTACTCGGAGGACTCGACGGCCGAGGTCGACATGAACGTCGTCATGACCGGCGAGGGCAAGTTCATCGAGGTGCAGGGCACGGCGGAGGGCGCCGCCTTCAGCCGTGGCGAGCTCGAGTCGATGCTCGGCCTCGCGGAGCTCGGCATCGGCGAGATCTTCGACCTGCAGCGCGAGCTGCTGGCGGTGCCGCCCCCGCCCCGATGAGCTGCGCCACCACCCGGCTCGGCCGCCGCACGAGCGCAGCGTGGCCCGAGCGGCCCGCGCCGCAGGCGCAGGAGCGGGACGGATGACGAGACGGATCGTCGTCGCCACCGCGAACCCCGACAAGGCCCGTGAGATCGAGGACGCGCTGGCGGGCCTCGACCTCGAGCTGATCCCGCGTCCGGCGTCGGTCCCCGACGTCGAGGAGACGGGCACCACCCTGCTCGCGAACGCACGACTCAAGGCCGAGGCGCTGCGCGACGCCACCGGCGAGGACGCCCTGGCCGACGACACCGGCCTGGAGGTCGACTCGCTCGGCGGCGCGCCGGGGGTGTGGAGCGCCCGCTACGCCGGCGAGGACGCCACCTACGCCGACAACGTCGAGAAGCTCGTCACCGAGATGGCCAAGGCCATGCGCAACGCGCGGACCGCCCGCTTCCGGACGGTGCTCGTCCTGGCCGGCGCCGACGGCTCGGAGGTGACCGTCGACGGGGTCGCCGAGGGGGTCATCGCGGACGCACCGCGTGGCACCGAGGGCTTCGGGTACGACGCGGTGTTCGTGCCGGCGGGAGGCCGGGGCCGGACCTTCGCCGAGATGACCCTCGCCGAGAAGCAGTCGCTGTCGCACCGCGGCCGGGCGTTGCGCGCGCTGGCGGCGCGGTTGCGCGAGGCTGACGCCTCCCACTGACGGGTTCACCAGGTCAGGAGTCACCGGATGCCGCTCGATCCCCAGGCCCAGGTCGTCATCGACATGATCGAGTCGATGGGGGTCGGCGACCTCACGCCCGAGACCGATCCGGACGAGATCCGGGCGTTGATGAACGCCGCGGTGCTGCCGAGCGGCATCGAGCTCGCGTCGGTGACCGACCGGGAGATCCCCGGCCCGGGTGGTCCGATCCCGGTCCGGGTGTACCGGCCCGAGGGCGACGCGCCGAAGCCGGTCGTCGTCTACTACCACGGTGGTGGTTGGGTGCTGGGCTCGCTCGACACCCACGACGGCACCTGCCGGCGTCTCGCCGACGGCGCGGACGCGGTCGTGGTCTCCGTGGACTACCGCATGGGGCCGGAGGACCGCTTCCCGGCCGCGGTGGAGGATTCGTACGCCGCGCTCCGATGGGTGGCGGAGCACGCCGCCGAGCTCGGCGGCGATCCCGACCGGCTCGTCGTCGCGGGGGACAGCGCAGGGGGCAACCTCGCGGCGGTCATGAGCCAACTGGCGCGCGACGGCGGTCCGACGATCCGGTTCCAGCTGCTCGTCTATCCGGTGACCGACCACGAGTTCACGTCGGTGTCGATGGAGGAGAACGCGGACGGCTACTACCTGACCCGCGACATGATGCGATGGTTCTACGACCACTACCTCAACGATCCCGCCGAGGGCGACGACCCTCGCGTGTCACCGCTGCGCGCCGCGGATCTCGCCGGGCTCCCGCCGGCGTTCGTGCTCACCGCGCAGTACGACCCGCTGCGCGACCAGGGCATCGCGTACGCCGACGCGCTGCACGGCGCCGGCAACGCCGTCGCGATGACGATGTACGAGGGTCTCTTCCACGGGTTCATCTCCATGTTCGACCTCATCGACGCCGGCAAGGCCGCCTTCGACGACGCCATCGCCGCGGTCGTCGCCGCGGTGGCCTGAGGCTCTGCATGGCGGTCATCGACCTCGCCGGCTTCGTTGCCGACCTCAAGGACCACGCCGTCGAGCACGGCTTCCACGTGCACGACGAGCGGCACTTCGTCGAGAGCTACTCCCTGCGACAGAACTGGGAGGTCGACATGCACCCCGAGGAGGGGTGCGACGGTCCGGTCGACCTCTACCTCTCGCTCGAGATCGACCCGCGTGTGCTCCTCGGCTTCGAGGACGCGGTGATCGCGGGTGACGGCCTCGACGACCCGCCGGACGAGTTCTACCTGCCGCTCTCGTTCACCTGGGCGCTGCCGCCCCTCCCACACGCGCCGGATCTGCTGGTGCTCGCCACCGACCTCGCCGCGGTGGGCGGTCCCGACCTCCCGCTGGAGGTCTCCGCGATCGACTCGTACCCGTCGGTGACGGACGCGCCCGAGACGTCACTCCGGGTCGTGGGTCACCAACGTGTGTCCCTGTTGCGTATCCGCGACGGCGAGGAGGTTCCCTGCGAGACCCTCGATCGCTGTCTCAACGTCTCGCGCTACCTCCTGGAGCGCGCGCCCGGCTGGACCGGCTGACGGTGGGTGCCGTCCCGGTGCGGACGCGTGATCTCGTCGACCAGTGTGCGCTCGGGTGCCGAGCCGGTACCCGAAGGGACAGAGGTCGGCCGACCCGTGACGCGTACCGGTCGGTCGCCGTCTGCCAACATTGCGCCCGTGTCGATGCGCCAGGACTGCCGCCATTACGAATCCCGCACGTACTCCGAGGGTGAGACGGTGCGGAAGTGCCGCCTCGATCTCGCGCCCGAGGCGCCGTGGCGGTGTCCGGACGACTGCCCGAGCTACAGCCGGCGCATGTTCGACGCCGGGTGGCAGGTGGGCAGCGTCGGCCGGGACCTGGGCACACCGACGCCGGCCGAGCCGATGAGCGAGGACGTCGCCGCGTTGCTCGACCAGGCCGAGGACATCGTGAACGCCGCCGCGCCCGACATCCTCGCGGAGTTCGAGAAGCCGAAGCGCCGGTTCGGGAAGCGCAAGAAGCGCAAGTAGCCCGCGCGCACGACGCCGGGTGCGAGCGGAGGGAGTCGAACCCTCACCCCCGAAGGGACCGGGACCTAAACCCGGCGCGTCTGCCGTTCCGCCACGCTCGCGAGCCGGTCAGTGTCGCACGTCCCTGCGAGGGGTCGGTGGTCGCACGTCCCGGAGCCGGTCAGTGTCGCGTGCGTCGCGCGGTTCGACCACGGGGTGGTTGCGGAGGCGCAGGAGGTCGTCGAGGGCCACCGGCGGCGAGTAGAGGAAACCCTGCCCCTGTGCGCAGCCGAGCTCGACGAGGATCTCCGCCTGGCGCTCGGTCTCCACGCCCTCGGCGACCACCTGCAGGCCGAGTCCGCGCGCCAGGCCGATGATGCCCGCGACGATCGTGACGTCGTTGCTGTCGGTGTTGAGCTCCGTCGTGAACGACCGGTCGATCTTCACCGTGTCGACCGGGAGGCGGCGCAGGTAGCTGAGCGACGAGTAGCCGATCCCGAAGTCGTCGATGGCCAGCCGCACGCCCAGGTCGCGGATCGCATCGAGGGTCTCGATCGCGGTGTCGAGCTCGTCGAGGACGGCGTTCTCGGTGATCTCGATGCACATCCGGCGCGGGTCGACGTCGTTGGCGCTCAGCACCTCGCGGATCCGGTCGACCAGGTCCTGCTGCGCGAGCTCGCGGGGGGACACGTTGACGTTGATCGAGGGCAGCGCCTCCACCGGCACCGCGGCGAGGGCGCCGGCGGCGAGGTCCAGCATCTCGCGACCGATCGCGACGACGAGCCCCGACGCCTCGGCCGCCGGGAGGAACTGGTCGGGCGTGAGCAGCCCACGCTGGGGGTGCTGCCAGCGGACGAGCGCCTCGGCGCCGATGAGTCGACCCGTGGTGAGCTCGACCACCGGCTGGTAGCGAAGGAACAGCTGGTGCCGCTCCAGCGCCCGGTGGAGATCCGTCTCGACCTCGAGCGCGGCGGTGGTGGCGGCGCGCAGCGCGTCGTCGAACACCTCGTAGCGGTTCCGACCGCGGTCCTTGGCTCGGTACGCGGCCGCGTCCGCGCTGCGCAGCACGTCACCGGCGAGCGCGCCGGCCTCGGCGAGGGCGATGCCGATGCTCGCGGTGACGAACACGGTCCGGCCCTGCACGGTGAACGGGTCGGCGAGGACGTCGGCCACCCGACCGGCGATGGTCTCGGCCTCGGTCGGGCTCTCGAGATCGGTGCAGACGATCACGAACTCGTCCCCACCCGTCCGGGCCGCCATGTCGGAATCGCGGAGCACGCTGTTGAGCCGGCGCGTGAAGTGCACGAGGAGCTCGTCGCCGGCCGTGTGGCCCAACGCGTCGTTCACCAGCTTGAAGCGGTCCAGGTCGACGAACAGCACCGCTGTGTGCGTGCCGCGTGCGCTCACCGCGCGCGAGGGTCGCCTCCAGGTGATCGACGAGGAGGGTTCGATTCGGCAGCCCGGTGAGCGGGTCGTGGGCGGCGTCGTGGGCCAGCCGCTCTTCGAGCTCCTTGCGGACGGTGAGATCCATCATCACGCCGTCGAGCCAGCGCGGCCGCCCGTCCTCGTCCTCGATCGCCTGGCCCCGTTCCTCCACCCATCGGCGCCCGCCGTCGCGGTGCATCACCTGGTACTCGATGAGGTAGGGCTCACCGAGGGCGACGTGGTGGGCGATCTGCGCGTCGATGAGGTCGCGGTGCTCGGGTGCGATGAGGTCGTACAGCTCCATCGCGGGACCGAACGCCTCCGCCGAATAGCCGGTGAGGTCCTCGATCGCGTCGCTGATGAACACGTCGCGGTACGGCGGATCGATCTCACAGCGGAAGACCGCGCCGGGAACGTTGTCGATGAGGTTGGCGAGCTTGGTCTCGCTCTCGCGGGTCTCGTTCACGGCCTCGACCCGGGATGTCACGTCGAACATGAAGCCCTCGAGGAACTCGGGCTCGGCGTCGTCGCCGTAGAGGATCTGCCCGTGCTCGGACAGCCATCGGATCGATCCGTCGCAGTGCCGGATCGGGTACTCGATGATGAACGAGCGGTGCGCGCCGACGGCGGCACCGAGCTCGCGGTCGGTGCGCTCTCGGTGCTCGGGGAGGATCAGGTCGTCGAACACGACCTCGCCGGCGATGAACTCGGCGGCCGTGTAGCCGGTGAGCGTCTCGATCATGTCCGAGACGAACTCGTCCTCGTAGGGCGGGGTCGCGCGGCACCGGTACACCGCGCCGGGGAGATTGGCGATCAGCGTGCGGTGCCGCTCCTCGCTGCTCCGCAACGCGGCGGCGTACGCGTCGCGCTCGGTGTGGTCGCGGACGTTCATCACGATGCCGTTGATCGCCGGGTCGTCGAAGTGGCTCGACGCCATGAGCTCGATCGGCACCCAGTGTCCGTCGGCGTGCCGGATCCGCATCGCATTGGTCGCGACGTACTCGGGCTCGGTGACGGCCCGGATCATCTCGGCGGCCGCGAAGTCGAGGTCGTCCGGATGGACGAGATCGAGCGTGTTCGTCCCGAGGAGCTGTTCGGCGGTGTACCCGAACAGTCGATTGCCGAGCGGTAGGTGGCTGATCACCGCGTGCTCGTCGATGACGATCAGCGCGTCGCCGGAGTTCTGGACGAGCGCGTGGAACCGTGCCTCCACGGCGCGCGACTCCTCGGCCGCGTCGCGCCGGGCGAGCGCGGAGCCGATCACGTCGGCGGCGACCCGGATCAGCTCACTGTCGTCCTCGTGCCAGGTGTGGCGGCGGCCGAGGACATCGAGCCCGAGGTAGCCGATCACGGAGGCCGCGCGCACGAGCGGGACGGCGAGGATGGCGCCGTCGGACGGGCGGGGGTCGCCGAGCGCGGCGCGCTCGCCGTCGAACCCCGGGCCGATCGGGTGCGCAGCGTCGACGAGGACGCCCTGCTGGTCGAGGAGGAGGTCGCGCCATCCGGCGAAGCTGCCGATGGGCAGCGGGACGCCGGCGTCGACGAAGAAGCGCGAGCCGGGCCGGGTGGCCCCGTGGGTACGGATCGCCGACTCGCCGTCGTCGGTGAGTCGGACGATCGACGCGCGGTCGGCGCCGGTGTGTCGGACCATCGCGGTGAGTGCGTCCTCGACGGCCTGGTCGATCTCGGAGTCGAGCGCGTCGACGAATCGCGCCGCAACCGACGCGAGCAGCTCGCGCCGCTTCCTGCTCTGCACGAGAGCGAGCCGCGCCGCGTGCACCTCGGACACGTCGCGCACGGTGAGCACGAAGGTGCCGGCCGCGATGCCGGGGAGGTCCATCGGCTGTGCGTTGGTGATCAGCTCGACGACGACCCAGTGCCCGTCGGTGTGACGGAACCGGAAGACCTGGTACTCGCCGTCGTCCTCGACGCCACTGGCGAGCCCGGCGAGCGCCTCGAGGGCGGCGTGCTGGTCGTCGGGATGGACCCGCTCGAGCCCGAAGGTCCCGACCATGGAGCCGGGTTCGAGGCCGAGCATGCGGTCGATGGCGGGGGTGGTGGCCAGGATGGTGCCGTCGTCGCGGATGAGGCACATGCCGTCCATGGCGTGCTCGAGCATCAGCGAGACGAACGACGCCTCGACGCCGGGCGCGGTCGGGCTTCTGGTCCGCAGGAACTCGGCGCGCGTCGGGGTGTCGGGGCGCGTCGGGTCCACGGTAGGAACATCGACCCTTCTGTCCCGATCTTGAGGCCCGCCGGGAGCCGATCGCGCCCGGTTTCCGGGTCAGATCGCGGACCAGCCGCCGTCGACCGCGAGGACCTGCCCGGTCACGTAGCTGCTCGCGTCGGAGCACAGGAAGAGGAGGGCGCCGTCGAGCTCGTGCTCGGCCCCGGGCCGTCGGAGCGGCGTCCGGTCACGTACCCAGTCGGTGAGGCGCTCGTCGGCGAAGAGGTCCTCGGTCATCTCGCTCGGGAACCAGCCCGGGGCGAGGGCGTTCACGCGGATGTCCTTGCGGGACCACTGGCTCGCCAGCTCCCTGGTCAGGCTGAGCAGACCGCCCTTCGACGCGGAGTAGGACGCCTCGGGCACACGCCCGATCCCGGTGAGCGCGTAGATGGACACGATGTTCACGATCCGGCCGGCGATCGCGTGCTCGACCATGGCGCGCGCCGTGGCCTGGGCCACCGCGAAGGGCGCGACCAGGTTCACCTCGACGGTCGCACGGAAGTGATCGACCGGCTCGTCGAGCGCGCGCATCGGCTCGCTGCGGCCGGCGTTGTTCACCAACACGTCGATTCGGCCGGCTGCGTCCAGCACCCGGGGCACGAGCTCGGCGCTCGCAACGGGATCGGTCACGTCGCACTCGACCACGATCGGATCGGTGAGCCCGGCCGCGACGGCGTCGAGCCGGTCGCGGCGCCGGGCCGTGATCGCCACACGCGCGCCGACGGCATCGAGCACGCGGGCGAAGCGGGCGCCGAGCCCCGAGCTCGCGCCCGTGACGAGCGCGACCTGGCCGTCGAGTCGGAATCCGTCGAGCGGTTGCACGACGGGCGACCGTAGCCGCGCGCCGTTCGGGGCCACGGAGGTCGCGGGTACCGGCTAAGAAAGGTCGATGCGCGCCCTCACGTACCACGGCCCGTTCGACGTCCGCGTCGCCGACGTCGCCGATCCGCAGCCCTTCGACGCCGAGAGCGGCGGTCGTGGCCGTCCGGGCGTGCGGGATCTGCGGGAGCGACCTCCACATCTACGAGGGCCACGGCTTCAGCCCGGACCTCGGGTTCTGCGTGGGTCACGAGGCGGTGGGCGAGGTGGTGGAGGTCGGACGCGCCGTGACCCGCTTCCGGGTGGGTGACTCCGTGCTCGTACCGGGGTCCGTGGGCTGTGCGACGTGCGGTCCGTGCCGGGCGGGGTACGTCCTGGGCTGCGAGCGCCACCGCTCCGGTTGCTACGGGCTCGGTGCGCTGCTCCCGGGGAGTCAGGCCCAGGCGGTCGCGGTGCCCAGCGCCGACGGGAACCTGGTCGCGATCCCCGAGGGCGTGTCCGACGACGCCGCGCTCGTGCTCACCGACAACGCACCCACCGCCTGGTACGGCGCCCGCCGGGCGCGGATCGAGCCGGGCGACGTCGTGGCCGTGATCGGGCTCGGGCCCGTGGGCATCATGTCGGTCCTCGCGGCGCAGATCATGGGCGCGTCGCGTGTCCTGGCAATCGACCTCGTGCCCGAGCGTCGCGCCGCGGCGGCCGCGCTCGGCGCCGAGCCGGTGGAGGGCGACCCCAAGGTCGCGGTGCGGGAGATGACCGGCGGTCGCGGCGCCGGCGTCGTGCTCGAGGCGGTCGGTGCCGATGCGACCATCGACCTCGCGATGAAGATCGCGGCCCGCGGCGCGCGCGTGTCGGTCGTCGGCGTGAACCAGAGCGCGAACTTCGCGATGCACATGGCGCTCGCCCAGTTCAACGAGCTCGAGTTCGCGATCGGGCTCTGCTCCGTGCAGCGCGAGCTCCCGGCGTTGCTGGCCTTGACGCAGTCCGGTCGGCTCCACCCGGAGGTCGTCGTCACCCATCACCTCGGGCTGAGCGAGGGCGCCGAGGCCTACGAGCTGTTCCACGCGCGCGCCGGTGGGGTGGGCAAGGTGGTCCTCGACCCCGCGGCGTGAGCGCTCAGAATGCCTTCCACTTGTCGATCATCGCCAGCATCGTGAGCGGAGAGATTCCGCCGGTCGAACCCGGCCACGCCGGTGATGCCGCCCACGATCACCATCGCGATGCCCACGAGCACGAAGCCGCGCCAGTGCCAGTTGCCGCGACGGCGGCGATGTGCGCGAGCAGCAGCAGGTTGCGGGTCATGGCTGCAGTCTGGCCCGCGGGATGCCGGCGTCGGAGACCGGTCGCGGCATCATGACCACGTGTCGATCCCACCGCCCGGTCGCTTCCGCCTCCGCGACCGGCGGGCGTGGCGGTCGCCCAGTGCGCCGCTGCCGGCCCGCACCGAGCGACGGGTGCGCCCCGATGGCCGCCAGTATTTGCTGACGGTGCCCGCGGGTCCGCCGCCGGCGAACGGATGCCCGGTGGTGCTGAACCTCCACGGCTTCACGTCGAACCTCGTGCAGCAGGCGCACTACAGCCGGCTGCCGCAGCTCGGCGGCGAGCGGGGGTACGTCGTCGTGACGCCGCACGGGACGGGGCGGATCCCCCGTTGGACGTTCCCGCGTCTGCCCGGCCCCGACGATGCCGCGTTCCTGCGATCGGTGCTCGACGAGGTCGCGGTCGCGCACCCGATCGATCCCGGTCGCGTCTTCGCCAGCGGGATCTCGAACGGCGCAGCGATGTCGATGGCCCTCGCCGAGGTCTGGCCGGACGCGTTGGCCGGTGTCGCGCCGGTCGCAGGTGTGAACGCGATCCCGGCTCGCCCCGTCGCCGGGCTGCCGGTCTGCGCCTTCCACGGGACCGCCGACCGCATCGTCCCGTATCGCGGAAGCTCGCGCTTCGCCGAGCTGCGGCCCGGCGGCGACGGGCTGCGCCCACGACGCATCGGACCACCCTTCGTGCTGCCGCCGGTCGAGGACGTCATGACGGCGTACGCACGTGCCAACGACGTGACCACCGAGCCGACGGTCACGACGATCGGCGCCGACGTGCGTCACCTGCTCTACGCCTCGCAGCCCCGCATCGAGCTGTTCGTGATCGAGGGTGGAGGACACACCTGGCCGGGATCGGCCGACACGGTGCGGCTCCTCGGCCCCACGACGCGCACGATCGACGCGACCGTGATCATGCTCGACCGCTTCGACGCGTCGGCCTAGTCCTACGTCGCCTGCAGGTCGGGGAGCACCGAGGCGATCCGATCGAGGCGGTCGGGTGGGTCGTCCCAGTGCGGGTCCTCGGCGCGTGGGTGGTGGACGACGAGGTCGGTGATCCCGAGCGCGCCGAACCGGCCGGCGTCGTCGACGAACGCATCGACGCTCGCGAGCGGACGGTCGTCACCTGCGCCCGTCAGGAGGATGCGGTCGAGCGTCGCGGGGTCGCGTCCGATCGTCGCGCACGCGTCCTCGAGCCGGCGCGTCTGGTCGCGCACCGCCCGCTCGATGCCGGCCGGACTCGGGTCGCGCCAGGGGTCGCCGATGGTGATCCAGGCGTCGGCGTGGCGCGCCGTGAGCGCGAGTGCCTTCGGCCCGGCGGCGGCGACCGCGAGCGGCAGCCGCGGCTGCTGGAGCGGTCCCGGAAGCGTGCGGGCGTCGTGGATCACGTAGTGCGCGCCCTCGTAGGAGTACGCACCGTGGGTGAGCAGACCGTCGAGCGCCTCGACCATCTCGGCGAAGCGCGCGTGACGCGCGGCGGGCCCGAGCGGCTCGCCGCCGTAGACGGTGGCGTCCCAGCCCACACCGCCGGCCCCCACCCCCAGCACGAAGCGGCCGCCCGATACGTGGTCGAGCGCGATGGCGTCCTTCGCGAGCGTGAGGGGCTCGCGGAAGTTGGGGGAGCACACGAGCGTGCCGAGGCGGATGCGCTCGGTCGCGCCGGCGAGACCGGCGAGCCAGGGGATCGCACCGAACCAGGGTCGGTCGCGATAGTGCTGCCAGGACAGGTGGTCGTAGGTCCAGAGGTGGTCGAAGCCCAACGCCTCGACGTGCCGGGCCTGTGCGACCGCAGTGGGCCAGGGATCCGTGGGGATGATGCAGACGCCGACGCGCACGGCCCGAGCATGGCCGATCCGGCCGGTCCCGGGCCGGGATCGGCAGAGCTGGCGAGCCACTAGAGCGATCTATCTAGAATCGTCGCATGACGACCCACACCTCCGCCCCTTCGTCGGTGACCGGCCGGCGGTCCGAGCCCCTGCGCACCGCCGGGGTGGTGTTCGCGATCGCGCTGGTCATCCACGGCGCCGACCACTTCCGCCGGGGGATGGACGTCCTGACCCCGACGGTGTTCTGGGCCGGCAACGTCCAGATCGCGCTCTCGATCGTGACGCTCGTGTTGATCTTCACGCGCCACCGGCTCGCGCCGGTGTTCGCCGCCGTCCTCGGCTTCGCGAGCGCGATCGGCTTCACCGCCGCGCACGTGCTGCCTCACTGGAGCAGCTTCAGCGACTCGTTCACCGGCGCGCACCACGCGCCGCACGTGACCGGGTTCTCGTGGTTCGCCGCGGGGTGCGAGATCGGCGCCGGGCTCTACCTCGGGATCGCCGCAATCGTCACCATGCGACGCGAGCGGGTCGCATGAGCGCGCTTGGAACGCGCGACCGCATCCGCGACTCCGCCGCTGGTCTCTTCCGGCATCAGGGGTACCACGCGACGGGTGTGAAGCAGATCGTCGAGCGGCGCGGGCGCGCCGCTCGCGTCGCTCTATCACTTCTTCCCAGGCGGCAAGGAGGCGCTCGGCGCGGAGGTCGTACGCGCCTCGGGCGCGGGGTACCAGGTCCTGGTCGAAGCGGTCTGGGACGCCGCGCCCGACGTGGTCTCCGGCGTCCACGCGGTGTTCGACGGCGCAGCCGCGGTGCTGGAGGACACCGGCTACGAGGACGCGTGCCCGATCGCGACGGTCGCGCTCGAGGTGGCGAGCACGAACGAGACCCTGCGCGTGGCCACGGCCGAGGTGTTCGACGCGTGGATCGCCTCGGCGACGAGCCGGCTCGAGGCCGCGGGCGTCGACCGTGACGCGGCGCGCGCGCTGGCGTTCGCGATCGTGGGCGGCCTCGAGGGTGCGTTCGTCATCGCGCGCGCGACACGTTCCGTGGAACCGCTGGCCGCAGCCGGACGCGTGGCCGCCGACGCCGTCGAGCGCGCGCTACCCGCCTGACGAGAGCGGTGTGGAGCGTTGGAGGAAGACCCGGATCTCTGTGATCAGGCCGTCGGTGATGCCGAACAGAACCGCCTCCTCGGTGCGGAGCCGTTGGCCGCCGACGGTGGCGGTCTCGACGAGCTCCACGCACGTTCGGTCCGGGGTGCCGAAGGATCGGTGGACCTCGAGCTCGTAGTCGCCGAGCACCGCGAACGTCTCGACGAGGAATGCGACGTACGCGTCGCGGTCGGAGAAGTCGTCGCCGTACGGACCGTGGCGCACCACGTCCGGTGCGAGCCGGGCGCGCAGTGCGTCCCAGTTGCCGGCGCGCAACGCCGCCAGGTAGCCGCCGACCGCATCCATCGTCCGATGGTACGGCCGGCGGCCGTCCCGCTCAGCCGGCCGCGCGTGCCGGGGTGTCGTCGAGCGCCTGGGTCGCGGAGGGGTGGCCCGCATCACGGGAGGCGGACTCCGTGGCTCGGCCCCCGCGTTCGGATCGTGGTGTGCGCACCCCGGCCCACCAGAGCGCGAACGGAGCGATCATGAGGATCCAGCAGAGCACGTAGATCACGACCCACGCGATCTCTGCGCCGGTTCCCTCGGCGGCGCCGAGCACGGTGGCGTGGTGGTCAGCCACGTCCGGCTCCCGGTGCGACGGATGCCGGCTCGGGCCGCATCCGGTGGTGCGCGCGAGCGCGCGTGTCGGTGTCGATGGTCATGGAGGGTCTCCTTCGGAGCCGGCCGCGGTGCGGCCGAGTGAGGCCGAGCCCGGTTCGGCTCGGCGCGCGTCAGGACGCGGTCCGGAGGAGGGGCGGTGCGCGCCGGCGGAACGCCGACCAGCGGCGGCCGACGGGGAGTCGGTGCTCGCTGACGACGTGGGCGAGCAGCAGCGCGAGCAACGCGGCGGTGAGGACCGTCGGCAGGCTGCCCAGCGGGAGCGGACGGCGGTCGTCCGCCCTCGGCGCCGTCGCCGCGTGGTCCGACACCGAGAGGGCGTGGGCGCGATCCAGCGCGGTTCGGTGGCCCGACGGCTCGAGCACGGACCGTGCGCCGCCCGAACGCGGTGTCGCGGTCAGCAGTGCGACGAGCAGCAGGAGGGGCGCGAGGCGACGGCGATTCCTCCACACGACGCCCGGCATCCCGGAACGGTAGTCCTGGTTCGGCCGGACGCCTGCGGCGGACCGGGTGGGGTACCGGCCCGACGGCGGGGTCAGGTGGCGGCGAGCCCTCCGAAGAAGAGCTGGGACGGCAGATCGACTGCGGGGGTGGGACGCCGGCGCGTCGCGTCGTAGCCGACGATGCGGACGCTGTGATCGTCGGTCGCGTCGCGCTTTTGGACCATGGCCCACACGTGCCGCCCGTCCGTGACCAGCGCGGCGGGGATGCGGAACGTGCCCGGGGCGCGCGGAAGGATCTTCAAGGCCGTGCTCACCGCTCCCGTGCGGAGGTCGATGCGGGCGAGGGCGGCGCCGTTCTCCACGAGCGTCCACAGCGCACCGCCGGCGACGACCGCCCCCTTCACGGAGCTCGGCGCCGCTGCGCCGACGGAGATGGTGCGCCCCGAGGTCAGACCGGTTGCGTCGAGCGCGTGGACGGTCCCGGCGGCGACGATCCAGACGTTGCTCCCGTCGGTGGCGAGACCGTCGAGCGTGGACGCCGGCGCGAGATCGACGTGTGCGGTCGCAGTGACCCGGCGGGTCGCGGCGTCGACCCGTGCGACGTTGATGCCGGTCCCGTCCTGGGTCGCGGTGTACACCACCCCGGCACGCGCGACGACACCAGTGGCGACGGGGGCTTGACCGCTGCGATCGACGAGTGCGATCGGCGCGTCGGCGTGCCTCGTGCCGAGCCCGAACCGTGTGAGCTGGCCCGGCGCCGACGCGAGCCACAGCGCGCTGCCGTCGACCGCGATGGTGGGCGCGAAGAGGTCGTCCTGTGCGGTGCCGCGCGGCGCGGTGCCGAGCGTCGCCAGGCGGTTGGTCGTGCTGCGGAGGACGCCGATCCGGCCGCTGGCGGCGTCGTACATGAAGGTCCGGCCGTGCACGCCGAAGACGGATCCGAATCCGTCGACCCCGACCAGCTGCTCGGGGCGCCGCAGCCGTTCGTCGAAGCGGAGGGTCTCGAATCCGAAGGCCCAGACCGCGTCGACGCGGCCTGGGGTGCCGGGCCGGGTGCGCGTGGGCCCGCCCACGTTCGCAGCCGGCTCCGACGTCGTCCCGCTCCCGCCGAGCACGAGGGCGACGAGGACGCCGATCACGATCGTGGCGCCGAACACGACCAGGGTCTGGCGGCGGGTCAGTCCCCACCATCGGCTGGACATGGGTCGCGATCTTGGCCGAGCCGGCGTCCCGGCGTCCGAACGAGTGCGCCGGTGCGGATGCGAACCGACAGCCTGCGGATGAAGCGTCTGGTACGCCGCGTGGGACTCGAACCCACAACCTACAGATTAAGAGTCTGTTGCTCTAACCAGTTGAGCTAGCGGCGCGGGGCGAATCTAGTGGACGCCCGCTCCGAACCCGCCAACCGTTGCGGACACGCGTACCGTGAGGGTCCCGACCCGAGGAGCCCCATGGACGTCGCGATCACCGGTGCGAGTGGACTCATCGGCTCCGCGCTCGCCGACGCGTTGCGCGGTCGCGGCGATCGCGTCGTCACCGTCGGACGCGGCTCGGATGCGGACGCACGGTGGGACCCGATGGCGGGGACGATCGACGGCGACGCGCTCGAAGGTGTCGACGCGGTGGTGCATCTCGCGGGCGAGAGCCTGGGGGAGCGGAAGTGGACGCCGGAGCAGAAGGAGCGGATCCTCGAGAGCCGCGTCCGGGGTACCCAGCTCGCGGCCACGACGATCGCGGAGCTGGCGCGGCGCCCGAGGGTGCTCGTCTCGGGCAGCGCGGTCGGCTTCTACGGCGACCGGGGTGACGAGATCCTCACCGAGGCGAGCCCGCCGCCGCCGCCGGGCAACTTCCTCTCCGAGGTGTGTGTGGCGTGGGAGGCGGCGACAGCCGCCGCCGAGTCCGCCGGGATCCGCACTGTCCACCTGCGCACCGGCATCGTGCTGAGCAAGGAAGGGGGCGCGCTCGCACGCATGCTGACCCCGTTCCGACTCGGGCTCGGCGGGCGCATCGGCTCCGGTCGTCAGTACATGAGCTGGATCTCGATCACCGACGAGGTGGGTGCGATCCTCCACGCGATCGACACCGAGACGCTGCACGGTCCTCTCGACGCCACCGGCCCGAAGCCGGTCACGAACGCGGAGTTCACGAAGGCGCTCGGTGCCGCCGTCCACCGTCCGACCGTCCTGCCGACGCCGCTCACGCCGCTGAAGGTCCTGTACGGGGCCGAGCTCGTGCAGCGGGTCCTCGTCGAGGGCCAACGGGTGCTGCCCCGTGCGCTCGAGGCGAGTGGGTACGCCTTCACGCACCCGACGCTCGAGGCCGCCCTCACTGCCGTGCTCTCCTGATGGCGACGCGACGACGTTCCCGATGCGCGATGACACCGGCGAAGCCGGGAACGCTCCCGAGCACGAGGAGCGGGGGATGTACGAGTCCAGCCGCTCCGATGCGGACGGCGTCCTCGTGCGTGTCGGCTCGCCGAGCCGCCTGATCAGCGGCTGACGTCAGGGCGCGCGACGCCAGGCGTCGCGTTGATTGGGGTGACCGAGGGGAATCGAACCCCCGACCTCCTGGACCACAACCAGGCGCTCTAACCGACTGAGCTACGGCCACCATGAGCGACGGCACCGCCGCCGCGTCCGGGCGACGGTGGTGTTCCGTCGCCGGCGCGCCCGGGAGGACTCGAACCTCCGACCGGCGGATTAGAAGTCCACTGCTCTATCCAGCTGAGCTACGGGCGCGAGACCCGGGCCGGGGGAGTGTACCGGGTCCACGCGCCGGCAATCGGGTCCTTCGTCCCTGTCGGAGCGTGCGGCCCGTCGCTAGCCTCCGCAGCCGCGGGCGTGGGGAGGCACTTGCATGAAGCAGCGTATGGAGCGGTTCTGGTCGTGGCTGGCCGTGACGCTCGGCAAGCGCGCGGGTCTGGTCTCGATCATCGGCCTCCTCATCACGGTGACCCTGGGGGCGGGGATCACCCGACTCGAGTTCACCTCGGGCCAGGACGCCTACCTGAACACGACCGACCAGGTCTACAAGGACAACGTCGCGTACCAGAAGCTCTTCGGTGGCGAGGCGATGCTGACCGTCATCACCATGGACAAGGGCCACACGGTGGCCGAGCTCCTCAACGACCAGAACCGGCCCAAGCTCGTCGCCACCGGCAAGAAGCTGGCGGCCAACAAGAAGGACATCCTCGGCGTCATCACGCCGGTCGACGCGTTGAACCTGTCGAACAACCTGGTGTCGAGCAAGACCTGCGACCTGACGCAGAGCATCGCCGGGAAGGCGACGCTGGACGCGCAGAGTCGGGCGCCGGCGGCGGACCAGGCCAAGCGCCTCGCGGACGCCAGCACGACGCTCACGCGCGCGGCCAAGGTGCCCTGCGCCGACCAGACGATCGCCAATCAGGACTGGGTCAAGTTCCTCCTGATCGACAACCAGGGCGAGATCCGCAAGGCGCTGTTGCCGTTCTTCCCGGACCAGCGGCACGCACTGATCATCACGCGACTGCAGGGCAACGCCTCGATCGAGCAGGAGGGGCGCGGCGCCGACTACACGATCGCGACCATGAAGCCGGTGAGCTTCCCGCACGCGACGATCGTCACCGGCGGTGCGGCGGTACTGCTGAACGACATCAACAAGTACCTCAAGGGCGGGATGCTGCTCCTCGGCGGCATCGCGGTCGCGATCATGATCGTGATCCTCCTCGTGCTGTTCGACGTCCGCTGGCGCCTCTTGCCGCTCGGCATCGTGCTCATCGGCGTGATCTGGGCGTTCGGGCTCGCGGGGTATCTGGGGATACCACTCACCCTCGTCACGATCAGCGGGCTGCCGGTGATGCTGGGGATCGGCATCGACTACTCGATCCAGATGCACGCGCGCGTCGAGGAGGAGGTCGTCATCGACCACTCCGAGCATCCGATCCAGGAGTCGGCCCGCAACCTCGGCCCGGCCCTGCTCGTGGTCACGTTCGACGCGATCTTCGCCTTTGCGGCCCTGCGGTTCTCGAAGGTGCCGATGATCCGCAGCTTCGGGTTGCTCCTGGCCGTCGGCGTCGCCGCGATCTGCTTCTGCTCGATCGCCGGCACGCTCTCGGCGCTCGGCATCCGTGAGTACCGGTCGCCCACGAAGCGGCGCGACTATCGCGAGGGTCCGCTCGGCCGGCTCGTCGTGTGGCTCGGCAGCCTGACCTGGAAGGTGGCGCCGTTCCTCGCCGTGGCGGCGCTGATCGTCTTCGTCGGCGGTGTGCTCGTGGAGAACAAGCTCGAGATCCAGACCGATCCCATCGAGTGGGTGAACCCGTCGTCCCAGGCGGTGCAGACCATCCACAAGATCGAGCGCCAGGCCGGGATCTCGAGCGAGCTCGGCATGTACGTGGTGTCGAAGGATGCGTTCTCGGACAAGTCCGTGAAGTTCATGGACGGGTTCACCACCGAGCAGCTGTGTCGCTACGGCGACGCGGCGCGCGCCCCGAGCAGTGCCCGGCCGACGCCAAGGCGGTGCCGCCCGACAAGCGGGTGCTGGCGAACGCGTCGAGCATCGTCAGCATCGTCAGCTTCCTCACTGAGGTGCCGGGCACGCGAGCGGTGCCACCGACGGGCGACCAGGTGAAGCAGGTGTTCGAGTCGGCGCCGCCCGGGATCCAGAAGTCGACGGTCAGCAAGGACGGCAAGGCGAGCAACCTCATCTTCGCCACCACACCCGCGTCGCTCGCCAAGCGCGCGGTCGTGGTGAAGGAGATCCGCAAGCGTCTCGAGCCGCCGGCCGGGATTCGCGCCACGCCGTCGGGCCTCGCGGTCGTCGGCGTGGGCCTCCTCGACAACCTCGAGTCGAACCGGATCCTGCTCACCTACCTCGCGATCACGTTCGTGTTCCTCTTCCTGGCCATCCGGCTGCGGTCCATCATCCGATCGCTGTTGTCCCTCGTGCCCGTGCTGATCGCGGTCGGAGCCGCGTCGCTCTTCGCGTACTTCGCCGGCTTCACCCTCAGTCCGATGACGGCGGTGGGCGGACCCTTGGTCGTCGCGGCCTGCACCGAGTTCACGTCGCTGATCCTGCTGAGGTTCGTCGAGGAGCGACGGCGCGGGCTCGAGCCCCGCGATGCGGTCGACGTCGCGGCGGCGCGCACCGGCCGGGCGTTCATCGTCTCCGGCCTGACCGCGATCTCGGGGGTCGCCGTGTTGTCGGCGTCGTCGCTGCCGCTCCTGCGCGACTTCGGCGTCATCGTCGCGGTGAACGTGGCCGTCGCGCTGCTCAGCGCGCTGGTCGTGCTCCCGCCCATGCTCGTCTGGGCCGATCGTCACAACTGGGTGTCGCGCGGCCTCGTGAAGCACCCGGAGGTGCCGTTGATCCCGGTCGACCGGCCCGTGCCCGGCGCGGCGCCGGCCGACTAGGAGCGGGGCGCGAGCAGCCCGCCGTCCACGATCGCCCGGCTCCACGGACGGGTGAGCGCGCGCAGGCGCGCACAGCCGTCGTCGCCGAGGGGCTCGTAGGCCGCGACCGCGGCGACGTCGGTCGCGTCCTCGATCCACTGCCGCTGGGTGCGACCCGTCTCCGTGAGCACGAGCTCGTCGCCGGGCTCCAGGATGCCGCGCGCACGAAGACCCTCGACTGCCGCATCCCATTCCGCGGCGGGCCAGGCGCGCGTCGACGCGAGCACCGCTCCGGGCACGTCCCCGGTGGCCACATGGGTGACCGCCGCCTCCAGCCCGGACAGGCCTGCGGTCACCAGCGCGGCGATGTGACCGTCCCCGCGGTACTCGCGGAGCAGCGTCTGCGCGTGCCACAGCACGAGGTGGTCGTCGTCGGGCCAGGGGAGCGCGACGTGCCCGGCGAAGAGTGGACGACCCTCCACGTGGGCGCTCGCGGCCTCGGCGGCCCGCCGGGCCAGGGACGCGGCCTCGGCGAGCTCGGGCGAGCCGATCGCGTCCGGGAGCGAACGTCGCAGCGCGGCGTCCGCGGCACCGAGCCGCGCCGCGAGGATCACGGCCGGCGTCGCACGTTCCCACGCCGCGGGGATCGACGCGCGCACGAGGTCGGGATGGAAGTTGTAGAAGGTCGCGATCACGACCTCGGCATCCACCGTGCCCATCGGTGCGGCCCGCGAGCCGAAGTACCCCATCCGTCCGACGAGCCCGAGCGCGTCGAAGGCGGTCGCGGCCTCTGGGGTGAAGTAGATCATCCCGTGCAGGGGCTCGACGGTGCGCCAGGTGCGGCGGGCGATCATCGGGTCGAGTCCGCTCATCGTGCGCTCCCGGGTCCGGTGCGGTCGAGGTAGGCGCGGCCGCGTGGCGACAGTTCGTAGCCCACACGGAGGCTGATCGTCAGGCCGAGGTTCTTGAGCTTGCGGACGTCGAGCTTGAACGGCTGCGTCTCGCGGCCCACCGAGAGGGCGAGGTCGGGTGCCCGCTCGGCCGGCCGGTCGCGGATGAGCGCCAGCGTGGCGCGCGTCCACGCGCCGCGGCTGCTCGCCCGATCGAGTCGATCGAGTCGGGCCGTGATCGTCGCGACGTCGTCGTCGGTGAGCTCGGCGTGCTCACGGAGGGCGAGGCGCGGGTCGTCCCCCTCCCGGTGGAGCCGGATCCGGTACAGCTGCCCGTCACGGTGGCGAGCGAGCTCGGTGGCGAGCGCATCGCGGTCCTGGAAACCGGCGCGGCGAGCTTCGCGGTCGGTGACGTCCTCGAGGTCCACGGCGTCGACCCGGTCGAAGGCCACCACCCCGACGGCGGTGCGTTGTGACCCGCCCACCTTCACCATCGGGCGCGCCCAACGGCGGAACGCGAGGTCCACCCGACCGGCGGCGATCTCCTCGAGGGTGCGGAGCGGGATCAGCATCAGGCGGTCGCCACGAGCACGATCTGCACCACCAGGACCACGGCGATGCCCGCGAAGCAGAGCAGGTGGTCGGCGAGGATGCGGCGGGCGAGCGCGAGCTCCGGCGGGCCGGACGCGGTCGTCCCTCCGAGCCGGACCGCGCTCGGGACGGTCCGCGTCCCGGCGAGCACGATCGGTCCGATCGCGAAGGGGAGCGCGAGCACGCTCCACCACGACGTATCGCCCGCGGCCGCGGTCGCGACCTGGACCACGATGGAGACGAGGGTGACGAGCATGGCGACCGCGACGAGCCGGTTCATCGGACGCGCATCGGTGGTGACCCTCCGGTAGTAGCCGGCGATGCTGCGCACGGCGGCCGGATCGACCGGATCGCGCCGTACCTGCACGTCGAACATGAGGTCGAACCACAGCACGGCGAGCAGGAATCCGGCCCCGGCCCCGGTCACCACCTCCATCGGCGCCGAGTCTCGCACGGTCGCGGCCGCCACGGTCCGGCGTGCGCATGGCGGAGGGTCGTGAGTGCGCGCGTAGCGTCCGGCGATGCCCGAGGGAGACACGCTGCGCCAGGCGGAGCTGCGGATCGCGCCCCTGCTGGAGGGACGCCGGCTCGAGCACGTCTGGTTCCGCAAGGCTCTCGTGCTCGCGCCGCGTGCCGGGCAGATCGTGGAGTCGGTGCGTGCCGTCGGCAAGCACCTGCTGATCGAGCTCGACCGCGGCCTCACGCTCGACACGCACCTCGGTATGGGCGGGTGGTGGACCACGATGCCCGCCGCGCGCACCCCGCGGCCCGGGCCGAAGCTGCGTGTCGTGCTGACCGTGGCCGAGGGTCACGCGCTCTGTTACGCCGCGCCGACGATCCGCACGTTCGTCCGCGACGGTGGGCCCACACCGGTCGACCATCTCGGCCCCGACCTCAGCGACGAGCACCCGGACCTCGACGAGGTGCTCCTGCGCATCGACCGCTTCGCCGCGGCCGACCTCCCGGTGGCCGACGTGCTCCTCGACCAGCGGATCGCCGCCGGCATCGGCAACGTGTTCAAGAGCGAGACGCTGTTCGCCGTGGGGGTCCACCCGATGACGCCGATCGGCACCGTCGACGCGCCGACCCGGCGTCGGCTGTGGACCACCGCGCACCGGCAGCTGCGCGCCAACGCGCGGCCCGGACCGCGCCGGACCACCGTCACGAATCAGGGCCTTGCCGTGTACGGCCGCCACCACGGCGGCTGCCCGCGGTGCGACGGTGCGATCGAATACGCGCCGGCCGGGCCGGGCGGTTCGACGCGCAGCTCCTACTGGTGTCCCGTCTGTCAGCCGCGTCCTTCGTAGCCTGGCCGGGTGCCCCCGGCCGAAGGACCTGAACCCGTCGCGCCACTCGCAGGGCCGCTGATCCTCGTCGCTGCGCTCGCCGCGGTCACGGGCTGTCTCGACGCCGTGAGCCTCGCGCGCATCACGCGGACGTTCGTCGGTTTCCAGACCGGCAACTCGGTGCTCGTCGGTCTCGGCATCGGGCGGGGCGACTTCGCGTCGGCGGCCGGACCCGCGGTCGCCGTCCTCGCGTACCTCGCGGGCAGCGTGCTGACCCCCACGATCGCGGCCGGCGCGCCGTCGGAGCGTGTCGTGGTCCGGCGGCTGCTGTCACTCGCGACCGCCCTGCTCGTCGTCAACGTCCCGGTCGTGCTCGTCGGGGCCGGCGTCCACGGGTCACCGCCGGCAGGCGTCACGCGCTACGTGAGCATCGTGGTCTGCGCGCTCGCGATGGCGTGCCAGACCCCGGTGGTCCGCCGCGTCCAGGGGGTGTCGGTGTCGTCGACGTTCTCGACCGGGATGCTGACGCGCCTCGGCCAGTCGCTCGGCGGGATGCGCGACGCGGCGCGGCGTACGCACGAGGCGACGGTCGCGCGTGTCCTCGGCACCACCATCGTCTTCTTCGTCCTCGGTGCGATCGTCGGTGCGCTCTCGCTCCGGGCCCTCGACAACGGTGCGGTGGTCGCGCCGGCCGCCGGTCTGGCGCTGGTGTGGGTCGTCACGACGCGCTCGGAGGTGCGTCGGTCCTAGCGGCGCCTAGGGTGCCGCCCGACTTCGAGCAGTTCCGAGCAGAGGAGACCACCCCGATGGAGATCACCGGCAAGCGAGCGATGGTCGTCGGCGGCGCATCGGGCATGGCGCGTGCCACCGCCGAGGCGCTGCGCGAGGCCGGCGCCGAGGTCGCGATCCTGGACCTGCCGCAGTCGGCGGGGGAGGACGTCGCGGCCGGCATGGGTGCGACGTTCCATCCGTGCGACGTGATGGACGCCGAGTCCGTCGACGCGGCGTTCGCTTCCGCACTGGCGGCGCTCGGCGCGCTCCACATCGCGGTCAACACGGCCGGGGGCGGCATCGCGATGCGCACGGTCTCCAAGACCGGACCCCACCCGCTCGACGAGTTCCGTCGGGTCGTCGAGCTCAGCCTCGTCGCAACGTTCAACCTCAACCGGCTGCAGGCGTGGGAGATGAGCAAGAACGAGCCGGAGGACGAGGAGCGCGGTGTCATCATCGACACCGCGTCGGTCGCGGCGTTCGAGGGCCAGATCGGCCAGGTCGCCTACACCGCCGCCAAGGCCGGCGTCGCCGCGATGATGCTCCCGATGGCGCGCGATCTCGGCTCACTCGGCATCCGGTCGGTGGCGATCGCACCGAGCCTCTTCCTCACCGGCATCACCTCGCTCGCGCCGCCGGAGATGCAGGCCGAGCTGACCCGTGACAACGCGTTCCCGCGCCGGATGGGCAAGCCCGAGGAGTACGCGCAGCTGGCGCTCGCCATCGTGCGCAACCCGATGCTCAACGGCAGCTGCATCCGCCTCGACGCCGGCGTCCGCTTCGCTCCGAAGTAGTCGTCGTATACGGTTGCACATATATATGAGCTGACGTATATTGAAGCGGTGCCCGCCACGATGGACGTCCTGGAGGTGATCGCCGAGCCGACCCGGCGCCGCATCCTCGATGCGGTGCGCGGCGGCGAGCGGTCGGTGGGGGACCTCGTCGAGGCGGTCGGCATGCACCAGCCTGGCGTGTCGCGTCACCTGAAGGTGTTGCGCGACGCCGGCCTGGTGGAGGTCCGGCGTGACGCGCAACGGCGCATGTACCGGCTCCGCACCGAACCGCTGATGGAGCTCGACGCGTGGTTGGAGCCGTATCGAGCGGAGTGGGCCGGGCGGCTCGACGCGCTCGAGCGCCATCTGCACCAGACCGCCTCCCCGATCCCTGCGAAGGCAAAGGAACCTCGATGAGCGACCGCACCACCTCCCCGTACGACGGCACGCTGGAGCGCACGACCGACGGCGGGGTGATCCGATTCGAACGTCGTCTCGACTACGCCGTCCGCGACGTCTGGGACGCGATCACCGATCCGGCGCGGTTGGCCGACTGGTGGTTGCCGTTCGACGCGGACATCACCGTCGACCTCCGTGAAGGCGGTGAGATGGTGTTCGTCGCCACCGGTGACGAGCCGATGACGATCACCTGCACGATCGTTCGGGTCGAGCCGCCCATGCTGCTCGAGCACACCCACGTCGACGCGGGTTCGTTGATGCGCTGGGAGCTGGAAGCGGTCGACACCGGGTGCGTGCTGCGCCTCAGCCACTTCGTCACCGATGTCGGCGCCGCGATCGAGAACGGTTACGTCGTCGGGCTGCACACCTCGCTGTCGCGGCTCGAGCCGTGCCTCGCCGGTCACCCGGCCCCCTGGGATTGGGAGGAGCTCGCCACGACGCAGGCCCACTACGCGGAGATCGGGCTCGCGTCGCCACCGGACGCACCGTGACGTCGTCGTCAGGAGTGAGGAAGGGCCCGGAGATGCCGCAACTGCTCAAGGTGCAGTGCTTCGGGGTGTCGCGCGACGGCTTCGGTGCCGGCGAGGGGCAGAGCCTCGAACGACCCTTCGGTCATGCCGACCCGGGCGACCTGATGTCGTGGGCCTTCGCCACCGCGAGTTGGGTCTACCGGAGCGAGCCCGGGGGCACCCGCGGGATCGACGACTACTTCACCCGTGACATGCCGCGGGACATCGGCGCCGAGATCATGGGTCGCAACAAGTTCGGTCCGCAGCGCGGGCCGTGGGAGGACCACGAGTGGAAAGGGTGGTGGGGCGACGTCCCGCCGTTCCACACCCCGGTGTTCGTGCTGACCCACCACGAGCGTCCGTCGTTCACGCTCGCCGACACGACGTTCCACTTCGTCGACGCCACGCCGGCCGAGGCCCTCGAGCAGGCACGCGCCGCGGCGGGCGATCTGGACGTGCGTCTCGGCGGCGGCGTGGCGACGGTGCGCGAGTTCCTCGACGCGGACCTGATCGACACGATGCACGTCGCGGTCGCGCCGATCGAGCTGGGTCGCGGCGAGCGGCTGTGGGAGTCGCCCACCGAGTTGCTCGACCGCTTCCACGTCGACGAGGTGCCGAGCTCCAGCGGCGTCACCCACCTCCTCTTCTGGCGGCGCTGAACGCACCCTCCTCCCGCACCGGTCGGTCAACGGAGCACGCGGTAGCGCAGGTGCAGCACGCGGTTGCCCTGAATCACCACGTCGGGATCCTCCAGCCGGTGTTGGCCGTCGACCGATCCGAAGTAGCGCTTGCCCGACCCGAGCACGACCGGTACGAGGTCCATCCGCACCTCGTCGACCAGACCGGCGGCGAGCACCTGGCCGCCGACCTCGCCGGCGGCGACCTCGACCACGCGGTCACCCGCGAGCTCCTGCGCCTTGGCGACCGCAGCCTCGACGCCGTCGACGAAGTGGAACGGCGCCTCGGGGTCCCAGCCCTCGGGCGGCGGCCGGTGCGTCACGACGACCACGTGGTCGATCCCGCTCGGGGGCTCCCCGCCCCAGCCGTCCGTCAGGTCGAAGACGTGGCGGCCGACGACGGTCACGCCGATCTGGTCCCAGTACGGCCGGATGTAGTCGTGGGACGTCTGCGACACCTTCAACACGCCGCTCTCGTCCAACGGGACGTCACCGCTGGTCAACCAGTCGAACAGCGGTCCGGGCTGGTCGTGGTCGTCCGCGACGAAGCCGTCCACCGACACCGAGCTGTACATGACCACCTTGCCCACGGGGGCGCTCCTCTGCTGTGAGGGTGCGCCGAAAACTATTCGTGAGCCGTCGCTCGTTTCGTGCCGCCCTCGTGTGAACTGCACGAACAGCGTGGAGCGGGTGACGGGAATCGAACCCGCATGGCCAGCTTGGAAGTTCGGCTCCGGAGGAGCCGAACTTCGGGTGTTCAGACGTTGGTGCAGGTCAGCGCGGCAGAACGCGTTACCGCGAGTGACCGTCACAGACCCCGATTGCGCGGCACGTAGGGCACGCAGAGGGCACGCCAGCAGCTGAACCCAGTGAGTGATCAGCTTTGCGTGATGACGGTCGACAATGGATTCATGGTCGGCGGTGTCGCTCTGGATCGAACGACGCAGGCCTGGGTACGGGCGACGGGCCGTGAGGTCCTGCTCGACGCACATCCGTGGCTCCTTGGGCCTACTGGCGATTCCCGATCGATCGGCGATGGCTGGCTGGCCCGAGAAGCGGCGCGGCTCGGCGGCGAGTTGCGCGAGGGCGGAGGATTGCTCGGCTCGTTCGCGTTGCTCGCCGCGGAGGGGTTCTGTCCTGAGCGTCTGTCGGCGGAGATCATCGACTTCTACGAACAGACGACGGCGTGGCGCCTCGACGTCTGGTCGCAGTGGGCTCCGCTCGCGCTCCCGGTCGGCTGGCTCTTGTCGGCGCTGTTCTCCAGGCGGCTGCGCCAGTTTGCGCTTCCACTGCGATCGCTCGACACCGCTCAGGGCATGGACAGTCGTGTCGTGACCGTGAGAGGCGCGGCAGGGGAGCAGCTGGGTGCCGCGTGGCAGCGCACGCTGAGGGCAACAGGACAAGTCGTGTACAGCGGCTGGTACGGCGTCGCGCAGCTTCCCGGTGCTGAGTCCCCGAGCATCCGCGTCGTGTTCCCACTGCCGAACGGCAGCGTGACGATCTTCCTGCAGCCCTCGGTCGGTGACGGAGGATCCCTGATCCTCACGTCTCCGATCGGTGCGTTCGGCGACAACGGCGCGTACCTCATCGTTCGAGAGGCGTCGAACCGCGCCGCCGTTCGGCGCATCCCACTTGCCGAGCGCTTCTGTGTCTACGTCGACGACGAGGGCACGCTCCGGACCGATCACGCGCTCGACCTCTGGAACCTGTCCGCCCTCCGGCTGCACTATCGAATGGAACGAGCCGGAGCCAGGCCACGGTCGACGACGGCGGCATAGTCGAGCTGCCACGCGACCGCTCTGCCACTTCCGCTGTGCGGAAGTGGCAAGTCTGTGCACTCATTGGAACGGTCAAATCGGACACGGTCTGTGACAGACCGTGAGACGACGCGTGATGGGTCTTGAAGGGCACGTGCATCGGGGATGCAACTGCGTGGTTTCGTCGCGCGGTCGAGGCTGACGTCCGCGCGTACGAGGGTTGTCTCGAAGTCCGCGCCGCGATGCGCATAGCTCCGGCATGGAGCCCGAGCGGTTCACGGTTGCCGACGCTGCTCGATCTCGACGGGATCGCGGCCCACCTCGGCGTCAGCCCGCGCCACGTGCGCCGCCTGGTCGCCGAGCGGCGCATCCCGTTCCTGAAGTGGGGCCACCTGCTGCGCTTCGACCCGGACGAGATCTGCGCACTGGCTCGACGAGTGTCGGGTCCGTCCGCCGTCCATGTCCCACCCTGCAGGTACCGTCATCGGCGACGAACCCGCTCGCACCACGCGACGCCGCGGTTCGGTATCGCAGCGCACGAGCGCCGCCTCGACAGCCCTCTGACCGAAGGGGAGCCGTGGGCCGGCGCCGCACGTTCGGGAACGTCCGCAAGTTGCCGTCGGGCCGCTACCAGGCGCGCTACCTCGATCCGTCGGGGTACCGCCACCGCGCCCCGATCACGTTCCCGACCATCGCCGACGCGAACGCATGGCTCTCCACGACCGAGACCGCGATCGCACGAGGCGCGTGGATCGACCCGCGCTCGAGTGCGATCACGTTCGAGTCGTATGCCGACAGCTGGCTCGAGTCACGGCCCGGACTGCGACCGCGCACCGTCGAGCTGTACCGATCGCTGCTCGACCATCACCTCGTCCCGGCCTTCGGCGATCACGAGCTCGGCAAGCTCACCGCTCCGTCTGTCCGCCGCTGGTACGCGCGCCTGCTCCGCGACGCTGACCAGAGCACGGTGACGCTGGCGAAGTGCTACCGCTTGCTGCGGGCGATCCTGAACACGGCGGTCGGCGACGAGCTGATCGTGCGCAACCCGTGCACGATCAAGGGCGCCGGCATCGAGCGCAGTCCGGAACGTCCGGTGGCGACGATCGCTCAGGTGTGGACGCTGGCGGACAGCGTCGAGCCGCGCTTCCGCTGCTTCGTCCTCACCGCGGCCTTCGCTGGTCTCCGCTTCGGCGAGCTGGCCGCGCTGACCCGAGCGCGGATCGACCTCACGGCGCGCACGATCGCCGTCGTCGAGAACCAGATCGAGCTCTCCGACGGCACGCTGCTGATCGGTCCGCCCAAGTCGGACGCCGGCCGGCGCACGATCGTCATCCCCGATGCGCTCGTCCCGGAGCTGACGGCGCACCTCGACGACCTTCGTCGGCCCGGACTCCGAGGCTCGTGTCTTCACCGGCGCCAAGGGCGCACCGATGCGCCGACGGAACTGGTGGGGCAAGTGGGCGGCCGCCGTCGACGCCGCCGAGATGCCGGGTTTCCGGTTCCACGATCTCCGACACACGTGCAACACGCTGACCGCAGCGACGGGAGCGAGCACTCGCGAGCTGATGCACCGGATGGGTCACTCGTCCGCAGCGGCTGCGCTCCGCTACCAGCACGCGACACGTGACCGCGACGAGGTGATCGCCCGGGCGCTCAACGACGTGATCGAGGCCGGCCGCGCTAAAGTGTCTAGCGAGATAGACGAATGACCGGACGTGAGGTCCTGCGTCGTGTCGAGCGGCTCGGCTGCTCGGCGCTCCGTCAGCGCGGCTCGCACGTGATCGTCCGTTGCCCGGGAGGGTGCCAGACCGTGATCCCGATCCACCGAGGCCAGGACATCCCGATCGGCACACTGCGCAGCATCGAGCGTGCGCTCGCGCCGTGCTTGGGGGAGGGGTGGCTGCGATGAGCCGGACGAAGAACTACGTCGCGGTCTACGAACGCGATCCCGAGAGCGACGCATGGCTCGTCCACATCAAGGGCATCGACGGCTGCCAGACCTACGGCCGCAGCCTCCGCCAGGCCGAGGAACGCATCCGCGAAGCCCTCGCGCTCTGGCTCGACCGCGACCCCGACGGGCTCACGATCACGCCCGAGTGGCCGATCGGACCTCGCGAGCGTCGCGAGCGAAGCGACGCAGGCCCGCAGGTGCGGCATCCGACGCGGCAGAGCACGCGACAACGACGACCTGGCGAAGATCGGCGAAGCGCCTCGACCGCATGGGCCTCAGCCGCCGCGACGCCGCCGACATCCTCGGCATCTCTCACCAGCGTGTGCAGCAACTCCTCGCGCGGTAGCGCGTCCGCGCCCAGTCGTACGCTCGCTCCGTGACGGTTCGAGTGCGGATGGTGGCCACCATCGCGTGCATCTCGTTGTTGGGAGCTTGCTCCGACGCTGGAGAGCATCGGTCGTCGAGTGCCGTCGTGTCACGGCCGGCCCAGGCATTCTCCGTCGGCGCCGTTCCAGTGGGCTACACGCCGGTCTCCACATCGCACGGCCGTCCGTACGTGCCTTGGGGCGACGACAGCCTCGGAACCAAGGAGCCGTTCGTCGTGCTCGCTCCGAAGGGTTCGAGTGCCTTCAGCCGCCGGGCGGTTGTCATCTCGGTAACCGGATTCCAGGGATACGAGAGCGGGCTGGACCAGGCTTCGCCGGCGGGAGGCCCTGGCGTCGAGTCGCGACATTCACGTATCGACGGTCAGCGTGCGATCTATGTACCGCAGCAGGTCACGGGCCCGCCGTACGTTCGGCCCCTCCAGGCCGAGCTGCTGGTCGTTCGTGGTTCTGATCTCGCGGTGCGCGTACGGAAGCAAGGAGCAACCGAAGCCGAGCTCGCCGCGATCGAACGGAACGTTCGCCCTCGCGGGCGCAGCCTGGCGCCCTCGGTGACGAGCGCGCCCGAGGGGTATGCGGTCCTCGGTTCCGTCGACGCAGGCGCGGTGACGGCATCGGACCTGGATGCGGTGACTGCGAACCTTTCCGCTTCCGCGAAAGTGCGACCCTCCGCCGGTAATCCGCCGGCCTGGCTCTCGACATGGAGCGCACCGGGAGCGCCGGCCGACGGGCTGGCGGTCACGACGCTGCCGGCGCGCTCTGGCTCGCTCGAAGCGCTCCCGGCGTCCGCGGTGACGCCCGGTGCCGACCACTTGGTGCGATGGATCGACGTCGGCGGGAAGCGGGGTGTCCTCGTCGAGGAGCGCGAGGCGGACCCCAACGCCCCCGGTGCGCCGATCGCGTACACGAAGAGGGTCCTCTACAGCGATCTCGGCTGGGGGAACCTCGTCGTGGTGGTGGCGTGGGGAGGCACGGCAGTTCCGAGCGCTGCCGAGCTCGCCAAGACCGCTGCGTCGGTGACGCCGGCCGGAGGCTGACGCGGTTTTGTCGACGTGTGCTCATCGTCAGGGCACGTAGAGGGCACGGCGACACGAACGAGGTGTGGTGCAGGCGACGGTAGAAGGTCTGCTCTGTGCGGTCTGACCTGCCCGAATGCGTTGGAGCGGGTGACGGGAATCGAACCCGCATGGCCAGCTTGGAAGGCTGGGGCTCTGCCATTGAGCTACACCCGCGAGGTCGTCGAGGGTATCAGCGGCCCGAATCGGCTCGTCGTAGCGTCGGCGCCGTGCACTTTGCTCGCCAGACCCACGACGCCATCGCCGACGGTCGTGTCGACCTGACGTTCCGCCTGTGGTCGCGGCCGCAGGTGAAGGTCGGCGGCACCTACCGCGTCGGCGCGGTGACGATCGAGGTCGACGAGATGGAGCTCGTGCCGTTCGGCACCGTCACCGCGGCGGAGGCGGAGCGGTCGGGGTACGAAGACCGTGAGGCGCTGCGCGCGATCACGGCACACGCCGGACCGGTGTACGACGACACGCTCGTCTACCGCATCGAGTTCCATCTCGCGTAGTCGTCGCGAGCCGGGCGCCGTTGTTCCCGGACGACGCCTCGGGCTCGGTCATGCGATCGCCACCGGCCAGGGAAGCAGTCGCGCGACGCCCGTCGGTGCGAACGTCGCCACCGCCGACCCGAACGCGACGCGTGCCGTGGCGGGATCCGGAAGGGGAGCGTCGAGGCCGGCGTCGAGCACCCAACCGGGCCACGACTGCAACACCTTGGCGTGGCGGCCGGACTCGGTGTGCACCTCGCCGACGTGCAGGAGCAGCCGGCGATCGATGTCACGCACGACGTCCGCGCGCTTCCGGCCACCGGGGACCGTCACCGCGTCGGCGCGCATCGGCCCATCGACGGTTGCGACCGTGTCGACCATCGTCCGTACATCGGCTGGGAGCCCGTGGAGCTGCCAGGGCGCACCTTCACCACCTACCGCGGCGAGCGCCGGCCAGAACCGACGGTGTACGAGCGTCTGCTTCCCGGCGACGAGCTTCGCAACGATCGCGTCGTGCTCGAGCTCCTGCAGCACGTCGAAGATGCTGTGCGCCTGCTCGTGGGCCCACCACGAACCGCGCACCGGCGCACCCGTCACCGTCGTGGTGACACTCGGCAGGACCGCGTCCTGGACGAGGAGCACACCCACGTCGACGAGCGTCGCCCGGCACGCGGCAATTCCGCGCCGCACGACTGCGGGATCACGCACGGCGCCGACGGTACGTCACCGTCAGGGCCGCGCGCGGACGTGGATGCGCTCGGGACCCGACGCAGGGACGACGACGTCGCGCACCGCGACGAAGCCGGCCTTCTCGAACGCGCGACACGAGCGGGTGTTGCGCGGGTGCGGCCCGGCGACGGCGCGCGTGATGCTCGGGTCGGCGAAGACCACGGTGCGCACGTACGCGTCGAGCGCGTCGGCGCCCACGCCGCGCCCGACCGCGTCGAGCTCGCCGATGAGGAGATCGATGCCGGCGGCGCCCGGTGCGCTCTCACCGATCGCGACGGCATACTCCGGCTGGTCCTCGAGGCGGGAGTGCTGGATCAGCCCGACCGCGCGCCCGTCGACCTCGATGACGTGACGGTGCGTCGTCGCGGCATCGCTCGTGATCCCCGGCGCGTACTTCTCGTGGACCTGCTCCCGCGTGGCGGCGTCGGCACCGGATCCGCCGAGCGAGCCCGGGCCCGACGTCACACCCCACCACTCGGAGACGTGGGGCGTGTTCAGCCACCGGCGGAGATCCTCGAGGTCGGCGAGCGCGAGCGGTCGGAACGTGACCGTCATTCGGCGGTCCCGAGCCGACCGATCGGTGTGCGCAGTGCCACGCCCCGATCTTGTCCGACGGCGTCGGGACCGCGGGCCCGATGGTCGGGAAGGGGGGATTTGAACCCCCGACCCCCTGCTCCCAAAGCAGGTGCGCTGCCAAGCTGCGCCACTTCCCGGAGCCCATGACGATACGACCTCGCGTGCGGGCGGCTCAGTCCTCGCGTGCCGGCAACCGGTGCATCGCCTGCGCGACGGTCCGCATGAGCAGCGTCGAGGAGAACGTCAACCCGCCGAAGCCGAGGACCCAGAGCGTCTGACGCGCATCCTCCGCGTGGGTCACACCAGCGGCGATGAGCAGCGCGGCGGAGGCCAGCGCGCCGGCGCCCCCGCTGAAGGTCACCAGCGCCTGACTCATCCACCGGTCGACCACCGCCCGGTCCTCGCCGCCGAAGTGCTCGGTCCGGAGGGTCAGCCGCCCGGCGCGCAGCTGGCCGCTGATCGCCTCCATCGACTCGGGCAACGTGCGGAGCGACGGCAACGCGCGGATGAGCTCCCGCTGGATGATCTCCTCGGGCGTGCCCATCGTGTCGCCGGCGTCGGTGCGGGCGAGCTCCGTGCCGGTGCCGGCGAAGTCGAAGCCCGGGCACAGCATGCCGAGCGTGCCCTCGAGCGTCAGGAGCGATCGGCTGAGCAGGGTGAGCGCGCTCGGCACCTCGAGGCCGTGCCGGTCCATGACCCCGAGGACCTGGCTGATGAGCTTCGGGCTGAAGCCCGAGCCCATCTCGGTGAGCACCGCGCCGAGATCGGCCTCGAGCGAGCGGAGATCGGTGGTGGCGTCGTCGCCCGCGAGGTGGCGGACGCCGCGCGCGACCAGCTGGACGTTCTGCGTCGCCATCCCGATCGCGATGCCCTGGAGGCCTTCGAGCAGCGACCGGCGTGATCGTGCCGACGGCCCCGAAGTCGATGAGCCACAGGTCGCCGTTCGGGCTGATGAACACGTTCCCCGGATGCGGGTCGGCGTGGTAGAGCCCGTCGCTCAGGATCTGACGCAGGAACGAGCGGAGCAGACGCCGGGCGAGCTCCGAGCGGGGCACGCCGCACGCGTCGACGGCGGCGTGGTCGGCGATGGTGCAGCCGGGAACCTCCTCCATGACGAGCACGGTGCTCGCGCACAGGGTGGAGAAGACGCCGGGGACGTGGATGTCGGTGCCGTCGAGGTTCTTCGCGAAGCGTCGGCCCGCGTTCGCCTCGTCGAGGTAGTCGAGCTCGGACTCGATGCCGCGGATGAGCTCGTCGGCGAGGGCCGACGCGCCGACGCGCGCGCGCCGCCGGGATGCGGTGCTCCGCCTGACGCGCGACGAGTCGCATCACCGCGGCGTCGCGGTCCACGAGGTCGGCGACGCCGGGCCGCTGCACCTTCACGACGACCCGCTCGCCCGTGACGAGGGTGGCCCGGTGCGTCTGGCCGATCGATGCGGCGGCGAGCGGCTCGAAGTCGAACTCGGCGAAGGCCTGCTCGACCGGCTCGTCGAACGCGGACTCGATCACGGAGCGGACCGCGTCGGCGTCGATCGGCCGCACGTTCGACTGGAGCTTCGCGAGCTCGCTGGTGAGGTTGTCGGGGAGGAGGTCGGTGCGCGTCGACGCGATCTGACCGAACTTCACCATCATCCCGCCGGCGTCCTCGATCGTCAGGCGGAGGCGGAGCGCGAAGTCCGCGGTGTCGACCGCGTGCTCGCTCCGGTACCGGACGTGGACCAGGTTGTGGTGCCGCGCGTCGCGCACGAGCTCGCGCATGCGACCGATGGGCGCGAACGTGGTCTTCGTGGTGCGGATCGGGTGGACCAGCGTGCGGCGGACCCGGTGTCGGGTGTGGACGCGGGTGGACCGGGTGATGAGGTCGAGCACGATCGCCGCCGGCATCGCCACGATGACACCGAAGAACAGCGTCATCGGCACGACGACCCAGAGCGTCTCGTGCCGGTCGACGATCACGGCGGTGCACACCACCCCGCCGAGCCAGCCGACGATCGCGACGACCGTCGCGCGCCAGCGCCCCAGGGAGATGCCGAGGACCCGGGAGCACAGCCAGCCCACCGCCGCGATCCACGGGATGATGAGCAGGACGAACTCCAGCAGGCTGGCCCTGATCTCCATGTCCGTCCTCACCCCTCGTGCGCGACGGCGTGACAGTACCGAGATCCATCCCGGACCCGTGAGTGAGGTGCCCGGACGCAGAGCACTTCCGCCCGCGCGCTCCGAACGGGCCCTTTGCGGACGGGCCGCAGGCCAAGAGCGGAATGGAGAGGGCCCCCGGGTAAGGTGACCGGCCCCATGGACACGTCAGTCGTCGCACTCGAAGACAACAGGGTCAAGCTCCACATCGCGGTCTCGGAGGCCGAGTTCGAACCGGCGATCGACGCTGCGTTCCGCAAGCTCGCGCACGAGGTGCGCATCCCCGGGTTCCGTCCGGGCAAGGCGCCCCGTCGCCTCCTCGAGGCCCGCTTCGGCGCCGAGGTCGGACGCGAGCAGGCGCTCAAGGACGGGCTGCCGGGCTTCTATGCCGACGCCGTCGTCGCGGAGGACATCGACGTCATCGCCCCGCCCCAGATCGAGATCACCGCCGGCGAGGAGTCCGGTCCGGTCGAGTTCGAAGCCGTCGTCGAGACGCGTCCGGTGGTGCAGCTGTCCGGCTACGAGGGCCTGCGCGTCGAGCTCGACTTCACACCGGTCGACGACGAAGCGGTGGACCGTCAGATCGATCAGCTCCGCGACCGCTTCGCGGACCTCGAGGACAGCGACGATCCTCTCGTCGACGGGAACTACGCGTCGATGGACCTGAGTGGGACGATCGACGGCGAGCCGGTGGACGCGTTGACGGCGAGCGACCTGCTCTACGAGGTCGGCTCCGGCGGCCTGGTCCCTGCGCTCGACGAGGCGCTGCACGGTGCCGGCCCCGGCGCGGTGCTCGAGTTCACCGACGTCCTGCCCGAGCGCTTCGGCGAGCAGGCGGGCACCGAGGTCACGTTCCGCGCCCTCGTGAAGGACGCGAAGCGCAAGGTGCTGCCCGAGCTCACCGACGAATGGGTGGCCGAGAACACCGATTCCGAGACGGTCGACGCGCTCCGCGAGGAGAGCCGTCGCCGCATCGACCTCTTCGGCAAGCTCCAGGCCCAGATGGCGATGCGCGACCGCGTGCTCGACGAGCTCTCGAAGCTCGTCGACATCGAACCGCCGGAAGCACTCGTCGGCCAGGAGCTCGAGACCCGGCTGCACGACCTCGTGCACCGCATCGAGGGTCAGGGCATGTCGATCCCCCAGTGGCTCGCGGCCACGGGCCAGGACCAGAGCGAGTTCATCAACCAGATGAGGGCGGGAGCCGCCCGGGCGGTGCTCGCCGACCTCGCGCTCAGAGCGGTCGTCGTCCAGGAATCGATCGCGGCGAGCGACGAGGAGCTCGAGACCGAGATCGAACGGTTGGCGGAACGGTCCGGCGCGAAACCGCAGAAGGTGCGCAAGGATCTCGACCGGCGTGGCCTCCTGGAGGCGGTACGCTCTGACATCGCCCGCGGCAAGGCGTTGCAGCTCGTCGTCGACTCCGCGGTCGCCCTCGACTCGACCGGTGCCGAGATCGACGTGTCGATCCCGACTCCCGACGCAAGTCCCGAATCCGAAGCCCCCGAATCCGAAGCTCCCGACACCACCACCCCCGCAGAGGAGTCCGAAGCGTGATGCAGCCGGTGTACAACTCGTTCTACGTCCCCGAGGTCTGGGAGAAGACCCCGTACGGCGGCGAGCGGACGACGAGCCTGCTCGGCAAGCTCCTGAAGGAGCGCATCATCCTGCTCGGCACCGCCGTCGACGAGCACGTCGCGAACCTGATCATGGCGCAGCTGCTCCACCTCGAGAGCGAGGACCCGGACAAGGACATCTCGCTCTACATCAACTCGCCCGGTGGCGAGATCACGGGCCTCTTCGCCATCTACGACACGATGCAGTTCGTGAAGCCCGACATCTCCACCATCTGCATCGGTCAGGCCGCGTCGGCAGCCGCGGTGATCCTCGCCGCCGGCGAGAACGGCAAGCGGTTCATCCTCCCGCACGCCCGGGTGCTGATCCACCAGCCCCACGGTGGCGCGCAGGGCCAGGCGGTCGACATCCAGATCCAGGCCAAGGAGATCACCCGCATGCGGGAGACGCTCGACGAGATCCTGGCGCACCACTCGGGTCAGACCGTCGAGAAGGTCGCGGCCGACACCGACCGCGACTTCATCATGGGTGCGAACGAGGCCAAGGAGTACGGCATCGTCGACGAGGTGATCAGCAATCGTGAGCTGGCCGCGGTGAGCGTGCCGGCCGGCGTGAGCTGAGAGTACGGACCACAGGACAGACGGCGATCTTGACGGCAGCAGCGGGCGACTCCGGGGGGAGACGGCGTGGCGAAGTTCGGTGACGGAGGCGACCTCCTCAAGTGCTCCTTCTGCGGGAAGAGCCAGAAGCAGGTCAAGAAGCTGATCGCGGGTCCGGGTGTCTACATCTGCGACGAGTGCATCGATCTCTGCAACGAGATCATCGAGGAGGAGCTCTCGCAGTCGACGGAGGTCAAGTTCGACGACCTTCCCAAGCCGCGTGAGATCTACGACTACCTGAACGACTACGTCATCGGTCAGGAGCAGGCGAAGAAGATCCTCTCGGTCGCCGTCTACAACCACTACAAGCGCGTGCAGGCCGGCGCGTACGGTGACCCCGACGTCGAGCTCGCGAAGTCGAACATCCTCCTCATCGGCCCGACCGGCTGTGGCAAGACGCTGCTCGCGCAGACGCTCGCCCGGCTGCTCAAGGTGCCGTTCGCCATCGCCGACGCGACCGCGCTCACCGAGGCGGGCTACGTGGGCGAGGACGTCGAGAACATCCTCCTCAAGCTGATCCAGGCGGCCGACTACGACGTCAAGAAGGCCGAGACCGGGATCATCTACATCGACGAGATCGACAAGATCGCGCGGAAGGCCGAGAACCCGTCGATCACGCGCGACGTCTCGGGTGAGGGTGTGCAGCAGGCGCTGCTCAAGATCCTCGAGGGCACCACGGCCGCCGTGCCGCCCCAGGGCGGGCGCAAGCACCCGCACCAGGAGTTCATCCAGATCGACACCACGAACATCCTGTTCATCTGTGGTGGAGCGTTCGCCGGGGTCGACCAGATCATCGAGCGCCGCAACGGCAGCCAGGGCGTGGGCTTCCGCGGCGAGGTCATCGGCAAGGCCGAGCGCGCCGCGAAGAGCATGCTCGCCGGCGTGATGCCCGAGGACCTGCTGAAGTTCGGGCTCATCCCCGAGTTCGTCGGCCGGCTCCCGGTGATCGGCGCGGTGCACAATCTCGACCACAAGGCGCTGATGGAGATCCTCACCGCGCCGAAGAACGCCCTGCTCAAGCAGTACCAGAAGTTCTTCATGTTCGACGACGTCGACCTGCACTTCACCGACGACGCGCTCGAGGCGGTGGCCGAGCAGGCGCTGGCGCGCGGCACCGGCGCACGCGGGCTGCGGGCGATCCTCGAGGAGGTGCTCCTCGAGGTCATGTACGACCTCCCGAGTCGCGGCGACGTGAAGCAGTGCATCGTCGACCGTGCCACCGTGCTCGACAAGGTGCACCCGACGCTCGTGACCGACGACGGTCAGGGCGAGCTCAAGAGCGCCTGACGACCTTCCCGCTCGTGCGACTTCGTCGCAGGCCGCTCGGGCCCCGGCTCGGGTGGCGCTCCCGAGCGATGTGTGCCTTCGCATCGGACGATCCTCGCCTTCGGCTCCTCGGAGTCATGACTTCCTAAGATCCCCGGATGGCCGTCCCTGACAAGCCGTCGCTCGACGGGCTCGAGGAGAAGTGGGGCGCGCGCTGGGACGCCGACCGCACCTACGCGTTCGACCGTACGAAGACCCGCGAGCAGATCTTCTCCATCGACACGCCGCCGCCGACCGTCAGCGGTTCGCTGCACATGGGGTCGGTGTTCGGGTACGCCCAGACCGACGTCCTGGCCCGACAGCGCCGCATGCTCGGGTTCGAGCTCTTCTACCCGATGGGCTGGGACGACAACGGCCTGGCCACCGAGCGACGGGTGCAGAACTTCTACGGCGTCAGGTGCGACCCGAGCCTGCCGGTCGAGCCCGACTTCACCCCGCCGGAGAAGCCGGGCGACCGCGAGATCCCGATCTCGCGCCAGCGTTTCGTCGAGCTGTGCGATCGGCTCGTGGTCGAGGACGAGAAGAAGTTCGAGGAGCTGTGGCGCCGGCTCGGCCTCTCGGTCGACTGGGAGATGACCTACACCACCATCGGCGAGGTGTCGCGACGCGCGTCGCAACGGGCGTTCCTCCGGATGCTGGCGCGCGGTGAGGCGTACTCGTCGGAGGCGCCGACGCTGTGGGACGTCGACGACCGCACCGCGGTCGCACAGGCCGAGCTCGAGGACCGAGAGATGGCGGGCGCGTACCACGCCCTGACGTTCCACGGGACCGACGGTGCCGCCGACATCCTCATCGAGACCACGCGACCCGAGCTGCTGCCCGCGTGTGTCGCGCTCGTCGCGCACCCGGACGACGCGCGCTACGCCGATCGCTTCGGCCACTCGGTGCGGACGCCGCTCTTCGGCGTGCCGGTGCCGGTCGTCGCGCACCCGCTCGCGGATCCCGAGAAGGGCTCCGGCATCGCGATGATCTGCACGTTCGGTGACACGACCGACGTCGTGTGGTGGCGCGAGCTGCAGCTGCCGATGCGCAACGTGCTCGGCCGGGACGGCCGCGTGCTGGCGACCGCGCCCGAGTGGGGGACCGACGTCGACGGCGCCGCGGAGGCGCGGTACGCGGAGCTCGCGGGCAAGACGGTGAAGCAGGCGCAGGCCCGGATCGTGGAGCTGCTCGCGGAGACGGGCGAGCTCGTCGGCGAGCCGAAGCCCATCAGCCACCCGGTGAAGTTCTACGAGCGCGGCCGGCGACCGCTGGAGATCGTGACCTCGCGGCAGTGGTACTTCCGCAACGGCGGCCGGGACCCGGAGCTGCGCGCCGCGTTCCTCGCGCGCGGCGAGGAGCTGCACTGGCACCCGCCCCACATGAAGCAGCGGTACGACTCGTGGGTCGAGGGTCTGAACACCGACTGGCTGGTGAGCCGCCAGCGGTTCTTCGGCGTCCCGATCCCGGTCTGGTACCGCCTCGACGATGCGGGGGAGCCGCGCTGGGACGAGCCGCTCGTGCCCGACGAGGGCGATCTGCCGATCGACCCGGCGAGCGAGGTGCCCTCCGGCTTCACCGCGGACCAGCGCGATCAGCCGGGTGGGTTCACCGCCGACACCGACGTGATGGACACCTGGGCGACGTCGTCGCTCACGCCGCAGATCGTCACGCGGTGGTGCGACGACGACGACCTCTTCGACCGCACGTTCCCGATGGACCTCCGCCCGCAGGGTCCGGAGATCATCCGGACCTGGCTGTTCGACACCATCGTGCGTGCGCACTTCGAGCACGGTTCGCTGCCGTGGCGCGACGCCACGCTCAACGGCTGGGTGCTCGATCCGGACCGCAAGAAGATGTCGAAGAGCAAGGGCAACGTCGTCACGCCGATGCCCCTCCTCACCCAGCACGGCTCGGACGCGATCCGGTACTGGGCCGCGTCGGGCCGGCCCGGCACCGACACCGCGGTCGACGAAGGCCAGATGAAGGTCGGCCGCCGCTTGGCGATCAAGCTGCTCAACGTCTCGAAGTTCGTGCTCGGCGTGATGGGCGAGGCGCCCGCGGGGACCGTCACCGAGCCCATCGACCGGTCGATGCTGGAGGCGCTCGGCGCCACGGTCGGCGACTGCACGGACGCGTTCGCCGCCTACGACTACGCACGCGCGCTCGAGCGCGTGGAGCGGTTCTTCTGGGACTTCTGCGACGACTACGTCGAGCTGGTGAAGCACCGCGCCTACGGGGACGCCGCCGACGCCCGCGCCGCGTCGGCGCGTGCCGCGCTGGGAACGGCACTGTCGGTGCTGCAGCGACTGTTCGCACCGTTCCTGGCCTACGTGGCCGAAGAGGTGTGGTCGTGGTGGCAGGACGGCTCGGTGCACCGGTCCGCGTGGCCCGCGGCCGACGACGTCCCGGCCGACGGTGACCCGCTCGTGTTCACCGTCGCCGCCGCCGTGCTGGGCGCGGTCCGGAAGGCGAAGTCCGACGGCAAGGTCTCGATGCGCGCCGACGTGGCGCGGGTCGTGGTCACCGACGCCGCCGACCGCATCGCCGCCCTCGAGGCCGCGCGCGACGACGTCATGAACGCCGGCGCCATCGCGGAGCTGGTCACCGTGGTGGGGGAGCCGTTCGCGGTCACGGTGACGCTCGCGACACCGCCCTCGTGACGCCGGCGGAGGCCATCGCGTGGCTCGACGGCCACGTGAACCTCGAGACCGGGGTGGGCTTCACACCGACGCGTGAGCGGGGCGCACCGACCCTCGATCGCATCCGGGAGCTGACCACGCTGCTCGGGACGCCGCAGGCGGAGTTCCCAGCGGTCCATCTCACCGGCACGAACGGGAAGACGTCGACGGCCCGGATGCTGGCCACGGTGCTCGAGGCGACCGGTCGATCGGTCGGGCTCGCCACCAGCCCGCACCTGGAGCACGTCCGCGAGCGCGTCGTGTGGAACGGCGACCCGATCGACGACGCCGCGCTCGCCCGGGTGCTGACGCAGATCGAGGTGACGGAGGAGTTCCTCACGGAGCTCCCGAGCTACTTCGAGATCATGGTCGCGGCGGCGTTCACGTTCTTCGCCGACGTCGCGGTCCATGTCGGCGTGATCGAGGTGGGCATGGGCGGCACGTGGGACGCGACGAACGTCGTGGACGCCGACGTCGCGGTCGTCACGAACGTGGGCCTCGATCACCAGGCGTTCCTCGGGACGACGCGCGCCGAGATCGCCCGCGACAAGGCGGGGATCATCCGTCCGCACGCCACGCTCGTGCTCGGCGAGACCGATCCCGAGCTCGTCGAGATCTTCGAGGCGCGCGGCCCCGCGCGCACGTGGTTGCGCGACCGCGACTTCGGCACGCGTGTGAACCGCCTCGCCCACGGCGGTCACCTCGTGGACCTGTACACGCCGGGCGCCGAGTACCCGGAGGTGTTCGTCCCGCTGCACGGCGCCCACCAGGTCGACAACGCCGTGCTGGCGCTCGCCGCCGCGCAGGCGCACATCGGGACGCCCCTCGCGGACGAATCGGTGCACGAGGGGTTCGCGCGGGTCACGTCACCGGGCCGGCTCGAGGTGATGGGCACGCAACCGCTCATCCTGCTCGACGGCGCGCACAATGTCGCGGGAGCGGCCGCGCTCGACCGAGCGCTGCGCGACGAGTTCCCGCCCCAGCCGCGCACCCTCGTCGTCGGCCTCCTCCGCGAGAAGGATCCGGGCGAGATGCTCGCCGCGCTCGAGGTGGCGGGCGTCGAGCGGCTCGTGTGCACCCGCCCGCCGACGCCGCGTGCGCTCGACCCCCTCGCCGTGGCCGACGCGGCGATGGCGCTCGGTGTCGACGCCGAGCGCATCGACGTGTACGGCGACGTCGACGACGCGGTGCGGCGAGCCCGCGAGATCACCCCGGCCGACGGCCAGATCGTGGTCACCGGCTCGCTCTACGTGGTCGGCGCGGCCCGGGCCGTCCTGCACTGAGCCCAGGGTCCGCGGTCCGGCGTGCGGGCGCCGGCGCACCTGGGGGGCGATCGCTGGCCTGTGACCGCAGTCACCGGCCGCCGGCGTTGACGCTCCGAACCCGGTGGGCGAGCGTGCGGCCCACCGCAACCGCGAGACCCGGAGGACGCATGAGCCTGCCCCGCACCGTGACCCAAGCCGAGTTCGGCGTCGAGCTGGCTCGATTCGAGGCGATGGTCCGATCGGTCGCCGCCGTCGGCTGGGACCGGCCGAGCCGCTGCGCGGGTTGGTCCGCGGGCGATGTCGCCAAGCACGTCGTCGGTCAGTTCGCGGACGTCGTCGCCGGCCGTTTCGACGGTCTCGGCACCGACGAAGCGACCCAGCGCGAGGTCGACGAGCGGTCGGGTCGCGGGCCCGATGCCGTGGCCGACGAGCTCGCCCAGATCATCCCGTCGCTCACCGGGCTGCTCGCGTCGTTCGACGATGCTGCGTGGGCGAGCCCGTCGCCCGGCGGCACCGGCACGCTCGGCGAGGGTGTCGAGGCGTTGTGGTCCGACATGGTGCTGCACGCCGACGACATTCGGTGCGCGGTCGGATCGGACGCACCGGCCGAGGTGGATCCGACGCCGGCGGTCTCGCACATTGCCGACGTGCTGACCCGACGCGGCTGGCGGCCGGCGACGATCGCGCTCGACGGCCTCCCGCGCTTCGACGTCTCCGGAGGCGGTCCGGAGATCACCGGACCCCCCTGGCCGTTCGCCCTGGCGGCAACCGGAAGAGGTGACCCGGAAGCGATCGCCCTCGATCCGAGCGTCAACATCTACGCCTGGCCCTCTCCCTCCACCGTCAGAGGCGGCGCTCGGAGTGGTCGGCGGGCGACGACCGCCACAGTGTGCGTCGAGGCTCGGATCCGCCTTAGCCTGCGCCGCCTTATGACTGATCGCACCCTGGTCCTCTGCAAGCCCGATGCCGTCGAGCGCGGCCTCGCCGGCGAGATCATCCGACGCATCGAGGCCAAGAACCTCACGCTCGTGGCCCTCGAGCTGCGCCGCCTCGACCGGGCCACCGCGGAGGCCCACTACGCCGAGCACGACGGCAAGCCGTTCTTCGGCGAGCTCGTGAGCTTCATCACCCGGAGCCCGCTGGTGGCGATGGTGGTGGAGGGCCCCGAGGACACGTACAAGGTCGTTCGCACGCTGATGGGCGTCACGAACCCCAAGGAAGCCGCGCCGGGGACGATTCGCGGCGATCTCGCGATCGAGATGGGGGAGAACCTCGTGCACGGCTCGGATTCGCCCGAGTCCGCGGCGCGCGAGATCGCCCTGTTCTTCCCCGACCTGGTGTGACCTCGGCCTCCTGAAGCCGGCGACGACGTCTCCGCATTGTTCCGGACCGCGTCGAACCCGTAGCCTGACGGGTCCGGCGGTCTCCGGAGGCAGTGCGCACCGTGTCCGATTCTTGGTACTCCTCACTCGTGGGCGGCGACATGGCCGTCGACTTGGGGACCGCGAACACCCTCGTCTACGTGCGCGGTCGCGGCATCGTGCTCAACGAGCCGTCCGTCGTCGCGATCAACACGCGCGACGGCCGGCCACTGGCCGTCGGCGCCGAGGCGAAGCGGATGATCGGCCGGACGCCCGGTCACATCCAGGCGATCCGCCCGTTGAAGGACGGCGTCATCGCGGACTTCGACATCTGCGAGAAGATGCTGCGGTACTTCATCCAGCAGGTGCACACGCGCCGCTGGTCGCGGCCGCGCATGGTGATCTGCGTGCCGTCGGGGGTCACGGGTGTCGAGCAGCGCGCCGTCGTCGACGCCGCCGAGCACGCGGGGGCGCGCAAGCCCGCCGACGTGATCGAGGAGCCGATGGCCGCGGCGATCGGGGCGGGTCTCCCGGTGCACGAACCGGCCGGGAACATGGTGGTCGACATCGGCGGTGGCACCACCGAGGTCGCAGTGATCTCGCTCGGTGGCATCGTCGCGAGCGAGTCGATCCGCATCGCGGGCGACGAGCTCGACGAGTCGATCATCAACTACGTCAAGAAGGAGTACTCCCTCGCGTTGGGTGAGCGCACCGCCGAGGAGATCAAGAAGGCGCTCGCGAGCGCGTTCAAGCTCGAGGAGGAGCTCTACGCCGAGGTGCGCGGTCGCGACCTCGTCACCGGGCTCCCGAAGACGATCGTCGTGTCGACCGAGGAGATCCGCGACGCGATCGAGGAGCCGGTGTCCGCGATCGTCGACGCGGTCAAGGTGACGCTCGACAAGACGCCGCCCGAGCTCGCGGCCGACATCATGGAGAAGGGCATCGTGATCACGGGCGGCGGCGCGCTGCTGCACGGCCTCGACCGCCGGCTCGAGTCCGAGACCGGGATGCCGATCGTCGTGGCCGAGAACCCGCTCTACTCCGTGGTCCTCGGTTCGGGGCAGTACCTCGAGGAAGCCGCTTTCAAGAACCTGATCTCCCAAAAGTCGCACTGACCCGGCTGGGGAGCTGAACGGGAACGGTGGCCTCACCACGGCCGAATCGGCGACGCACCATCCTGATCCTCCTCGTCCTGGCCTCGATCACCCTCATCACCCTGGACACCCGGGGTGGCGACAACGGTGTCGGCGGACGGGTCCGCAACGCCGCCCGTGACGTCCTCGCCCCGGTGCAGGACGGTGTCGACAGCGTGCTCCAGCCGATCGAGGACTGGTGGGACGGCGTCACGCGTGCGAGCGACATCAAGGCCCAGAACCGCAAGCTCCGACGCGAGCTGCAGCAGGCGCGCGGCGCAGGTCACGCAGGCACAGGCGGCGCTGCGTGACAACCGCGAGCTCCGCCGCCTCGCACACCTCACGTTCGTCGGCGACCTCAGGAGTGTCAGCGCGCAGATCATCCTCGGGTCACCCGGCAACTTCGAGTCGACCGTCGCGCTCGACAAGGGGACGAGCGACGGCATCGTCGTCGACCAGCCGGTGGTGTCCGGACGCGGTCTGCTCGGGCGCATCGCCCGCGCGTCCGGGCGACGGTCGACGGTGCTGTTGCTCACCGACCCCGACTCCGGCGTGAACGTGCGCGACACCCGCACGAACCAACGCGGGATCATCAACGGCCGGCCGGACTCCACGTTGCAGTTGCTCGAGAGCCTCGACGGGCCGGTGACATCAAGACCGGCGACATCCTGGTGACCGCCGGCACCGACGGCGGTCCGTTCCCGCCGGACATCCCGGTCGGGCAGGTCGTCACCGCGCGGCAACGGCCCGGCGACGTGCAGCCGCACATCACGGTGCGCCTGTTCGCCGACGCGAGTCGGACCGAGTTCGTCCGTGTCCTCGAATGGCCGGTGCCGTGATCCGCACCGCGCGCCTCGGGCTGCTGCTCGTGTTCCTCATGGTGTTGCAGACCTCGCTGATGCCGCATCTGCGGGTCTTCGGCGTCGTCCCCGATCTCGGCCTGGTGGCGGCGGTCGCCCTTGCGGTCACGGTTCGGTCCCGAGCTGGGTGCCGGCTTCGGGTTCGCGGCCGGGCTCGCCGCCGACCTGTTCCTCCAGACGCCGCTCGGCCTGTCGGCGTTCGCGTTCGGTGCCACCGGCTTCGTCGTCGGCGTGCTCCAGGGCCGCCTCGCCCGGCCGGCCTGGTGGATCCGGCCGGCCATCGCCATGGTGTCGGGGGTCATGGCCGGGGTCATCTTCGTGGGTCTGGGCGCGCTGGTCGGCCAGAGCCAGCTCTGGGCGCTGCACTCGATCCGGACGATCCTGCTGGCCGCGGTGTACGACGGCGTCGCCGCGATGGTGATCTTCCCACTCACCGTGGCGGTGGCCCATCCCGAGCCGCGGGGAACCGCGCCCACTCGGTGCGTCAGGATATGGGACCGCATGAACGGCCCACTTTCCCGTGAGTGACGCGCGCGTCCGTACGAGCATCATCGGCGTCGTCGTGTTCGCGCTCTTCAGCGCGTTGTTCGCGCGCCTGTGGTACCTGCAGGTCGCTGCCGCCGACCAGTTCCACGCCGCGGCCACGAGCAACGCGATCCGCGAGATCCGCGAGCCGGCGCCGCGAGGCCGGATCCTCGACGCGCAGGGCAACGTGCTCGCCGACAACCGGGTCGAGAACGACATCACCGTCGACCGCAAGATCAGCGCGGCGGACAAGAAGCGCGTCCTGAAGAAGCTGTCGGTCCTGCTCGCCACACCGGTCGCCCAGCTCGAGGTGAACCTGAAGGACCCGCGCATCTCGCCGTACACGCCGGTGCCGGTGGCGACCGACGTCGCGTACGACAAGCTGGCCTGGGTCGCCGAGCACAAGTCGGAGCTGCCCGGCGTCCGCGCCGAGGCGGTGCCGGTGCGCCGGTACCCGAACGGCAGCCTCGCGTCGCACGTGCTCGGCTACGTCGGCGAGATCAACGAGGACGAGCTGAAGACCCAGCAGCCGAAGGGTGCGTACGCGCTCGGCGACACCATCGGCAAGAGCGGCGTCGAGCTGAGCTACGAGTCGGACCTCCGCGGTCGCGCCGGCGTGCGTCGGGTGGAGGTGGACGCGACCGGTCGCGTGATCCGGACGATCAGCTCGACACCGCCGCGTGCCGGGACACGACATCCGGCTGACGCTCGACCTCGCGGCGCAGCAGACGGCCGAGACGGCGCTGGCGCAGGGCCTGATGGCGGCGCGCACGGCAAGGACACCGAGCTACAAGAAGGGGTTCAAGACGCTGGCCGCGCCGGCGGGGTCCGTCGTGGTGCTGGACGCGACGACCGGCTCGGTCGTGGCGATGGCGTCGAACCCGAGCTACGACCCGAACGAGTTCGTGCACGGGATCCCCGAGTCGACCTGGCAGGCGCTACTAGGACAAGGCGAGCAGGTTCCCGCTCGCTTGACCGGGCCGTGTCGGGCCAGTACGCACCCGGGTCGACCTTCAAGCTGATGACCGCCATCGCCGGCCTCACGTCGGGCGACATCACCGCTACCCGGACGATCAACGACACCGGCCGGTACGCGTACCCCACGCGACCCGAATCGTCCGTTCAAGGGCGACAACAACGCGCGCGCCCGGCCGGGTCGACCTCAACCACGCACTCGCGGTGTCGAGCGACGTGTACTTCTACACGGTCGGTGGCGAGCTCTACTACCGCTGGAAGCACGGCCAGCCCGGTGGGGACGCGCTCCAGACCGCCGCGCGAGGTCGCTGGGGTTCGGGTCGCTCCACCGGCATCTCGCTTGCCCAACGAGGCCGCCGGACGCGTGCCGGACCCGGCGTGGAAGAAGCAGATCCACGAGGCGAACCCGACCGCGTTCCCGTACCCCGACTGGCTTCCGGGCGACAACATCCTGTACGCCATCGGTCAGGGCGACGTCCTCGTGACGCCGATCCAGCTCGCGACCGCGTACGCGACGCTCGCGAACGGCGGCACGCGCTTCTCGCCGCGGCTCGCCGACGCGGTCTACGACGCCGACGGGCACAAGATCCGCGAGCTGCCGGCGATCGACATCGGCCACGTCGACATGCCCGACCGCGACACGATGCTCGCCGGGCTCACCGGCGTGGTCGAGTACTCGAAGGGCACCGCCCGCGGCGCGTTCGCCGGCTTCCCGCAGGGGCTGGCGGCGGGCAAGACCGGCACGGCACAGGTGCAGGGAAGCAGACCACGTCGTGGTTCGTGGGCCTGACCCCGGCGGCGGTCCGAAGTACGTCGTGCTCGCAGTGGTCGAGGAGGGCGGATACGGCGCGCAGACCGCGGCCCCGATCGTGCGGGCGGTGATGGAGCAGCTCAACCGCCTGCCCGTCGAGCCGGTCACCAACGTCGGCGCCCTCGAGAGGGAACTAGTCGATGGCGTCGGGCTCCATCATCGTCTCGGACCGCCGCGCGCGGTTCCACGCGTCACCGCTCCGTCACGTGGACCCGCTGCTGTTCGGTGCGCCGCTCGCGCTCGCCGGCCTCGGTCTCCTGATGGTCTATTCGTCGACGCACCGCAAGCTCGAGGAGGCGGGCGCCGACCCGTACGACTTCGTGAAGCGCCAGGGCGATCGCGATCGTGGTCGGGATCGTCGCGATGGTCGATCCTCACCGCGATCGACTACCGGAAGCTGCGCGAGCTCGCGCTCCTCGGGTACGGCGCGACGGTCCTGATGCTCGTCGCGGTCCTGCGCGTCGGCGCCAACGTGAAGGGCGCGCAGGCCCGATTCGACATCGGACCGTTCCAGCTCCAGCCGGGTGAGTTCGCCAAGCTCTTCCTGATCCTCGTGCTCGCCGGGCTACTGCGCGCTGCACCGCGACGACCTCACGCCGCGCCGGCTCGTGGTCGCGCTCGCGATCTGCGCCCTGCCGATGGGGCTGATCATGCTGCAGCCCGACCTCGGCACGAACCTGGTGCTGGTGGCGTCGGCGTTCACGATCCTGATGGTGGCCGGGGTCCGGGCCCGCCACCTGATCGTGCTGCTCCTGCTGGCCTTCACGCTGGCGGTGGTCGCGGTGCAGGCGGGCGTGCTCGACCAGTACCAGGTCGACCGGCTCACGAGCTTCGCCAACCTCGGGACCAACGCCGAGAAGTCCGGGTACAACCAGGAGCAGTCGCAGATCGCGGTCAGCAACGGTGGCCTCACCGGCCAGGGGCTGTTCGGCGGATCCCAGACGAACGGTGCGTACGTGCCCGAACAGCACACCGACTTCATCTTCACCGTGGTGGGCGAGGAGCTCGGCTTCGTCGGTGGTGCCGCCGTGCTCGGCCTGTTCGCCGTCATCGTGTGGCGGATATTGCGAGCCGCCCGGCTTGCCCAGGACACCTTCGGCACGCTGTGCTGTATGGGCGTCCTCGGGATGTTCGTGGCGCAGATGTTCGAGAACGTGGGCATGGCGATGGGCATCATGCCGATCACCGGGATCCCGTTGCCCTTCATGAGCTACGGCGGTTCGTCGATCATCGTGTCGTTCGCGTGCATCGGGCTGGTGGCCAACGTGCGCATGAGGAGGTTCAGTTGAGGGCAGTCCGCAGTGCGGCTGGTCGCCACGATCGTGGTCGCGCTCGCCGCGTGCAGCGGTGGTGGCGGCGGTACGGACGAGGCGGCCTCGAAGCGCGCGGTGAAGACCGGCCGCAGCGCCTCGTCGACGTCGTCGAGCACGTCGTCGTCGTCCACGAGCTCGACCACCGCGACCACGGCGCCGTTCAACGGCCTCCGGCCCGGCGACTCCGGTCCGCGCGTCACGGACCTCCAGAACAAGCTCGCCGCGCTCCACTACGACGTCCACCCGAACGGCAGCTACGACGCCGCCACGATGCAGGCGGTGATGGCGTTCCAGAAGGTGAACGGCCTCGGCCGCGACGGCGTCGCCGGCGACCAGACGCTCGGCAAGCTCGCGGCCCCGGTGATCCCCGGTCCGCTGGTGCCCGGCGGCGGCTCGACGCGTGTCGAGGTCGACGTCGCCCGGCAGGTCCTGTTCTTCTACCAGGGCAACGCGCTGTTCAAGATCGTCGCGGTGTCCACCGGCAGCGGCGAGCGCTTCTGCGTCGACGGTCGGTGCGCGACCGCGGTCACGCCCGGCGGTTCGTTCCGCGTCGGCAGCAAGGTGGGCGGCTGGCAGACCGGCGAGCTCGGCAAGCTGTACAAGCCGTCGTACTTCAACGGCAACATCGCGATCCACGGCGCGCTCTCCGTGCCGGGCGGTCCCGCGTCGCACGGCTGCGTGCGCGTCCCGATGAGCTCGGCCGACTGGATCTACGCGTCGCTGCCGCGCGGCACGCCGGTCTACGTGCTGAACGGCTCGAACGTGCCGGCGCCGTTCGCCGCGGGCAACACCGGCGCGCCGGCCCCGACGGCGCCGACCACCCCGCCGACGACCGCCGCGCCGCCGCCGCCGCCTCCGCCGCCGTCGTCCACGACCACCACGTCGAGCACGACCACGACGACCACGACCACCACGACCACCACCGACGCCGTAGGGGCGCTCGACCGGCGCCGAGTAGCATCGACGGGTCATGACCAGCCTCTGGCCGCGGATCGAACCGCTCCTGGCCGGGGTCGAGAAGCCCGCCCGGTACATCGGGATGGAGCGCGGCAGCCGCGTGCCGGTCCACGGACCCGGCGCCGTCTCCTGGCTGCTCGTCTACCCGGACACGTACGAGATCGGGCTCCCCAACCAGGGGCTCCAGATCCTCTACGAGATCCTCAACGAGCGCCCCGACGCGGCGGCCGAGCGCGCCTATGCGCCCTGGCTCGACCTCGCCGGCGCCCTCCGTGAGCACGCGGTCCCGCTCTTCTCGGTCGACACCCACCGCGCCGCCGGTGACTTCGACGTCATCGCGTTCAACCTCTCGGCCGAGCTCGTCTACACCAACGTCCTGGAGTGCCTGGACCTCGCCGGCGTGCCGGTCCGTGCCACCGCGCGCACGCCGGACCACCCGATCGTGGTGGCCGGCGGCCACAGCACGTTCAATCCCGAGCCCATGGCCGACTTCGTCGACGCGTTCGTGATCGGCGACGGCGAGGAGCCCGTCGGCGAGATGACGGAGTGCATCGCGGGCTGGAAGCGCGCCGGCCGTCCCGGCGGGCGCGAGGGCGTGCTGCGCGAGCTGGCGACGCTGGGCGGCGTGTACGTGCCCGCGATGTACGAGGTCGTCTACGACGGCGCGGCGATCCGGTCGATCACGCCGCGCCACGCGGACGTCCCGGCCGTCGTCGACAAGCGGACCGTGGCCGACCTCGCCGACTGGCCGTACCCGAAGGAGCAGCTCGTCCCGCTCATCGAGGTCGTGCACGACCGTCTCAACGTCGAGGTGTTCCGCGGCTGCACGCGCGGGTGTCGCTTCTGCCAGGCGGGGATGATCACCCGCCCGGTGCGCGAGCGCCCCGCCGACCAGGTGCGCACGATGGTCGAGCAGGGGCTGGCGCGCACGGGGTACGACGAGGTGGCGCTCACGTCACTCTCGACCGCCGACTTCTCGGGCATCGACGGGCTCGTCGCCGATCTCGTCTCCGGCCAGGCCGGGTGCGGCAACGTCGGCGTGTCGCTGCCGTCGTTGCGGGTCGACGCGTTCACGGTCGGGATCGCGAGCGAGATCCAGAAGGTCCGCCGCACCGGGCTGACGTTCGCGCCCGAGGGCGGCTCGTGGCGTCTGCGGCAGGTGATCAACAAGCTGATCACCGAGGAGGACCTGTACGCCGCCGTCGACGGCGCGTACTCGCAGGGCTGGCGCCGCGTGAAGCTCTACTTCCTCGTGGGCCTCCCCACGGAGATGGACGAGGACACGCTCGGCATCGCCGAGCTGGCCCGCAACGTCGTGCAAGGTGGGCCGCCAGCACACGAAGCAGGCGAGCTGCACGGTGTCGGTGGGCGGGTTCGTGCCGAAGGCGCACACGCCCTTCCAGTGGTTCGGGCAGAACGGCGTCGACGAGACGCGTCGCAAGATCAACATGCTGCGCGACGACCTCCGCAAGACCGCGGCCCAGGTGCGGTGGCACGACCCCGCCGCGAGCTTCGCCGAGGGCATCGCGTCGCGTGGCGACCGACGCATCGGCGCGGTGATCGAGAGGGTGTGGCGGGCCGGCGGCACGTTCCAGGAGTGGAGCGAGCACTTCGACCTCGCGCGCTGGACCGACGCGATGGCCGCGGAGGGTCTCGATCCGGACTGGTACGTGACCCGTCATCGCACCGAGGACGAGATCCTGCCGTGGGACCACATCGCGGCGGGGCTGCACCGCGACTTCCTGTGGCAGGACTGGCAGGCCGCGCTGGCCGCGCACGGGCTCCCCGATTGCCGGTGGACCCCGTGCTACGACTGCGGGGTGTGCACCGACTACGCGCTCGAGCACGTCGTGGCCTCGAGCGTCCCGCCGGCCGGGGGCAGTCAGGGCACCGGGCAGGACCTCGACGACGGGCGGCGCGGTCCCGGTGCTCCTCGGCCCGCCCCGGGCGGCGTCGTGAGCGGCGCGGAGCGTCGTGAGGGGAGACGCCGGGTTCCCGGTGCGCGATCGCGTTCACGAAGCAGGGCAAGGTGCGCTTCATCTCCCACCGCGACGTGGCGCGGGCGTTCGAGCGGGCGTTCCGCATCGAGGCGCTGCCGCTGTCGTTCACGCAGGGGTTCTCGCCCCGACCCAAGGTCAGCTTCGGGCTCGCGCTCTCCGTGGGGCACGAGTCCGAGGCGGAGTACCTCGACCTCGAGCTCGCCACGGCGATCCCGCTGGAACCGCTCGCCGGACCGGCTCAGCCGGGCGCTGCCGGAGGGCATCGACGTCGTGGCCGTCCAGCCGCTCGCCGACCGGGCCCCCGCGTTGCAGGAGGCGGTCGGGGCGGTCGAGTGGGAGATCGAGGTGCTCGCCGCCTCGGACTCGGTCGACGCCGGGCCCGAGGCGCTCGCGGCGGAGGTCGACCGTGTGCTCACCGCGGCGGAGCTGCCCCTGACCCGGCAGCGCAAGGGCAAGACCACCACGGACGACGTCCGTCCGGCGATCCGCCGGATACGCGTGCTCGGTCCCGGACACTCCGGGACCGGGACCCTGATCAACGCCGAGCTCGCGACCCGGCCGACGAGTCTTCGTCCGGCCGAGCTGGTCGCGGTGCTCGGACCGCAATTGCACGAGGGCCGGGTCCGACGGATCCGGCAGTGGATCGAACGCGACGGCGAGCGGTACGACCCGCTCACCGTCGATGCGCGGATCGCCGTCGAGGCGCGCGCGTCATGAGAGAAGGCATCGATGTCCGACGAGACGATCGGGACCCCCGCGGTCCCCGAGACCCCGCGAGAGCCGGCCACGCCGGCGCCCGCTTCCAACGGCGGAGATTTCTCCGCCCCGAGTCCACGCACGCCACCACCGACTGACGACCGGGCGCGTCCCGACGGGCCGCCCCGCTCCGAGGGGGGCGACGCGACCGCCGGCACCGCCCGGCCGGACGGCGCGCCCCGCAAGCGCCGGCGCGGGTCGCGTGGCGGCAAGAACCGCAAGCGGCCGGCCGGCACGGCCGGTGGCGCCGAGGCCCGCACGGACCCGTCCGCTCGCGGCGAACGCGCCGACGCCGGTTCGGCCTCCGAGGCGGACGGCGAGCGCGCCCCGGCATCGGCCGGCCCGCGCGAGCGTGCACCGCACATCGCCGGCGACCGTCGGGACGAGCGCGCCGGCGCCGACCGTGGCCTGACCACCGAGGACGTCGCGGCCGAGGCCCGCAACGAGGCCGGCCTCGACGAACCCGGCGCAGCCGACGTGGTGAAGCCCCGGATCGGCGACACGCGCCCGGCGCCCGCGCAGGGATCGACGTCGGCGCGCACCGGTGGTGGCCGACCCGACTCCGGCAGCGGCGCGACCGGCGACGGCACGCCCCGGAAGCGCCGCCGTCGGGGCGGACGCGGCCGCAGCCGGAGCGGTGGCACGGGTGGCGGCGGCGGCGGGACGGCCGCGGTGGTCACGAGCACGATCCACGACGACGACGGCTTCGACCTCGACCAGCTCGACGAGGAGACGCTCGAGCGGCGCCGGGGCAAGACCCGCAAGGGTCGGCCGACCGGCCGCTACCAGATGATCGTGCACACGATGACCGACGGCACGATCCAGATGGGCGTGCTCGAGGGCCGCTCGCTGGTGGAGCACTACGTGAGCCGTCCCGAGGACGGGGCCACGTCGATCGACGGCAACATCTACCTCGGCAAGGTGCAGAACGTGCTGCCGGGCATGGAGGCCGCGTTCATCGACATCGGCACGCCGAAGAACGGCGTGATCTACCAGCGCGACGTGCAGTTCGACGCGTCGGAGCTCGAGGACAGCGGCGGCGGCTCGCCGAAGATCGAGACGGTGCTGAAGAACGGCCAGTCGATCCTCGTGCAGGTGACGAAGAACCCGATCGGCGCCAAGGGCGCGCGCCTGACCCAGGACGTCAGCCTCGCCGGGCGCTTCGTCGTCATGGTGCCGAACCAGCCCAAGACCTACGGCATCTCGAAGCGACTGCCCGAGGACGAGCGCAAGCGACTGCGCAAGGTGCTCGAGGGGATCCGGCCCGAGAACGCCGGGTTGATCGTGCGGACCGCGGCCGAGGGTGCGACCGCCGACGAGCTCGCGCGCGACCTCGCGCGGCTGCAGGACCAGTGGCGGCAGATCTCGGAGCTCGCCTCGCGGTCGCGACCGGGCACGATGCTCTACCGCGAGCCGCCGCTCGTCGTGCGCGTCATCCGCGAGGAGTTCACCAAGGAGTACCGCGCCGTGGTGCTCGACGACCAGGCGATGTACGACGAGGTGAAGTCCTACGTCGACGCGATCGCGCCGGAGCTGTCCGAGCGGATCGAGCGCTACGACGACCCGACGCTGCCGATCTTCGAGCGCTTCCACGTGCACGAGCAGCTGCACAAGGCGCTCGACCGCAAGGTCTGGCTGCCGTCGGGCGGCTCGCTCATCATCGAGCGGACCGAGGCCCTCACCGTCGTCGACGTGAACACCGGCAAGAACGTCGGGAGGTCCAACCTCGAGGAGACGGTGTTCCAGAACAACCTCGAAGCGGCCGACGAGGTGGCCCGCCAGCTCCGGCTCCGCGACATCGGCGGCATCATCGTGATCGACTTCATCGACATGGAGATCCGCAAGAACCGGGACGCGGTGGTGAAGGAGCTCCGGGAGGCCCTGGCCCGCGACAAGACCCGGACCCAGGTCTTCGAGATCTCCGAGCTCGGGCTGGTGGAGATGACCCGCAAGCGGATCTCCGAGGGCCTCGTGGAGGCGTTCTCGGAGACGTGCACGGTGTGCGGTGGCCGCGGGTTCGTGGTCGACGAGGCCATGTTGTAGGCTCCGCGGGTTCTCAGGGCCCTGGCTGCGTGTCGGGGTCGACCAGCGGAAAAGCCCGAGGTTTCCACGCGCCATGTACGCAGTGATCGCCACCGGCGGCAAGCAATACAAGGTCGAGGCCGGCCAGCAGCTCGACGTCGAGCGGCTCGGCGTCGACGAGGGCGAGGTCGAGCTCCGACCCGTCATGCTCGTCGACGGCGACACCGTGCTCGCCACGCCGGGACAGCTCGGCGGGGCCACGGTGAAGGCCAAGGTCGTCGGCGCCGCCAAGGGCCCGAAGATCGACGGCTTCACGTACAAGCCGAAGTCGAACAACCGCAAGCGGTGGGGCCACCGGCAGCACTACACGACGATCGAGATCACGTCGATCACGAAGGGCTGAGCCATGTCGAAGAAGAAGGGCGCCGCCTCCTCCCGCAACGGTCGTGACTCGGCGGCCCAGCGGCTCGGGGTCAAGGTCTACAGCGGGACCGAGGTCACCGCGGGCACGATCATCGTGCGCCAGCGCGGGACCCGCTTCCACCCGGGCGAGAACGTCGGCCGGGGTGGCGACGACACGCTGTTCGCCACCGCCGACGGCGTGGTGAAGTTCGGCCACCGGCGCGGCCGCAAGCTCGTCGACATCGTCCCCGGCTAGCTGGTCTCGCCCTCGCCCAGCGCGGTGAGGCGGAGCGCCGAGGTCGCGCCCGCGGCACGCCCGAGCCGGAGCGCAGCGGAGGCGAGCAGCTCCGGAGCATCCCGAACCACTCGAGCTCGGGACATCGGAGCGGAGGAGCCGACAAGCCCGTGAACTTCGTCGACGAGGCGCAGCTGAACGTCCGGGGTGGCGACGGCGGCGCGGGCTGCATGTCGTTCCGCAAGGAGTCGCACACGCCCAAGGGCGGACCCGACGGCGGTGACGGCGGCTCGGGCGGCGACGTCTGGCTCCAGGCCGATCGCAACGTCGCGTCGCTGCTGGCGTTCCGGGACCATCCGCACCGGAGGGCCGATTCCGGGACCCACGGTCAGGGCAAGCAGAAGCACGGCGCGAGCGGCAACGATCTCGTGGTCTACGTGCCCGAGGGGACCACGGTCCGCCACTTCGACACCGGTGAGGTCCTCGCCGATCTCGTGACCCACGGCGATCGCTGGCTGGCCGCCCGGGGTGGTCGCGGCGGCCGCGGCAACCTGCGGTTCCTCAGCAACGCCCGGCGCGCCCCGAGCTTCGCCGAGCAGGGCGAGTACGGCGAGGAGCGCTGGCTGCGCCTCGAGCTGCGCCTCATGGCCGACGCCGCGCTCATCGGCTTCCCGAACGCGGGCAAGTCCACGTTCATCGCCGCGGTGAGTGCGGCCAAGCCGAAGATCGCCAACTACCCGTTCACGACGCTGGTGCCGAACCTGGGAGTGGTGCGGTTCCAGGACCACGAGTTCGTGCTCGCCGACATCCCGGGACTCATCGAGGGCGCGGCCGAGGGTCGCGGTCTCGGCCACCGCTTCCTGCGTCACGTCGAGCGCACCCGTGTCCTCGTGGTCCTCCTCGACCTCGCGCCGATGGACGGCCGCCCGCCCGAGGAGCAGGAGCGCGTGCTGCTCGACGAGCTCGGGCGCTACCAGCCCGAGCTGTTGACCCGTCCCCGTCTGGTGATCGGGACCAAGGCCGACGTCGCGCAGTTCGACTTCGACGGCCCGAAGGTGTCGGCGGTGACCCACCAGGGGCTCGATCCCGTCGTCGGGCGGATCGGTCAGCTCGTGGACGAGGCTCGTGCCGACGAGCCCGTGCCCGAGAGCTACGTGGTGCACCGACCGGTGGAGGAGGGGTTCGCGGTCGAGCGCGACCCCGACGGCGCCTTCCGGCTCCGGGGCCGCGCCGCCGAGCGGGTGGTGGCGATGGCCGACCTCACGAATGCCGAGGCGATCGAGTACGTCCACGTCCGCTTCCGGAAGATGGGCGTGGAAAAGGCGCTGGCCCGGGCCGGCGCGCGCGAGGGTGACGTCGTGCGGGTCGGTGGGATGGAGTTCGAATACGTCGAGGCGATGTGATGCGCACGGAGGTGGAGTGATGCGCGCCGTGGTGAAGATCGGCACGTCGTCGATCACGAACGCGCTGGGCGAGCTCGACGACGACGCCCTCGCCAAGCTGTGCGAGGAGCTCGTCGACGCCCGCGCCGGCGGGTCACTCGGTCACGCTTGGTGTGCTCGGGTGCGATCGCGGCGGGGATGCCGGCGCTCGGGATCACCCGGCGTCCGACCGACATCGGCACCCTCCAGGCGATCGCCGCCGTCGGGCAACCGCTGCCTGATGGAGCGGATCAGCGCGATGCTCGCCCGGCACGACGTCGTCGCCGGTCAGGTGCTGCTCACGCCGTACGACTTCCTGCACCGCTCGCAGTACGTGCACGCGCGCGAGACCTTCACCCGACTGCTCGATCTCGGCGTGGTCCCGGTGGTCAACGAGAACGACACCGTGGCCGACGACGAGATCCGGTTCGGTGACAACGACCGCATCGCCGCGCTCGTGGCGAACCTGATCCGCGCCGACGTGCTCGTGATGCTCACCGACACCGCCGGCCTCTTCACCGCCGACCCGCGCCTCGACGGTGGGGCGTCGCTCATCGAGCAGATCGCCGCGGTCGACGAGGCGCTCGATGCCGCAGTCGGCGGCGCGGGGTCGGCGCGCGGGAGCGGCGGGATGGCGACGAAGCTCGCCGCGGCGCGCATCGCCGCGTGGTCGGGCGTGCGTGCGGTGATCGCCGCCGCCGGCGCGCCCGGCGTGATCACCGACGCCATCGCCGGGCGGGGGGTGGGTACGGAGGTCGCCGCCCGCCCCGAGCGCCTGACGAGCCGCAAGCTGTGGATCGCATTCGCGGTGGGTGCCGCCGGACGGGTCGTCGTCGACGACGGCGCGCGGCGCGCGCTCGTCTCGGACGGCCGGTCGTTGCTCGCGGCGGGTGTGCGCGGCGTCGAGGGTGCGTTCGAACCCGAGAGCGCGATCGAGGTCGTCGACGAGCAGGGGCAGGTGTTCGCGAAGGGTCTCGTCACGATGGACGCAGCCGCAGTTCGGGCCGCGGCGGGCCGCCGGACCGCGGATCTGCCTCCTGGCACTCCCACCGAGGTCATCCATCGCGACGACCTCGTCGTGCTGGCCTGACGGCGCAGCGTGACGCCCGGGAAGAAAGCCGGCGATGTGCTTGCGTCAGGCGTGTGTCTCGGGTCACACTGACCCGGTTGCTCGCCTGCCGGAACGGGGGGAGGGCCCGAGCACAGCGCCCGGGCCCACGGCAGACGGGGAGTGGGGGGCCGCAGCGAGCTGCGGCCCCCCACTCATTCTTTCCCGCATCGCTCCCGCTCTCGCGACTGCGTCGCAGGCCGCTCGGGCCCCGCTCGGACCGTGCGGGCCTCCTGACCGACGGTGAGGTCCTCGCTTCCGTCGGGCACGTGCCGCGCAGGGGCGGCAATCTCATCCGAGGGATTGCAGGGGTTCTCGTATGCTCCGGCGCATGTCGGACGCGGTGCTCGAGCTCGGGAAGCGCGCGCGTCGCGCGTCCCGTGTGCTCGCGACTGTGGGCACCGAGGCGAAGAACGCCGGTCTGCACGCCGCCGCTGACCTGCTCATCGAGCAGACGGCCGACATCCTCACGGCCAACGCCGCCGATCTCGACGCCGCCGCCGCCGGTGGGATGGAGACCGGGCCGCTCGACCGCCTCCGCCTGACCGAGGCGCGCATCGACGCGATGGCCGCCGGTCTCCGCCAGGTCGCGGCCCTGGCCGATCCCGTCGGCGAGATCGTCGGCGGGTGGGTGCGCCCGAACGGGCTGGAGATCTCCCAGGTCCGGGTCCCGCTCGGCGTCATCGCGATCATCTACGAGAACCGGCCCAACGTGACGTCGGACGCTGCGGGTCTGTGCGTCAAGGCCGGCAATGCCGCGCTCCTGCGCGGCAGCGGCTCCGCCCTGCGCTCCAACGTCGCCATCGCCGCCGCCCTGCGCGCGGGCTTCGCCAAGGCCGGGCTGCCCGAGGACGCGCTCGTCCTCGTGGACGACCCGTCGCACGACGCCGCGGTCGAGGTGATGCAGCTCACGGACCATGTCGACTGCCTCATTCCGCGTGGCGGGCACGCGCTCATCGAGAGCATCCGCGAGCACGCGACCGTGCCGGTCATCATCGACGGTGACGGCAACTGCCAGATCTACGTCGATGCCGCGGCCGACCAGGCGCAGGCGCTCGACATCGTGGTGAACGCGAAGACGCAGCGGCCGGGGGTGTGCAACGCGGCGGAGACGCTGCTGGTGCACACCGCGATCGCCGACGAGTTCCTGCCGCGCGTCGCGGCGGCGCTGCGCGAGGAGGGCGTCGAGCTCGTGGGCGACGACGGCGCCCGGGCGATCGTCCCGAACATGGGTGCGGCCACCGACGCCGACTTCGCGGCCGAGTTCCTCGCGCTCAAGATGAGCGTGGGTGTGGTGCCGTCGCTCGACGCCGCGATCGACCATGTGAACCGGTTCGGCTCGGGTCATTCCGAGGCGATCCTGACGCGTGACCTCGAGGCGGCCCGCCGGTTCACGCACGAGGTCGACGCGGCCGCGGTGATCGTGAACGCATCGACGCGGTTCACCGACGGCGAGGAGTTCGGGTTCGGCGCCGAGATCGGGATCTCGACGCAGAAGCTCCACGCACGCGGGCCGATGGGTCTGCAACAGCTGACGACCGCGAAGTACGTGGTCTGGGGAGAAGGACAGGTGAGGGGATAGTGGCAGAGCGTTTCGCTTCGGTCGACGAGGTGGTCGACCGCCTCCGCACTGCGGACTATCTCGCGGACACCGGCATCGCCGGCGTCGTCTACCTCGCCGATCGGCTCGAGAAGCCGGTGCTCGTGGAGGGCCCCGCGGGCGTCGGCAAGACCGAGCTCGCGAAGGCCATCGCCGAGATCACCGGCAGCCGGCTGATCCGGCTCCAGTGCTACGAGGGCCTCGACGAGTCCAAGGCCCTGTACGAGTGGAACTACAAGAAGCAGCTCCTGCGGATCCAGGCCGATCGCGAGCACGAGAACGACTGGGCGACGGTCGAGTCCGACATCTTCTCGGAGTCCTTCCTGCTGACGCGTCCGCTGCTCGAGGCCATCCGGGCCGACGAGTCGGTGGTGCTGCTGATCGACGAGGTCGATCGCGTGGAGATCGAGACCGAGGCCCTGCTGCTCGAGGTGCTCTCGGACTTCCAGGTCTCGATCCCCGAGCTCGGCACCATCGTGGGGAAGCAGCGTCCCATCGTGCTGCTGACGTCGAACAACACGCGTGAGCTGTCGGAGGCCCTGAAACGTCGTTGCCTGTACCTGCACATCGACTATCCCGAGCTCGAGCGCGAGAAGGAGATCGTCCGGGTCCGCGTGCCCGAGATCGACGAGGACCTGGCCGAGCAGATCGCTCAGGTCGTGCGCTCGATCCGCGGGCTCGACGTCAAGAAGGCGCCGTCGATCTCCGAGACGATCGACTGGGCGCGCACCCTTCTCTATCTCGGGCACGGAGCGATCGACCCGCAGGTGATCGGCGAGACGCTGCACGTGCTGCTGAAGTACCAGACCGACATCGCGAAGGCGCGCAAGGAGCTCGTCGACACCACTTCCCCGACCGGTCGTTCCTCGGCGTGAGAACGGGGATGGCGTGGCGTTCAACGCGGCCAAGCTGCAGGACGCGATGACGCGCAACCAGCTCGAGGTCCCGTCGGGCGTGGGATCCGGCGTCATGCTCGACGTGCTGCAGGGCTTCGTGCACGAGCTGCGTGCGGCCGGCCTGCCGGTGTCGATGACCGAGAACCTCGACGCCATGCGCGCGGTCGAGCACATCTCGTTGAGCGATCGTGAGACGTTCCGCGAGGTCCTCGCCGCCACGCTCGTGAAGCACTTCCGTCACCGGCGCGCGTTCGACACCGTCTTCGACGTCTACTTCGCGCTGTACTCCGGCGGGATCGGCGACGACGACGGCGAGGGCGGCGATGCCGACGACGGCGAGAGTCGCGAGGAGTCCGGCGGCGTGCCGGGCCAGCAGGGGAGTGGCGGCTCCGGCGAGGGGATGAGCAACGAGGAGCTGGCCGAGATGCTCCTCTCCGCGCTCATGAACATGGATCGCGAGCAGCTCCGCCAGCTCGCCGCGATGGCGGTGGCTCGGTTCGCGGGCATGGAGCCGGGCCGGCCCGTCGGCGGCACCTACTACCTCTACCGCACGCTGCGGCAGCTCGACTACGACGCGCTCGCGCAGCGGATGATGGAGCGCGGCGCGCCGAGTGGTGCCGAGGGCGAGGACGTCGCCGAGGACGACCCGCTGGCCGACCGGTTCCAGCGCGAGGAGTTCGAGGCGCGCCTGCGCGAGTTCCGGGAGCTGGTGGAGGCGGAGATCCGGCGGCGGCTGGTGGCCGATCGCGGCGTCGAGGCGATGGCGCGGACGCTGCGCAAGCCGCTGCCCGAGGACGTCGACTTCATGCACGCCTCCCGCGAGGAGATGCAGCAGCTGCAGCGCGCGATCGAGCCCCTCACCCGGGCACTCGCAGCGCGGCTGGCCCAGCGGCGCCGGCGCCGGAACCGCGGCACACTGGACTTCCGCCAGACGGTGCGGCACTCACTGTCCTACGGCGGCGTCCCGGCCGAGCCGAAGTTCAAGCACCCCAAGCCGTCGAAGCCCGAGATCATGGTGGTGGCCGACATCTCCGGCTCGGTCGCGAGCTTCGCCCGGTTCACGCTGCAGTTCGTGTACACGATGGCGGGGCAGTTCTCGAAGGTCCGGTCGTGGGTGTTCATCGACGGCATCGACGAGGTCACCCGGTTCTTCGACGAGTCGAACGAGCTGACCGAGGCCGTGCATCGCGTGAACACCGAGGCCGATGTCGTCTGGGTCGACGGCCACTCCGACTACGGGCATGCGTTCGAGGTCTTCCACGACCGTCACCTCGCCGAGATCACCCCGAAGACCGCGATCATCCTGCTCGGCGACGCGCGCAACAACTACCACGCGACCCAGCACTGGGTGCTCAAGGAGCTGCGTCAGAAAGCGCGGCGGCTCTACTGGTTGAACCCCGAGCCGCGCGGCTACTGGGACACCGGCGACTCGGTCGTGTCCGAGTACGGCGTGCACTGCGACGGCGTCTACGAGTGCCGCAACCTGCGGCAGCTCGAGCGCTTCGTCACCGCGGTCATCGAGGCGTAGCGGGCGGCCCGGCGTCGGCCGGCAGGCGCAACCACAGCGCGTCGACGAGGTCGGCGTAGCCGGTGACGAGCGCACGCTCGCCGCGCTGCAGTGGGGTCAGGAGACCGAACGAGAGCGTGATCCCCGACATCCGGAGCTCGATCGACTCGGTGACGGTGTCGGTCACGGGAGTCGTCCCGGCCTCGGTGCCCACCGTGACGCCGGGACCCTGCGCCCGGCACCACTCCGGGCCGACGAGGCGGGTCACCCGCTCGACCAGGATCGACGCCAGCCCCTCGACGTCGTGCGCGCGGCTCAACGCGAGCGCATACCGGACCTCGTCGAGGCGCGGCTCCGGGAACGCGGCGACGACGTCGACGCCCATCACCTCGGCGCCGTCCACCTCGGCGATCTCGCGCTCGAGGGTCGGGATCAGCTCGGCGTCCGGGAGGATCACCGACAGCCGGTCGAGCGCGGTGCCGTCCTGGCGGTCCACCACCTCGATGCCGACGATGTCGCCCTTCACCGCGCCGATGCGCGACGCCACCAGTCCGAGCGCGCCGGGCCGGTCGGGGACGCGCACTCGGATCAACGCGCGACACGGATCCACGGCTGCACCCTACCGACCGCTCGCGGTCCGGTGCCGCAGAGACCGACGGGGTGACCCTGACCGTCATGGAGCCGTCCGTAGAATCGTCACGGTGACGCGCCTCGGTGTCCTCGGCGGCACCTTCGACCCGATCCACCACGCGCACGTCGTCGTCGCGGTCGACGTACGCAGCGCGCTCGGGCTCGACGAGGTCCTGCTCGTTCCGGCCGGCGATCCATGGCAGAAGCGTGGTCGCGTCGTCGCACCCGGCGAGGACCGCCTGCACATGGCCGAGCTCGCGGTGGACGCGGTGCCCGGCGTCTCGGTGTCCCGTCTCGAGATCGACCGGGAGGCCGCGTCGGTGACCGCGGACACCCTGGAGGACCTGAGCGCGCCGGACACCGAGCTCTTCCTCGTCCTCGGTGCGGATGCCGCGACGAACATGCCGACCTGGCGGCGGCTCGAGGAGACCCGACACCTGGCGACCGTCGTGGTGGTGGAGCGCGACGGCGAGCACGCGGACCCGCCCGGACCCGGTTGGTCGTGGACGCACGTGCGGGTCCCGCGGCTCGACATCTCGTCGTCGGACATCCGCGCGCGGCTCGCGGCGGGCCGCCCGGTCGACGGGCTGCTGCCCGGCGCGACCCTCGCGTACATCCGCGAACACGACCTCTACACTGCGCGGCGATGACGGGGACGGCGAGCGACGGGGCCGTCCCCGCGCTCACCCGGGCCGAACGGCGCGCCAAGCGCTCGTGGCTCCAGCGTCGGAGGGCGCGGCGCAGCGCGCGCCGTCGCGATGCCACGAAGCTCCGGCGTGACGATGCGAGCGGTACGTCGCCCGACGCGCGCCGACGCGCCGGCAGCGGACGACCCGATGCCGTCGCACACCCCGGCACCAGTCGTCGCTGCTCCACCGGAGCCGGAGCCGGAGCCGGAGCCCGAACCCGAAGCCGGAGCCGGCCCGGGCGGACTCGGTCGACGAGCCGACCGCCTCGGGCGAGCCCGAACGCGGGTCGACCACGCGCCGGGACCGACGCCGCGCCGGTCGCGCCGGTCGCGCCCGGCGGCGCCCGCGCCGGCCGGCGCCCGCGGCGGTCACGCCGGCCCCAGTCACGCCGGCCCCCGTCGCGCCGGCCGAGCGCGCGCCGGCCGATGGTGCGCCGGCGCGGGCCACCCGTCGGCCACCGCCGCGAGCCCGGACGAAGACGCGAGCGCAGGGGGACCGGAGATTCTGGACGCGTGTGATGCCGGCGATCGCCGGGCTGCTCGTCGTCGCGGTCGTCGTCGGTGCCGTCGTCCGTGACCGCCAGGACGACGGGTCGTCGCACGCGTCGGGCGGCGGTCCGACGACGCCCGTCGAGGAGCAGCCGGTCCTCCTCGTGCACACGGGCACGAACGGCAACGATCTTCTCGCGGTCGCCGACCGCGACGGCGACCAGGGGACCGTGCTCCTGGTTCCGGTCGCCACCCAGCTCGACGTCCCGTCGCAGGGAACGTCGGTGCTGCAGGACATTCCGACGCTCGACGACGGCGCGCTGCTCACGAACAGCGTCGAGAACGAGCTCGGCATCGGCATCGGCCGCACGGTGCGGGTCGACGATGCCGGGCTCACCGCCGCACTCGGTCCGGCGGCCCCGTTCTCGATCACGCTCGCCCAGCCGGTGGCGTTCTCGGACCGGTCCACGAAGTACCGGGCTGGCGCACAGCAGGTCTCGGCCGCGCAGGCGTCCGAGCTCCTCAGCGCACCGCAGTCCGTGAACGAGCTCGACCGGCTCGTGGTCGTCGCCGCGGTGATGGAGGGCTGGATGGACCGGCTGCGGGACCCGGCGGTCGCACGGGCGACGCTCCAGCTGCAGCCGGGGCTCGCACCGCTCGTCGCCGCGGCCGGCGCCCCGGACCGCCGGATCGACACCGTGCCGGTGACGTCGATCGCGACGGGCGGCGGCGAGCGCTTCGACGTCCGGTCCTCAGACCTGGCCGCCCTCGTCCGGCGGGCATTCCCTCACTCGCAGCTGGGCGACCGGGGCCGCCGGCCACGCGTCGAGATCCTCAACGGGACCGGTGCGCTCGGCGTGGCGAGGGCGACCGCGGCCAAGGTGGTGCCGGCGGGCGGGCGGGTGGTGACCAGTGAGAATCTGCCCGGGTTCGGGCTGAAGCAGACGCAGGTCGTGTACTACGAGGACGCGTGGAGAGCCGCCGCCCAGGGGATCGTCGACGCCATGGGTTGTGGTTCGCTGCGGAAGGCGGGTAAGGATGCGGACACAGGCGTCGCAGACGTGACGATCCTCGTGGGCTCGGACTGTCCGGCCTTCGGGGCTCCGGGAGGTGGAACCTGAACGCGCACGAGATGGCCACGGTCGCAGCACGCGCGGCCGACGACAAGCTGGCGACCGAGGTCGTCGTGCTCGACGTCGGCGACATCATCGGGATCACCGAGGCGTTCGTGCTGGCGTCCGGAAACAACACGCGCCAGGTCCGCACCATCTGCGACGAGGTGGAGCTCGCGCTCAAGGTCGAGGCCGACGTCGCGCCCCGCAGCGTCGAAGGGCTGAGCGACGCGTCGTGGGTGTTGCTCGACTACGGCGAGCTCGTCGTGCACGTGTTCCTGGCCGAGACGAGGGCGTTCTACGACCTCGAGCGGCTCTGGTCAGACGCACCGCGCCTGGCGTGGGAGCCGGAGCGACGCAACGTCGGTTAGGTCGGTGGCGCCTCGACCCACGGTCGCAGGTGCACACCGCGATCGGCGAGGCCGGCCTTGAGCTCGCGGACACCCACGTTCCGAACGAGGCGCGGTGAGTAGAGGATCGAGCTGATGATCGCCGCGCTGGCGCCGCCGTCGGTGAGCCCGGCGGCGATGTGCTCCACCGTCCCGGCGCCGCCCGAGGCGATGACCGGGACGTTCACGGCGTCGGCGACCGCGGCCGTGATCGTCAGGTCGTAGCCGGCCGCGGTGCCGTCCGCGTCGATGCTGTTCACCACGATCTCGCCGGCGCCGAGCGCCGCGCCGCGCCGCACCCACTCGACGGCATCCATGCCGGTGGCCTTCCGGGCACCGTCGATGAAGACCTCGTAGCCGCTCGGGATGCCGTCGCGCGCGCCCACGTGCTTCACCTGTGTCGACAGCACGATGCACTGCGTGCCGAAGGCCTCGGCGCCGGCGCGGATGATGTCCGGGTTGCGAACCGCCATCGAGTCGACGCTGATCTTCTCGGCACCCGCCTTCAGCACCGAGAACATGTCGTCGAGATCGCGGATGCCGCCGCCGACGGTGAACGGGACGAAGACGTGCTCCGCGACCGCGCGCACGGTGTCCAGGTCGATCGCCCGCCCCTGCGCGCTGGCCAGGATGTCGTAGAACACGATCTCGTCGATCTGGTCCCCGTACAGCTGCTGCGCGAGCTCCGCCGCCGGCGCGACGTCGATGTTGTCCTGGAACTGCTGGGCCTTCGTGACGCGTCCGTCGACGACGTCGAAGCACACGATCAGGCGCTTGGTCAGCACGACGCGCCGTCCCAGGAGGCGAAGTTCGTGAGCACCGCCAGGCCGATCTCGCCGCTCTTCTCGGCGTGGAACTGCGTGGCCGCGATGTTGCCGGTCGCGACCATCGAGCAGAACGGCACGCTGTACTCCGTGGTCGCGAGCACCGCGTCGACGTCGTCGGGCACCGCGTGGAAGCTGTTCACGAAGTAGCAGTACGGGTCCGAGGGCCAACCGGCCACGAGCGGGTGAGGCCGCGTCACGCCGACCTCGTTCCAGCCGATCTGAGGCACGCGGTCGGTGTCCGGGAACCGCTCGACGTGGCCCGGGACCCACCCGAGGCAGTCGGCCGGACCCTCCTCGCTGCGGTCGAAGAGCACCTGCAGCCCGATGCAGATGCCCAGGAACGGCACCCGCTCGTCGACCACGCGGCGGGTGAGGCCGGTCACGAGCGCCGACTCCTGCAGCGAGGCGATCGTGGCCGCGGCCGCGCCGACACCCGGCAGGATCACGCGGTCCACGGCGTCGAGTCCGGCCTCGTCGGCGACGAGGGTCGCCGCGAGCCCCAGGCGCTCGAGCGCGTACAGGACGCTCGGCGCGTTGCCGGCGCGGTAGTCGACGACCCCGATCATGAAGGGCGGAGTCTACGGAGCGCCGCTCGCAGCGTCCCGATCGATTCGGTCAGGTCGCGGTGTCGGGTGCGTGAGGCCCGCGCGTGCGAGAGTGCCCGGTTGAAGCGAGAGGAGACAGGATGAGTGAGATCGCCGACCGCTACGAGCGACTGGCTGCCGACTTCGCCGCCGCCGTGGCCGCGGTCCCGGACGACCGCTGGTCCTCGCCGTCGCCGTGCGAGGGGTGGACCGCGCGTGACGTGGTGGAGCACGTCTGCACCACGCAAGGGATGTTCCTGGGCTTCGTCGACGAGCCGGCAGGTGACGGTCCGGCGGTGGCCGACGATCCCGTCGGTGCCTGGCGCGCGGCGTCGGCGCCGGTCCGCGCCGTGCTCGCGGATCCCGCCCGTGCGTCGGCGACATTCGAGGGCTTCTTCGGCGAGACGTCGTTCGAGTCGGCGATCGACCGCTTCGCGAACTTCGACCTCGTGGTGCACCGGTGGGACCTCGCTCGGGCGACCGGCGGCGACGAGACCGTCGACGCGGCCGACGCCCAGCGCGTGCTCGACGGCGTCGCCGCGTTCGGGCCCACGCTCTACGGCCCGGGCGTCTGTGCCGACCCCGTCAGCGTGCCTCGGGACGCCGACGCGACGACGCGCATGCTCGCCGCGGTGGGCCGGCGGGCGTAGCCGCGCTCAGAGCACGACGAGTGCGTCGCCGACGGCCACGGTTCCCGGCGTCTCGACCTCGGCGTAGATGCCGAGGCACGCGAACGCACCGAGACCGGGGGTCTCGAGCCGGTTGTGGCGGGCCAACGTCCGGAGCACCTCGAGATCGCGTGGGAGCTCGCCCTGCGCCACCGTCGTCATCACGCAGCGGGGCGTCGGATCGGTGAGCGTGAGCACCGCGCCACCGAGGCGGGCACGCCGACCTCGCCACTCGTTCTCCACGAAGCCGGACGCGCCGGTCGGTCCGGTGTCGATCACGATGCTCGGGCGGAACCGGCGGGTGGTGATCGTGCTGGCCGGCGCGAGCGCCGCGAGTGCGGCCAGGCTCGCGGTGGTCACCATCTGGAGCGCGGCGAGGTCGACGAAGCTGTCCTTGGCCGTCGACATCGCGACCGGGAGGTCGACGGACACGTCCGACAGCAGGACGTCGTCGACCTCGGGCCAGTAGCTGTCGTACACGTCGTCCGCAGCCACCGCCGATTCCAGTCGCACCGGGCGACCGAGGTGCGCGCTCAACGCCGCGTCGGCCGCGGCGCGGTCGGCGGTGGGGACCGCGCGCCCCGCGATCGTGACGGTCACCTCGCCGGTCGCCTCGTCGAGATCCGCGTCGAGCTCCAGCAGGTCCGTCGCGATCCTCGGCTGCTTGGCGCTCAGGATCTTGCCGGTGTCGAGGTCGCGCAGCGCGAGGCGTCGGTCACCCGGAATCCCGCTCGGCCCGATCACGGTCTCGCCGAGGCGCGTCCCGCCCATCGACTTCACCGGGAACCGCCAGATCTCGGTCACGAATCCCGTGGGCTGGTCGGGGGGCACGCGGGCCATGATGGCACCGTGTTCATCCACGATGTCGACGGCGCCGACGAGACGGAGTGGCGGGCGTTCCTCGCCGCGCACCCCTTCGGCGAGCTCGTGGCGGGTGGCGGTCCGCAGCGGCGCGTGCCGGTGGTCGTTCCGACGCAGTACGTGCTCGACGGCGACGAAGTGCTCGTCCACCTCCTCGGGCGCAATCCGGTGTGGGACGCGATCGCCGAGAACCCGGCGGTGCTGCTCGCGGTCTCCGGGGACTGGGCCTTCGTGCCGTCGAGCTGGAAGGCGATCGACGGCGAGGACCCACGGCTCGGGATCCCCACCACCTACTACGCCTCGGTGCAGCTGACCGGACGGGGCACCGTGGTCGAGGACGCCGACGGCGTCGCCGCCGTGCTGCGCGCGCAGCTGGCCGCGCTGCAGCCGGGCGAGGACGTCGTGGATCCCTCCGAGCACGGTGGCCGCCTGCGCGTGATCCGCGCGCTCCGGATCACGGTCGAGGAGGTCAGGGCCAAGTTCAAGTACGGCGGCAATGTCGACCGTCCACACCGTGACGCCGTGCTCGCCCGTCTCGTCGATCGGGACGGTCCGGGTGATCGCGCCGCCGCGGCCCATCTCGCTCGCCGGATCGAGCGGTGAGCGCCGGTACGCGAAGGTCCCCGCAGCCGCGGATCAGCCGACCATGTCCTTGAGGAGCGCTCGGGTCCGGGCCTCCTCGTCGGGATTGGTCGGGATCTCCAGCGCCGAGAAGTCGGTCGTGCCCGCCGATGCGAACCGCTCGAGCCCGGCGCGCACCGTGGCCTCGTCGCCCACGAGGGAGACGTCCGCGGGGCCCGCCGCGCCTTCCTGGTCCATGACGCCGCGGTACGACGGCAGGTCGTTGTAGCCGTCGAGCACCGTCGCGATCAGTCCTCTGACGGAGTCGGGATCGTCGGTGACGCACACCGGGACGCTCGCGACGACACGGGGCGGCGGGCGTCCGGCGTCTCGCGCCGCGGCCTCGAGCGCCGGGCGGATCTTCGTCTCGACGGTCCGCGGGCCGCTGAGCCAGAGGATCGTGCCGTCGGTGTGCGAACCCGCGAGGGCGAGCATGCGCGGTCCCATCGCCGCCAGCATCACGCCCGGTGTCGGCACCCCGGGCGGTCCCGCGACCGCCTCGACGTGCCCGGAGTAGACGGAACCCGTCACGTCGACGGCACGATCGCGCAGCGCCGGCAGCATCACCGCGAGGTACTCCTCCATGGTCGCAGCCGGCCGCGCGAACGGGATTCCGAGCGAGTCCTCGATCGAGCTCTTGTGCGCGAGGCCGATGCCGAGCAGGACCCGCCCCCCGGCGATCTCGCTGAGCGTGAGCGCCTGCGCCGCGAGCATGAGCGGGTGACGCAGCCAGATCGGGATGACCGCGGTGCCGAGCTCGATCGTGTCGGTCGCGCCCGCGACCACGGCGAGCGCGGTCAATGCGTCCGGAACCGCCAGCTGTGCGGCCCAGTACGTGCTGAAGCCGTCGGCCTCGGCGGCCGCCGCCTGGGCCGCGAGCTCCGATGTCGGCCGCCCGAGCGCGATGAGTGACGATCCGTTGATCCCGATCCGCATCGGTGCATCATGGCGCAGCGCCGGGCCGCGGCGCCCGGGCGGGCAGGCGTCGTACGCCGCCAGGATCGCGGCCGGCTTCGAGGTCGCGAGCCGCGCGGCGCATCTCGCCCGCCGGGAGCGGGTAGGAACACGGTGTGGGAGCGGTCGGAGAACGCCGGGTCGACGAGGCCCTGACGTCGTATCGCGACAAGCGCGACTTCGAGCGCACGCCGGAGCCGTCGGGCGCGGACGCGCAGGATGCCGCGGCGGCGCCGCGCTTCGTGGTGCAGCGACACCGCGCGCGCCGGCTCCACTACGACTTCCGACTCGAGATCGACGGCGTGCTCGTGAGCTGGGCGGTGCCCAAGGGCATGACGCTCGATCCGAAGGTGCGACATCTCGCGGTGCACGTGGAGGATCACCCGATCGAGTACTTGGACTTCGAGGGCGTGATCCCTTCGGGTGGGTACGGCGCCGGCGACGTCATCGTCTGGGACCGCGGGACGTGGGAGTTGCACAAGGCGACCGACGGGCGTGCCGCGGTCGAGGCGGGCGAGCTGCACCTCGAGCTCCACGGCTCGAAGCTGCGCGGGCACTTCATGCTCATCCGCACGCGCGAGCACGATGGAAAGGCCGACTGGTTGGTCTTCCACAAGCGTGACGACGACGCGGTCGAGGGGTGGGACCCGGAGGACCATCCCGAGTCGGTGCTGAGCGGTCGGACCAACGACGCGGTCGCGGCGGCGCCGACACGGATCTGGACCCCCGAGGGCGAGCAGCGGCTCGACGAGCCCCCGCCCGAGTTCGCGGCGCCGACCCCCGACGAGCTGGCCGCGCTGGACGAGCTCGGTGCCAAGGGCACGTGGACGTTCCAGGGCCGCGACCTCGCGCTCACGAATCTCGACAAGGTGCTGTGTCCGGCGCGTGGCGGCGCCGCCGTCACCAAGCGCGACCTCGTGCGGTACGCCGCCTGCATCGCGCCCACGATGCTGCCGTATCTCCTCGAGCGCCCGCTGAACCTCCACCGGTTTCCCGACGGCGCGAACCGGCCCGGCTTCTGGCAGAAGCAGGCGCCGGCGCACGCGCCCGACTGGATCCCGCGCTGGCACAACGAGGCGGCCGACGAGGGGGAGAGCACCGAGTACCTGATGGCCGACGCGCCGCCGGTGCTGGCCTGGCTCGCCAACCACGGCGCGCTCGAGCTGCACCCGTGGACGAGCCGGATCGAGGACGTCGACCGGCCGACGTACGCGCTCGTCGACATCGATCCCGGGCCCGACACCGTCTGGGCCGACGCGGTCCGGCTCGCGCAGCTGCACGGGACCGCGCTCGACCACCTCGGAGTACGCGGCTATCCCAAGGTGACCGGTCGCCGCGGCATCCAGATCTGGATCCCGATCGTCGCCGGGCCGACGTTCGCCGAGACGCGCGCGTGGGTCGAGACGCTGTCGCGCACCATCGGTCGCGTGGTGCCCGAGCTCGTGAGCTGGTCCTGGGAGAAGGCCGACCGCGGCGGCCTCGCCCGTCTCGACTACACCCAGAACGCCGTCAACAAGACGCTCGTCGCGCCGTACAGCACCCGCCCGGCGCCGGGCGCGCCCGTGTCGGTCCCGATCGCGTGGACCGAGCTCGACGATCCCGACCTGTCGTCGGATCGCTGGACCATCCGGACGGTCCTCGACCGCGTCGCGACCGTCGGGGATCCCATGCGCGACGCGCTGTCGCGGCCCCAGATGCTCCCTGTGCTGAGCTAGGCCGGCATGGACCTGGCGCCGGTGATCCGCCGGATCGACGCGTACCAGCGTCGCCACCGCTGGCTGGCCTTCCCGGTGGCGGTCCAGAAGAAGTTCGGCGACGACGAGGGCGGCAACCTCTGCGCCATGCTCACGTACTACGGCTTCCTGAGCCTGTTCCCGCTGCTGCTCGTCTTCTTCACGGTGCTCGGCTTCGTGCTCGACGGGAACCCGCAGCTGCAGCAGGACCTCCGGACGTCCGCGCTCGCCAACATCCCGATCATCGGCGACCAGATCGCGAAGAACGTGACGTCGGTGCAGGGGAGCGGCATCGCGCTCGTCGTCGGTCTCCTCGGCAGCCTCTGGGGCGGGCTCGGGATCGCGAACGCGGCGCAGGACGCGATGAACCGCGTCTGGGGAGTCGCGCGGACGGCGCGTCCCGGGTTCGTGCCCCGGGTCCTGCGCGACCTCGCGCTGATCGGGACCATCGGCGTCGCGATCGTGGCGACGACCGTGCTCGGCGCGGCCGCCGGCTACGTGAGCGGCAACATCGGATGGCGGGTGTTGGCCACCGTGCTCGCGATCGCGATGGACACCGCGGTGTTCCTCTTCGCCTTCCGGTTGCTCACCGCACGGGACCTCCCGTGGCGTGAGCTGCTCCCGGGCGCGCTCCTGGCTGCGGTCGCGTGGGAGATCCTCCACCTCGTGGCCGGCGCGTACGCGAGCCACGTCCTGAAGGGGATGAGCCAGACCTACGGCATGTTCGCGATCGTTCTCGGCGCGCTCGGGTGGATCTTCCTCCAGGCGCGGGTCGTGGTCTACGCCGCCGAGGTCAACGTCGTGAAGCTCGACCGGCTGTGGCCGCGCTCGCTCACCTCGGGCCCGAGCGAACGAGTCCGACCGCGGCGGCCCAGAAGATGCACGCTCCCCGGCCCGCATCGACGAGCGCGCGTCCGGCGTCGCAGTCACGGATTGACCCCGGCGCTGTGGTCGGGCGCGAACGAGTGCGATCGTGGAGCTGAGGGGACTCGAACCCCTGACCCCTTCCATGCCATGGAAGTGCTCTACCACCTGAGCTACAGCCCCGAAGGAGCGTCCCAACGTAGCAGCCGACCCCGTCGGTCCCGGGACCGGTGCGTCACCGCGAGCGGCGCGCACGGGGACGATTCGCCCCGTGCGCCGGGAGCCCGACGAAGCCCGCGAGCTCGAGGCTCGCGGCGGCGAAGAAGTCGGCCCGGGCGTCGATCACGTTGTGGAACTGGCCGAACAGCTCGAAGCTCACGAGACCGAACAGCGCGCTCCACGCCACGAGCGCGCGGATGACGACGGCCTCCGGCACCTCGGCGAACGTGTCGGCGAGACGATCGAGGTCGGCGCGCAGGCGCGGGGAGGGCGGTACCGGCAACGTGGCCGGTGCGAGCGCACCCGCCGCCTCGGCGTCGAGCAGCAGCTGGACGAGCACGAGCGCCACCCGCGTCGCCGGACCGATGGTGGTGACGGGCGCGCGGTAGCCCGGAACCGGGCTGCCGTAGATCAGCGCGTACTCGTGCGGATTGGACACGGCCCAGCGACGCACGCGATCGCAGATGGCGGTCCAGCGCCCGACCAGGTCGTCCGGAGGGACCTTCGCGGCGGCGCGCTCCACGGCCGCGCCGAGTCCGTCGTACGCCTCGACGATCAGGGCCGTGAGCAGGCTGTCGCGACTGGGGAAGTAGCGGTACACCGCCGACGACACCATGCCCACCTCGCGCGCGACGGCCCGCAGTGAGAGCGCGGCCGATCCGTGCTCGGCGAGCTGGCGCCGGGCGGCGCCGAGGATCTCCTGGGTGAGCTCGGCCCGCACGCGGGCGCGGGCTCCGGTGGCGGTGGTCATGCCGTCATCTTCGCCGAGATCGAGAGCAATGGCAAGAATCGAGAGCAGTGCTCTTGACATTCGTGCCCGCCGGCGCGAACAATGCGACACGAAACGAGAGCGGTGCTCTCGAAGTCACGAAGGGAGCCGTCATGGGAAAGCACGTGATCGTCGGAGCGGGTGCCGTCGGGCGCGAGGTCGCCGAGGAGCTGGCGGCCGTTGGCCACGAGGTGGTGGTGGTGTCCCGTTCGGGACGGGCGCCGGCCGTCGAGGGCGTGCTCGCCGCCGCGCTCGACGCCACCGACGCGGACGCGCTCACGGACGTCGTGCGCGGTGCCGACGTCCTCTACAACTGCGCCAACCCGCCGGACTACACGCGCTGGGCGCGGGAGTGGCCGCCCCTCGCGGCGTCCCTGCTGCAGGCGGCCACCGCCTCCGGCGCGGCGTACGTGATCATGGGCAACCTCTACGGCTACGGACCCGTCGTCGGTCCCATCACACCGGAGCTGCCGCTCGCGACCACGAGCGCCAACGGACGCATCCGCGCCCGGATGTGGGAGGACGCCCTCGCCGCGCACCGGGCCGGCCGGGTGCGGGTGACCGAGGTCCGAGCGTCCGACTTCATCGGCCCCGACTCGGGCACGAACGCACACCTCGGCGACCGGGTGATCCCGCGCATCCTCGCCGGCAGGAAGGTGCGCGCCTTCGCCGCGCTCGATCAGCCGCACTCGTGGACGTACGTCCCCGACGTGGCGCGGACGATCGCGACGCTCGGCACCGACGACCGGTCGTGGGGTCGGGCGTGGCACGTGCCCACGAACCCGGCGCTCAGCCAGCGGGAGGCCTTCGCCTCGATCGCGGCGGCGGCCGGAGTCCCGGAGCCGCCGATGGGCACGCTGTCGGGCCGCACCATCCGGGCGGTCGGCGTCGCGGTGCCGCTCATCCGGGCGCTCGGTCAGCAGCTGTACCAGTTCGACCGCCCGTTCGTGATCGACGCGTCGGAGACGACGCAGACGTTCGGCATCGAGCCGACGCCGTGGGACGAGTGCGTTCGCACCACGCTCGCCGCCTACGCGGCGGCCCCGCTCGCACCTCTGCGCGGTTGATGTGAGGGCGCTGCGGTCCGCCGCGGCTCGCCTCCGCAGGCGCCGGCTCGCAGTCAATGCTCGGTTGAAGGAACGGAAGGCTTCGAGGGTCCGGCCGGTAGCCTCGGCGGCGATGACCGACGACACCCCGCAGCACCGCTACGACGCGCGCCTGGCCAACGAGATCGAGGCGCGGTGGCAGGACCGATGGGACGCGGAGCACACGTTCTGGGCGCCCAATCCCACCGGACTGCTCGCCGAGGGCGCCGAGCGCATCGCGGGACGGGACCCGCTGTTCGTGCTGGACATGTTCCCGTACCCCAGCGGGGCCGGACTCCACGTCGGCCACCCGCTCGGCTACATCGGCACCGACGTCTACGCCCGGTACGCCCGCATGAGCCGCAAGAACGTCCTGCACGCGATGGGTTACGACGCGTTCGGACTGCCGGCCGAGCAGTACGCGGTGCAGACCGGTCAGCACCCCCGGGTCACCACCGAGGCGAACATCGCCACGATGCGCCGGCAGCTGCGGGCACTGGGGCTCGGCCACGACTCCCGCCGGGGTGTCGCCACGACCGATCCCGCGTACTACCGGTGGACGCAGTGGATCTTCCTGCAGATCTTCGACAGCTGGTACGACGAGGACGCCGATCGCGCGCGCCCGATCGCCGAGCTGCCGGCCGTGCTCGCGGCCGACCCCGAGTACGGCTGGGCCGAGCTCGACGAGCGCGGCCGGCGCGAGCTCGTCGACTCGTTCCGGCTCGCGTACCTGCACGAGGCGCCGGTCAACTGGTGTCCCGCCCTCGGTACCGTCCTCGCGAACGAGGAGGTCACCGCCGAAGGACGCAGCGAACGTGGCAACCATCCCGTCTACCGCCGGCCCCTGAAGCAGTGGATGCTCCGCATCACCGCGTACGCCGACCGCCTGCTCGCCGACCTCGACCTGCTCGACTGGACCGAATCCATCAAGCAGATGCAGCGCAACTGGATCGGGCGCAGCACGGGCGCGTCGGTCGACTTCGGTGTCGAGGGCCACGACGACGTCGTCACGGTGTTCACGACCCGGCCCGACACGCTCTTCGGCGCGACGTACATGGTCCTCGCACCCGAGCACCCGCTCGTCGACGCGATCGTGCCCACCGACTGGCCCGGCGCCGATTTCGGCGACGACCTCTCCGAGGTCCCGGCCGAGTGGAAGGGCATCTTCGGGCAGGACGTCGGTCCGGCGGACGCGGTGCGCCGCTACCGGGACTTCGCCGCACAGAAGAGCGAGCTGGAGCGTCAGGCCGAGGGCAAGGCCAAGACCGGCGTGTTCACCGGCGCGTACGCGGTCAACCCGGTGAACGACGCGCGCATCCCGATCTTCGTCGCCGACTACGTGCTCATGGGCTACGGCACCGGCGCGATCATGGCGGTCCCCGCGCACGACCAGCGCGACCTCGAGTTCGCCGCGGAGTTCGGCCTCGACGTCGCGTGCGTGATCCAGCCGCCGCCCGAATGGTTCGCCGAGTGGGGGATCGCCGCCGACACCCCGGCGCGCGACTGGCCGGTGGCGTTCGTCGGCGACGGCGTCGGCGTGAACTCGGCGAATGCCGGCGTCTCGCTCGACGGGCTCGGCGTGACCGACGCCAAGGCCGCGATCACGGACTGGCTGGTGGCCGAGGGTCTCGGCGAGGCGACGGTGAACTACAAGCTGCGCGACTGGCTGTTCAGCCGGCAGCGGTACTGGGGCGAGCCGTTCCCGATCGTCTACGACGACCTGGACCTCCCGGTCGCGGTGCCCGAGTCGGCGCTGCCGGTCGAGTTGCCCGAGATCATCGACTTCGAGCCCGAGATCGTGGCCGACGACGTCGAGAGCGTCCCCGCGCCGCCGCTGTCACGCGCCGAGGCGTGGGGCACCGTGGAGCTGGACCTCGGGGACGGCCCGAAGGCCTACCGGCGCGAGCTCAACACCATGCCGCAGTGGGCGGGATCGTGCTGGTACTACCTGCGCTACCTCGACCCCACGAACGAGGACGCCTTCGTGAGCGCGGAGGCCGAGCGCTACTGGATGCAGCCCGGGCCGGGTGGCGTGGATCTCTACGTGGGTGGCGTCGAGCACGCAGTGCTGCACCTGCTGTACGCGCGCTTCTGGCACAAGGTGCTGTTCGACCTCGCTCACGTGTCGACGCCCGAGCCGTTCCAGCGCTTGTTCAACCAGGGGTACATCCAGGCGCCCGCGTTCACGGACGCGCGCGGGCTCTACGTGGAGGCGAGCGAGGTCGTCGAGCAGGACGGCACGTTCACCCACGGAGGCGAGGAGGTGTTCCGCGAGTTCGGCAAGATCGGCAAGAGCCTGAAGAACATGGTCACGCCGGACGACATCTTCCGTGACTACGGCGCCGACACGCTGCGCCTCTACGAGATGTTCATGGGCCCGCTCGACGCGTCCCGCCCGTGGAGCACGCGCGACATCGTCGGCGTGCACCGCTTCCTCCAGCGCCTGTGGCGCAACGTGATCGACGAGGACACCGGTGTCGTCGTGGTGGTCGACGCGCCGGCGGATGACGAGACGCGCCGGCTGCTGCACCGCACGATCGCCGCGGTGCGCGACGACATGGCGACCCTCGGCTTCAACACGGCGGTGGCGAAGCTCATCACCCTGAACAATCGCCTGACGCAGGTCGCGCAGGAATCGGGCGCGCCGCGTGAGGTGGTCGAACCGCTCGTGCTGATGCTCGCGCCGCTCGCGCCGCACGTGGCCGAGGAGCTGTGGTCACGGCTGGGCCACGCGGAGACGCTCACGTACGAGGACTTCCCGGTGGCCGATCCCACGTGGCTCGTGGTCGACACCGTGGAGGTGCCCGTCCAGGTGAACGGCAAGGTGCGCGGCAAGGTCGTCGTGGATGCGGACGCCGACGACGTCGCGATCGAGGAGGCCGCGCGCGGCGTCGCCGCGATCGCCGCGCTGCTCGACGGCGCGATGGTTCGCAAGGTCGTCGTCGTCCCCGGGCGGTTGATCAACTTCGTCGTCGGCTGAGCGGTGGCTCGGTGAGGATCGGCGCGCGACTCGGCCCGGAGGCGCGGGTCCGCTTCGCCCACGTCGGAGCGATCGACACCGCCCGGGTGCGAATCGTCGTCGTGCCGGTGCTCACCCCCGGCATCGTCGCGATGACCCTCGGACGGTGGGTCCTGGTGCGGCGAGGTCACGAGGACGACGTCGGACTGCTCGCGCACGAGCTCGTCCACGTCGAGCAGTGGCGCACCCACGGCGCGCTCGGCTTCCTCCGGGGGTACCTCGGCGACTACCTGCGCGCGCGGCGCGCCGGTCTCGTCCACTGGGCCGCGTACCGCGCCATCGCGTTCGAGGCCGAGGCGCGACTGCGCAGCGGCGGGTAGCAGCCGCCCCGGCACGGACGGGCCACCTGCTACCGTCCGGTCGCTTCCCCGAGCGCTTCCTCCTCCACCTCGTTTCGGCGCGCCCGGAGGAAGCATGTCGTCGCCCGAGATCCATCCGCCCCGCCCGGGGCCTCGCCGCCGCGGCGCCCTGGCCGAGGAGCTGCGCGACCGGTGGGCGGACCCACGGGTGCGCGTCGGCGCGCTGCTCGTGATCGCCGCGGTGGCCGGATTCGCGTGGTACCAGACCGGCCGGTCCGAGGCGTCCGCGCTCGTCCCGCCGCCGGCGCGGCACCGCAGCACCCGCGCCACTCCCACCACCACCGTGCCGCCCGTGCTCGTGCACGTCGCCGGCGCCGTCGTCCGGCCGGGCCTGGTCCGGGTCACGTCGGGGGCTCGGGTGGCCGACGCCATCGCCGCCGCCGGCGGCGCGGCGCCCGACGCCGACCTCGACCGACTGAACCTGGCGGCGAAGGTCGCCGACGGCCAGCGGATCCCCGTCGAGCGGATCGGCGCCGCGCCGACGCCCGCGGCTGCGGGTGGCGCGGGCTCGGCCGACCCGGGCTCGGCCGAGCCCGGCGCCGAGAGCGGTCCGGTCAACCTCAACACCGCGACGAGCGCCGATCTGGACACGCTGCCCGGCATCGGCCCCACGCTGGCCGCCGCGATCCTGCGCGAACGTGAGCGCCGGGGCGGCTTCACGAGCGTGGACCAGCTCCGCGACGTCCGCGGCATCGGCGAGAAGCGCTTCGCGGACCTGAAGGACCTGGTGACGGTGTGAAGGGTCCCATGGTCCTGCTCGGCGCGCTCGTCGCCGGCATCCTCATCGGTGACACGGCCGCGCCCGGCCCCGCGCTCGCGATGCTCGCCGGTGCCGGGCTCGGGCTCCTGGTCGCGTGGTCGGTCCGCCATCGGCCGCGGGCCGCGCTCGCGGTGGCGACGGTCGGGTGCGTGCTGCTCGGCGCGGCGGTGGAGCAGCGGGCGCGCCACGGCCTCGACGAGTCGCCACTGACGGCGCCGGTCGCACGGGGGGCGACCGTGACGCTCGAGGTCCGGCTGTCGGAGGATCCCGCCGGTCCGCAGTACGTCACCGAGGCCCTCGCCGTCGCCGACTCGGTCGACGGTCGTGATGCCGGCGGCCGCACGGTCCTGCTGCGCGCCGCCGGGGACGAGCAGAGCGCGTTGCGAGTGCTCGAGGCGGGTGACCGGCTCGCGGTACGCGGTCGGCTCGGTCCGTTGTCCGGCTTCGACACCCGGCTCCGCTGGCGGCACGCGGTCGGGACGGTGACGATCGAGCGGGTCGTCGCCGTCGCAGGCCCGAACCGACCGTGGTTCGCGGTGGCCAACGCGGGACGCGCCCTCGTGTCGCGCGGCGCGAGCACGTTGCCGTCGACGTCGCGTGCGCTGCTCGCCGGCTTCGTCCTCGGCGACACCCGCGCGATCCCCGGTGATCTCGTCGACGACTTCCGCGCGTCCGGCCTCAGCCACCTGCTCGCGGTCTCGGGTGCCAACGTCGCCTTCGCGCTCGCGATCGCCGAGCCGGTGCTCCGCCGCCGGAGCCTCGCGACCCGTCTCGTGGGAGGTCTCGCGGTCCTGGTCGTGTTCGGGACGATGACGCGCTGGGAGCCGTCCGTGCTCCGTGCGTCCGCCATGGCCGGGCTCGTCATGCTCGCCCGGTGGCTCGGACGGCCCGCCGACGCCGGGCGGGTGCTCATCTACGCGATGACGGGGCTGCTCGTGGCCGATCCGTTCCTGCTCCGTTCGGTGGGGTTCCTGTTGTCGTGCGGCGCGTGCGCGGGGATCGCGGTCGGCGCCGCCCCGATCAGCCGGCGCCTGCGCGGGCCGGTGTGGTTCCGGGAGGCGCTGGGCGTGACCGCAGCCGCGCAGGTGGGCGTAGCCCCCGTCCTGGTGTCCACGTTCGGCTCGGTGCCGCTCGTCGCGTTGCCCGCCAACCTCCTCGCGGCGCCGTTCGTCGGCCCGCTCACGATCTGGGGCCTGGTCGTCTCGGCCGTGGGTGGCGCGGTGGGGCCGAGCTGGGCGCGGTGGCTCCAGCTCCCGACCCTCGCGATGTTGCGCGCGGTCGAGCTCGTCGCCCACACTGCGGCTCGGTTCCCGCTCGCGCTCGATCCGCCCGCCGCGGTCGCGGTCGGGGTCGCCGCGAGCTTGACGATCCTGACCGTGGTGGTGCTCCGGACGCGGTCGGGGGCCACCGGTAGGCTCGCCCGTCGTGGGCGGCGTGTACCTCGTGAAGGGTGGCGATCCGATCCTGCGCGATCGTGAGCTGGCCCGTCTCCTCGACGAGCTCGTCGGTGACGAGGACCGCACGCTGCTCGTCGAGGAGTACACCGTCCCGGCGAAGGCGGGGGCGGCGGTGAGTCCGGACGACGATGCGCCGGCCGAGGACCTCGCCGGTGCGGGCCCGATCGTGACGTCGGTGGTCAACGCGGCACAGAGCCCTCCGTTCATGACGTCGAAGCGAATCGTGGTGGTGCGCGACTACGAGGCGCTCCCCGCCGACTCCGTGGCCCCGATCGTGACCGTGGTCGGCGACCTGCTCGACACGACCGACGTCGTCTTCGTCGCCGGTGCGGGTGGCCGTGTCGTCAAGGCACTCGCCGACGCACTGAGCGACGCGAACGTCCGCGGCGGTGCGGCCGAGAAGCTCACCGACGTGCTGCAGCGCGAGCTGGACCGCGCCGGTCTCTCGCTCCGTGGTGATGCCGCGCGCGTCGTGCTCGCCCACCTCGGCGACGACGCCGGTCGGATCGGCGCGCTCGTCGACCTCTGGGCCTCGACGTTCGGCGCCGGCGCCCACCTCGAGCTGGACGACGTCACGCCGTACCTCAACGACGTCGGGTCGGTGCGGCCGTTCGAGCTGACCAACCGGATCGAGGAGGGCGACGTCGCGGGTGGGCTCGAGACCCTGCACCGGTTGCTCACCGTCACGAGCCCGACCCAGCCGAAGCCGATGCACCCGCTCCAGGTGCTCGGGATCCTCGCTGGTCGGTACCGGAAGCTGGCCCGCCTCGACACCGATGCCGTCACCACGGTCGACGACGCGCACCGGGTCTGGGGCGGCAAGAGCTCCTACCCGGCGAAGAAGGCGCTCGAAGCGACGCGTGCGCTCGGATCCGAGGGGTTCGCGCGCGCGTTCGCGGAGCTGCACCGGGCCGACATCGGCATCAAAGGCGCGACCGGGCTCCCCGAGGGTGCCGTGCTGGAGATCACCGTGGCCCGCCTCGCCAACCTGCACCGTGGCGGCGGGCGGGGATCACCGACGACGGCGTCACGCGGTCGTTCACGGCGAGGCTGAGGCGCTCCGCTCGACGTCGGGAGTCGGAGTCGTGGACCGTTGGTGGCGCGGGACGTGCGCGAGGTCCGGGCGCCTCAGGATGTGGCTGAGGCGCTCCGCTCGACGTCGGGAGTCGGAGTCGTGGACCGTTGGTGGCGCGGGACGTGCGCGAGGTCCGGGCGCCTCAGGATGTGGCTGACGGCGCGGTTCGCGGCCTTCATGAGGCGCGAGGTGCGCCGGGCCGCCTGGTTCTTGTGCACGACGCCCTTCGAGGCGGCCTTGCCCAGCCGCTTCTGCGCGACCGTCAACGCCTCGCCGGCCGACTCGTCGCCCTGCTCGACGGCGGTGCGTGCCGACTTGATCCGTGTCTTCAGCTCGGAGCGGACGCGCAGGTTGGACACGCGTCGCTTCTCGTTCTGGCGGTTCCGCTTCTTCTGACTGGCGATGTTGGCCACGGCGCGAAGGATCTCCCGAAGATGTTCGTGGAACCCGGGAAACCTAGCAGGGCACGGAATCGGTGACCCGTACGGGGGTCGGGGGCACCGGCGGGGGAGAATGGGGGCGTGTCCGACCTCTCGCGCCTGCGGAACCTGTCGATCGTGGCGCACGTGGACCACGGCAAGTCCACCCTCGCCGACCGGTTCCTCGAGCTGAGCGGCGCGGTGGAGGCCCGGGACATGCGGGCCCAGTACCTGGATTCGATGGACATCGAGCGCGAGCGCGGGATCACGATCAAGGCGCAGAACGTCAGGATCGGGTGGTCCGGACACGTCGTCAACCTGATCGACACGCCCGGTCACGTCGACTTCGGGTACGAGGTCTCGCGCAGCCTGGCGGCCTGCGAGGGCGTGGTCCTCGTGGTCGACGCGAGCCAGGGCATCGAGGCACAGACGCTCGCGAACTGCTACCTCGCGCTCGAGCACGACCTCGCCATCGTCGCCGCGGTGAACAAGATCGACCTGCCCGCCGCCGATCCGGACCGCGTGTCGGAGGAGATCGAGCGGGTGCTCGGCGTCCCGGCCGAGGAGATCCTGCGCATCTCGGCCAAGACGGGCGAGGGGGTGACCGAGCTGCTCGACGCGATCGTGGAGCGCATCCCGCCGCCGGTGGGTGAGCTCGACGCGCCGCTCCAGGCGCTGATCTTCGACTCGATCTACGACCCGTACCGCGGCGTGATCAGCTCGGTGCGCGTCTTCAACGGCACGCTCGCCACCGGAAGCAAGCTGCGCTTCCTGCAGGCGAACGCGACGCACGACGCGGAGGAGATCGGGACCCGCCTGCCCGTCCCCACGCCGGTGCCGTCACTCGGTCCGGGCGAGGTGGGGTACCTCATCGCCGGCATCAAGGACGTCGGCGAGGCGCGCGTCGGCGAGACGGTGACCACCGCGCAGCGACCGTCGGAGCCGCTCGAGGGCTACCGCGACCCGAAGCCGATGGTGTTCTGCGGGCTCTACCCGGTGGAGGGCGACGACTACGCCGACCTGCGCGAGTCGCTGGAGCGGCTGCGACTCAACGACTCGTCGTTCACCTACGAGCCCGAGACGTCGGGGGCGCTCGGCTTCGGCTTCCGCTGTGGATTCCTGGGCCTCTTGCACATGGAGATCGTCCGCGAGCGGCTCGAGCGCGAGTACGACCTCGATCTCGTCGCCACTGCGCCCAACGTGGAGTATCGGGCGATCACCACGAACGGCTCGGTCCACGAGGTCGACAACCCGTCCGCGCTCCCACCGCCGAACGACATCGTCGGCATCGAGGAGCCGTACGTGAAGATCACGATCCTCACGCCCACCGCGTACGTCGGCACGCTGATGGAGCTCGCACAGGGTCGGCGCGGCGAGATGCAGATGCTCGAGTACCTCTCCGAGGAGCGCGTCGAGCTGGTGTACGCGATCCCGCTCGGCGAGATCGTCATGGACTTCTTCGACCAGCTGAAGTCGCGCTCCAAGGGGTACGCGTCGCTCGACTACGAGCCGGTCGGCTACCGCGAGTCGAAGCTCGTGAAGGTCGACATCCTGTTGAACAACGTCGCCGTCGACGCGTTCTCGTCGATCGCCCACCGCGACAAGGCCTACGACTACGGCAAGCGCATGACCGAGAAGCTGCGCGAGCTCATCCCGCGCCAGCTGTTCGACGTGCCGATCCAGGCCGCGATCGGTGGCCGGATCATCGCCAGGGAGACGGTCAAGGCGAAGCGCAAGGACGTCATCGCCAAGTGCTACGGGGGTGACGTCACGCGCAAGCGCAAGCTCCTCGAGAAGCAGAAGGAGGGGAAGAAGCGCATGAAGCAGATCGGACGCGTCGAGGTCCCCCAGGAGGCCTTCGTCGCCGCCCTCGCCCTCAACGACTGACCCCACCCCCACGAATGTGATCGCGAATCGTGGCGTGTAGCTACCAGAACGCGTGTCGAATCGGCTCTGCGCCGTGCCGTAGCGCGACAGAACTCGCGCGCTTCGCACGTGGGAACGAGGCCCGAGCCTCAGTCTCGGGGGAGGCCGAGGACGCGCTCGCCGAGGATGTTGCGCTGGACCTCGCTCGTGCCCCCGCCGATCGTGAGCGCCCGGGCGTACAGGTAGCCGTAGGTCCACATCCCGCCGCCGCCCTCCCCGCAGGGTCCTGCGCCGCTGAGCAGGCCGTCGGTTCCGGCGAGCTCGAGGGCCGTCTCCATCACGTGCTGGCCGTGCTCGTCGGAGAGGGCCTTGCGCACGCTGGCCTCGGGTCCCGGTTCCATCCCGCGCACGGTCGCGGAGACGGTGCGCAGACGGATGAGCCGCAGGACCTCGCTCTCGATGTAGAGGCGAGCCAGGCGCTGCCGGGTCACCGGGTCGGTGGTGCCGCCGTGGGCGCGCACGATGTCGAGGACGTCGGTCGCGGTGGGACCGCGACCCCACAGCGCGCCCTCGCCCGACAACGACACGCGCTCGTTCCCGAGCGTGACCTTCGCGAGCCGCCAGCCGTCGTTCACCTCGCCGACGACGTTCCCCGCCGGGATCCGGACGTCGGAGAAGAAGACCTCGTTGAACTCGTGGGTGCCGGTCATCTGCACCAGCGGCCGGACCTCGATCCCCGGGGTCTGCATGTCGACCACGAAGTACGTGATGCCGTTGTGGGCCTCGGCGGTGGGATCGGTGCGAGCAAGGAGGATGCCGTACCGCGCGACGTGCGCGAGCGTCGTCCACACCTTCTGGCCGTTCACCACGAACTCGTCGCCGTCGCGCTCGGCGCGGGTGGTGAGCGACGCCAGATCGCTGCCGGCGCCCGGCTCGCTGAACAGCTGACACCAGATCTCGCTGCCGTCGAGCAGGCCGGGGAGGTAGCGCGCGTGCTGCTCGGGGGTGCCGGCGACGATCAGCGTCGGCGCCGCCCAGCCGATGCCGATCGGGTTCATCGGTCGCGGTGCGTCGACGGCGCGCAGCTCCTCGTCGATCACCAGCTGCTCGATCGCCGACGCGCCCCGGCCCCACGGCGGTGGCCAGTGCGGGGCGACGTACCCGGCGTCCGCGAGCCGCCGGGTGAAATCGGCGGGGAACCGCCCGTCCGGCGCCTCCCGGTCGAGGAACGCGCGCACCTCGGTCCGGTAGGTCTCGGCCTCGGGGGGCAGCTCGAAGTCCACGCCGACGGCCTACGCCATGAGGCGCGGCACCGGCAAGTGGGAGCATTCGTGAGGTGACGACCCATCGGTTCGGCGTGTACGTGCACATCCCGTTCTGCGCGCACCGCTGCGACTACTGCGACTTCGCGACCTGGACCGACCGCGCCCATCTGATCGACGAGTACGTCGACGCCTGCGTGACCGACGTCGAGCGACGGGTCGCGTCGGGCGCGGTCCCGGAGGCCACGTCGGTCTTCTTCGGTGGCGGCACGCCGTCGCTGCTGCCCGGCGCGTCGCTCGCCCGCATCCTCGACGCGATCCCGCGCGCTGCCGGCGCCGAGGTGACGGTCGAGTGCAATCCCGACTCCACGGATCGCGCCCAGCTCGACGTGCTGGTCGCCGCCGGCGTCAATCGGGTCTCGATCGGCGTGCAGTCGATGAACGCCCGTGTGCTCGCGGCGCTCAACCGAACCCATGATCCCGCCAACGTCGTGCGCGCCGTCGGCGCGGCACGCGATGCCGGGATCGAGCGGCTGAACGTCGACCTGATCTACGGCACTCCCGGTGAGTCCGTCGCCGACTGGCGCGCCACGCTCGAGGGCGCGCTCGCGCTCGAGCCCGAGCACGTGAGCGCGTACGCGCTGACGGTCGAGCCGGGCACGCCACTCGGTCAGGCGGTCGCAGCAGGAACGAGGGTCGCTCCGGACGACGACGACCAGGCCGACAAGTACCTCCTCGCCGACGACCGTCTGACCGCAGCGGGCCACGAGTGGTACGAGATCTCGAACTGGGCGCGACCGGGAGAGGAGTGCCGACACAATCTCATCTACTGGCAGGGAGGCGACTACCTCGCGATCGGGTGCGCCGCCCACGGCAAGACCGGCGCTCGAAGGTGGTGGAACCTCCGCACGCCGGAGCGGTACGTCGCGGCCGTGCGAGACGGCTCGTCCACCGAGGCCGGGAGCGAGGAGCTCGCCCCCGACGCGAGCAGCGCGGAGATGCTCGGGCTCGCGCTCCGCACCCGGAGCGGCGCGCCGGTCGACGCGCTCGACCACGCCGTCGTGCACGAGCTCGCCGACGCCGGGCTCCTGAGCCTCGCCGACGGGCGCGCGGTCCTGACCCGCGCCGGTCGGCTGTTGGCGAACGAGGTGGTCCTCCGCCTGGCGGCCTGAACCGGACCTCGCCCTGACGCGCCGCGAAACGCGTTCTGCCGGCGCGGTTAGCAGTCGGTAGACTCGACTGCTACCCCGTGCGCCGGCCCGGCCCGGCGTGGGAGGGTCCGGGAAGCGGAACCGGGAGCGGCGCGATGGATGCAACGGAGCGGCGGGCGACCGTCCTGAAGGCGGTGGTGGAGGAGTACGTGGTCTCGGCCCAGCCCGTCGCGTCCCAGACCGTCACCACGTCCCGTGACCTCGGCGTGTCGAGCGCCACTGTCCGCAACGACATGACCCAGCTCGAGCGCGAGGGCTACCTCACCCAGCCGCACACCTCGTCGGGCCGTATCCCCACGGATCAGGGCTACCGGTACTTCGTCGACCATTTCACCGCCGCCGGTGCGCTCCCGGTCGGGCAGCGCCGCGCCGTCGCCGACTTCTTCGCGACGACGCACCGCGCGCTCGAGGATCTCCTGCACGAGACCAGTCAGCTGCTGGCGCGCCTCACCAGTCACGCCGCCGTCGTGGTCGGTCCGATCGCGGACGCGATGCGGGTGCGCACCGCGCAGCTCGTCGCGTTGGAGCCCGGCACGGTGCTCGCGATCGCCGTGCTCGGTAACGGTTCGGTCGAGCGCGAGGTGCTCCGCAGCGACGTCGAGGGCGAACGGCTCGGTCGCGCCAGCGCAGCACTGGACACGCAACTGAGCGGTCGCGGCCTCACGCAGCCGTTGCAATCACGCGCGCCGTCCACCGGCGACGCTGCCGCCGACGCGCTCGTCGCCGACGCCGCGCACATGTTGTGCCATCGCGCACAGGCCGTCTCCGATCACCTGTACGTCGGTGGTGCGAGCCGGCTCGCCGCGGAGCAGGACGCGTTCGCCACCACCGAGACGACGGCGCGACTGCTCGAGATGCTCGAGGAGCAGGTCGTCGTGGTGAGCCTGGTGCGCGATCTCCTCGACCACGGCGTCAACGTCTCGATCGGATCGGAGAACGACGTCGACGAGCTGCGTGACTGCTCGATCGTGCTCGCGCCGTACGAGGTGGAGGGCGCGCCCGCCGGTACCGTCGGCGTCCTCGGCCCCACACGCATGGACTATCAACAGGCGCTCGCCGCGGTCGCGGCCGTGTCGCAGCAGCTCGGCCGCCTCCTGTTGCCGCCGAGCTGACCGCACCGATGACCGACTTCTACGAGCTGCTCGGGGTCGAGCCGAGCGCGACCGACGACGAGATCAAGCGTGCCTACCGCAAGCTCGCGCGGGAGCTGCACCCCGACGCGAACCCCGGCGACGCGGTGGCGGAGGAGCGCTTCAAGGAGGTGTCGACGGCCTACGAGGTGCTGCGCGACCCGGAGCGTCGGCGCCGGTACGACACGTTCGGCGACGACGGGCGCAGCGGTGCCGGCGGGGGTGAGGCGTTCGGCTTCGGCGACCTGTTCGACGCGTTCTTCTCCGGCGGCTTCGCGAACGGTGGGCGGAGCGGTCCGCCGCGCGGGCAGGACGCCGAGACGACGATTCAGCTCGATCTGGTCGATGCCGCGTTCGGTGTCACCACCACCGTCGAGCTCGACCTCCCCGGGCCCTGCGACCGTTGCGAGGGCAGCGGCGGCGAGCCGGGCACGCACCCCGAACGGTGCCCCGAGTGCGGCGGCAGTGGGGAGGTCCGCCAGGTCCGCAAGTCGATCCTCGGGCAGCTGGTGACGGCGGCGCCGTGCTTCCGCTGTGAGGGCAGCGGTCAGGTGGTCCCGAACCCGTGCACGCAGTGCCGCGGCGACGGTCGCGTGCGCACGCGGCGCGAGATCGAGGTCGAGGTCCCGGCGGGGATCGACGACGGTCAGCGTCTGCGTCTCCCGGGCCGCGGCCCCGCCGCACCGCGCGGCGGCGCTGCGGGCGACCTCTACGTGCTCGTCCGGGTGCGACCGCACGCGACGCTCGAGCGTCACGGCGTGGACCTCGTCCATCGCCGGACGATCGCGATGACCCAGGCCGCGCTCGGCGCGTCGTTCGAGCTCGAGACGCTCGACGGCGAGGAGCACGTCGTCGTCGAGCCGGGTACCCAGCCCGGTCACCTGCTCCGTCTGCGCGGCCGCGGCGTCCCGGTGCTCAACGGGCGCGGACGCGGTGACCTGATCATCGAGATCGGCGTCGAGGTGCCGCACAAGCTGTCGAGCGACGAGGCGGAGCTGCTCGCGCAGTTCGCATCGCTCCGAGGCGAGGAGATCGACCCGCCCGAATCGGGCTTCTTCTCCAAGCTGCGGTCCGCCTTCGGCGATCGGTGAGCGGCGAACCCGGCTGGGCCGCGTCGGCCGGCGCACGCGCCCTGGCCTTCGTCGCCGCGCTGCCGACCGGATCCGATCCGTGCTGGATCGACGGCGCGGACGGCCATCACCTCCGACGCGTCCGGCGCCTCGGCGTCGACGAGACGGTGGTGCTCGCCGATGGCACCGGACGCTGGGTGCCGACCCGTGTCGTGGAGCTCGGCGACGGTTCGATCGCCGTCGTCGCCACCGGCGCGGTCGGTCAGGAGCCCGTCACGACGCCCGAGCTCACGATCGCGTTCTCGCCCGCCAAGCGGGACCACGGCACGGAGGTGACGCACCAGCTCGTCGAGCTGGGCGTGGACCGCATCGTCCCGCTCCGGACCGAACGGGGCGTCGTGCGCTGGGACGGCACCAGGGGCGACGGCCAGCTCGAGCGTCTGCGTCGTGTCGCGCGGGAGGCGTCGATGCAGTGTCAGCGTGCCCGCATCCCGGAGATCGTCGCACCGTGCACGGTGGCCGAGCTCGCAGATCGACCGGGCGTCGTACTCGCCGATCCGAGGGGTGAGGCGGTCAGCCGGGCGTCACTTCCGGGCGGCGACGCCTGGGTGGTCCTCGTCGGTCCCGAAGGGGGTTTCGCGCCGGCGGAGCTCGACGTGCTCGGCGCGTGTCCCCGCCTCGCGATCGGTCCGCACGTGCTGCGCGCGGTGACGGCGCCCGCCGCGATCGCGGCCGCGATGGCACCCTTGCGTTCGTAGCGCGCACGGTGAGGGAAACACACGTGTTCGAGCGGATTCGGAGGTTCGACTTCGCCGGGGATTCGTGCCATAGTCTCGCCCGACTTGGGGCTCGATGTTCGTCGCGGGGGGCAGTCGTACTCACATGAATCACGTGCATGTCGGGGAGCGTTTGCGCGCGATCCGGCGCCAGAAGGGACTCTCGCTGCACGACGTCGAGTCGCGCAGCAGTCTCGAGTTCAAGGCGAGCGTGCTCGGTGCCTACGAGCGCGGCGAACGCGCGATCTCCGTGCCCCGGCTGCTCCGTCTCTCCGAGATCTACGAGGTCCCGCCCGACCAGCTGCTGCCGCGCGACGCCGACATCGAGATCAACCTCACCGACGCGGCCGACCTCGAAGCGGGGTTCACGATCGACCTCGTGAAGCTGCACGCGCTGGACGAGCCGGAGGCCGCGGTGCTGTCGCGGTACGCCGCCACGATCCAGCTCCAGCGGCAGGACTTCAACGGCCGGCTGCTCACCATCCGGCGCGACGACCTCAGGGTCCTCGCCGCCGTCCTCGGGCGTCGACCGGACGAGCTCGGTGTCCGACTCGACGAGCTCGGGCTCCGAGCCGGCGTCGGCCCGGCCTAGCCGTCCCGGCGGCATCGTCGTCCTGCGAACCCATCGCTCCTTCCGGCCCTCGCACCGCTAACCTCGTCGCGTCGTGACGCTCCCGACGTCGACCACGGTCAAGGTGCTCGTGCCCGGCAACCACCTCATGGTGGACCTGCTCGGCGAACACGACGACCTGCTGCGCCGGATCGAGGCCGCCTTCCCGGTGACGATCCTCGTCCGGGGCAACGAGATCACGGTCACGGGGGATGCGGAATCGGCGAACCGGGTCGGCCGGCTCTTCGAGGAGTTGGTGGTCCTGGTGGAGCAGGGGCACCCGCTCGACCGCGACGGCGTCGACCGCGCCATCGCGATGGTGGAGTCGGATCTGCGGCCGAGCGACGTGCTGCTCACCGAGGTCGTCCGCGGCCGCAAGAGCGTCCGGCCGAAGACCGCGGGTCAGAAGCGGTACGTCGACGCAGTGCGCGATCACACGGTCACGTTCGCGATCGGTCCCGCCGGTACCGGCAAGAGCTACCTCGCCGTCGCGCTCGCGGTGCAGGCGTTGCAGGCGAAGACCGTCAACCGCATCATCCTCACGCGTCCCGCCGTCGAAGCCGGCGAGCGCCTGGGCTTCTTGCCCGGGGACATGCTCGCGAAGGTCGATCCCTACCTCCGTCCGCTCTACGACGCGTTGTACGACATGCTCGATCCCGAGACCGTCGCGCGCCTCATGGACCGCGGCGTCATCGAGGTCGCGCCCCTCGCCTACATGCGCGGTCGCACCCTCAACGACTCGTTCATCATCCTGGACGAGGCGCAGAACACGACGGCCGAGCAGATGAAGATGTTCCTCACCCGTCTCGGGTTCGGTTCGAAGATCGTCATCACGGGCGACGTCACGCAGATCGACCTGCCCGACGGCCGCGGGCGTTCGGGCCTCCTCGCGGTGCGTGCCATCCTCGAGGGCGTCGACGACCTGGAGTTCGTCGACCTCGGCTCGGGCGACGTGGTGCGTCACCGCATCGTGCAGGACATCGTCGACGCCTACGCCGCGAACGACGCGCGCAAGTAGCGGGCGGACGGTCATGGGGACACGAGATGAGTGACGTCTCGATCTTCGGCAGCGACGAGCAGCACGACGTCGCCGTGGACGTGCTGCGGTGGGTGTCGCTCGCGCGCCTGGTCGTCGACGAGGAGCGAGTGCCGGGCACGTCCGAGCTGTCGTTGCTCTTCGTGGACCGGCCGACGATCGCCGAGCTCAACGAGAAGTTCCTCGGCGGGACCGGTCCCACCGACGTGCTGGCCTTCCCGATGGACGACGACCTCGTGCTGCCCGGCCGTCAGCCCGACCAGGGCGGCCGGGGTCCCGGCGCTCCGAGCGAGGGCGGGGAACCGCCGACGTTGATCGGCGACGTGGTCGTGTGCCCGGCCGTGGCGCAGGCGCAGGCCCCCGAGCACGGGGCGACGCTCGACGAGGAGCTCGCGTTGCTCGTGGTGCACGGCGTGCTCCACCTCCTCAACTACGACCACGCCGATCCGCGTGAGGAAGCGACCATGCAGCAGCGCCAACGCGAGCTGCTCGCACGCTTCCGCCACCAGGAGCAGGAACACGACGACCCCGAACGGGGCGCTCCGGACGAGGGTGACCGACCGTGAGCGGGTCCGACTGGGCGATCGTGGTCGCGATCCTGGTGCTCTTCCTCTTCAGCATCGTGCTCGCCGCGGGCGAGACGGCGTTCACCCGGATGAACCGGATCCGGGCGTTGTCGCTCGAGGAGGAGGGCCGGAAGCACGCGCACCGGCTCGCGCTGATGCTGGAACGGCCGGAGCGCACGCTCAACGTGCTCCTGCTCCTGGTGCTCGTCAGTCAGATGACGAGCGCGTCGCTGCTCGGCATCCTGCTCGAGAGCGCTTTCGGCGGCGCCGGCCTCGTCATCGGGCTCGTGCTGCAGATCGTCCTGTACTTCGTGGTCGGCGAGGTCGCGCCGAAGACGTACGCGATCCAGCACCCCGACCGGGCCGCGCTGCGACTCACGCCGTTCCTGTGGGGGATCTCCAACTTTCCACCGCTCCGGCTCCTCTCCTCCGGTCTCATCGGTCTCGCGAACGTCCTGCTCCCGGGCAAGGGCCTGAAGGAAGGTCCCTTCGTCACCGAGGAGGACCTCCGCACGATGGCCGACGTCGCGGCCGACGAGAAGGCGATCGAGCGCGAGGAACGCCGGTTGATCCACTCGATCTTCGAGTTCGGTGACACCGTCGTGCGCGAGGTGATGGTGCCGCGTCCGGACATGGTGGCGATCGAGGCCGACGCGACCGATGGAGGACGCCATCAGCCGCGCGATCGAGGCCGGGTACTCGCGGATGCCCTGCTACGAGGACACCACCGACGACATCGTCGGGCTCGTCTACCTGAAGGACCTCGTGCAGCAGGCGCGTGCCGGCGCCGGGCGTCGCCCGGTGCGGATCGCGGTGCGGGACGCGGTGTTCGTGCCGGAGCAGAAGCGGGTCGCCGAGCTGCTGCGGGAGATGCGCACCGAGAAGTTCCACATGGCGCTGGTGATCGACGAGCACGGCGGCACGGCGGGCATCGTCACCCTCGAGGACCTCCTCGAGGAGATCGTCGGCGAGATCAGCGACGAGTTCGACGTGGAGGGTCCCGGCATCGAGCCGCTCGTCGGCGGCGGATGGCGTGCCCCCGGCCGGACGCCGATCGACGACGTCAGCGAGGTGCTGGGTCGCGAGCTGCCGGACACGGAGTGGGACACCGTCGGGGGCCTGGTGTTCAACCTCCTCGGCCACGTCCCGGAGGCGGGGGAGACGGTGCGGTTCCAGGGCCTCGAGTTCCGCACGGAGCGCGTCGACGGACGCCGGATCACGTCCGTGGCGATCCGGCCGGTCGAGGATCCCGACGACGGCGATCGGGCCGGCGACGACCCACTGCGCGCCGAGAGCGCATGACCGCCGTGGAGCACGAGGGGACCGAGAGGTTCCGGAGCGGGTTCGTGTCGCTCGTCGGCCGGCCGAACGTCGGGAAGTCCACGCTCGTCAATCGGATCGTCGGCACGAAGGTGTCGATCGTCTCCTCGCGACCCCAGACGACGCGCACGCAGGTGCGGGGGGTGCGCACCACGGCCGGCTCCCAGATCGTGCTCCTCGACACGCCCGGCATCCACAAGCCGCGCACGCTGCTCGGGGAGCGGTGCAACGAGCGCTCGGTCGCCACGCTCGGCGAGGTCGACGTGGTGTGTCAGCTCATCGAGGCGAACGCCGTCGTCGGACCGGGTGACCGCTTCATCGCGGAGCTGGTCGGGCGGGTGCGGACGCCGAAGATCCTGGTGGTCAACAAGGTCGACCTCGCGAACCGTGACGAGATCGGTGAGCAGCTCGCACGCGCTTCTGGGGAGCTCGGCGATTTCGACGCGTTCGTTCCGATCTCGGCGCGTACCGGCGCGGGTGTCGACACCCTCGTCGACGAGATCGTCGCGCGACTCCCCGAGGGCCCGCACTACTACCCGGACGGTGTCGTCTCCGATCAGCCCGAGACGACGCTCGTGGCCGAGCTGCTGCGCGAGCAGCTGCTCACCATCGCTCGTGACGAGCTGCCGCACTCGATCGCGGTGACCGCCGAGCCGCTCGAGGACGACGACCACGAACGCGACGCCGACCGGGATCCGGGCGGCCCGGAGGCCGAGGCGAGGGAGGAGATCCTGCGCTACCGGGTCGTCGTCCGGGTCGAGCGCGACTCCCAGAAGGGGATCGTGATCGGCAAGGGCGGGAGCGTGATCCGTGACGCCGGCACGAAGGCGCGGTTGGAGCTCGAGCGCCTCCTCGGCGCGCGGGTGTACCTCGAGACGGCCGTCCGGGTCGACAAGGAGTGGCAGCGCCGGGCCCACGCCCTCGATCGGCTGGGACTGTGATGGGGCTCCGGGCGGCACGGAACGGCTGCACGCGTCCCTCGCCACAAGTTGCTGTCGGCGAATCGGCCGGGGATAGAGTCGCCGACACGTGGCCGGGGACGGATTCGGGGGCGTGGGCCCTCGGACCGGCGCGTGTGGGGACGACGGCATGAGGCATCCCAAGAGGCGCATTGCCGCGCCGGTCCTGATCGCCGGGATCGCGCTCCTGCTCGCCGCCTGCGGAAACGACAACAACCAGAACTCGCTGCAGCCCCACGGCGAGGCCGCCAAGAAGATCGACAACCTCTTCATCCCGATCCTGGCGCTCGCGATCGCCATCGGGATCCTGGTGCTCGGGGCGACGATCTTCGCCGCCATCAAGTTCCGGCACCGGGAGGGCAAGCCGGACAACCCGAAGCAGATCCACGGCAACACCCCGCTCGAGATCGGTTGGACGATCGTCCCGGCGCTGATCCTCGCGGTCGTGGCCGTGCCCACGATCTCCACGCTCTGGGACCTCGCCCAGCGCCCCACCGGCCCGCAGGTGCTCAAGGTGCACGTCACCGGCAAGCAGTGGTGGTGGCAGTTCCAGCTGCCCAAGCAGCCGCTCGTCCCGCAGGCGAAGTCCGACGTCTACCCGACGACGCAGTCCGTCGGGGGTCCGGTCGACGGCGCGAAGGGCATGGTCACCACCTCGACCGAGCTGCACATCCCGGTCGGGACCAAGGTCGACCTGTTCCTCCACGCCCGTGACGTCATCCACTCCTTCTGGGTCCCCGAGCTCAACGGCAAGAAGGACGTCATGCCGGCGCGGACCAACCATCTCACCCTCCAGGCGACCAAGCCCGGCACCTACCTCGGCGCGTGCGCGGAGTACTGCGGCCTGTCCCACGCCGACATGCGCTTCCGCGTCATCGCCGAACCGATGGCGAAGTGGAAGGCCTGGCTCGCCGACATCAGCGGCCCGCCCCACGGCGATTACGGCACGGCGGCGAACCCGACGCCCGTGTACACCCTCACCAACAAGACGTACGGCTGCACCAACTGCCACGTCTTCAACGATCCGCTCTCGCCGAGCTACGGGCCGAACCTCACCCACCTCGCGAGCCGCTCGACGTTCGCCGGCGGCACGCTCACGCTCAACCGCGAGAACCTCACGAAGTGGATCGAGAACGCTCCGAGTCTCGTGGCGATGGAGTCGAAGGACTGCCGGGAGCCGCCACCGGCCACCTGCACCGGCATGCCGTCGTTCACGAAGAACACGCCCCCGGGTCAGAAGACGATGACGCCCGAGGATGCGAACACGATCGTCACCTTCCTGTTGGGAGAGAAGTAGTGACCGAGGGAGCCTGCCGATGACCACGGTCCTCCGCGCGCCGACCGCCCCGCCCCGCGGGATCCTGCGGCGCCCCAAGGCGACCACGGGCTTCTGGTCGTGGTGGACGACGGTCGACCACAAGAAGATCGGGATCCTCTACGGCGGCCTCGCGCTCGATCTTCTTCGTGGTCGCCGGCATCGAGGCGCTGCTGATCCGGCTCCAGCTCGCCGGGCCGAACGGCACCGTGCTCACCGCGTCGCAGTACAACACCCTGTTCACGATGCACGGCACGACGATGGTGTTCCTGGTCGGCATGCCCCTCGCCGTCGCCTTCGGCAACTACCTGGTCCCGCTCCACATCGGCGCCCGCGACGTCGCGTTCCCGCGGCTCAACATGTTCGGGTTCTGGGTCTTCGCCGCCGGTGGCCTGTTCATCTACTCCGGGTTCGCGCTCGGCGGCGCGCCGAACGGCGGCTGGTTCGGGTACACGCCGCTCACCAGCACGCCGATCACCGGTGGCGCGCTGCCCGGGCACGGTCCCGACTTCTGGGCCGTCGGCTTGGTGATGCTCGGCATCGGGTCGGTCACGTCCGGCGTCAACTTCGTCGTGACCATCCTCAACCTGCGCGCGCCCGGCATGACGCTCATGCGGATGCCGGTCTTCGTGTGGATGATGCTCGTCACCGCGTTCCTCACCGTGTTCGCGATGCCTGCCGTCACCGCGGCGCTCATCATGGTCTTCTTCGACCGCAACTTCTCCACGAACTTCTTCGTGGCGTCCGCGGGCGGTGATCCGCTGCTGTACCAGCACCTCTTCTGGTTGTTCGGCCATCCCGAGGTGTACATCCTGATCCTGCCCGGCATGGGCATCGTCTCCGAGATCCTCCCGGTCTTCTCGCGCAAGCCGCTGTTCGGCCGGTCGGTCGTGATCTTCTCCGGCATCGCCATCGGCTTCCTCGGCTGGGGCGTGTGGGCGCACCACATGTTCGTCACCGGCCTCGGACCGGTCGCCACGACCGCGTTCGGGCTCTCGACGATGCTCATCGCCATCCCCACCGGCGTGAAGATCTTCAACTGGCTGGGCACGGTCTGGGGCGGATCGCTGCGGATGAACACGCCGATGCTCTTCGCGCTCGGGTTCATCGCGATGTTCACGATCGGCGGCCTGTCCGGTGTCACGCACTCGATCGTCCCCGCCGACACGCAGCAGACCGACACCTACTACGTCGTCGCGCACTTCCACTACGTGCTCTTCGGCGGCCTCGTCTTCGCGATCTTCGGCGGCTTCTACTACTGGTGGCCCAAGTTCTTCGGCCGGATGCTCGACGACAAGATCGGCAAGGTGAACTTCTGGCTGATGCTGATCGGGTTCAACCTCACGTTCTTCCCGATGCACATCCTCGGCCTGCAGGGCCAGCCCCGCCGGACGTACCGCTACGCCTCCGGCATGGGCTGGGACCTCGGGAACCAGCTCGCCACGATCGGCGCGTTCATCATCGCCCTGTCGGTGCTCGTGTTCTTGGTGAACGTCTTCAAGACCGCTCGGCGCGGCGAGGTGGCGAGCGCGGACCCGTGGGACGGCCGAACGCTCGAGTGGTCGATCCCGTCACCCGTTCCCGAGTACAACTTCGCCGAGATCCCCGAGGTCCACGCGGCCGACGACTTCTGGCACCGCAAGTACACCGAGGACGAGGAGGGCCGGCTGGTCCGCCTCCCGGCCGGCGGCGCCGACGACGGCGCGCTCGCGGTCGGCGACCACGGCAACGGGCACGGCATCCACCTGCCGTCGCCGTCGTTCTTCCCGCTCATCCTCGCCCTCGGGCTGCCGATCCTCGGGTACGCCGCGGTGTTCAAGAACCCGTGGCTCGCGATTCCCGGAGTGATCGTGCTCCTGTTCGGTCTCTTCTCCTGGACGATCGAACCCGGAACGGCGGAGGACTGATCGATGGCCCAGACCGAGCTCGCGCCATCCGCCGACCACGAGACCGAGGGCCACGCGCCCACGCACGGTCACGCCGACACGAACACCGGCACGACCAACGTCAAGCTGGCGATGTGGGTGTTCCTGTCGTCCGAGTGCATCTTCTTCGGCGCGTTCATCTCCACGTACCTGCTGTACCGCGGTCGGTCGCCGGCCAACACGCCCCAGCCCAAGGACGTCTACAACATCCCGTTCACGTCGGTGACGTCGTTCATCCTCCTGATGAGCTCGCTCACGATGGTGCTCGCACTCGCCGCGATCCAGCGCGGCGACCACCGCCGGTTCCGGATCTGGGTGATCGCGACGGCGATGTTCGGCATGGTCTTCATCGCCGGCCAGATCTACGAGTTCACCGAGTTCTACCGCGAGGGTCTGGCGCTGAAGACCAGCGTGTTCGGCTCGAGCTTCTTCGTGCTCACCGGCATCCACGGTGCCCACGTCACGGTCGGGATCATCTGGCTCCTCTCGCTGTGGGGCCTCTCGATGCAGAACCGTCTCAACGTGCAGCACTCCGAGCGGGTCGAGATCGCCGGGTTGTACTGGCACTTCGTCGACATCGTCTGGATCATCATCTTCACCGTCGTGTACCTCATCCCCTGAGGCGAGCCCATGAGTGACGAGACCCTGACCGCTCCCGACGACCCGGCGCTGCTGCCGGGTACCGCCGCGGAGCGCGCCGACGAGGCGCAGGCACGGCATGAGCGCGATCGCGCCGGAGGAGGTGCCGCTGCTGCCCGGCGAGCTCCGGCCGCACCCTTCGCCGTTCCAGTACGTGATGATCGCGGTGATCCTGTGCGTGATCACCGGGCTCGAGGTCGGGATGTACTACCTCGAGGGCGACATCCCGAAGGGGTTCTACGTCACGGTCCTGCTCGCGATGGCGTTGACGAAGTTCGTCACGGTCGTGTCCTGGTACATGCACCTGCGCACCGACCGTCCGATCTTCCGGCGGTTCTTCATCACCGGCGCCGTCGGCGCCGTGACCCTGTTCACGATCGTGCTCGCCACCCTGCACGCCTTCGAGTAGCCGATCGTGCCCGCGGTCGCCTTCCCCGCGTTCACGGCACATCCCGACGTCGTGCTCGTCGTCGGGCTGATCGCAGTCGGCTACGTCACCGCGCTGACCCGGCTCGGCCCGCGGCTGGCGCCCGCCGGTGCACCGGTGGCCACGACGTTCCAGAAGACGTGCTTCGGTCTCGGGGTCTTCGCCATCTACCTCGCGTCCTCGTGGCCGATCCACGACCTGGCCGAGGGCTACCAGTACTCGATCCACATGGTGCAGCACCTCACCTACACGATGCTGGCGGCACCGCTGCTCCTGCTCGGCACGCCGGCGTGGTTGGCCCGCTGGGTGCTGACGCCCCGCTGGCTGTTCCACGGCGTCCGCTGGCTGTCCCGATTCGTGCCGGCGATCGTGACGTTCAACCTCGTCATCGTGTTCACGCACTGGCCGGCGTTCGTGGACCTCACGCTCCGGTCGGCCGTGGTCCACTTCCTCGCCCACACGCTGCTGCTGCTCTCCGCGTTCCTCATCTGGATGCCGATCGTGTCCCCCCTGCCCGAGATCCCGAGGCTCACGCCGATCGCGCGGATGGTCTTCCTCTTCCTCCAGACGATCGTGCCCACGGTGCCGGCCTCGTTTCTCACCTTCGGGGACCACCCCCTGTATCGTCGCTACGAGACACTTCCCAAGCTGTGGGGGCTCTCGGCACTGGACGATCAGCTGATCGCCGGACTGATCATGAAGATCGGCGCCGGCCTCCTGCTGATGTCGCTGATCGCCGTGATCTTCTTCCGCTGGGTGGCAACCGACGAACCGACGCCGCACCGGCTCCCCTCCGGGGTCCCGGCGGCGCCCGAGCTCACCGAGGTGAAGGCGTAGATGAGCGCAGCGGAGATCCATCCGGTCTGCAGCCGACCGGGCAGCGGAGCGTGGCCGGTCCGGCCCGCGCCGCAGGCGCACGAGGACAGCTGATGCCCGACGACGAGACCCCGGGTCAGGATCTCGAGCCCGTGGCGGCCGAGGACGGCGCACCCGCCGGCGAGGGCGGGACCGCGGTCGCGGTGGCGGAACGGCCGGGCGCGATCGAGCTCGCCGCACACGAGCAACGGGTCGAGCTGCGCAAGGACCGCATGTGGTTGCCGTTCCTGATCCCGGTCATCGCGATCGTGACGGTGGCGCTGTTCACCATCAACCTGTCACGCATCTTCCTGGCCGCGTCGGAGAATTCGAAGGATCCCGCAGTGGTCGCGGCGATCATCGCAACGCTGGCGGTGCTCGTCGGCGCGACGATCATCGCGGCGATCCCGAAGCTGCGCACCTCGACGCTGGTCCTCACGATGTGCAGCGTCATCGCGCTGGTCCTGCTGGGTGGCTCGCTCACCCTCGGCGCGGCGGAGAACAAGGAGGTGGCCTCGGCCGAGCCCACCGGGCGCGGCGGACTTCACCCAACAGGTCGACGCGTCGAACTTCCACTTCCAGGCCGACAACTTCGACGTCCCCGCCGGCATCGTCGAGATCAAGTACAAGAGTCTCGAGGGCTCGCACACCCTTGCATTCGACGAGCCGCAGTTCTCCTACGTGAGCCTCGCGGTGCCCGGCGGCAAGGACGCCACCAAGATCGACGCGGTCCAGGGACAGCAGTACACGATCTACTGCACGCTGCCGGGTCACCGCGCCGCCGGCATGCACGCGACGATCACCGTCGGCGCACCGGGCAGCGGCAAGCCCGAGGCCGGGACGGCGACGCCCACCACCACTCTCGTCGGTGGCGCGACCTCCACGACCGCGCCGAAGGGCCAGTCCGAGGTCGACCAGTCCCAGCAGGGCGGCACGAGCCAGACGGGGAACTGATGATGCGTCGAACCTTCGCGGCGGCGGCTGCCGTCGCGCTCGGTGCCGTCGCGTTCGCAGGCTGCGGGAGCAGCGGCGGCTCGGGCGCCTACGTGCAGCCCACGGGTCCGCCGGTCAAGACGATCGCGATCCAGGGGACGAGCTACATGTTCACGCCGTCGAAGATCAGCGCGCCGGCCGGCATCCTCGAGTTCAAGCTCACGGCGAAGGACATCCAGCACTCGTTCCGGATCAAGGGCGTCGACGGCTTCATGATCGAGGCCGCCGGCGGCAAGACGGCGACGGGCAAGGTGAAGCTGAAGGCAGGGAAGTACACCTTCTACTGCGACATCCCGGGCCACGAGAGCGCCGGGATGCAGGGCACGCTCACCGTCACCTAGCCCGGCGACGACCGCCGAGTAGGTTCCCCGCGGTGATCTCCGGTATCGATCCCGGCCGCGTGCCGCGTCATGTCGCGATCGTGATGGACGGCAACGGTCGGTGGGCGCAGCAGCGGGGTCTGAAGCGCACCGAGGGTCACGCGGCGGGGGAGGAGGCGCTCTTCGACACCGTCGAGGGCGGGCTCGATCTCGGCCTGCGCTGGATGACGGTGTACGCGTTCTCCACCGAGAACTGGCGGCGCCCGCTCGACGAGGTCCGGTTCCTGATGCGCTTCAACGAGTCGTTGCTGTTGCGTCGTCGTGACGATCTGAACGAGCGGGGAGTCCGGGTCCGCTTCATCGGCCGGCGCGGCGGCCGAGTACCCAAGCGGGTGCTGCGTCACATCGCCGACACCGAGGCGCTCACCGCGAAGAACCGCCGGATGACCCTCACGTTCGCGTTCAACTACGGCGGCCGCGCCGAGCTCACCGACGCGGTCCGGGCGATCGGTGCCGAGGTGGCGGCCAAGCGGCTCGAGGCCGATGACATCTCCGAGAAGACGATCGCCCGCCATCTGTATGCCCCCGACATGCCCGACCCCGACCTCATGGTCCGCACGTCGGGGGAGTACCGGGTCTCGAACTACCTGCTGTGGGAGAGCGCGTACTCGGAGTTCGTCTTCACCGACGTGCTCTGGCCCGACTTCCGGCGCGAGCACCTCTTCGACGCGGTCCGCGAGTACCAGTCCCGCGACCGCCGCTTCGGCGGCGTCGACGGCACCTGAACCACCCCGGGACCCCCGAGACTTTGGCACCGGATTGGTCGTCCTGACCGCCACAACGGTGCCAAAGTGAGGAGATGCCGGGCCTCTACCGCGATCAGGGTGTCGTCCTGCGGACGATCAAGCTCGGCGAGGCCGATCGCATCGTCTCGTTCATGACCCAGGGCAACGGCAAGGTACGGGCCGTGGCGAAGGGCGTGCGCAAGAGCGGGAGCCGCTTCGGTGCCCGGCTCGAGCCCGGCAGCCACGTGATGCTCCAGTGCTATCGGGGTCGCGAGCTCGACGTCGTGACCCAGGTCGAGACCATCGACGCGTACCGCGCGATGCGGGAGAACTACGCCGCGCTCACCCACGCGGTCTCCATGCTCGAGGCGGTCGACCAGGTCGCGCAGGAGCGGGAGCCGGCACCGGCGTTGTACCGGATGCTCGTCGGCGCGCTGCGCACGATGTCGACCTCGCCCTCGCCGGTGGTGACACCGGGGTTCTTCTGGAAGCTCCTCTCGCTCGAGGGGTTCCATCCCCATCTCGACGGGTGCGTCCGCTGCGGCGACGAGACGGGACCGTTCGTCGCCTTCGACCTCGCCGACGGCGGCGTGCTCTGCGCCACCTGCGGGCGCCTGGGTGGTCGGCGGATCGAGCCGGAGGCCCTCGCCTTCCTCGGCCGGCTGGTGGGCGGTGAGCTGCACCTCGCGATGGCCGAGCCGCCGGACGTCGTCCACGTGCACGAGGTCGAGCGGCTCGGCATCGCCGCGCTCGAGTTCCACTCCGAGCGTCGCCTCCGCTCGGCGAGCCTGCTGTAAGGGCACGAATCCGGCGTTCCGGACCGCGCCGGGTCGCCGAGCGACCCGGACCACAGGGGCGTGATCGCAGCTGCGGCGAACGGTCGTCGATCAGGCGGGCTCGGCACATCCCGAGCCCGAGCGAGTGCAGCCGATCGCGTAGCCTCACGCCCTCATGGCCTCCTCCGACCTGATGGATCGCGTCGTCAATCTCAGCAAGCGTCGGGGCCTGGTCTTCCCGTCGAGCGAGATCTACGGCGGCTTCCGGTCCACCTGGGACTACGGCCCGCTCGGGGTGCTCCTCAAGCGCAACGTCAAGGACGCATGGTGGCGCTCGATGGTGCAGGAGCGCGACGACATCGTCGGCCTCGACGCCGCCATCCTCATGTCGCCGAAGGTCTGGGAGGCGAGCGGGCACCTCGCCACCTTCACGGACCCGCTCGTCGACTGCCGGAACTGCAAGGCGCGCCACCGTGCCGATCAGCTGCCGGAGTCCGGCGCGTGCCCCACGTGCGGCGCCAAGGACAGCTTCACCGAGGCCCGCAACTTCAACCTGATGTTCAAGACCCACGTCGGCCCGGTGGAGGACGCCGCCGCGGCGGCCTACCTGCGCCCGGAGACCGCGCAGGGGATCTTCGTCAACTTCGCCAACGTGCAGACGACGAGCCGCAAGAAGCCGCCGTTCGGCATCGCGCAGATCGGCAAGTCGTTCCGCAACGAGATCACTCCCGGCAACTTCATCTTCCGCACGCGTGAGTTCGAGCAGATGGAGATGGAGTACTTCGTGCCCCCGGCCGACGCCGGGCGTTGGTACGAGTACTGGTGCAAGGCGCGCTTCGACTGGTACGTGGACCTCGGGATCCCCGCGGACATGTTGCGGCTCCGGCCCCACGAGCCCGACGAGCTCTCGCACTACAGCGCCGGGACGTCGGACGTCGAGTTCCGCTACCCCTGGGGGTGGGGTGAGCTCGAGGGCATCGCCAATCGCACCGACTTCGACCTCAAGGCGCACGCGGAGCACTCGGGTGAGGACCTGTCGTTCTTCGACCAGGAGACCGACGAGCGGTACGTGCCGTACGTGATCGAGCCCGCCGCCGGTGCCGACCGCACGACGCTCGCGTTCCTCCTCGCGGCCTACCACGAGGAGGAGGCGCCGACCGCCGACGGCAAGGTGGAGCGGCGCACGGTGCTGCGCCTCGATCCTCGGCTCGCGCCGATCAAGGTCGCGGTCCTGCCGCTGTCGAAGAAGGACGATCTGGTCGCGATCACCGACCGGGTCTCGAGCGCGCTGCGGCCGCACGTCATGATCGACGTCGACCTCGCGGGGTCGATCGGGCGCCGCTACCGGCGCCAGGACGAGGTCGGCACGCCGCTGTGCGTGACGGTCGACTTCGAGACGCTCGACGACGATGCGGTCACCGTGCGTGACCGCGACACGATGGAACAGGTTCGCGTCCCGATCGACGGCCTCGTCGACGTGGTACGGGACAAGGGAGTGCAGTAGCAACCGTGAGTGACTATTACGACCTGCTCGGCGTCGAAGCCGGCGCCGACAAGGACGCGATCAAGGCCGCGTACCGCAACCAGCTCGACGGCGCGAGCCAGGCCGAGCGGGCGAAGCTCAACAAGGCGTGGAACGTGCTGTCGGACCCCGTCCAGCGCGAGCGCTACGACGACGCGCGCGCGGAGGGCTGGCTCGAGGACAGCGACGACGACAACGAGGAGACCGCGCCGGCACCACGGCGCGGTGGGCGCGCCGCGGCGCACTCGCGCGCGAACGCCCGGGCCGGACCGCGCCGGAGCCCACGGTCGTCCTGCCCGAGGGGATGCAGCTCGCCGAGCCGCGCGCGCGTGGGCTCGCGTTGCTCATCGACTTCAGCATCCTGTTCGTCATCTACATCCTGGCGCTGTCGCTCGTCCTGCCCGCGCTGCTGAAGTCCCAGTACCCGACGCAGACCGACCGCATCGACGCGATCAACAAGCAGGTCGACAAGCTCGACCGGGCGAAGAGCAACGCCGACGACGACGCGGGCAACAAGAAGCTCAGCAAGCAGCAGCGGGACGCGGCGAAGGCGAAGTCGAAGAAGCTCGACAAGCAGATCACGGCGAAGAACGACAAGGTCACCGAGATCGCCAAGGACTTCCAGAGCTTCGCGCTGCTGATGTACGGCGTGCTCCTCGCCGTCTTCCTCGCCATCCTCGTCCCGTCGACCGCCATCAGCGGTCAGACGCTCGGGATGCGCTTGCGGCGCGTGCGCGTCGTGCGCATCGACGGGAGCAAGGTCGGTTGGGCCGGCGCGTTCGGACGGTTCGTGATCCCGCTCGCCATCGCGCTGCTGCTGCCGCAGCTGGGCGCGATCATCGGCCTCGGCATGGTGCTGTGGTTCCTCCGGGACAAGAACCGTCAGGGTGTCCACGACAAGCTCGCCCGCACGCTCGTCGTCGACGCCTGAGCCACCCGCCGCGGGCAACGTCCACGGTGTCCGCGCGCGCCCTTCGGTACGATTTCCCGACTGTCAATCTCTGAAGGATCGGAACCCCATGAAGTACGTGTACGCCTTCCGCGAGGGCTCCAAGGAGCAGAAGTACCTGCTCGGGGGCAAGGGGGCGAACCTGGCCGAGATGACCAAGCTCGGCCTGCCGGTACCTCCGGGGTTCACGATCTCGACGGACGCGTGCAAGGCCTACATGGCCGCCGACGACACCATGCCGGACGGCCTCATGGACGAGGTCGCCGCGGCCCGGACCGCGCTCGAGTCGGACATGGGCAAGCGGCTCGGCGACGGCACCGACCCGCTCCTCGTCTCGGTGCGCTCGGGCGCTCCGTTCTCGATGCCGGGGATGATGGACACGGTCCTCAACCTCGGGCTGAACGACGAGTCGGTGCAGGGTCTCGCCCGGCAGACGCAGAACGAGCGGTTCGCGTACGACTCGTACCGCCGGTTCGTCCAGATGTTCGGCAAGATCGTCCTCGACGTTCCGGGCGAGGACTTCGAGCAGGCGCTCGAGGACCTGATGTCCGAGCGGGGCGTGACCGTCGACACCGCACTCGACGCCGACGACCTCAAGGGTCTGGTGACGACGTTCAAGGAGATCGTCGAGAAGGTGGCGGGCGTCCCGTTCCCCGACGACCCGACCGCGCAGCTCGGGTACGCGATCGACGCGGTGTTCAAGTCGTGGAACGGCCGCCGGGCGCGTGACTACCGCCGGATGGAGCGCATCCCCGACGACCTCGGGACCGCGGTCAACGTGCAGACGATGGTGTTCGGCAACAAGGGCGACGACAGCGGCACCGGCGTCGCGTTCACCCGGAACCCGTCCACGGGTGAGAACCTCGCCTACGGCGACTTCCTCACGAACGCGCAGGGCGAGGACGTGGTGGCCGGTATCCGGATCACCGAGCCCCTCGACGCCATGGGCAACGACTTCCCCGAGTGCCACCAGCAGCTCATCGACGTGATGGCGCTGCTCGAGGGCCACTACCACGACATGTGCGACATCGAGTTCACGATCGAGCAGGGTCGCCTCTTCATCCTGCAGACGCGCGTCGGCAAGCGGACCGCGGCCGCCGCGCTGCGCATGGCCGTGGAGATGGAGGGCGAGGGCCTCATCGACCAGCGGGAAGCGGTGCTGCGCGTCCAGCCCGAGCAGCTCGACCAGCTGCTCCATCCGCAGTTCGACCCGCACGCCACCTACCAGGTGCTCGCGAAGGGCCTGAACGCGTCGCCGGGCGCGGCCGTCGGCAAGGTGTACTTCACCGCCGACGACGCGGAAGCCGCGGCGGCGGACGGTGAGCACGTGATCCTCGTCCGGCCCGAGACGTCGCCCGAGGACCTGCACGGGATGATCGCAGCGGAGGGCATCCTCACGTCACGCGGCGGTCTCGTGTCCCACGCGGCGGTCGTCGCCCGCGGCATGGGGACCCCGGCGATCTGCGGTGCGGAGGCGCTCGACATCGACCTCGCTCGTCAGGAGTTCCGGGTGACCGCCGACCGCGAGGTCGGCGGGGTGGTGTCGTCGATCACGACGACGGTGCTCCGCGGCGAGGTCATCTCGATCAACGGCAGCACCGGCGAGGTCGTCGTGGGTGAGGTCCCCGTGGTGACCCCGGAGCCCGGCGGCCCGTTCGGGATCGTGCTCGGCTGGGCCGACGGCTACCGCACGATGAAGGTGCGGACGAATGCCGACCTGCCGGAGGACGCGGCCAAGGCGCGCGAGTTCGGTGCCGAGGGCATCGGGCTCTGTCGTACCGAGCACATGTTCCTCGGCGACCGGCTGCCGCTGGTGCAGAAGATGATCCTCGCCGAGACCGAGGACGAGGAGGTCGCCGCGCTCGAGGCGCTCCTCACTCAGCAGCGGACCGACTTCGTCGGGATCCTGGAGGCGATGGACGGTCTCCCGGTGACCGTGCGGCTGCTCGACCCGCCGCTGCACGAGTTCCTGCCCCGCCACGCAGAGATCCTCGGACGGCAGGTCGACGCGTTCATCAACGGCATCAGCGATCCCGAAGCGGACACGCTCATGCACGCGTTGCGGCGATGGGAGGAGGCGAACCCGATGCTCGGCACCCGCGGGTGTCGTCTCGGCATCCTCAAGCCGGGTCTGTACCGGATGCAGGTGCGCGCGCTGCTCGAGGCGGCCGTCGCGCGCAAGCAGGCCGGCGGTGACCCGCAGGTCGAGATCATGATCCCGCTCACGGTGGTGCGCACCGAGATGGAGCTGCTCGACGGCTGGGTGCGCGAGGAGGCCGAGAAGGTCTTCGCCGCCGCGGGGGAGCGCGTCGACTATCTGGTCGGCACGATGATCGAGACGCCGCGCGCCGCGATCGTCGCCGACGAGATCGCCGAGATCGCCGAGTTCTTCTCGTTCGGCACGAACGACCTCACGCAGATGACCTTCGGCTTCTCGCGCGACGACGTCGAGGGTCGCATGATGCCGGCCTACCTCGAGCAAGGGCTGCTGAAGGTCAGTCCGTTCGAGCAGCTGGACCGCGGCGGGGTCGGCAAGCTCGTGGAGTGGGCCAAGGCCCGTGGCCGCGCGGTGCGCCCCGACATCAAGCTCGGTATCTGCGGCGAGCACGGCGGCGACCCGGCGTCGGTGCACTTCTGTCACGAGGTCGGTCTCGACTACGTGTCGTGCTCGCCCTACCGCGTGCCGCTCGCCCGCCTCGCGGCCGCGCACGCCGCCCTCGAGGCCACGGGCCCGGGCACATCGGCGTGAGTCCCACGTCCGTCCGACTGCGGGACGGACGGGCGATGGCGTACGACGAGTACGGCGATCCCACCGGCTTCCCCGTCCTCAACTGTCACGGCGGCCTGCTCTGCCGGCTCGACGTCGAGCCCGTCGCCGGAGCCGCGTCGGAGCTCGGCGTGCGGATCGTGTCACCGGACCGACCCGGCGTCGGTCGCTCGGACCGGCACCCGGCCGCGTCGACCGCCGACTGGGCCGCCGACGCGGAGGAGCTGCTGGACGCGCTCGGCATCGAGCGGTGTGCGGTCATGGGCTGGTCCGCCGGTGGCCAGTACGCCCTCGGGGTCGCGGCGCGTCTCGGTGCTCGCGTCACGCACACTGCGGTGATCGCGGGATGCGTGCCCCTCGACGATCCGGGGCGTCGCAGGGAGCTCTCGAAGCTCGACCAGCGGTTCATCGGGCTCTCGACGCGCACGCCGTGGCTCGCCAGCTGGATGTTCGCCGCGCTGGGACGCTCGGCGGCACGTCATCCCGACCGAGCGGCCGAGCGGAGTGTGAAGGGCGTACCCGACGCGGAGCGCGCCGCGGTGTTGGCCGAGGGGGACTGGATGGGGCGCACGATGGCCGAGGCGATGCACGATCCGCACGGCCAGGTCGACGACTACCGGGCGTTCGCGGCGCCGTGGGGCTTCGCGCCGGAGGACGTCACCGGTCCGGTCACGCTCTGGCAGGGTGACCGCGACCGGTTGGTGCCGCCGGGCTGGGGTCCGCTGCTCGCCGCGCGCCTTCCCGCCGCCGACCTCGTCGTCTGCCCCGGCGAGGACCACTTCACCGGCCTGACCCGCCGTCCCGAGGTACTCGCCACCCTCGCCGCGACCGCGCGCTGACCGCCCTCGGGCTCAGTCGTCGTTCGTGATCACGCCGAAGCCGTACCCGAGGAAGCCTCCCAACGAGGCGTTGGTCGGGTTGGTGAACTGGACGAAGACGTACTCGTCGGGCTCGACCGCGGTGTCGCCGAGGACGGTGATGTCCACGGTCTTGGTCGTCTCGCCCGGCGCGAACGTCAGCGTCCCGCTCGCCGGCAGGTAGTCGATGGTGGGGTCCGCCTGTCCGGCAGGAGCTCCCGGCGTGGTCGGCGTCGCCCACTGCACCGTGACGGGCTGCAGTGACGGGTTCGACAGCGTGACCGGGACCTGCAGCACCGTGGTGCCGTCGTTGCCCTCGGGGACCGATGCGAGACCCGGTCGGATCTGGCTCAGGCTCACCTGCGCCGCGGTGGGAGTCGGCTGTTGGTTGGCGCTGTCGTCCACCGCTCTCGCCAGGATCGTCGTGGCGCCGAGTGCGCTCGGCGTCCAGGCGTAGGTCCACTGCTCCCGACCGACGGCCGGGTGCCACGTGACGCCGTTGTCGGTCGAGACGTCGACACCGCCCACCCGTCCGCCGCCGGCGTCCGTCGCGGTCCCCGAGATCACGACCGGTGTGCCGGGGATCAGCGCAGCACCGTCGGCCGGTGCGCTGATCGTGCTCGTGGGCGCGGTGCGGTCGCTCGACGCGGTCGCCGCAACGACGCCGGCCATGAGCGTGGTCGGCTGCGCGCCCAGGTCCGCGAGGAGATTGACGGTCGCCTGCTGCATCCGGACGTCCGGGACGCTGCCGCCGTGCAGGTTCTCGGTGTCGAGGCCCCAGACCCACTGCACGGTCCCGGCGCCGAACACGAGCGCGCCGCTCGGCGCCCGGTACATGGTGAGGTGGTGGGTCGCGGTGCCGTTGCCGTAGGTCAGGCCGTTGTCGAGCAGGTACTTCCCGTCGGTGATGGCGAGAGTGGTCGTCGACAGGTTGAACGAGCCGGGGGGCCGGCTCGGAACGTCCGGAGCCTCGTCCCACTCGTACCCGAGCGATCCGGTCGTGAGGGTGGCGACCCCGTCGCCGGGAGCGTGGCGACGCTCGTGTTGCGCCAGAGGCGCATCTTGCCGTCGGCCGCGGGGACCTGGATCGTGTCGTTCGCGGGTCGCGTTGACGCGGTAGAGGGTGCCGGTGAGCGCGTTCTCGGGCCGGCCACCGTCGGCCGGCGGGCTGAAGCGCGGATCCCGCCACGTGCCGGTCCACTCCGTGCTCGGATCGATCTTGGCGTTCGCGGCGGTCTCCTTGTAGCAGACCAGCGTGCGGTACGACGTCGAGGATCCGTCGATGCTCGGCTCCCAGCGCGTCTTCCAGAACGACTCGTTGCCGGAGAAGAACGCGAGGTTCACGCCGGCGTCGCGCGCGGTCTCGACGTTCGCGCGCTGCTGGCCCGACCAGTACTCGTCGTGGCCACTCGACATGAACACCTTGTGCTCGCGGATCTCCGCGCCCGCGCGCGACGGTGTCCACCCCGCCGAAGTAGCTGACGTCGTAGCCGTTGCGCTCGAGGAAGCGGATCATCGGGTACTCGTCGTCGAAGAAGCGCCCGGGGTCGCGTGACGGGCGGTTGTAGCTCACCTTGAAGGCACGGGTGGCGAAGGTGCCGTTCGGCCCGGTGTAGAGGCTGTAGCCGCCGTAGGAGTTGTACGCCTGCCACGTCGTGTCGTCGGTCTGCAGGAGGATCTGCGACGCGTGCTCGTCGTCCCGGATCACGAAGTACACGTGTCCGGTCCGTCCGGTGTCGGTGCGACGCAGCACCGCGGTGTACACGCCCGAGATCGCGGTGGAGGGCGTCGCCCACCGGGCCGACACCGCCCAGTTGCCACAGTCGACGAGATGCGTCGGCCGCGTCGGTGACGCAGGGCGGCTGCGACTGGGGCAGGGTCGCCGTCGGTGTGATCGACGCGATCTTGCGCGCGCCCTTCCCCTGGTACCAGCCGATCCGATAGATGTCGATCGTGTACGCCTTGGCGGTCGTGGCGATCTTGAACGACACGGTCTCGCCGTGGTTGACGCTGAAGTCGGTGGTGAAGCCGTTGATGGTGCCGTCGTCGATGCCGCCCCACTGCGAGCGGGCGGTGCCGGGCATGCTGTTCTCGCACGCGATCCGGCTGATGCTCTGACCGCAGGAGCTCGGTGCGCCCGGGTGGCAGACATGCCGGCAGGCCCACCAGCAGCACGGCGACGAGCGGGAGCACGGCGATCCGTCGGTGCCACGACGTCCCCCGACCCCCGACGGCGTGCGCGGCGCGCGCGTTCGACCCACGTTCCACCCGGCTCCCGGCCCATATCGGCTCATTATCAACGAGTGCGACACTCGACGCAACACCGTCCCGAGGGTGCGGTCCTCGTCGAACCCCGCGGGTGCTACAAACACGATGTATGGGCCGGGGATCAGGGCAGGGTGAGATGAATCCGGGCGCGTGGCGTCGCGATGGCTGACGGCGCACGCGGTGGAGATGGCGTTCGTCGCGGTGGTGGCCGGCTGGCTCGCGTACGTCCTGCACCTGGCCCACGGGCGCTACTCCTTCTGGTCCGACGACCTGTCCGTGATCCGCCAGGGCGAGTCGTGGAAGCACGTGCTCCGGCCCTACAACGGTGCGCTGAGCGCCACGAGCCTCGTCCTCGACCGACTCGCCGCCGAGGTCGGACACCTGTCGTTCACGCCGTTCATCCTCGCGGGCGTCTCGAGCCTGGCCCTGGTCTCGGTCAGCTACTTCTTCACGACGAAGCGGCAGTTCGGCGCCTGGCTGGCGGCGATGCTGGCGATGCCGCTGCTCTGGTTCCACGGGACGACCCTGCGGCCGGCGAACCTGAACCATCTGCTGGCGCTCGTCGGGGGGATTGTCTGCGCCGCCGCGCTCAACCGAGGGCGGCGGGCCGACGCGGTGCTCGCCGCTGGCCTTGCGTTCTCGCTGCTGTCCGCCGGCGGCGGTCTGGTCGTCGCCGGTGCATGCCTGGTGCACAACGTCCTGGTGCGCCCGCCGGTCCGGCGCTGGTTGGCGGTCCTCGTCCCGCTCGCCTTCTACGCCGTCTGGTACGTGGTGGTGAACCCGTCGGCGAGGAAACCGGACGCGCCGGGTGCGGCGCAGGCCGCCCGCCTCGTGCGGGACCTCGTCCTCGCGCCCTTCTACCAGGTCGGCTTCCACCGCACGCCGCTCGCGGTGCTGCTCATGATCGCCTTCCTCGTGTGGGGCGCGTGGCAGCTCCGGGGAGGGCTCGCCGACGGAGCGAACTTCATCAGCTGGACCGTCGCGCTCGATCGGCTGGGGCGTCGCACTCGTTCAGAGTCGCGGCTCGACTGCGAGCGCCGAGCTCTTCCGCTACGGCTTCGTGGCCCTCGGCTTCGCGTTGTTGGCGGTCGTTCCGCGCCGCCCGATCCGTTGGCCGGCGGCGATGTCGGCGAACCGCAGCGTCTGGGCGCTCGCGGCGGCGGTCATCGTGGTCGGCTACGCAGGCCTCCGCGCCCACGACGCCCGGCCCGATCTGCAGAACGATGCCCGCAAGTACGCGGAGCTCGGGCGCAAGGCGCGCGGCACGATGCTCGTGCTCAGCCTCGGCCCAGATGTCATCCCTGACGACGCGCCGATCACCTTTTCGCGGTGGGTGTCCCGCACGGCACGGCCGGCGAGGTCCGCGAGATGGTCGAGCGGTTCGGGACCCGCTACCACGCGAACCGCAGGACGATCGACCGGGTGCTCGTCGACCAGCGCATCGCGGACTCGCGGGTGATCGGCCCGGGACCGGGGCCGAAGACCTGCCGGCCGCTCACGGCACCTGTGAACGTGCGACCGACGTCGTTCCGCGAGGAGGAGCTCGGTCAGCTCCTGCCCGAACGAGATCCGGGCGCTGGGCCCGATCGCGTACCAGCTGTGGTCGCCGAAGCCGTTCACTCTCGAGGTCCGCCGATTCGGCCGCCGGTGGGTCCCGATGCGCGACGTCGCCTCCGGTACCAACGTCGGGGTCACGCTCCCGGTGCTGAACACGTCCACGCCCTGGCAGATCCGGGCCCCGGGCGCGTGCCTCTTCGCCTACGGCACCGGGGGCTGACGGGGCGGCCGCGGCGGCCCTGACGGACCTCTGACGGCCAGGCGGTACCATTCCGGCCGGCAGGCACGAGCGACTCTCGTGGGTTGGAGGATGCAGTCTGATGGGCCCCGTGCCGTTCAACGACCTCCGACGCCACTGGGCGCCCCACGCCGATCGCCTCGAGGCGGCGGTCCAGCGCGTGGTGCGCAGCGGGTGGTACCTCCTGGGCCCCGAGACCGAGGCCTTCGAGTCCGAGTTCGCCGCTTCTGCGACGTGGCGGGCTGCGTCGGCCGTGGCCAACGGGACCGACGCGCTCGAGATCGCGCTCCGGGCGCTCGGGTGCGGACCGGGCGACGAGGTCATCGTGGCGGCCAACGCGGGGATGTACGCGACCACCGCGGTGCCTCGCCATCGGCGCCATGCCGGTGTTCGCCGACGTCGACCCGGGATCGCTGCTCCTCGTCCGCCGACGTCGGCGCGCCGCGCTCGTGACGCCGAGCACGGGGCCGTCGTGGCCACGCACCTCTACGGGAACGTCGTCGACGTCGACGCGCTCCGGCGCATCGCTCCCACCCGGTCATCCCCGATCGTCGAGGACGGCGCGCAGGCGCACGGCGCGTCGATCGACGGCCGGCCGGTCGGATCGCTCGGCGACATCGCCGCGTTCAGCTTCTACCCGACGAAGAACCTCGGCGCGCTGGGTGATGCCGGTGCGGTCGTCTCGAACCGGCCCGAGCTCCTCGAGCGGGCGCGGCGCTGCGCCAGTACGGATGGGAGTCGCGCTACGTGGCCACGGTCCGCCGGGCGGCCGGAACTCGCGGATCGACGAGATGCAGGCGGCCGTGCTGCGCGAGTTCCTGCCCGTGTGTCCCGAGCGCAACGACCGGCGCGCGCGGTGTCCGTCCGCAGTACGTGCGAGGCGCTGGGCGACCGCCTCACGTTCGTCGACGCCGGACGACCCGCGGACCGCGTCCGGCGACGCACCTCTGCGTGGTCCGGCCGCCGGACCGCGATCGACTCCGGGCGGACTCGTCGCCGCCGGGGTCGGCTGCGAGGTCCACTACCCGGTCCCCGACCACCGGCAGCCGGCGCTCCAGGGCCGCCGCTTCCGGCACGACGACCTCGCCGAGACCGAGCGCGCCTGCGCGCGAGGTGCTCAGCCTCCCGTGCTTCCCCGAGCTGCGCGACGACGAGATCGAGCGAGTCGTCGACGCGCGTGAGGGACCACGTGACGGCGCCGACGCGAGCCGCCGCCCCGACGACGCTCGCGCGTGACACCGCGGCCGACGACGGCTCACCGTCGTCGTCCCGGTCTACAGCAACGCGGCGACGATCCCGCCCTGCTCGACGGCTCGCCGCGCGTCGAGCTCCCCGCGGGCGTCGAGTGCCGGGCGGTCTTCGTCGTCGACGGCAGCCCGGACCGGTCCGAGGAGATCCTGCGAGTCGTGCCTCGCGACTGGGCCCTGCCGGCCACCCTGGTGGTCCTGTCCCGCAACTTCGGATCGTTCGCGGCGATCAGGGCCGGGCTCGAGCCCGCCGACGGCGACTACTTCGCGGTGATGGCCGCCGACCTCCAGGAGCCCCCGGAGCTGCTCTCGAGTTCGTGGAGCGGCTCGGCGCCGGCGACGTCGATCTCGTGCTCGGCCGGCGCGAGGGCGGGCCGACCCGCTTCGTCAGCCGGATCGAGCGCCGGCGCTCTTCTGGCGCTTCTACCGTCGCTTCGTGCAGCCGACATGCCGCTCGGCGGGGTCGACGTGTTCGCCTGCAACGCGGCGGTGCGCTCGCCGATCCTCGAGCTGGGGGAGGCGAACTCGTCGCTCGTCGGGCCTGCTGCTCTGGCTCGGCTTCCGGCGCACCACGGTCGGCTACGAGCGCCTGCCGAGAGCCGAGGGCACGAGCGGCGTGGACGCTCGCCAAGAAGGTCCGGTACCTGTCCGACAGCATCTTCTCGTTCACCGACCTGCCGATCCGCTTCCTGCTCCTCGTCGGGCTGTCTCGGGTGCGTGATCGTGAGCCGCGATCGCGCGTGGTCGTCGGTGCGCGTGGTGGCTCGAACGTGATCGACGGTCCCCGGCTACACCCCGCTCATGCTCGCGGTCCTGCTTCGTCGGGTTCCTCCTCACCTTCGGCCTCGGCATCGTCGGGTCCTACGTCTGGCGGACCTACGAGAACACCAAGCACCGACCGCTGACCATCGCGCAGTCCGTCGACCACTTCCCGGGAAGCCGCCATGACTGAATCGCGTCGTTCGTCCACCCCCACGGGCATCTGCGAGTCGACCGACGTCGGCGAGGGCACGCGGATCTGGGCGTTCGCCCACGTGCTCCCGGGCGCCGTGATCGGCGGGACTGCAACATCTGCGACGGCGTGTTCGTCGAGAACGACGTGGTCGTCGGCGACCGGGTCACGGTGAAGTGCGGCGTGCAGCTCTGGGACGGCCTGCGGGTCGGCGACGACGTCTTCATCGGCCCGAACGCCACCTTCGCGAACGACCCGTTCCCCCGCAGCCAACGACCGCCCGGAGCGGTTCGCGGTCACCCGCGATCCACGACGGCGCCTCGATCGGCGCCAACGCCACGATCCTGCCCGGCGTCACGATCGGGCGCCGGGCGATGATCGGCGCCGGCGCGGTCGTCACCGCCGACGTTCCCGCCAACGCCAAGGTCGTCGGCAACCCGGGGCGCATCATCGGCTACGTCGACGACGCGTCCGCCGAGGTCGGGCCGACGGCCCGACGCCGCGAGCCGGCGACGCGGTCGGCGCGACGCCGACCTTCCCGGGCGGTGCCGCGGTCGATCGAGCTGCCGACGCACACGCGACATGCGCGGGTCGCTCGCCGCGGGCGAGCTCGACGACGTCCTCCCGTTCGTGCCCCGCGCGCTACTTCGTGGTCTTCGACGTGCCGTCGCAGCACGTGCGGGGCGAGCACGCCCACCACGAGTGCTGGCAGTTCCTCATGTGCCTCGCCGGCTCGGTCACGGTCCACCTCGACGACGGCGCACGCCGCGCCGAGGTCGCGCTCGACCGCCCGGCCGCGGGCTGCTCGATCCCGCCGATGGTCTGGGCGAGCCAGTTCCGGTACAGCCGCCGACGCGGTGCTGCTGGTGCTGGCCTCGCACGCGTACGACGCCGACGACTACATCCGCGACTACGAGGAGTACCTCGCCGAGAAGGCGCGGCCCGCCTGATCGATGCAGCCAGGTCGCTTCCTCCTGGACCCGGAGGGAGAGCGCGTCGCTCTCGTCGTTCGAGCTCGACCAACGTCGCATCCTGCGCCTGACGGCGCTCAGCCGGCGGCCACCGAGCTGGGACCGGTGGCGAGGTCGAGGTGCATCGGCACGCCGTCGAGTGTGCTGTCGATCGTGCCGACGAAGCCGGCCACGGTCCCGTGCACGTCGACGGCCCGGAGCCTGCCTCGCTGGTGACCGGAGAGGCGCACGTCCGCTGCGTAGGTCAGCGAGCCGAACATGCCGCCGGTGTTGGTGACGTGCTCGGTGCCATCGAGCACGTGACCGGGCTCGTCGGCGAAATGCCGGTAACTGACCGCGATGTCCACGGTCGTGCCCGTGGTGGTGGCTCGGACGACGACGCGTCCTGACGCCCGGCCGCGCCGTGAGCGGGGGAGCGCGGGGTCGGGCGGGGTGAAGCCGGCCACGCGTGGCGCCCAGCGTGCCGTCGGCACGACGGTGGAGCGCGGCGCCCGGCCCACCGGCGCGCCAGGGAGGGTGTCGACCACGATGCGCGTGCCGGCGTCGGAGGCCCCGGCGGCCGACGCAGTGCGGGTCTCCCAGTACGCGACGCGCCGGCCGTCCGGGTTCCAGTTCGGGATCATCCGACCTTCCCAGCCTGCGGCGGGCGAGTCCGGGTTGAGCCGGGTGCCGAGCAGTCCACGCTGCTCCGCTCGGGCGTCGATGACCCACGGTTCGAGGAGTTCGTCGCGGTACCGGAGGAAGAACGCGAACGTGAGCGGGGCGAGCGAGTTGGCAAAGAGGTTCGGTCGGCGGATCCGGGCGAGCGGCTCGAAGATCTTCGCGGTGCGGGCGCTGCCGATGGCCCAGAGCCCGGACCGGGGCGACTGCTCGGCCGGCTCCTCGTAGTCCGGGTAGTACGTGAGGCGCGTGACCTTGCCGGTACGGAGGTCGACCTCGAGATCGTCGGGATTCGCGGCCTCGGGACCCTCGACGAACGCAGAGATCACCACGTGCTTGCCGTCGGGTGTGAAGTCCTTCAACTCGCCGCGGGTCGAGACCGCTCGTACCTGCGCCAACCGGTAGTGATCGCCCGCGCGACGCAGCTCGGCGACCGATGCGACGAACACCGGGTCACCGCTGACGTCCTTCCGCACCTGGGTGAATGCCACGTGGTGACCGTCAGGGGCGGCGCGGAACTCACGTTGCGGCTGGACCACCGCTGCGTCGATGGGGATCTCGATGGGGACGAGTCGTGCACCCGCGCAGGACTCGACGTTGGGCGTGCACTCGAGGACCGCATGGCGGCCGTTGGTGACCGGGCTCTGGTTGCCGACGCGCACCAGGATCCGCCTGCCGTCGGGCAACGGGATGGGCTTCATGAGCGGGGGGTCGCCGGGCGCGATCGCGCAGGTGAGGCACGCGAAGCCGGAGCCGTCGGGCCGCACCCGCACGATCTGCATGCCGGGGAAGTCGGTCGAGCGCGCCGAGAGGACGAGGGACGAGCCGTCGGCGGTCCACCACGGCAGCTGGGCGTCGTGCACCGATGGGGGCAGCGGGACGACCGCCGAGGTGACCCGGAGGGTGCGCTCGTGTGCCCGCCGGCGGGCGCGGTCGCCGCGACCGGCGTGCACCACGCGAGCACGGCCGCGGCGACGCCGAGGATCGCCACGCGGGCACTTCGCCGTCGGGTGGTCGGGCCCGGCATCTCCCGAGCGTACGGGCTGGAGGACTGCCGGACCGGTTCGGTCTCACCCTCCCGGTACCCTCGACGACGTGGGTCACGAGCCGAGCGAGCGGGAGCAGCGGTGGGCCGGCACCATGGCCGGTCACGGCGAGGGACCGGTGCGGCGGGCCCACGTGGACGCCGACGCGAAGCTCGGCCGGGTACAGGGATTCGACCGTGGCGCGCGAGAGGCGGTCGAGGACGAGGTGCTCGCGCCCGGTGCCACCCGCGCCCGCGGCGCCGGCCACCGGGCCGCCGCCGAGGAGCCCGACGAGTGGCGAACCTGCTTCGAGCGGGATCGCGACCGCATCCTGCACGGGACGTCGGCATTCCGACGGCTGGCGGGCAAGACGCAGGTCTTCATCTTCCCCGAGGATCATCAGCGCACGCGGCTCACCCACGCGCTCGAGGTCGCCCAGGTGGCCACCGGCATCGCGCGGGCCTGCCGGTTGAACGTCGCGCTCACCGAGGCGATCGCGCTGGGCCACGACTGTGGGCACGGCCCGTTCGGCCATGCCAGCGAGGACGCGTTCACCCCGTACGTCGACGGCGGCTACGACCACGCGGTGTGGGGGGCCGACGTCGTGCTCGCATCGTTGAACCT
>CAVWPR010000049.1:0-13062 GCA_963756815.1 uncultured Acidimicrobiia bacterium
CCGTCGGTCGCCGTCGCGGACCCGGCGCGCCAGCCCCGCGAGCAGCCGCGCGGTCATGGTGGGCAACTCGGCCACCAGCCGGCGGAAGCTCTTGGCGTCGAGCACACCGACGGTCGCGTCCGAGATGGTCACGACGTCGGCATCTCGGGGCGCGGGATCCAACAGCGCGAGCTCGCCGAACCACTCGCCCGATCCGAGCGTCGCGATCCTCCGTCCGTTCCGCACGACCTTGGCCTCACCCTCGAGCAGCACGTAGAAGGTGTCCCCGCTCTCGCCCTGACGGACGAGCATCACGTCGGTCGCGACCTCGTGGACACCGAGCGCCTTGGCGACCTGCCGCCGGTCCTTGTTGGACAACTGTGCGAACAGCGGAACCGCGCCGAGGTGGTCGGCGACCTCGTCGACCTTCACGCTCGAGCCCCTTCCATCGTGTCCTCCGAGGTTCAGGTCGTGACCGGCAGGGCGACCAGCCCGCGCAGCACGAGCCGTCCGTTGTACGCGAGATCGTCGGTCGCGAGCGCGAGATCCGGGAAGCGACGGAACAGCGCGGGGATCGCGCTGCGACCCTCGAGGCGCGCGAGCGCGGCGCCGAGGCAGTGGTGCACTCCACTTCCGAAGGCGAGGTGCGCGGCGGCACCCTCGCGGGCGAGGTCGAGCGCGTTCGCCGTCGGACCCCACTTGGCCGGGTCGCGGTTCGCCGCCGCCAGACCGGTGAGGGTGAACGTGCCCGTCGGGATCGTCTCGTCGTCGATCGTGAGGTCGCGGGTGGTCACCCGCCCGGAGAACTGCACCGGCGGGTCGTAGCGGAGCAGCTCCTCCACCGCGTTCTGGTCGAGCGTCACGTCGGCCCGCAGCCGGGCGGCCTGCTCGGGGTTGCGCAGCAGGGCCAGCGTGCCGTTGCCGATGAGGTTCACCGTCGTCTCGTGGCCGGCCACGTAGAGCAGGACGACCTGGTCGATCAGCTCCTGCTCGTCGAGCATGTCGCCGTGGTCCTCCGCGGCGATCAGCGCGCTCAGGAGATCGTCGGCGGGGGCGGCCCGCTTGGCGTCGACGACCGCGCGCACGTATGCCGTCATCGCGTCGCCGGCGTCGAGCGCGGCGTCGAACTCGTCCATCGAGATCACCGGATCGAGCGTCTTGACGAGCGCGGCCGACCACGACCGCAGCTCCTCACGACGGTCGACCGGCATCCCGAGCATCTCGGAGATGACGGTGAACGGCAGCGGGAACGCGAGGTCGGCGATCACGTCGAGCCCGCCGGCGGCGTCGGCCGCGTCGAGCGCGTCGTCCACCAGACGACGGCACAGTGGTGCGAGCGCCTCGACCGTCTTCGGCGTGAACGTCTTCGCGACGAGCCGCCGCAGCCGATCGTGATCGGGCGGGTCGAGGTTGAGCATCGCCCGGCTGCCCCGACTGCGCTCGCCCGCGCGCGCCTCCATCTCGTGCTGCATCGGCAGTTCCATCGTCGCGTTGCGCGCCTCGACGCTGAGCGTCGGATCGCGCAGGACCCGCAGCACGTCGTCGTAGCGCGTGAGCAGCCACGGACCGAACGGCGTCTGCCAGACCGGCGCCGCGGTACGCAACGCGTCGTAGTGCACATAGGGGTCCGCGGCGAACCCCGGGTCGTACGGATTGAATTCGACCTCGGCCGCGGTCACGCCGGGCACGCTAGGACCACCGTCGACCCGATGTCTTCATGCCCGCGGTCACATCCCTCGGCGGCTTCGCTCGCAACTGCGCGAGGTCGCCGCGTGCTCAGTCGGGCTCGGGTGGCGGCGCGGTGCTCGGACCGACGTGACGCTCCAACCAGTTGAAGAGCGGCCGGGCCGCAGCCCACGTCTCCACGACGCGCTCACGCACGGTCGCGGTGTGCAGCCACTTCCGGATCGGGAACTCCCGGCCGGCGGTGAGGCCCTTGCCCCGGAGCAGCTCCACGCGCGGATGGTCCTTCGCATACCCGCGCGGCGCGGTCTTGAGCGGGTCGCGCACGTGGACGTCGAGCCCGGCGCCCTCGACCTCGCGCACCACCTTCACGAGCTGGGGGCCGCGCCGCTTGTCGTCGACCGCGGCGCGGTAGCGCTCCAGCTGATCGGGGACGAGGTGGTAGAAGCCGGACGCGGCGAAGAGCCCCGCCGAGGAGATCTGCAGGTAGAAGTGCGCGCCCCGCTCGCTCTCCCCCACCGCGCCCAGCGCGGTCTTGTAGGGCGACTTGTCCTTCGAGAAGCGCACGTCGCGGTTGGGGCGGAAGACGTGGAACGGACCCCATTGCTCGTCGAGGGTCACGAGCAGCTCGCGCATCGGGCCCCGGACCGCCGACTCGAACTGGTCGCGATGCGCGGTCCAGTAGCCGCGCGAGTTGTCCCGCTCCAGACCCTCGTAGAACGTGAGGCACTCGGGTGGGAAGCCCCGGAAGGTCATGCGGCGGACCCTACCGGCCTCGCGCTCCGGCCGGGCCGCTGACCGAGGCCGCGCCCGGTACGAACCAACGCCACCGGTCTCGGTCGCCGCGGCCGGGTGCCAGCCCCACCCGGGGCGACCGGCGCGGCCGGGCCGGCGGCGCGGTGCCGTCGTCGTGGAGGCCGATCGGGCCCCGAACGAGGTCGATGCCGTCGTGTGCGCGGTCGAGACCGAACGCGGTCGCGAGCCGGGCCGGACCGGCACACAGGTCCCGGTCGCGACGCGCCGTCGGCCGCCGCTGCCGCATCACCTCCAACCCGGCCAGAGGCGTCGCGGCCCGGAGCAGCACCGCGCCGGCGTCGTCGGGCGGCGACGCGGCCACGACATTCGCGCACCAGTACATCCCGTACACGAAGTACACGTAGAGACGACCCGGCCGTCCGAACATCGTCGCGTTGCGCGCGGTCCGCCCGCGGTACGCGTGACTCGCGGGATCGGCGGAGCCGCGGTACGCCTCCACCTCGACGATGCGGGCCGCCAACCGCGTCCCACCCTCGGTGGAGACCAGGACCTTGTTGAGCAGCGCGGGCGCCAGCTCCCGCGGGTCCCGGTCGTAGAACGCGCGCGTCAGGCGAGCCACTGCGCCTGGTGGTCCAGGAGGGTCCGCACGGCGGCGAGCTGTGCGGCGAGTGGTCCCGGGCCGCCGGCACCCGGCGTCGTCCGCTGGGCCACCGCTGCCCCCGGGGCGAGCAACGCCACACCCTCTGCTCCGAGGCGCGGTTCCGCCGCCACCAGCTCCGCGAAGGGCCGGCCGGCCTCGAGCGACTCGCGGACCAGGCCGCCGACGATCGCGTGGGCCTCGCGGAACGGCGTGCCCCGCCGGACGAGCAGCTCGGCCAGGTCGGTCGCCGCGAGCAGCGGATCGTCGGTCCGGGCGCGCATCGCGTCGGCGTCGAACGTGGCCGTGGCCAGCAGACCGGTGAGCGCGAGCACCGACGCGCCGAGCGTGTCGACGGCGTCGAACAGCGGCTCCTTGTCCTCCTGCAGATCGCGGTTGTACGCGAGAGGGAGCCCCTTGAGCGTCGCGAGGAGCCCGGTGAGGTCGCCGATGACGCGTCCGGCCTTGCCGCGGACCAGCTCCGCGACGTCGGGATTCTTCTTCTGCGGCATCATCGAGGACCCGGTCGCGAATGCGTCGGGCAGCCGCAGGAACCCGAACTCGCTCGACGACCAGAGCACGATCTCCTCGCCGAGGCGTGACAGGTGCACCTGCGCGAGCGCAGCCGCGAACACCGCCTCGGCCACGAAGTCGCGGTCGGAGACCGCGTCGAGCGAGTTCTCGAACCGGCGGGCGAACCCCAGCGTCCGCGCCGTGTGCTCGGGGTCGAGCGGCAGGCTGGAGCCGGCGAGGGCGCCCGCGCCGAGCGGCGACACGTCGGCCGCGACCACCACCCGTTGGAACCGCTCGACGTCACGACCCAGCGCCCACACGTGCGCGAGCAGGTGGTGCGCGAGCAACACCGGCTGCGCGTGCTGCAGGTGCGTGTAGCCCGGCACGGCGACATCGACGCCGGCCTCCTCGGCCCGCGTCACCAGCACCCGCTGCAACCCGTCGAGGGCGGCGACGAGCTCCCGTGCGGCGCGCTTGGTCCAGAGCCGCAGATCCGTCGCGACCTGGTCGTTCCGACTCCGCCCGGTGTGCAGCTTGGCGCCGGCGTCGCCGGCCAGCTCGGTGACCCGCCGCTCGACCGCGGTGTGGATGTCCTCGTCAGAGGCCGCGAACACGAACGCGTCGGTAGCGAGCTCGGTCTCCACCGCGTCGAGCGCGGTCGTCACCTCCTGCCCCTCTGCGTCGGTCAGCAGGCCCACCGCGACGAGCATCGCGACGTGTGCGCGGGAACCGTCGACGTCGTCGGCCGCGAGCCGCCGGTCGAACGACAGGCTCTCCGAGAGTGCCATGAGCGCGGCGTCCGGACCGTCGGCGAACCGCCCGTGCCAGAGCGTCCGCGACTCGTCCTCGCCGGCGCTCGGGTGCATCGGAGTCGGCTCGTCGCTCACGACGCTGATCCCGGGGGTCTCACCGCGGGTTCCTCGATGCGCTGACGCTTCGACCACGTCTCGACCGACAGGCCCCACAACCGCACGAATCCCGCCGCGTCCTCGTGGCGGAACGCGTCGTCGGCCTCGTAGGTGGCGAGCGAGTAGTCGTAGAGGCCGCGTTCGGCGCGCCGGCCGACGACCGTGCACTGCCCGGGCTGCAGACGGAGCCGGACCTCGCCGGTCACGTGCCGCTGGGTCGACTCGACGAAGGCGTCGAACGCCTCGCGCAGCGGCGAGTACCAGAGCCCGTCGTACACGGTCTCCGCCCAGCGGGTCTCGAGGCGGCTCTTCTCCCGCATCACGTCGCGCTCGAGCGTGATCGACTCGAGGTCCGCGTGCGCGAGCAGCAACGCGAGCGCGCCGGGACACTCGTAGACCTCGCGACTCTTGATGCCGACGCGCCGGTTCTCCACCATGTCGATCCGGCCGAAGCCGTACGCGCCGACGATGCCGTCGAGCTCCGGCAGCATCTGGTGCAGCGGCGTGGGCACGCCGTCGAGGGTCACGGGTGCACCGCGCTCGAACCCGATCACGATCTCGCGCGCTTCGGACGGCGCGTCGGCCACGTGGCGCGTGCGCTCGTAGATGTCGTCGGGCGGCGCGTTCCACGGATCCTCCATGGCGCCGCACTCGACCGCCCGCCCCACGATGTTCTCGTCCACCGAGTACGGCTTCGCCTCCGACACCGTGATGGGGATGGCGAAGCGCGCCGCGTACTCGATCGAGTCGTGACGGGAGAAGCCCCACATTCGGACCGGTGCGAGGACCTCAAGGTCGGGTGCGAGTGTGCGCAGCGCGACCTCGAACCGGACCTGGTCGTTGCCCTTGCCGGTGCAACCGTGCGCGACGGCATCGGCCTGGAACTCCCGGGCCGCCGCCACGAGGTGGCGGGCGATCACCGGACGCGACAGCGACGACACGAGCGGGTACTTCCCCTCGTACAGGGCGTTGGCCCTGATCGCGTTGACCACGAACCGGGACGCGTACTCCTCACGGGCGTCGACGACCCGCGCCTCGATCGCGCCGGCGACGAGCGCGCGCTGACGGATGGCCTCCCAGTACGCCGGCGTCGGCGTGCGGCTCCTGACCGACGTCGACCGCGAGCGCGACGACCTCCGCGCCCCACTCCTCCTGGATCCACTTCACCGCGACGGACGTGTCGAGACCGCCCGAGTACGCGAGCACCACCCGCTGCGTCATGTCGTCCTACTCTCCGCTCTACAGACCCGCGAGCCCGGCCAGGCGACCGGCGACCGGCGCGCCTCCCGCCGTCTCCGCGCAGACCAGCACCAACGTGTCGTCACCGGCGACCGTGCCGAGCACGTCGGGATATCCGGCCCGATCGAGCGCCGAGGCCACCACGTGGGCCGAGCCCGGCGGCGTGCGCAGCACGACGAGGTTCGCCGAGTGCGCGACGTCGACGACGAACTCCCCCATCACGCGCCGCAGGTGGTCGTCGGGGCTCGCCGCGTCCTTCGAGTTCTCGGGGACGGCGTAGGCCATGGTGCCGCCGGGGATCCGCACCTTCACCGCGCCGAGGTCCTCGAGGTCGCGGCTCACGGTCGCCTGCGTCGCGAGGACGCCTTCGGCCGCGAGCAGCTCCACGAGCTGACCCTGACTCGAGATCGCCTGCTCCTCGAGCATGCGGGCGATGCGGTGCTGCCGCTGCGGCTTGCCGAGTGTCGCCACTAGCCCTCCTCCTGCTGCACCAGGAACGCGAAGAGCGCCCGCTTGGCGTCCATCCGGTTCGCGGCCTGCTGCCACACGATGCTGGCGGGTCCGTCGAGCACGGCGTCGGTGACCTCCTCGCCCCGGTGCGCGGGGAGGCAGTGCATGAAGACCGCGTCGGGTCCGGCCACCGCCATGAGGGCGTCGTCGACCTGCCAGCCGCGGAACGCCGAGCGTCGCACGTCGGCCTCGGCCTCCTCGCCCATCGACGTCCACGTGTCGGTGTAGACCACGTCGACCCCCTTGACCGCGTCGTGCGGGTCGCTCACCAGCTCCACCGCACCCCCGAGGTTGCGCGACCGCTCCACCACGTCGTCGTCGAGCTCGTAGCCCGGCGGCGACGTGACGTGGAGCTCCATCCCCGTGAGCGCGGCACCGAACGCGAGGGACGCGGTGACGTTGTTGCCGTCGCCGACGTAGGCGACACGCAGTCCTTCCAATCGGCCGAACCGCTCGCGGATCGTGAGCAGGTCGGCGAGCGTCTGACACGGGTGTGCGCGGTCCGAGAGGAGATTGACGATCGGCGCGTCGACGGCCGCCGCCATGCGCTCGAGCACCCCGTGGTCGAACACACGGGCCGCGACGATCGTGTGGTACGCGGCGAGGGTGCGGGCCACGTCCTCGGCGGTCTCCCGCACGTCGATGCTGATCTCGTCGGGTCGGATCGTGACCGGATGGCCACCGAGGCCGACCACGGCCATCTCCCCGCTGTTCCGGGTCCGGGCCGACGGCTTCTGGAACACCAGGGCGACGCCGCGCCCGGCGAGCACGGGCGGCACGAGACCGGGTGTCGCCTTCCACGCAACCATCGTGTCGAGCAGCGTTGCGAGCTCGGCGTGGCTGAGCTCGTCGACCTCGAGGAAATCACGCTTCACGCCGCGACCTCCGCGAGCACGCCGGCGAGGATCGCGACGCCCCGGTGGATCTCGTCGTCGGAGACGAGCAGCGGCGGCGCGAGCCGTAGCGCCGTCGGCGTGACCGCATTGAGCACGAGACCGGCGTCGAGGCACCGGGCCGCGACCGGGCCCGCCTCGATCCCCGGCGAGAGCTCGGCCGCCACGAGGAGTCCGACGCCGCGCACGTCGGCCACCCCGGCCAGGTCCGCCAGCGCGACCGTCAGGCGCTTGCCCTGCGCCGTCGCGAGTGCGGGCACGTTCTCCTGCTCCATCACGTCGAGCACCGTGAGCGCGGCACGCGCCGCGAGCGGTTGGCCCCCGAACGTCGATGCGTGATCGCCGGGCGCGAACGCGGCTGCGACGTCGGCGCGGGCCCAGCACGCGCCGATCGGCACACCGTTGCCGAGCGCCTTCGCCAGCGTGACGACGTCGGGCCGCACGTCGCCACCGTGCTCGAAGCCGAACCAGCGGCCGGTGCGTCCGAGACCGGTCTGGACCTCGTCCATCAGCAGCAGCGCCTCCCGCTCGTCGCACAGCGTCCGCACCGCCTCCAGGTAGCCGGCCGGCGCAGGCTGCACCCCGCCTTCCCCCTGCACCGGCTCGAGCAGGACCGCGCAGACGCGCTCGTCCATCGCGGCGCGCAGCGAGTCGACGTCGGCGAACGCGACCTGACGGAACCCGACCGGCAGCGGCTGGAACGTCTCCTGCTTCTGGGGCTGGCCCGTGGCCGCCAGGGTCGTCAGCGTCCGGCCGTGGAACGAGTTGTAGGCCGAGAGCACGTGGAAGCGCTCGGGACCACCGTTGGCCTGACCGTGGCGGCGTGCGAGCTTGATCGCGCACTCGTTGGCCTCGGCCCCGCTGTTGGCGAAGAACACCCGGCCGGGGGTGCCGGTCGCCGAGGTGAGCAACAGGTCGAGGCGCGCCGCGAGCCGCGGTTGCACGTCGTTGAGGTACAGATTCGACACGTGCACCAACGTGCGGGCCTGGTCGGCGAGCGCGTCGGTCACCGCCGGGTGCGCGTGCCCGAGCGAGACCGTCGCGAGGCCGGCGAGGAAGTCGAGGTACTCCTTGCCCTCGCTGTCCCACAGTCGCGTGCCCTCGCCGCGCACGAAGGCGACCGGCTGCCGGCCGTAGGTCTGCATCACGTGCTCGCGATCGAGCGCGTACAGCTCGTCGTACCCGGTCTGGCTCACTGCACTGCCTGACTGACCATGGTGCCGATGCCCTCCCGCGTGAAGAATTCGAGCAGCAGCGCATGCGGGATGCGCCCGTCGAGGATGTGGGCGCGCGTCACGCCGTGGCGAAGTGCGTGCACGCACGACACCAGCTTCGGGATCATTCCCTCGCCGGCGCGACCTTCGTGCACCAGCGTCGCGAGCCCGTCGGCGTCGATACGCGAGATCAGCGACGCCTCGTCCGGGAAGTCGCCGTACACGCCCGCGACGTCGGTGAGGTACACGAGCTTCTCGGCACCGAGCGCCTCCGCGATGGCACCGGCCACGGTGTCGGCGTTGACGTTGTACGCCTGCCCCGTGTCGTCCATCCCGATCGTCGCCACCACCGGGATGAGCTCCTCGCGCAGCAGCCGGTGCAGGATCGACGGGTCGATGGCCGAGACGTCGCCCACGAAGCCCAGCCGCTCGTCGCGTTGGGTCACCGCGATCAGGCCCGCGTCCTCGCCCGACAGCCCCACCGCGTACGAGCCGTGCTGATTGAGCGACGCCACCACCTCGCGGTTCACCTTGCCGACGAGCGCCATCCGGGCGATGTCAACGGTCTCCGCGTCGGTCACGCGCAGGCCGTCGACGAACTCGGCCGTCTTGCCGAGACGCGCCATGAGCTCGGTGATCTGCGGTCCGCCGCCGTGCACCACCACCGGATTCATCCCCACCAGTCGCATGAGCACGACGTCCTGGGCCCACTGGTCGGCGAGCTCGGCGCTCTCCATCGCGTGGCCGCCGTACTTGATGACCACCGTCTTGCCCGAGAACTCCCGGATGTAGGGCATCGCCTCCGCGAGGACGTGCGCCTTCTCCTCGGCCCCCGCGCGCCGCAGGTCGCTCACGGTCTCGCTCATGACACACCCCGCGCTCGATCCGACGCCGCGCGCCGCAGGCGCGCACAGTCGCGCAGCGAGCGCCGCCTCACGCACATCGCCGGAGCAGCGAGCGGAGCGACCATCAGGACGTGGTCCGGTTCTCGTCGATGTACGCGTGCGACAGGTCGGTGAAGAGCATCCGCGCCGAGGCGTCGCCCGCGCGCAGGTCGCACACCACCTCGATCTCGCCGGCCGCCATCACCGCGGCGAGCGCGTCGGTGACTGCCGGATCGCGCGCCTCGACACCGTCGTGGCACACCACGATCCCGCCGTACGAGATCGTCACCCGCTCGGGGTCGAAGACCGCGCCACTCGCGCCGAGCTCCGACAGCACCCGGCCCCAGTAGGGATCCTCGCCGTTGAACGAGCACTGGACCAGCTGGGAGCCTGCGACCTGCCGGGCGGCGCGCCGGGCGTCGTCGTAGGACGCGGCGTTCACGACGTGGAGCCGCACCAGCTTCGACGCCCCCTCGGCGTCACGGGCCATCTGCTCGGCCAGCGAGCCGCAGACGTCCGTGAGCGCGTCGGTGAACGTCGGCAGATGGTCGCCGGCGTCGACGCCGGAGGCACCGTTGGCGAGCACCAGCACGGTGTCGTTCGTGCTCATCGACCCGTCGACGAGCAACGAGCCGAACGTGTCGCTCGTGGCGGCGAGCAGGCACTCGTAGAGCGCGGTGGGCTCGATGCCGACGTCAGTCGTGACGACCGCGAGCATCGTCGCCATCGCCGGGCTCAGCATCGCTGCGCCCTTGGCCATGCCGCCGACGAGCGCGGACGTGCCGAGCACCTCGGCCACCGCCTCCTTGCGCACGGTGTCGGTGGTCAGGATCGCGTCGGCCGCGGCCGACGCGCCGTTGAGGTCGGCACACAGCGCCGGGATGCCGGACTCGAGCGGATCCATCGGGAGCGGGTAGCCGATGAGCCCGGTGGAGCACACGAGCACGTCGGTGCCGGGAACGCCCAGGCCCGCGCCGGTGAGCTGCGCCATCCGGCGCGCGTCGGCGCGCCCGCGCTCCCCGGTGGCCGCGTTCGCGTTGCCCGACGACAGGACCACGGCGGCGGCTCGCCCGTCGGTGAGGTGCTCGCGGCTCACCTGCACCGGCGCCGCGCACGCCCGATTCACGGTGAACACGCCGGCCGCCGGGACCGAGCGGCGATCGGCGGTGGCCACGACGGCGAGGTCGGGCGCGCCCGACTCCTTGATGCCGCACGCGGCACCGCCCGCGACGAAGCCCTCGGGTGTGGTCACGCTCATGACGTCCTCCCCGACGAGTCGCTCACGGCCACATCCCGACGATCGGGAGGCCGGTGGTCTCGGGCAGGCCGAGCAGCAGGTTCGCGTTCTGCACCGCGCCACCGGACGCGCCCTTCACCAGGTTGTCGATGATGCCCAGGGCGAGCACGCGACCCGTACGCTCGTCGAATCGCACCGTGACGTGGCAGGTGTTCGCGCCCGTCGCGGCCTTGGTGGGCGACGGCTCGTCGGTGACGACGACGAACGGCTCACCCGCGTAGAAGTCCCGATAGGTGGCGAGCAGCGAGGCGGTCGACAGGCCCGACGCAGCGGCGCGGGCGTGGCAGGTGGCGTGCTCGCCGCGCACCATCGGCACGAGGTGCGGCGTGAACAACGCGTCGACGGCGGTCCCGCCGACGCGCGTGAGGGTCTGCTCGATCTCGGCGGTGTGACGGTGCGTCAGCAGTCCGTAGGCGACGACGCTCTCGTCGGCCTCGGAGAAGTGGTTGCCGATCTTGAGCCCGCGTCCCGCACCCGAAAGCCCCGACATCGCGTCCACGATCACGTGCGGCTCCACGAGCCCCGCGGCGAACAGCGGGGCCAGCGCGAGCAGCGCCGCGGTCGGGTAGCAACCGGGCACCGCGACGTGGTCGACGGTGCGCAGCGCGTCGCGGTTGAGCTCGACGAGCCCGTAGCCGAACCGGTCGATGAGCTCGGGCGCGGTGTGCGCGCTCCCGTACCACTGCTCGTACGTCGCCGCCGGCAGCCGGAAGTCGGCGCCGAGGTCCACCACGTGCGCGACGTCGTCGATCACGTGGGCGCGAAGCCCTGGCTCGCGCCGTGGGGCATGGCGAGGAACACGACGTCGAGTCCGGCCACTGCGCCGGGGTCCATCGGGCCGTAGGTGAGTCCCGGGTAGGCGGCCGCGAGCGAGGGATACAGCGAGGCGACGGTCGCACCGGCGTTGCTGTCGGCGGTGACGTGCACGACGTCGACGTCGGGATGCGCGGCGAGCAATCGCAGGAGCTCCGCACCTGTGTACCCTGACCCGCCGACGACGGCCGCTCGATACGCCATGACGCATACTATACAGACCAGTGAATACTGAGGCCCGGAGTTCCGCCGGTGCGGGCGCGCCACCGTTCGGAGGCGTCGTCGTCGGCACCGCGTTCGGACCCGTGTCCTTCGCCGTCTCCGCCGAGGCGAACGACCGCTACTGGCGGGCCGCGGGCATCGACCACCCCGCCCGGCGCGAGGGCGTCCTGTACCCGCCGATGGCCGCCAACCTCACGATCGTGGCGTTCCAGACCGTCGCGCCCGATCCCCTGCTCCACACCCACCAGACGCTCGTCGCCCACGACGCGGCCCACGCGCCGGCCGACCTCACGGTGTACGGCCAGGTGTCGCGCCGCTTCGCCAGGCGGGGCGCGAGTACGTGGAGGTGACGACGGAGGTCGCCACCGCCGACGGCACGCACCTGTGGACGTCGATCGCCACGTTCGTGGAGGCGGGGGTGTGAAGCGGTCGCTCGAGCTCACGGCGGAGCTGCTCCGGCTCTACTCGCGCCGCGGCAACTACCACTCGGACCCCGACGCCGCGGCCGACATCGGCTACGACCGCCTCGTCGCGCAGGGCATGCAGGTGGCCGGCCCCGCGTACGGACTGCTCCTCGAGGCGTGGGGCGAGGAGTTCCTCGCGCACGGGACCCTCACCCTGAAGTTCGTCGGGATGGTGACCGACGGCGAGACCGTCGAGGCGACGGTCACCGACGCCGACGGCGACGCGTCGATCACCGTCACGAGCGGGGACCGCACCACGGTCGTGGGCAACGCGAGCCTCATGGCGGTCGACGCATGAGCACGCCACTCGCCCCGCACCCGTGGAACCACGGGTTCACGTGGCCCGATCACCCCGGCCCGTTTCGACGCGTGACCCCCGGCAGGCACGCGCCTACGACGAGGACGGCTTCTTCGTGCTCGAGGACGCCGTCGACCCCAACAACCACGTCGCCACGCTCACCGAGGCGATCGAGCCGTTCGACGACCGCGAGGTCATGGACTTCCTCGCGACGCGACCCGACGGGCGCTTCAGCATCGCCGGCATCGACACCGTGTCGAATAGCGTTGCACCCCGCCGCCCGCAGCGAGGTCTGTCGCGACTTCTGCACCTCCGACCTGATGGCCGATCTGTGCCACGACCTCATCGGACCCGACGCCCGCCTCTACTGGGACCAGTCGGTCTACAAGCGACCGCACGGTGCGGAGCCGGTGCTCTGGCACCAGGACAACGGCTACACCTACATCGAGCCGCAGGCCTACCTCACGGTGCTGGGTGGCGCTCACCGACGCGACGCCCGAGAACGGATGCGTCGCAGGTGCTCCCCGGCGTCCACCGGTCCGGAACCGTCGCGCACCGCGACACGCCGATCGGGTTCGAGTGCTGCCGCGACCCCGACGGCGCGGTCGAGCGTCCCCGTGACGGCCGGCTCGGCCGTCGTCTTCTCGTCGCTCACCCCGCACGCCACCGGCCACAACACCACCGACGACGATCCGGCGCGGCCTACATCGTGCAGTACGCGCCCGAAGGTGCCGAGTGCCTGCGCGGTGACC
>CAVWPR010000050.1:0-5414 GCA_963756815.1 uncultured Acidimicrobiia bacterium
CGTCGAGCCGTACGCGCCCGAGGATCCGTACGATGAGAGCGCCCCGGGGGTGTCACTGGCAGGCCGGGGCTCCGGAGGGGCGATGGTGCTGCGATTCGCGGGCTGCGAGTTGGACCTCGATCGCGTCGTGCTCCGGCGCGACGGTCGAGAGGTGCGGATCGAGCCGCAGGCGTTCGACCTCCTCGCGTACCTGGTCGCGCACCGCGGCAGCATGGTGCGCAAGGAGCAGCTGCTCGACGACGTCTGGGGCGACCGCTTCGTGAGCGACTCCGCACTCACGACGCGCATCAAAGCCGTACGTCAGGCCGTCGGCGACGACGGCAACCGCCAGGCGATCATCCGCACGGTCCACGGCAAAGGCTACGAGTTCGTGGCGACCGTCGAGTCCGAGGATGCGAACCTCGAACCGTCACCGGCAGTCGCCGGACTCGGGATCGCGTTGCTCCCCCTGATCGGTCGCGACGCGCAGCTCGCGGACCTGGTCGTGGCGTTGGCGGATCACCGCCTCGTCACGCTCGTCGGCCCGGGCGGCGTCGGCAAGACCTCGCTCGCGCTCGAGCTCGCCCGCTCCGTGGCCGCGAACTACGAGGACGGCGTGCACGTGATCGAGCTCGTGCGCGTCGTCAACGAGGAGGCCACCGCTGCCGCGTTCGCCACCGCGATCGACGTGAACCTCCGGCGGAGCAGCTCGATCGACGACGCCATCGTCGACATGCTGCGACCCCGCAGCAGCCTGCTGCTCCTCGACAACTGCGAGCACCTCGTGGAGCCCGTGGCCGGTCTCGTGACACGCATCCTGCGCGAGGCGCCCGCGGTCTCGGTGCTGGCCACGAGCCGCGAGCCGCTCGCCGTACCGGGCGAGCAAGTCTGGTCGGTCGCGCCGTTGCCCACTGCGTTCGATCCCGACTCCGACACCGCGGTGACGGACATCCCCGCGGTGGAGCTGTTCGCGACCCGGGCGCGTGCCGCGGATCCGGACTTCGCGCTCGACGAGCAGACCGCACCGATCGTCGCCGAGATCTGCCGCCGGCTCGACGGCATCCCGCTCGCCATCGAGCTGGCCGCCGCCCGGGTGCGCTCGCTCGGCGTGGCCGAGATCGCGAGCCGCCTCGACGAGCGCTTCGGACTGCTCCGGGCCATGCGGCGCGGCAGCGATCCGCGCCACCGCGCCATGCACGACGCGATCAGCTGGTCCTACGAGCTGCTCGAACGCGACGAGCAGGAGCTGTTCGTCGCGCTCTCCGTGTTCGCCGGGTCGTTCGACCTCGACGCGGCCCGCGCGGTCTGCCCCGGCGGTGACGTCCTCGATCTGCTGACGCGCCTCACCGAGCGCTCCATGCTCACGGTCCGGCCGCAGGCGGGTGGCGCGACGCGGTACGAGCTCCTCGAGACCCTGCGCGACTACGGCCGAGCGTGCCTCGGCGACGAGCAGGCCGCCAACCTCTTCTCCACGCACGCAGCCCACTTCGCGGCCGAGGCCGCCGACATCGAGCGGCAGCTGCAGGCCCCGGGCGAAGCCGCCGCGATGGCACGCGCCGAGTCGTCGTTCGCCGATCTGCGCTCGGCGCACCGCTTCGCGCTCGAGACCGGACACTTCGACGACGCGCTCGCGCTCGTGGGCTCCATCCGCGAGTTCGCGATGCGGGCGGTGCGCTACGAGGCCTTCGCCTGGGCCGACGACGCGGCCCGGGCGCCCGGCGCGCGCGACCATCCCCTCCTGCCCCTGGTCACCGGCATCCGGTCCTACGGCGCGTGGGTCCGCGGCGAGTTCGAGACCGCGATCCTCCTGGCGTTGGAGTCCCGCGAGCTCGAGACCGCGCTCGGCACACCACCGAGCGGACTGCCGGAGCGCACTCTCGCCAACGTGCTCTACATCGTCGACGACCACGCCGCCGGCAACGTGGAGACCGCCCGGCAGCTCGCCCTCGCCGAGTCGTCCGAGAACGAGTCCCGGCTCGTCCACGCCTGCTACTTCCGCGCCGTCGGGCCTCAGCTCGCAGGGCGTGTACGACGAGGCGGCGAGCCTCGTCGAGCGCGCCCACGAGCACGCGCGCCGCACCCGCTGCCCCACGGACCTCGCGTCGGCCGAGGTCGCGCGCGGCTTCGCCAGCCAGGTGCCCGCCGACGCGCTCGACGCGTTCGTCACCGCCGAGCAGATCGCACGCGGCGCGGGCAACCGCTGGATGAGCGCGTTCGCCGCCACCGAGGCCGCCGGGCTCCTCGTGGCGCGCGGCGACGTCGATCGCGGCAGCGCGGAGCTCGCCGAGATGGTCGCGCTCTGGTACCGCGCCGGTGAGTGGGCGCAGCAGTGGCACACACTGTCGCGCTGCGTGATCGCGCTGCACCGGACAGGTCTCCACGAGCTCGCGCTGGAGCTGGTGGGCGCGATCGAGGCGCACGCGACGCTCGGCGTGGCGCCGATGACGTCGACACTCCACCAGGTCGCGTTCGACACCGCGGGATGCGCTCGTCACCTCGGTGGGCACGGACCACGCCGGCGAGCTCCGGGCGCGCGGCGCGGCCTGCCCGGTGGACGAAGTCGTGCTCCGGACGCAACGGGCGCTGCTCGAACGTCCGTGACCGTCGGCGTCAGCGGACCCCGACCCCGACGCGCGCCGCGGTCTGCTCGTCGAGGTGCCGGCGCAGGTCGCCGGCGAGGTCGACGGCATCGGCGCCGAGACCACCGATGAGGTTCGATCGCCGCCGGCGAAGGAACGGCAGCCCGAGCACGTAGAGCCCGGGCAGCGACGCTGCCCCTCCCGTGTGGTCGATCCGGCCCCGGCGGTCGAACGCGGCGGCGTCGAGCCACGCGAACGTCGGCCGGTAGCCCGTCGCCCAGATCACCGTCGAGAAGTCCGCCAGATCCAGCTCCGTCGGCGCGTCCGGGAGCACGGAGGGTACGGGCACCGACGCGGGTGCGACGTCGAGCGTCGTGCTCCGCGACGAACTCGTCGATGCGGCGCAGGAGCCGGGCCTGCTTGAGGTCGGCGTTGGCGACCAGCGCGCCGAGACCACCGGAGCACAGGACGGTCGTGCCGCGCACCGCCGCGAGGCGTCCGACCACCCGCACTCCACCGGCGGCAAGGGTATGGAGGTCGAGATCGCGCCGTTCGTCGCCGCCGACCAGCTGCACCGACGCGTGCCGGCGCGCCCGCTGGAGGTTCTCGACCTCGTCCCAGCGCTCGTCGAGCTGACCGATGCGGTCGAGCCACCAGTACACGTCGCGGCCGCGGTACCGGCGCGGGAGGCGGACGTGCTCACCGGCCGCGATCGTGACGACCCGTCCGGCACGGCGCAGCTCGTCGGCGATCTGCACGCCCGACGCCGATGCGCCGACCACGAGCACGTCGCGGTCACCGACGAGCTGCGCGGGGCGGCGGTAGTCGAGCGCGGTGACCTGCTGGACGTGCGGTGGGAAGGCCGCGGCCAGGTCCGGCACCCGCGGCTGGCTCGAACCGCCAGCTCGCGGCGACGACGGCATCGCACGTCCACGATCCGGCGGTCGTCGTCACGGTGAATCCGGCATCGGTGCGGCGAACGCACTCGACGGTGACCGACTCGTGGACCGGCGCGCCGATGCGGTACCGGTAGCGGTCGACGAACGCGGCGGTCTCGGCCGCGGTCATGAAGCCGTCGGGGTCGGTGCCGTCGTACGGGAAGCCGGGGAGCCCGCACATCCAGTTGGGCGTCAGCAGGCGGAGCGAGTCCCACCGCTCGTGCCGCCACGAGCTCGCGACCTCGCCCCGCTCGAGCACGACGTGGTCGACACCGGTCCGGGCGAGCTCGTGACTCATCGCGAGCCCGCCGGGACCGGCCCCGACGACCACCACGGAGGTGCGCATCGTTCGAGCTCCTCGTCCCGTCGCGACGGTCAGGCCAGCGACACGCTGACCGTCGTCGGGTTCGTGACGATGTCGAAGACGGCGGAGCGCTTCTCCGACTGCGCCACGATCGCCTCGATGTCCTCGCGCGACGCGTCGGCGTCGATGTCGTAGGTGACGTCGATGCGGTCGAAGCCGTTGCGCACGTCGCCGTCGATCCCGAGGATCCCCTGCAGGTCCATGCCGGCGACGAGCGTGGCGCGGACCGAGCGGAGGGCCACGCCACGATCGGTCGCGACGGTCGCGACGCCCGCCGTGAGGCAGGACGCGAGCGCGCCGAGCACGATCTCGGGCGGGGTCGCGCCGTGGTCCTCGGAGGCGAAGATCTCGGGGTGGTCGGCCTCGATCGTGAAGGTCTGGCGATGGGCCTGCTCGGCGCCGAGACCGGAGAAGTCGCTGATCTCCGAGCGGCTGTGCGTGCCGTTGACCCACTCGCACGTGGCGCGCCACTGGAACTGCGCGGCCTGGGGCGCGTCGGTGAGGGCCTGGCGGGCGCCGCGGAGCGCCTCGATGTTGACGCCGTTGTCCACGGCGGGTGCGTCGGTCTGGGTCATGTCGTTACCTCCGGTACGGGATGCCGGTGCGGTCCGGCGTCGGTGCCCACGATGCGCCGGTCGGTGCCCGGAGTCATGAAGGCGACGTGGCGGTTCGCTGATCGTGGAACCTGCGAATCGTCAACCGCTCGTCAGGACTCGGCGCGCACAGGTCGTCAGGATCGGACGATGACCACGCACCCGACCACGACGTCCGAGCCCGGCCACGACTGGCGCTCCGCCGGTGCGGCCTGGGGCCACCAGGCCGGCGAATGGGCGTGCCTCTACGAGCATTACTCCGTCGACGTGCTGCTCGCGATGTTCACGCGGCTCGGTCTCGGTCCGGACACCGCCGTCGTCGACATCGCGTGCGGGTCGGGGCTCGCGGTCCGCGTCGCGCACGGAACGGGTGCAACCGTCGCCGGCATCGACGCGGCCGACGCGCTCGTGGGCGTCGCCCGGGCCCGCACGCCGGAGGCCGACCTCCGCGTCGGTTCGATGTACGAGCTGCCATGGGCCGACGGCACGTTCGACGTCGCGGTCTCGGTGAACGGCATCTGGGGCGGGTGTGAGGACGCGCTCGCGGAGGCGTACCGCGTGCTCCGCCCGGGGGGAGGGATGGGCATCAGCTTCTGGGGCAAGGGGCCGCCGCTCGACATCCGCGAGTTCTTCCGCGTCTTCGCCGTGCACGCACCCGACGCCCACCGCAGCTCGATGCGCCAGCTCAACGACATCAGCGTCCCCGGTGTGGCCGAGACGATGCTCACGGCTGCGGGCTTCGACGTCCTCGAACGCGGCGGGCGCACGGCGGTGATCGAATGGCCCGACGCCGAGCTCGCCTGGCGCGCGCTCTCGAGCCTCGGACCGGCCGTCCCGGCCCTCCGGCACAACGACGTCGAGGTGCTCCGCCGCGAGGTGCTGGCCGCGCTGGAACCGTGCCGGGACGTGGACGGCATCTACCGGAGCCGGAGCGACCATCAGTTCGTGATCGCTCGGAAAC
>CAVWPR010000051.1:0-34671 GCA_963756815.1 uncultured Acidimicrobiia bacterium
CACCGCGTTCACCCCGAGGGCGGTCGAGGAGCTGGGTGAGCGGGTGGGCGCGTTCGTGCACGCCGATCTCGACCCGATCCGCGCCGCGGGCGGCGGCGACCTCACCGCCGCGCTCGGCATGCTGCCGATGCAGGCGATGTGCGAGCTGCTCGGTGTGCCCCAGGAGGATGTTCCGGAGTTCGCCGGTTGGGCCGACACCCTGAGCGTCGTCTTCGGTGTCATGACCCCGGAACAGATCGGCGCGGCGGAGACCGCGATCGTCGATCTGCTCGCGTACGTCGACGGTCTCGTCGAGCGTCGCCGGCGCGATGCGCGCCCCGATCTCATCACCGCGCTCATCGCCGCCGAGACCGACGGCGGGACGCTCACCCACGACGAGGTCGTCACGATGGTCGCCAACTTGCTCGTGGGTGGCCACGACACGACGCGCGGGCAGCTCGCGTGCACGCTCCACACGCTGCTCCGGCACCCCGATGAGCTCGCCCGCGTCACCCGGGATCGGTCGCTGGTCGCCTCGGCGGTGAACGAGACGATGCGCTTCGAACCGAGTCTGCCCTTCGTGCCCCGGACGTTGACCGAGCCGGTGACCCTCGACGAGGAGCTCCCGGCGGGCAGCCTGCTCCTGCTGTGCAGCGCGTCGGCGAATCGCGACGCATCGCACTGGACCGAGCCCGATGCCTTCGACGTCAGCCGGTTCGCCGAGCCGGGCGCGCCCCGTGTCCTCACCTTCGGCGCCGGAGCCCACCACTGCCTCGGCGCCGCCCTCGCCCGGCTCACCGTCGAGCAGGGGGTCATCGCGACCCTCGATCTGGGACCCGTCCGGTCCGCCGAGGACCAGCAGGCGGTGCCGTGGAAGACCGTGCTCGGGCGCTCACCCGTGCGGGTCCGAGTCGGACTCGGTTGACCCGAGGCAACGATGCCGACGCCCGGGCTCCGTGCTACAACGCAACCGGACGCACCCCCGACTCCCGAGAGATCCGATGAACGCACCCTGGAACGACCTGTCCGACCGGCTCGCCTCGGCACTGAACCTCGCCGCCGCGCCGATCGCGATCACCTTCTCCGACGCGCCTCCCCCCGGGGTCGCGCCGTTCGACGCTCCGCTGCCGGCGCCACTCGAGGACGGTCGCACCGGCCGCGTCGCCGCCGGGTGCGTCTTCTGGAACCACGCAACGTCGTCGACGTTCTCGACGGTGAAGGCCGACCACGGCAACTGCTCGGTCGGCAGCCTCACGCACGGGTTCGTGACTCTCGACGAGGTCGCGGGCAACGGCGACGTCGCTGCGCTGCTCGACACCGGATGGGTGACGATGGACGTCGTGCCGCAGATCCCGGTCGTGACCGAGACGCCCGGTGCGGTCACCTACGGGCCGCTCGCCGAATCGCTGATCGATCCGGACGTGGTGCTGCTCCGCGTCAACGGCAAGCAGCTGATGGTCCTCTCGGACGCGATCCCGAACCTGCGGGTCGAGGGCAAGCCGCAGTGTCACATCGTTGCGATCGCCAAGGAGCACGACGAGATCGCGGCGAGCGTCGGCTGCGCGCTGTCCCGCGTGCGCACCGGCATGCCGGCCACGGAGATGACCATCGCGATCCCCGCCGGCAAGGTCGGCGACGTGATCGACGCGATCGAGCGCAACGCGGTGGCCGACGCGGCGGTGGCGCGCTACGCGAGCGAGGACATGCAGCGCTTCGCGTGACGCGTTCGCACGCGCCGGCGGCTACTTCTTCGCGGCCTGGTAGTACGGGTTGGTTCCGCCGGCGTGGTCAGTGACGTCGACCACCTCGGTGACCTCGGGCACCGAGTCGAGGATCGCGACCTCGATGCCCTGTGACAGCGTGACCGCGGCCATGCCGCACCCCTGACAACCGCCGCCCATGCGCAGGTACGCGATCGAGCCGTCGACCGCGACGAGCTCGGCGAAGCCGCCGTGCGCCGCGATCTGCGGATTGATCTGCACCGCGAGCACCTCGACCACCTTCGCGACGACCGGATCGTCCAGGTCGAGGTCGGGCGCATCGGCGTACGGCGCGTCGACGGTCGGCGAGTTCGGGTTCTGCAGCACCATGCCGCCGCCCGAGAGATCCAGCGTGGAGCCTCGGACCTTGTCGACGTGCTCGCCCGGGACCACGACGGACAGGTCGTCGCCGTGCTGGACGACGTCGAGATCGCCCGCCTCGTCGACGCGGCGGAAGTACATGTCGTAGGTGAACGCGGTGCCTGCGCTGCCGGTGACCTCGATCCAGAGCGCCAGCGCGTCGGGGTCCGTCTCGCCCGCCCGCACCTCGAGCACACGTGCCCGCGCCTGGTCGGTGATCATGAGCAGCGGGGTCGTGGTCTCGGGCATCTGCACCATGATACGAGCCGTGACCCGGGTCCTCCTCCTCGTACCCACGGCCACGTACCGCGCGCCCGACTTCGTAGGGGCCGCAAAGGCCCTGGGCGTCGAGCTGATCGTCGGTTCGGAGGAGCCGCCGGCCATCGGCGACCGAGCGGTCGCGATCCCGCTCGACGACCCCGACGCCGCCGTGCCGATGATCGAGCGCCTCGACGACGGCCGGGGTGTCGACGCCGTGGTCGCGGTCGACGACCAAGGCGTGGTGTTGGCCGCCGCCGCCGGAGCCCGGCTCGGATTCCCCCACAACCCGCCGGACGCGGTGGCGGCGACGCGGGACAAGCGGGCGATGCGGGAGCGGCTCGCGGCGGGCGAGGTGCCCCAGCCGGCGTTCGGCGACTCCCCCGCCGCAGTCGGTTATCCGTGCGTCGTGAAGCCGACCGGTCTGGCCGGGAGTCGCGGGGTGATCCGCTGCGACGAGGCCGCGGAGTTCGACGCGGCCGTCGCCCGCATCCGTGGGTTCTGGTCCGGGCCCTTGATCGTCGAGCGGTACGTGCCCGGCGTCGAGGTCGCGGTCGAGGCGATCCTGCGCGACGGTGAGCTCACCGTCCTCGCGGTGTTCGACAAGCCCGATCCGCTCGTGGGGCCCTTCTTCGAGGAGACCATCTACGTCACGCCGTCGCGCCTCGCGCCCGCCGTGCTCGCCGACGTCGAACGGCTCGTGGCCCGTGGCGCGGCCACGATCGGACTGACCGAAGGACCGGTGCACGCCGAGGTCCGCGTCGACGAGCACGCGGCACCGGCGCGGCTCGCGCTGATCGAGGTCGCGGCGCGCACGATCGGAGGACTGTGCGGACGTACGCTCCGCTTCGGCGCGGGCATCGCGTTGGAGGAGGTCGTCCTCCGTCATGCGCTGGGCATGGATCTCGGGGACCTCGACCGTGCCGCCGGCGCCGCGGGAGTGATGATGCTCCCGATCCCCCGTGCCGGCACGCTGCAGTCGGTCGGCGCACGCGACGCGGCGCGGGCGGTGCCCGGCGTCGTCGGTCTCGAGATCACGATCCCGCCCGGCCGCCGGGTCGTGCCGCTGCCCGAGGGCGACCGGTATCTGGGCTTCCTCTTCGCGTGGGCCGACACGCCGGCCGCGGTCGAGGCGGCGCTGCGGGCGGGCGCCGATGCGCTCGATATCGTCGTCACCTGATGAGCGAGGCCGCAGGCCGTCGAACCGCACCATGAACCGGCCGAGCGGGGCCGGTCCGGCCCGGCCCGAAGGGCCGAGAGGACAACTGATGTCGAAGCTCCTGCTCGTCTCCACCTACGAGCTCGGGCACTCCCCCACCGCCGTCGCCGCGGCCGCTGCGAGCCTGCGGGTCCGGGGCCACGAGGTCCGGGTGCTCGACCTCGCCGTCGACGACTGGGACCCCGCCCTCGCGCTCTGGGCCGAGCGGGTGGCCATCTCCGTGCCGATGCACACCGCGGCGCGCCTCGCGCACGAGCTCGCCCCGCGCATCGACCGCCCGATCGGCTGCTTCGGCCTCTACGCGGGCATGTGCGCAGACCTCGGTGTCGCCCTCGTCGGTCGTGACCCCGTCACCGAGGTCGTGCGCTGGGTCGAGGACGACCACCGGGTGACGATCGTCGCGCCTCCGCCCGCACGCGACCTCCTCCCGCCACCGGATCGCTACGCGCACCTCATCCGCGACGGTCTGCGCTACCCCGTCGCCGCCACCGACGCATCCGTCGGTTGTGTCCACCGCTGCCGGCACTGCCCCGTGCCCGTTGTCTACGACGGTCGGATTCGCATCACCGACGTCGACACCGTGGTCGCCGACGTCGCGTCGCAGGTGGCGGCCGGCGCGCGCCACGTGACCTACGGCGATCCCGACTTCTTCAACGGCGTGCACCACGCGCGTCGGGTCGTCGACGCGGTGAACGGCGCGTTCCCCGACGTGACGTTCGACTGCACCGTGAAGGTCGAGCACGTGCTCCGCCACGCCGACCTCTGGCCCGAGCTGGCCCGGCGCGGCTGCCTGTTCGTGGTCAGCGCGTTCGAGTCCGTGAACGACCGGACACTCGCGATCCTCGACAAGGGGCACACCGCGCGCGACGAGACCCGCGCCGTCGTCACCCTGCGCGCCGCGGGGATCGAGCCCCGACCGACCTGGCTGCCGTTCACCCCGTGGTCGACCGTCGACGACGTCCGCGACATCCTCGAGTTCGTCGCGCACCACGATCTCGTCGGCAACGTCGACCCGGTGCAGTACTCGATCCGTCTGCTGGTCCCCGAGGGCTCGTTGCTCCTCGGTCACCTCCCCGACCTCGGGCCCTGGGACCCGGTGCGGCTGAGCCACCCCTGGGCCTCGCCGCTCGACCCGCTCCAGGCCGAGTTCGCCGCGCTGGTCGAGGCGAGGGCCGACGAGCCGGCGGGCGACGTGTTCAACGCCCTCCGCGCCCTCGTCGACCTCGCCCCGGTCGAGATCCGTCACGTGGTGGAGGCGCCCCGGCTGAGCGAGTCGTGGTTCTGCTGCGCCGAGCCGACGACGGCCCAGCTCCGCACGGTATGAGCGGAGGCGATCTGCCCGCGGTGAGCGCCACCGCGGTCGGCGTCGCCATGATCCGGGCCGCGGGAGTCGAGTCGACCCGATCCGCTCTTCGCGGATCCCCTCGCGTCGGACCTCGTCGCCGCATCCGGGTGGACACCACCCGCCGCGACCCCCGAGCGGCAGGCCCGCGCCCACGCGCTCGTCGAATGGATCAGGGTCCGCACCAGGTTCCTCGACGACCTCGTACGCGACGCGTGGGGCTGACCCGCCTCGAACCCGCCGGTAGCGTCGCCGGCAGTGGCGATGACACACCTCCCCCGGCGACGCCGGCGCCGTCCCAACGTCTGGGTCGTCGTGGCGGCGCTGCTCGTGGTCGCGGTCGTCGGCGGCTGGCTGGCGATCCGAGCGTTCACGTCCGGTCCGGAAGGCCCGCGCGACACCGTCGACGCCGTGCTGACGGCGTGGAGGCGCAGCGACACCGAGGCCATCGCGCGCCTCACCACCGGGCCCGCGGCGACGGTGCGGAGCACCTACCGCAACCAGGCGTCGGCGCTCGGCGGATGGCCGACGCAGGTTCGCACGGTCAGGGTCGACCAGCACGGAGACCGCGCCACCGCGACCTATCGCACCACGTTCCGCGTCGCGCATCACACCTGGACCTACCGCGGCTCGATCGCGTTCACCCGAACCCGGGCGGGCTGGCGGGCGCGGTGGGATCCCGCCAACGTGCACCCGCGCCTCACCGCGACGTCGAGCTTCCATCTGGCCAGCACCTGGCCGACGCGTGCACCGATCCTCGCGGAGGACGGCACCCCACTCACCGCCGACGCGGCGGTCGTCACGGTCGGCATCGAGCCCCAGCGCATGAAGACCCGAGAGGAGACCTTCGCCGCGCTGCAGCAGTACCTCGGCGTCGACCCGGCCGCGGCGGCGAAGGCCGTCGACGCCCCCGGCGTGCGGCCCGACTACTTCGTCGCGATCACGACCGTGCCCGACGCGGTGTACCAGGCGGTCAAGCCGCAGATCTATCCCGTTCCCGGCCTGCTGTTCCGACGATCGACCGAACGCGTCGCGGCGACGCAGCAGCTCGGCGCGCACGTCGTCGGCACCACGGGTCCCATCACGAGAGAGCTGCTCGACCAGCTCGGACCGCCGTACGACGGCACCCGGCAGGTGGGCCGCAGCGGGCTCGAGCGCGCCTACGAGCGCCGTCTGGCGGGAACGCCGTCGCTGCGGATCGAGCTCGTCGACGGATCGGGCACGAACCCGGTCGAACGCTCGGGTCGTTCCGCGGGCACGACACCCGAGCCGGTCCGCACGACGCTCGATCTCCCCACCCAACAGCGGGCCGAGGCCGCGGTCGGTAGCACCGCGCCCGCGGCGCTGGTGGCGGTCCGACCGTCCGACGGTGCGGTCCGAGCCGTCGTGAGCACGCCGGTCACCGAGGAATTCGATCGTGCCCTCGACGGCGCGTATCCGCCGGGCTCGACGTTCAAGGTGGTGACCGCCGCTGCGCTGCTCCGAAACGGCGTGACGCTCGACACCGCGGCGACGTGCCCGGCGACGCTCACGGTCAACGGCCGCCAGTTCCGCAACTTCGAGGGCGAGACGGAACCGACGCTGCCCTTCCTGCGCGCGTTCGCGATCTCCTGCAACACCGCGTTCATCGGCCTCGCGCAGAAGCTGCCCGACGGCGCGCTCGCGACCGCGGCGCAGTCGTTCGGGTTCGGCCCGCCGCTCGAGCTCGGGCTCGCGGCACGTCCCGGCTCGTTCCCGGCTCCGGGCGACGCGACCGAGCGCGCCGCGGCTGCGATCGGACAGGGCGCGCGTCACGGCGAGCCCCGTGGTGATGGCCGGGGTCGCGGGCACCGTTGCGGCCGGGCAGTGGCACACCCCGAGCCTCGTGCTCGAACCGGCGCCGGCGGCGCGCCCGACCGTCGCACCGCTCGAGCCGGCCGTCGTCGACGCGTTGCGCACCGCGATGACCGCCGTCGTCACCTCCGCCGGCGGGACCGGGACGGCGGCCGCAATCCCCGGGCAACCGATCGCCGGCAAGACGGGCACCGCAGAATTCGGGACCGACACCCCGCCCCGGACGCACGCCTGGTTCATCGGCTTCCGCGGCGACCTCGCGTTCGCCGTGATCGTCGAGGGCGGTGGCGTCGGTGGGCGCGTCGCCGCCCCCATCGCCCACACGTTCCTCGCCGCGGGATGAGCCGAGCCGCACCGGCGCGGCGTGATGTCTCACGACGACGCCGAGCGATTGGGATGGATGTCACGCTCGGCGTGACGAGGATCCCAGACGCGCCGTGTGGCATACCCCTGGAGCCGCGTCTGGGATGTAGGTCACGCTGAGCGTGACGGTGATCCCGAACGTCGGCGCCCACCGGCGTTCCGCGGGGCGCTGCGTCGGATCAGTCGGCGGTGGTCGTCGACGCCAGGTCGGCGTCGACGGTCGCGCCGGTCGCCGCGGGCGCACCCACGGACTCGCCGGTGACCTGGATCCGGGCGGCGGCCGTGGCCGCTGGCGCGACGTCAGTGTCCGCCGACCCCTCGAGATCCAGGTGCGGGAGGACGCGGTCGAGCCACTTCGGCAGCCACCAGTTGGCCGCACCGAGGAGCTCCATCGTGGCGGGCACGAGGAGGAGCCGGACGATCGTCGCGTCGACGAGCACCGCCGCGGCCATGCCGATGCCCATCATCTTCACGGTCGGGTTCGGGGTGATCACGAACCCGAGGAACACCGAGATCATGATGAGCGCGGCCGCGGTGATGACGCGTGCGGTCTTGGCCACGCCGGTGGCCACCGACTCGCGCGAGTCGCCGGTGCGAAGGAAATCCTCGCGGATGCGTGAGAGCAGGAAGACCTCGTAGTCCATCGACAGACCGAAGAGGATCGCGAACATCATCAGCGGCACGAACGCCACGATCGGCACGGCCTCGTCGAGGCCGATGAGCGACCGCCCCCAGCCCCACTGGAACACCGCGACGATGACGCCGTACGCGGCACCGATCGACAGCAGGTTCATGATCGCGGCCTTGAGCGGCACGAGGATCGAGCGGAACACCACCATCAGGAGCAGGAACGCGGCGAGCACCACGGCGGCGATGCAGTAGATCAGACGATCGGAGATGCGGTCGGTCACGTCGATCAACGCGGCGGTCGCGCCGCCGACGAACACCCGGCCGGCCAGCTGCGTCCCCTTGGTGGCGCCCGGGATGACGTCGCGGCGCAGATCGCGCACGAGCTGTTGCGTGGACGCCGCGTTCGGGGCCTGGTCCGGCGTCACGAGCACGACCGCCGCGTTCTTCCCCGGGCTCGGGATCGGCGGGGTCACCGACGCGACCCCGGGCGCCTTCCCGAGCGCGCCGGAGAGGCGCTCGACGTCGCCGACGACGGTCGCCGCTTCGGCACCGGTCACCGCGGGCACCGAGATCGCGACGATCAGCGGACCGTTGGCACCCTCGCCGAAGCCCTCCGTCACGAGGTCGTAGGCCTTGCGCTGGGTCTCCGAGGTGGGCGCGTTGCCGTCGTCGGTGAACCCGAGCTGCAGATCGAGGATCGGCGCGGCGAGGATCGCGAGCAGGATCAGCGAGCTGATCACGCAGAGCACGGCGTGACGCGACACGACGTGCGCGAAGCGGTACCACATGCCGCCGACCTCTTCGGCCGCCTCGACGTTCTTGTGCTTGCGCGTGATGCGCGGGCCCGCCATGCCGAGGACCGCGGGGAGGAGGGTCAGGGCGGCGAGCACCATCACCGCGACGAAGAGCCCGGCGGAGTATCCGAGCATCGCGACGTACGGGATGCCGGCGATGGCCAGGCCGCACAGCGCGATCGCCACGCAGCAGCCGGCGAACAGCGAGGCCGCACCGGCGGTGCCGATGGCGTGCGCCACGCCCGCCTCGTGCGCCATCCCCTCGTCGCGGTTCTGCAGGTAGCGGCTGAGGACGAGCAGCGAGTAGTCGATGCCCACGCCGAGCCCGATCATCGAGCCGAGGATCGGTGCGACCGTCCCGATCGTCACCTGGGTGGCGATGAGCAGCAGCAGCGAGCCGGCGATGGCGACGCCGAAGATCGCGACGCCGATCGGCAGCACCGCGGCGAGCAGCGTCCGGAACAGGATGAAGAGGATGATGAGGCCGGCGACGATGCCGATGAGATCGGCGAAGTCGTTGCTGCCGGCGTTCTGGATGTCGGTGACCGACCCGCCGAACTCCACCTGGACCCCGGTCGCCTCGACCGGCTTCGCCGCCGCGGTGAGGTCCTTGAACGCGTCGACCGGCAGATCCGAGTACGTGCCCTCGTAGGAGACGGTCGCGATCGCGATGCGCCCGTTCTTCGAGATGCGCGTCGGCGGCGTGAACGGGTTGGTGACCGACGCGACACCGTCCTGCTTGCCGACCGCGGCGAGCATCGCGTCGACGGCGGCCTCGGTGGCGGGGGTGGTGAGGGTCGAGCCCGGGTCGGCGGCGATGACGATCGTCGCCTGCGGCCGTTGCTGCGCGGGGAACCGCTGCTCGAGGACGTTCGTGGCGGACTGGGAGTTGGTGCCGGGCACGGTGAACACGTCGCGCAGCACGCTGTGCTGGGAGACGGCGCCGACGCCGAGCAGGACGAGCGCGAGCACCCAGATCGCGACGACGGCGCGGCGATGACGCACCATCGCCGCGCCGAGGCGCTCCAGACCGCGCGGCTTCGCGCGCGCCGGGGCTACTGCTGTTGTGCCGCCAGCAGATTCAGGGCCGATCCCGCTCGGAACCACGCGACGTGCTCCTCCGACATGGTGTGGGTGGTGCTGATCTCGTCGGAGGAGCCATCGGCGTGGTGCAGCACGACCTTGACGGGCCGACCCGGCGCGAGATCGCCCAACCCGACGATGTCGACCGTGTCGTCGACCCGCACCAGCTCGTAGTCGATGGGGTTCGCGAACGTGAGGGCGAGCACGCCCTGCTTCTTGAGGTTGGCCTCGTGGATCCGGGCGAAGGAGCGCACGATGACCGCTTTGCCCCCCATGTACCGCGGCTCCATCGCCGCGTGCTCGCGCGACGAGCCCTCGCCGTAGTTCTCGTCGCCGATCGCGACCCAGTCGATGCCGGACTCCTTGTACCGCTTCGCGAGATCGGGCAGCGCCACCTGGGAGCCGTCACGGACGTCGACGCCCATCCCGGACACCTCGGGTGTGAAGGCGTTGTTCACCCCGATGAAGAGGTTGCCGGAGATGTTGGTGAGATGCCCGCGGAAGCGGAGCCACTTGCCCGCCGGCGAGATGTGGTCCGTCGTGCACTTGCCCGCCGCCTTCATCAGGACCTGCAGCCCCTGGTAGTCCCGGCCGTCCCACGGTGCGAACGGCGTGAGCAGCTCGAGGCGCTCGCTGTCGGGCGCGACGACGATCTCGACCGCGTCGGGATCGGACGACGGCGGGACGAAGCCCGACTCGCCGGGATCGAAGCCCTTGCTCGGCAGCTCGTCGGCCACCGGCGCCACGAGCTTCACCTCGGTGCCGTCGGGCGCGGTGATCGACTCGCGGACGAAGTCGACGTCGAGACGGCCGGTGAGTGCCATCGCGGTGACGGTCTCGGGCGAGCCGATGAACGAGAGCGTCGACGGGTTGCCGTCGTTGCGCGCCGGGAAGTTCCGGTTGAACGACGACACGATCGTGTTCGTCTCGCCGGCGGTGATGTCGTCGCGCTGCCACTGGCCGATGCAGGGACCACAGGCGTTGGCGAGCACCGTGGCGCCGATCGCCTCGAGGTCGGCGAGCAGGCCGTCGCGCTCGATGGTGGCGCGCACCTGCTCCGATCCCGGCGTGATGAGCAGCGGGGTCTTCACCCGCAGGCCCGCGGCCGAGGCCTGGCGGGCGACGTTCGCGGCCCGGCCGATGTCCTCGTAGCTCGAGTTGGTGCACGACCCCACGAGCGCGGCCGAGATCTCCGCCGGGTAGCCCTCCTCGGCGACCGCCGCGCGTACCGCGGAGATCGGCCGGTCGAGGTCCGGCGTGTGCGGACCGACGAGGTGCGGCTCGAGCTCCGACAGGTCGACGTCGATGACGCGGTCGTAGAAGCGCTCGGGGTCGGCGTCGACCTCGGGGTCGTTGCGCAGGTGCTCGGCGAACTGGTCGGCGAGGTCCGCGAGCTCCTCGCGTGCGGTCGCCTTCAGGTACCGAGCGATCGCGTCGTCGTAGTGGAACAGCGAGCAGGTGGCGCCGATCTCGGCGCCCATGTTGCAGATCGTCGCCTTGCCGGTGGCCGAGATCGAGCTCGCGCCGGGACCGAAGTACTCGACGATCGCACCGGTGCCGCCCTTCACCGTGAGGATCCCCGCGACCTTGAGGATCACGTCCTTCGGCGACGCCCAACCCGACAGCTCGCCGGTGAGGCGGACGCCGATGAGCTTCGGCACGCGCGTGTTGAACGGCCAGCCCGCCATGACGTCGACCGCGTCCGCGCCGCCGACGCCGATCGCGATCATGCCGAGGCCACCCGCGTTGGGGGTGTGGCTGTCGGTGCCGATCATCATCCCGCCCGGGAACGCGTACTGCTCGAGCACGACCTGGTGGATGATCCCCGAGCCCGGCTTCCAGAACCCGATGCCGTACTTCGCGCTCGACGGACCGCAGGAACTCGTAGACCTCGGAGTTCACGTCCAGCGCGTTCTTCATGTCGGCGTCCGCGCCGACGCGTGCCTGGATGAGGTGGTCGCAGTGCACCGTGCTCGGCACCGCGACCGTCGGCAGCCCGGCGAGCGTGAACTGCAGGAGCGCCATCTGCGCGGTCGCGTCCTGCATCGCGACCCGGTCGGGCCGGTAGTCGCCGTAGGTGGCCGCGCGCTCGAGGCCGACCGTCTCCGGGTCGTCGGCGTGGGCGATGAGCACCTTCTCGGCGAAGGTCAGCGAGCGACCGAGCCGGCGCCGGGCGATCTCGGTGCGGGCCGGGTACCGCTCGTAGGCGGCGCGGATGAGCTCGATGGGGGTGTTGGGTCCGACGCTTCCGGTGCGGGCGGACCCGGGCGATTCAGCCATGACTGACTCCAGTGCGATGAGGGGCGGGGAACTCGACTTCGAGGGCGGTCGACCGGGCCGGATACCGATGCTCGGAGACCATGACCGCCGCGCCGGAGCGATCGTAGGTGACCCTCCGACAGGCGAGCAGCGGGTCGCCGGCTGCGTCCGCCGAGCCGGCGCGCCTCGGTGCGGTCGGCGGCGGTCGCGGTGATCGTCTGCACGATCCGGCCGGTCTCCACGCCGTGGAGCGGCAGCAGGTCGTAGAAGGTGGCACGCTCGACGTCGGCGCGACTCACGTGCGCGCCGAGTGACTCGGGCAGCCAGACGGTGACCAGGGCGAACGGCTCGCCGTCAGCGAGGTTGAGCCGGGCGACGCGCAGGACGTCGGCGTCGGCGGGGAGCCCGAGCGTCTTGGCGACCTCGGGCGTCGCGGGCTCGAACCCGAACTCGAGGACGCGCCGCTCCGGCGCGCGCCGGCCGCCTCGAGCGCGGCTTCGATGGTGGTGACGCGTCCGAGCGGCTGACGCACCGGGTCGCTCACGACGAACCAGCCCGAGCCGCGCCGGCTCGTCACGAGACCCTCGTCGCGCAGCAGCTCGAGGGCGCGCCGCACGGTCACCCGCGAGACGCCGTGGGTCTCCCCCAGCTCGGCCTCGCTGGGGAGGGCACCGACCCGGCCCGCGGCGATGCGGGCCCGGAGGTCGTCGGCGAGGTCGAGGTAGCGCACAACTTGTATGCTACCTGTATCTCTCCGCAAGAGTCAAGAGGCGGCTCGGCGTACGGTGACCGCATGGCCGACGACCTGAACGACTTCAACCGCAAGGTGATCGAGGAGTTCCGTGCCAACGACGGCGTGGTGTCCGGACCCTTCGCCGGTGCGCCGATGGTGCTGCTCACCACCACCGGCGCCAAGACCGGCAAGGAGCGGGTGATCCCGCTCGTCCACACCCGTGACGGCGATCGCGTGGTGGTCATCGCCTCGAAGGGCGGCGCGCCGGCGCACCCGCACTGGTACCTCAACGTGCTCGCGCACCCGGAGGTCACCGTCGAGCTCCCCGGCGAGACGTTCCAGGCCCGTGCCGTCGCGCTGACCGAAGGCCCCGAGCACGACCGCCTCTACCGCGCGCAGGCCGACCTCATGCCGAACTTCGACGAGTACCAGGCCAAGACCGACCGCACGATCCCGGTCGTGGTGCTCGAGCGCATCTAGAACGGCACACTCGAGCCGGAGCGCAGCGGAGGCGAGCCGCGCCGCAGCGAGCCGCGGTCCGGCAACCTCGCGGAGGTGCGAGCGAAGGCGCCGAGACGACGTCAACCGACGGTGATGGTGCCCGTCATCTGCGTCGGGTGGTACTTGCAGTGGAACTTGTAGGAGCCGGCCGGCAGGTCGACCGCCACCGTTGCCGACTTCCCCGCCTCCGCGTCCTTGCTGACGCCCTCGCCGTCGATCGTGAAGTTGTGCTCCACCGAGCCGGAGTTCGTGAACTTCACGGTCGCGCCGCCGGAGGGCACCGACAGCGCGGTCGGCGTGAACTGGAAATCCTTCGCCCCGAGCGCGGCCACCGGGCCCGACGACGTCGTGGCCCCGGTCGTCGACGAGGTCTTCGACGATCCACCCCCGTAGGGACCACCACCGCTGCCGCTCCCACTGCCCGAGGAGCTCGAGCTCGAGCCACATGCGGCGAGGCCGGCGGCGACGAAGAGAACGATCGGGACGATGATCAGGCGGCGCATGGCGGACTCCTTCTCGTGGACATCGATCGTCACACGGCGTCACCCTGCAGGCCATGGGACCTTGGTCGTACGGACCGGCCGCGCGGCGGAGCGGCGCGCAGGGTGGTGCCAAGCTGGGCGCCGTGTCCGCCGCCAGCGCGCTCCGCGCGCACCGTCCGGTCGTCTGGTTCATGGTCGCCGGACTCGCTGCGGTCACCGTGATCGGGATCGTGGGCGTGAACATCGTGCGGCGCATCTCCACCGATCAGGCGATCGCGAACGCGCGCGATCTCACCGAGGCGGACGGCCGCAGCCTCCAGGAGAACTTCACCGACGCGATGCTCGCCGGAGACGCCGACGCGCGCCTGTCACTCGACCGCGCGATCCGGACCCGGCTGCTGCACCCATCGCGTGGTGCGAGTCAAGGTGTGGGACGCCACCGGCCGCATCGTCGCGTCCGACGAGGGCTCCCTGGTGGGTCGGCGGTTCGCGCTCGGCGAGGACGAGCAGCGCATCCTGCGGACCGGCGGTGTGAGCGCCGAGTCGTCCGACCTCCACGCGGCCCGAGAACGCGCGCGAGCGCCGGTTCGGCCACCTGCTCGAGGTCTACGTCGGCACGCACACGCCGTCCGGGACACCGCTTGCTCTTCGAGTCGTACCTGCGCTACGAGACCATCACCGCCAACGGGAACCGGATGCTGGTCGCGTTCGCACCCGCGCTCGTCGGTGGCCTGTTGCTCCTCTGGCTCGCGCAGCTGCCGCTCGCGCTCGCGCTCGAGCGGCGGTTGCGACGGTCGCGCGATCGCGAGCGGGAGCTCCTCGTGCGGGCGGTCGAGTCGTCGGACCGTGAGCGGCGCCGGATCGCGGCCGACCTCCACGACTCGGTGGTCCAGGACCTCGCCGGCTCCTCGATGAGCCTCGCCGCGCTCGCGCGCGTGGCGCACGAGCGTGGCGACCCGGAGCTCGCCGGCGACATCGACGCCCAGGCCGCCGACCTCCGGCAGCGGGTCCGCGACCTGCGGACGCTCGTGGTGGCGATCGCGCCGCGCCGCCTGCACGATGAAGGCCTGGCCGCCGCGCTCGAGGACCTCGCCTCCACCGTGCGCGCCCGCGGCATCGCGACCCACGTCGACGTCGTGTCACCGCTCCCCCTGGACCGGGCCGGCGAGGCACTCCTCTTCCGGGGTGCGCAGGAGGCCGTGCGCAACACGATCGACCATTCCACGGCCGGGCACGTCGACATCGCGGTGGCGAACGGGCGGCGGTCGGGTCCGCCTGCGCGTCCACGACGACGGCGGGGGCTTCGATGCGGGCGCGCCCGGGCCGCGCGACGACGACACCCACCTCGGACTCGCCTTGCTCGCCGACCTCGCGGTCGACGCCGGCGGTGAGCTCGCCGTCGAGAGCGCACCGGGAGCGGGGACGACCGTCGTGCTCGAGGTGCCGGTCGGATGAGTGGCGACGTCGATCCGCGTGCTCGTGGTCGACGACCACCCCGTCGTCCGGCGGGGCATCACCGACCTCCTCGCGTCCGTCCCCGACGTCGAGGTGGTCGGCGCGACCGGCGACGGTGAGGACGAGCGTCGACGCTCGCCGAGCGGCCTGGACCCCGACGTCGTGCTCATGGACATCGAGATGCCCGGCGTCGACGGCGTCGAGGCCACCCACCGCATCGGCACGAGTGGCGCCGCGCACCGCCGTCGTGATCCTCACGACGTTCGCCGACCGCGCCCGCATCACCGCGCGCTCGACGCCGGCGCGGCCGGCTACCTGCTGAAGGACGCCGAGCCGTCGGAGCTCATCGACGGGATCCGCGCCGCCGCCGCCGGCTCCACCCCGCTCTCACCGCGCGTCGCCGACCCGGCTCGCCGCGGCCCGACTGCCCGGATGCCGGCCGTCGCTCACCCCGCGCGAGCGCGAGGTGCTCGACCTCCTCGCCGAAGGGCTCGCCAACAAGCAGATCGCCCGCCGGCTCGGCATCGCGGAGAAGACGGTGAAGGCGCACCTGACCCGCGTCTTCGCCGCCCTCGACGTCACCGACCGCACCCAGGCCGCCCTCTGGGTCGCGCGCAACGCCACCTGACGAGCCTCGACCACCCGGCCGGGCCGACGCGGCGTGCGATCAGCTGAAGCGCTGCTCGCGGAACGGGTCGCCGTACGCGTGGTAGCCGTTGCGCTCCCAGAAGCCGAGCTGGTCGTGATCGAGCAGCTCGATGCCGCGCAGCCACTTGGCCGACTTCCAGAAGTAGAGGTGCGGCACCACGAGCCGGACGGGACCGCCGTGCTCGGGCTCGATCGGCGCATGGTCGTACTCGTACGCGACGAGCACGTGATCACCCATCAGGTCGGCGAGCGGCACGTTCGTGGTGTAGCCGTGCTCGGCGGTCTCGACGACGTGCGACGCCGAGGCGAGCGCACCCCCGCAGGCCTCGAGCAGGTCGCGGAACCGCACGCCCTTCCACGACGTGTCGAACTTCGACCACTTGGTGACGCAGTGGATGTCGGTGACGATCTCGGTCGCGGGCAGTGCGAGCAGATCCGTCCACGAGAACGTCCGGGGCGTCGCGACCAGACCGCCCACGGTCAGCGACCAGTCGGACCGGTCGGGGGCGTAGGTGGGCACGTCGCCGACGTGGAGCACCGGAAACCGCTCCGTGGAGTACTGGCCCGGCGGGAGGCGGGCGGGATCGATCCCCCGCTCCGCCAGCGACGCCCGATTGCGCTCGAAGAAACCCATGCCGTGCAGTCTCGCCCCACCCCGAGGCGTGACGCGTCGACCGGCCCATCTTCATGATCTCGACGTGATGCGTCGAGAGAACTGCGGCGTGACGGCCCCTACAGGGCGCCCGATTCGTGCCGATATCTCCGAGCATGGCTCCGGCAAGCCCGGCGCGTGAGACCGCAGGGACCACGATCTGTCTGATCGTCCGCTACGTCCGCCACCACGCGGGCGACGAGGGCGTCGAGCGTCTCCTGGTGCTCGCCGGCGAGGACCGGCCGATCGCGCTGCTCGAGAACGAGCAGCACTGGAGCACCTACGAGCAGAAGATCGCGCTGCTCGAGGCCGCGGCGCTCGTGCTCGACGACCCGGACGTCGCGCTGCACATCGGTGAGACCGCGCTCGACCACTCGGTGGGCCCCGCGATCCGGATCCTGCTGCGTCGCCTCGGCTCGCCGCGCATGGTGCTCGCCAACGTGTCGAAGGCGGCGGCGAAGTTCTCGACGGTCACCGAGATGTACGCCGAGCACGTCGGCAAGGACTTCGCGGTCGTCCGCTACCGGGTGCTCGAACCGGTGCGCGCGCACCGCGCCGACTGTCAGCTGAACATCGGGTTCATGCGCACGATCGGCCTCCTCTTCGGCATGCCGCCCCTCGCCGTGGAGCACCCGGAGTGTCAGGTGCTCGGCGCGCCGGCGTGCGAGTACGTCGTGCACTGGAGCAAGGTGCGGCGGCGGCATCGCAAGCACGACGCGGTGCTCGCCAACCAGGTCGACGCGCTCGAGGCCCAGCTCGCGCTCCTGCAGTCGACGACCGCCGACCTCGTGTCCTCCGACGACATCGACGAGGTGCTCGGGCGCATCGTGACGAGCGCCGGTCGCTCGGTGAGCGCGCCGGGCTACCTCCTCGCGCTGTACGACACCGTCGAGGTCACCGACCGGGTTCACGCCGACGGCATCGACGTCGACGACCTGGACCGGGTCGCGACCGAGGTGTTCGACGGACCGCTCGGCGTGGGACCGAACCGGATCGTCATCGAGGTCGCCTCGAGCCGCCAGAAGTACGGCCGGCTCGCCGCCTTCTATGCGGACCATCCGTTCTTCGCGTTCGAAGAGGGGCTGCTGGCCGCGTACGCGCAGAGTGCCGCCGCCGCCCTCGACGCCGCGACGGCACTCGACCAGGCCCGGCGACGAGGCGCGGCGACCGCGGCGCTCCTCCGCCTCGCCCGTTCGCTGTCCGAGCCCGCGACACCCCGCCGGATCGCGCGCATCGTCGCCGGCGCGATGACCGAGATCCTCGACGTTCCTGCGACCGCGGTGATGCTCTGGGACGACGACGGGACCGCGCTCCGCGTCGCGGGTCGATCGGGATGGCCCGTGGAGGCGAGCTCGTTCATCGACCGCTTCGAGCTCCCGGCCGAGCGGTTCCACACCCTCGCGGCGCTGCTCGAGACCGACGGCGCGCGCATCGTGGCACTCGACGCGAGTCCGGCCGGCCCGATCGTCGCCGAGCTCGCGCCGCTCGGCGTCCCGACGCTGGCGGTGGCGCCGATCCGGGCGCACCACGGAGAGTTCTTCGGGCTCGCGATCGCGGCGCTCACCGACGCGCACCAGCACCGCGCCGACACTGTGATCGACCGGCTCATCGCGATCGGCGATCAGGCCGCGACGGCCGTGCAGAACGCGCAGCTGCTCGAGCAGATCCGCCACCAGGCCGTGCACGACAACCTGACCGGTCTCGCCAACCGCGCCCTGTTCGACGAGGAGCTCGAGAAGACGCTCGCACGGGCCCGGCGCGCCGGCAGCCCGGTGACGGTGCTGTTCGTGGACCTCGACGACTTCAAGTCGATCAACGACCGATTCGGCCACGGCGCCGGCGACCACGTGCTGCGCACGGTCGGGAGCCGCCTCGTCGCCGCCGGTCGCCAGGGCGACTGGGTCGCGCGTCTCGGCGGCGACGAGTTCACGATGCTGCTCCCGGACTCGAACGCCGACGACGCCCGGCGGATCAGCGCCCGAATCCGCGCCGCGATCCGGGAGCCGATCGAGGTCGGCACCGAGCTGCTGTGCATCACGCCGAGCGTCGGCGCGGCGTCGTTCCCCGACGACGGTCCCGACGCCGAGGCGCTGATGCGGGTCGCCGACCGCGCGATGTACCGGATCAAGCACTCGGTGCGCGTCCCGACCCGGTTGGGTTCGGTGCCGGCCGCAGCTGCCGACCCGGCGTAGCGATCGCGGCCGAAGGCGGGAGCTACCGGTCGCGCTCCTCGACCACCACCGACTCCATGACGTCGCCGACCTGCGTGGCCTGCGCGACGTCCATGCCCTCGACCACGTAGCCGAAGAGGTTGTAGTCCTTCGTCAGCTTTCGGGTGCAGTCGTCGATCGTGATGAAGAACTGTGAGCCGTTGGTGTTGGGGCCGGCGTTCGCCATCGCGACCGCGCCCAGCGTGTACTCACCGCGCACCTCTTCGTCGCGGAACTTGTACCCGGGACCGCCGCGCCCGGTGCCCTCGGGGCACCCGCCCTGCACCACGAAGTCCGGGACCACCCGGTGGAACGTCAGCCCGTCGTAGTAGCCCTGGCGCGCGAGGCCGACGAAGTTGTTGACCGTGTTCGCCGCGAGCTGCGGGTCGAGGTCCATCACGATCGTGCCGCGATTGGTGGTGATGGTGGTGCGGTAGATCTTCGATCCGTCGATCTGGTACTCCGGCTCTGCGGGCACGCTGGTTCCTCTCAGGGGGTGGGGGTGGTCGTCGTCGAGGTGGACGACCCCGACGTCCCGGCTTCGACCGCCTGCGCGAGGAGCTGACGCACCTGCGGTGCGAGCGGCGAGTTCGGGGCGGCGACAAGGTACTGCTGGAACTCCGCGATCGCTGCGTCCGGCTGCTTCCGATCGCGGAACAGGATCAGGCCCTTGAAGAAGCGAGCATCCGGGTACGTGGGGTCGAGCTGGATGGCCTTGTCGATCAGGGTCAGACCCTGGTCCGGGAACCCCTGGAGCCGGATGAGCCACCCGCTGTACGCGAAGGGTTCGGGATTGGTGGGATCGAGCCGGGCCACGGTCCGGAACTGCGCGAGCGCGGCCCCGCCGTCCTGGCTGCCCATGAGCGCCTGGGCGAGCGCGAGGTGCGCAGCGACGTCGTCGGGGCGGGCCTTCACCGCGGCCCGCAGGCGCGCCAGCTGCGCCTCGGCCGACGCCTGGGCCGACGCCGCCGACTGGTTGCCCGTGATCGTCTGACCGGGCAGCCGGGCGCCGAGCCCGTAGGCGAGTGCGATACCGGCCACCACCGCGAAGACGAGGATGCCGGTCACGGTGAGCACCCGCCGCCGGGTCGAGACCGGCGGCGGCTCGGTCATGGCGACGACGGCGTCGCCGTCGAGCAGGTGGATCACCCGCGCCGCCCGCGCGGTGTAGTCGGCGTGGAGCCGCGCGTACGTCTCGTCGTCGACGTTGCCCTCCGAGCGTTCGGCGTCGAGATCGTCGAGCGAGCGCAGGAGGAACTCGCGTTCCTCCTCGAGCGCGTCGCGATCCGGCTCGTCGACCTTGGTCGTGTCAGTCACGTGGCTCGCTCGCCTCGGCCTCACGTGCGTGGGCCACCAGCGCCTCGTCGGCGTCGGTGGCGACGAGGCGCGGCTGGCGCTGCCAGCGGCGCAGCGCGAGCACCAGGCCTCCGGCGCCGACCAGCAGCACGACCACCGGCAGGGCCCAGACGATCACGCCGATGCCGTTGCTCGAGGGCTTCAGGAGGATGGACTCGCCGAACCGGTCGACGTACACCTGGCGGATCTCCGCGTCCGACTCGCCGCGCCGGATCCGGGCCGAGATGTCCCGCCGCTGCTCGCGTGCCGACGCGGTGGAGCTCTCGGCCACGGAGAGCCCTTCGCAGTCGACGCAGCGCAGCTCGCTCGCGAGGCTGCGGGTGTGTGCGGCGACCGACGGCGTCCCACCTCTCGGCCAGAGCGCCACCGCCAGGACGACGACCGCCACGGCGGCGAGACCGATCCACACGAGGCGCCGGCCCGTCATGGCCTGCTCACGCCGCGCGGCGCCCGTACGCGGCCATCGTGTCGAGGGTCTTGACCGTGACCGGTCCGATCACCGCGGCCACCACCGTGCCGCTCGGAGAGATCGCGAACGTCTCGGGCTGCCCACGCGTGTCGCGTAGTCGAGGGTCGCCGCCTCGGCGCCGCCGTCGTTGGCCACCGCCCACTCCATGCGCTCCTCGCGCGCCGCGGTCCGGATCTCGCCCGCGGTGTCGTCACGCGGGATGCCGACGAGCACCACGTCGGCGTCGTTGCGGTGCGCGGCGTACCACTGCTGGAGGGCCGGCAGCTCCTTCTTGCACGGGTCGCACCAGGAGTTCCAGAAGTTGAGGATCACCGTCTTGCCCGCGAGGTTTGCGGAGGTCACCTTCGCACCCGAGAAGTCGGTGAGCGTGAACGGCGGCGCCGGCTTGCCCAGCAGCCGGCTCGTGTTGGAGTCCGCGCGCGGATCGGTGCTGACGTTCACCGCGAGCACCACCGCGAACGCGGCGACCGCGATCCCGACGCAGAGCGCGATCCACCGGAACGGGTGCTTCATACCGGCGCCCCGGCTCCGATGACGTCGGGATCGGTGCGGTCACCGTCGGCCGTGCTCTCGCCGTCGCGTCGACCGTCGGGCGTGGGCGGCCCGGACGGAGGCGAGACGATCCGCTCCACCGTGACGCGGCGGCGGACGCGCGGTGCGAGCGCGATCAGGGTGCCGATCGCCATCAGGCCACCGCCGATCCAGAGCCACAGCGTGAGCGGCTCGGTCTGCACTCCGATCGTGACGCGACCCTTCTCGTTCGGCGACGAAACGAGCGTGAGGTAGAGGTCCTCGAGGAGGCCCGTGCGCACCGACGGGGTGCCGATGCCCGTGGTGGAGTTCGGGAACGTCGAGATCGCCGGGGCGTAGGTGCCGAGGGTGTCTCCGTCGCGGACGACCTTCAGGTCGACGGACACGACGTTCTTCTGGGCGCTCCGGTGCACTCGCCGGTCGACGTAGGTGATGCGGTACCCGCCGACCTGGGTCGAGTGCCCGCGGGTGAGGCGCACCTCGCGCTTGGTCCCGAACGAGCCGCCCGCGGCGAGAACGATCGCGATCGCGACGACGCCGGTGTGGACCACGAGGCCGCCGTAGCGGCGCGGGTTCCCTGCGTAGGTGCGACCGAGCGCCCGCAGCCAGCCTCCGCCGTCGGCCCGGCGACGGGCACGAACCGCGACGAGGGTCTCGCGAGCGATCGCGACGACCGTGAACGCCGCCAGCCCGAACGCGACGACGGTGGTCCAGTCGCGCGTCCAGAACACGACGGTCACGAGCATCGTCGCCACCCCGGCGACGGCCGACGGCAGGAGGCGATGCTGGAGGACCTCACCGCTCGTCGCGCGCCACGGCAGCGCCGGTGCCACCGCCATCAGGAACAGGAGCATCAGGCCGATGGGTGCGCCCATGCGGTCGAAGTACGGCTCTCCCACCGACAGCGTGCTGCCGCGCAGCGCTTCGGCGAGCAGCGGGAAGACGGTGCCGAGCAGGACGACGAAGGCGAGCGCGGCGAACAGCAGGTTGTTCGCGAGGAACGCGGCCTCGCGTGAGATCGGCGAGTCGATGCGGCCCGGCGCGTGCAGCTTGTCGGCGCGCCAGGCGACGAGCCCCACGCCCGTGAACATGACGACGAAGAGGAACGTGAGCAGCCACGGGCCGATCGACGACTGCGAGAATGCGTGCACCGACGTGACGATGCCGGACCGCGTGAGGAACGTGCCGAGGATCGTCAGGCAGAACGTCGCGATCACGAGCGACAGGTTCCAGACCCTGAGCATTCCCCGGCGCTCCTGCACCATCACCGAGTGGATGAACGCGGTGGCCGTGATCCACGGCAGCAGCGACGCGTTCTCCACCGGGTCCCAACCCCAGTAGCCGCCCCAGCCGAGGACCTCGTAGCTCCACCACGCCCCGAGCACGATGCCGATCGTGAGGAAGCCCCAGGCCACCAGCGTCATGCGCCGGGTGTCGGCCAGCCAGCCCTCGCCGAACCGGCCGGTGATGAGTGCGGCCATCGCGAACATGAACGGCACCGTGAACCCGACGTACCCGAGGTACAGCATCGGCGGGTGGAACGCCATCAACGGGTGGTTCTGCAGCAACGGGTTCGGGCCCCGGCCGTCGAGCGGCGTCACGCCCGAGACCAGCTGGAACGGGTTCGCGGCCACCGCCATGAACACGAAGAAGAACAACGCGACGGTGAGGCCGACGATGAGCGCCCAGCCCACCATGGGGTCCTCGATACGCCGCCGGAACCGGTGGGCCACGAACGAGAGGTAGCCCGCGAGCAGGAGCACCCAGAGCAGGATCGACCCCTCGAGCGCGGCCCAGAGCCCGGTGACGGTGAAGAGCAGCGGCGTGGCCCGCGCGTTGTTGTCGGCGACGTAGCGAATGGAGTAGTCGTGGCTGATCAGCGCCCACTCCATGGCCCCGACCGCGACCACCGCGCCGAGCAGCACGACGAACACGCACATCCGGCCCTGGCGGAGCGCCGCGGCGTTCCCGCGCAGCACGCCCCGCAGGAGGAACACGATCCCGACCGCGGCGCCGCCGATCCCGACCGCCATGCCGAGCACGCCGAGGGTCGCTCTCACTGGTTCGCGACCTTCGGAGCCTTGCTCGTGTCGACCTTGGGCGGGGTGTACTGGGCGCCGTGCTTGATCAGGATCCGGTCGGAGTCGAACGTGAGTCCACGTGCCCAGTGCCCCTCGCACACCACCGGCGCCCGCGGCTTGAAGAGCTCGGGCGGATCGCCGACGTGGACGACGCGCACGGTGTGCTTGCCGTCGGTGACCTCGAAGTCGACGCCGACCTTGGTCTGCTTCACCGTGCGGGGGACCACCGCCCCGGCGAGCCGGAACCGCGACGATCCCTGACTGGAGCGCTCTTTCACCGCCTCGGACACCGTGCGGTAGAAGACGACGTTGTCGGCGAGCACCACGAGCAGCACGATCGCGATCACCACCACGAGCCCGCACACGACGGCCGCCGCGATGTAGCGGGTGCGCGATTGCGCCGGGCGCGTCGGCGCCGTCACCCTTCGCGCTCCATCTCGGTCCGCTCGCGCTCGGCCCGCCGCACGCGCCGGGTCAGGCGGAGCGTGTAGCCACCGAGCACCAGCCCCGTGATGCTCCACGCCGCGATGACGTAGCCCGCGTCGGTCACGTCTTCTCCGCTCTCGCGCCTTCGGCGCGGGCCGCTCGGGCCCCGCTCCGCCCGGCCCGGACGGGCGGTCGCCAACCTGGGGCGTCGCTCACGTCACCGCCTCGGAGCGTCCCGGAGTCTTCTCCGACGTCCCTCCCGACCGAGCGGAGAGGCCGACGAGCGAGGTGCGCTCGGCGATGGCCGCCTCGAGGGCACGGTCGGCCTGGCCCTCCTCGAGCACGGCGAGGCGGTAGCGGCGGTCGAGGAGGTACACGTAGACGAGCGTGAACGCGATGGTGCCGATCCAGAGGGTCAAGCCCATCACGCCGTGGATCTTCGGGTTCAGCTGTGGGTTGAACACGGTGGCCTTCTGGTGCAACGTCCGCCACCACTCCACCGAGAAGTGGACGATGGGCACGTCGACGAACGCGATCAGCGCGGCGATGGCATTGCGCTTGGCCGCACCCACGGGGTCACCGGGGATCCGACGGAGCGCGAGGTAGCCGAGGAACAGGAAGAAGAGGAGCGCGGTGCTCACCAGGCGGGCGTCCCACGCCCACCAGAATCCCCACACGGGACGGCCCCACAGCGAGCCGAGGACGAGCGCGAAGCCGGTGAAGAGCACCCCGAGCTCCGCCGACGCACCGGCGATCCGGTCCCACGCGAACGAGCGGGTGCGGGGCCAGAGGAACAGCGCCGACGCGGCGGCGGTGATGAAGAACGCGAGGTAGGCCAGCCAGGCCGACGGAACGTGCAGGTACATGATCCGCTGGGCGTCGCCCTGCACCGCATCGGTGGGCGCGCCCCACAGCCCGAACCCGGTGACGGCCACGAGGGCCACGATCGCGGCGACGCCGATGACGCGACGCACGACGGGTGCCAGCAACTGGTCCCGCGCCTCCGCCGTCGCCTTGTCCTCCTGCGTCACGCTGCTTCCTCCCACAACGCGCCGAACGCCAACACACCGATCGCCGTGTAGAGGGCTGCGAACAGTGCGAGCATCGCCACCCAGGGCCACGCGTCGCCCGGCGCACCCTCGAGCCCGTCCTCGAACGCTCGGGTGGCGCCCAGCATGACCGGTGCGAGCACCGGGAGCAGCAACAGGGGGAGCAACGTCTCACGGAGCCGCAGTCCGGCGGCGAGCACGCCGTAGAGGGTACCGGTGGCCGCCATCCCGACGGTCGCGGCCAGGGCGGTCAGGACGACGACGAGCGCGCCGTGCACCTCGACGCCGTAGAGCACGACGACCCCGGCGCCCAGCACGATCTCGAGGCCGAGCAGCTGCGCCGCGATCGCCCCGGCCTTGCCGAGGAAGATCGCCCCGCCGTCGAGCCCGGCGAGTCGGAGCCCGTCACGGGCGCCGTGGTGGGTCTCGATCGCGAACGCCCGCCCGGTCGCGAGCAGGTTGGCGAGCAGGACCGCGACCCAGAAGAGGCCCGGCGCCACCCGGGCGAGGAGCCCCCGGTCGGGGTCGAGCGCGAACGCGAACAGGAGGATCACGATCAGGCCGAACGGCAGGATCTGCCCGAGCGCGACCTTGGCCCGGGACTCGATGCGCAGGTCCTTGCCGGCCACGAGCGCGGCCTCCCGCCAGATCACGAGCGTCACCGCCGGCGTGACGGCAGCCGGCGCGGGCGTCCCGACGACGCGCCCGCCGTCGACCCGGACCTCACGCGTCGCGAGCGGACGGGCCACCTCGAGCTCGTGCGACACCATCACGACCGTCCGCCCCTCGGCGGGTGCGGCGGTCACCGCTTCGGCCACCACCGTGCGGCCCATGGCGTCGAGGCCGGCGTGCGGCTCGTCGAGCAGCAGCAGGTCCGGCTCGCGCACGAGCGCGACCGCGAGGGCGAGCCGACGGCGCTGGCCGGCCGAGAGACCACGGTGGGGCACGCCGGCGGCGGTGTCGAGGGCCACACGCTCGAGCACGGCGGCGACCGCGCCCGGATCGTCACGACCGGACGCGCGGGCGAAGAAGCGCACGTTCTCCTCGGCGGTCAGGTCGTCGTAGCAGTAGGTCTCGTGGCCGACGAGGGCGATGCCGGACCCGCGCCGCGCGGCGGTCGGTGGCGAGGTCGTGCCCGCGCACCGTCGCCTCACCGGCGTACGGCGGGACCAGTCCGGCCAGCAGCCGCAGGAGCGTGGTCTTGCCGGCGCCGTTCGGGCCCGTGACCAACACGATCTCGCCCGCGTCGACATCGAGGTCGACGCCGGCCAGCGCCGGGAATCGCCCGAGCAGGGCCACGACCGAGCGGAGCCGAACCACCTGCGACACGACGAGCCTCCGGGGCGCCGATCCGACGTGCGGACCGCCGGCGTTGCGGGTGCGGATCGGGGCTCCGATCGCGCCCGGAAAGTGTAGGAACCCGCCCGGAAAACGGTCGAACCCTGGGCGGTTCCCGACCGGCCCGGGGGCCGCCACCGTGGTCCGAATTGCCCGCGTCGAGCAGCTACCGTCGGCCGGTGCGCCGCACCGCCAACGCCACCGGGCGCGTCCTCGTCACCGTCGGGACGCTGCTGCTCCTGTTCGTGGCGTACCAGCTGTGGGGCACCGGCATCTACGAGGCGCGCGAGCAGTCACACCTCCAGAGCGAGCTCAAGCACCAGATCGCCGAGTCGAAGGCGGCCCGCAAGCCCGTCCTCGGGACCACCACGACGACCGCGCCGCCACCGGCCCCGGCGGAGGGCGACGGCGTCGGCTTGATCCACATCCCCAAGATCGGCCTCGATCGGGCGATCGTCCAGGGCGTGGCGGTGCCCGACCTGCGCAAGGGTCCCGGCCACTACCCCGACTCCCCCATGCCCGGCCAGATCGGCAATGCGGCGATCGCCGGGCACCGCACCACGTACGGGGCGCCGTTCAACCGGATCGACGAGCTGTCCCCGGGGGACAAGATCATCATCGTCACGACGTCGGGCACCTTCACCTACACGGTCACGGGCCAGCTCATCGTGTCGCCGAAGCAGACCGAGGTGCTCGACGCCACCCTCGACGCCACCCTGACCCTCACCACCTGCAATCCGAAGTACTCCGCACGCGAGCGCCTGGTGGTGAAGGCCCGGCTCGACGCGGACGTCAGCCCGCCACCGGCGCCGCCCGCGATCGTCCCCGCCGGCAAGAGCTCGACGGTCGACGACCTCTCCGGCTCACGCCAGTCGCGCTGGCCCGTGGTCTGGTGGGGCCTGGTCGTCGCCCTCGTGGGCGCCGGCTGGTGGTGGCTGTTCCGGAACCAGCGCCGGTGGTACGTGTGGGTGGCCGGCGCGGTCGCGTTCCTCGCCGTCTACGCGGTGTTCTGCTTCTACCTCGAGCGCGTGCTGCCGCCGGGCTACTAGGAACGCACGACGCTGATCGTTCCCACCATCCCGTACGCGAGATGGCCGGGCAGATGGCACGCGTACTCCACCGACCCCGGCCGGTCGAAGCGGTACACCGTCTCGCCGATGCCGTCGGGACCCACCGACACCTCACCGGGAACCGGCGGGTGGGTGCGCTCGGTGCCGTGGGCGTGCGCGGCGTGCACCGACGGCGGACCGACCACGAACTCGTGGTTGATCGGATCGTGGTTGCGCACCACGAACCGCACGAGCGTGCCCGGCCGCACCCGCAGGTCGTCGAGCCGGAAGTGACTGAAGCGGATGTCGACGGTCACCGTCACCAGCCCCGGCCCCCGAATCGGACCCGACGACGCGCCGGCGTCGGCGGCGACGAGGCCGTAGCCACCGGCCACCAGCGCGACGCCGATCGCCACGGCGACCAGCCCGGCGCGGCGCCGGCTCATGCCCCGAACCCGGCGCGCTCGGCGCGCACGGCCCGGCGGCGGAGCCACCAGAACGCGCCGAAGGCGGCCGCGATCCCGAGCGGCCACGGCCAGACGGCCGGGCCCGCCGTCGCGACCGGCGACGGGACCACCGCATCGGGGGCGCTGATCCCGGCGTCGGCGAGCCGGGGCAGCGACCGCGGTGCCACCGCGACCGCGAGGTCGTAGTCGAGGTCGCGGGCCGCGACATCGAGCGGCAGGTGCGTGAACCACATCGAGCTCGGCACCCAGCCCATCCCCTTGTCGCTTCGCAGGTCGGTGAGCAGCGACTCGGGGGCCGGCTCGCTCCGCTCCAGACCGAGGCCGCGACCACCGGCGAGCAGCTTGGGCTGCGTATCGGTGAGCAGGAAGACGTCGGCCCGGATGGTGAGGTTCGGGGCGGCGCCGAGTCCGAGGATCCGCAGCGGGACCCAGGGCCGGTCGGTCGGCATCGTGACCATGATCGGCGTGCCGTCGCCACTGCGCTGGCCGAGCGCGGCCGGCGCGTGACGCGTCGAAGCGGGCGGCCATGAAGATCGGGCTGCGGGCCGCGTAGAAGTCGAGCACCTCGGGCGCGTCCGGCGAGAGGAAGAACCCGTGATCGAGGGCCCACTTCCCCACTGCATCCCCGCCGCCCTTGACGACCGTGATGTCGAGCGCGTCGATCTTCGTCTGGAGGAGCACCTCGGCGTCGGACGACCTGGCGGCGCTCGCCCCTGCGAACGCGACGTCCTCGACCGGTGGCGCGACCTCGCGTGCGAGTCGTTGCAGCGTCCAGTCGCCGCCGCGTTCCACCGTCGTCGGCACCGCGGGGAGCGGGACGATCGAGCCGACCTCCTTGCCCTCGCCGGTGAAGGCGAACGACGTGACGTAGCGCTCGATGCCCGCGTGGTAGGCCGCGAGCGTCGTGGTCCGCACCAGCCGGATCGTGCCGTTCTCGCCCACGAGCCCGCCGCACGCGCCCGCGGGCACCGCGGCCACCAGCAGCAGCAGCGCCCCCGCAATCGCGCCGATCACCGCCTTCCTCCACACGCGTCCGCGTTCGACCGCCATGGGACCCCCCTGGGTACCGCCGGTCGCCGGGTCGCGACCGAACCGCCCCCTTGGACGACGGCGCGGCCGGGTCGGTTCCCGGGCCCGGCACCTAACCTGCGGCGATGTTCGACCTGGCCGGCCACGTCGATGCGCTCGCGGCCGACACCGGCTTCTCCGGGGCCGTGAACGTGACCGAGGGCGACGAGACGCTGTTGCTGCGGGCCTACGGGCTCGCCGACCGCGCCCACTCGGTCCCGAACACCGTCTCGACGCGCTTCGCGATCGCCAGTGGGACGAAGAGCTTCACCGCGCTCACCGTGATGCGGCTCGTCGAGAGCGGACTCGTCGACCTCGACACGACCGCGCGGTCGATCCTCGGGGACGACCTCCCACTCGTCGACGACGGCGTCACCGTCGAGCAACTGCTCGCCCACCGGTCGGGCATCGGCGACTTCATGGACGAGTCGGAGCTCGACGTCGAGGACTACGTGCTCACCGTGCCGCTGCACACCCTCGACACGACGGAGGCGTGGCTGGCCGTGCTCGACGGACACCCCCAGGTGACGGCTCCGGGCACCGCGTTCGCATACAACAATGCTGCCTTCGTGTTGCTCGCGCTCATCGCCGAGCGCGTCAGCCTCGTGCCCTTTCCCGCGTTGCTCGACGAGCTCGTGCTCGCACCCGCCGGGCTCACCGCGACGGGGTTCCACCGCGCCGACACACCCACGCCGGGACTCGCGGTCGGCTACCTGAACGACGGCCGCACCAACGCGCTGCACCTGCCCGCGGTCGGCGGCGGCGACGGCGGCCTCTCGAGCACGCTGACCGACATCGACCAGTTCTGGCGGGCCCTCTTCGCGGGCGACCTCGTCACGCCGGCGACGGTCGTGGAGATGACTCGCGACCGCTCCGGCGCCACCGGCGACGACCAGCGCTACGGCCTCGGCTTCTGGCTCGCGCCCGGCGGCGACGCGGTCCGGCTCGAGGGATGCGACGCGGGCATCTCGTTCCGGTCCGAGCACCGAGCCGATCCGGCGCGCACGTGGACGGTGATGAGCAACACCACCGACGGCGCCTGGCCGATCGCGAAGCTCCTCGCCGACCAGCTGGGCTAGCGACCCTCGAAGTTCGCGGTCCGCTTCTCGGCGAACGCGGCGAGTCCCTCCTGGAGGTCGTCGCTCAGGAACGCCCGCTGCTCCATGGCGCGGACCTCGTCGGCGGCGTCGCCGTCGAGCACGCCGAGCTCGTTGCACAGCGTGACCGCCCGCTTGTGCGACTGCACGGTGATCGGCGCGAGCGCGGCGATCTCGGACGCGAACGCAATCGCTCCGCCCCGCGCGTGGTCGACGTACTTCGTGACGAGGCCGAGGCGGTTCGCCTCGTCGCGGTCGACGTAGCGGCTCGTGACGAGCAGGTCCTTCGCGTTGTGATGACCGACGAGCTGCACGAGGCGCCGCACGTTCGCGGGGCTCAAGACGATCCCGAGCTTGGACGCCGGGATGCCGAAGACTGCGTCCGGCCCGGCGACACGGAAGTCACACGCCACGACCAGCTGCGTCCCGGCGCCGATCGCAGGCCCGTGCACTGCCGCGATGATCGGCGCCGGATGGTGCTCGATCTCGTCGCACAGCAGCTCGAACGCGGGCCGGAACGAGTCCTCCTTGCCGTGAGCGAGACCGGTGTGCTCCTCGGTGCGGCGCACGATGTCGGCGCCGGCGCAGAACGACGTGCCCTCGCCCGCGAGCACGATGGCCCGCAGGTGGTGGCTCTGCTCCAGGTGACCGCGCAACGCGTCGCACTGCTCCGCGTTGAGCGCGTTGCGGCGCTCCGGGCGGTCGAGGATCGCGAGACCGACGTGAGGCGCCGGCTCCTGCCAGTGAATCATCGTTCTCTCAGGCGCACGTCGGGTTCACGACTCGTCGATCACCGCGATGAGATCGCCCTCGTGCACCACCTGCTCCGGGGCGACGTGCAGCTCGCGGACGACGCCGGGCGTCTCGGTCACGACGGGGATCTCCATCTTCATCGACTCGAGGATGCAGATCTCGTCGCCCTCGGCGATCAGCTGCCCCTCGTCGACCACGACTTGCCACACGTTCGCGGTGATCTCCGCGCGGATCTCGGCCATGGCGGCGCACAGTAATCGGTGCGTCCACGGGGCTAGTGGGTGATGCGGAGCGCCACGCGGTGCCCACTCCTGACCGCACTCTCCATGTAACCCGCGAGCGCCTCGGTGTGCTCGCCGGCGAAGTGCAGGCGTCCGTGCGGCCGGCGCAGCTCGCTCCACGCACCGAGGAACTGCCCCGGCGCCCACGCCGCGTAGCCGCCACCGGTGCGTCGGTCGTTGCGCCAGGCCTTCGTCGCCGACGTGAGCGCAGCCGCGGGCGCGCGGGGAAGACGCGCCGCGACCTGGCCCCGGACGTCCTCGATCCGGTGCCGGTCGCCCCGTGCGCCGAGCCGGACCGCGGACCGGCCGGTGGTGAAGGTGGTGAGGATCCCGGCGTCGCCCGGCACGGAGTCGGTCGCGTCCCAGGCGATGTGGAACGGCAGGTCCGAGATCACGAGGCCCGACGCGCCGCCCTCGGTCCAGAAGCGGTCCGCGTACTGGGTCATGACCTTGACCGCCGGACCGAGCTCGAGCCGTTCGACCACCGTCCGCACCTCCCGCGCCAGCGCAGGGACGAAATCGATCGAGCGGAGCGGGCGCGGCGGGAGCGCGAGCACCACGTGCGCCGCGTCGATGCGTCCGTGCGAGCTCGTCACGGTCACGTGATCGCGGTACGACTCGATCCTCGACACCTCGGCGCCCAGTCGCAGCGCGGGGCCCAGCGCGGCCGCCATGGCACGCGGCAGCCCGTCGTTGCCCCCTGAGATCCGCATCGTCTCGGCCGCGGTGTCGGGCACGTCGTGGACGACGGCGGCCTGCTGCGCGACGAACAGGAGTGAGAGGTTCTCGGGCTCGGCGGCGTATTCGCTGGTCTCCGAGATGTCGACCAGGAACCGGGCCTCCGGGACGAGGTGCAGGCCGTCGATGAAGTCGGCCAGGCTCCGCCGGTCGAGGCGCTCGGCGTGCGGCGCGGCGTCGGGTCGCTCCGGGTCGACGCCCACGCCCAGCGCGTCGACCGCGGTGTAGTAGCGGTCGTAGTCGTCGAGCACGCGCCCGTTCCGACCGGCGACGTACGCCGCCGCCGAGCGCCGGCGCCCTCGCACGTAGGTAGTGGCGCGGTTCTCGCGGTCGGCGAGGCGATGGTCGGTGTGCAGGCCCCACTTCGTGACGAGGGCGCGCAGCGCGGTGTGGTTGTCGTCGATCGACTCCCCGCCGGTCTCTGCGTGGAGCCCACCGGAGAAGGCGGCGCGCTCCGTGTGCACGCGACCACCGACACGCCGGCGCGCTTCGAGCACCAACACGTCCCATCCCGCGTCACGCAGGTCGTGGGCCGCGGTCAGACCCGCGAGGCCGGCACCGATGACCACGACGCGCTGCGGGGTCCCGGCGTCGGGCCGGTCGCGCACCAGCAGACGACGCGGCACGGCGAGCGCGGCGGCGCCGAGCGCGCCTGCACCCAGGAACTCGCGGCGGCTGAGCGGCACGGACGTCAGACCGGGAGGACGCCGTGCTTGCGCCAGGGCCGCTCGACCCGCTTCGCACGCGACACCCCGAGACCGCGGGCGATCGCCGCACGCGTCTCGGCCGGATCGATCACGTCGTCGAGCTGGGCGTGGCCGGCCGCGATGTACGGATCGATGTTCGCTCGGATCTCCTCGGCGAGCTCGAGTCGCTTGGCGGCGCGCTCCTCCTCGGGGACGGCCTCGAGCGTCTTGCGATGGATGATGTTCACCGCGCCGTCGGGCCCCATCACCGCGATCTCGGCCGTCGGCCACGCCACGATGTAGTCGGCCTCGTACGCGAGCCCGTTCATCACGAAGTACCCGGCGCCGTAGCTCTTGCGCAGGATCACGCTGATCTTGGGTACCGTCGCCTCGCTCACCGCGAAGAGCATCTTGGCGCCGTGGCGGATGATCCCCTGCTTCTCCACCGCCGAGCCCACGATGAACCCGGGCACGTCGTGCAGGAACACGAGCGGGATCCCGAACGCGTCGCAGAGCCAGACGAACCGCGCCGCCTTGTCCGCCGCGTTCACGTCGAGCGCGCCGCCGAGCACCATCGGCTGGTTGGCCACGATGCCGACCGGTTCGCCACCGACTCGCGCCAGCCCCGTCACGATGTTCTTCGCCCACTCGCCCTTCATCGGGAAGAACTCGCCGTCGTCGACGACCGCCGCGATCACCTTGCGCATGTCGTACGCCCGACGTGGCGCGGTCGGGACGATGTCATAGACCTCCTCGACCCGGCGGTCGACGGGATCGGCGCGTCGCACGGACGGGCGGCGCCTCCTGGTTGTGCTGCGGGAAGAAGCACAGGTAGTCGCGCACGATGCGGAGGCACTCGGCGTCGTCGGCCACCTCGAGATCGGCGACACCACTGATCTTCGTGTGCACCGCGGAGCCGCCCATCTCCTCCTCGGTGACGTCCTCGCCCACCGCGGCCTTCACCAGGTGCCGGCCGCCGAGCGCCATCGACGACGTGCCCTTCACCATCGGCACGAAGTCGGCGAGCGCAGGGATGTACGCCGTGCCCGCCGCACAGTGTCCGAGCATCGCCGCGACCATCGGCACCACTCCGCTCATCGCGACCTGCTCGCGGAACAGGTCACCGGCGCCGGCGAACGTCGACCCGCTGGTGGACTGGATGCGCGCGCCGGCGGAGTCGAGCAGCCAGACCATCGGGATGCGCTGGCTGACCGCGTGGTGACGCATCCGCCGGATCTTGTTCTCGCCGACCCCGCCCATCGAACCGGCCATGACCGTGAAGTCGTACGCCGCGACCGCCACCGGCCGGCCGTCGATCTCGCCGATGCCCGTGACCGCGCCGTCGGCCGCGAGGTAGCGGTCGCCGAGGCCGGGATCCATGTGGTCGGCGAGCATCCCGTACTCCACCCAGGTGCCCGGGTCGAGCAGCAGATCCAGGCGCTCGCGCACCGTGAGCTTGCCGAGACTGCGCTGGCGCTCGACGAACTGCTCGCCGCCCATGCCGAGCGCCCGCTCACGACGCGCCGCGAGATCGCCCACGAGCGGACCCCAGTCGTGGACGTTGCCGCCACCCGTGGATCTCGCCTGCTCCGCCATGAGTTCCCCTCTCGACTCGCGGGGCCGGACCCTACGCTGACCGGGCATGGACGCACCGCTGGACGGCAGGGTCGCGCTCGTCACCGGCGTGAGCCGACGCGCGGGCATCGGGTTCGCGATCGCGCGCCGGCTGCTCGACGACGGCGCCTCCGTGCTCGTGCACTCGTGGGCACCCCACGACGCCGAGCACCCCTGGGGCGCCGATCCCGACGGTGTCGACACGCTGGTCGCCGCCCTCGGCCCGGCCGACCGCGTCGCCCACCGCACGCTCGACTTCCTCGACGCCGACACGCCCGCACTCGCGGTGGATGCCGCGATCGAGCGGTTCGGCGCGCTCGACGTCCTCGTCGCGAACCACGCCCGGAGCTCGCACCAGTCGTTGGAGGACCTGACCGCAGCCGAGCTCGATGCCGCCTGGGCGGTGAACGCGCGCGCGTCACTGCTCCTGGTCCAGGCGTTCGCCGCCGAGCACGACGACGCGCGCCCCGGCGGTCGCGTCGTGCTGTTCACCTCCGGCCAGCACCTCGGCCCGATGGCCGGCGAGCTGCCCTACGCGGTGAGCAAGGGCGCCATCCACCAGATGACGCCGACGCTCGCCGACCACCTGGCCGCCCGCGGCATCACGGTGAACTGCGTGAACCCGGGTCCGACGGACACCGGCTGGGCCGAGCCGATGCTGCAGGTCGAGGTGGCCGAGCTGATGCCGTCGGGGCGCTGGGGCATGCCCTCCGACGCCGCGAATCTCGTCGCGTTCCTGGTGTCGGACGAGGGCGGCTGGATCACCGGTCAGGCGATCGACTCCGAGGGCGGCTTCCGTCGTGGCGCGTGACGATCCGCGACCGGACCCGTAGGGTCGGCGGGACCCCAGGCCGGAGGTGGACGATGAGCGGTGAGGAGATCGTGCCGGACGCTCCGGGTCGCACGGTGATCGGCGGTCGGCACGGCAGCCCGTCGGTGACGGTGGCCTTCCCGTTCTCCAAGGTCGCGAACGTCGACTCCGAGCTCCGCGACTTCGTGGAGGAGCTCGTGCTCCTCGTGGCCCGGCTCGCGTCCGCGACCACCGACGCCGAGCGGCGGGCGGTCGCTGACGCGAGCCGCGAGCTGCTCGAGCGGATGAGCCCTGCC
>CAVWPR010000052.1:0-14201 GCA_963756815.1 uncultured Acidimicrobiia bacterium
GGCGAGGGGGGACTTGAACCCCCACATCCTTTCGGACACAGGCACCTGAAGCCTGCGCGTCTGCCAATTCCGCCACTCGCCCGAGTGGAGCGCCGAAGGTTAGCAAGGACACAAAACCGCCCTTCCGAACGCCGGGGTCGCGCGGGGGCGGGGCCGTACACTCGATCCGATGGGTGTGCAGGGTTTCGAGCGCCGGCTCGAGCGACTGGTCGAGGGCGCGTTCACCAAGGCCTTCCGCAGTGGGCTGCAGCCCGTGGAGGTCGCACGCCGGCTGCTCCGGGAGATGGACGCCCGCCGCACGCTCGGCGTGCGCGGCACCGTCGTCCCCAACGACTTCACCGTCGTCCTGTGCACCGAGGACGCACTGCGCTTCGACGACTACGCCGACGTGCTCGAGACCGAGCTCGAGACCGAGGCCCGGGAGCACGCCCGGGCCGAGGGCTACCACTTCATCGGGCCGGTCTCGGTGCGCCTGGTGGAGGACCCGGACCTTCGGCGCGGCGACCTCGAGATCGAGTCGGCGCTGAAGGAGGGGTCGGGCGGCCGCGTCGGCGCGCTCGTCCTCACCGACGGCACCCGCCTGCCGCTCACCGACGCGATCTTCTCGATCGGCCGGCTCCCCGACTGCGACCTCACCATCGACGACGCCCTCGCCTCGCGCCGCCACGCCGAGGTCCGGCCCGAGCCCGACGGCTACCGCCTGGTGGACCTCGGCTCGCTGAACGGCACCACCGTCAACGGCACGAAGGTGTCAAGGAGCACCTGCTCGCCGACGGCGACCTCGTCGGCATCGCGGCGGTCGCGATCCGGTTCGAGGCGTCGTAGGCGCCACCCCGTGGACTCCGGCGCACTCACGATCCTCGAGTACTGCTTCCTCGCGCTCGTCTACCTGTTCCTGTTCCGGGTCGTCCGCACGGTGCTGGCCGAGCTCCGGCCCGGCCGGATCCCCGTCCCGGCGGCCGGCGTGGCACCCGGCGCCGCTCCGGTCGCGGCGATGGCGCCGTCGCGCCGCGAGCGCAGCGGCAAGCGATGGGAGCTCGTGATCGTCGAGCCCGTCGAACCGCGCCGGCGAGGCGTTCTCGCTCGGCGAGGAGCTGTCGGTCGGTCGGGGCGCGGGCTGCGCGGTCGTGCTCGCCGACGACACGTTCGTCTCGACGGTGCACGCGCGCATCTTCATGCGCGGCAGCGATCCCTACGTCGAGGACCTCGGGTCCACCAACGGCACGCTGCTGAACGGCGAGTCGGTGGTCGAGCCGACGCGCCTGCGCCCCGGCGACCGCGTGCAGTTCGGTCAGACGGTGATGGAGCTCGTGAAGTGACGGCCGCACGCCGCCGGACCGACGGCCGGGACGCCGGATGAGGATCGTCTCGGGCGCGTCCACCGACACGGGCCAGGTGCGCGACGGCAACGAGGATTCCTACCTCGTCGACCGGCGGCTCGACCTCTTCGCCGTCGCCGACGGCATGGGCGGCCACCGCGCCGGCGAGATCGCCAGCGCCACCGCGCTCGACGGCCTGCGCCTCGCGGTGGACGAGGGCACACCGGTCGCCGATGCGGTCGGGTCGCGCCAACACCGCGGTGTGGGACAAGGCCGCCGGCGACACCGAGCTCGCGGGAATGGGCACGACGCTCACCGCGGCGATCTTCGACGACGGCACGCTGACCATCGCCCACGTGGGCGACTCGCGCGCCTACCTCCTGCGGGGTGACCGGCTCGAACGGCTGACCACGGACCACAGCCTGGTGGAGGAGCTGATCCGCGACGGCCGGCTCACCGAGGAGCAGGCCGCGGTCCACCCGCAGCGCTCGATCATCACCCGTGCGCTCGGCGTCGACTCGTCGGTCGAGGTCGACGTGTACTCCCTCGTCCTGCAGGGCGGCGACCGCGTGATCCTGTGCTCCGACGGGCTCACGTCGATGGTGCGGCCCGCCAGCGATCGGCGAGATCCTCCGCGAGCACGCGGACCCGACCGCGGCCGCGAACGCCCTCGTCGACGCGGCGAACGCGGCCGGCGGCGAGGACAACATCACCGTCGTCGTGCTCGACGCCCAGGCCGAGGCCAAGGACCCGCTGCCGAGCTCGGTGGCCGCCGCGATCCGGCCGCGCCCGGCCGGGACGCCCGCGCCGCCGGTGGAGGTCGTGGAGCCGACGGCGGTGGGCGTCGTCACCACCACGACGAGCATGGACGCCGCGCCGTCGCCGTCACCTTCGCCGTCGCCCGCAGCGGAGGCGACGGCGCCGCCGCGCGACACGGCCCGCTTCCGGGAGCCGCGCCGGGCCCGGCGCGGCTGGCGGGCGACCGGGCGGGTGCTCGCGTTCGTCGTGCCGATCCTCGTGATCGTGGGCGTCGGCATCGCCGCGATCGGCTGGTACGCCCGCAACTCGTACTTCGTGGCCTTCGACCGCGGGAAGGTCGTCGTGTACCAGGGTCGCCCCGGCGGCGTCCTCCTGTGGGACCCGACCGTGGTGGAGCGCACGACGCTCGCGCCGCGGCCGGCTCACCGACGACTTCCGTCAGAGCGTGAGCGAGCAGCAAGGACTTCGACTCCAAGGACGCCGCGCTCGCGTTCGTCGGGCGCGCCCGGGCGAACCAGACGACGACGACCACCACCACCATTCCGGTCACGATCCCGACCACCGCGCCGGTCGCCACCACCACGACCACACCGGCGACCACGGCACCGTGACCGCGCCCGTCCGGGCGCGCTCGGCGCTCGCCCGCTACCGCCGGACCCGGGAGCTCAGCCTCGGGCTGCTCGCCATCATCATCACCGCGTCCGGCTACGTGCTCCTCGGGCTCTCGAAGGCGCCGGCGATCCCGACGGGGACGCTCGCGCTGTTCGCGGTGCTCGTGGGACTGTTCGGTTGCGCGCACCTCGCGGTGCGTCGGCTCGCGCCGCGTGCCGACGCCACGCTGCTGCCGATCGCGAGCCTGCTCCTCGGCATCGGGTTCGTGATGCTCGACGCGCCTCGACCTGCACCCGGACCTCGATGCCCAGCACCATCCCATTCGCGTCGCGCCCACCCAGGCGGTGTGGATCGCGGTGGGTGTCGGCGTCTTCACGCTCACGCTCTTCTTCGTCCGCAACGCGCGGTCGCTCAGCCGGTACAAGTACACGTTCCTGCTCCTCGGCGTGGGCGCCCTGCTCCTGCCCCTCGTCCCCGGCCTCGGCGCGACGATCAACGGCGCACGCCTCTGGATCCGCATCGGCGGCTTCACCATCCAGCCCGGCGAGATCGCGAAGGTCCTGCTCGTGGTGTTCTTCGCGGCCTACCTGGTGGAGAAGCGGGAGCTGCTGAGCTCGGGCAGCCGCCGCATCGGCCGGCTCCACCTCCCCGACCCGAAGCACCTCGGTCCGTTGCTCGTCCCGTGGGCGCTCTCGATCCTGATCATGGTGCAGCAGAAGGACCTCGGCTCCTCCCTGCTGTTCTTCGCGGTGTTCATGGCGATGCTCTACATCGCGACGCAGCGGTCGGCGTACGTGATCGTCGGCGGCATCCTCTTCGCCGGTGCGGTCGTGGTGACCTACCAGCTCTTCACGCACGTGCAGGACCGCGTGACCATCTGGCTGAACCCGTGGCAGGACATCCACAACCGCGGCTTCCAGATCACCCAGAGCCTGTTCGCCTTCGGCAGCGGCGGGTTCACCGGCAGGGGGATCGGGCGGGGGATCCCGTTCCAGATCCCCGTGCACAACACCGACTTCATCTTCGCGGCGATCGGCGAGGAGCTCGGCCTGATCGGGACCGTCGCCGTCATCGGCGCCTTCCTGCTCCTCGTCGGCAGCGCGTTCCGCATCGCGATCCAGGCGTCGCGACCCTTCACCCAGCTGTTCGCGGCCGGTCTCGCCACGAGCCTCGGCGTGCAGACGTTCGTGATCGTCGGCGGGATCACGCGGGTGATCCCCCTCACCGGCGTGACGCTGCCGTTCGTGTCCTACGGCGGGTCGTCGCTCATCGCGAGCTTCGTGATCCTCGCGCTGCTCCTGCGCATCTCCGACGAGTCCGCGGCGGAGGAGGAGCGCATCGTGGAGGACGCCGAGCGGCTCCAGGCCATCGAGTCGGCGCACGCATGAGCGACTGTCCCGCTCTCGGCCCGTTGGGCCGGGCCGCTCGGGCCCCGCTCGGCGACCGCGATATCGGTGCTCGAGCGTCGACGCCTCGCTCACGGCCCGTTCCGTCATGAACGTCGGGATCCGGCGCGTCGCGTACGGCGTGGTCGTGCTGCTGCTCGTGCTCGTCGGGCAGCTCACGTATCTCCAGGTCGTCGACGCGAAGAAGCTCGCGAACAACGGCGGCAACCCGCGCCACCTGTTCGAGCAGTTCAACTCCCCGCGCGGCAAGATCATCAGTGCCGAGGGCACGGTGCTCGCCCGGTCCGTGAACACCAAGGACGAGTACGGCAAGCAGCGCCTGTACCCCCAGAAGGACCTGACGTCGCAGGTCGTCGGCTACCAGTCGATCACCGTCGGCAGCACGGGCCTGGAGTCCACGTACAACGACCTGCTCCTCGGCAAGGGCCGGTCCACCATCGGGCTGCAGGACGTGGTCGACTTCCTCAAGGGCAAGAAGCGCGTCGGCAACCTCAGGACCAGCCTGCGCGTCGACGCGCAGGCGAAGGCGAAGGAGCTGCTCGGGAGCCAGAAGGGCTCGGTGGTGGTGATCGTCCCCGCCACCGGAGAGATCGTGGCGATGTACTCCAACCCGAGCTTCGACCCCACGCCGCTCGCGAGTCACAGCCCGAAGCTCGTGCAGACCTACTTCGACCTGCTGAACGCCGGATCCGAACAAGCCGAGCCTGCCGCGGGCCTATCGCGAGATCTATCCCCCGGGCTCCACGTTCAAGACGGTCACGACCACCGCGTCGCTCGACAACATCCCCGGCGTGACCGGCATGAGCTTCCCGTTCGGCACGTCGTTCCTCCCGCCGCAGGCCGGGCGGTCGATCAGCAACTTCGGCGGTGAGCGGTGCGGCGGCTCCCTCGAGGAGTCCTTCATCGAGTCCTGCAACATCACGTTCGCCCGCCTCGGCCTCCAGTTGGGCGAGAAGTTCCCGCCGGCGATGGGTCAGTTCGGGATCTACTCGGCGCCCCCGCTCGACGTCGCCCCCGGTGCGGTCGTGAGCACCGGACCGCCGGCCGGGTCGTTCGAGAGCAACAAGCCGGAGTTCGCGCTCGCGGGGATCGGTCAGGGCAACGTGTTCACGACGCCGCTCCAGATGGCGCTCGTCGCGGCCGGGATCGCGAACAAGGGCGTGATCATGCAGCCGCACGTCGGCCACAGCGTCACCGACGACGCGGGCAAGCCCCTCGAGACGATCGCGCCGAAGGTCTGGAAGCGCGCCACGTCGGAAGCCACCGCCGCGCAGGTCCGCGACTACATGGTGCAGGTGGTGCAGCAGGGCACGGGCACCGCGGCGCGCCTGCCCGGCGTCACCGTCGCGGGCAAGACCGGGACCGCGCAGACCACCGAGGGTGCCGCGCCGCACGCGTGGTTCGTGGCATTTGCCCCGGCCGAGGCGCCGCAGTACGCGGTGTCGGTGATCGTCGAGCACGGCGGCAACCTCTCGAACGAGGCCACCGGCGGACGCGTCGCGGCGCCGATCGCACGGGACATGCTGCAGTTCCTGCTGTCCACGCCGGTGCAATGACGCGTCGTCGCACGTGCGCGCGCCTACCCGGAAACGCGACGGACGACAGGTAGCGTGACCGCACCGCATGGCTGACCCCTCCGTGTACGCCGACCGCTACGAGATCGTCCGTGAGATCGCTCGCGGCGGGATGGCGAACGTCTACCTCGCGCACGACCGCAAGCTCGACCGTCCCGTCGCGCTCAAGGTGCTGCCCGCCGAGCTGTCGCGCGACGGGACGTTCGTCGAGCGCTTCCGCCTCGAGGCCCAGGCCGCCGCGAGCCTGAACGACCCCACGATCGTCGCCGTCTACGACTGGGGCCAGGAGCAGGAGACCTCGTTCATCGTGATGGAGTACGTGGAGGGCCACACCCTCCGCGACGTCATCGCGCAGGGACCGATGGAGCCGGTGGCCGCGGCGGGGATCGCCGCCGACATCGCCAAGGCCCTCGCCGCCGCCCACCGCGCCGGCGTGGTGCACCGCGACATCAAGCCCGGCAACGTGCTGCTCACCCCCGACGGCCAGGTGAAGGTGGCCGACTTCGGGATCGCCCGGGCCAACGGTGCCGGCGACGGCCTCACCCGCACCGGCGCGGTGATGGGCACCGCCACCTACTTCTCACCCGAGCAGGCACAGGGACTGGCGGTCGACGCGCGCTCGGACATCTACTCGCTCGGCGTCGTGCTCTACGAGATGCTCACGGGCGTGGTGCCCTTCGCGGGCGACAGCGCGGTCTCGGTCGCCTACCTCCACGTGCGCGAGCCGGTGGTGCCACCGTCACGACGCCGGCCCGGCCTGCCGCCCGCGCTCGAGGCCATCGTGCTGACCTGCCTCGCCAAGGACCCCGCGGGCCGCTACCAGTCGGCCGACCAGCTCCGTACCGACCTCATGCGCTTCACGCGCGGCCAGGCGCCCGTGGGCGGCCCCGCGACCGCGGCGGTCGCGGCCGCCACCGGCGACCGGACCGTGGCCATGGCCCGCACGTCCGTCGCGCCGCCTGCCGGCGCGGCGACGCCGCCGAAGCGCAACCGGGGCCCGGTCGCGCTGGTGGTGGCGTTCCTCGTCGTGCTGATCGCCCTCATCGCCTTCCTGCTCGTCCAGGTCTTCAGCGACAACGGCACCGGCGTGAAGACGGTCGCGGTGCGCAGCGTGGTCGGCGAGCAGGTGGCCCGAGCCCGCCAGATCCTCGAGGGCCAGGGCTTCAAGGTCCAGGTCGTGCGCGAGTCGAACACGCGGCCCGTCGGCGAGGTCTTCGCCCAGAACCCGGAGGAGGGCGCGCTCGTGCCCGTCGGCCGGACGGTGACGTTGTCGGTCTCCTCGGGTGGCGTGAAGGTGAAGATCCCGAAGGTCGCGGGCCTCACGAGCCAGGACGCGACCAAACGGCTCGAGGACCTGCAGTTCCAGGTCAACCCCGTCTCCGAGCAGAGCGACACCGTGCCGGCGAACATCGTCATCCGCACGTCGCCGAAGGCCGGCGCGCGGGTGGACCCGAACAGCGTGGTCACCGTCGTGGTCTCGCAGGGCCCGGCGCCGATCGTGGTCCCCGACGTGAGCGGTCTCAGCCAGGTCGACGCCACGCAGCAACTCGCCAACGCGGGCTTCCGCGTGGCCGCGACCACCGAGTCGTCGGGAAGCGTCCCTTCCGGACAGGTCATCCGCACGCAACCCGGCGCGGGCAACCCGGCGGCCAGGGACTCGACGGTCACGCTGGTGATCTCCTCCGGACCTCGGCAGGTGACGGTCCCGGACGTCGTCGGTCAGAGCCAGTCGTCGGCCACGAGCACGCTCGAGAACGACGGATTCCGCGTCGAGGTCACCACGGTGACGAGCCCGGGCAGCGCGGGACGCGTCATCAGCCAGAGCCCCACCGGCGGGAGCCGGGCCAACGCGGGATCCACGGTGACCATCACCGTCGGCGCCGCGGCGACGACCACCAGCTCGTCGACGACGAGCTCGACCACTCCCGGCCCCTGATCTCGGCGTCGTGACCCGCGCCGCGCCACTGGCGGCCTGGTACGGCGACCACGGTCGCCACGACCTGCCCTGGCGGGCGACGCGCGACCGCTGGACGGTCCTGGTCTCCGAGGTGATGCTCCAGCAGACGCAGGTGGCGCGGGTGCTCGCGGCGTGGCCGGCGTTCATCACGCGGTTCCCGACGCCGGCCGTCATGGCCGACGCGCCCCTCGGCGACGTCCTCGCGGCCTGGGGCCGGCTGGGCTACCCACGCCGGGCGCGACGGCTGTGGGAGGCGTCCCGCGTGATCGCCACCGACGGGTGGCCGCGCGAGCTCACGACCCTGCCCGGCGTCGGGCGCTACACCGCGGCCGCGATCCGCGCCCAGGCCGACGACGACGACGTCCCTGCCATCGAGGTCAACGTCCGGCGCGTCGTGCAGCGGGTCGAGGGCCGGCTCCTCGGCGAGGTCGCCGCCGAGCGGGCCAGTGTGCGGGTGGGTCGCGAGCTCGACGGGCGGGACCGCCTCCTCGCGCTCATGGACCTCGGCGCCACGATCTGCACGCCGCGCGCGCCGCGCTGCCCCGCGTGCCCGCTCCGCCGCCGCTGCGCGACCCGCGGGACGTTGGACGGGGAGGTACGCGCCCGCCAGCCGGCGTTCGCCGGATCGTTCCGCCAACGCCGGGGTGTCGTGATGGCGCGGCTGCGCGCCGGGGACGTGGTGGCCACCGCCGAGCTCGACGCGGAGGCACTCGCGTCCCTCGTGGCCGACGGGCTCGCGGTCGTCGACGGTCCCGACGCCCGCCTGCCCTGACGCCGGCGGAGGCTCGCGCTCAGACGAGCGCGAGGAAGTTGCGCAGCAGGTCGTGGCCGCTCGCGGTGAGCACGGCCTCGGGGTGGAACTGCACGCCGTGCACCGGCAGCTCGCGGTGGCGCAGCCCCATGACGATGCCGTCGACGGTGGTCGCGGTCACCTCGAGGCACTCGGGCACGGTCGCGGCGTCGACGACGAGCGAGTGGTAGCGCGTCGCCGTGAACGGCGAGGCGAGACCGGCGAACACCCCCACGCCGGTGTGGGCGACCTCGGACGTCTTGCCGTGCATGACCCGCTCGGCGCGTACGACCTCGCCGCCGTAGCGGGCGCCGATGCACTGGTGGCCGAGGCACACACCGAGCACCGGGACGCCGGCCTCGCCGAACGCCGCGATCGCGTCCATCGACACGCCGGCGTCCTCGGGTCGGCCGGGGCCGGGGGACACGAGGACCGCGTCGGGGGCGCGGGCGCGCAGCTCGTCGAGCGTGAGGGCGTCGTGGCGGTGCACCTCGGGCTCGGCTCCGAGCTCACCGAGGTACTGGACGAGGTTGTAGACGAACGAGTCGTAGTTGTCGATCACGAGGACCCGGGCGCCCATCGGGCTCGACGGTACCGGAACCGACGCCGCCCGCTCCGGCCGATAACCTCGGCGACCGTGCCGCAGTCGAAGACCAAGCGCCGGACGCCGACGCCCGCGCCGGCGAAGACCCAGCCCCCCAGCAAGCTGTGGGTGCCGGCGCTCATGTTCTCGCTGTTGTTCATCGGGATGTTGGTGATCGTGACCAACTACTTCGGCATGCTGGTCGGCGGCGAGAACAACGCCTTCCTGCTGATCGGCATCGCCTACGTGACGGGCGGATTCATCGTCGCGACGATGCTGCGCTGACCGCCCGACCACCCTGTGCACAGGGTGGACACACCGCGCGTCGGAATGACAGGGGTGTGCTTCCCCACAGGGTGGGGACAAGCCTGTGGACAACCTCACGGGTTCCGCGGAGTGGTACACACTGTTCACCTCACCGGACGCAGGAGCTCCCATGACCGTCACGATGCCGCCGTCACCCTTCCTGACCGGGCTGATGGCACCGGTCACCGACGAACGTGACGACCACCGCCTCGAGGTCACGGGGCAGGTGCCGCCCGGGCTCCGAGGGATGTTCGTCCGCAACGGTCCCAACCCGCAGTTCGCCCCGCGGGGCAGGTACCACCCCTTCGACGGCGACGGCATGGTGCACGCCGTCTACTTCGAGGACGGCGACCTGCGGTACCGCAACCGCTGGGTCGAGTCACGCGGGCTGCTCGCCGAGCGGGCACGCGGCCACGCGCTCTACGGCGGCCTCGCGGAGTTCACGATGCCCGAGCCGGACGTGATCGCCGAGGGCGGGATGATCAAGAACACCGGCAACACGCACACGCTCCGGCACGCGGGCCGCATCCTCGCGGTGATGGAGGCGTGCCCGCCGACCGAGCTCGATCGCGACCTCGCGACGATCGGGGAGCTCGACTTCGACGGGCGCCTCGCCGGTGCGTGCACCGCGCACCCGAAGATCGACCCGGTGTCGGGCGAGATGCTCTTCTTCGGGTACTCGCCGTTCCCGCCGTACCTCCGCTACCACGTGGTCGACGCGAGCGGCGCGCTCGTGCACTCGACCGACATCGACCTCCCCAACGCGGTGATGCTCCACGACTTCGCGGTGACCGAGCAGCACGTGATCTTCCTCGACTCGCCCGCGCTGTTCGACGCGGCGGCGATGATGAGTGGTGGATCCATGATGCGGTGGGCACCCGAGGCGGGAACCCGCATCGGCGTGATGCCGCGTCGGGGCGACGGCGCGGACATCCGCTGGTTCGACGTCGAGAACCAGTACGTCGTGCACTTCTTCAACGCCTGGGACGACGGCGACCGCGTCGAGATCCGCGCGCCGCGCTTCTCCGCGATGCCGGGCGCCTTCGACTTCGACGACCCGACGGGCAAGGAGGCCCCGATGCCGTGGTCGTGGTCGATCGACCTCGCGGCCGGCTCCGTGCGCGACGCGCAGACCGACGATCGGGGCGGCGAGTTCCCGCGTGTCAACGACGACCACGCCACCCGCCCGACCCGCTTCCTCTACAACTGCATGGCCCGCACGTGGGAGTTCGAGTTCGAGTTCCACGGCGTCGTCAAGTACGACACCGCGACCGGCGCCGCGAGCGAGTGGTTCTACGGGGAGCACGAGGTGTCGGGCGAGCACGCCTTCGCGCCCGACCCGGACGGTACGGCCGAGGACGACGGCTGGCTCCTGACGTTCGTGATCGACCGCACCACCGAGCGCACGGACCTCGCGATCCTCGACGCGCGTGACGTGGCCGCGGGCCCCGTCGCCCGCGTCCACCTGCCGCGGCGCGTCCCGATCGGCTTCCACGCCAACTGGTTCCCCGAGTCGGTGTCCACCTGACCCGCGCACGCCCGGGACGCATGGCCCTAGCGTCACGGCCATGAGCCACTGGCGACGTCTCGGCGGCGCGCTCGCGCTGCTGCTGGCGGTGCTCGTGCTCGGCACCGTCGGCTACGTGATCCTCGGCTTCGGGTTCCTCGATGCCCTCTACCAGACGGTCACCACCGTGGCGACGGTCGGCTACCGCGAGGTCCAGCCGCTGTCGACCGCCGGGAAGATCTTCACCATGGTGCTCATCCTCCTCGGGGTGGGTGCCGCGCTGTACGCCTTCAGCGTGCTCATCGAGACCCTCGTGGAGGGTCGCATCCAGGACGTTCTCGGGAGACGACGCATGGAACGAGCCATCGACGCGATGCACGACCACGTGATCGTCTGCGGCTGGGGCCGGGTCGGGCGATCGATCGCGGCCGAGGTGACCGTGGCCGGTCGTGACCTGATCGTCATCGACCACGACGCGGCCCGGCTGGCCGACTGCCCGCACCCGACGATCATCGGCGACGCCACCGACGACGCCGTGCTCGCACGCGCGGGCCTGGCGCGTGCGAGCGCGGTGGTGGCCGCGGTCGACCAGGACGCCGAGAACTCGTTCATCACGCTCAGCGCCCGGGCCAGCCGACCGGACGTCTTCATCGTGAGTCGTGCCCGGAGCATCGAGAGCGAGCCCAAGCTGCGGCGGGCCGGCGCCGACCGGGTCGTGAATCCGCAACACATCGGCGGCGCACGCATGGCCGCGTTCGTGCTCCGTCCGCACGTGGCCGAGTTCCTCGACGTCGTCATGCGCGAGCGCAATCTCGAGTTCCGCCTCGAGGAGATCGAGATCGTTCCCGGCTCACCCGTGGCGGGCATGACCCTGCGCGACGCCCACCTGCGCGACCGCTCGGGCGCGCTCGTGCTCGCGCTGCGCGGGCCCGACGGGCAGTTCGTCACCAACCCGTCGCCCGACGCGCGCATCGACCCGCAGCACGTGCTGATCGCGATCGGCACCGAGGACGAGCTCGCGGGGCTGGCCGAGATCGTCGCCGCCGATCGTCGCGGCCTGAGCGTCGCGGCTCGGGCGTCAGCTCGGGGCGTCGACGCCCAGCAGGCGCATGTCCTCGCGGCAGTGCCGCGGGGCGTCGGGCGCCTCGGCGTCGGGCGAGCCGGTCATGGTGACCTCGGTGCCGCAGACCATGCACCGGTACCGGAAGTCGACCGGCTCGACCTTCGACATGTCGGGCTCGTCCGGCGGCGGGGGCGCCATCATCGTCCGGACCACCTTCACCGCGAGCAGGTACAGCAGGACGCACGCGACCAACGCGATCGAGGACGCGGAGGGCGAGGTCCACCTGCGACTCAGCCCAGGCGCTCGATGATGGTGGCGTTCGCCATGCCGCCACCCTCGCACATCGTCTGCAGACCCCACCGGCCACCGGTGCGCTCGAGCTCGTTGAGCAGCGTGGTCATGAGGCGGCCGCCGGAGCAGCCGAGCGGGTGGCCCAGCGCGATGGCGCCGCCGTTGACGTTGACCTTGGTCATGTCCGGGTGGTGCTCCTTCTCCCAGGACAGGACGACCGGTGCGAACGCCTCGTTGATCTCGATCAGGTCCATCTGGTCGATGGTCATCCCGGCCCGCTCGAGCACCTTGGCGGTGGCGGGGATCGGACCGGTGAGCATCATCACCGGGTCCACGCCGGCGAGCGCGAAGGTGTGGAAGCGGGCCCGCGGGGTGAGGCCGAGCTCGACCGCCTTCTCCTCGCTCATCACGAGCAGCGCGGCCGAGCCGTCGGTGATCTGGCTGGAGTTGCCGGCGGTGATCACACCGTCGGGCTTGAACGCGGGCTTCAGCTTGGCGAGCGTCTCCATCGACGAGTCGGGGCGGATGCCCTCGTCCTCGGTCATCAGCTCGGTGCCGTCGTCGGTGGTCACCTCGATCGGCACGATCTCGCGCTCGAACCGGCCCTCCTCGGTGGCCTTCGCGGCGCGGTGGTGCGACTGCACCGAGAAGCGGTCGTTGTCCTCGCGGCTGATGTTCCACTTCTCGGCGATGAGCTCGGCCGAGATGCCCTGCGGGACGAGGTTGGGGTAGCGCTCGAGCATCTTCGGCCCGAACGGCATCGAGCCCTGGATGAACGAGGCGCCCATCGGCACGCGGCTCATGTTCTCGACGCCCGCCGCGATCACGACGTCGTACGCGCCGGCCATCACGCCCTGGGCGGCGAAGTGGGCCGCCTGCTGGGACGAGCCGCACTGGCGGTCGACCGTGGTGCCGACGGTGTTCTCCGGGAAGCCCGGCCGCGAGCGCGGCGTTCCGGCCGACGTTCACCGCCTGGTCGCCGACCTGCATGACACAGCCCATGATCACGTCCTCGACGAGGGCCGGGTCGATGCCGGTCCGCTCGACGAGCGCGCGCAGCGTGTGCGCGGCGAGGTCGACGGGATGGGTGCCGGCGAGCTTGCCGTTGCGGCGGCCGAGCGGGGTACGGACTGCGTCGACGATGACGGCGGTGGGCATGGCGGACTCCTGAGCCGATTGGCGAGACGGCGGAAGTGTACGGACACCGGGAGAACCCAACCCAGCCGGTCAGTGTTCCCTCTGCCACAATCACGCCCGTGCGGGACATGGACAAGGCCCTCGGCGACGGCGGGATGGCGCTGCTCGGCCAGCTCGGGGTCGACTTCCGGCGCTACGGCGAGGGCTGGGTCGAGGCGGCGTGGACGCCGACCGAGTCGGCCTGCAACCCGGTCGGCGCGGTCCACGGCGGCGTGTACGCGGTGGTCCACGACGCGGCGATGAACTTCGCCACGAACAGCGCGCTCGAGCGGGGCGAGAGCGGCGCCACGATCTCCATCACCTACTCCACGATGCGGGGGGCCAAGGCCGGCGAGGAGCTCGCGGTGCGCGGCGAGGTCGTGCGTCTGGCCCGCCAGATCGCGTACCTGCAGACCACGATCACCAACGCCGAGGGTCACGTGGTGTCGACGGCCTCCGGCACGTTCATCCTGCGCCGCAGGGAGTCGACGTGAGGACCGACCCGTCGGGGTGAGCGACACCCGTGTCCGGCCCTGGACCCGCCGCTTCCGCTACGGATGGATCGTCGAGGCGGGGCTCGGGGTCGCGATCTACTTCCTCTACGACGACGTCCGTGAGCGCGTCTCGGGCTCGGCCCACCTCGCGCTCGCCAACGCGCGCGACCTGATCCGCTGGGAGCAGGCGCTCGGCCTGTACCAGGAGCTGCGCATCCAGCGCGCGTTCATCGACTGGGGCCCGTTCCTGTCGTTCTGGAACATCTACTACGGGACGATCCACTTCGTGATGCCGGTCGTCACGCTGGTGTTGCTGTGGCGACCGCCCGGCCCGCTACATCGTGTGGCGCAACACGCTGCTCCT
>CAVWPR010000053.1:0-22045 GCA_963756815.1 uncultured Acidimicrobiia bacterium
CTCTCGGTGGTCTTCCTCGAGCCACGACCGGCGTGCACCCGTACCGCAATGCCGCGGACTGCGTGGGCTGCGTCGAAGCCGTGGTCCTGCCGACGTGTGCCTCCTTTGTGAGGGTTCTGTAAGGCCCGGCGCAGACCCTCGCCGTTGGTGCGGGATGTCGGTAGATTCGGAGGCCGTCGACCTTGGGGGGTCCTCATGAAGCGGCGTGGTGTTTGGGTGAGTGTGCTGATCGGGCTGGTCGCGCTGGTGGGAGCGGCGTGCGCGCCGCTCACCGGGGTCAGCACCGCGAGCCCGCCGATCACGAACGCGACGTACCGCATCGGGCCGTTCAACCTCGCGGCGATGGGTCAGCCGGGATGGGAGAGCAACGCGAGCCAGAGCAACGTGCCCCGGCCTCCGGGCAACGTCGGGATCAAGACGCTCAGCTTCGACCTCGTCGACGCGTCGGGTAACCCGATCCCACGCATGGATGCGCATCTTCACCATGTCTTGCTGTTGAACGCCGCGCGTACGTCACCGATCTGCCCCGGGGAGAAGCAACGCTTCGCCGGCAGCGGGGCCGAGCGCACGCCGCTGAACCTGTGGGGCTCGTATGCCTACGTCACGAACGCGACCGACCGGTGGGACTCGCTGTGGCACGTGATGAATATGTCGGCGAGCCCGAAGCAGATCTACATCCAGTACAAGATCGGCTACGTCCCGGCAACCGATGCCTCCGCCTCGCGTCCGGTCACCCCGTTCTTCATGGACGTCACGGGCTGCGGCACGAACGCTGAGTTCAACGTCCCGGGCAACGGCGGTCCGGGCAGCGTCTACACCAAGACACGCGCAATCACCGCGCCGTGGAACGGGGTCGCGGTCTACGCCGGTGGCCATCTCCACGACGGTGGCATCGATCTCAGTATCCGCCGGAACTCGACCGGCCAGGTCGCGTGTACGACGGTGGCTCAATACAACCCGCCGGGGATGATGGGCTTCCCGTCGTCGATCACGCCGTGCGTGCTCCACGACTTCGTGAACGCCGGAGAGGGATACACGCTGACGGCCCGGTACGACAACGCTGCTCCGCACACTGCGGTGATGGGCATCATGCTCGCCTACGTCTGGCAGGGAACCCCGCCACCGAGCTGAGCCGTGCTGCGATCCCGGTCGTCGCTCGGCTGAGGTCGGAGCCAAGGGCTCACGGCACCGGACTGTGATCCGGCGTCCTTGGGTCATCCGACGCCGGGCCGTCGTGAGGCAAGCGTCGCGACGGCGGATCACATCGTTGAACGCCAACGTCGGAACGGACCCGTCGACGGTCACACCGTCCGTCCGTGGATCGCGGAAGGTGCGTTCAGCGGACTCGGATCCTCGCCGTCGTATTCACCTTGCAGATCACGATGCCGTCCTTCGGTACCGCCTGTGAATCGTTGGTCAACCGATGCCGAGGACCTGCCCTTGGATGGTGGTGCGACACCTGAGGTCAGGGGAGGAGTCGTGTGTGGCGGGCGGCGTCGAGGAGGGGTTGGGCGCCGAGGCCGAGGGCGACGACGAGGGTGGTGGCGATGGCGGTGCCGGTCGCGGCCCAGTGTCCGAGTACGGCGACGGGGCGTGGCGCGTCGTCGAACACGAGTGGGCTGATCACACGCAGGTAGTAGTAGAGCGAGACGACGGTGTTGGCGACGGCGAGCGGCGGCGAGCCAGGCGTAGCCGCCGTCGATGGTCGGCGGTGAAGAGCAGCAGCTTGCCGCCGAAGCCGGCGAGGGGTGGGATGCCGACGAACGACAGGAACGAGAGCGTCAGTGCGGTCGCGAGCCACGGATGCTGGGCCGCGAGCCCGCGGTAGTCGTCGAGGTCGGTGCGGCCGCGGAGCTCGGTGACCACGCCGAGGGCGGCGAGTTGCGCGACGGCGTACGCGGTGACGAAGTACAACAGAGCGGGAAGCGCGTCGGGGCTGCGGCCGAGTACCGGGATCGCCATGAGTGCGTATCCGGCCTGGGACACCGATGACCAGCCGATGAGCCGGCGCACGTCGTCGCTGCCAGAGCGCGCTGAGGTTGCCGACGGTCATGGTGAGTGCGGCGACGCCGGCCATGAGGGGGCGCCATCCGGCGACGTCGTCCGGGAACAGGGTCATGACGCGGCCGAGTGCGACGAGGGCGGCGATCTTGGGGACCACGGTGAGGAACGCGGCGGCAGGCGCCGGCGCGCCCTGGGCGACGTCGGGAACCCACGGGTGGGCGGGGACAGCGCCGAGCTTGAACGCGAGTCCGATGGTGATGAGCACGGCTGCGGCGACGAGGACGATCGCCGACGCGTGTCCGAGTCGCGGTCGCGGTGCCGGCGTAGAGGGTGGTGCCGGCGGCGCCGAAGAGCACGGTGACCCCGAGCAGGAGCAACGTGTTGGTCAGCGCGCCGACGAGGAAGTACTTCGCGCCGGCTTCGACCGAGAGCGCCGACCGGCGGTGGTACGCGGCGAGGACGTAGCCGGTGGCGGAGGAGAGCAGCACGCCGAGCATCAGCTCGAGGGTGTCGGCCGCGCTGGCCATGACCATCGCGCCGGCGGCCGAGAAGAGCAGCATCGCGTACCACTCGCCGTGGCGGGCGTCGTCGGCGAACCACTCGGGGGAGAGGGTGACGACGATGGCGGTGGCGCCGAGGATGGCGAGCTCGGCCCAGCCGGCGGCGTGATCGAGGGACCAGACGCCGTCCCAGGTCAGCCGCTGCGAGGTGGTGGCCATGCGCATGGCGATCAGCGTCGCGGCGGTGGCGCACGTCGCGAGCGCGAGCGGCGCGCCGATCCACTGGCGCGCGCGGCCGACGAACAGGACGGTCATCGACGATGACCGCGGCGCCGACGATGACCGTGATCTCTCCGGCGAGGTCTCCGAGCGGCACCTCAGCTGCCGCCGGTGAGCAGCCGGCTGGTCGTGTCGATGAGGTCGAGCAGGAAGCGCGGGTAGACGCCGATGACGACGACGAGCCCGAGCAGGGCGCCGAGGACCGGGATCTCTCGGCGCGTCGAGGTCGGGGAAGGCGCGGTGCTCGTCGGCCAGCTCGCCGAAGAAGAGCTTCTGGAGCATCTGGAGGAACAGCGCGGCGGTGACGAGCAGGCCGATGAGCGCGATGCCGGCGGCCACGGGGTAGACGCGAAGGTGCCGATGAAGATCTGGATCTCGGCGACGAAGCCGGCGAGCCCGGGGAGGCCGAGGCTGGCGAAGGCGGCGAGGGTGGTGGCGGCGGTCAGCGTGCGGGCGGGGCCGGCGAGCCCGCCGTAGTGGTCGAGGTCGTAGTCCTGCGGTGCGTTGCCAGAACGAGCCGGCGATCAGGAACAGCGCGCCGGTGATCAGGCCGTGGGCGACCATCTCCACCGTCGCACCGGTGAGGGCGAGATTGCGCGCGTTGTGCGTCGCCGTGGGTGAGGGCGCCGGCGACCGCGATGCCCGAGGACGGCGTAGCCCATGTGGTTGATGGACGTGTACGCGATGCGGGCCTTCAGGTTGCTGCTGGCCGAGGGCCACGAACGCGCCGTAGAGGATGCTCACCGTCGCGGCGATGGCGAGCACCAGCGCCCAGTCGGCGAACGTGTCGCGCAGCATCTGGCAGCGGGAGGCGGATCATCCCGTAGGTGCCCATCTTGAGCAGGACCCCGGCGAGGATCGCCGACACGGGACCGGGGGCGTCGACGTGCGCGGGGGGCAGCCAGGTGTGCACCGGAACGAGCGGGGTCTTCACCGCGAGGCCGACCACGAGCGCGAGCAGGACGAGCCCGGCTTCGACGCCGGCGCCGGCCAGCGGCTGGGTACGGATGATGGTGGCCATGTCGAAGGTGCGCGGATCGGTGTTGAGGTAGATGCCGAGGATCCCGAGCAGCATCACGAGCGAGCCGGCCAACGTGTACAGGAAGAACTTCAGTGCCGCGAGGCGCGAGTCGCCGTGGCCCCACCGGGCGATGAGGAAGTACATGCCGACGAGGCTCAGGTCGAAGAACACGTAGAACACGAGCAGGTCGGTGGTGAGGAACAGCCCGAGCGACACGGCCTCGAGGAACAGCAGCCACCCGTAGTACTGGCTGGGCGCGACCCGCGCGTGTCGGTCGGGTACGCGATCGCGGCGCCGAAGACGACGGCGGCCATCGTCGCGACGGCGAGGGAGATGCCGTCGACGCCGACGCTCCACGCCACACCGAGGGTGGGGATCCACTCGAGCCGTTCCGCCGAGTTGGAACAGCTGGTGGGAGCCGGTGTCGAACCGGAACCAGGCGGCGACGAGCAGGACGAGCGGGCACGAGGCCGGTGACGGTCGCCGCGATCCGCAGCGACCGTTCGGTGCCGCCGCGCGCACGCGGCCACGGCGAGCGCACCGACGAACGGCACCAGCGATCGGCGAGCGGTCAGCATGCCCGCTACCGCGCCAGCGCCGCGACGGACGGCGAGCACGACGACGCCGGCGGCGATGACGACGTAGGACTGGTGGACCCGCCCGGTGGCGTGCCGGCGGGTCGTCGCGGCCGGCCCGGCCGACGGATTCGCGCGAGTCCTGCGCACCGACGCCGTCGATCGCGGGCTCGGTCGCCGCGGTCGGCCGAGGCGCGGCCGCCGCAGCGGGCGCCGGCGGCGACGCCGCGGACGCCGGCGTCGACCACACGATCGTCGAGCCGCGCGAGGACAGCCGCGCCCGGCGGCGGCAGCGCTGCGCGACCGCACGCGGCGCCGCGTCGAACACCGCGGCGTCGAAGGTGGCGAGGCCGGACGCGAGCCGGAGCGACGGGCTCGACCACCACGCGCGCGGTGAGCGTCGGGGATCGCGAACCAGTCGGCCACGGCGGCGCGCCGGCCGGTCGAGCGTGCGGTCCGAGCAGGCGACCCGCACGCGAACCTCACCGACCGCGACGGTGAGGACCGCGAGCACCAGCCACGACGGACAGCACCGTCTCCCAGGCCGCACCGCACCGGCAATCGCACCCCCGGCGATTCGGGCCACGATCGACGCGGGCGCCGGGCCACCACAGCACACCGAGGCCGATCGAGCCGATCGCGGCGGCCACGACGGCGGCGACCTCGATCGGGCCCGGGCGCCGGTCGAGCGCCTGCGACGCGGCCGCGGTCGGGACCGAACGCGAGGAGTTGGAACCGGGCGGCGTACCAGGCGCTCAATCGCGCCGGCGACCGCCACGGCGATCGCGAGCCACGTGGCGCGCTCGCCGGCGGCCGCGACGATCGCCTCCTTCGTCCATGCCGCGCCGAGCGGCGGGACCGCCGCGAGCGCCAGGGCGAGCACGCGCCGACGCGACCGCCACGACCCGGAGGTCGACGACCGAGGCGCATGACCGCCGAGATCCGGGGACCCCGACCGCCTCGATGGCGATGCCGGCGGCGAGGAACAGGCCGGCCTTGAACACCGCGTGGGCCACGAGGAGCGCCAGCGCGGCGGCGGGGAAGCCGGCGCCGACCGCCACGAACATCAGCCCGTACTGGGCCGAGGTCGACGCGGCGAGGAGCCTGCTTGGCGTGATGCTGCAGCGCCGGCGACGATCCCGCCGGCGAGCGCGGTGGCCAGCCCGATGGCGATCACGGTCGGACCGAACCAGGCGGCGTGGTCGAGCACCGGTTGCAGCCGGATCAACAGGTAGGCGCCGGCCGCGACCATCGTCGCCGCGTGGAGCAGCGCCGAGGCCGAGGTCGGTCCGGCCATCGCCGAGAACAGCCACGGGCTGAACGGCAGCTGGGCCGACTTCGCGCTCGCGGCGAGCACGATCCCGGCGACGAACAGCGTGCGAGCCAACCGCCGTGGAGCCGGGCCGAGGTCGGCGTACCGCAACGAGCCCGTTCCCGCCGCGGCGGCGCCGACCGCGGCGAACAGGCCGAGATCGCCGAAGCGGGTGACCAGGAACGCGTGGCCTGCCGCGTGGCGGGTTGGTCGGGTCCCACCACTCGTGGGCGATGAGCGCCCACGAGCATGCGCCCACGAGCTCCCAGCCGATGAGCAGGGTCAGGAGGTCGTCGGCGAGCACCAGCAGCTCCATCGCGCCGACGAAGGCGACCAGCAGCGCGACGAGCCGCACGAGCCCACGCCGATCCTCGTGCGCCGACGGCGTAGCCGACGACGACCAGCGCGACGGCCGGTACCAGCACCAGCATCACCGCCGCCGACGTCGCCGACGGCGACCCGCAGGGTCAGACCCGGCGCCCCACCGGTAGCCGGCATGCGGACGGGCGACGGCGGCCCAGATCGACAACGCGAGGGTGGCCGCCAGGAGCGCGCCGGCCGCGGCGGCGCCGAGCGCGCGCCGGCTGCGACCGCCGCACCGTGCACCACAGCAGCGGACCGGCCGACGGCGGGGAGGAGCGCAACGAGCCAGAGCATCAGTGGCTCATCGAGTCGAGGTCGTCGGTCATGTCGATCTGACGCGCCCGGTAGAGCGCCACGACGATCGCGAACCCGACGGCCATCTCCACGGCCATCACCACCAGCGCGACCACGACCAGCAACTGTCCCTTGGGTGTGCCGCCGGCCGCGTAGGCCCAGAACCCGGCGGCCGCGAGCATGACGCCGTTGACCATCAGCTCGATGCCCATGAGCAGCATCACGATCGACTGCTGCGCCAACGCCCCCCAGATGCCGAGGCCGACCAGCGCGGCGGCCACGATCAACACCGCCGGCAGACTCACGCGTGCCCCATGTGATGGTGGCCGTCGGCGCCGTCGTGGGGAGCGGGCAGGACCCCGGCCGGGAACACCCGCCCGCCCGGCTCGAGCGAAGGCGGCAACGATCCGTCGTCGCCGGCGTCGTCGCCGAAGCGACTGCGCCGGCTCGACAGGATCACGGCCCGACCATGGTCGCGACGAGCGACGACACCTGCGGTCTCGAACACGAGCATCGAACGGCCCATCAACTCGGTGCCGAGCGCCGCGATCACCGGGCGCGCCCGAGGGAGCCGATGATCCGGGAAGTCGCCGACGAGCCGCGACCACGACACCGACTGCGAACACGAGCCAACCGACTGCCGCGGCGACCCGCGGCTGGTGGACCATGTTCATCGGGTTCAGGCCGGCCGGGTTCATCATGAACGCGACCATGAAGATGGCCATGACCGTCATCTCGACCGTCATCATGAACAGGAGCGCAACACCGAGGTACGCGCCACCGAGCAGCAGCAGGATCGCACCGACGTTCAGGAACGAGGTGAGGAGCAGGAACGTGGCCCGGACCATCGAGTCGGTCTCGAACACCCGCCAGCCCGACACGACCGCACCCACGGCGAAGACCCAGAACGCGACGTCACCCACGACCGGGGGATGGGCGAGGTTCATCGCAGACCCTCGACGCCGGCGATCACGAGATCGACGAACGCGATGGGCAGCAGCACGACCCAGCACCACACCACGAACCGCTCGGCGCGCACCCGCGCGAAGAGGTGGCGGGTCGACGTCAACGCGACCAACACCACCACGGTCTTCAGCGCCACCCACAGCGGCCCCGGCAGCACCGGTCCCTGCCACCCGCCGAGGAACACGGTGGCCGCCATGGCCGCGAACGCGGTCAGCATCGCGGCCCGGGCCGCGGACCACACGAGCCGGGGCCGGCCCGACACCTCGGCCAGCGTGCCGCCCGCCAGATCCTCACCGTCGGCCAGGTCGAGCGGACCCCAGGTCGAGGCGCCGAGCGCGACCACGAGGAACAAGGGGAGCCCGAGCGGCTGACGCACCACGTTCCAGACGCCGTCCTGGGACGCCACGATGCGACTCAGGGCGAGGGACTCGGCGGGGATCGCGGCGGCGATCAGCACGAACATGCTCAGCAGGAGATACGAAAGTCCGACGGCGACGAACCGGTACGCGGCGAGCAGCGGGAGGTGGCTGTTGGCCGACCACCCGTGCAGGAAGATCACCACGATCGTGAGGGCTTCGACCGTGCCCCACCACACGACGCCGGCGCGCACGTCGGCGATGGAGAACGACGACGACCAGGGCACGACCGCGAGTGCGGCCGCGGCCAGCGCGACGTACCCGGCTGGCGCGATGACCCAGGTCACCGGATCGGGCCGCTCGGTCGTCGTCGGCTGCGACGCGAGCGTGGCGGCGACCCGCCGGTACGGCGCACCCAAGGTCGACACGCGCAAGGGGTGACCGGCGACCAGCCGCGCTGCGACGTCGTCGACGAGGCCGACCACGTACGCCCCAGCGGCCAAGACCGCGAGACACAGCACGGGCGCGGCCCAGAACGCGGCGTGCGCGCTCACCGCGTGGTCCCCGACCTGGCGGGCGCGCGGTCGATCGGGAGATCGAGACTCCAGATCGTCACCAGCGCGTCGCTCCAGTCCTGCCCGGTCAGTGTCGCGGCCACGCGTTCGAGATCCAGAGGATGGGACGCGGTGTCGGTCTGCGAAAGAACTCGTTCGAGCCGGTCGCGCGCGTCCTCGCCGTCGACGACGCCGATACCACGCCACGCGGCGGGCAGCCCGCTTCGCCGGACGCGCCGGACGAACTCGGTGTGGCGCGCCGGGTCCCACGGTCGGCGCGCGAGGCCGGCGGCGCGGGCCGCGAGCGCGCCGAGCCCGCCGAGCAGCAGCGCCCCGGTCAGCCAGCGAAACCGGTGGCGGTGTGAGTCGTCCAGCTCCTCGACCGCGGTCGAGCCGGGGACCGTCGCCGAGGTCGAGCGCCACGAGGCGTGCGTCTTGCACGATGCCGCCCTGCAGCGCTGCCTCCACCTGCAGTCCGTTGGGCAGACCGAACAGGAACGGCCCGAACGTCCCGCTGACCTGATCGAGTGAGAGTCCGTCGCGATCGTCGGCGGTCATCGCCATCGGGCGGCCGTACGGCACACCGCCCATCATTCCCTCGCCCCCCTGCCCGTAATCGCCACGCCCCTCGAACGCGTGGGGCGGCCGATCCTCACCGACGTCGGGCGCGCTGACCCGCTCACCCAGGAGGAGGGCGCGATGAACGCCGACCGCAGTTTCGGCGACGCCGGCATTCCCGCCCGCCACGACGGTCGCGGGTCGCAATGCTGCCGGTCGCTCGCCGGTGGCGTCGGCAGTCCACCACACGGCCCCGCGCGGGTGGGGCATCTGATCGTGCACCCGGTCGAGTGCAGCACCCAACGCACCCGGGAAGCGACCGACCGCGAGGAGCACCGACGCGTGCCGGGGCGTGGCGACGAGGTGCAGTCGCTCGTCGGCCGCGAGCTCCAACGGGAGCAGGCCGGAGCCACCTCCACGCGCGACGAAGACCGGGACCGGCGCGTTGGCCGCGACGCGCCGGAGCCGGCTCACTGCCACCGGAACGCGCCTTCCCGCCAGGCGTAGACGATGCCGAGCGAGAGGAGCCCCAGGAACACACCCATGTCGGCCAGCGCGGTGACGCCCTCACGGACGTACACGACCGCCCACGGGTACATGAACATCATCTCCATCTCGAACGCGATGAAGACGAGGGTCATCGGGTAGTAGCGGGCGTGGAAACGACTCCACGCATGCACATCGGTGGTGCCGCCACCGAGGAACGGCGCCCGCCGGGGCCACGTCGCGTCGGACACCGGCCCGACCAACACCAACGCGAGCAGCCCGACGAGCGCGAATGCGACGAACGCTGCCGCCACCGCGCTCAGCATCGGCCCTCCGTTCCGTCCACGAAACCTCCCGGCGCCGCGCCCCCGAGAACGACGGAAGTCGCGGCGATCAGTGGCGATCGACCAATCGTGACACACGAAGTCGCGGCCCGGACGGCCGCCGCTCCTGTGCGCCCACCCTTGTCTATCCCGGTCGGACGGCGCCGCTGAGCCCGGTGCCGAGGGGCTGGAGCTTGACGAAGCTCCCGGTGTGCGTCGCGGCGATCTGCATCCCGCCACCGATGTAGAGCGCGACGTGATCGACGCCACCGGGCCCCTTGAAGACCAGGTCTCCGGGCTGCAACTGGCTGATCGAGACGTGCGGGAACTGGTTGAACTGCGACCCCGAGAAGTGCGCCATCGATACACCGGCCTGGCGCCACGCCATCATCGTGAGACCGGAGCAATCGAACGTATTCGGACCAGCGGTCGCGTAGACGTAGGGCTTGCCGATCTGTGCCCGTGCATACGCGATGACCGCGGCGACGCTGCCCGACGTCGGGACGTTCGGGAAGTTGTTGCCTCCGGCGCTGCCCGGATCAACCCCGCGGGGAGCGGAGCTGCGAGGCGCGGAGCTCGGAGCAGTGGAGCGCGGCTGGACGCGTGCGATCGCGGCCTGCCGCGCGGCTTCGTCGCGGCGCTTCTGCTCTTCGGCCATCAGCGTGGCGACTTCACCCTTGACCTGGCCGAGGAGCTGACGCTCGCGGGCATTTGCCGACCGATCGAGGCACGTGCTTGCGCCGCGGCGTCACGTTCGGCCTGTGCGGCATCTTGTTGGCGACGGAACTGTGCTTGCTGCTCGCGCAACACGTCGCGCGCATCCAGAAGCTTCGCGATCAGCGACGTGTCGTGTTCGGCCGCCGCCGAGGCGTACTTGCTCCGCCGCGCCGCATCGGTGACGCTGGCGACATCCAATGCGCTCAGCGGCGTCGTTCGTCCGGCCGACATGTACAGCGACGCGGCTCTGCGCCTGACCAGCTGTTGGATCCGGTCCTTGCGTTGGCGTGTCTCGGTGAGGACGCGCTTCGGCCTCGGCCACCCGTTGCTTCGCGGTGTCGAGCGCGAGCTGCGCGCCGTTGTAGCGCTCCCCGAGCGACGCGATCTTCATGCCGTTCGCGTCGATCTCTTGTTGGAGGCGCTGCGCCTCGGCGCGCTTGTCGTCGATTGGCGATCCGTGCGCCGTCGCCGAGACGACACCGGTGAGGATCACCGAGGTACTCACCACGACGCTCGCCAGGCGAGCCAATCGGTGCTTCATGGGGACTCCCTCTGGGGCCTTCCGGCCGTTGTTCGTCCTTGCGGAGCTCTGGTTGGTTCGCTCGCCCGTGTCGCATGGCGCGACGAAACGTGCACGAGTGAGGAGGTAACTACGACGTTAGATCGTAGTTCGCGTGGCCGGCAAGCCGGAGTGGGATCTCACGACGACGACATGTAGGAGCTACCGTTTCGCATGGCGCGAAGGAAGCCCTTGGCGCGTGGCGCGCTCGAGGCGAAGGTCCTCGACGCGTTGTGGGATGCGGACGGCTGGTTGATCCCGGCGGAGGTCCACGCCCGGGTGAGCCGTCGGCCTCCGCTCGCGTACACGACGATCATGACGACAATGGCGCGCCTCTGGGAGAAGGGCCGCCTCGATCGGCGTCGCCGTGGCCGTGCGTTCGAGTACCGGCCCTCACTCGACCGGACCGAGTACGCCGCGAATCGCATGAACGAATTCCTTGCCGCGGCCGGTGACCCACGATCCGCCCTCACCCACTTCGTGTCGTCGCTCGATCCGACCGAGATGGCCGAACTCCGGCGTGCGCTGCGCGGGCAGAGGAACGAGTCGTGACCGTCGCCTTGATTCTCGGCGGCCTGGTCCTGCTCAGCTTCCCGGCGTGGCTCGACCAACGCCATGCATTCGGGCCCGCGCGCTTCGCTCGGATCGCTCGAGCATCGATGACGCTCGGGTTCGTCGGCGTCGTGCTGGGGTTCGTGCTCTGGGGAGTACCTGCGGTACTCCACTGGGCAGATGCGGTGGGAGTCCCTGGCCTGTGCGACGACGCGGTCCATCGACTGCCGCTCGGCGGACTCGAACTCGCGGTTCCGATGGCGGCGATCGCCCTTGCCGTGAGCGGTCGCGCCTTTGCCGCCGCGCGGCGAGCGCGCCGCAACGCCGGATTGGCTCGCGTGGACCCGTACTTCGGGCATCACCGTCGGGTCGGCCGCTACGACGTGGTGGTGATTCCGAGCCCGCAACTCGTCGCGGTTGGTGTACCGGGCGAAGACCCTCAGATCGTCCTCTCCGAAGGACTCGTCGCTGAGCTGAGCACCGCCGAGCTCGATGCTGTCCTCCGACACGAGGTCGCGCACCACCAGCTCCACCATCGGCACTACGTCGTCACCGCCGCAGTGATCGATCAAGTGCTCGGTTGGCTGCCACCGATCCGGACCAGCGCGGCGCGCGTCTGCGCGACGCCGTCGAGGAGTGGGCGGACCTCGAGAGCACTGGCTCGTCGGAGATGCGCATCGCGAGGCTTCGCGGCGCGCTCGAACGTCTCGCGGCCCAGCCGACGACGACGGCCGACCGTCGCGCGATCGAACGACGAATCACCTCGTTGAACGCGAACTTCGGAACGGACCTGCCGCGACGCTCACACGGCTTCGTTGCGTGGGTTCCGGCCGTAGCGCTCACCGGACTCGGAGCACTTGCCTTCACGTTCGCGTTGCAGCTCACGGACGCCGTCATTCGGTGTCGCCTGTGAAGCCGCGAGGCTGAATCCGAGTCTCCGGCGTCGGATCCGCGAGCTCGGAACCCGAACCGGACGCCGGCGTCGTCGTCTCAGCTGGGATGGTCGTGGCGCACGGTCTGCCAGGCCTGGAACGTGACCCTCAGGATGACGGCGCTGATGGCGAGGCCGATCAGGGGGTCGGCAACGTCGATGCCGACCGCGACCGCGGCGGCGGAGGCGACGACTCCGAGGGACACGAAGCCGTCGGTACGGGCGTGCTGGCCATCTGCGATCAGCGCCGCGCTGTGGAGGCGTCGGCCGGCCCCAAGCCGGATCCGGGCGGCGGCCTCGTTGCCGACGAAGCCGATCACCCCGGCGAGTGCGAGCGCACCCAGATGGTCGATGTGCGTGGGGTGGACCAGACGGATGAGAGCTTCGATGGCGGCGACGACCGCCGAGGCGAGGATGACCACGACGACGACGTAGCCGGCGGCCCGCTCACCCGAGCGGGAGCGGAGCCAGAACGCGATCGCGAGTGGCACGGCGGTCAGAGCGTCACCCGCGTTGTGGATCAGGTCGGCGAGCAGCGCGACCGAGCCGGTGCCGACGAACACGACGATCTGCAGTCCGGCCGTGACCGCGAGCACGAGCAGGCTCCACGCCACCGCCCGGACACCGGCACGGGACCGGACGATCGCCGGATCGACGAGTCCGTGCGTGTGCCCGTGGCCCTCGGTGTCACCGTGGTCGTGGTGGGCCGGCTCGTGGGACCGGAAGGGCGCGACGAGGTGACGGTGGGAACCGTGGTGATGATGGTCGTGGCGGAGCCAACCGTGCCGGTGGTGCGCGGTGGTGGTCACGCAGTCAAGGTACGCCGCGCGGAAGCGTTCATCCCGACGGCGGCGCGGTACGGCCCGCCGTTGTCTCCAGACTCTTCGTCGTCACGATCTGCGCGGACGTTGCTGCCCGTTCGGGTTTTTCGTGGAAGGACGACTACACCACGGTGAGCTGTGTGTACATCCCGGCCGCATAGTGCCCAGGGAGATTGCAGACGAGCTCGTAGCGGCCGGGCCCGAGATCGATCGTGGTCCAGCCAGCTGTTCCCGGCGCGATGCCGTCGCCGGTGTCACGGCCGCACGACCGGGATGCCTCGCCCAGGCTGCCGTCTTCGTTGATGGAGCCGTCGCTCTGTACCGGGCGCGTCCCGACGATCTGGTTGCTCCCGAGCGGCAGCACGACCAGTTCGTGGTTCACCGACCCAGTGTTGGTCGCCATGAACGTGACCTTGCCCTGGGGGACGCGGCTCGGTGCGGCGACGAGACGCATCATCCCGCCGCGTACGCCGCCCATCATGCCGCCGCCGGTCATCGGGCCGCCCATGTTGTTGAGGACGACCTGTACCTCGGAGCCCGAGATGCGACGCGGGCCGCAGTCGGCGCTGCGGCGCGTACCGCGCACTGACGCGATCGCGACCGTGGAGACGGCCGCAAGCAGCAGCGTGATGATGATCACACCCACAACGGTCCGCCTCGTCATCGACGCGACGTCCCATCCAAGAGCTCGCGTCGGTGGGCGTACTCATCCGCGTCGATCTCGCCCCGGGCGAAACGCTCGTCCAGGATCCGCATCGCATCGTTCTCACGTCGAGCCACCGAGGCGTGCGCTTCGCCGCGATTCCAGCGCACCAGCGAGACCACGGCCACGACGATCAAGCCCCAGAACACGACCATCATCATCGACATCGCGACCCACTGGCCGGCGCCCCAACTGTTGTCCCACATCATCCCGGTGTCCTCCTGTCTCCGTCTCCCGAGTGTCGTGGCCGATGCCCGGACGCGACAGGGCCGAAGGGCCCGACGGCGGTCGACCTGCTGCTCGCGAGCAACCGCCCGTTTTGTCGCCTTAACCAATCAACCTGAACGACGCGGCCCTCTCCCACTTCGCACTTCGAGCGTCTGCGTTGCTCGCGTCGATGCCGGCTCAAGCGCAGGCGGTCCAGGACCGTGCCCTCTCATGGCTGACCGGTGGTACGCACCCACGAAGAAGATCGAGCACGAGTACAAGATCACGGAAGGCTCAACAACAACGACCACACGTCGTCCCGGAGGCCGAACGGCGCTGCCACGTCGAACCCCATCACGTCCCGACCGATCGGAGTCCACAAGACGATCGGCACCGAGAAGATCGCCGCGACGAAGAAGCGCCGTCGCATGTCCGACCCGACATGGCCTCCGCCGTGCCCCATGACCTCATGCGGTGAGCTTGGGTCGTCAACACTAAGGGCATCGTCGTGGACCGCGTGGCGGTCGGCGGGTGCCGTAGCTGCTTGGCCATCCTGCGACCCTGCGACGTCGTGCGGTTCCTCCATCGGGTCGAAGACGTGCTCCGGCACCGACTGGCCACGGCAGTGGAGATCGCATTCCCGGATCCAGCCGACCAGCTCGCCCACGGTGGTCGAGTCGGGATCGAAGCGGATGGTCGCGGTCTGCGCAACGGGATTGGCATCCACGCTCAGTACGCCCGGCCGTCGACCGAGCACCGCTTCTACGCGCGCCTTCGAGCTCGCCCATTGCAGCCCGCGGGTGTCCATTACCGCGATATCGGTCTCCGACCGGTCCGTCATCCACACGCTGCCACCGAAATGCCTGCGCCGCAGGTGGGACGAGAGGGCCCTCTCGGGCGCCGCGACCCCTGTCGACATGGCGGCCGGCGCGCCTAGGGTCTCGAGGCAGGAGATCCGGGCATGGAGGGTCTGGTCGTCGCGAGCGGCTCGTTTGCTTGCCAACTCCGACAGGACAAGCCGCGCGGGTTCCGATCGGCAAGGCCCGCACATCGACGATGAGCACTGGCTCGCGACGTGTGTGAGAAATACCCCTGGGGGTGATGCCTCTTCAGGACAACGCTTTCCACAATCTCCGCTTCTGCAAGCGGCGGCCCGCGGTACGTGTCGCTACGTTGGCTTCGCCAACGCGCTAGGGCTGCATTGGAGCTCGCACTGCAGGGGCGCTGTTCGCAGAACTCTGGTTCTTGGCGACCGTCGGATCCTCACGACAGCTGGAGACGTTCGATGCAGCGCTTGAGGACAGGACCCTGAGAGCTAGTACCGCAGACGGTTCAAGACCGAGGAGGCAGGATGCAGATCGCACTCGCGCTGTACCCGCAATTCACGATGCTCGACATCATCGGACCCTTTCAGGTGCTGGCCGACGTGCCCGGACTCGAGGTCGTGTTCGTGGCCGCCGAGGCCGGGCAGGTCGTCGACCACACGGGGCTTGCTGCGCTCACGGCCACGAAGTCGTTCGCTGACGTGCCAGAGCCTGACGTCGTTGTCGTGCCGGGCGGCCTCCACGACACCGAGCTCCAGGCCGAGCTCATCGAGTGGCTGCGTGTCGTGCACCCAACGACGACATGGACCACGAGTGTCTGCACCGGCGGGGTTTACCTGGCCGCCGCGGGCATCCTCAACGGCCTCGACGCGACAACCCATTGGGCCCGTAAACGCCCGCTCGAGAAGCTTGGAGCGCACTACACAACGGACCGGGTCGTCGAACGCGGGAAGATCATCACCGCGGCCGGTGTCTCCAGCGGTATCGACATGGCACTGACTCTTCTCGATCGCTTGCAGGGGCGCGACATGGCGCAGATGATCCAGCTCGCCATCGAGTACGACCCGGAGCCGCCGTTCGATGCCGGCTCGCCTACGAAGGCCCCGAAGGAGCTCGTCGACCTCGTGCAACAGATGATGGGCGACGGCCCCACGCTCCCCGCCACATCGACCTCCGGAGGTTCCCGATGAGTGCCCAATCGATCACGGCGGACACCCGCGCCCAGCTGCGCGCTGCGTGGACCGTGGAGCTCAGTGCCGCGCGTACCGCCCGGGCGACTGGCGATACCGGCAGCGAGTGGACCCACCTCGAACGGGCGCACATCCTCAGCCAGCCGCTGGCCGGGCCCCATGTGCGCACCCACGCCGCGATGTTCGCCGCCGCGTTGCGACGCCGCGATTGGCACGAGCTCGTCGGGCAGCTGTTCCGGATCGTCGTCGCCGCACCCGGATCGATCACCGGCAAGTATCCGCTCGGCAACACCGGCGGCGCCGACGTGAGCGCATTCGAACCGATGCCCATCCCGGACGATCTGCGGCCGCTGCTGCCGGACGCCGCGGAGGCATCGTGAACCAGACGACGGACACCGACCGGCACCTTCTCGACCGACGTCGCCGGGCTCGCCGACGCGACTCCATCCGAGGTCGTCGCACTCGACGACGGCGACACCTTCGAACTGCGCATCGCGGCCGTCGCGAAGAACCTCGGTGACGACCGCGTCCGCATGCTGTCGTACGGCGGTTCCATCCCGGGGCCGACGCTGCGCGTCCGACAGGGATCAGAAGTCGTCGTGCACGTCCGCAACGACGGCGACATGGATGCGACCGTCCACTGGCACGGCCTCCGGCTCGACAACGCGTACGACGGCGTGCCGTTCGAGACGCAGCCGCCGATCCAGATCGGCGGGGAGTTCACCTATCGGCTGCGCTTCCCCGACGCCGGCCTGTACTGGTATCACCCACACATCCGCGAGGACTACGGCCTCGACATGGGCCTGTACGGCAACATCGTCGTCGAGCCCGCCGACGAGGACTACTGGCCTGCGGTCGACCGTGAAGTCGTCGTGACGCTCGACGATGTCCTCGTCGAAGACGGCCGCATCGCCGAGTTCCACGAGGCCGGCCCGACCCACGTCGCCATGGGCCGCTTCGGCAACGTCATGCTCACCGGAGGCGAGACAAGTCTCACGCTCGACGGCCGAGACCGGGGAGGTCGTGCGCTTCTACTTCACGAACACCGCCAACACGCGACTGTTCAACGTCGCGCTTCCGGGCGGGCGGATGAAGCTCGTCGGCAGCGACAGCGGCCGCTACGAACACGAGACGTTCGTCGACGAAGTGCTCCTCGCACCCTCCGAGCGCGCCGTCATCGACGTCCGATTCGATACGCCGGGGAGCACACCGATCGAACACCGCACCCCGGATCACACCTACGTCCTCGGCACCGTCGAAGTCACCGACACGCCCACGACGTCATCGAGCGCGCACGCGTTCGAGCAGCTACGAACGAGTGAGGAGTTCACCAGCTGGCGCGCAGCGACTCGACGACCACCTCGCACGCCGACCCGACAAGACGCTCGCGTTCAAGTCGAAGATGCCGCTCCTCTACGGCGATGCGGACACCACTGCCGCGGCGTACACCTGCCCGATGCACCCCGACGTCATCGCAACGGAGCCGGGAACGTGCCCGCAATGCGGCATGAAGCTCGTCCCGGCACCGACCTCCTACGTCTGTCCGATGCACCCCGAGGTCATCTCCGACACCAGCCGGGAACGTGCCCGCAATGCGGCATGAAGCTCGTCCCGGCACCGACCTCGTACGTCTGTCCGATGCACCCCGACGTCGTCGCTACCGAGCCCGGAACGTGCCCGCAGTGCGGGATGCGGCTCGTCCCATCGAGCGTGACGACCAGCGGCGACGCCCACGACGACGCGCACTCCCATGCGCAAGGGCACGAGCACACCCACGACGCGCCCGACGGCCTCGAGTGGGAAGACCTCATGCCGGAGATCAACGCGGCCTCGAACACGCACAACATGATCTGGAAGCTCGTCGACGTCGACACCGGCAAGCAGAACTGGGAGATCGACTGGGAGTTCCGTGTCGGTGACCTCGTCAAGATCCGCCTGCTCAACGACATGGACCAAGACCACCCGATGCACCACCCGTTCCACATTCACGGCGCGGGCCGGTTCCTGATCCTCGCCCGGGACGACGTCGTCGAGCCGAACCTCACCTGGAAGGACACCGTGCTCATCCGCTCCGGTGAGACCGTCGACATCCTGCTCGAAGTCACGAACCCGGGCCTGTGGATGGCGCACTGCCACATCGCCGAACACAACCAGAGCGGGATGATGTTCTCGTTCCCCGTTCACGAGTCCTGACTCGATCAGACGCAATGCAAGAAGGACAAGAACCGAACCAGCGTCCACGGATCGTCGCCGTCGATCGCGACGCAACGACGCGGGCACTGCTCGCTGACGAGCTCGACGCTCGCTACGGCCGGCACTACGACGTCGTCATCGCGGCGTCGAGCGAGGACGCACACTCGTATCTTCGCGACGCCGCGCACGCCGAGGTCGCACTTGTGCTCGCTGATCGTGCTGACGACGGCGCTCGACTGCTCGCTGCGACGAGATCGCTGCATCCGCTCGCCAAGCGGGTGTTGCTGATCGGTTGGAACGAGAACCGCTCGGCACGGGAGGAGATCGTCCGAGCTCATCACCCACGGCGACGCCGACTACTACGTCGCGAAGCCGACGGTGCCGGCGCCCGACGAACGATTCCATCGCGCGATCAGCGAGTTCCTCGACGACTGGTGGCGGCTGCGCGGTCGACCGTTCGAAGCCGTCCGTATCGTCGGCGACGATCAATCACCGCGTGCGCACGAGATCTGCGACCTGCTGCAACGTCACGACTTCCCGTACACGTTCCACAGCGTCGACTCGGACGCCGGCCGAGAGGTACTCGAAGCATCGGCAGCTCGAAACCGACGTCGGGCCCGGTCGTCATCGTCGACGGCTGCGCACCGCTCGTCGATCCGACGAACCGTCGACGTCGCCGAGGCGCTCGGCGCGCGCACAACAGCCGGCGAAGGCGTGTACGACGTCGTCGTGATCGGTGGCGGCCCCGCCGGCCTCGCCGCAGCGGTGTATGCCGGGTCAGAAGGACTGCGCGTGGCCCTCGTCGAACGAACGTCGATGGGCGGACAGGCCGGCACGAGCTCGCTGATCCGCAACTACCTCGGCTTCCCGCGAGGTATCAGCGGCGCCGAGCTCGCGAGCGCGTGCGTTCGACCAAGCGGTCTTGTTCGGAACCGAGATGGTCTACGGCAGCGACGTCGTCGCCCTGCGCGCCGACGACGACCTTCGCATCGTCGAACTCGCCGACGGTACGACGCTCACGACCAGAACCGTCGTCGTCGCGACCGGCGTCGCGTACCGCATGCTCGACGCCCCGTCCCTCGCAAGCATTCAATGGCGTCGGGGTCCATTACGGGTCCGCCATGTCCGAGGCCCGAGCGCTCACCGGCGAGGACGCGTGCGTCGTCGGTGGCGGCAACTCGGCCGGCCAGGCTGCGATGCACCTCGCTCAGTTTGCCGAGTCCGTGACGATCGTCGTGCGGTCCGACACTCTCGCGGCGAGCATGTCGGACTACCTCGTCAAGAGCATCGACCGGACGCCGAACATCAACATCCGCTTCGAGACCGACGTCGTCGACGGCGGCGGAGAGGGTCGCCTCGAATGGCTCGACCTCAAGGACCGCAGGAACGGGGCGACCGAACGTGTCCCGGCCGCGGCGCTGTTCATCCTCATCGGCGCCGACCCCTGCACCGACTGGCTTCCCGCTTCGGTCCAGCGTGACGCGTGGGGCTACATCGCGACGGGTGGTCATTGCGACTGCCATGTCGACGTCACGAGCGGACGTGCGCCGCTCATGTTCGAGACGACAATGCTCGGGAGTCTTCGCGGTCGGCGACGTTCGACAAGGTTCGGTGAAGCGCGTTGCGTCCGCTGCGGGCGAAGGCGCCGTGTGCGTCCGGCTCATCCACGACTACCTCGACGAACCGTCTCGGAGAAGCTGATACGACCATGGGACCCCTCGACCATCGACACGCATTCCGGCATGTGAACGACCAAGCCGGGTCACGATGGCGGACAACCCGGAGCGCACCTTCGCGTTCGTCGACATCTCCGGATTCACTGCATTGACCGAGGCTCATGGCGACGAGGAGGCAGTCGCGACGCTGACGCGATTCCGCGAGATCACCCAGGCGGCGTTGGGTCCCGGCGACGTCTTGGTGAAGACGATCGGCGATGCAGTCATGCTCGCGTTCTCCCAACCCGCGCATGCAGTGCTGGCTCTACGGCGACTGTTCGAGGGCGCGTCTGCGGATCCGAGCATGCCGCTCGTCCGCGCCGGCGCCCACCACGGGTCTGCTATCGCCGACGGCGATGACTTCTTCGGTGCGACGGTGAACCTTGCGGCGCGCGTGGCGGCTTATGCCGGCGGCGGACAGCTCGTGGTGACTGAGCATGTCGCTTTGACTGCGACGGAGACCGGCGAGATCGTCACTCACGTCGGTGCGATGTCCCTGCGCAACATCGCCGAGCCCGTCGACCTCTACGAAATCGAACTGAACCCCGGCGCGAACACTGCGATCGACCCAGTGTGCGCAATGAAGGTTCCGACCAGCGGAGCGTCGACGGTCCACCTCAGACACGACGATCGCGACGTCTGGTTCTGCGGACTTCCATGCCTTTCCCGCTATGCCGCCTCTCCGGATACCTTTGCCCGTCCGTCGAACACTGAATCTCCCCGCCGCTAGGGACCCAAGCCGGCAGACAGCTGTCGAAGGTCGTGGCGCCGGAAATGATGCCGAGTCGCAGTTTGGGGCGCACGGCACGCAGACGTGAGCGACGAGGTACGCAGCGACATCAGGGGCCTGTCGGTGCCAGAGTCAGTCCGCGAGTGCCGGATCTCGTTTCACTCGAGAGGGCAAACAATGAAGGCAATTCTGCAAGACGTCTACGGGCCGCCCGAAGCCCTTCACATCGGCGATGCCGAGCAGCCCGATCCCGCGCCGAACGAAGTGCTCGTGCAGGTTCGTGCCGCCGGCGTCGACCGGGGGACGGCGCACCTCATGCGCGGCGAGCCGTACCTACTGCGGATACTCGGCTTCGGATTCCGTGGCCCGAAGCAGCCCGTTCCCGGCAAGGACGTCGCCGGGACGGTGGTGCGGGTCGGATCCGACGTCACCGAGTTCGAAGTCGGTGACGAGGTGTTCGGCATCGCCGACGGTTCCTTCGCCGAGTACGCCGTGGCCCGAGCAGAAAAGCTCGTCCAGAAGCCGGCCGGGCTCACCTTCGAACAGGCTGCGGTCGTCCCCATCTCCGCGACTACCGCCATACAGGGCTTGCGCGACGTCGGCCACGTGCGGGCGGGGCAGCGAGTGCTGATCATCGGGGCGTCGGGCGGTGTCGGAACCTACGCCGTGCAGATCGCCAAGGCGCTCGGAGCCGAGGTCACCGGTGTGTGCAGCACGGCGAAGGTCGACCTCGTGCGGTCGCTCGGCGCCGACGAGGTGATCGACTACACACACGAGGACTTCGCCGCCGGACCGACGCGCTTCGACCTGATCCTCGACATCGGCGGCAACAGTCGCATCTCGCGCCTGCGGCACGCGCTCGCACCGAAAGGAACCGTGGTCATCGTCGGCGGCGAAGCTGGAAAGTGGACGGGAGTCGGCCGACAGATCCGCGCCGTCGCGCTCTCTCCCTTCGTGCCGCAGCGCCTCGCCATGTTCGTCAACAAGGAGCGGCACGAGGACCTCGACGCCGTGCGCCAGCTCATCGAAGCCGGGCAAGTCACACCGATCGTCGACCGCACGTACCCGTTGGCCGAGGTACCCGACGCCATGCGACACCTCGAAGCCGGACAGGCACGCGGGAAAATCGCGATCTCAATCTGACGTCTCGCGCACACGTGCCGATCCCGCACGTCGATCCAGGGCGATCGCGTCAGCGGCTCCGCCCACACACGGCCCTCGCTCTGAGCAGTCGAGGGGAGCGGCCGCACGTCTGGGAATGATGTTGCGCGGACCCCGACCGCGCCGTGGTCTGGCGACGTCATGCTTGGGT
>CAVWPR010000054.1:0-12829 GCA_963756815.1 uncultured Acidimicrobiia bacterium
AGCGGTGCGAATCGCAGACGGCGCGTTCTGTGTCCGTCCCCTGACCGTAGGGATCGATGCCGGTGCGCCGGCCGAGCAGCACCCAGCTGTTGTGTGCCTCGTTCATGTAGACGAACGGCGCGGGGCAGGCGATGTGCACGAACTGCGCGTCCCGCGGCACATCCCGGGCCGGTTCACGCAGGTCACGCCGAGGTGGCCGAACGCGGAGCCGTCCGCGCACTCATCGGTGAACCCCGGCGCCTGGTGCGCAGCGAGGTAGGCGAGCGCGTCCGCGCAGGTGGTGGTCACCGCGGAGCGGGCCGTCGTCAGCGCGACCGCGACCGGCGGGGAAGTCGTGGTGCTCGTGGTGGTGCGTGGTGGTGGTGGTGGTGGTGGTCGACGCCGTGGGCGCGCCGGGCGCGGGTGCGGATCTCGTCACCTGCTCGCCGAGCACCTCGACCCGCCCGGCACGCGGGTGAGTCCGCGACCCGGCGGTCGGACGGTCGCCGCCGGCGACGATCGCCACGACGGTGCCGACCGCGACCAGCGCGATCAGCACCGCACCGATGCTGCGCCGGCGGCGAGCGAACGCGACGGCGGCGGGCACCCGGGGGAGTCTCGCCCCCGGGTGCCACCCTCCGAACGTGCCGAATGGATCATTTCGGACAAGGTGTCGGGTCGGTCAGCCGGCCCGCTCGAGCTCGCCGAAGAAGCCGACGATCTCGGTGATCCGACCGTCGGGATCCACGGTGACGACGTCGGTGCCGGCCACCGCCACGGTGCCGTCGGGGCCGACGAGCTCCCAGCCGTAGCGGGCGCGGTCGTGGTGCGCGTCGACGGCGGTCGTGCGCCGGAACGAGTGCTGCGGGTAGTGCCCGAGCACCGCGTCGACCATCTCCGCGACGCCGGCGGGACCGGTGCCGTCGAACGGCGGGTCGATGAGGCGCCCGGCGGGGGCCCACGCCTGCTCGAGCAGCGCGAGGCGTCGGCTGGGCTCGGGCTCGCAGTAACCCGCGAGGTGGGCGTCGACGGTGGACTCGAGGTCCACCAGGAACGTGTCGGTCATGGCGATTCCTTCCGGTGCGGCCGTCGTGCTCGACGGATCCCCTGCAGCGTGCGACGGGGCGAGCCGCGTTGCGATGACCCGTGAGGTAGTCGCCACGACTCCCGCGCACCGTTACCGTCGCCCGATGGCCACGGCGGTGATCGGCGACCTCGTCAAGGAATGGCGCGCCCAGCGCCGGCGCAGCCAGATGGACCTCGCGCACGAGGTGGGCGTCTCGCCCCGCCACCTCAGCTTCGTGGAGACCGGGCGGTCGAAGCCGAGTCCCGAGCTGGTGCTCGCCCTCGCCGACCGGCTCGACGTCCCGCTGCGCGCCCGCAACACGATGCTGCTCGCCGCCGGCTACGCGCCGCGCTACTCGCACCTCGATCTCGACGCCGAGCCCATGCGGGCGGCCAGAAGCGCGCTCGCACGCGGCTGCTCGACGCGCACGATCCGTATCCCGGCGTCGTGATCGACCGGCAGTGGAACGTGGTCGTCTCGAACCGCGCCGCGCAGGCGCTGCTGACGGGGATCCCGTCCCACGTCCTGTCGCCACGCGTCAACGTGTTCCGCGTGTGTCTGCACCCCGACGGGCTCGCACCGCGCACGTTGAACTTCGACGACTGGGGGACCTACCTGCTCGGTCAGATCCGGCGATCGATCGTGCTGACCGGCGACGCCGACCTCGTCTCGCTCGAACGCGAGGTCCTCGCGTACCCGGGGTTGCCCGACGCGGGGCGCCGACCGGGCGTCGGCGAGTGGAGCGACCCGCCGCTCCTCGTGCCGTTCCGGCTCGCCGTCGGCGACGTCGAGGTCTCGCTGTTCACGACTCTCACGACGTTCGGAACCCCACGCGACGTCACCCTCGACGAGCTCGCGGTCGAGCTCTTCTTCCCGGCCGACGACGCCAGCGACGCATTCCTGCGCGCCCCTGCCTGACGGTGGGGTGGCGGTCGGCGCGGCGCGTTCGTAACCTGCCGTCACATGCGGCGAAACCGGGCGCTTCGCACCCTCCTCCCGTTCGTGGTCGCGGCGCTCGCCGTCCCGGCCCTGGCCGTCCCGAGCGCAGGCGCGCACGGATCGAACCGGCCCGACGCCGACTTCCGGGTCGGCGCGGCGGCGGTCGACGTCACGCCGCCGCTCGCCGGGCCCGGCGTCGCCGATCCCGCGCACTGCGCCGCGCCCGCGTCGTACACCGGCGCCCACCTCCTCACCCTCGAGGAGCCGTACCAGGACACGAACGGCAACCGCCGCCACGACGACGGCGAGCCGTTCCAGGACTGCCCGGTCCGCCGCGTCGACGGCACCGTCGCGCCACCCGACGGTCGGTGGGACGGCATCTACCTGGGCGGCGGCGACTGCTGCGACCGCCAGCCGACCGCGGTGCTCGACCCCGTGTGGGCCCGCACGGTCGTCGTCGACAACGGCGATCGCAGGGTCTCGATCACGAGCGTCGACAACGAGGGCGTCTTCAAGGAGTACTGGGACCGCGTGCGGGCCAAGGTCCGCGCCGACGGCACCCACCTGGACGAGATGTTCTTCAGCTCGACGCACGACGAGTCGGCGCCGGACACCATCGGCATCACCGGTCCGAGCGAGACGGCGTCGGGAACCGACCCGTTCTACGTGGAGTACCTGATCGCGCAGAGCGCGGCCTCGATCGAACGAGCGGCGGCGCACACCTACCACGCGCACCTCCGGTACGGATCGGTGCGACCGACCGACATGACCACGTGCTGGTCGAGCTACCCGTTCGCGGCCGACGAGTCGGTCGGGGTGATGCAGGCGGTCCGACCGAGCGGGAAGGTCACCGCGACACTCGTGAACTACGGCATCCACGCCGAGGAGCTGGGGTTCTCCGACGACTCGCAGGACCGGCTCCACCTGTCGTCGGACTGGCCCAACTTCGCGCGGCAGGCACTCGAGCAGCGGTTCGGCGGCATGGCGATGACCATGGCCGGCTCCGTCGGGTCGGTGGAGATGCCGCAGGTGTACCCGGCGCCGCGCGATCACACGCCGACCGGCCTGTACTCGTCGACCGGCAACGGAGGCTGTCGCACGATCTACCGCAACGACACCACCGCCGCGCCGTACGGCTACCACTCGTCGACCCAGCTGCGCGGTGAGGCGGTCGCACGCTGGGCCGCGGTCGCGCTGGCGAACGGGCAGTGGTCACGCACCACGACGATCGAGTCCCGGCGGGACACGTTCTTCGTGCCGCTCGAGAACGCGTTGTTCGCGCTCGGCGGATCGCTCGGGGTGATCCCCGGCAAGGACGGCTACCTCGACGGACGCCTGCTCACCCGCAACGCGACGGGCGTCGCGGATCCGTTCGCGATCGCGAACGAGTTCCGCACCGAGGTGGTGTGGTACCGGATCGGCGACGCCGACTTCGTCTCCGCGCCGGGCGAGCTCTTCCCGTTCACCTACGCCCGCGACTTCGGCGGCCCGGCCGACCAGGCCGTCCCCGACGGCGCGAGTCCGCCACCGTGGATCATGAGCCGACTCTCGCAGCCCTACCGCTTCGTCGAGGGCCTCGGCGAGGACATGGTGGGCTACCTCTTCCCGAAGACGAATGCGGTCGGCGTGCCGCGCACGATCGACGGCGCGCCCGACACCGACCGCTTCGGGTGCGGTCACTCCGACGACGGTGAGGCACCGGCCGACGACGGCGGCGGCATCGTGGCGCGCCACCTCGCCGCGCTCCTCCCGCCGACCCGCGACTGGACCGTGCCCGGCCGCTACGTCTGGACCGACGGGACCCGGCACCGCAGCCCGCTGGGCGAGGGCGGGCAGGCCTGCACCGGCCCCGGCAACACGTTCGTGCCCGGGCCGGGCGCGCGCGGCATCACGTTCCTCGGCTTCACGGTGAACGTCGACGGTCACGAGTGGCGGTGGATGGACCTGCACGGCCAGGCCGAGGCTGCGCCCTCGACCCAGACGCGCGGCATCATCAACCGACAGGGTGCGCGCGTCTTCCTGGACGTGTTCCCGAACGCCTGATGCGTCAGCGCGGCCAGAGCTGCGCCGCGCGCGCCTCCAACGCGTCGAGGCGGGGGAGCCACGCCGCCATCGCGGGATGGGTGCAACGCCCGCGGGCGTCGGCGATGCACGCGGCGAAGCCCTCGGCGTCGCCGGACGGCCCCAGCCGGAGCTCCATCACCGCGGCGTCGTGGTCGACGTTCACGATGATCGGCTCGGCACCCTCCTCGGTGAGTGAGCGCCGCGCCTCGGCGAACCACCGTCGTGCGTCCTCGGGATCGCCCGCGAGCGCGCGGAGCTTGGCGAGGTTCCACCGGGAGTCGGTCGCCGGGTACCGGAGGTCGGGCTCGAGCCAGTGCGCGCGCACCACGCGCGTGAGCGTCTCGACGTGGAGCGGCGCGTCGAGATGCCACGGCACCTCGACCGCGTACTGGTACACCAGGGGCGCGTTCGGCGCCCACGGCGCCGCCCGTTCGACGGCCGAGATCGAGTCGTCGAGAATCCCGGCCGCCCGTTCCGTGTCCCTCCGGTCGATCGCGAAGATGCGGGCGGCGGCCAGCCGCAGGACGAGCCCCGCCCACTGTGTGTCGGGTTGCTCGGAGAAGGCGAGCAGGAAGTCGGCCGTCTCGACCGGTGACACGACGCCGAGGACGATGTCGCGCAGGAGCGGCGTGACCAGCACCTGGAACGCCTGGTTCGAGTCGGGCGCGAGCCGCGGCACGAGCGCGAGCGCGGTGTCGAGGTCGGCCGCCGAGTCGTCGAACCGACCCAGCACGGTCTCCAGACGGGAGCGCACGGCGAGCAGGAACGCCTCCATGCCCACGAGGCCTTCCTCACGGAACCGCGCGAGCTCCTCACCGACGAGGTCGACGCCGTCGGCCCACCGCCCGCACGCCCACAGCCCCACGAACGCGCGTCGGGCCTCGAACATCTCCTCGGCCTCGGCTCGCGTCGCAGGGGTGTCGTAGAAGGACGTGCGCCGGTCGTCGGGCAGGCGGGCGAACACGCTCCGCAGCTCGCGGTACTCGTCGTCGTCGACCGGGATACCGGGCGCCTCGGGAGCTTCGTGGTCGCGACGCGAGAGCTCGCACTCGCGGACGAGCGCCCACTGCTCGTCGCGGCGGTCCGAGCGCAACCACCGGCGCGCCAGGTCCGCGAGACGCCACCGCAGGGTGGCGCCCTCGATCGGAATCGCGATCAGGTCCGCCACGAAGTCGGCCGCGGCATCGTCGCCGGCTGCCGCCGCGAGGCCACCGCGGCGCGCTCGGCGGCCCCGAGCACCCGGTCGGGGTCGGTCTCGACGTAGCGCGTCGCCGTGGCGATCCGGCAGTCGACCTCGACCGCACGGTCGTCGCCGTCCTCGAGGAGCTCCGTTGCGGTCCGCAACGCCGCGAGCTCCTCGTGCCGCGCGTACCGCGCCGCGGCGTCGTCGGCGACCGCGAGCGCGTACGGCACGCCCCGCTCGGCGCCCGGCATCGCGGCGCTGTGCAGGTAGTGACGCGCCAGCGTCGCCGCCGTCGCCGGATCCGGCGTGCCGCGGAGGTCCTTCTCGATCGCCTCGGCGATGGCCCGGTGCATCCGCACCTGGCGGCTCGGGTTGAGCTCCTCGACGAGCGTGTGCCGGAAGAGGGCGTGGGTGAACGCGTAGTGGTCGAACTCGCCGCTGGCGACGACGATCCGCGCCTCGAGGGCCTCGTCGATCGCGTCGAGCGCGTCGTCCTCGTCGATCTTCGTGACCGCAGCCGCGATCGTGAGCGGGAATGCCACCTCGAACAGGGCACCCGCAGTGAGCAGCTTGTTGGCGTCGGGGGAGAGGCGCGACAGGCGGCGACCGATCACGTCGCGTACGCCGGCGGGGATGCCGAGATCGCCCGGCGCCGCGACCCAGACGCCGTTCTCCTCACGCAGCCGCCCTTCGTCCACCAGATGCAGGAGCGTCTCGCGGAGGAAGAAGGGGTTGCCGTCGGTCTCGCTCGCCAGGAGCCGGGCGAACTCGGGTGGCACGTCGTGGCCGGAGAGACGCTCGAGCAGCGCACGCACGTCGTCGGCCCCGAGTCCGTCGAGCGCGATGCGGGTCGGCTCGACCTCGCGCTGCAGCAGCGGGAGCGCCGCGGCGAACGGGTGCCGCCGGTCGAGGTCCGTCTCGCGGTAGGTGCCGACGATCGTCGTCCGGGTCCGTGCCGCGACGCGGGCGAGCGCCCGCAGCATCCCCACGGTCGCCTCGTCGGCCCAGTGGAGGTCGTCCACGACGAGGACGATCGGTGATGCCGCCGCGAGCCGGGTCACCAGCTGACCCACGGCATCGTGCAGGCGAGCGGTCTCGGCGTCCGCGGGCACCGGTCGCGGCTCACCGACGTCCGGGAGCGCCTCGCGGATCGCCGGCGCGATCCGCGCGATGACCGCGGCGTCCGGGCCCAGTGCATCGCGCACGCCGTCGAGCGGGCTGCGCCGAGCCCAGTCGGTGATGGCCTCGGTGAAGGGCGCGTACGCGACCACGTCGCCGTCGTGGCAGCCGCCGAACAGGACCATGACGTCGTCGAACTGCGCGCAGACCTCGTGGGTGAGGCGGGTCTTGCCGATGCCCGGCTCGCCCGAGACGAGCACGAGGCCACCGGTCCCGTCACAGGCGGCGGCGATCCGCCCGGCGAGCACCTCGCGCTCGCGCTCGCGGCCGACGTACGGCGTGCGGGTCCGGAGGTCGGCTGCTCCCGCCGCCGGCTCCCACGCGACGTCGAACGTGGGCACCGGCTCGGCGAGGCCCTTGAGCTCCAGCTCGCCGATCGGCGTCATCTCGTGGCCGCCGCGGCCGCGCGCCAGCACCCGGACGACCTCGGCCACCAGCACCTGCCCGCCGTCGGCCGCAGCACACAGGCGCGACGCCTCGACGACCGGGGCACCGAAGCAGTCGCCGTCCTCCAGGGTGACGTCACCGGCCGACACCCCGACACGGATCGTCAACGGCAGGCGCTCGCTGCGGGCGAGGAGGTCGACCGCGCGCTGCATGGCCACCCCGGCGGCGACGGCCTCGGCCGCACCGGCGAACATCACCAGCACCCCGTCGCCCAGGCCCTTCACGACGGTCCCGCCGTTGGCCTGTGCCGCCTCGACCAGCGCGCGGTCGTGGGCGCGGCGCAAGGTCTCGGCCCGGTCCTCACCGACCTCACCCCTGAGCGCGGTCGAACCGACCAGGTCCGTCACGAGGATCGTCGCGGTCTGCGTGCCCATGCCCCTCGGTACCGCCCCAACTCGTCGAACCCGGCGACGCTACCCGTCGCCGGGAGGCCCGAACGCCTGACCGGAGTGTCACCGCGGCCGGTTAGCCTGCGCGGATGGCGGTGCCGAAGGTCTGCGGGATCGAGACGGAGTACGGCGTCGTGCTCCGCAACGCGCCGGATTCCAACCCGGTCCTGGCGTCGTCACTGCTCATCAACGCGTACGTCGAGCACCGTCGCATCGGCTGGGACTTCGACGACGAGACCCCCGGACGCGACGCACGCGGCTTCGGGCGCGAGGGCAGCCTGCCGCCCGAGGTCGAGACGCACCTGGTCAACACGGTCCTCACGAACGGCGCCCGCTACTACGTGGACCACGCGCACCCCGAGTACTCCACGCCCGAGTGCGCCGACGCGCTCGAGCTCGTCCTGGCCGACAAGGCGGGGGAGCGGATCCTCGCCCGTTCGATGAAGGCCGCGCGCCGGCTGCTCGAGCCGGGCCAGGAGATCGTCGTCTACAAGAACAACTCGGACGGCAAGGGCAACTCGTACGGCACCCACGAGAACTACCTCGTCGACCGCCAGACCCCGTTCGCCGCGCTGGTGCGCAACCTGCTGCCGTGGTTCGTGTCGCGCCAGGTGTTCACCGGCGCGGGCAAGATCGGCACCGAGAACGGCGCGAACCCGGTCGGCTTCCAGATCGCGAGCCGCGCCGACTTCTTCGAGGAGGAGGTCGGCCTGGAGACGACGCTCAAGCGCCCGTTGGTCAACACGCGCGACGAGCCGCACGCGGATCCCCAGAAGTACCGGCGTCTCCACGTGATCGCGGGTGACGCGAACCTGTGCGAGGTCGCGACGTTCCTGAAGGTCGGCACGATGGCGATCGTCCTCGCGATGATCGAGGACGAGTTCGTCGACAAGGACCTCGGCATCGTCGGGCCCGTGCACGCGGTGCGCACGGTGTCGCACGACCCGACGCTGCACGCCACCGTCGAGCTCGCGGCAGGCGGCTCGTGCACCGCGCTCGAGCTGCAGTGGGAGTTCCTCCGACTCGCGGAGAAGTACGCCGACGAGACCGGGCTCGAGCTGTGCGGCGGCGACGTCGGCCACCTCGTGCTCCAGCGCTGGGAGGAGACGCTCGCCGCCCTCGAACGCGACCCGATGAGCCTCGACGGCCAGCTGGACTGGGTCACGAAGCTGTCGCTGCTCGAGGCCTACCGCGATCGTGACGGCCTCGCGTGGGACGACCCGAAGCTCGCCCTCCTCGACCTCCAGTACTCGGACGTGCGCCAGGAGAAGTCGCTCTACGAGCGGCTGGTGCGGGCGGGCAAGGTCGAGCGCCTGGTCGACGAGGTCGACGTCGAGCGGGGGATGACCGAGCCGCCGGACAGCACGCGTGCATACTTCCGGGGCCAGTGTCTGGCGCGGTGGGCCGACTCCGTCGTCGCCGCCAACTGGGACAGTTTGATCCTCGATGTCGGAACGGACCCCTTGCGCCGGATCCCGATGATGGAACCGCTCAAGGGAAGCCGGGCCCACGTCGAGGCGTTGTTCGCGCAGTGCTCGACCCCAGGCCAACTGGTCGAGCAGCTGGGTTCGTAGGGCCACGGGAGGTTCGCATGGCCGAACGGGAGCAGAAGAAGAAACCCGCACCGAAGGAGCGGGAGGAGGAGATCGTCGAGGAGGCCGCGCCCGCACGCCAGGGCGAGGCCCTCAAGGAGGAGCTCGACGACCTGCTCGACGAGATCGACAGCGTCCTCGAGGCGAACGCCGAGGAATTCGTCCGGTCGTACGTCCAGAAGGGCGGCGAGTGAGCGGCGCTCCGGACGTGACGGCGCCGTCGCTGCGCTCGGGAGCGTCCCGCGCCGTCCCCATCGGTCGACATCCGGGCGGACGAGCCGACGAGATGACCGAACGGGCCGGCCACACGCGGATCGCGCTCAGCGCGACGCTCGCCAGAGGCGCCCGTCTGCAATCCACGCACGTGCCGGACTGCGTCCTCGCCGCCGTCCGTGAGGAGCGTGCCGTCCGCAAGTTGCAACGCCGCATCGCGCGCTGGCGCCGCCTCCACCGGGTCTGGTGAGACGCGCCACTAGGCTCGCCCGCCGATGACCGAGCCTTCGATGCTTCCCCTCTTCGCGCCCGGGGTCGATCCCGGACCGTCCTTCGTCGAGCTGCTGCGGCAGGTGAGCCCGGCGGGCGTCACGCCCGTGGTCGGCGGCGCGGGGACGCCGTTCGACATCACGCACGCCACCACCGTTGTCGCGATCCGCTCGGCCGACGGCGTGGTGATGGCGGGCGACCGGCGCGCCACGGCGGGCGTCGCGATCGCCAATCGGCGCATCGAGAAGGTCTACGCGGCCGACGAGCACTCCGGCGTGGCCATCGCCGGTGCGGCCGGCCCCGCCGTCGAGATGGTCCGACTGTTCCAGGTGCAGCTGCGCCACTACGAGAAGGTCGAGGGCGAGCAGCTCAGCCTCGAGGGCAAGGCGAACCAGCTCGCGCAGATGGTGCGAGCCAACCTGCCGGCGGCGATGCAGGGCTTCGTGGTCGTGCCGCTCTTCGCCGGCTACGACCACCGCCGGCGCCGCGGCCGCGTGTTCTCCTACGACGCCACCGGCGGCAAGTACGAAGAGGCCGACTACATGGCCAACGGATCCGGCGGCGTGCATGCCAAGAACTGGATCAAGGCCGGGTGGTCGGAGGGCATCACGTCCGACGACGCGGTCGCGCTGGCGATCCGCTCGTTGTTCGCAGCGGCCGACGAGGACGCCGCAACCGGTGGCCCGGACCTGATCCGGGGCATCTACCCGATGGTCGCGATCATCGACACCGACGGCTTCCGCCTGCTCGACGACGACGACGTCGCCGCCCGCGCGCAGGATCTGCTGGCGGGTCCCGAGCGCGGCGGCAACGAGAGCCGGGAGGCCTGACGTGCACTCAGCGACTCCCGCTCCGCGCTCGGGAGCATCCCAACGCACGACCCGCCCGACACGACCGAGCGGACGAGCCATCGGGCAGGAGCAGGAGGGCGCGAGATGAACATGCCGTTCTACGTCTCACCCGAGCAGATGATGAAGGACCGCGCCGACTACGCGCGGAAGGGCATCGCGCGCGGACGGAGCCTGGTCGCGCTGGTGTGCGCCGCGGGCGTGGTCATCGTGGCCGAGAACCCGAGCCGGACCCTCTACAAGATCAGCGAGATCTACGACCGCATCGCGTTCGCGGGCGTCGGCAAGTACAACGAGTTCCAGTCGTTGAAGATCGGTGGTGTGCGCCTCGCCGACCTGAAGGGGTACCAATACTCGCCGGAGGACGTGAACGCCGGTGGGCTCGCCAACGCGTACGCGCAGACGCTCGGGCAGGTGTTCACCCACGAGATGAAGCCGTACGAGGTCGAGATCCTCGTGGCGTCGGTCGGCGCCACCGAGGACGAGCCCGACCAGCTGTTCCACATCCTCTACGACGGCACCGTGATGGACGAGCAGGGGTTCACCGTGCTCGGTGGCGAGGCGGACCGGATCAAGGACGCGCTCGCCGCCGACTACGCCGAGGGGACGAGCCTCGCCGACGCGGTGAAGCTCGGCGCCAAGGTCCTCGCCGGCGACGACGAGACGCTCACGTCCGGCCAGCTCGAGGTCGCGCTGCTCGACCGCGCCCGACCGACCCGTGCGTTCCGCCGCATCAAGGGCGACGAGCTCGAGGCGCTGCTCGCCTGAGCCCGGTCGCTCAGCCGGCGAGGTAGCGCGCCACCGGCGCGAGGGCGGCGACCACGATCGCGAGGAGCACCAGCGCGGCGACGCCGCGATGACGGACCGATCGGGGCGTCACGGGCTCGGGGAGCGCAGTGGCGTCCTCCACCTCGTTGGCGAGCAGCACGTAGGCCGCGTCGTCGATCTGGTCCTCCGGGACGTAGACCTCGACGCGCGCCATCTCACCGACCGTGAAGCGGTACGGACCGTCGACCGGACCCCGGAGGCGGGCGTCGATGCCCTCGTCGGCGAGGCGGGCGACGAGCACCCGGGCCGCGAAGGAGCCGTGCACCTGGGTCAGTCGCACCATCGGGACCGATCGCTCCGCATCGCGCACGGCCTCAGGCTAGGACCCGTGGCCGGTAGCCTGCCCTCGCACCCCGGCCCTTGGAGCACGCGTGGAACGCAGGATCTTCGGACTCGAGAACGAGTACGGCGTCACTTGCACCCTGCGCGGGCAGCGCCGGTTGAGCCCCGACGAGGTCGCGCGCTACCTGTTCCGCCGGGTCGTGTCGTGGGGCCGGTCGAGCAACGTCTTCCTGGAGAACGGCGCGCGGCTGTACCTCGACGTCGGCAGCCACCCCGAGTACGCCACCCCGGAGTGCGACTCCGTCTACGACGTCGTGGTCCACGACAAGGCGGGGGAGCGGATCCTCGAGAGCCTCGTGCAGTCGGCCGAGGTGCGCCTGCGCGAGGAGGGGATCCGCGGTGAGGTCTACCTGTTCAAGAACAACACCGACTCCGCGGGCAACTCCTACGGCTGCCACGAGAACTACCTCGTCGAGCGTGACGGCGACTTCGCCAAGTTCACCGACGTGCTGATCCCGTTCCTCGTCTCGCGCCAGGTCTACGCCGGCGCGGGCAAGGTCCTGCAGACGGCGCGGGGCGCCATGTACTGCATCGCCCAGCGCGCCGAGCACATCTGGGAGGGCGTCTCCTCCGCGACGACCCGGTCTCGCCCGATCATCAACACGCGCGACGAGCCCCACGCCGACGCCGAGCGGTTCCGTCGCCTGCACGTGATCGTGGGTGACTCGAACATGAGCGAGTACACGACGTTCCTCAAGGTCGGGACCACCTCGATCGTGCTGCGGATGCTCGAGGAGGACTCGGGACCGTGGCGCGACCTGTCGCTCGAGAACCCGATCCGCGCGATCCGCGAGATCAGTCACGACATCACCTGCCGGCGTCGCGTGCGGCTCGCCAACGGTCGCGAGCTGTCGGCGGTCGAGATCCAGGCGGAGTACCTGAACCGCGCGTTGCGCTTCGCGAAGCGTCGCACGCTCTCGCCCCTGGAGCAGCGGGCGCTCGAGATGTGGGAGCACGTGATGACCCATCTGGAGGCCGACCCGCTCAAGCTCACCCGCGAGGTCGACTGGGTGATCAAGCACCAGCTCATCGAGTCGTACCGGGACAAGCACTCGCTGCCCCTGACGCATCCGCGCGTGGCACTGCTCGACCTCGCGTACCACGACGTGACGCGCTCGCGGTCGCTCTACTACCTGCTGGAACGGCGGGGGCAGGTCGACCGCATCGTCACCGACGCGGAGATCGACCTGGCGATGGACGAGCCCCCGCAGACGACACGGGCGCGCCTGCGCGGCGCGTTCATCAAGAAGGCGAAGGAGCGCAAGCGCGACTACACGGTCGACTGGGTCCACCTGAAGCTCAACGACCAGGCCCAGCGCACGGTCCTGTGCAAGGACCCGTTCAAGGCCCGCGACGACCGCGTCGAGCGCCTCATCGCGTCGCTGTAGCCGGTGCACGGGCGGCGTCACGCCTGGGTGACCGACCGGCCTCGCGTCCGGCCGACCTCTGCGCTCGCCGGTACCGCCTCGGTATCTGAAGAGAGAACGGTC
>CAVWPR010000055.1:0-9273 GCA_963756815.1 uncultured Acidimicrobiia bacterium
GTCCGGGCAAGAGGCAACGCGTTTGTACCCGATGCGGATGGCCCCATGCCACGGTTTCCCTCAGCGGCGCAGCACCGTCGCCGAGACTCGTCGGGGTCGCGCCTGGCGCGCCGACGCGAGGACCGCCGGCGGCGGCCCCTGCTCCAATGTCGGTCACGGGTTGCGCAGGGGTCAGTGCGCGGCGTGCGTCCGGGATTCACGCACCGTCCCGGCCTCGGCTTCGGCGCGCGCGTCGGCCGGGTCGCCGCCGGGGTTCGGCGCGCCGTCGCCACCACGTACGAGCTCCTCGATCTGCTTGCCCGTGTCGGGGTCGACGTGCTTCCAGTAGTCGAAGGCCCGCTCCAGCACCTCGCCGTGGACGCCGCCGAGCAGGTGACCGGCGACGGTCTGCACGAAACGCTCGCGTGCGTCGTCGTCCATCACCTCGCGGACGAGCGCGCCGGCCTGGCTCCAGTCGTCGTCGTCCTCGCGCAGTTCGTACGCGACGCGCATCATCTCGCCGTCGGCCTCCCAGCCGTCCTCGACCGGGCCGGTGACGTCGGCGTAGCCGCGCCCCTCGCTGTTCGGCGCGTACACCGGTTGGTCGCCGGTGTGGTCGAAGGCCATCGCCCCGTCGAACTGGTACGTGTTGACGTCGACGTGGGGGCGGTTGACCGGCAGCTGCAGATAGTTGGTCCCGATGCGGTGTCGGTGGGTGTCGCTGTAGGCGAAGGCGCGGCCGAGCAGCATCTTGTCGGGGGAGAAGCCGATGCCGGGCACGAGCGCCGACGGCTCGAACGCCGCCTGCTCGATCTGCGCGAAGAAGTTCTCGGGGTTGCGATCGAGCGTCATGGTGCCGACCTCGATCAGCGGGTAGTCCGCGTGCGGCCAGATCTTGGTGAGGTCGAACGGGTTGAGGTGGTACGTCGCGGCGTCCTCGTACGGCATGACCTGTACCGAGAGCTTCCACTGCGGGTGGTCGCCGCGTTCGATCGCGTCGTGCAGGTCACGACGGTGGAAGTCGGCGTCCCTGCCGGCGATCTCCTCCGCGCGCGCACCGGTGAGTCCCTCGACGCCCTGCTGCGAGTGGAAGTGGTACTTGATCCAGGACTTCTTCCCTTGCGCATTGATCCACATGAAGGTGTGTGAGCCGTACCCGTTCATGTGCCGCAGGGAGCGCGGGATGCCGCGGTCACCCATGAGGTAGGTCACCTGGTGCGCCGACTCCGGGTTGAGGCTCCAGAAGTCCCACTGCATGTGGTTGTCGCGCAAGCCCGTGCCGCCGCGGCGCTTCTGGCTGCGGATGAAGTGGGGGAACTTCATCGTGTCGCGGATGAAGAAGATCGGCGTGTTGTTGCCGACGAGGTCGTAGTTGCCCTCGCTCGTGTAGAACTTCAGCGCGAAGCCGCGGGGGTCGCGCCACGTGTCGGGGCTGCCCTGCTCGCCGGCGACCGTCGAGAAGCGTGCCAGCATCTCGGTGGACACGCCGGGCTGGAACAGCGCCGCCTTGGTGAACTCGCTCACGTCGTTCGTGGTCTCGAAGGTGCCGAACGCGCCGGTGCCCTTGGCGTGCACGTTGCGCTCGGGGATGCGCTCACGGTTGAAGTGCGCCATCTGCTCGAGGAAGTGCACGTCGTGGAGCAGGATCGGCCCGTTGGGTCCGACGGTGAGGGAGTTGCGGTCGCTGACGGCCGGCGCTCCCGTACCGGTGGTGGAACCGGTGTCGGCCTCGGGACGGCTCGTCGATGGGTCACTCATGGCAGGCTCCGGCGGGTGGACAGGCGAAGGGTTCACCTCGCAGGTACCCGCCGGCCGGGGGCGCGAACCGGATCCTCCCCATCGCTCGCCCGATGTGACGGTTGGACTCGTCAGGGGCCGGCGGTCACGCGCCACGTGACCGCGCTGTCCGGCACGCGCGCACAGCGCGGATGGCCCGAGGCATCGCGCAGCTGGACCCGCGCCGTGAGTCCGGCTGCGCCGGGCTCGGCTGCGGCGCGGAGCATGTCGGCGTCGATGTCGGCGACCATCAACTTGGCCCGCCGGAACATCTCGAACCCACCGGTGGTGGGCGTCACCTGGCCCCACGTGAGGTAGAGGAAGCGCTCGCCGCGCGGGCCGTGGACCGCCGGACCGCGCAGGTCGAGCCCGTCGGGGGTGTCGACCGCACGAACGTCGACCGTCCAGCTCCCGGCGTCGGCGTCGCCGATGTCGCCGACAATCGACGCCATCTGATAGAACGGTCAGATATGCGGATGAGGGATCGATGATCGAGGGTGCGGACGTCCAACGGCCGTTGAGCGCGATCAAGGCCGACCTGTTCAAGGCGCTCGCCCACCCGGCGCGGGTCCGGGCGCTCGAGGTGCTCAGCGAGCGGGAGTCGAGCGTCGGCGAGCTCCAGCCGTTGGTGGGGATCGAGCTGTCGCATCTCTCCCAGCAGCTCGGCGTCCTGCGCCGGGCCGGGCTGGTGACGACGCGCAAGGAGGGGTCCACGGTGATCTACGCCTTGAAGGACCCACTCGTCGCCGAGCTGCTCGCGTCGGCGAAGCGACTGCTGCTCGTGATGCTCGCGGAGACGCGCGGGCTGCTCGAAGGGTTGCGGGCCGAGGTCGAAGTCGAGGTCCCGTGAGCGGACCCGAACCGGCGCCGACCGGCGCGGTCGGTGGCGTCCTCTCGTCGATCCGTGCCTTGCTGCCGCGCGGGGACGACTACGCCGGTCTGCGCACCTCGTGGCGGGCCGACGTCGTCGCGGGACTCACGGTCGGGATCGTGGCACTGCCACTCGCGCTGGCGTTCGGGATCACCACGGGGCTCGGTGCGGCCGCAGGGGTGACGACGGCGATCGTCGCCGGTCTCGTCGCCGCGGTCTTCGGCGGTTCCGACGTCCAGGTGTCGGGTCCGACCGGCGCGATGACGGTGGTGCTCGTGCCACTCGTCGCGCGGTACGGCACCGATGCCGTGGTCGGTGTCGGCGTGCTCGCCGGACTGTTCGTGCTCGTCGCGAGCGTGCTCCGGCTCGGCCGGCTCGTGGCGTACCTGCCGTGGCCGGTGATCGAGGGGTTCACGCTCGGCATCGCCGTCATCATCTTCCTGCAGCAGGTGCCGGCGGCCCTGGGCGTGCCCAAACCCGCCGGGGAGAACACCGCGGCGATCGCCTTCCGGGCCGTGCGCGCGGCGTGGGGCTCGGCATCCCTGCCGACGCTGGCGCTCGTCGCGGTGGTGGTGCTCGTCATGACGATCGCACCGCGCCTGCATCCGACCATGCCGGCGTCGCTGCTCGCGGTCGTGACCGCGACCGTGATCGCCGCGGCCACGGGATGGGACGTGACGACCATCGGCACGCTGCCGTCGGCACTCCCGTCGTGGCACTTCGGGGCACTCCAACTGGGTGACGTCTCCCGATTCGCGGGGCCGGCGTTCGCGGTGGCGCTGCTCGCGGCGATCGAGAGCCTGCTGTCGGCCAAGGTCGCCGACGGGATGAGTGACGGCCGCCGGCACGATCCGGATCGGGAGCTCTTCGGCCAGGGGCTCGCGAACGTCGTCTCGCCGATCCTCGGCGGCATGCCGGCGACGGGCGCGATCCGCGGACTGCCGTGAACGTGCGCGCCGGGGCCCGCACCCGAGTCGCCGCGATCGTGCACTCCTTCGCGCTGCTCGCGATCGTGCTGGTCGGCTCCGGGCTGGTCGCGACGATCCCCGTCGCCGCGCTCGCGGGCGTGCTGATGGTGACCGCGGTGCGGATGGTGGAGACCCACAACGTGCGGTCGATTCTGCGGTCCACCCGGTCCGACGCGCTCGTGCTCGTCCTGACCGCGGTGGCGACCATCGCGTTCGATCTGATCGTCGCGGTCGAGATCGGCGTCGCCGCCGCGATCGTGCTCGCGTTGCACAAGATCGCGGGCGCCGGTGCGGTCACGCAGACCGCGGTGGACGTCGAGGTCGACGACGCGACGGAGCACGATCTCCTGAGCGAGCACATCGTGGCGTACCGGATCGACGGCGCGCTGTTCTTCGGCGCCGCGCAACGGTTCCTCACGGACCTCGCACGCGTGAGCGACGTCCGGGTGGTGATCCTGCGGTTGCCGGACCTCCGGATGCTGGACGCGACCGGCGCCCGCGCCCTCGCCGAGATCGTGGCCGACCTCGAGCACCGTCACATCACGGTGCTGCTCAAGGGGCCGCGCCCGGAGCACGAGCGCCTGCTCCGCGCCGGTCGGTGCGCTCGACCATCTGACCAGCGAGGACCACCTCTTCGCCCGGCTCGACGATGCCGTCGCGCACGCCCGCCTCCACGCCGCCGGGATCGACCACGAACCCGCCAGCCCGGGGCGCGAGGCCGCCTGAGGCGTTTGGCGCGCGGCGGGGACGGGCAGCGTCCTCCTGCCTTCCCGGACGAGAGGACGTCGGATGCCATCGAGGCGGGTCGTGTGGACCGCGGTCAGCTACGGCATCGGGGCGCTGGCGATGTTCGCGACGCGCAAGGCGCTGGCGCTGGTCTGGAAGCAGTCGCACGCCGATCCGCCGCCCGATGGGCCGGCGGTGGTCGACGCGCCCATGCGTGACGCCCTGACGTGGGGCATCTCCACCGGCGCCGGTGTGGCGGTCTCGCGCATCGTCGCGGTGCGCTCGGCCGCCCGCCTCTGGGAGGCGACCGGCCACGAGCGGCCCACTGCGGAGGACTGACGACGACCGACGACGCCGCCGCCCCGGAGGGCGGCGGCGCGGTGGGTCGCGGTGGTGCCGCAACGGTGGCGGTCAGACGGCGAGGTCGTGCGCTGCGGCCTCCCGGTCGACCGCATCCGTGATCGGCGACGGCCGGAACCCCTTGACGGTCATGTACACGCCGATCGTGAACTCCCAGGCTGCGATCGGGAGGGTCAGGAAGAAGGACGCTTCCGAGACCTGGTCGAAGGCGCCGAAGAGGACGCCGACGAACGCGGCCAGCAGGAGCGGTGCGCCGACCAGGCCGATCGTCGGGATGATGCGGGGGACCAGGCGTGACCGGTAGAGGATCGTCGCGAAGCACAGGGCGTTGATGGCGGGCATGAGGCCCGGGCCGAGCAGGAACGTCCAGTCGTGCAGGGCCACGAGGGCGCGGCTCGTGGTGAGCAGCGATCCGGTGTGGGCGGCGGCGGTGCCGGCCACGTCCTGGCGGAGGGTGACGATCGAGAGCAGGCTGAGCACGCCGATCGAGATCATCGCGGCCTCGAGGACGCGGGAGGTCACGAACCCGAGGGCCAGGGTCTCGCTCTGCCGGCGCAGGATCCGGTACAGCACCACTGCGGTGCCGATGCCGGCGAGGCCGGTGATGATCTCGCCGAGGGCACCCCACAGCACCGGGGTGTCGCTGCCGCCGGCGCCGAGGACGAAGCCGTGGTGGTGCAGGATCGAGTCGTAGAGGCCGAGGGCGGGGATCGAGGCGGCGAAGGTGATCAGGTAGAGGATGCCGGCGACGAGCGCGGCCTTCCTCGATGCGCTCATCGGCACCCGTGCGGGTGCGGTGATGCTGGCGGTGACGGTCATCGTGAGGTTCCTTTCGGGTCGTTCGGGACGGGGACGATCGAGACCAGCGGGAGGCCGACGTCGCGCAGCTTCTGGATGAGGCCGTGCAGCGCCGCCTGGTCGGTGACGGGCCCGCGGAGGACGGTGGTGCCGTCGTCCTCGGTGGCGAGCTCCAAACCGTCGAACCAGGCCGCCCACCGCGTTCCGAGGTGGCCCCGGACGCGGATCTCGTAGTGCGGTGTGGTGGCGTGACCCGTCGGCGAGGTGCCGTCCGTGGTGCCGTCCGTGGTGGTCGGAGTGCGGTCGTCTGCGGTCACGAACGCAACGTACGGACGGACCTGGTGAGACCACATCGCCAGGTGTGGTGACCGATGTGGTGATCGGCGGCGGGGTCCTAGATGCCGAGCTCGTCGGCGCGGCGGACGGCGGCGCGCCGGCTGCCCACGCCGAGCTTGGCGTAGATGCTCTTGGTGTGGGTCCGCAGTGTGTTGAGCGAGACGTAGAGCTCGCGGGCGATGTCCGGCCCGGAGAGGTCGGTGCGCAGGAGTCCGAGGACGTCGAGCTCGCGGCGGCTCAGCGGGTCGACGAGGCCGCCGCCGGTCGCCGGCTCGGGGACCGGGGCGACGGTGCCCGCGGCCTCGAGCAGCCGGAGGGCGTGCCGGGTCGCGGGGTCGGAGCGTCCGCCGGCGCGCAGGAGGTCGACCAGCGGTGGGCCCTCGTCCAGGAAGAGGCGGACGTAACCCTCGGCCGCGCCCCGCACGAGCGCGTCGTCGAGGGCGGTGTCGGACGCGATGTCGTCCCCGGCCGCGTGGTGGGCGAGCGCCAGCAGGAGGAGGACTTCGATCACGCTGCCACCCCGCCCGCCGGCCTCGGCCGCCGCGTGCAGACCCGTCAGCAGCCCGCGCGCGTCGTCGACGGATCCGCCGGCGGGGTCATCGGCGGCCTCGGCGAGGAGCACGCGGGCGAGGGTCAGGTGCTCGTACTCGCGGACGTAGCTCGGCTCGTCGTCGGGTGCGAGGCCGCGTTCGGTGGCCCAGCGCCGTGCCGTGGCGACGTCGCCCTGCGCGAGCCGGATGCGCGCCGTGCGTGCCGCGATCGGGCGCACATCGGGTGAGAAGTCGGTGTCGTGCACGCGCGCGGCGGCGTCGAGCAGCTCGATCGCACCCGCGAGGTCACCCTCCGCCTGGAGGACTCGGGCCGTCGCCGCCCGCCATCGGTACGCGTGCTGGGGCAGCCCGGCGTGCTCACCGAGCGCGCCGCTCACGTCGAGATGGCGGCGCGCCCCGGCGAGATCGTCGTGCTCGAGCAGGATCTCGCTCAGCGCGACGTGCATGTCGGCGGTGCCGCGCAGCCCGGGGTGGTCGCGGGCGCGCTCGAGCCCGTCCTCGAGCGTGCGGGTCGCATCGTGGAGCCGGCCCTGTGCGACCTGGATGTCGGCCAGGCCGAGCGAGACGCCGAGCAGGTCGGGGAGGTGGTCGGCGGCCACGAACCGGCGGACGGCCTCCTCGTACCGGGCGCGCGCGGTCTCGAGGTCGCCGTCCCTCCAGCTCGCGAGCCCCCAGAGCGCGGCCGCGGCGCCGTGCGCGAGGTGGTCGGAGGGATCGATGAGCGTGAGGACACGCTGCGCGTGAGCGATCGTGGCGGCGGTGTCGCCGGCCAGCAGATCCAGCCCGGCGCGTTGGATCGCGACCTGCACGGGGAGCCGCGCGTACGCGTCGGCGTCGGCGACGATCGGTGCCCGCGCCCCCGTTGCGTCGCCGCGCGCGTCGAGCCACCGCTCGATGCCGGCCATGAGCGGCTCGACGCCGGTCGCGTCGCCGGTCGCCATGCGGGCGCCGACCAGGTTCATGCTGAGGACGGGGCGGTCGGCGAACAGCTCCTCGGGGAGCTGCTCGAGCCAGTCGCACAGCGTCGCTTCCTGACGCGTCCGCTGCATCTCCGGCGCGGTCAGCTCGATGAGGGCGGCCGCGCGCGCGAAGTCCGCACCGGCGAGCGCGTGCGCGATCGCCTCGGCTCGGTCGTGGTGCTCCTCGTACCAGGCGGCGGCGCGGCGATGGAGCTCGGGGATCAGCGCCGGCTCCTCGTCGAGCAGCCGCGCCCGCAGCACGTCGGCGAAGAGATGGTGGTAGCGGTACCACTCCCGGCGGTCGTCGAGGGGGACGAGGAACATGTTGGTGCGGTCGAGATGCTCCAGCGTCTCCTGCGCGCAGCCACGTCCGGTGACGGCATCGCACAGCTCGGCGGTCAACCGGCCCAGGACCGAGGTGTGGAGCAGGAAGTGGCGGTCGTGCTCGTTCTGGCGCTCCAGGACCTCACCGACGAGGTAGTCGACGATGTAGCGGTCGTCGCCGGCGAAGCTCGCGATGAAGCCGGACACGTCGTCGCGCCCCTGCATCGAGAGCGCGGCGAGCTGCAGGGCCGCGATCCAGCCTTCCGTGCGGTCCTCGATCGCGTCGACATCGGTGGCGGTGAGGGCGAGGCCCATGGTGTCGTTCAGGTACGCGGCGGCCTCCTCCGCGGTGAACCGCAGGTCGGCGGCGCGCACCTCGAGCAGGTCGCCGCGGGCCCGGAGGGCGGCGAGTGGCCACGGCGGGTCGGCCCGGCTCGCGACCACGAGCCGCATCCGCGGCGGCAGGTGCTCGAGGAAGAACCTCATCGCGTCCTGGATCTCGGGTGACTCGATGACGTGGTAGTCGTCGAACACGACGACGACGTCATGCGTGACCGTGTGCAGCTCGTTGAGCAGGGTCGTGATCGCCGTGTCGGCGGGAGTCTCGGCCGACTGCAACATCGGCAGCGACGCGGCACCGACGTCGGGCGCGACGGTGCGGAGCGCGGCCACGACGTAGGACCAGAACCGCGCCGGGTCGCTGTCGCGCCGGTCCAGCAGGACCCAGGCGATGGCGGCGTCGCGCGTCTGACGCGTCCGTGAGCCACTCGGTGAGGAGCGTGGTCTTGCCGAAGCCGGCCGGTGCCGACACGAGGGTCAGCGCGGGGCGGCCGGGCCGGCGCAGACGCTCCAGGAGGCGCACCCGCTCGACGAGCGCATCCCGACGGCGGGGCGCGTGGAACTTCGTCTCGAGCAGCGGGACCGAGCCGTCGGTCATGTTGCCGTCGGTCATGTCCCCGCCGGTCCCTTGCGCCGCGGCGCGGCGCGGACGTGGATCCGCTCGCCCTGCCGGCCGAGGATGCTGAGGATCTCGACCGGCCGGTCGCCCGCGGCGCCGAACCAGTGCGGGACCGCGGTGTCGAACTCGGCGACCTCCCCGGCCGTCATCGTGAGGTCGTGGTCGGCGACGATGAGGCGGAGCTCGCCCGCGAGCACGTACAGCCACTCGTAGCCCTCGTGCGTGCGCAGCTCGGGGGTGCCCTGCTCGGGCGGGATGATCACCTTCCACGTGTGCATGCCGCGCGGCTGCTGCGTGAGCGGGACCACCACGCGACCGTTGCGCCTCTGGGGCCGCAGGCGGATGCGCGGGTCGCCGACGTCGGGTGCGCCGACGAGCTCGTCGAGCGGGATCTGGTGGGCCTGGGCGATCGGCAGCAGCAGCTCGAGGCTCGGCTTGCGCTGGCCCGACTCGAGGCGGGACAGCGTGCTCTTCGAGATCCCGGTTGCGGCGGCGAGCTCGGTGAGTGTGACGTCGCGGCGGGCCCGGGCCTGCTTGAGGCGCGGTCCCACGTCGGCCAGCACGGCGGTGATCGCGGGCGACGTGGCCATCGGGGCAGTCAAGCACGCGTTCCCGAAAACGGCAACAGGAGTTGTCGGCATCGAGACGGCCGGTCATCCTGGTGTCG
>CAVWPR010000056.1:0-15374 GCA_963756815.1 uncultured Acidimicrobiia bacterium
CTCCGCCATCCGGCACCTCGACAGCCCGCACCACGCGCACGCGATCGGCGAGATCATCGCCGGCATGGGCAACCGCGCGCGCGGCGCGGCCTCGGCGCGCCATCCCGACGTCCGTCGCTTCCGCACCCCGATCCGGTACGGGAACTACGAGACCTGAGTCCGGCGGGAGTCCTCCGGTTCGCCGACGCGTTCGAGGCGGGCGGTGAACCCGACGTAGGTCCACACCATCCGTTCGCCGTCGCGCCGTCGGGTGACCTCGATCGGCAGACCCTTCGGGCGCAGGACGTGCACGCCGTCCTCGTACGAGGCGACGACCGTGATCTCGGTGGCGAAGTCGAACTCGGCGACGTCGTGCACGCCGTTCGCCTCGGTGCCGTCACAGCGCATGTCGTGGACGATGCCCCCGGCGGTCACCACCATCCGGTCGCCGCACTGCTCGATCCGCTGCACGTGCCCGAGGACGCGGTGGTCGGCATCGGGGGTGCCGTCGACGTCGACCGACACCACCCGCCACGTGCCGCGGAGGTCGGGGGCACCGGTCGGGAGCGGTTCGGTGCAGCCGGCCAGGATCGGCGGTGGCATGACCGCGCCGTACCCGCCGGGTGGCGTGTGGGCCACCGGGATGTCGTCGGGGCCCGTCACCGGTGATCCGCTGGTCATGAGGCCCTCCCTCCGCTCGTCACACGAACGACGACTCGGCGTCGAGGCCGGCCTCGGGCCACGCGCCGGAGATCGTCGTCTGGAAGTTGCACCAGCCCGTACCCCCGCCGACCGGGTCGTCGACGCGCATCACCGCGTCGCGGATCTGGTGGAGCCGGCGGGCGGCGTCGGGGATCGTGCAGTCGGCCACGTGCTCGCCGTCGACGTGCCGCGGACCGCGCCACTCGCCGTGGTGGTGGCCGTCGAGCCCGAAGTAGAGCCCGGCCCCGAGATGGAACCCGGTGGCGCCCATCGCCTCGACGGTGATCGGGCGGTCCGAGCCGTCGGCCATCGTCGAGTGCAGGGTGCCGCCGAGGACGCGCCGGTTGACGGGGTCGTACGGAGGTCGGGCACGAGCGCGGCGAACGGCTCGACGCGGCCGTCGGGATGCTCGATGCCGCCCTCGAACATCCGCTCCTCGTAGCCCATCACGCGCAGGTGCCGGTGCTGGTGGTGGATCGCGTAGCGCGTGCCGTCGGGCCGCTCGAGCAGCATCGGGCTCCACGAGAAGCGGAACGAGAGGTCGTCCGGCCGGGTGCCGCCCTCGACGTCGGTCGGCGGGAGGCCGACGTCCTGGCGCACACCCCACGAGTGGTCACGCGTCGAGAACCACGCGTCCTCCGACAGCTCGGTGCGCGTGCCGTCGACCTCGACCCATCCGGACGCCACGCCGATCTGGTGGTAGCGCAGGACCTCGGCGTCGACGCGGTAGCCGCGCCGCGATCGCTGCACGTCCCTGCGTTCGAGGTGCGCCGGGACCGCGGCCTCGAAGATCCACTCGAACGCGATCGGCACGACATCGTTCGCGATCGCACCGGAACCGCACGCGGCGGAACGGCTCGAGCACGTCGTAGTGCAGCGGACCGGCGCCGGTGCGGTCCGCCTCGTCGCTCAGGCGGCGGCTGGCCCGGACCGTCCACTGCTCGACGCCGCGGGACACGCCCGCGTACCCGTCGAGGACGTTGCGGTTCGTGTACTTGCCGAGCCCGAAGCCGAGGGACAGCGACCCGTCGCGCGCGCCGGCCATCGCGCACACCTTCTCGGTCCACGAGCGGTCCGTCTGCGCGACGCGGGCGTGGGTCTCGACGATCTGATGGGTGAACGACTCGTCGGCCGCGACGAGTGGCCCGTCCTCGGGAGGCATCGGGCGAGTCTCCGACGCGTGCCCTCCGCACCGCAACCTCGAACCGCGGCGCGACCGTCGTCGTGCCCGACACGGTACGGTCCCGCCTCGATGTCACCGGACCTCGCCTGCCGCCCGCCCGCCCGTCGGCGCTGATGGACCCGGTCGACGGCGCGACGCGGCTCGGGCGCTGGCTCACCGCGCGGCGCGGCACCGAGGTCGTCGTCGACGAGGTCGAGCACCCGTCCGCGGGGTACTCGAGTGTGACGACGATGGTGCGGGCGCGGTGGGCGCGCGGTGGGCACGCCGTGGAGGAGCGGCTCGTGGTGCGCATGGCGCCGTCACCGGCGGGCACCTTCGCCGACTACGACCTCGTGGTGCAGCAGGGTGCGCAGCTCGCGGCGGCGGCGGCGGGCGTGCCGACGGCGACCCCGATCGTCACCGAGACGGATCCGGCCTGGCTGGGCGCGCCGTTCACGGTGATGCCACGCGTCGACGGTCACCTCATCGGCGAGGCGCCGCCCTTCGACCGGTGGCTGCGCGGGTTGGGTCCGCACCGTCAGGCCGAGCTGCACGACCGCGTGGTGGAGACCCTGGTCGCGATCCACGGCGCCGACACCGGACCGGCGGTGGCCGCCGGCGTGCCCGGTGCGCGACGACGCCGCGGAGCTCGCGTACTGGGACGACTACCTGCGCTGGAGCGCGGACGGGGAGCCACTCGCCGGGCTCGTCGACGCGCTCGACTGGTGTCGACGCCACGCGCCGGTGCGCGTCGATGCGCCGATGGTCCTGCGGTGGGGCGACGTGCGTCTCGGCAACATCGTGTTCGGCGACGACCTGCGGCCGCGTGCCGTGCTCGACTGGGACATGGCCGCCGTCGGCGCGCCCGAGCACGACATCGCGTGGTTCACCGTGCTCGATCTCGTGCTCGCCACGCTCACGGGCCGGCGGGTCGAGGGGTTCCCCGATCGCGACGGCGTGATCGAGCGGTACGAGGCGCGCTCGGGCCGGCCGCTCGAGCACTTCGACTGGTACGAGACGCTCGCTCTGGTGCGCAGCACCGCGATCCTGGCGCGCATCGGCGTCCTGATGCGCCGGGCCGGTGAGGAGCCGGTGATGCCGGTGGCCGGCAGCCCGATGCTCGATCTGCTGCGGGCGAGGACGAGCGGACCGCCGGCCTAGATGCCGTCCCGGAGCGGCAGCAGATCCGGGAACTCGGCGGCGCGCGACTCGGACTTCGCGCGAAACGCCTCGGCCATGTCATCCGTGTCGAACATCGCCGCGTTCCAGTTCGCGATGTACTCCAGGCCGTCGTCGACGCGATGGTCGCGCGTGTAGTGCATCGTCTGCTTCGTGCCCCAGATCGCCATCGGCGACTTCGATGCGATCTCCTCCGCGATCGCGAGCACGCCGGCGACGAGCGCGTCGTGGTCGGGGAACACCTCGTTCACGAACCCGGCGGCCTTCGCCTCCGCCGCGCTCCACCGGCGGCCGGTGTACGCGAGCTCGCGCACGATGCCCTCGGGGACGAGCTTCGGCATCCGCTGCAGCGTGCCGACATCGGCGGTCATGCCGATGTTGATCTCCGCGATGGAGAAGAAGGCCGTCTCGTCCGCGTAGCGCAGGTCGGCGGCGCTCACGAGGTCGACACCACCGCCGACGCACGCGCCCTGGATCGCGCACAACACCGGCATACGGGCCCGCTCGAGCGCGGTGAACGTGTCCTGCAGCTTCATCGCCGTGGTCCGGAACGCCTCGTTGCGCCGGCTCCGATGGCCGGACCCGCCGCCCTCGACGCCGAGGGTGTCGTTGCCCGCGAAGACGCTGAGGTCCATGCCCGAGCAGAAGTGCCGGCCCTCGGCCGAGAGCACGACGGCGCGCACCTTCCCACCGGCCGACAGGTCGTCGACGATCGCCGGGAGCTCCCGCCAGAACGACGGGATCATCGAGTTGCTCCGCTCGGGGCGGATCATGCGGAGGTGGGCGACGCGCCCGACGGTCTCGACGGCGAAGCATTCGTGGGTCATGGCGCCAGCCTGCCAGGCCGCCGGATCGGGCGCCCGGCCCGGTAGTGGCTCAGTTGTAACGGCAAACTGAGCCACTACCCCCGGCCCGAGCCGGGCGACGGCTCGCACGGACCCGAGCGACGGTGTGGTCGGTCCTGACGGGAACGACGACGCGGCCGGTCCTCGATCGGGACCGGCCGCGTCGCCTTGGTGCTGTGGGATCAGGCGGTGACGCGCCGGGGCCGTCGGCGCCGAAGGTCGAGCACGACGAGGGCGGTGACGACGAGGAAGCCGGGAACGAAGACCGGGGCCATCCAGTAGAAGATGGCCGCCGGCGTGGCGGCGGCCACGACGATCAGGACCGCCGCGGTCCGGGCGCGCGGTCCCGCTGGGCGAGCCCGATGCCCGCGAGTGCGGCGGCGACGAGCATGGGCCCGGCGTAGCGGAGTCCGGCACCGTCGGCATTGAGCGAGCCGGCCGCGGCCCACACCAGGAACAGGACGAGACCGACGCCGACGCCGGTGATGACACGTTGCAGCTTCATGGGTGCTCCTGTCTCGCGACGTCGATCGCTCGACGCCCGGGCGGCCCGCCGCCAGGACAGGTCGGCGGGGATGCCCCACAGCACCCGGCCGAGAACGTTGCGTTGTTGGGCACGGCCGCGGCCGATGGCGGCGGCGTGCTCGTGCAGGTCGGAGGCGATCTCGGCGCGACGCCGCGCTGCCTCGTCGGGACCGAGGTCGCGCGTGTACCAGTGCGCCCATCGGCGCGCGAGACGGTCGGCCCAGTCGTTCACGGCGCCTGGATCCCGAGTCGACCAGGCCGAGCCGGCACGTCGGTCTCGGCGGCAACGAGGTACTCGCGCAGCGCGGCACGCCCGGACGCGGTGAGCCGGTAGAGCCGGCGGCGTGGTCGTCCTTCGCGTTCGGCGACGACGCTGTCCTCCCACCGTGAGGTGAGCGCACCGGCGTGCTCGAGCCGGGTGAGCGCCTTGTAGAGGGTGCCATGACTCGTGAGGCGCCGGGAGCCCTGCCGGTCCGCGAGCTCCTTCGCAAGCGCGAACCCGTGCACCTCGGCCTCGGGGGCGGCGCTTCCGACCAGCGCGCCGAGGATCTGGGCCTCGAGTTCGAGCAGCTGTCCGGGACGCCTGCGCACGTTCGAAAGCTTATAGGAAGATATCTTCCTGTCAACCCGGAGCGGCCGGGATCGAGCCGCTCCGACCGGCTCAGGGGGTGGCGCCGACCGCGGCGGCGGCCTCGAGGTAGGGCCACGCGACGTCCGGCGGGATGCCGCCGACGAGTGGCTGCAGCGCGAGCGGGAAGCCACGGCCCACGAGCGCGGCGGCCTCGTCCGGCGTGACGATCCGGTAGGGCCCCTCCTCGGCGCGCAGCTCGGCGACCGTCGTGGCCTGCGACACCGACGCGGTACCGGTCCGGTGCGCGTTCCAGCGCCCGTAACCCACCGCGTCGACGAGGAGGTACTCGCCGATCTCCGCCCACGCGCGGTCGGGATCGTCGGCGACGAACAGAGTCAGCGGGAGCTCGGCGTCGGGGAACATGCAACCGACCGGAGCGACGCCGGCGGTGGCCGCCGCGTCCCGGTACGCGGCCTCGAGGCTCGCGTCGTGGGTCTCGGCGATGAACAGCATCCCCAGCCGTGCGGCGCGGCGGGCCGCGGGCTCGGATCCGCCGCCGTAGGCGAGCATCGGTCCGCCCGGAGTGAAGGGCAGTGGTGTCACGCCGACGGCGCGACCGTCGACGTCGACCGTGGCGCCCGTCCAGAGCGCGCGCAGCATCCGGATGCGCTGCTCCACGAGCTGTCCACGCGCGCGACGGTCGACCCCGAACATCGCGAACTCCTCGTCGCGGTACCCGATGCCGATCACGTACGAGACGCGACCGCGGCTGAGCAGGTCGACGACGGCGAGGTCCTCGGCGAGCTTCACCGGCTCGTAGAACGCGAGGAGCAGTGCGGCGACGTTGATCGCGAGCGTCGAAGTCCGGGCCGCGAGGGCCGCGGCGACGGGGACCGGCGACGGGAGATACCCGTCGTCGACGCCGTGGTGCTGCGAGAGCACCGCGGCCACGCACCCGCGGCGCTCCGCCCATTCGGCCATGTCGAGCATCGCGGCATAGCCGGCCGCCCGGTCGGATGGGACGGTCGTGCGCGACCGCTGGCTGAACCGCATCATGAACACGGGCGACTCTGTACTACAGGGGTGCCGGGCGCGAGGCGGCGACGAGGGCGTAGACCGGTGCGATGGAGCCGCGGCGCGACGTCCACCGCCACACGGAGGTGATCGACGGTCCCGCCGGGCCGATCGAGGTCCACGCCGCCGGTCGCGGGCGGGCCGTCGTGCTGGTGCCGTCGCTGGGCCGGGCGGCGAGCGACTTCGAGGACCTCGCCGACCGCCTGGCCCGCGCCGGGTACCTCGCGCTCGCGCCCGAGCCGCGCGGCATCGGCGGCAGCGCCGGTCCGCTCGAGGACCTGAGCCTCACCGCCCTCGCCGGCGACGTCGCCAGCGTGGTGGCCACGCTCGGCGCCGGTCGCGCCACCGTCGTCGGCCACGCGTTCGGGAACCGGGTCGCGCGCATGACCGCGGCGCGTCACCCGGATGCCGTCGACGGCGTCGCGCTCCTCGCGTGCGGCGGGTTGATCGCGCCGTCGGCGGAGGCGGGCGCGGCGCTGCGCGCGGTCTTCGATCCCGGTCTGAGCCCGGCCGAGCACCTCGCGGCGGTGCGCACCGCCTTCTTCGCGCCCGGTCACGACGCGTCCGTGTGGGCCGACGGGTGGTACCCGACGGTCGCGGCCGCGCAGTCGCGGGCCACGACCCGGGAGCCCGTGACCGACTGGTGGTCGGCCGGTGCCGCCGACGTGCTCGTGGTGCAACCGGCGGACGACGTGGTCGCGGTCCCGGCCAACGGCGAGGACATCGCGCGCAACCTCGGCGCGCGAGCGTCGATGGTCACCATCCCCGATGCGGGTCACGCGTTGCTCCCCGAGCAGCCGGAGGCGGTGGCGGCCGCATTGGTGGAGTGGCTCGGGCGGGTGTAGCGACGGTCAGGTCGTGCCGGCCCAGTGCTCGAACGTCTGCGCGACCCAGGCCGACGCGAACAGGGCGATCTCCACGCCTTCGATGACCAGCACCTTGTGGGCGAAGGTCGTGGCGAACAGACCGGCCGTCAGCACCATGAGGACCGCGATCCCGAGGTAGAGGCGCGCGTAGGGCGGCGAACTCGTCCACACCTCGCGTGCGTTGGCCGCGGTCGCGCCGGCGAGGCAGGCGAACATCGTGATCGCGGCGATGTAGTGGGCGTGGGTCGCGAACCCGTCCCAGAAGAGGAACGCGACGGTGCCGAGCGCGAGCAGGATCGCGGCGCCGAGGAGCCCGAGCTGGGTCTCCCGGGCGGAGGTGCGGAGCGCGGTGACCGGGCCGGGGCCCTTGAGCTGTGCGAGGACGACGGCGGCGAGCAGACCGATGGTGGCGGCCACGAGCAACGCGGTGATGTTGTTGTGGATGTTGGCCTCGACCCACGGTGCGAGCTTCCCGTTCTCGACCGGGAGCGGGATCGGGCGCACCGACCAGCACGTGCCGGGGTTCGCCGTGGGCACGAACGCCACGACCGGCGCCAGCATCCCCGCGACGTTGAGGAAGACGTCCTCGGGTGTCGTGCTCCCCTTGATCACGATGAGCGAGACGCCGATCGCGACGAGGCCGCCGACGAAGACCGCACGGACCGGCGTGTAGTAGTACGCGCTGATCGAGGTCTGCCAGCAGTCGACCTGGAGGCGCTCGTACGCGATCGACGTGGCGAGCAGCACCACGACCGCGACGATGCCGATCCGCAGGTAGCGGTACGTCTTGATCGCGTCCGACTCGGGCGTTCCCGTGGGTGATGGTGTGGTCACGGCTGCCCCCTGGAGGTGCTGGCTACCGCGACGGGTCCGGCCGGTCAAGGGCAGTGGTGCGCCCCGTCGCTACTGTGCGCCGATGCCTGGACTGTCGGTGGGGGTCGTCGGCGTCGGTGGTGTGGGGGTCGCGACCGCATCCGCGCTCGTGATGCGGGGGCTCGCGGGGCGCGTCTCGATCTACAGCCGCGACGGCACGGCCGCTCGCGGGCTCGCGCTCGACTTCATGCACGCTCGGCCACTGTTGACGCGCGTCGAGGTGCGGGGCCGGTCGATGGAGGAGATCGAGCCCGAGGACATCCTGGTGATCACGGCCGGCCACCACACCAAGGCCGGCGAGAGTCGGCTGGACGTGCTGCACGAGAACATCGCGGTGATCGACTCCGTGGCCGACGCGATCGAGGCCGGCGGGCTGCCGCGAGTCGTCATCGTGGTGACGAACCCCCTCGACGTCCTCACCGAGTACCTCACCCGGCGGTGGGCGGGTCGGGGGGTCGCGGTGATGGGGTCGGGGACGGCGCTCGAGACGCTCCGGCTCACCGACGCGCTCGCGCGCGCGTGCTCGGTCCATCCGCGCAGCGTGCACGCATGGGTGGTGGGGGAGCACGGCGACTCGTGCGTCTTCCTGCTGGACTCCGCGGTCGTCGGGACCGTGCCGCTCTCCGAGTTCGCCCGCCAACGCGGCGTCGACCTCACGGCGGAGCGACTCGCCGACATCGAGCGCGACGTGCGGACCGCCGCGTACCAGATCCGCGAGCTCAAGGGATCCACCGCACAGGGCATCGGTCTCACCGTCGGTGGTCTGGTCAACGCACTCGCGTTCGAGGTGGGTGCACTGATCCCGGTGTCGACGCGCGTCGGCGACGGCGTGTGCGCGAGCCTGCCGTGCGTGCTCGGTCCCGACGGACCGAGCGAGCCGATCTGGCCGCGCATGAACGAGCAGGAGCGAGCTGCGTGGGAGCGGTCGCTGGCCGTGCTGGCCGAGGCGAACGCCGAGATCGGTATCTGATCGGTCAGGCGTCGAGCTCGAGGCGCCGCGCGATCTCGGCGCCGATCTCGAGCGAGGCCGTCGCCGCCGGCGACGGCGCGTTCAACACGTGCACGGCCCGACCCGCGGATCGGATCACGAAGTCGTCGAGGAGCTCGCCGTCGCGTCCGATGGCCTGGGCTCGGACCCCGGCCGGCGCGGGCACGAGGTCGCGCCGGTGCAGCTCGGGGACCAGTCGGCGGGCGGCGGCGGCGAACCGGCGCCGGCTGAGCGACCGGGCCATCTCGTGCAGACCGAACCGCCAGTTGTGGCGGGCGAACCGCCAGAAGCCGCGGAATCGGAAGGTCGCGCGCAGGTGGGCGACATCGACCCGGCGCCACTCGTAGCCCTCGCGCGCGAAGGCGAGCACCGCGTTGGGGCCGACGTGCACCGTGCCGTCGATGCCACGGGTGAGGTGCACGCCGAGGAACGGGTACGCGGGATCGGCGACGGGATACACGAGCGAGCGCACGAGATGCGCGCGTGCCGGCACGATCTCGCGGTACTCGCCCCGGAAGGCGATGACCCGAACGCCGTCGACGACCTCCTCGCCGCTGACGACCCGTGCCACCTCGTCGGCGTGGAGACCTGCACACGTGACGACGCGCCGCGCCTCGACCGGCCCGTCGGTCGTCTCGAGCACGATGCCGCCGCTGATGTCGCGCGCGCCGACCAGCGCGGCGCCGAGGTGCAGCCGGGCATCGGCGGCCTCGATCTCCTTCGCGAGGCTCCGGCACACCTCGCCGTAGTCGACGATCCCGGTGTCGAGCACGTGCAGCGCGGCGACGCCGGCCACGTGCGGCTCGAGCTCGCGCAACCGCTCCGGGCCGATGAGCTCGGTGCGCACGCCGTTGGCGATGCAGCGCTGCTCGAGGTCCGCGAGCCGGGCCCGGTCGATCTCGTCGGTGGCGACGACGACCTTGCCCGTCACCGCATGGTCGATCCCGTGCTCCTGGCAGTACCGCACCATCGACAGCCGGCCGGCCGTGCACATCCGTGCCTTCTCGGAGCCCGGTCGGTAGTACACGCCGGCGTGGATGACGCCGGAGTTGCGGCCGCTCTGGTGCGCGCCGACGTGCGCTTCCTTCTCGATCACCACCACCGATCGACGAGGGTCGCCCTGCAGGATCGCCCGGGCGGTGGCGAGACCGACGATGCCCCCGCCGACGACGGCGACGTCCGCACGCTCCATCGGCGCACGATAGGTGAGCGGCGCGGTCAGGAGCCGCTGCGGAGCGCCCGCACGCGGGCGTTGAGGGCGTCGACGCCGGTGCCCGCCTCCGGATCGGACAGGCTCCGTACCGGGAGGCGCGAGCCGTCGGTGAGGACGAGCACTGCGGTCGCCGGCCGGAGGCTGGAGAAGTTGCCGACCGCCGCGGCGTCCTCGAACCGGACGACCTGCGCCAGGGGGACCGATCGCGGCGGCTGCGGGAAGTTCCGGTACTCGACGCCGGCCGCGGTGATGTGGAGCGTGCTGCGCCGGACCGAGAAGAACGCGAGCACCGCCGCGGCGCCGAGCAGCAGGATCGGGAGCGCCACCAGGACCAGGACCACGCGATGCCTCCGTGGGACGCGCCGGCGGCGCGGGTCGCGCACCCTAGGACGTGGGAGCCGGCAGTGACGGCGAGGCCGGTTGCGGGCGCACTCGTCGGGGGAGGATGCAGCCGTGACCCGACGGAGCGACTCGGCGACCCGGCGGTCGGGGCGGGCACGCGTCGGGTGCTCCGGATGGGCGTATCCCGACTGGCGCGGTGTCGTGTACCCCGCGGACCTGCGCCCGGCGCGACTGGTTCGGCGCGTACGCGGACCGCTTCGACACGGTCGAGATCAACAACACCTTCTACCGGCTCCCGACCGAGGCCGCGTTCGACCGGTGGGCCGCGCAGGCACCGTCGGGCTTCCTCTACGCGGTGAAGCTGGGAGGGTACGGCTCGCACCGCAAGAAGCTGCGGGATCCGGACCAATGGCTGGCCAACCACGTGACGCGGGTGCGTCGCCTCGGCGCCGTGCTGGGGCCGAACCTGGTGCAGCTGCCCCCGCGCTGGAAGCGTGACGTCGGCCGACTCGACACCTTCCTCGCCGCGGCACCGCGCGACCTGCGGTGGGCGGTCGAGCTCCGGGATCCGTCGTGGTTGCACGACGACGTGTACGCGGTGCTGGAACGGCACGGGGCCGCGCTCTGCCTGCACGATCTCCTGGCCGACCATCCGTGGGAGCTGACGACGTCCTGGACCTACGTGCGCTTCCACGGGCCGCGCGCCCGTGAGGAGCCGTACCACGGGCGGTACGGCGGGCGGCGACTATGGCGCCTGGCCCGGCGGTTGACGGAGTGGCTCGACGCGGGCGTCGACGTGTTCGCCTACTTCAACAACGACTTCGAGGGGCACGCGGTCACCGACGCCGAGTGGCTCCGGACGCGACTCGTCAGCGAGCCCGGCCGCTGACCGCGGCCACGACGGCGGCCGCGACCTGTGAGGGTGGTCGGTCGCCGTCGATCGTCACGACATCGGGCCCGACCTCGAGCGTCGCGAGCTGTGACGGCAGGAGCTCGGCGCCGGCGAAGTGATCGCGCCGCCGGCGCAGGCGTGCCGCGAGCACGGCGGGAGGCACCACGAGCGACGCGAAGCACACGTCGAATCCAGCCGCGAGCCGCGCCCGCGAGGAGGTGGTCAGCGCCGAGCACGCGAGGACCGCACCGCCGTGGCGATGCGCCGCGAGCGCGGTGTGCAGCCGGTCGAGCCAGGGTGCCCGTGCCGCGTCGTCGAGAGGGATCCCCGCCCGCATCCGCTCGATGTTGGCGTCGTCGTGGAAGTCGTCGGCGTCGAGGAAGGGCACCCCGAGGGCGTCGGCCACGAGCGGTCCCACGGTCGACTTCCCGGATCCGGCGACGCCCATCACCACCACCAGCATCGCGAGAGCGTAGGCACCAGGGGGGAACACTTCGCCCGACCCGACCGTTCGCACCGTGGTCGCGTCCCGCCGGAGGCTGCATGCTCATCGACGTGATCACCGGCACGACGCGCCGGTCGTCACCGATGCGACACGGACGGGACTACCCGAGCGACGAGGTGGCGGCTCGGTCGGACGCTGGATCGCGCCGACGGCGGCGCAGGAGGGTGACGCGGCGATCGCGTCGGTCACGCCGCGCCTGCACGCGCTCGCCGACGACCTGGCGTGGTGGGCCGGCGCGCTCGCGGCGGCACGCGGCTGACGATCCTGATGCGACCGCTCGACGGCGTCAGGGCCGGGCGATCGCGTCGGCGCGACCGAACTCGACGAAGCGCGCTTCGAGCGCGGCGATGTCGGCGGTCGTGAGCCGCCGGTACGCGGTCTCGCCCGGCGGCCGCCAGTAGACCGGGTCGTCGGTGTGCCAGCGCTGCGCCCGCAGCGGTCGCTTGTCGATCTTGTTCGTGGCCCCGACCGGCAGGGTCGTGATCCGCACGTAGCGCGGTGCCCACTTCGTGCCGAGATCGGTCTGCGCGGCGAGGAAGCGCGCGAACGCGTCGACGTCGAACGGCGCGTCGCCGTCGAACTCCAGGGCGGCCATGACCTGGTCGTCGGCGGTGCGCTCGTCGGGCACCGGATACACCGCCACGCCGCTCGCGCCGGGGAACCGGGCGATGATCCGCTCCACCGGCGCGGTCGCGAAGTTCTCGGAGTCGACGCGCAGCCACTCGCCGACCCGTCCGGCGAAGTAGAAGACCCCGTCGCCGTCGCGGTACCCGAGGTCGCCGGACCAGTACCAGCCGTTCCGTGTGCGCTCGGCCTCCGCCTCCGGGTTGCGGTAGTACCCCTCGAACCGGTCGACGACGTTGCGGCCGACGATCTCGCCGATCGCCTCGGCGCCGTTCAGCAGTCGCCCGTCCGGATCGAAGCGGGCGACCGGACACTCGGCGCCCGACTCGGGGTCCACGACCGCGGCGTCGATGCCGGCCTGCGGGACGCCGAGCGCGTCCTTCGGGAGGCCGGGTCGGGGCTCCATGATGATGACGTTCTCGCTCGACCCGTACCCGGCGACGCACAGGATCCCGAACCGCGCCTTGAACGCGCGCAGGTCACGCGGCGACGACTCCGGTGCGAGCGCGAACTTCACCCGGTGGTCGCGGTCGGCGGCCGACTCCGGCGTGGCGAGGACGTACGCGAGCGCGCGACCCACCGTGCTGAAGAACGTCGCGCCGTAGGCGGCGCACGTCGGGCATGAACCGCGTCGCGGAGAACCGCTCGCGCAGCGCGATCGTGGCGCCGGTCGCCAGCGCGGGGAAGACGATCGCGTTGAGCGCGTTGCCGTGGAACAGCGGCATCGCGCAGTAGAGGACGTCGTCGCGACCGAACCACGAGGCCGCGTTCGCGACCCGGCAGGCCCGGGCGTGCGACAGCTGGACCGCCTTCGGCGCGCCCGTGGAGCCCGACGTGAAGATCAGCAGCAGCACGTCGTTCGTCGCGACCGGTTCGGTCGCGGGCTCCGGCGCGGTGGCGACGAGGTCCCGCCACGCGGCGCCGTCGACGTCGACGACCGTCGTGTCGCCGAGGTCGAGGCCGTCGAGCAGACCCACGTGGTCGGTGTCGGTGAGCACGGCGACGCAGTCGGTGTGGCGGATGTCGCGCGCGAGCTCGTCGCCCCGACGCGTCTCGTTGACGCCGACGAGCACGGCGCCGACGCGGGCCGCACCGAAGAGCGCGAACAGGTACTCGGGTCGGTTGCCGAGCAGCACGCCGACATGGAAGGGATCGCGAGCGGGGCGGAGGGTAGCGAGCGCCGCCGACCACCGTGCACTCTCGGCGACCACCTCGCGCCAGGTCCACGATCGGTCGTCGACGACGATGCCCGCGGTGTCGTCGCCGGCGCGCTGGTCGAGCAGCGCGACGAGCGTCTCGGCGCGCGCTTCGCTCACCCCGGCTCCCGGATCCTCGGACACGCCGGCCAGGTTGGCAGGTCGTGGGGGACGACGTGTCGGCGCCGCTGGGTAGCCTGGACCGATGGCCGGTCGTCCCCTGATCGTGGCGCTGTCGCTCATCGTCGGCGTGGGCCTCTCCGTGTGCTCCGGGAGCGACAGCCGGGCGACGCCCGCGGCTTCGCAACCGATCATGCCGTCGACCGCGCCCAGCACGACGACCACGACCACCCGACCACGACCGTGCCGAGTCGTCGAGTACTGACTTCGCCACCCGCGATCCCTTCGAGCCGCAGGGCTGACGCCTCAAGCCGCCCGCACCGGGGGCCGATGCAACCCGGACACTCGAACGCGGAAGAAGGCGTGGTCGATGGCGCAGACGATCGACACCGTGGGGACTTGGCACGACCAGGTTCCGGCTGCGGCGATGCGCCGGGGAGGACGTCAGCCACCTCCGGGACTCGTCGCTGCTCGGGAAGATCCTTGCGAATCCTCTCGTCGGCCTGTCTGCGTGGATCGTCTAATCACTCGTCGAGGGGAACGGAGGCGGAATTTCGTCAGCCGTCGCGCTCGTCGTCGCCGCGCTGATCGTCTCGCTGAACTGATCCGGGGTCGTCTCCGAAGCTGGTCGATCCTTGGACGTCGCCTACTTTCCGCCCTCGTTATCGTCGTCGCGTTCGTGCGACCGTCCGCCACCGGTGGTTGGAGCTGTGGGGCGGCGAGGCCGCGAACGTCCAGTGTCGCGATCGTGTTCGGCTCGATCCTCGTCCGGAAGTCCGTTCACGCTGCCGTACGCGTGTGGGGACACGCCCGAGGGTACTGGACACGCCCGAGTTCCTCCATGTGAACTACCTCATCACGTGGGTGTGGGTCGGCGCGCTCGTGATCGAGGCGGCGTCCGGGTGGTTCGGGGATGCGGTCCTGCACAACTCGAACAACATCTGGACCGGATGGATCATCCAGACGTTGCCGCTGATCGTCGCCGCGGAGTTCACGATCTGGTACCCGAACCGACTCGAGGCGCTCCGCGAAGGTCGCAAGGACGCACCCACCGTGACCGACTTCCTGGCCACGGTCACGCCCGGAATCACGATCGTCGGGATCATCGTGCTGTCGATGGGCGAGGGCCCCGAGTCGGTGGGGATCGCGTCGCTCGCCGGCGGGATCGTCCTCACCCGGCTCTTCACCCGGCCGTAGGCGCCGGCGCCGTCCGGCGCCTGAACCTCTCGGCTGCGAGCTACTGCGGGGGGACCTCGACGTCGCTCCAGTCCCGCATGCGGGCGTGGAAGATCGCGTTCGTCCGGATCGCTCAGTCCCGCGACCCACTCGTCGTCGGGCACCCCGGGGCGTTGTTCGGCCAGCGTATCTCGTCGGCACCCACCGGATACCGCAGCGTGGGCGCGTCGGTCGAGATCGCGTGCCAGATGACGTCGGCGACCTCGTCGGCCGTCGACGGCTCCGCCAGGCTCGCCATGAAGGAACCGCGAACGTGCGGAACGTGTACGGGAAGTACGGCGACTCCATGTCGATCGGTTGCGCCATCGACTTGTCGACGATGGCAGTGGCGACCACGCCGGGCTCGACGATCGCGGCACGCGGATCCCGAACGGTGCCGCCTCCGTCGCGAGCACCTCGCTGATGGCCTCGGCCGCCCACTTCGACGCCGGGTGCAGGCGCCTTGGCCGGGACTCGGGACGCGGCCCGCGATCGACGTCACG
>CAVWPR010000057.1:0-22427 GCA_963756815.1 uncultured Acidimicrobiia bacterium
ACGTACCTCACGGCAACCTGAGCCCGACACCTTGGTGGCGCCGGTCGTCGACCGGCCCAGCGGGTGCGGTCCGTGGTCACGTCGAGGACCTCGCGAAGGCGCGGCGTCAATGGCCCGGGCGACGGACGGCTTCTGCGGCGGAGACCGGCCATCAGGTATGCACGACGAAAGGATCCGGTCGAGGGAGGAACGTGGCACCGCGCGCTGGCATCGAGGTCGATCCCGCGCGCCCCCTGTTGTCACGGCGCCGGCGGTGGATCACGGGCGCCGCGGTCGTCCTCGCGGTGCTCGTCGCGACCGGCATCCTGCGCCAGTGCACGGAAGACGTCGTCGAGCACGCGACCATCGGTCGGTTCTACGACGCGCCGGCTCCGCTGCCGGCGCGTCCACCGGGCACGCTCATCCGCTCGCGGCGGTTGCTCGGCGCGCCGAACGGCAGCACCGCGTGGCGTGTGCTCTACCACTCGACGGACCTGCGTGGTCGCGACGTCGCGGTGTCCGGCATCGTGGTCGCGCCCGACGGACCTGCGCCGAGCGGCGGACGGCCGATCGTGTCGTGGGCGCACCCGACCACGGGAGCGGCGAGGGGCTGCGCGCCCTCGGCGGGCCTGGACCCGTTCCTGCTCGTCGCCGGGCTCCACGAGCTGGTGCGTGCGGGGTACGTCGTCGCCGCGACCGATTACTCGGGCATGGGTGCGGCCGGACCACCGAGCTATCTCGTCGGTGCCACCGAGGGCCACAACGTGCTCGACGCGGCGCGCGCGGCACGGCGGCTCCTGGGCACAGCGCACGAGCCACGAGCTCCTGCTGTGGGGGCACTCGCAGGGCGGACAGGCGGCGCTGTTCGCGGCGCAGGAGGCACCGAGCTACGCGCCCGGACTCCGGCTCCGCGCGGTCGCGGCCGCGGCGCCGGCCGCCGAGCTCGGCCGGCTGCTCGCCGATCACCGCGACGACGCGTCCGGCGTGACGATCGGCTCCTACGCGCTCGACGCGTTCCGCAAGGTGTACGGACCGTCGGATCCAGAGGTGCGCCTGAACCGGCTGCTCACCCCGGTCGGGGTCTCGGTCGTGCCGAAGATCGCCTCGAGGTGCCTGCTCCGGGACACGGCCGCACTCCACCGCATCGCCCGGCCGGCGGTCGGTCGCTTCTTCGCGGTCGATCCGTCGACGACGGAGCCGTGGCGGTCGATCCTGGCCCAGAACACCCCGGGCGCTGAACCGATCCGCGTCCCCGTCCTGATCACGCAGGGCGAGGCGGACCACCTCGTGATCCCCGCCACCACCGCCGACTTCGTCGCGCGTCTGTGTCGCGCCGGCGAGCACGTCACCTTCCGCCGGTACCCGCACATCGACCACGGACTCGTCGGAGAACGCACCGTTCCGCTGCTGATCCCGTGGTTCGCGCAGGCGCGCGCCGCGCACCCAGCGGCGTCGACGTGCCGTCCCGAGACGCCGCGGCCCTGACGTCCGGTTCGCGTCTTCGGACCGGCGTCCTCCTAACGTGCAACGGCATGGCGAAGGTTGCCGGCACCGAGCACGGGCAGCGTCAGCTCAACGGGCCGCAGACCACCGGCCGGACCTACCGGAACCTCTCCGAGCCCGAGCACACCGCGCGCTGCGACGAGGACGTCGAGGTGACCGTACGCGACGGCACGGTGCTCCTGGCCGACGTCCACCGTCCCGACGGCGACGGTCGGTACCCGGCGCTGGTCTCCGCGTCGCCCTACCCGCGCCAGATCCAGGATCTCGGCGCCCCGATGGGGTTCATCGAGGCGGGGGCGACCGACTTCTGGGTGCCGCGCGGCTACGTGCACGTGATCGCGAACCTCCGCGGCACCGGCGGTTCCGGGGGCACGTTCGGGTTCTTCGACGAGCAGGAGCGGCACGACGTCCACGACCTCGTCGAATGGGCCGCCGCGCAGCCCTGGTGCGACGGCAACGTCGGGATGCTCGGCATCAGCTACTTCGCGATGACCCAGCTCGAGGCCGCGATCGAGCAGCCCGAGCACCTGCGCGCCATCTTCCCGCTCGCGGTGACGACCGACCTCTACGACGCCGCGATGCACCACGGGCTGTTCAGCTCCAGCTTCGTCACACCGTTCCTCGCCATGGTCGGCGTCACCTCCGCGCGCAGCGACAAGTTCTGGCGGAGCACGCTCGTCGACGCGGCGCGCCACGTACTGCGCACGCCGCCGCTGCACCGCAAGTTCGCGACGATGAACGGCGAGTCGTCGGTGGTCGTGCTGCGGGAGGCGCTCAAGCTGCACCACGAGCCGCACCCGTGGGACGACCTCTGGCGGGACATCGCGGTGGAGCACCCGCTGCACGACGAGTGGTGGGACGAACGTGACCTGACCCGACTGCTGGATCGGGTGCAGGTGCCGACGTATCTCGGGTGCGACTGGGAGAACGTGCCGCTGCACCTGCCGTCGACGTTCCCTGCGTTCCGCGCCCTCGTCGATGCGCCGGACGTGCGCGTCGCGATGCTCGGCGAGTTCGGGCTCACCTGGCCGTGGGAGAGCCTCCACGTGGAGGCGCTCGCCTGGTACGACCACTGGCTGAAGGGCCGCGACACCGGCATCCTCGACGGGGACCCGATCCGCTACTGGATGCCGGGCGCCGACGAGTGGCGGACCAGCGCACAGTGGCCCCCGCCGGACACGCGCCTGCGCGCCTTCGCGCTCCGGGCCGATGGCGCGCTCGGAGACGACGAAGGCCCGGCCGGCGCGCGCTCGCTGATGACCCTCGGCAGCGGCCTCAACCGGGCCAAGCCGAGTGAAGCCGACCCGCCCTCGATCCTCGAGTGGACGAGCGCGCCGCTCGACGCCGCGCTGGACGTCGCCGGCGATCTCGAGGTGGAGCTGCACGCCACCGCGACCGCGATCGACACCGCGTGGTTCGTCACGCTCCAGGACGTCGCCCCCGACGACTCCGTCGTCGATGTCACCGCCGGGTTCCTCCGCGCGAGCCTCCGCGCGGTCGACCCCGAGCGGAGCGTGCCGGGCGCGCCGGTGCTCCCCTGCCGGGCGAGCGAGGCCGTCGTGGTGGGCGAGATGACCGTCTACCGGGTGCCGCTCGTGACGACGGCTCGCCGCTTCGCGGTCGGTCACCGGATCCGCGTGGTGGTCGCCGGCGATGACCAGGACGAGCAGGTGCCGGCGATCATGGGCTTCCGCCACGCCAGCGTCGGCACGAGCAGCCTCAACACGATCCATTCCGCGTCGCGCCTGCTGCTCCCGGTCGGCTGACCCGCACGCCGCCGATGTCCGACGGGCCGCACGCGGGTCGGTGCCGCCTCCTGATCGACGCCCGGCCCGCACTCGTGCGCGCCGTACGCGCGAGCATGGTCCTCACCGCGATCCTCGCGGCGTGCACGATCGGGGACGCCGGCGCGGACTTCACGTCGTTCGCGGTCTTCGGCACGGTCGCGGTGACGATGCTGGCGTCCTTCGGCGGCACCCGGACGCAGGTCGCCCGTGCGTACCTCGGCCTCACCGTCGCCGGCTGCGTGCTGTGCGTGATCGGCAGTGCGATCTCCGACGCGACCGTCCTCGTCGCCGTCGTCGCCTTCGCGGTCGGGTTCGTCGTGCTCCTCCTCGGGGTCCTCGGTCCCAATGTGCGCGGCGGCGCCACCGCAGTGCTCGTGCCCTTCGTGCTCCCGGCCGCATCGACCGCCGGCATCGAGGGTGTCGGTGCGCGCCTCGGCGGCTGGCTCTGTGCCGCCGTCGTCGGGACCCTCGCGGTGCTCGTGACGACGACCACGCAGACCGGCGTGTCGATCGCGCCCATGGTCGCGGACGCCCTCGATGCGATCCGTCGCGCGCTCACCGGGCACGGCAGCTCCGAGGCGGCCACCGAGGCGGTCGCCCGGGTCCGGTCGGCCCTGCGGACCGCGCCCTACGAGGCCACGCGCGTCGCCGCCGCCGACCAGGCGATGGTCCACCTCGCGCACCTGCTCGCACTGCTCGGCACCCTCGGCGACGCGGCCACGACCGCCTGCGCGACCGAGCCCGCCCTGGCCGAACCCGACGCTGCGCTCCTCGCGGGCGCGGTCACCGTGCTCACCGACAGTGCGTCATTGCTCCGCGGCGGACCCGATCACCCGGACCTCGACACCCTCGAGACCCTCCGCCAGGACGCCGTCCGGCGCTTCGTCGCGCACGCGGAGCAGGACGAGACCGGCGCGCGACCGGTACCCGGGGCGCGCGCGTCGCTCGCGATCCGGATGTTGGCCCTCGGGGTCCGCACCATCGCGCTCGACGCGCTCGTCGCGACCGGCACCGACGATTGGCATCGCGTCGAGCGGATGCGACGGGAGATGTACGGCATGCCGACCCTCCGGGAGGGCTGGCTGACCGCTCGGCTCCTCGACGCCCAGGTGATCGCACGGCACTGCAGTCTCCGCGCCGCCCCGTTCCAGGAAGCGCTCCGCGGTGGCCTCGCCATCGCCCTGGCGCTCACGATCGCCCGCGTCGCCGCGCTCGAGAACGGGTTCTGGGTGGTCCTCGCCGCGCTGTCCGTCCTGCGTTCCACCGCGCTCAACACCGGCGCGGACGCGGTGCGGGCGGTGCTCGGCACCACCGTCGGCGTCGTCGTCGGTGGTGTCGTGGTCGCGTTGGCGGGCACCGAGCCGGTGGTGCTCTGGATCGCACTCCCGGTGGCCACCGGGATCGCGGCCTTCGCGCCGCGTGCGTGGTCGTTCGCCGCGGGTCAGGCCGCGTTCACGCTGATGGTCTGCATCGTCTTCAACCTGATCCATCCGGTCGGCTGGCGCATCGGCATCGTCCGGGCCGAGGACATCGCGATCGGCGCCGCGGTGAGTCTGGTCGCCGGCGCGCTCCTCTGGCCGCGCGGCCCGGCCGCGATGGTCGCCGACAACATCGCCCGGCTGGTCCGGGCGTCGACGCGGTACCTGGAGGCGGCGGCCGAACAGTGTCTCGGCGAGGGCACGATCAGCCGGACCGTCCGCTCACACGCGATCTCGGCGACGACCCACGTCGACGACGGACTGCCGGCGCTGCTCGACTCGCCACGCCGGCCCGACGGCACCGAGCCCGCGCTCACCTGCCTGCTCGGCACGACGACCCTGATCCGGTTGACGGGTCATTCGCTCGCGGTGGCCGTCCCCACGCCGCGCCCGGTGCCGGCCGAGGTGCGCGGCACGGTCGACGAACGGCTTCGGCGCCTGACCACGTGGTTCGGCACGGTGGCCGGCCTCCTCGTCGGCGGGCCGGCCGCGCCGACCGGGCCCGGACGCGATCCACGGATCGACACGCCCGAAGGTCCGTGGGCGCACTGGGTCGAGCTGCACCTGGACCTGCTCGCGGATCACCTCGAGGGCGTCGACGCGTCGGCCGGCACGCTCGCGGCGGCCCGGCGCGCGTGGAGCTGAGCGCGGACCCTGATCGCCGGCCGGGTCAGGACCCGGTGACGAGGGCCGCGAGGTCCGGCGCGCGCTCCTCCAATGCGGACCAGACCGCGGGATCCACGCCGGCGTGAATCTGGGTGAGGACTCCGACGAACGCGCCGTGGCCGAGCGACGTCGCCATGTTCCGTAGTCGGGCCTCCAGGTGCTCGGGGGTGAGGGCGGCCGCGACCCACGGTTGCATGCCGGGGTCCGGTGGCATCGACGCAATGATCGTCCGGAGGAGCTGGGACTGCCGGTCCGGGTCGAACAGCTCGTCGACCTCGCCGAGCACCTCGTCCTCCTCGCCGTGCAGGTGCGCCAGCAGGCTGTCGCGCAGCGACGCGGCGATCGGCGCCAGTGCGGCGAGGGACTCGTCGTCGCCGCGGCCCTTGGCGGTCATGATCGCGGTGCCCAACTCGTAGACGCGCAGCTGCTCGTCGCGGTGCTCGTCATAGAGGTGGTGCGGCACCGACCCTCCCGCGGCCGCGATGGCGGGGAACATGATGCCGTCCTCGACCTCGGAGTGGTTGCGCAGCTCCGCGTCGAAGGCGCCGAAGCGCTCCGCGTAGGCGTCGAGGTCGCCCCGCGCGAGACCCACGGACAGATCCGCCAGCGCCCGCGCCTCGTGACCGAGCGCTTCGTGCATGTCGTACCAGGTCTTGAGCGGCCCGGTGACCCGGCGCGGTGCAGGTGGCGTGCTCATGTCGACGGCTCACTCCAATCGTCCCGTACGCACGGAGCTCTCGTGCGGACGGGAGATGCTGACACACGACCCGCACGCGTACGGCCGCTGCTCTACGGGCGCGCCGGTAGTGTCCGCGCTGTGCCCACCGCGGACCCCGACGGCATCAGCTTCGCGGCGGCGGTCGAGGTGCTCGCCTATCTGGTGAGCGCGGCACGGACTCAGCTCGACGAGGCGGCCGAGTACGCACCGATGCGGCTCCTGACTGCGGCACAGCGGATCGCCGCCGCACTCCCCGACGACGCCACCGGACCCGTGCACGATCTCGTCGTCGCGCTCGACACCATTCCCCCCACCGCGACACCGAACGCGGACCGGGACGCGTACGTCGCGATGGTCGACGGGCTCTGTTCGGTGCTGGCCGACTGCCTGCTCGCGCTCGACGCGTCGGATCCGGACACTTCGACGTGACCGGATCCGACGACGCGGTCCTCGAGGCGATCCGCACGCGACGCGTCGTCCGGAACATGACAGGAGCACCGGTCGAGCCGAGCGACCTCGAGGCGGTGCTGGCTGCCGTCCGGGCCGCACCCAACGCCGGCAATCGCCGCCTCCAGCCCACGGTCGCCGTGACCGACACCCGCCTCCTGCAGCTCGTGCGCATGGTGTCCCCCGGAATGTTGGCCCGTCCGACCGCGGCCGTCGTCATCTGCGTCGACGTCGCCCGAGCCGTCGAGTACGGGTTCGCCCCGGACGCGCCGGGTCTGTTCATCGACGTCGGAACGGCAGCGGCGACGGGCCTGCTCGCCGCGCACGCGCTCCACCTCGCGGCCGAGCCCGTCACGTCGTTCAGCCGAGTCGCCGTTCGTCGCCTGCTCACGTTGCGATCAGGTCTCGATCCGCGTCTCATCATCTGCCTGGGGCACGCTGCCCCGGCACAACCGCCGGCGATGGGCGCGTGGGCTCACCACCTGTCCGACGTCGAACCTGCCGTTCCGGTCGACTGAGCGAGAAGAACGGAACGTCGACCGAGTCCCGCGCCTGGCGACACTGTTGGCCGCGCGGATACCTCCACGTGTGTGTCTCGTTCCACGTTCGCGACGCGGAGAGGCCAAGTATGCGATCGATACGGCCGCCGCCGTGAACACCCACACGAATCAGATGCATCACGATCCGGCGCGAGGTCAGAAGTACCCTCGCACCTGCACCAACAGCATCCCCGCCCTCGTAGCTCGGGGAAGAGCATCGGGTTCCTGACTTCGCGACGTCCGTCACGAAGGTGCAGGTCACGGACTCGAAGTCAGATCAGCGGCCTGATCACGTGACCGCCGTTGTCACGTGACCACAGCGACAGCGCGGTGACGGGCACGCCGAGGGCACACGGTTCCAGGGCACGTATGGGCACGCCACTCAGCGCGTCGTTCAGAGCGCCCGGCAGGTACGCGGTAGCCCGCCCGATCTGCGTGACCGGCGGATCCGGACGGTCTAGACATCGGCGTGGAGACCACCCATCGAACGGAGGCTCGTGTGAGCGGACCGGATTTCGCTGATCGTCAGGACTTCGACGATGCCGAGCGCGGCTTCGTCGGGAAGCTCGACCCGTGTGTGGTCACGACCGCCGACGGGCGCGTGGCGTGGAACAACGACGCGTATGCATTCCTCGACGCGGACTGTCCGGACACGGCGAACCCGAGCCTGTGGCGCCAGGCCCAGCTGTGCGCGAAGCAGGGCCTCTACGAGGTGACCGGTGGCATCTACCAGGTTCGGGGTCTGGACCTGTCGAACATGACGCTGGTCGAGGGCGACGAGGGCGTGATCGTGATCGACCCGCTCATCTCCGCGGAGTGCGCCGCCGCCGCCCTGGCCCTCTATCGCGAGCACCGTGGCAACCGCGACGTCTCGGCCGTCATCTACACGCACGCGCACGTCGATCACTTCGGTGGGGTGCGGGGCGTCCACCGCGACGGGATACCGATCGTCGCCGGCCACGGCTTCATGGAGGCCGCGGTCGCCGAGAACGTCTACGCCGGCCAGGCGATGAGCCGGCGATCCGACTTCATGTACGGGGCCCGCCTCGAGAAGGGCCCGGCCGGTCAGGTCAGCGCCGGGCTGGGCCAGACCAACTCCACGGGCACGGTCGGGCTGATTCCTCCGACCCTCGAGATCACCGAGACCGGCCAGGAAGAGGTGATCGACGGTGTCCGCATCCGCTTCCAGATGACCCCGGGGACCGAGTGCCCGGTCGAGATGAACTTCCTGTTCCCGGAGCGCCGCGCGTTGTGCATGGCGGAGAACGCGACCCACAACCTGCACAACATCCTCACGTTGCGCGGCGCAGTCGTCCGGGACGCGCGCATCTGGTCCCACTACCTGAACGAGGCGATCGATCTGTTCGCCGACGATGTCGACGTGGCGTTCGCGTCGCACCACTGGCCGACGTGGGGCCGCGACCGCGTCGTCACGTTCTTCTCCGAGCAGCGTGACCTCTACGCGTACCTGCACGATCAGACCCTGCGCCTGATGAACCAGGGGTACACCGGCATCGAGATCGCGGAGATGGTCGAGTTGCCGCCGGCGCTCGACGCGGCCTGGCACACGCACGGTTACTACGGATCGGCCAGTCACAACATCAAGGCGATCTACCAGCGCTACCTCGGCTGGTTCGACGGCAACCCCGCGCACCTCTGGCAGCACCCGCCCGAAGCGGCAGCCGCTCGTTACGTCGAGGCGTTCGGTGGTGTCGACGTCGTGATCGACAAGGCCCAAGCGTTCGTCGACGCCGGCGACCTCCGCTTCGCGGCCGAGTTGTTGAACCACGCGGTGTTCGCCGACGAGTCGAACACGCGGGGCCGCGAGCTGCTCGCCACGGTCTATGACCGGCTCGGCTACGGATCCGAGAACGGCACGTGGCGCAACTTCTACCTGCAGGGTGCGTACGAGCTCCGCAGCGACGAGGAGCCGACGCCGCTCGATCTCGCCCCGCCCGACGTCATCGCGGCGCTGACGGTCGGCCAGCTCTTCGACACCGTCGCCATCCGGGTCAACGGCCCCAAGGCATGGGATGCGGCGGCGTCCATCGACTGGGTCGTGACCGACGTCGACGTACGCCACCGCACCGAGTTGACCAACGGTGTGCTCATCCAACGCGACAGCCCCGCCGATGTCGCCGACCTCACCGTCACGCTCACGAAGGCACAGCTGATCGGGCTGCTGGGCGGGGCGCTGACCCTCGATGACGTCGACACCGAAGGCGACGTGGGCATCGTGCAGACGTTCCTCGAGGTGCTCGACCCCGGCACGCCCGGGTTCCCGATCGTGACTCCCTGATCGCGAGATCGATCCGGGTCGGTGGTCAGGACTCGACGGGTCGAGCGAGGCGATCGCGTCGCGGACGGTCGGGGGGCGCTGCGACGGGGCCGCGGGGTCTGCAGATTGGGACCTCCGCCCCTGTACCGGTCGCTGCGGCCACGTCAGGGTGATCGGGATCGAGCAAACAACGAGGGACGGCCATGCAACGGATCATCGTCGGGGTCGACGGCTCCTCCACCGCCCGGGACGCGCTGCGCTGGTCGGCCCATCTTGCGCATCGCACCGGTGCCGATCTGATCGCAGCGCGAGTGTTCGTCGCCACTCAGGCCGAGCTTCCCCCGGGAGAAGCCGACACGCTCCGCGCCGACCAGCTCCGTGAGCTCGAGTCGTGGTGCGCAGCGCTGCCCGAGGACGCGCCACGACCAAAGACCGTCCTGGTGGACGGCGACCCGCCCGATGCGTTGCTCGCGACTGCAACCGAGCGTGACGCCGACCTCTTGGTGGTCGGCGGACGTGGCGCCGGAGGCTTCGTGCACCTGCATCTCGGGAGCGTGGCGCACCACCTGACGCACCACACCACGCTGCCTCTCGCGATCGTCTCGAGCGCTCCGAACGTGCCGGTCGCGCACCTCGTCCTCGGCGTCGACGGATCGGCCGGCAGCATCGCCGCCGCCGAATACTGCGCCGGGCTCGCCGCGAGCCTCGGCGTCGCGGTGACCGCGGTCCACGCGCGCGAGTCGTCCTCATCATCGGCGCCCGCCGAAGCCGCCGACCGCTGGCGCACCCACGCAGCCGACGACGTCCGCCGCTGGGCAGCGTCGGTCGTGGCGGCCGGGGTCGAACTCGAGGTCGACATCGACGGCGACCACCATCCGGTCGACGCGATCGCTCGCGCGCTCGACGCCCGCCCGGGATCGGCCGCAGTGGTCGGTACCCGCGGGCTCGGGGGCTTCGTCGGGCTCCGGCTCGGACGGGTCCCCCTCCAGCTCGTCCACCACACCAGCGCACCCGTCATCCTCGTGCCCGCTGACGGCGGCGGCGCGGCGATCTGATGCTGAGCCACCGACCGGTCACGACATGACCGCGGCGCGAGCGAAGCAGGGTCGCGCCCGTCCGGGCCGCGTGCGCCCGAAGCACCGTCCTCGTCCTGCAGGTCCGACTCGGCAGTGCTGCGGGGACGTTCTCCTCGCACCGTGGTGGAATCTCCCAGGAACGCTGGGAGTCGTCGCCGTCGCCGCGAGCGGTGGCGGCACCCGTGCAATGCGACACGAAGGGTTGTGCACATGTCCAAGACCATCGTCGTCGGCGTCGACGAGTCGGAAGGAAGCCATCGGGCGTTGGAGTGGGCCGCGGCGCTCGCCCATGATCTCGGTGACGCTCGCGTCCAGGCGGTCCACGTGGAGTCGCGCGCCGCGCTCTGGGAGTTCTCGGCGATCCAGATCGACATCACCGCGTACCTGCACGAGCTGCAGTCGAGGCTCGACGACGCGTGGACGGAACCGCTGCGAACCGCGAACGTCGAGTACCACACCGAGCTCGTCCGGGGCGATCCCGCCACCGAGCTCCTCACGGTCGCCGACCGGCTCGACGCCTACGCCGTCGTCGCCGGCGGCCGCAAACACCCCGTCGAACACCACCTCTCGATCGGCGGTACCGCGCACAAGCTCGTCAACCGAGCCCGTCGCCCCGTCGTGCTCGTACCGCTCGCCGCGCCAACCGACTGAGTCGCGAGCGCACCGCGTCGGCGGGCTACCAGTGGGCCCCTGGCCACGCATGCATGGCACCGGCTCGAGCAGGTGATCCGGGCGCATCCCGTCACCCGACATGAGAACGGCGACGTACCGGAACCCGTCTCACGACGCACCGCAAGCTCGAAGCCCAGGTCAGCGGCCGGATCGAGTGACCGGTGTTGACCGTGAGTGACCACGAGTACCGCTCATGACGGGCACGCCAAGGGCACGGAGATCAAGGGCACGAACGGGCACGAAGAGCCGGTGCGCGCAGGGAGTGACCTTCGCTGCCGATCAGTTGCCCGTGCTCGATGCGAGCGTGGAGGCGAAGATCTGCCATGCCAGCAGGCTCTTCGCGACGAGTGACAGCGTGATGTAGGTCCGTTCGCCGATGAGGTAGTCGCTCCACTTGCCGACTTGCTTGTACTGCAGCCACTGGTTGACGGCGAAGCAGTTGAAGAGCAGGAAGAGCGAGAAGAAGATGCCGTAGACGAATCCGGGGGCGTGCTGGTCGGCGCCGGGTCCGATCAGGTAGATCGCGATCGCGATCCACGGGATGCTGCCGGCGACGCAGCCGATCCAGAACGGACCGAGTCCGGCCCCGGGTGCCTCGTACCGTTCCTGCATCCAGCCGAATCCGATCATCGACGCGTTCACGCCGACGAGCGCCACCAGGGCGGCGATGTCGTTGATGCCGACGAGCATGGCGATCAGCACGATCATGATCGACGCGCTCAGCGAGTACTCGAGCCACCGGTAGGGGTTGCGTTCCCGGCGCAGTTCGGCTTGGTAGGAGGCCCAGCGTGGACCGGCCACGGTGAAGTGGGCCAGCGCCGAGAGTCCGAAGAACGCGGCGATCGCCGCCGCGAAGCTCAGATGGAACAGCGTGACCGGCTGCGTGCCCACGTCGGGCCCGGGAGGGCCGGTCATGTAGGTGGCGCCCACCGGGAGCGAGAAGTCGTTGGCAAGCACGAGGATCGCGACCGCCTGGGCGAGGTGCAATGAGCCCGCGACGAGGTTGTACGGCCGGAGTCGTGCGAGCGACGACGAATGTTCGCTCGTCCCGGGTTGGTCGGTGCTGCGTGACATGTGGTCGCCTCTGGTGCGATGTATCGGCGGTCGAGTTCGGCTACTGCGTCGCGGGCACCGCGCTGGGCTGCCCGGCGTCGTAGGCCTTGGTGTCCGCGTCGTCGCGGTCTTGCAGCTCGCGGAAGACCGCCAGACCGTAGAGGAACACGGCGGCGGCGACCGCGAAGAAGATCACGGCGCCGATCGAGAACAGGACGGTCTGGTTCACAGCGGGCTCCGTTCTCCGGCGAGGAGGAGCGCGCCGAGCGATTGGATCGACGGGACCCAGATGCCGACGAAGATGCCGGCCGTCGTGTCCTCGGCGATGAAGTAGAGGTACACCGAGAGCAGGAACGACGCGAACGCCGCCGCCAGCAGGATGATCTTGAGCGTGCCGACCGGTCGGGTCGCTCGATCGGTTCGAGAGCGCTTGCATGTGGTCTCCTTCATATAGGTGTCGTGCGGTACCGGCGGGCGGGGGGACCCGCCGGTACCGCACGGTCATGCTGCGGGGGGAAGCAGCACGCAGTCGACGACGTGGACGACGCCGTTCGACGCCTTGATGTCGGTCTTGACGATGTTGCAGCCGTTGACCGTCGCCGCGCCGTTGGTGACCTTGATGTCGAGGTCCTGACCTTCGACGGTCTTGACCATCTGGTCGGGCTGGAGGTCGGCGGCCATCACCTCGCCGGGGACGACGTGGTACGTGAGGATCTTCGTGAGCTGCGCCTTGTCGGCGAGGATCGCGTTGAGCTGGTCGGCGGGGATCGCGGCGAACGCCGCGTTCGTCGGGGCGAACACCGTGAACGGACCCGGACCCGAGAGCGTCTCGACCAGACCGGCCTTCGTCACTGCGGTCACCAGGGTGGAGAAGTCCGGGTTGCCACTCGCGACCGCCACGATCGTCGTGTCGGTGCTCGCCGACGTGTCCGACGCGGCGGCTTCCTTCGCCGGCTTCGTGTCCGATGACGAGTCGGACTTCGAGTCGGAGCTGCCACAGGCAGCCGCGGTCAGGGCCACCACGGCAAGGGCGGCGGCGAGGCGGACGGGGATGCGACGCATGATCAGGCCTTTCGATTGGGGGGAGTTCCTGATGGACGTAGTTTTAGCACTAAAGTCTCGCGATGCAAGACGGCCCCTACGAACGCCCGCCTATGCCCGATGACGAGGAGCTCGTCGGCCTCCGCGCCGCGGCCGAACAACTCGGCGTCCACTCCATGACCGCGTACCGATACGTGAGAACCGGGACGCTGCAGGAACAGCAACGCGGCCCAGTGGTGGATCTGGCGCAATCGAACGGGCCCGGAGCGACGGCCGGGGCATGCCGCCGACGCGGGCTCGCGCGCCACGAGGTCGAGAGCGCGTCGCTTTCGTCACCGCGACGAGCGGCACCGCCGCGATCTGAGTCACGGACACGGTCGAGGTCGTCGGCGGCACCCGCGGCACGCAGATCGGCCCCTGAACCCGGCCGGATCGACGCGAGACTGCTGACCCATGGCAGACATCCGGCGGACGCTCACCTCGGCCGACTGGTGGTTCCGCGACCGGACGACCGGCGAACGGGTGATCGCGCAGTTCCCGAACCTGCCGTTGTGGATCTTCCTCGCCACGGTCGTGGTCCGGGCCTTCGCCACCGACGGCTCCTCGCTCGACATGTTGGCGGCGTGGACCGGCACCGTCGCCCTCATCTGGTGGGCCGGCGACGAGCTGATCCGGGGTCTGAACCCGTGGCGCCGGGCCCTCGGCGTCGGCGGTCTCGCGTTCGCCGCGGTCCGGGTCGTCGACCTGCTCACGTGAGCGCTCAGCCGGTCAGCGCCAGCTCGTCGAGCAGGTCCAGCGTGCGGACCGGGCGCTCCCGGTGCCGTTGGAGGCCAGCCTCGACCTCGGCGAGATCCCCGACCCGAGGACGTGTTCGAGCGACGTGGGCAGCGCCTCACGTGGACGGTCACCGCGAGGACCGTCCCGATCGGCATCTCCGCCTCGCCCCCGTCACCGAGGCGCCACAAGGCGGAGGCGCGCCGACCCCGTCAGAGCGCGAAGCCGGCGGTGACGAGCGACGTCCATGCGACCGCGCTCGACGACTGCCAGACAACCGGGCGCGCCACGCCACGTGGCGTGCGAGGAGCGCCAGTCCGGCGGCGAGCAAGCGCATCAAGCCGCCGGGAGCGAAGGACGCGTGACCGGGTCGGTGCAGGCCTTTCGGTTGGAGGAGTTCTTGATGGAGCTTGTTTCAGCACTAAAGTCTCCGCCGTGCACGACGACCCCTACGATCGCCCGCCAATGCCCGACGACGAGGAGCTCATCGGCCTTCGGGCCGCGGCCGAACAACTCGGCGTCCACTACATGACCGCGTACCGGTACGTGAGGATCGGAACGCTGCCCGCCCGCAAGGTCGACGGCGCCTGGCAGGTCCGCCTCGGCGATCTGCGAGCCGTGGCCGACCAGGAGCCGGCGCGACCGGGACCGGGGGGAATCCGCTGGGGGCCGTATCGGCGCCAGTTGCGGGAGCGCCTGGTCGCCGGCGACGAACCCGGCGCGTGGTCGATCGTCGAACGCGCACTCGTCTCCGGAGCCCCCGCCCAGGACATCCATCTCGAGCTCATGGTGCCGGTGCTCGGCGAGATCGGCGACGCGTGGGCACGCGGCGAGTTCGACGTTGCCGATGAACACCGCGCGTCGAACGTCGCGGCGCGGCTCATCGGACGGCTCGGACCCTCCTTCGCCCGCCGCGGCCGCAAGCGCGCCACGGTGGTCATCGGCTCGGCCCCCGGTGACCAGCACTCCATGCCACTCGCGATCCTCGGCGACATCATCCGCGGGCAGGGTCTCGCAGTCGTCGACCTCGGCGCCAACACGCCCGCCGAGTCCTTCGTCGAATCCGTTCGGAAACACGACGACGTCATCGCAGTCGCGATCGGTGTCGGCTCGGACGAGATCGTGGAGGCGGCGCGACACGGACCGCAGCACTGCTCCACGAGCAGGTCCCCGGCGTTCGCGTGTTCATCGGCGGTCCTGCGGTGAGGAGCGAAGGCGAGGCTCGAGCACTCGGTGCCGACGAATACGGAGCGACTGCCCTCGACGTCGCCACTCGCTGCGTCGAGCTCGCGGCCGGCTGAGTCCGACGCGCTGTTCCTCCACCCCGACTTGACCGGGCAATCCTTAGTGCTACTCACCTGCACAAACACCATCCCCGCCCCGTAGCTCAGGGGATAGCGCGTCGGGTTCCTCACTTCGCGCGACGGGTTGCACTGTCCGCGGGAGCCGCGCGCTCGGGGATGAAGTGGTCGACGAACAAGAACACGATGCCGACGAGTGCGAGCACGACGAGGCTCGTCACGATTCCCGCACCGACCGCGTCCGCGACCGCGGCAATGAGATGCGCCCACGGATTCGTCGTGACCGCGGGAAGGATCATGACGGGAACGATCCACAGTACGACGAGATGCGCGACCGTGATGCCCAGGAGCCACTTGCCGATGAGCTTCACCGCCGCGTGACGATCATCGGTGGCGACGAGCCCGACCGTGAGCAATGCGACCGCGCCGAGGAAGTAGAGCCAGAAGCGGTGCGCGAGCGCTTGACGGCTCTTGAACAGCGCCTGGCTCTGCGGCACGTCGAACGTGACCGCTTGGACGTTGGCGAGGTCGGCGAGCGTGATCGACGGCAATGCCGCGGCCAACGAGTGTCCGCACCGTCGCCTGATCGAGCGTTGCTGGCTGTGCCCGCTCTCCCAGCAGCCGTTCGTGGGCGTCGACGACGAACTGCTCGAGTTTCAGCTGGATGTCCCGCCGGCCGAGCACCGCGTCGAGCTGGTTCGTGTACGCGCCATTGGTCGAGGCTCCGCTCGTGGACACGCCGACCGCAGGCGCCGTGACCGTCGCGATGTGGTCGGCGACGAAGTGCCGGAGATCCGTGCTCTGCAGCACGGCTTCGGTGACGCGTCGGGTACGCGCGGTGTCGAGGATGGTGCGCGAGGTCCACCACGAGGCGAACGCAAGCGCCGCGCACAGCATGCCGAAGTGAATGCACAGCCTGCTCACCGAACCGCGTCCGGTCACACACCCTTGCTACCAGCGGATCTACCCGAGCCGCAACGCCCATAATCATCAACCGCCGCCGGTTCGACGGCAGCACCTGGGTCCGCGGACACTGTTGCATGGGCCGAGGATCGCGGGCAGGTCGCGACATCCAGAGTCATGGTGCTCACGGGAACAGCTCGACGAGTGCGGCGGTCGCCGCGAACTCGACCGGATCGAGGACCGAGCGGGTCAGGCTCGCGATGCGGGCAAACCCGTCGGGCGGCGTCGACGCCTTGATGTGTCCGAGCAGCTCGCCGCGATCGTCGGCGTTCATCGGGAGCATGAAGGCGAGGCTCGTACCGGTCACATCGCCCTCACGTGCACTTCGGTCTCGACGTTCCGATCGGTGCTCGAGATAGACACACGATTTCTTGCAACGACGCTCACGCCCGCGCGTGCCGAGAATCGCACGGCGCGACGCGCATCACGTCGCGTCGATTCAGCCACGCAACACGCTGACCAGCCACGACGCGCGCGCCCCGTCTCGTGACGCAAGGGTGAGGAAACCGCATGTCGCGCTCTCGTTGGGCTGCCGTCGTCCCGCCGAAACCCGGTCCTATGGCCTCGGCGCGGGCGATCGCCCCCTCCGCACCTTCGAGATCGCCGAAGTAGATCGCCCACAGGGCATCCATCGTGGCGAGTTGGAACGCCTGGACCATCCCGCCGGTCGAGGCGGCCTGCAGCGACGCGCGCGCAGCGGCCCGGAACTCGGCGACATCAACCGTGAGTCGATGGTCCTCGGCGAGAGGTACAGCACGTCACGCGGCGAGAGCGAGCTTCGCGATCGGCCGCTCGAGGAGGACGAGCGCGAGGAGAAGCCCGATGAGGTGCGGTGGCACCGGCAGCGCGTCGCCGTCGACGGTGAGGTTCAGGTGGCCAAGAGCCTCGATCCAGACGTCTGGATCCACGGTCAGAGGCCAGCGCTGTGACGCCGGTCGCGGTTCGACCCCGACCGGCGCGCTGAGCAAGCGACGCGCAAGTCATGGCAGTGAGCTGCCCCGTCATACTCGGCGGGGCAGAGGGGCGCAGGACGACCGTGGCGGGTAGCTGCCCGTCGGATCGCAGGCCCGGGAGGAGGACACGAGGTCGGTGGGCACGACACGTGAGCGCGACGAGCCCGGGCGCGGCGCGCTGATCGGTGGCCGCGTCCTGGCGGGGGCAATCGTGGTCCTGCTCGCCGTGAGCGCATGCGGTGGTGGCAGCGACACGCAGGCGTCGAGCGCGTCATCGAAGTCGAACAAGACGGCGACGTCGAGCACGTCGTCGTCCGGAGCCGCTGCGCAGCGGTCGAACTGTGACCTCGCGACGGAGCTGGAGGTCGACACTGCTTTCACCACGATGCTCACGGCGGCGCTCGAACCCGAGACCGGCATCTGCAGCTACTCGGCCGCGGATGCCGCCAGTGGGGGTCTCACCGTCCACCTGAGCGCAACGTCGCCGCAGGGGAAGGCGCGCTGTCAGGCGCTCGAACGCGCGTACACGTCGATCCCGGTGAGCGCGAACCAGGTGCTACCACCCGGCCAGACCTGGACGACGCCGGAGTTGGTCAAGAACCTCGGCGGCGACGACGGGTTCGTCGCGCACGACCTTGGCGGACAGTTCACCTGGGCAGCCGTGAAAGGTGACACGTGTGTCGTGGTCGGCGTCGGGGGCTCGACCTGGCTGGGCGGACCCGATGCCCAGAACATCAACGCCGACGTGTACAGCATCATGAAGACTGCGATGAGCAACGCAACGAAGTCGACGGGCTGACGTGAGGCGCCACGCTCGCGTGTCCGCACTCCGGTCGGCTCGTCGGGCTGACGACCTCACCCGGACCGCGCTCCCGGTCCTCGTCGTGGGATTGGTGGTCGGCGCAGTCGCGTGCGGTGGCGGATCGAGCGGGAGCAGCGCAGCGAAGGCGGATGCGGAGACCACGACGTCGACGACGACCGCGAAGGTCGTGAAGCTCCAGGAGCCTCTGGTGACCGCCATCATCCCCGCAGCCGGCAAGACGCTCGAGCTGGACTACCCGCAGACAGTGACCGCCAAGGCGACGCCGGCGCAGGGCCCGTGCCTCGTCACCGGGAAGGCGTCGACCGTCTGGGCGTCGCAGTTCGACGCCCCGGACAAGTCCAGCTACTTCGTCATCGAGAATCTCTCCAAGGCCGCGTCGGCCGCTGACGCGCAGGCGTTCCTCCAGGCGTGGGACCACGCCGCCAGCCCGTGTCACTGGGCGAACCAGGGTTCCACGATCAACTTCACGTCAGTGCGTGACCCCGCTGCCGAGGCCGCCCTGAAGTCTGCGTTCCCCACGAGCCTTGGTGCGCGTATCCGCGCCGAATCGGTCACGTTCACCGACGGCAGCTCGCTCCAGGGATATCGGATCGGTCTCGTCAGTGGAGACCAGGTCTTCTGGGCCGTCTCGTACGGCATCGACCAGGCCCACTCCATCGCCATCGCGAAGCTGGAGACGAGCAAGTCGTGATCGGCAACGCGCGACGGCGACAGCGCGGTCGTTCCGTGCGGTCGTGGGCGGTGGTGGTGGTCGTCGCACTGGCGGTGGCGGGGTGTGCGTACACGGTGCCGGTGAGCACGGACTCGAGTGGTGTGCTGGGGAATGGTGCGAGCACGTCGCCGTCGGTGTCGGGGGACGGCTTACGTCGGGTTGCAGCGGGATGCGCCGCGATCGTCTCCCTGGCGGCGTGCGGCTCGAGCAGTGGCTCCAAGGCCGCCGACCACACATCGGAAACGACCCGCGTCGCCGGAAAAATGGCACCACGTCGACGACCGGACGGATGCGAGCGCCGTCGCGTCGAACTGCGGGCTCGTGACCTCGGCACAGGTCTCGAGCGCGCTGGCCAGGACCTTCGGAGACGGCGCCGAGACACCCGGTTCCTACGTGGGCTGCGTCGACAAGGCGACAGCAGGCGCGGGCGAGCTCGATGTCTCGTTCCAGGACGCGGCACGGGGTCGCTCGGCCTTCCAGGCCGCGCTGGCGGCGATGGGCACGAACGCGGTCTCCATCACGCTTGCCGGCGCCGACACGGCTTCCGAGGGCGCCGGCACGCTGCCGACCGGCGACAAGGAAGTGAACATCGCGGTACTCACCCACGGCCAGAACTACTTCCAGCTGCAGTACATCGGTCCGGCGGACACCAGGACCGTCACACAGCTGCTGGCGGAGACCGCGATCGCGAAAGCGGACGGCAGCGGATGACCCGCTCGAGGGATCCGTCGACGACACCCAGGGAGGCATGACATGGGAGAGAAGGGCCTGGCAACCGCACCGACGGCCGGTGCCGCTGGCACGGCAGCCGCCGCCGGCATCCCGGCGGTCACGGACACGGTCGTCGGCGTGGCCGGTGACACGACCACCAGTCTGAAGGACAAGCTCGTCGATCGCGGCGTCGACCACGCGATCGACGAGGGTCGTGAGCGGTGGCGCTCGCGTAGCGACGACGGCCCGGACGAGGCCGAAGACGACTGACGTGCCCCAATCCGCGCTCGTCGCCGACCTGGCGGCGCAACTTACGCCGCGGGCGGCCGTCGGACCACGTTGCGGCATCGAGCACGAGTACACCGTGCTGGGTCCTACGGGCGCGGTCGACTTCGGTCGACTTCTCGACCGGCTCCATCTCGGTGGTCTCCGCATTGACCCGGGCGATCCGAACGCCCGCCGCCTGCCGTGGGGTGGCGTGGTCACCGTCGACGGCCGGGAGGCCGAGGTCGTCACCCCACCGGTCCCCCTCGGAACCGAGGCGGTCACGCTCGCCGCTCGGCTCACGTCCCGGGGACGCGTCACCCTGGATCGCGCGCTCCGCTCGCACGACCCCCTGCTCGAGGCCGTCGGCTACTCGACCCACCTGAACGTGTCGGTGGACGACAACGTCGTCGTGCGGGCCGGACGCGGTCTCGTCCGTCACTTCGGCCTCCCGCTGATGCTCCTCCTCGACCGTCTCGATTCGCCCGGGATCCTCGTGCGGCCGCGCCGAGGTCGGCTCGAGCTCGCCGGCGAGTACGCGACCGGCGATCAGCTCCGCACGGCGCTCACGTTCTTCGTCGCCGCGTGCCGTGTGACCGCCACCGGGACGCGTGCGGCGACCAGAGGGTTGGGCGCGCCCCGACCCGTCGTGGTCGCGGCAGATCAACGCTACGGCTGGTACATCGACCGACGCGCCTACGGCGTGGACCTGTATGCAGGCGGCCGAGACTCGACCATCCCGGTCGGCGTACGGGGATCGCGCCGCCTCCGTGCCGGCGATGTCCTCGAGGCAGCATGGGCCCTGGTGCGGGGCGCGGCGGCGACCTGGGCGTCGCCGGCGGACGTCGCGCTCGTCGATGCGGTCGTCGACGGGCGCGCACCGATCCCACTGGAGTCCCCCAGTCCCCCCGACGTCCCGGCCTGGCTCTCGAGCGCGCACGGGTCACTGGTCCGACCCCGCCGCCGCTCGGTCGGTGAGGTTCGGGCCGAACATGCCACCTGGGAGGCGACCCTGTTCCGCGTGTCCCGGCCCACGCGCCCAACGGTACGTGAACGTCCCGGACCGACACCTCGAGCGGTTCCTCACCCTGCTCGACAACGGCGAGCTCGATGCGGTGCTCGCTGCGATCGTGGCCGCACCGACCGTCGGGACCACGTTCCGCCTCGAGAGCGAGGCGGGGAGGTCGGGATCTACGACCGGGTCGCAGACCCGTCGGCTCTCAATCCGACCGAGCGAGACGTCGCCACCGGCCGGATCGGCGGGGGCGGCCGGGGTGGACGTGAGCACAAGCACGACCAGGGCGCCCGGCCGCATCCCCGCTTCACCCCGTTGCGGGTGGCAGTGCTCGTCGGTGGCGCCGTCGCCGCCACGGCCGCGATCGCGGCGATCGCGCTGGCGGCAGGCGGAGGAGGCTCCTCGAAGGCGGCACCCCCGGCCACGCCGTCGACCACACAGGCACCGATCCCCGTCACCGCCACGTTCGCGGTCACCGCCGGACCGGTGCGCACGCTCCGAACGACGGGGCTCTTCGTCGGTCACCCCGCGGTCGTCGCCGGTGGTGTCGTGACCTACTCACCCATCGACGCCGACACGCCGAAGGCGCAGAACGCGCCGTCCGGGACCGTCAGCTACACGTGTGTCGGGAACCGCTGCATCAACGGACAGGGGTTCACCATCGCGTCGGAATTCACGATCACCGGTAGCAGAGCGACCGGCGTCGGCCCGGGGGCGCTGAGCGAGGTCACCGACTGCCACATCCCGGTGCCGCCGGAGAGCGGCGTGACCGGCATGCCCGTGCGATTCGACGTCACTCGTGATTCCCGCACCCGCCAGATCACGCGGATGCGGATGGACGTGCTGTACGTCTGGGACCGCACGACCAACGGAACCTCGAACGACAAGTGCGCCAATGTCCTCGTCGCGTCGGTGGTGGAGAACCTCAGGCGGATCTCCTGAGGCCCTGCCCGGAGCGCCAGTGCGCGGCGTAGACCGCGTCGACGAGCGACCGGTTGCGGGTGCTCTGCCAGCGAGGATCACGTGGTCCACGACGTACCCGAAGGCGATCCCGGGTCGGGGTCGGCGAAGCCGAGTGCGCCCCCGGTCCCGAAGTGCCCGAACGCCCGAGGGCTCGGGCCGAGCGGCCTCAAACACGTTCACACCGCACGAGTGATCATCCGCGGGCACGTCCTCATGCAGAACATCGACGCGGCCACTACGAGCTCGGCGTCGAAGCTCACGCTCACCGACGTGTGGTGCACGAGTTCACCGAACTCGCCCGAACGATCTGACCGAACGCCGGAACAGACTGCCGGCCCGCGCCGCACTACGACTCAACGCGAGAGCCTCTTGAGTCGACGCACGGTTTCTTGAACCGTTGCTCACGTCCACGCTGCCACAGATCACGCGCTCCGATGCGGATCTCGCCGGGTTCACTCGAACGAGCGACACGCTGACCAGCACCGATGCGATCGCCTTGCGCACGTGACACACGGTTCAAGAAGCCGTTGCTCACGCGGCCTACGGGCACGCCAAGGGCACAGCCACGAGTCGCACGAACCGAGAAGTACCCTCTGACCTGCACAAATGAGCACGAGCCCTCGTCCCTCGTAGCTCAGGGGAGAGAGCATCGGTTTCCTAACTTCACGCGTGCCGATGCAGAGGTGCAGGTCACAGGCTCGAGGTCCAGGT
>CAVWPR010000058.1:0-56947 GCA_963756815.1 uncultured Acidimicrobiia bacterium
GTCACGATTCCCGCACCGACCGTGCGGCGCGACCCAGGCGGCAAGGAGATGCGCCCACGGATTCGTCGTGACCGCGGGAAGGATCATGACGGGAACGATCCACAGTACGAGGAGATGCGCGACCGTGATGCCCAGGAGCCACTTGCCGATGAGCTTCACCGCCGCGTGACGATCATCGGTGGCGACGAGCCCGACCGTGAGGAATGCGACCGAGCCGAGGAAGTAGAGCCAGAAGCGGTGCGCGAGCGCTTGACGGCTCTTGAACAGCGCCTGGCTCTGCGGCACGTCGAACGTGACGGCTTGGACGTTGGCGAGGTCGGCGAGCGCGCAATCCCGACGGCAATGCCGCGCCGACGAGTGTCCGCACCGTCGCCTGATCGAGCGTTGCTGGCGTGCCCGCTCTCCCAGCAGCCGTTCGTGGGCGTCGACGACGAACTGCTCGAGTTTCAGCTGGATGTCCCGCCGGCCGAGCACCGCGTCGAGCTGGTTCGTGTACGCGCCGTTGGTCGAGGCTCCGCTCGTGGATATGCCGACCGCGGGAGCCGAGAACGTTGTGATGTGGTCGGCGACGAAATGCCGGAGATCCGTGCTCTGCAGCACGGCTTCGGTGACGCGTCGGGTACGCGCGGTGTCGAGGATGGTGCGCGAGGTCCACCACGAGGCGAACGCGAGCGCCGCGAACAGCATGCCGAAGTGAATGCACAGCCTGCTCACCGAACCGCGTCCGGTCACACACCCTTGCTACCAGCGGATCTACCCGAGCCGCAACGCCCATAATCATCAACCGCCGCCGGTTCGACGGCAGCACCTGGGTCCGCGGACACTGTTGCATGGGCCGAGGATCGCGAGCAGGTCGTGACATCCAGAGTCATGGTGCTCACGGGAACAGCTCGACGAGTGCGGCGGTCGCCGCGAACTCGACCCGGATCGAGGACCGAGCGGGTCAGGCTCGCGATGCGGGCAAACCCGTCGGGCGGCGTCGACGCCTTGATGTGTCCGAGCAGCTCGCCGCGATCGTCGGCGTTCATCGGGAGCATGAAGGCGAGGCTCGTACCGGTCACATCGCCCTCACGTGCACTTCGGTCTCGACGTTCCGATCGGTGCTCGAGATAGACACACGATTTCTTGCACCGACGCTCACGCCCGCGTGTGCCGAGAATCGCACGGCGCGACGCGGATCACGTCGCGTCGATTCAGCCACGCAACACGCTGACCAGCCACGACGTGCGCGCCCTGTCTCGTGACGCACGGGTGAGGAAACCGCATGTCGCGGCTCTGTTGGGCTGCCGTCGTCCCGCCGAAACCCGGTCCTATGGCCTCGGCGCGGGCGATCGCCCCCTCCGCACCTTCGAGATCGCCGAAGTAGATCGCCCACAGGGCATTGCTCGTGGCGAGTTGGAACGACTGGACCATCCCGCCGGTCGAGGCGGCCTGCAGCGACCGCGCGCAGCGGCCCGGAACTCGGCGACATCAACCGTGAGTCGATGGTCCTCGGCGAGAGGTACAGCACGTCACGCGCGAGAGCGAGCTTCGCGATCGGCCGCTCGAGGAGGACGAGCGCGAGGAGAAGCCCGATGAGCTGCGGTGGCACCGGCTATGCGTCGCCGTCGACGGTGAGGTTCAGGTGGCCAAGAGCCTCGATCCAGACGTCTGGATCCACGGTCAGAGGCCAGCGCTGTGGCGCCGGTCGCGGTTCGACCCCGACCGGCGCGCTGAGCAAGCCACGCGGAAGTCATGGCAGTGAGCTGCCCCGTCATACTCGGCGGGGCAGAGGGGCGCAGGACGACCGTGGCGGGTAGCTGCCCGTCGGATCGCAGGCCCGGGAGGAGGACACGAGGTCGGTGGGCACGACACGTGAGCGCGACGAGCCCGGGCGCGGCGCGCTGATCGGTGGCCGCGTCCTGGCGGGGGCAATCGTGGTCCTGCTCGCCGTGAGCGCATGCGGTGGTGGCAGCGACACGCAAGCGTCGAGCGCGTCATCGAAGTCGAACAAGACGGCGACGTCGAGCACGTCGTCGTCCGGAGCCGCTGCGCAGCGGTCGAACTGTGACCTCGCGACGGAGCTGGAGGTCGACACTGCTTTCACCACGATGCTCACGGCGGCGCTCGAACCCGAGACCGGCATCTGCAGCTACTCGGCCGCGGATGCCGCCAGTGGGGGTCTCACCGTCCACCTGAGCGCAACGTCGCCGCAGGGGAAGGCGCGCTGTCAGGCGCTCGAACGCGCGTACACGTCGATCCCGGTGAGCGCGAACCAGGTGCTACCACCCGGCCAGACCTGGACGACGCCGGAGTTGGTCAAGAACCTCGGCGGCGACGACGGGTTCGTCGCGCACGACCTTGGCGGACAGTTCACCTGGGCAGCAGTGAAAGGTGACACGTGTGTCGTGGTCGGCGTCGGCGGCTCGACCTGGCTGGGCGGACCCGATGCCCAGAACATCAACGCCGACGTGTACAGCATCATGAAGACTGCGATGAGCAACGCAACGAAGTCGACGGGCTGACGTGAGGCGCCGCGCTCGCGTGTCCGCACTCCGGTCGGCTCGTCGGGCTGACGACCTCACCCGGACCGCGCTCCCGGTCCTCGTCGTGGGATTGGTGGTCGGCGCAGTCGCGTGCGGTGGCGGATCGAGCGGGAGCAGCGCAGCGAAGGCGGATGCGGAGACCACGACGTCGACGACGACCGCGAAGGTCGTGAAGCTCCAGGAGCCTCTGGTGACCGCCATCATCCCCGCAGCCGGCAAGACGCTCGAGCTGGACTACCCGCAGACAGTGACCGCCAAGGCGACGCCGGCGCAGGGCCCGTGCCTCGTCACCGGGAAGGCGTCGACCGTCTGGGCGTCGCAGTTCGACGCCCCGGACAAGTCCAGCTACTTCGTCATCGAGAATCTCTCCAAGGCCGCGTCGGCCGCTGACGCGCAGGCGTTCCTCCAGGCGTGGGACCACGCCGCCAGCCCGTGTCACTGGGCGAACCAGGGTTCCACGATCAACTTCACGTCAGTGCGTGACCCCGCTGCCGAGGCCGCCCTGAAGTCTGCGTTCCCCACGAGCCTTGGTGCGCGTATCCGCGCCGAATCGGTCACGTTCACCGACGGCAGCTCGCTCCAGGGATATCGGATCGGTCTCGTCAGTGGAGACCAGGTCTTCTGGGCCGTCTCGTACGGCATCGACCAGGCCCACTCCATCGCCATCGCAAAGCTGGAGACGAGCAAGTCGTGATCGGCAACGCGCGACGGCGACAGCGCGGTCGTTCCGTGCGGTCGTGGGCGGTGGTGGTGGTCGTCGCACTGGCGGTGGCGGGGTGTGCGTACACGGTGCCGGTGAGCACGGACTCGAGTGGTGTGCTGGGGAATGGTGCGAGCACGTCGCCGTCGGTGTCGGGGGACGGCTTACGTCGGGTTGCAGCGGGATGCGCCGCGATCGTCTCCCTGGCGGCGTGCGGCTCGAGCAGTGGCTCCAAGGCCGCCGACCACACATCGGAAACGACCCGCGTCGCCGGAAAAAATGGCACCACGTCGACGACCGGACGGATGCGAGCGCCGTCGCGTCGAACTGCGGGCTCGTGACCTCGGCACAGGTCTCGAGCGCGCTGGCCAGGACCTTCGGAGACGGCGCCGAGACACCCGGTTCCTACGTGGGCTGCGTCGACAGGGCGACAGCAGGCGCGGGCGAGCTCGATGTCACGTTCCAGGACGCGGCACGGGGTCGCTCGGCCTTCCAGGCCGCGCTGGCGGCGATGGGCACGAACGCGGTCTCCATCACGCTTGCCGGCGCCGACACGGCTTCCGAGCGCGCCGGCACGCTGCCGACCGGCGACAAGGAAGTGAACATCGCGGTACTCACCCACGGCCAGAACTACTTCCAGCTGCAGTACATCGGGCCGGCGGACACCAGGACCGTCACACAGCTGCTGGCGGAGACCGCGATCGCGAAAGCGGACGGCAGCGGATGACCCGCTCGAGGGATCCGTCGACGACACCCAGGGAGGCATGACATGGGAGAGAAGGGCCTGGCAACCGCACCGACGGCCGGTGCCGCGGGCACGGCAGCCGCCGCCGGCATCCCGGCGGTCACGGACACGGTCGTCGGCGTGGCCGGTGACACGACCACCAGTCTGAAGGACAAGCTCGTCGATCGCGGCGTCGACCACGCGATCGACGAGGGTCGTGAGCGGTGGCGCTCGCGTAGCGACGACGGCCCGGACGAGGCCGAAGACGACTGACGTGCCCCAATCCGCGCTCGTCGCCGACCTGGCGGCGCAACTTACGCCGCGGGCGGCCGTCGGACCACGTTGCGGCATCGAGCACGAGTACACCGTGCTGGGTCCTACGGGCGCGGTCGACTTCGGCCGACTTCTCGACCGGCTCCATCTCGGTGGTCTCCGCATTGACCCGGGCGATCCGAACGCCCGCCGCCTGCCGTGGGGTGGCGTGGTCACCGTCGACGGCCGAGAGGCCGAGGTCGTCACCCCACCGGTCCCCCTCGGAACCGAGGCGGTCACGCTCGCCGCTCGGCTCACGTCCCGGGGACGCGTCACCCTGGATCGCGCGCTCCGCTCGCACGACCCCCTGCTCGAGGCCGTCGGCTACTCGACCCACCTGAACGTGTCGGTGGACGACAACGTCGTCGTGCGGGCCGGACGCGGTCTCGTCCGTCACTTCGGCCTCCCGCTGATGCTCCTCCTCGACCGTCTCGATTCGCCCGGGATCCTCGTGCGGCCGCGCCGAGGTCGGCTCGAGCTCGCCGGCGAGTACGCGACCGGCGATCAGCTCCGCACGGCGCTCACGTTCTTCGTCGCCGCGTGCCGTGTGACCGCCACCGGGACGCGTGCTGCGACCAGAGGGTTGGGCGCGCCCCGACCCGTCGTGGTCGCGGCAGATCAACGCTACGGCTGGTACATCGACCGACGCGCCTACGGCGTGGACCTGTATGCAGGCGGCCGAGACTCGACCATCCCGGTCGGCGTACGGGGATCGCGCCGCCTCCGTGCCGGCGATGTCCTCGAGGCAGCATGGGCCCTGGTGCGGGGCGCGGCGGCGACCTGGGCGTCACCGGCGGACGTCGCGCTCGTCGATGCGGTCGTCGACGGGCGCGCACCGATCCCACTGGAGGCCCCCAGTCCCCCCGACGTCCCGGCCTGGCTCCCGAGCGCGCACGGGTCACTGGTCCGACCCCGCCGCCGCTCGGTCGGTGAGGTTCGGGCCGAACATGCCACCTGGGAGGCGACCCTGTTCCGCGTGTCCCCGGCCCACGCGCCCGAACGGTACGTGAACGTCCCGGACCGACACCTCGAGCGGTTCCTCACCCTGCTCGACAACGGCGAGCTCGATGCGGTGCTCGCTGCGATCGTGGCCGCACCGACCGTCGGGACCACGTTCCGCCTCGAGAGCGAGGCGGGGGAGGTCGGGATCTACGACCGGGTCGCGGACCCGTCGGCTCTCAATCCGACCGAGCGAGACGTCGCCACCGGCCGGATCGGCGGGGGCGGCCGGGGTGGACGTGAGCACAAGCACGACCAGGGCGCCCGGCCGCATCCCCGCTTCACCCCGTTGCGGGTGGCAGTGCTCGTCGGTGGCGCCGTCGCCGCCACGGCCACGATCGCGGCGATCGCGCTGGCGGCAGGCGGAGGAGGCTCCTCGAAGGCGGCACCCCCGGCCACGCCGTCGACCACACAGGCACCGATCCCCGTCACCGCCACGTTCGCGGTCACCGCCGGACCGGTGCGCACGCTCCGAACGACGGGGCTCTTCGTCGGTCACCCCGCGGTCGTCGCCGGTGGTGTCGTGACCTACTCACCCATCGACGCCGACACGCCGAAGGCGCAGAACGCGCCGTCCGGGACCGTCAGCTACACGTGTGCCGGGAACCACTGCATCAACGGACAGGGGTTCACCATCGCGTCGGAATTCACGATCACCGGTAGGAGAGCGACCGGCGTCGGCCCGGGGGCGCTGAGCGAGGTCACCGACTGCAACATCCCGGTGCCGCCGGAGAGCGGCGTGACCGGCATGCCCGTGCGATTCGACGTCACTCGTGATTCCCGCACCCGCCAGATCACCCGGATGCGGATGGACGTGCTGTACGTCTGGGACCGCACGACCAACGGAACCTCGAACGACAAGTGCGCCAATGTCCTCGTCGCGTCGGTGGTGGAGAACCTCAGGCGGATCTCCTGAGGCCCTACCCGGAGCGTCAGTGCGCGGCGTAGACCGCGTCGACGAGCGACCGGTTGCGGGTGCTCTGCCAGCGGGGATCACGTGGTCCACGACGTACCCGAAGGCGATCCCGGGTCGGGGTCGGCGAAGCCGAGTGCGCCCCCGGTCCCGAAGTGCCCGAACGCCCGAGGGTTCGGGCCGAGCGGCCTCAAACGCGTTCACACCGCACGAGTGATCATCCGCGGGCACGTCCTCATGCAGAACATCGACGCGGCCACTACGAGCTCGGCGTCGAAGCTCGCGCTCACCGACGTGTGGTGCACGAGTTCACCGAACTCGCCCGAACGATCTGACCGAACGCCGGAACAGACTGCCGGCCCGCGCCGCACGACGACTCAACGCGGAGAGCCTCTTGAGTCGACGCACGGTTTCTTGAACCGTTGCTCACGTCCGCGCTGCCACAGATCACGCGCTCCGATGCGGATCTCGCCGCGTTCACTCGAACGAGCGACGCGCTGACCAGCACCGATGCGATCGCCTTGCGCACGTGACACACGGTTCAAGAAACCGTTGCTCGCGCGGCCTACGGGCACGCCAAGGGCACAGCCACGAGTCGCACGAACCGAGAAGTACCCTCTGACCTGCACAAATGAGCACGAGCCCTCGTCCCTCGTAGCTCAGGGGAGAGAGCATCGGTTTCCTAACTTCACGCGACCCGACGCAAAGGTGCAGGTCACAGGCTTGAGGCCCAGGTCAGGCACTCGATCGAGTGACCGGTGTCGACCGTGAATGACCGCAGTGACACGGTGTGACGGGCACGCCGAGGGCACGGACTTCAAGGGCACGAACGGGCACGGCTTGCTCGTTGTAACGCTCGGCGACCAGTGAACGGCGGCGTCGCATGTCTTGGCATGCAGTGAGCTGGCGCGTCTGCGTCACAGTGAGCCACTTCGAACAGAGACGGTTCACGTGCGTCTGTGCCATACGTCCGCGCCGCGTCGAAAGTGTGCACGTCGGCGGTCCTCGATGCCGCTCCGGACGATGCAGCGGCCTTGAACGTACCGCGCTGCGTCGCATTGCTGTTCGTGGAGGCGCCGTTGTCGTTCATCTCGGTGCGTCGGATGAACCGTCGGCCGCGCCGGAGGCTTTCGTCGGACACGTTACGGGCAGAGCGGATCCCGGTTCGGGTCGCTCACGTGACATGGAAGCGGTGGAGCAGACCTGTGTCGCTCCCGCATCCCTTGCCTCCGATGTACACCTCGGTGTCAGCGCTCACGACGATGGTGGACACCGATGCGCGAATCCGAAGGGGCGAAGCCGCGCCAGACGAGCTCCTCGGCGACCTGGAAGAGTCCGATCAGCGCCGCCGGCCGATTCGAGCGGAGCTCGACCTCGGCGTCGACGAGACGCGCGCCGACCACGTCGCTGACGAAGGCTGCGAGCCCGACGGTTCGCGTGAGACGCAGGACGCGGGGGTCCGGCCGGCCGAGTCCGAGCGTTCCCGGGACCGTCCAGATCGGCAGATCGCCGAGCACCGTTCGTCGAGGACGAGCACGGTTCCGGCACCAGCGAGTGCGATCAGCGCACTGACCGACATCGTTGGTGACGGCGCCAGGTCGAACACGGCCCACGCCGCGACGATCGCCCCCAGCAAGGCCAGCGGGTCGATCGGCGGCCTCGTGCGCCCGGTTTCGATCGTGTCGTCAGGCGTGATCATCGTGCTCCTCCGATCTGCCGGGCCCCTGCGGCCCGGTGGTCGATCGGAGCGTGGCGGGCAGGTGCGTCCTGCGGCTGTCCTCCGGCTGTCCCCACGGTGCAGTCGCGTCGCCGCGCGGTCACAGCGTTCGTCCCGATGACGACCACGAGGAGGGCGATGGTCGGTGTGACGACGCTCCACCAGGTCGCGACCGCGAAGGGCGCCACTGCGACCGTGAGGACGACCGCGGCGACGGCGCGGTGCCTGCGGGGGCCCGCCAGGAGCGTGAGCACGATGACGCCGCCGCCGATGCCGGACCAACCGGCCGGCCCGAGTGCGGTGAAGCCGAGCCCGGCGTACATCGCCGCCAGGAGTGCAGTGAGCAACCGGGGCGCGTTGCGTTCGATGTCGACGAGTATCGCCCCTGCGTAGGTCCGAAGGTCGCGGAACGAGATCGCCGCGCCGGCGACCAGCAGGGCACCGGGGACGTACCAGAGGCGCCCGACCGTGGTCGCGCACACGAGCGCGGGGACGAGCATCCCCGTCGTCAGCGCGGCTCTCCGGGTCGCGTTCGTCGCTGTCCGGGGTTGCGCGTCGAGTGCGAGCGCGGACAGCAACGCCACAGTGGCGAGGAGCATCGTGACGATACCGAGCCGTACCGGGTCGTTCTTGTTCCCGATCCACGGCAAGATCGATGACCCGACGCTGAACTCCGCGAAGCCGGCGAGCACACCCAGCGCGCTGCCGATGGCGCCGATCATCGCGGCGACCGTGTGGGTGGAGCCGGCGCGTTGGAACGCGGACGAGGTCGTCATTGCACCAACACCTCGCGCACGCCCCGGCGCGGGCTACGTCGTGGCAAGTGGGTGGGGAAACCGAGGCGGAACATCGCCAAGGGGTGCCAGGCGTCGGGGACGATCTCGCCGAGCGCCTTGGTGAAGTCGGGCGCGATGTCGAGCTGACGCTCTCGGTCGGCACGCTCGGTGATCTGGTTCATGTGATGCAGCGCGAGTCCCTCGCCGGTCGTCCAGAGGTGGATGCGTTGCAGGAGCCGGCCGCCTTCGAGGCGTTGCCGGACGTCGGTCGCGTCACGCGCGACGATGATCCCGTACCCGGCCGCGGTCCGTGTGTGACTGTCACGTGTGGACCGGATCCAGGCCTCGCCCGTGGCGCGGCGAGACTGCGCGGGAAGCAGCTTGGCGAGCGCGGTGGTCAGGTCCGGGAGCCCTGCGGCGTCCATCGTGATGCCGTCGCGACGTCGCTGGATCTCGTCCCACGACTGGCGGAACCAGCGGTAGTCGCTCTCGCTCTGTTCCTCGTCGGCGACGATCGCCTCGGTCGCGTCAACGAGGAGTTCGCCGAGCTGGTCGCGCGCGGCACGGCCCGTGATCCAGTGCACCGAGACGTCGGGGAACGCAGGATCGGCGAGACCGGCCATGGCGTCGTACGCGGCGCGGGGGACGTCGCGCCCGAGGATGAACGGGTAGCGGTTCGTGTGTCGATCAGGGATGTGCGCGGCGAGCGGCGAGACCGGGCGCCTCGCGGGCGTGGTCACCACGCGGGCGGCGTGGCTCGAACCCTGGCCGAGTGGTGCCAGCTCGACGTCGGCGGTCAGCCGTTGGCGGCCGGCCTGGAGCACGAGGTTCTCGATCGCAGCGCCGACGCCGAGGTGGAGCTCCCGCATGAAGGGGTCGATGGCGCCGATCGAACGCGCATGGTCCGCGAAGACATCGATGTGCCGCCGACCGACGTCGAACAGCCACGCCTGGGCGTTGTGCGGGCTCGGCGCCAAGGTCGCGGCGCCGACCAGCGGGAGCAGCCCACGACCGTCGCGCCAGTCGTCCCAGGCCCGGTAGGCCGGTCCTTCACCGCGGGCGAGCACACCCTGGTCGTACGCGCGGTACGCCAGGACGCCCGTGCCCGCGACGGCAACCGTGCCGATGCCGAGGCCGGCCCTGCGCAGGAACGTCCGTCGGGACATGTCGTGCTCCTCTGCTCGTCCAGCGAGATTCCGGTCGTGGCGTCTGCGCGTCATGACCGATCACCCGTCCTGCTCGAACGCAGGGACGAGCGCGACCGCGCCCGGCCCCGGCGTCGCCGGCACGCCGGACGCGGCGCCACGCGCCAGGAATCGGTCGCCGACGAGGAACACGGACATCGGCACGACGATCGACGTCAGCAGGATCACCATCGAGAACGACGCCGGGTAGCCGCGCTCGAAGAGCTGCCATGTGCCGACGAGACCGTGGAGCACGGCAGCTCCCCAGATCGTGCGCCCACCGCGTTCCCAGAGGTACGCGAAGGGGAGGCAGGTCACGGCCGCGGACGCGACGGCGAGCCCGCCGATCACGACGCCGTCGGTGAGGATGATCGGCACATGGGTGAGCGCGATCAGTGGCATCGTCCGCGCGACCGCACGCCAGAACGTGGCCGTCGCCCGACAGCGCCCGAACGCGAAGCCGCGCCAGACGAGCTCCTCGGCGACACCGTGGAAGAGGAGCGAACCGATCAGCACCGCGGGCCAGTTCGAGCGGAGCTCGACCTCGGCGTCGACGAGACGGGCACCGACCAGGTAGGTGACGAAGACGGTGAGCCCGACCGTCCCGGCGAGACCGAGCACGCGGACGTCCGGCCGGCCGAGTCCGAGCGTTCCCGGGATCGCACGGATCGACACACTGCCGAGCAGTCGCTCGCCGAGCACGAGCACGAGCCCGGCTCCGGCGAGTGCGAGCAGCGCACCGACCGGCACCGGCGGAGACGGCGCCAGGTCGAGGACCGCCCACGCTGCGACGAAGGTCCCGAGAAAGGCCAGCGGGCCGATCAGCGGCCCCCTGTGCCCGGTCCCGACGGTGTCGTCACGCCCCATCATCGTGCTCCTCCGATCTCCCGAGCCCTGCGGCCCGGCGGTCGATCGGAGTGTCGAGGTCGAGCCTGTCCTCCGGGTGTCCTCCAGTTGTCCGTTCGGCGCAGTCGCGTCAGCTGGCGACCGTGGCGAGTTGGGCCGCGGCCTGGGCGTCGACCCATGGGTCGCCGGTGGATGCGGCGACGTCGACGGCGACGGCCGCCGCCCGCCGGGCGTCCGGCAGGTCGCCCGTTGACGCATACGACCGGCTGAGATCGATCCAGCAGAGTGCCGCGTAGCCCGCACCCACCTGGCCGGTGCCGCGGCCGAACGCGTCGATCGCGGCCGCGAGTCCGTCTCGCCCTTCGGCGACGTGACCCAGCACCATGTCGACCAGCGCGGCGGATCGGAACGCGAACCCATTGACGAGCGGCATGAAGGTTCCACCACTCTGGGCGAGCGCAGCCCGTGCGAGCTGCTCCGCCTCCTCGACCGCACCCTGGGCGAGCCGTCCCATCGCGAGGCGCGCAGTCGCGCCGGCGATCACACCGTCGGCCCGTCCGGCACGACCGAGCTCCAGCAACTCCGCGTGCATCGCCACGAAGAGGTCGAGGTCGTCGATCCGCCAGGCGAGCTCGCCGAGCCGGCTCACGGCCAGGATCAGCCCGAGATGATCCCCCTCGGCGCGGAACGTGTCGATCGCCGACCGCAGGCGCTCGGTCGCCGTTCCGAACGCCCCGCGCACGAGTGCATACGCGCCCTCGGCGAAATCCACATACCCCAGACCGATCGTGTGGTCGGCGCGCCCGAACTCGCGCCGGCCGGCCGCAACCCACTCGGTGTCGTCGCCACGGTCGTCGTAGCCGGCGGCGAGCGCGCGCGTGAGCGCCAGGCAGCCGAGCTGCACCGGATCGTCGGCGGTCTCGGCGAGACGCGTCGCCTCGACGCCGGAATGCGCCGCGGACGACTCGTCGAAGCTCATCGTCGCGAAGAGCTCGGCCCAGGCCAGCGGGGCCAACCACCCGACCGCAACCCGGCTCGTGCTTGCGTCGATGCTCGTCGAGAGCAGCTCCCACCCGGTCGACACACGCATGGTCCCGAACCAGAACGGCGCCAGCGCAGTCGCGATCTCGAGTCCGAGCGCGGGGTCCGCCGTCGTGCACCAGATGATCGCGTCCCGGACCGCGACGTCCTCGTCCTGCACCGCAGCGACGGTGCGACCCGTCGTCCGTGCGCCGAATGCGACCGTCGCGGCGACGTCTGCGACCCAGCGCGCATGCGCGAGGCGCGCGGCGTGCTCCGCTCCGCTGGCGGCGAGCTGCTCGGACGCGTAGTCGTACAGGGTCTGAAGCATCCGGTAGCGGGTCACCGAGCGGGACCGATCGACGTAGATCAGCGACTGGTCCACGAGTCGCTGCAGGAGGCCCTCGACGGCACTCGGCTCCAGCCCTCGACTCGCGCCGACCGCCACCGCGGCGGCGAGGGTCGCCCCGTCGGCGAAGACCGACAGACACTCGAATGCCAACCGTTCGGATTCGTCCAGCAACTGGTAGCTCCAGTCGGCCACCGGCCGCAGACCGCGCCGCGCCGACGTTCGCTGGGCGCCGTCCTCGAGCACGTCGAGAGACTCGTCGAGACGTTCTGCCAGCTCCGAGAGCCGGAGGTAGCGGGCCCGCCCGGCCGCCAGCTCGATGCCCAGCGGTAGGTGGTCGAGTCGCTCGCAGATCCTCGCGACCACCGTCTCGGCCGCGTCGTCGAGCGCGAGACCGGCGACGCGCTCGTCGAAGAGCGCCACTGCCGAGTCCTTGGACAACGGCTCCACGGCGAAGACCAGCTCGCCGGGGAGGTCGAGGTTCGCCCGGCTCGTCGCCACGACGTGCAGGTTCGGGCATCGCGACACGATCGCTCCGACCACCGCGGCGACGGCGTCGACGACGTGCTCGCAGTTGTCGAGGACGAGCACTGCGTCGCCGGTGCCGATGACGTCCGCCGCGGCGGCCCGCACGTCCTCGACCGGCCCGCCGGGAGCATCACCCAACCCCAGCGATCGGAACACCGCGCCGACGACATCGCGATCCGCCCTCGTGCTGATCAGATCGACCCACCACACACCGTCGGATCTCGTCGGCTCCAGCGTGCGGGCGAGCTCGAGCGCGAGACGTGTCTTGCCGACCCCACCGGGGCCGACGAGCGTCACGAGTCGGTTCGACCGCACCGCGCCCTCCAGCCGGGACAACTCGTCGTCCCGGCCGAGGAGCGCCGCGACGGGGTGCGGGAGCTGTCCGCTCCGCCGGAAGCTCTCCCCAACGGTGAGCGGAGTGGGCCGGTGACCCCCCAGGACCGCCTCATCGTCCTGCGCGAGGACCGACGCCTCGAGCCGTCGGAGCTCGGGCCCCGGTTCGACCCCCACCTCCTCGACGAGCACGGCGCGTGCTCGGGCGAAGGCGCGCAGCGCCTCGGCCTGCTGACCCGACCCGTACAGCGCCTGCATCAGCAGCGCCCAACGACGCTCCCGCAGCGGCTCCGCCGCGACGAGCGCTTCGAGGTCGGCGACCGCGGCACGGAAATTGCCCGCGACCACCGCGGCCGACGCCAGCTCGTCCTCCGCCTCTCGACGCATCTCCTCGAGCCGAACTCGCAGGCCACGCACCAGCGACGTCTCCGGCACATCAGCCAGGGCCGGGCCGCGCCACAGGCCCAGCGCCCGGGTCAGCGACTCCGTCCTGGTCCCACCGGTCCCGGGCTGCGCGACGAGCTCCTCGAAGTGGAGCGCGTCGACCGCGCTCCGATCGACGTCGAGCCGATAGCCCGCAGAATGGGTGACCACCCGATCTCGCTCGCCGGCCTTGGCCAACGCGCGTCGAAGCTTCGAGACGGCAACCTGGAGCGCGTTCGCGCTCGTCGCGTCACCGCCCTCCCAGAGCGCGTCGAGGAGACGCTCCGACGCGACCGGCCTCCCGGCCTCGAGCGCGAGCAGCGCGAGGACCCCCCGGACCTTCGCGCCCGCGATCACCACTGACCCGATCGCCGAGACCACCTCGACCGGGCCCAACACCCGGACATCCACGGGCAGAAACCTACCGAGCCGGCGATCCGACCGCTCGCGCGACACCGTCGCCGCGACGTCGATTGCAGCACGCTGGCGCCAACTGCCTCGCTGTCCGCTGGATCGATCTGAGTCGCTCGTACAGAACCACCGTGACCACGCCGGCACCGGCCTGCGGTGCTGCCCACCGACTCCGGATCACCGAAAGCACGAAGACAGCCGTTGGCAAGAGGCGGGAAAGCCGGCGCCTCCACGCTGTGAACACCCGAAGCAGGCAGACGAGAGCAGGGGCTCCCGACATCGGGAGCCGGAAAGGATGAGACATGAGTGAGCTACAGGTGCCGGGTGCTCGGCTCTACTACGAGACGGTAGGAAGCGGACCACCGTTGGTCCTGATTCCCGGAGGGAACGGAACGGCGCACATCTTCGGCGCGATGGCGCAACACCTATCCCAACACTTCACCGTCACCACCTACGACCGGCGTGGTTTCGCACGAAGCCGACTCGACGGCCCGCAGGACTACGAGCGTCGTCTGCAGACCGACGCAGATGATGCGCTCAAGGTGATCGAACTCGTGGCCACCGCACCGGCCTCGGTCTTCGGTCCGAGCTCGGGGGCAGTCGTCGGGTTGCAGGCGCTCACCGAGCGCCCCGACCTGTTCGACAAGCTGATCGCCTACGAACCGCCGGCGATGAAGCAACTTCCGGACGGGCAGCATTGGCTCGACCTCTGCGACAAGGTCTACGACATCTACCGGAGACGCGGTATCCCGCCTGCGCTCGACCTCTTCAACCGAGAGATCTTCCCACCCCAGGACGTGGCGTTCTTCGCCCGGCTTCGCGACATCAGCCAACCTCCTGTCCGCGCGGCTGTCGAGTACTGGTTCGAACACGAACTGCGGCAGTACACCGCGGTCGATCTCGAGATCGACACGTTGGCGAGACACGCGGGTCGCATCGCGATTGCCGCCGGGCGCGATTCGCGCGGCTATCCGCTCCACGAAGTGTGCTCGAGACTGGCGAGCACCCTTCGACAGGCACTGACGGAGCTGCCTGGAGGTCACACCGGTTACGCAACCCACGCCGCCGAGTTCGCACCGTCGCTCGCGGAGCTCCTCGCTCCGATCGCGTCTGCGCCGTGACAGCGAACTTCGACCGCCAGATCCGAGATCTCGGTTCCGACGGACTGACGAAGGAGAAGCCCAGGTCATCAGCGACTTGGGCTTCTCCTTTTCTCGCCACGCCACCCAGCCGTGTGCCGAAGTCACCAGAGGGGGTGCGTTCAGAGCCCGGGTATTCCGTTCCGGGCGGATGGGGACCGCGGGCCGGGCGCTACCGCTCGGCGGCGACGTCGCAGACCGCGATCGCGGGAGCGTCCCTCCGTGCCTTGTCTGTCGCAGTCGCGAGATCGGCCAGCGCGGTGTACGTGATCGCATCCGGATCGAGACCGAGCGCGGCCGAGTCGGCGGCGTCGAGTCGTTCGATGAGGCTCTTCGAAGCCAGCGTCCGCCCGCCGGTTGCGCAGGCCTCGATGCGAGCGGCCTCGTTGACCTCGTCACCGAGCGCCGTGACTTCCGTGCGCCCCGCGGTGGTGATGTTGCCGACGTACAGCGTCGATCCCCAATGGAGCCCGAATCGGAGACCGACGTCGTCGGGCCCGAGACCGCTGCGCGCCGCGATGTTGGCCACGGCAAGGCCGAGAGCGTGTGCTGCGGCGATGGCCGCGTGCGCGGCGCCGGATTCGGAGCCCGAGGTCTCGGCGAGGAAGAACGCCACCACACCGTCGCCCACGTGCCTGCCGACGAGTCCGCCGGCATCGATGACGCACTGATCGGCGATGCGCACGAGTCGGCGTCCGAGCGTGAAGTAGCTGGCGGTCGACAGTCGTCGCGCCAGCGAGGACGAGCCCTCCAGGTCGGCAAAGAGGATCGCCGCTGTATGTCGCGCCGCCTTCGCGACCAGCTGCATCCGTTCCACGTGGCCGGTGTCGCCCATGCTGGTCAGCGCGCCGATGGTCGCCATCGGAGTATCCGGCTTCGTGATGATCGCCGTGCCGGCGAGGCCCGCCGTGTCGCGGATGTGGATGGCGGCGGCGTGGATGCCCACCGGTCCGGTCCAGACCCGTGCCGCGGGACAGGAAGAAGGATGCAGACGCTTCGTTCGGTGTGAGTTGGTCGACGACGTCGACCAACTCGGCGTCGACCACGCTACGGAGCGCGTCGCGGCCTCCGGGTGTGTCCGCCAGCAGGAAGCCACCGAGACCGAGGAAGAACTCCCGGTACAGGTCGGTGGTGCTCAACCCCATTCGCCACCCGAGGGCCACCCGCACTGCCTCGGGCCCGAAGAAGTGCTCCCCGACCGCGAACGGTGCGAGCCGCTCGAAGGCACCGAACGTCAGCCGCAACCCGTCGGTGGCGTACACCAGCCGCCACTGGTCGTCGACGACCAAGGCCCATTGACCTGACGCCTCGCAGTGTCGCCGCGACCTCGGCCAACGCCGGACGCTCCGGCAGCGGATACGTCGTGCTGCCCGCATCACTCACGCCCGGGTCACGAGCGGTACGATCTGCGCGTCGAGGCGTGCGAGCTCGTCGTCGTAGTGGCTGATCCGTCGAGCGAGTTCCCGCAGCGCGAACCGGGTCGCTCCCGGACGTGTCGTCGGCGTCGATGATCCGGAACCGCAGGCACGTCTCGACCAGGTCGTTGCGGTTCAGACCACGGACCTGGTCGCGGAGAGCTTGGGGTGCGGTCGTGGTCAACGCGCGGAGTTGATGGATCGCTTGGACCCGGTTGCGCATCGCGGAGCGGCGGGCGACTCGCAGATGCGCGGATCGCTTCGACGTCACCGTCGCGGCTCTTCGGTGTCCCACTGGCAGCCCGTTGAGTGCGGCGCGGGCCGCGGCTTCGGCGTCGATCGCGTCGGACTTGCCGTTCCGGCGGCGGTTCTGCCGGTTGGGTCGGTCAACTTCGACGATGTCGATGTGATGGTCGAGGAGGTGCCGGGTCAGGCCCGCACCCCACGATCCGGTCCCTTCGATCCCCACGCGGGTCACCTGCCCGTGGCCGGCCAGCCAGGCGAGGAGTTCACGGTTGCCGGCCGCGGTCGTCGCGAAGGAAGCGCTGGTGATGAGTCGACCCGCCGCGTCGACGACGGCGGCGACATGCACGTCACCATGGTTGTCGACACCGCCGAACCATCCAACCCCACACGTGACGAACCGTGCAGGCCCGGGCGGGCACTGCGAAGCGATCTCCCCACCGACGATCTCGAGTCGGACACCAGGGTCGACTGCGCTATGCGGTCAGGCAGAAGAAATCGCGTGCCCACATCAAATACCGAGTCGCACTTCGGGTTCGCGACGCGCATAGGTCGAGCATGCGATCGATCCGTCCGCCGCCGCGCGGCACTGAGCCCATGCGCGTCGTCTACGGGCACGCGGAGGGCATGACCTCCACGGGCACGGTTCGAAATGGGCACGCGAAGTACCCTCTGACCTGCACAATCACTCCCCCGCCTCCGTAGCTCAGGGGATAGAGCATCGGTTTCCAAGGGCACGGAGATCGAGGGCACGAACGGGCACGGCCGAAGGGTCAACCGACCGATACGATTCGCCACCGGATCGCTTCGGCGTCGAGCACGGCCGGGAGGATGCCCTCGGCGGCACGGGCCGAGAGCAACACCCGTGCGTCGAGCATGGTTGCTGCGGCCGCAGCTTCGATGTTCATCACATTGAGCTGCGGGTGACGCTGATGCATCGCAACCATCTCCGGCACGAGAAGACGCGGGTCCGGAAGCGCGACATCGTCAGGCAAGGCGAGCATCGATGCGATCGCAGACGCCTGCTCGCGATGCTCGAGCAGCGCGAACGGTCCCGAGAGCTGACCGGCGCCTCCGACGATCGCGGCGCGACACGCGCGGTAGTACCAGTAGGTCGTGGTCGCGAGACCCGCCCGAGGAAGACGGACCTTCTCGCCGACGAGGCGAGCTACCAGGAGCCGATCGTCGATCAGCGACCTACTGGTCGGCAAGGTCCGGGTCGTTCAACACCGCGACCCCAGCCTCATAGCGCCCGCCGCGGACGAGCTTGTCCCGGAGCTCGGCCCGAGCTCTCGCAATGCCACCAGGAAGTACGAGCGCCGCGTCGCCGAGGTCGACGAAGGCGATCTCACCACCGTCCTCGATGCCCCACCGGTGCCGGAGACTCGCCGGCAGGTTCGCCTGGCCTCGATGCGACACCCGCGCCGTCGTGATCAGCTTCGTCATGATTGCATTGTAACAATCCCACGATTACAAGGCGCGTGCATCCCGAGCGGTCCCACGACCCGTGTACCGGTCCCCGGTCTTCAGGGGACTCCGGGGTTTCGCCAGCGAATCGAGGCTGCTGTAGGCGCCTCTTGACGGTATTTCTATTAGATAGTAGAAATACCGGAACCGAGGAGGGGCAGCCCATGACCACCGCACTGGCCTGGACGGAACCGGGAGCCGGCGACGAGCCGAGCTCGCATCGTTACGACGGGATCCGAGGGTGTCTCGGCGACCTCGACCCCGAGGACCGACTCCGCGAACAGGAACGCACCTTGGCCACCGCCCGTCGGCGGTATTCGATCGCGGCGCGCGTGTTGTTCGGGTCGCTGGCCCTCGTCTACGGACGGCGGCGTCGGCTCGCAACCTTCCGGGTGCTCGAGCTCATCGCACGCGTTCCGTACCAGGCCTGGGAGCAGGCGGGGTACGCGACGATCACGCACCATTGCGACCGAGTCGGCTTCTCCCGCAGGGTGTTCGACCGCGTGCGTGAGTGCCGCGGCCAGCAGGACAACGAGCAGTGGCACCTGCTCATCATCGAGGAGCTCCTGCACGAAGACGCGTCGGCACCCGGCTACGGCTGGCTGCGCGGCTGGCTGATCCCGCAGGTCACCGCGTTCATCTACTACCAGCTGTCGTTCGGCCTCTACGTCGTCCGGTCCGGACTGGAGCTACCGCCTCAACGCCGACTTCGAGGACCACGCCGAGCACGAGTACATGGAGCTCGTCGCGGAGCACCCCGAATGGGAATCGGTGTCGTGGGTCAGCGAGCTCGCCGCCGACTACGGCTGCTTCGCCTCGCGCGCCGATCTGCTCCGCCAGATCGGGTACGACGAGCGCGTCCACAAGCAGGAGAGCGAGCAGGCAATGGTGCAGGTCCGATGAGCGGCATCCAGGAGCAGGCCCGGGCACTCGGGGACCCGACCCGCCACGCAATCTTCCGCCTCGTCGTCGAGTCCCCAACGCCCCTGGGTGTCGGGGAGCTGACCGAACGGCTCGCGCTGAACCACAACGCGGTGCGTCAACATCTCGCCAAGCTCGTGGCCGCGGGACTCGTGCTCGAGGAACGCGCCGCCCCGACCGGACCCGGACGGCCCCGGCTCGTCTACTCCGTGGACCCTGCGGCCGAGAGCCGGTGGGGCGTCACCGGTCCGTACGAGCGCCTGTCGGGCATGCTGACCGAGGTCATCCGCACCGGCGAGACCCCCGTCGAGGTCGGTCGTCGCGTCGGTCGCGACGATGCCGCCGCCCTCGGCGCCGACCCGAGCGTGGCGCTCGAACGGGTCATGGCCCACAGCGGCTTCGAACCGACCGTGGAGCGCCGGGGTGACGACGTCGAGCTGCTCCTCCACTCGTGCCCGTTCGCCAACGCGGCGGTCAACGATCCCGACATCGTCTGCGAACTGCACCGCGGGATCGCGATCGGGGTCGCCGAAGCCGTCGGCGGCATCGACATCGACGATCTCGTCCGCGCCGACCCGCGCCGCCCGCCGTGCCGGCTGCGCGCGCACCTCGACCACCCCGATCAGGAAGCCGACTGACCCGGCGGCTCGCGCCGTACATCAGCACCACCGAACCCAGGGAGCAGGAACATGAACGACAACGTCTTGACCGCGCACGTCCCGATACCGTCGTCCATCGGTCGCCGACGGTTGCTCGCCGCCACGATCGCCGATGACCTGTGCGATCACGGTCGGTGCGACCGCGTCGGCAGCAGGTGCCGCGACCGGGCGATCGCAGCCCGTCGACCGTCAGGTCGCTATCAGCCCGACCCGGACGATGCACCTCACGTGCCGCGGCCGCGGCGGGCCGACGGTGGTGCTCATCGCCGGCGGTGTGAACAGCGGCGGTATCTGGAGCATGCCGTACGACTTCGCGCATCCGACGCCGACGGTGTTCCCACAGGTGGCGAAGTTCACGCGGGTGTGCACCTACGACCGACCGAACACGGCGAGCCCCGCACCGAACGACGGGATCGCCTTCGGTACCTCGACGCCGACCACCGGATCGGTCACACCCGCGAACGGCGTCATCGACCTGCACCGGCTCCTCCGTGCCGCGGACGTGCGTGGCCCGTACGTGCTCGTCGCGCATTCGTTCGGCGGCCTCATCGCTCGCCTGTACTCGAGCACCTACCCGAAGGAGGTCGCGGGGCTCGTGCTGATCGACTCGCCGTCCGAACTGTTCTTCGACCGGTTGACCGTCGCGCAGCAGGAGATGTGGATCACCGCGAGCACGGGTGAAGCTGCGTTCCCCGGCGCGGAGTCGTTCAACTTCCCCGCGACCTTCGCCGAGATGCGTGCGGCTCGGAAGCCACCACGGGTGCCCACGGTGCTGTTCACCAGCGACGAGCCATTCGACTACACCGCGGCGGTCACGGCCGGGAAGCTCGGCCCCGAGTTCACCGACTTCGGGCCGCTGTCGTTCCGTGCTCACGTCGCCGCCCAGCGCGCGCTGGCCAAGACACTCGGTGCCCGGCTCGTGCTCGACACCCACTCCGGGCACTACATCTTCGTCGAGCATCCGAAACTCGTGATCTCGGCGATCCGCCAGGTCGTGGACAAGGCGCGGAACCGATGAGCGCCGCGAGGAAGCATTCCAAGCTGGTCCTGGCCGCCGCGCTGGTGATCTCGAGCGTCGCGCCCGCCTTGGCTCCGGCCCCGGCATCGGCCGCTCGCGCGATCGAGCGTCGCGACTTCTCCGGTCTGGTGAAGGTCGGGGGCGGGCGGTCGATCTTCGTCGAGTGTCGCGGGCAGGGCTCACCGACCGTGGTCCTGATCTCCGGACAGGGGAACGACGGGCACGACTGGAGCCAGGTTCTCGATCCGGCCGACCCCGTGCACGTGGACCCGCTCGACCAGGTCGGCGCCGGCCAGGGTGACCTGCACGACAGTGACCAGGCCGTGTTCCCGCAAGTGGCACGGACGACCCGCGTGTGCGCGTACGACCGCCCCGACACACGCACGAAGGGCGCCAAGCGATCGACGCCTCGTGCCCAGCCGCACACCGTCGATGCGGATGTCGACGATCTGCGGCGCGTGCTGCGCGCCGTGGACGCACCGAAGCCGTACGTGCTCGTCGCGCACTCCTACGGCGGGTTCATCGCCGAGCTGTACGCACGCACCCATCCGGCGGACGTCGGCGGGCTCGTCATGGTCGACGCGGTGTCCTCGACCATCGGGCAGAGCGGCGACCGCGGACAAGCTGCGGACGTGGGACCAGCTCCACCGGACGACATCGCCCGGGCTGCCGGAAGGCGTCGAGGTCCTGGACGCGCTCGCAAAGCTGGACGCCGCCCCGCCACCCACCCAGATCCCGACCGTCGTCCTCAGCGCCGACAAGCCCTACCCCGAGCCGCCCACCGGATCTCCGATCGTCGACTCCGGTGTGACGTTCGCCGACTGGACCGCCGGACAAGACCTCCTCGCCAGCCGGCTCGGCGCCGAGCACGTCACGAAGACGAACAGCGGCCACCACGTCTACCTGTACTCCCCCGCGCTCGTCGTCGACGCGATCCGCAAGGTCGTCGCCGAGGTCCGTACCCCACCGACCGTGCTGACGCCGGTCGTGCAGAAGGTGCTCGCCCCGCCGCGCTGGTATCGCGGCGACGACGGCCGCTACCACGTCGACTACGAGCTCCAACTCACCAACACCGTCCCGCTCGGCGTCGACGTGACCGACATCGGCGTCCTCGACGAGTCCGGCCGGCAGATCGCGCGGCTCGACGGGAAGCGACTGACCGGCGCGATGACCTGCTCGGGAGCGACACCGAGCCGACCACCCACCTGCCGCCTCGACGGTCGCGATCGCATGGATCGATCTGACGTTCAACCGCCGTCAGCAGATCCCGACCGCGCTCGCCCACCGCGTCACCATCGACGTCGGTCCCGGACTGCCGATCGGCCCGATCCTCACGGCGACGGGTCGGGCGGCCCGGACGGTGCAGTCCGCGCCGCCGACGATCGGTCCGCCGTTGCGGGGCGGGAAGTGGGTGGCGATCGTCGGCCCGCACCGTCGTGCGCTCCAGGCGGTGAACGGCGCGCTCCGCCTCGCGTCAGCGCTACGCCATCGACTTCTCGGCGCGGCTCGACGCCGACGGCCGCACGCACCTCGGCGACGCCGATCGCAGCGCCAGCTACTTCAACGACGGCCAGCCGGTCGTCGCGGTCGCTGACGCGACGGTGGTCGAGGTTGTCGACGGCCTGCCCGAACAGATCCCGAACCACAAGGTCCCGGTCCCGCTGGCCCAGGCGGACGGCAACCACGTCATCCTCCGGCTCCGCCCGGGAGTGTTCGCCGCCTACGCGCACCTCCAGCCCGGCAGCGTACGGGTCGAGGTCGGTGACCACGTCCGAGCCGGTCAGGTCCTCGGCCGGCTCGGGAACTCCGGCAACACGGGTGGTCCGCACCTGCACTTCCAACTGATGGACCGCCCGTCGATCCTCGACGCCGACGGAGTGCCGTTCGTGCTGGACCGGTTCCGGCTCGACGGTGTGACGAAGTCGCTCGACGCGTTCATCGACGCCGACCGCAGCGGTGCACCCGTGCCCGTCGTCACCGACGCCGAGGGCACGCATCGGGACGAGGGGCTGACCGGCCTCGAGGTGCTGACCTTCGCGGGTCGATCAGGTTCGCGTTGAGCTGATGGCGATCGACTGGGGCCATGGAATGCCAACCCGGAGCAGACCTCGTCCTCGCACACGGTTTCCTGAACCGTTGCTCACGTCCGCGCGCGCCTCGGATCGCGTCTTCCGCCGTGCACCACGCGCCGGCGACTCGATCGCACGATGCGCTGACCCGGTGTCGACCACGAGTGACCGCCAGTACCGGTCATGACGGGCACGCCGAGGGCACGGAGTGCAAGGGCACGGACGGGCACGGATGCACGCGTCGTCTTGGTGAAGTCCGAGAGGCGGCGGCGCCGACGTCGGTGCCGTCGTTGCGTGGCCGGGAGACGATCGCTTGCTGCGCGTCGCGTTCGAGACGAACTTCGCTCTTCACCCTCCTGGCGACACTTGCCGGTGGCCGAGTCGTCGCCAGGTCGGAGGTACCGCAACGCTTTGATCGCATACCGCCGAGGACCGGGAAGTGACCTGATCCGGCAGGTTCCGGTCCTCAGGCGGAGGCTGTGACGACCGCGGGAGTGGTCTCATCGGTGGTGTCGGTTGTGCCACGGCGAGCGATCAGCTTGCCGAGCTCCCAGAGCAGGAAGAGTGCTGCCGCCGGCGCCAGCGCGAGTGACCATTGCGCGAGCGTCAACTTCACGGTGCCCAGGAGGGTGCGCAGGACGTCCATCTGGGTGATGAAGACCGCGAGCAGGAGCTCGACGAGCGCGGCGACGTTGAGGTGCCGGTTGTCGAAGGACTCGGTGGTGAGTGCCGTACCCGTCACGCTTCGGGCCTGGAAGACGGCGGCGACGAGCATCAGCGAGAAGGTCGTCACGCCCATCGACGTACCGATGAGGACGTTGCCGTGGTGGTTCGTGCCGTAGCTGATGAGCGCGAGAGTGCAGGCGGCCATGAACAGTCCGACGAGCGCGGCGGTGGTCAGCAGTCCTCTCGTCATGATCGACTCGTCACGTGAGCGTGGTTCGTGGTTCATGAGGCCCGGTGCCTCCTTGTCCATCCCGAGCCACACACCGAGCGGTGCGTTGACGAAGAAGTTGATGTAGAGGATCTGCACGGGCGAGAACGGTTGTCCGGCCGCGATGTTCAAGATGCTGGCACCGAGGAACGTGAGGATGTACGCAACGAGTTCGAGGATGACGAAGCGGATGAACTTGTTCAGGTTGTCGTAGACCTTCCGTCCACCCCTGACCGCGACGACGATCGTGGCGTAGTTGTCGTCCGAAAGGATCATCCGGGCGGCGTTCTTGGCCACCTGGGTGCCGGTTCCCATCGCGATGCCGATGTCGGCAGCCTTGATCGCCGGAGCGTCGTTCACGCCGTCGCCGGCCATCGCGACGACATCGCCCTTCTTCCGGAGCGTCTCGACGAGGAGCACCTTGTGCTCGGGTGCGACGCGTCCGACCACCCCGATATCGTCAATGCGCGCCAATCGCTCCTCGTCGCTCAACGCGGCGAAGTCGGCTCCCAACATCGCCGTCCCCGGAATGCCGAGCTGTTCCGCGATGGCCGCGCCGGTGATCACGTCGTCACCCGTGACCATCCGGACGCGGATCCCGGCGTTCTGCGCGTCATGCACGGCCTTCATCGACGCATCGCGGGCGGGTCGACCATCGCGACGATGGACGACATCTCGAGATCGGTGACGTAGCCCAACAGGTCACCGTTCGCGTCGAAGGTGGCGGGGTCGAGATCGCGGAACGCTCCGGCCATGACCCGCTGCCCCGCACCCTCCATCCGAGTCACGGCACCGTCGGCCTTCTGCCGCAGGTTGTCATCCCACGGGACGCGGTCACCGTCGACTCGGGTCGTCGCCGCGCGGTCGAGCACGGCGGGCGCGGCGCCTTTCACGAAGCAGCGGACGACACTCTTGCCGGAGGCATCGGTCGCCGTGTTGAACGTCGCCATCATCTTGTACGTGGGATCGAAGGGCAGCGTCGCTAGCCGCGGCAGTGCCTCCCGGCTGGCTTCGATGTCGAGTCCCGCCTTGTGGGCCAGCACCAGGAGCGCGCCCTCGGTCGGGTCGCCGACCACCTTGCCGTTCACGAGCTTGGCGTCGCTGGCCATGATGTACGGCAGGACCGCATCGTCGATCGACAGCGTCTTGCCTGCCGCGTGGTGGACCTTGCCGTCGAGGCTGTAGCCGATGCCCGAGATCGTGTACCGGTCCATCGCGTCGACCAGCTCGACGGCCGTCATCTGGTTCATCGTCAAGGTGCCGGTCTTGTCCGAGTTGATCGTGGACGTCGACCCGAGCGTCTCCACCGAGGTGAGGTCCTTCACGACCGCGTTCTCGCCCGCGAGCTCCTTGGCCCCACCGGACAGGATCACCTGCAGGACGGTCGGCAGTGCGGTGGGGATCGCGGCGATCGCCAGGGCGATCGCGGTGATGAACAACGAGTTGGCCGAATCACCTCGCGACAGGCCGAGCGCGAACATGACGATCATCGTCCCCAGCGCCGCCGCGCCGATCCACAGCGTCAGCGTGTTGAGCTGCTTGGTCAGCGGTGACGGTTCTTTGGTGGAGCTCGCCAACATCCCGGCGATCTTGCCGACCTGAGCATCGGCGCCTCGCGCCGTGACGATCATCGTGCCGCTGCCGTGGGTGACCGGCGTGTTCATGAATGCCATGTTCTTCTGGTCGCCCGCACCGACGTCCTCGTCGGGGAGCGTGTCCGTCGCTTTCGAGGCCGGTGTGCTCTCGCCGGTGAGCGCCGACTCGTCGATGCTGAGCGAGCTCGCCTGGATGATCCGGCCATCGGCGGCGACGTTGTCACCAGCCGTGATCAGGACGGTGTCGCCGAGGACGACCTCCTCGACGGGGATCGCCGACTCGACCCCACCGCGACGCACGCGGGCCGTCTGCTTCGTCAGCGACTTCAGGGCGTTCATCGCGCTCTCGGCCTTGCCCTCCTGGCGAAGGGCGACCGCCGCGTTGAACACGGTCAACAGGACGAGCACCGCACCCGTGCTCCACTCGCCGATGGCGAACGACAGCACCGCGGCGATGAGCAGGATGATCTGCATGTAGGCGGCGTACTGGTCGAGGAAGCGCCGCCATCCCGGCGTGGTCTGCTCCGCGGGAAGCGCGTTGGGTCCGTCCTGCTGGAGGAGCTCGACGGCCTTCGCCGCGCTCAGGCCGCTTTCCGGATCGACGTCGAGTCGTTTCGCGACCTCGTCACCACTCAGCGCATACCACCGGGTCGACAGGTCGTCCCTTGGCATGGTTGCAGTCATAGAGTCCCTGTTCTCAGAACTTCTCGGGCACGAGGTGCAGCGGCAGGTCGGGCTCGACGTAGCCCTTGTCGCTTGGTTGCTTGGGGAGCTTCACGTCGGGGCGGGGGACGGGCTCGTACGGGATCCGCGTGAGGAGGTGCGAGATGATGTTCAACCGGCCGCGCTTCTTGTCGTCGTTCTGCGCGACGAACCACGGCGCCCACGACGTGTCGGTCGCGGCCAGCATGGCGTCGCGAGCCCGGCAGTAGTCGTAGCGGCGGCTGTACGACTTCAAGTCGGTCGGCGACAGCTTCCAGATCTTGCGCGGGTCGTCGATCCGGTTCTCGAGCCGCCGAGCCTGCTCATCGACGCTGACGTTGAGCCAGTACTTGATCAGGATGATCCCCGAGTCGACCATCGCCTTCTCGACCGCCGGCACCATCTCCAGGAACCGTGCCGTCTGCTCCGGCGTGCAGAAGCCCAGCACCGGCTCGACCCCGGTGCGGTTGTACCAACTGCGGTCGAAGATCACGACCTCGCCGGCCGCCGGGAAGTGGGCGATGTACCGCTGCACGTACATCTGCGACTTCTCGCGTTCGGTCGGGGTCGGGAGCGCGATGTGCTTGAACACGCGCGGGCTCGTGCGTTCCGTGATGCGCCGGATCGTGCCGCCCTTGCCCGCGGAATCCAGGCCTTCGAAGACGATGCAGACCTTGGCGCCGGTCGCCTTGACCCACTCCTGCATCGCCACCAACTCGCCTTGCAAGATCCGCATCTCGGCCTCATACGCCTTACGCTTCATCTTGCCCGTCGAGCTCCCCGCCTCGTTGCCGGGTGAATCCGACGTCGACCCGGCCTGCTCGATCGATCCTTCGTCCGGCGAAATCGGTTCGGTCCTCTTGGCCTTCTTGGACGTCTTCAACTTCTTACCCATCGTTCATTCGCCTTTCGATTGGTCGTGCATCCGAGGAGATGTTCGCGGTCATCACCGCGCGTTCAGCTCAATGTCGCGTCGGTCGACGTGCGGTGGCGGAAGGGGCGACGCGTCGCTGGGTCGGGAGGCAGCAGAACGGGGCGATCTCTGAGCGCGGCGCGGACCTCCAGCTCGGCCAGAAGGATGCGCAACGTCTGAACTCTCGCTCCGCGCGTCCGAGCGAAGGACTCGCGCACGAGCAGATCGATCTGCTCGTCGGCCTCGGACCCGAACTCTGCGGAAAGGTCCGCCCGCACCGTCGCCAGCGACGCGGAGGCCGTACGGCGCAACGGATCGAGCGCGGCCTCGAGGCTCAAGTCGTCGATGGCGTTCTCAGCCACGCATCCTCCTCGTGTCGCCAGGCTGCCGATGCGCCCGGGCTCGGCGGGGCCATCGCACAGGCGCCCACCTGACCCGGACATCCATGATCGTCCAGGCCGTTCCGGTTCCGATCTCGCTGCTCATGCGGCTTCGCCTCTCCATGGATCGATCGTCAACCCGGGACGTGGAGTCCCCGGCGGTCAGCGACGACGTACGCCATCACGAGCGCGAGCGGGAAGAAGAAGAGACTCAGGATGAAATAGCCGATGAAGCTGTGACCTTTCCTGCGGGCGACTCGGGCAGGCCAGAAAGCGAGCGCCACCCAGATGATCAGTCCGAGGAGGCTGAGCCCGAGCCACCCCGCTGATGAAATTGCGACAATCATGAGCGTCTCCTCTCGACCCGCCCCCGCGGATGGCTGACATCGTCCTGCGTTCCGTCACGGCGCCGGTCGAAGACCTCGGCGCAGACACGGTCCGAGCCAAGGAACGGTCAGCGTCTGTCGCGGCGGTCCTCGCGTCGGTCTTGGCGGCGACCGACGCCGTGGGCGACGACGGCCGCGGTGCCGACAACTGCGGCGGTGCGGGCCACCGGTCGGCCGATGACGCCGCGGCGGGCCGCTCGTGCTGGGCGGAGTGGCATGTCAGGCTCCTTTTGCTTCTTCGGCCTCGATCGAGGCGACGATGGCTTGGATAGGGATTCGGCCACTTGCGACGAGCTGTCCGCCGGATCGGCGCGCGGCCGACGCGAATGGCGCGGCCCACCGGTTCTCCCACACGAGGACACCGGCAACACTGCCGGGCTCCATCGCGGCGGCGAGGTGCTCGACGTCCTCCTCGGCGAGAATCTCGGCGATCTCGGTTTCGATGGCTCGCAGGTCGTCGACCTCGTCGAGGTCGTCGATCTCGAGGGCCTCGACCGATCCGTCCTCGTCCTTGCGCAGGATGAGGATGTCGAGGACGCGGATGGTGCCCGAATCGGCAAGCGAGACGATCTCCTTCGCCATTTCGCCGGTGAAGTGACTCGCGCCGGCCGGGAACTCGACGACGAGATAGTCGACCGGTCCGAGCTCGTCGATGGTGGCTTCTGTCATGTGCGCTCCTCTGAATGATGACGATGCGGGACGACGAAACGGTGGTGTCGTCGCCCGGCGCCCGTCAGACCAACGGTTCGAGTTCTGTCGCGTACGCCGGGCGTGCGACGAGGTAGATCAGCGTCCCCAGGAATGGGATGACCAAGATGACGAGCGCCCATCCGGCCTTGGCCCAGCCGCTGTGGTCGTGGCGGCGGAAGTTGTCAATGAACGACCAGACGACTGCGAAGAAGATGCCGAGCAGGAAGAACCACCAGGCCACGAGCAGGAACATGCTCAGAGAGTGGGAAGTCGTAGGCGAAGCATTCGTTGCTCCTTGGTTGATGGCGATCACCGGCACTGACGTGCACAACTGTGCGCATTGAACACGGCTCCCGAGCGGCGCGCCCAGGGTCTTTGGACCCCACGGTGTGTCGGGGCGTTCAGGACGTGCGTGTGGGCGGGTCGGGCGGTGACGGCAACGGCGTCGCGCCGAGACGACGCAGTGCGTGCAGATGCTCGTCGCGCAGCGTGGCGAGCGGGATGTCATCGAACCCTCCAGCTTCGACGAGGTAATCCTCGAAGAGTCGCCACCCGAGCGCGGCCGCGACGATCTGCGCCGCGCGCAACCGCGCGGCCTGCGGCTTCTGCCCGTAGCTGGCTTCGAGCGTCTCGGCCATCGCAACGACCGGATTGAAGCCGCTCTGCCCGAAGAGCGGTCGACCGGAGATCGCCAGCGAGCCCGCCACGCGCACCCACCGGCCCATCACCGTCTCCAACCCATAGCCTTGGCCGGCAAGCGGGTTCTCGGCAACGGCGCTCGCAACTTGCTCCGACAGATCGACGAAGACCGAGCGGATCAGGGCCTCGCGGTTGCCGATGTAGCGGCCGATCAATGTGTGGTGCACGTTCGCCGGCGTCGGCGACGTCACGAAGCGCGACGGCGTCCACCCCATGCTCGGCGAAGAGTCGCCCGGCGACGTCGAGGACGGCGCGACGGACTTCGTCCGGGCCGGCCGGATAGCCCTCGGGACGTCGCGGCCCGGGACGACGCGCACCAGTTTTGCTCGACGCGGCCATCGTCCTCCTTGGTTGGCCCGAAGCCTCGCACGGGAGCGTGCGGCCTGAACACCTACCGAGGCACCGCGTCGTCGGGACCTTGTGCCCTACTCGCGACTCGACGCGATCGATTGAATGTGTGCAGCCGTAGATGTTCGTTTGGTGTGGGCGAGTGATCGGCGGTTCGGGTTCCGGACGGGACGATTACCCCGACATCGAATTCGCTGGACCCGCCATCACTGAAAGGCATGACTGTGCCGGACTACCCGAACATCAGCGACCACGGACTCATCGGTGACCTGCAGACCGCGGCGCTGGTCGACACGAACGGGACGATCGACTGGTTCTGTTGTCCTCGCTTCGACTCGCCGAGCGTGTTCGCGTCGCTCCTCGACGCGGACCGTGGTGGCTACTTCAAGGTCAGCGCCGACGTGCCCGACGTCGTGACCCGCCAGCTGTACCTGCCCGGTACGGCGATCCTGGTGACGCGATTCATGACCGAGGCGGGCGTCGGCGAGGTGGTCGACTTCATGCCGGTCGCCGACGGACCGGCCACGGATCGTCATCGCCTGGCGCGCCTGGTGCGTGTCGTGCGGGGCACGATGCGGTTCGTCGTCGAGATCGAGCCGCGCTTCGATTACGCCCGCAAGCCACACACGGTCGAGGTGACCGACGTGGGTGCGGTCTTCGCGTCGGACGACCTGACCCTCACGCTGCACCGGGTAGGCGATCCGATCGTCCGGGGCGAGCAGCGGGCAGGCACGGTCGAACAGACCGATGGCGGTGTCCGCATCACCACGACGCTGCATGCCGGTGAGGTCACCGGCATGGTGCTCGAATCCGGCGGCGCGCGACCGCGACAGATCTCTCGCGAGGAGCTCGTCGACACGTTCCTCGACACGCGCCGGTACTGGCGACAGTGGCTCGACCGTTCGACCTACACCGGCCGATGGCGCGAGATGGTCACCCGCTCGGCGATGACGCTCAAGCTGATGACCTACGCCCCCACCGGAGCGCTCGTCGCGGCGCCGACGTGCGCGCTGCCCGAACAGGTCGGCGGCGAGCGCAACTGGGACTACCGCTACACCTGGGTCCGCGACGCGTCGTTCTCGGTGTACGCGCTGCTCGGCCTCGGCTACACCGACGAAGCCGAAGCGTTCGTCTCCTGGCTGATGGACCGGATCGCCGAGAGCGTCGGCGAGGGCTCGGGCCCGCTGAAGATCATGTACCGAGTCGACGGCTCCTCCGACATCGCCGAGGAGACACTCGACCACCTCGACGGCTACCGCGGGTCACGGCCGGTGCGCATCGGCAACGGCGCCGCCGACCAGCGTCAGCTCGACATCTACGGCGAAGCCATGGACTCGATCTACCTCGCCGACACCCACGGGCTGCAGCTCCCCCACGCCGGCTGGACCCAGGTCCGGAACATGCTCGACTGGGTCTGCGACAACTGGGACACACCCGAGGCCGGCATCTGGGAGACCCGCGGCGGCGACCAGAACTTCACCTACGGCCGCTTCATGTGCTGGGTCGCACTCGACCGCGCCATCAGGCTCGCACAATCACACGGCCGACCCGCCTCGACGACGCGCTGGACCACAGAGCGCGACCGGATCTACGAGCAGATCATGGCGCAGGGCTGGCACGACGGCCGCCAGGCGTTCGTGCAGCACTCCGAGACCGACGTGCTCGACGCGTCACTCCTGTTGATGCCGCTCATGGGCTTCGTCGCGCCACGCGACCCCATGTGGTCCTCGACGCTGACCGCGATGGACGACGAGCTCGTCTCCGACAGCCTCGTGTACCGGTACAACCCCAGCGCGTCACCCGACGGACTCCGCGGGTCGGAAGGCACGTTCACGATCTGCTCGTTCTGGTACGTCGACGCCCTGGCTCGCTCCGGGCCGACTCGACGACGCGCGCCTCACGTTCGAGAAGATGATGACCTACGCGAACAACCTCGGGCTCTACTCCGAGGAGATCGGGCTCACCGGTGAGCAGCTCGGCAACTTCCCGCAGGCGTTCAGCCACCTCGCGCTGATCAACGCCGCGGTGAACCTCGACTACCAGCTCGACCACGGGTCGGGATACGTCGATCCGGTGTTGCACAAGGGACGCCGGAGTTGACGTCGCGCCGGAGTCTCCTTACTGAGCAGAGGATGTTGACGTGACAGCAATTTCGAACGACGAAGGCCGCCAGCCGGTCGGCGACGTCCTGGTGATCTTCGGGATCACCGGCGACCTGGCGCGGGTGATGACGTTCCGGTCGCTGTACCGGCTCGAACAGCGGGGCTTGCTGACGTGCCCGATCGTCGGCGTGGCGGTCGACGACTGGACGCTCGACCAGCTCGTCGAACGTGCCCGCACGTCGATCGTCGGAACCGGTGAAGCGCTCGACCCGGAGGTGTTCGACCGACTGGCGGCGCGCCTCGCCTACGTGCAGGGCGACTTCGCCGACGCGGCGACCTACGACACGAGTCGGCGCGGCGATCAAGGGTGCGACCTGCCCGGTGTTCTACCTCGAGATCCCGCCGAGCCTGTTCGCCACGGTCGTGCAAGGGCCTGGCCGACGCCGGCCTGACCGCCGACGGGCGCGTCGTCGTGGAGAAGCCGTTCGGTCACGACCGCTCGTCGGCGAGCGCGCTCGCCGACGAGTTGCACGAGTACGTCGACGAATCGCAGATCTACCGGATCGACCACTACCTGGGGAAGATGGGCCTCGAGGAGATCCTCTTCCTGCGGTTCGCGAACACGATGCTCGAGCCGGTCTGGAACCGCAACTACGTCGAGTGCGTCCAGATCACCCTGGCCGAGGACTTCGGCGTCGAGGACCGCGGCCACTTCTACGATCCGGTCGGCGCGCTGCGCGACGTCGTCGTCAACCACCTCATGCAGCTGGTCGCGGCCGCGGCGATGGAGGCGCCGTCCGGCGGCGACCCGGAGACGATCAAGGACGCGCAGACCGCGGTGTTCCGCGCGATGGTCGAAGCCGACCCCGCCCAGTACGTGCGCGGCCAGTACGACGGGTACCGCGCCATCGACGGCGTCGCCGCCGGACTCGACGACCGAGACCTACGCCGCGTTGCGACTCGAGATCGAGAACTGGCGCTGGTCGGGCGTCCCCTTCTTCATCCGTACCGGGCAAGCGCCTGCCGGTGACCCAGACCGAGCTGCGGCTCGTGTTCAAGGAGTCGCCCCGGCTCGGTTTCGGCTTGCGCAGACCCGACACCGCACCCGACCAACTCGTGATCAAGCTCGATCCGTCGACCGGTGTCCGGGTGGTCCTCAACGCGCAGCGCGCCGACGCGCCGCTGCCCGGCCAGCATCGACCTCGACATGGAGTTCGCGGCCGAAGGCGGCGAGGGCCCGACCCCGTACGAGGTCCTGCTCCACGCCGCGATGGAGGGCCGCGGCGTGCGGTTCACCCGCCAGGACACCGTCGAGGAGGCAGTGGCGGGTCATGCAGCCGCTCATCGACCAGCCGCCGCCGATCCACCCGTACGCGCCGGGCTCGTGGGGACCGGACGCCGCCGACGCGCTCGTCGCGGGACACGGCGGCTGGCGCGGGCCGTGGACCTGATGACCGGCACCGCCGATCGTCGAGGCGGACGACGCCATACGCAAGATCAATCGGAATGAGGTCGTGAGATGAAGGTGATCATCGTCGGTGGCGTCGCCGGTGGCGCGTCGTGCGCAGCCCGGTTGCGCAGGCTGGACGAGCAGGCCGAGATCCTGATGGTGGAACGCGGGCCCGTACGTGTCGTACGCGAACTGCGGTCTGCCGTACCACGTCGGGAACGTGATCGAGCACGAGTCGGATCTGCTGGTCGCGAACGAGCGAGCTGTTCCGCCGGCAGTTCGCGGTCGACTGCCGGACGCGCTGCGAGGCGGTCGGGATCTCGCCGCAGGACAAGACCGTCGAGCTGCGCGACCTCGCGACCGGTGAGGTGACCACCGAGTCCTACGACAAGCTCGTGCTGTCCCCCGGCGCGGCGTCGGTCCGCCCGCCGCTGCCCGGCATCGACCTGCCCGGCATCTTCCAGGTGCGGACCGTGCCCGACGCCACGCAGATCCGCGAGTGGATCGAGCGGGGCACGAGCTTCCTCGCCGGGATGGAGAAGTACTCCGGCTTCCAGACCGTGCGACCCGCCGATGCGCGCCGTCGTGGTCGGCGGCGGCTTCATCGGCCTCGAGATGGCGGAGAACCTCGTCCGCCGCGGCTTCGAGGTGACCGTGCTCGAGATGGCCGACCAGGTCCTGACCCCCCTCGATCGGGAGTACGGCCGCCTCGTCGCAGGACTTCCTCGAACGCCACGGCGTCCACGTCGTGGTCGACGACGGCGTCGCCGGATTCGCGCAGGGCGAGGACGAGTCGCTCATCGTGTCGACGCAGTCCGGCGCGCACGTATCCCGCCGACCTCGTGATCCTCGCGCTCGGCGTCCGACCCGACACCACGCTGGCGAAGATGGCCGGGATCGAGATCGGCGAGCTCGGCGGGATCCGCGTCGACGAGCAGATGCGCACGAGCGACCCGGACATCTTCGCCGTCGGTGACGCGGTCGAGGTCCGAGACTTCGTCACCGGCGAGTGGAGCCTCATCGCGCTCGCCGGGCCCGCCAACCGCCAGGCCCGCATCGCCGCCGACGTGATCGCCGGGCGCGACTCGCACTTCCGCGGCACCCAGGGCACCTCGATCGTCGAGCTCTTCGGCGCCGGCGTCGCGTGGACCGGCGCCAACGAGAAGACCCTCAACCGGCTCGGCGACACCGACTACGAGAAGATCTACCTCTACCCGAACTCCCACGCCGGGTACTACCCCGGCGCCAAGCCGATCGCGATGAAGGTCATCTTCCGCAAGTCCGACGGGCGCGTCCTCGGCGCCCAGGCCGTCGGCGAAGACGGCGTCGACAAGCGGATCAGCGACCTCGCCCTGGCGATCCAGCTCGGCGCCACCGTGTACGACCTCGAGCAGGTCGAGCTCTGCTACTCGCCGCCGTTCGGCAGCGCCAAGGATCCGATCAACTTCGCCGGCATGGTCGCCGCCGGCGTGCTGCGCGGTGACATGCCGCTGAGCCACTGGGACTCCGTCGGCGACGGGTTCGTCCTCGACGTGCGCGAGAAGCCCGAGCTCGCGGTCGAGCACGTGCCGGGCGCCGTCAACATCCCGCTGGGTGAGCTGCGCGCCCGCCTCGACGAGCTCCCCCGCGACCGCGAGATCCACGTCGTCTGCCGCTCCGGTCAGCGCGCCTACACCGCGACACGCCTGCTGCTCCAGAACGGCTTCGACGCACGCGTCGTCTCCGGCGGCATGCTGTCCCACGCGATCCTCTCGCCGACGTGACGCGCGACGTCCACCGCTCGAAATGCGCGGCTGATCGTGGGACGACGAGCCTCGGAACGCACGGCGGCGCGGTGCGCCTGCACGACCGAGCAGACCGTCCTCGGCGAAGGCGCTCCGCTGGGACGCCCGTCGCGACGAGCTGCTGCGCGTCGACATCCTCGCCGGGCGCGTCTACCGCGACCGCGTGGACGATGCCGGCGGCCTCGTTCCGATCCGGACCTACCAGGTGCCGGGAACGGTCGGTGCGGTCACGCCCGTCGAGGGCGACGACGGTTGGCTCCTCGCCGCCGGGCAGGGCTTCGTCCACCTGAGCCCGACCGGCGCACTGCGCTCGATCGCCGAGGTGGCCCCGGCCGGGACCCGCATGAACGACGGCGCCTGCGACCCGCAGGGCCGGTTCTGGGCCGGGACGCTGGCCGACGACCATCACGAGGGAGGCGGTGCGCTCTACCGGCTCGATGGGACCGGGCGGACCGAGCTGATGCTCGAAGGGCTCACGATCTCCAACGGGCTGGGCTGGAGCCCCGACGGCACCACGATGTACCTGGTGGACAGCGGTCCCCGAGTCGTCCACGCCTTCGCGTTCGACGCCGAGCGGGGAACGATCTCCGACGGACGGGTCCTCCTCACCGTTCCCGAGGAGATCGGAGCGCCCGACGGCATGACCGTCGACGCCGTCCGGCGACCTCTGGGTCGCGATCTACGGCGGCGGATGCGTCCACCGGTACCGCCCCGATGGTGCGCTGCTGCGAGGTGCTCGACGTTCCGGCCGCGCAGGCGACGTGCTGCGCGTTCGGCGGGCCCGGCCTGCACCAGCTCTACGTCACCACCGGCACCGAGGGCTGGAGCGACGAGCAGCGACGCGCCGAACCCGCCGCCGGGCTCGTCTATCGGATCGACACCGATGCGACCGGCCGTCCGGCCGACCCGTTCCGTCCGGATCCCGGCGGGTGGAGCGGCATCGCCCGATGACGCGATGGCTCCTCAGTGTCCGAGGAGCGCGTTCTTGACGAGCGCGATGGTGAGACCCAGCAGGAGCGTGGCAACGCCCATGGCGGCCGATCGAATACGTGATGCTCCCCCGCTGCGCCCCGCGGCGTATCCGGCGATCCCGAGCAGCAGCGCCAGAAGGAAGGACCACGTCGTACTCGGCGTCCGTCCTGAGGACCACGACGGGGACGGTGCAGAGGTCTGCGACTGCGACCGCTCCACCAACCTGTGCCGCGGCGATGTTGAGGTCTCGTCGGTGGAAGGAGGTTCCACGGACGAGTCGACTCGACATCCGGAACGCGAAGAAGTGCACGAGCGCGAGGCCGAGCGTCGTGCCCCAGATCAGCGCGATGAGTTCGGCGTCCGCGTATTTCCCGGTCAGCGACCCCGGGACTCATCGCAGTCGAACGCGGTGTCGACCGTTTCCGAACGCACGACGTCCGAATCCCGAACGCGCCGACAAAGGGGCGGCTCGTCCCGGTAGAGCAGCCAAAAACCGTCACGGACGTGCCGGATGCCTGCGACGCTATGAACGTGAGGGTTGGGGCCGACCGTGTCGACGTGCCCTACGTGTGGCCCCGCACGCTGCGGGTGCCGCAGCGTCCCCCGACGGTCGTCTACCTCGACTTGAACCACTGGATTTCGCTATCCAAGGCCCACTCGGGCCACAGCGAGGGGCCTGCCTACTCGGCCGCGCTCGACGCCTGCACGCGAGCGGCTCGCGATGGCCGAGCGACGTTCCCCCTGTCGGGAACGACTTTCATCGAGATCAACAAGATCGCGTCCTACCGCCAGAGGCGAGACCTTCGCGAGGTCATCGAGCGCGTGTCCGCCTTCGCGGTCGTGACCTCACGGTCTGTAGTCGCGGCCCACGAGTTCGAGGAGATGCTCGACCGGCTGGTCGGACCGAGTGTCGACCCTGTGAACCTGATGGACTACTTGGACTGGGGCGTGGCGCGCGCTTTCGGCACGAGCGGTGAGCTTCAGATCCTGAGCGATGGTGTGGTCGTCACGGAGCAGGCCCGTCGAGACTTCCCGGAAGGCCCGGAGGCCTTCGACAGGAGGGTCACGTTCGCGCAAGTCGAGTTGCAGAGAAGCGTTCTCGACGGTCCTTGCCCGGAGGAGGAACCGGAGCTACGCGCCGCGGGATGGAAACCCGAGGCAGTCATCGAGGTCGCCGAACGGCGGGCCGCGCGAAGAGCTCGAGCAGGCGCAGCGGTTCGACGACGACCCTCACTGGCGTCGAGGGCGAATCCGTGACGCGATTTCGGCACGCGAGCTCACGTTCGAGCTCTTCGATACCTTCGACCGCGCGCTCGACGATCGTCGAGTTGCGTTCGCTGACATCTTCACGGGTCCCGACGACGTGCGGCCTGCGTTCGACGCTCTGCCCAGCTTCGATGTCTCTGTAACGCTCAAGACCGAGTTGCACCGCAACGGTGAGCACCCGTGGACAACGAACGACATTCACGACATCGACGCGCTCGCCGTAACGGTGCCCTACGTCGACATTGTCGTGACAGATAAGGCGATGGCGCGACGATGCAACACAACTGGGCTCGCCGACCGACTCGCGACCATCGTCATCTCTGACCTTGACGGTCTGGCGGATCTCTTGGAGCCGACGAGTCCGGGTAAAGAACCTCCTGCTTAGGTAGTTCGCTGCGAGTCATATATTGAGTTCGCTCCCGAGCCGGGCTCCTCTGCCTGGACGTCGGGTGCTTCGACTGCGCAGAGTTCGACGCCACGAGTGTGACGTTGTCCTTCCAGCGTCTGCGGCTCGTGGCTCGGGAGGTAGCCCGAGACGACGGCTCAGCGAATCAGGCCTCGCCGCCTACGGCCGGCGCGGATCCTCCCCGGGCGAGCAACTCGATCGCTGCGAGGTAGATGACAAGCAGGATGCCGACGCCGAGCACGGTGGCCGGCTTCGGGTGGTTCCAGAGGATGAGGATCGCGAGCGCGACCGCGGCACCGGCGACACGTAGTGCGGTCTTCGAATGGGCCACGAAGGCGGCCACCGGTCCGGGCTCGACGTCGGAACCGCCGCCGAGCGCGTTGGTCCAGAGGCCGCGTATCCAGTTCGCCCGGTGCGACGGGCCCGCGACCCACGCCGCGAAGGCGACGATCAGGGAGAGCACAATCACGGTGGTCGCGGACTGACGGAGAAACGAGGTGAGCTGGTCCCAGACGGCGCCCGACGATCCTCTGCGCGCCCCGGCGTTGGTGATCGCTTCGAGGTAGAAGTTGCGTCCCACCCTGAGCAGCGCGAGCTGGACGGCGACTACGACCGCGACCCAGATGCCAACCCGCATGGTTCGACGCCGCCGGTCTTGCGACAGCGCGATGCCGCTCCCGATACACAGCAGCGCGAGGAACGGCAACACCCACGCGAGCTTCTGGAGCAGATCGACGAGACCTTGCACTTCCACGAGCTGCTTCGACTGCATGAGGACCACGCTTCGGTACTTCTTGGGGAGCTGCACGCTGTCGAAGAGCGTGATGCCACGCGCGTCCAAGCGGTGCTTCACGTTGGTGAAGATCTGTTCGAGGTTGACCGAAACGCTGCCGTCTTTCGTGGAGATGCGGGATCCGCCGCCGGTCACCACCTTGACGAGTGCAGTGTGCGCCCGGCGGTTCGTGTTCTCCCACACCGTCTGGAACTGGTCGCTCTGGAACAGCTTGAGCGCCGCCCCGTTCGCGACGCCCTCGAGCCCGCTGGAGATCGGGGCGGCGATCACCTCGGCCCGAGGTGGAAGCACGTCGGCGATCTCCTTCTCGACGCGGCCGTCAGCGAACAACGCCGTCGTGATCCGGTCGGCGAGTCCATGCTGGATGTCGGAGTTCCTCGCGAGCGGTCCAACGGTGGCGACGTACTGATCGGTGTCGAGCAGCGTCCGCCGCACCCAGATCGCGCTCATCGACACCGGCACCAGGAGCACACCGACCGCCACCAGCACCGCGGCGACGATCCGCCGCCAGCGCGGGAAGTCTCCAGGTCCCACGCGACTCTCCGTCGCATCGGACCGCGACGCTGCGGATGCGTCAGTTGAGTGATCGGTCACGGTTCCACTTCCTCTCGTTCTTCCTTCGGGTGACGATGAAGCCGATTCAGCGAAGCGGCAAGGCAACAGAGCCTGCACCTAGGTGCGCGTGCCATCATCCTCGCGTCAGGCCGGTGGAGCAGTCGCGTAATCGGCCGACTACGGGTCGGAAGGACCTGGCCGTAGCCTCGGTTCGGTGTCGGAATCCAACGAGGTCCGCTTGCTGAAGGTCCGGGTTATCTCGAGAGCCAAGCGGGACGAGGTTGGCGGCGAACGCGCCGGGCGTCTGCTTGTGCGAACAACCGCGCCGCCTTTGGATGAGCGGGCGAACATCGCGGTTTGCAGGCTGGTGGCTGCCCACCTGGGAGTCCCCAAGCAACGCGTAGCAATTGAGTCGGGGCATCACTCGCGCGACAAGGTGTTACGCGTCGACTCGATGTGATGACCGACGCACAGGTGCTCCTCTTGCTGTCTCGGTGTCCTTGGTGTTGGTCGAGGTTCGACCGGCCGGGGATCGGCGGTGTTGTCGCTAGCGGCGGCGTCAAGCGTTGCCGCGCCGGTACTCCTCGTCCGGATCCCATGGCTCGCGGGCATTGGCGGCGCGTTCGTCGTCGTCTTCCAGGTAGACGACGCCGGCGGCGGCGTCGTCGATGTCAGCGAGGGATCCGCCGCGCTCTCGGAACATCCCGTCATCGAAGCCTTGCTTCAACTCGCGCGCTTCGCGGAACCGGCGAGCTCGTCCTTTTCTTGCCACGATGCACTCCCCAATGTCGTATGGCTGATCGCGGAGTTCGCACTCTCGAGGCACTCGGTCCGAGCCCGATAGCGAGCGTCCGCCTTACAGCCGTTCGATGATCGTGACGTCGGCCTGGCCGCCGCCCTCGCACACGCTTTGGAGGCCGTAGCGACCGCGGGTGCGTTCCAGTTCGTTGAGGAGCGTGGTCATGCGCCGGACACCTATTGCGCCGAGAGGATGACAGAGCGCGATCGCGCCTCCGTTGACGTTGACCTTTTCGAGTCGACGATGTAGCCGTCAGGCGTGAAGGCTCCTTTCGTTGCACACGCCAATGCCCCTCAACGTGTCGTTTCCGCGGGACGGGCCCGCTTGGCTCGCTGCTTGGCCGTGCCGACGAATCGATGCCGTGAAGGCGCCGACCGGTCGACCGGTTTGACGAGCGGCGGCGGCGGATGGGGGACACGGGAGAGGTGGAGGCGAGCGTGCGCGACTGCGTCGTCGAGGTTCGAGAACACATGGTTCTCGTGGGCAAGTCCTTCGAGCGCACCGACGGCGCGCAGGATCTCGAGATGACGGGCGCTGGGTCCCTTGAGGAGCACGGTGATGCCGCGGCCTTCGAGTTCGGCCACGATCTCGCCGAGCGCCTGGGCGCCCGTGGCGTCGAGGACCTGGAGCTGTGGGAGGCGCAGGATCACCACGCGCACGTCGCTCACCGCGGTGAGCTCGGTGAGGAACCGCTGCGCGGCGCCGAAGAACAGTGCCCCATCGAGGCGGTAGGTGAGGATGTGCTCGTGGAGCAGTTCGGCTTCGGTCGTGCTGTCGATCTCCGCCGCCGGCACGGACTCTGCGACTGCCGACGCCGATTGCGCGACCGCGCGGAGGGCGAGCAAGGCGGCGATCGCGATGCCGATTTCGACCGCGACGATGAGATCGAACGCGACGGTGGCCGTGGCAGTCGCGACCAGGACCAGCGCGTCGGATCGGGTGGAGCGCAGCACCGCCTTGACGTTGTGGGGCTCGACCATGCGCACTGCGGTCACCATCAAAACGCCGGCCAGCGCGGCGAGCGGGATACGGGCGACGAGTGACCCGGCGAAGAGCACGACCAGGATGAGGACCAATGCGTGCACGATGGTCGAGAGGCGGGTACGAGCTCCGGCGCGGACGTTCACTGCGGTGCGCGCGATCGCGCCCGTCGCCGGCATCCCACCGAAGAGTGGCGACGCGAGGTTCGCGAGGCCCTGACCGAACAGTTCACGGTCCGGGTCGTGCCGTCCCGCGTCGGACATGCCGTCCGCGACCTTGGCGGAGAGCAGACTCTCGATCGCCGCGAGCGCGGCGATCGCGAACGCGGCGCCGGCAAGGTCGCTCATCCGGCTGAGCGAGATCGCGGGCAGCGCAGGCATCGGAAGCGAGCTCGGGAGCGCTCCGATACGCGCGGTGGTCCACCCCGCGGTCTGCGCGACCACAGTCGCGACCAACACCGCGAGCAGCGATGCCGGCAGGGATCGGTGGAGACGAGGCACGACGGTCATCACGACCACGACGAGCGCGACGAGCGCCAGCGCCTCGAGACTGCCACTGCCGAAGGACTTCGCCACTGCGCGGGCCGCGACCGCTGCCGTGTTCTCACCGACTGGTTTCGTGACGCCCAAGGCGGCGGGGACCTGCTGGAGAAAGATGATCACCGCGATCCCGACGGTGAAGCCCTCGATGACCGGCCACGGCATGTAGGCGAGGTAGCGGCCGAGTCGACCGAAGCTGGCCGCCACGACGAGTACGCCGGCCATCAGCCCGACGAGGTAGACGGCGTCCTTGCCGTATTGCGCGACGATCGGTACGAGGACGACGGTCATCGCTCCGGTCGGGCCGGACACCTGCACATTCGAACCACCGAAGATGCCGGCAACGAGGCCGGCAACGATGGCGGTCATCAGCCCGGCGGTCGCGCCGAGTCCCGTCGTGATCCCGAACGCGAGGGCGAGCGGGAGCGCGACCACCCCGACGGTGATCCCTGCGACGACGTCACCGCGCCAGGATCGGCCGAGACCCTCGTAGTCCGCGCGACGTGGCAGGAGGCGGATCAGCCACCCGATGGCCGACGGCGGTCGTGTCGCTGCATCCTGATGATCCGGCGCGGCCTCTTCCACGATCATCCGTCCGATGCGGCCGCGCGCAGGTCTGCGAGGAGATCCTGGGTCTCGGCGAGCGAGTTGATCAGGATTCGCTTCGACACTGCGAGGAGCTCGACGAGCTGGGGATCGCGGATCGCGTAGATGACCGACGAGCCTTCCTTGCGGGTTGACACGAGGCCGGCTCGGCGGAGCACGCCGAGTTGTTGGGAGAGGTGCGATGACTCGATCCCGACGATCGGCTGGATCTCGCCCACTGAACGCTCACCTTCGGCGAGGAGTTCGAGCACTCGGATGCGCGCGGGGTGGCCGAGCGCCTTGAAGAGTTCGGCCTTGATCTCCGAGATCGGCCGGCTCAGCGCGACCGACGCCTCCTGGTTCTCCATCCGCTTCCCTCTCATCGCAGCATTTCCCATAAGTTGATGAATGTATCAGATACGAATCTCTTGGGATGCTGTTCGGGACTCGACGTTCTTGGATCGCGGACCCGGCGCCCGCCCGACAGGCACGGTCGCCGGGTCGCGACCCTTCCCCAGGTTGAAGATGTTTATCTTATCTGATAGATTTTGTCAAACGATCAACGTAGAGGAGAACAGTGTGGTGTCGCCGAGCCCGGCGTTCAGCCTGCGCGCCACCTTCACTCCCCGCGCGACGAGTCCGCCGAAGCCCGACGCGCGCGCTGCAGGCGATCGGTGCACAGGTGCGGGAGCGGACCGCACCCGATGGGTTCTCACACGAGTGGACCATCGAGACCGCGGGAGAACCCATACTCCGCGACGCGCGGCAGATCCTCGAAACGCATCTCGGTCGCGCGTTGCGTGACTGCGACGACCGCGTCCTGGAGGCGCACCGCGGGGGCACCCTGAAGTCGGCGCCGAAACTTCGAGTGCAGAATCTCGACGCACTGTCGATCATCGCCGCGCCGGGTGCGCAGCGCGTCGCGCGCTTGATCGATGCAGACCCGACGTGCGTGACGAGCCTCACCAGCCAAGGTTCCACGATCGCGGTGATCAGCGATGGGACCGGCATCGCATCCTTGGGGGATCTCGGCGCGGAGCCGGCACTGCCGATCGTCGAGGGAACCGCCGCGGTCTACGAGAGCCTCACCGATCTCAACACCGTTCCCCTCGTCATCGATAGCCAAGGTGTCGAGACACTCGTCGACACGATCGCCGCGCTCGCACCGAACTTCGCGGCTGTTCATCTCGAGGGGATCGGCGCTCCTCGCTGCTTCGCAGTCGATGCGCTCCTCCGCGAACGCTCCGAGATCCGAGTGCTCAACGCCGACCAGCACGCGACGGCCGTCACCATTCTCGCCGCGCTCACCAACGCGCTCGACCTCGTCGGCAAACGCCTGGAAGACGCGAACATCGTCGTAGCCGGCGGTGGCGCCGGCGGGACCGCGACAACCAAGCTCCTGCTCGCGGCCGGCGCACGCGAGATCATCGTCGTCGACCGCAACGGAGTCCTCCACCGCGACGACTACAGCCGCGTCCCCTCCACCACGCGGAGCTCGCGCAGCTCACGAACCGTCGCGGCCGGCGCGGCCAGCTGCACGATGTCTTACCCGGTGCTGATGTGTTCATCGGACTGTCGGCGCCCGACACACTCAAACCCGGCCTGGTCGAGCTCATGGCGGCCAACAGAATCGTCTTCGCGCTCGCGACGCCGGCACCCGAGGTCAACCCCAAGCGCCTCGTGTCCACCGCAGCGATCCTGGCGACGAGCTCGAGCCAATATCCGAACCAGCTCCACAACGCCTATGCCTTCCCGGGTTTGATGCGCGGAATGATCGACGCCCAGGTGGCCTCCCTCGACACGAAACCGGCCCTCGCCGCGGCAGCCGCGCTCGCCCGCGCGAACGGCCACCAGCCCAGAGCGGGGCGTCTACTCCCCGACCTCTTCGCCCCGGGGGTGCACGACGCGATCAGTCACGCCGTGGTCACCGCCAGCCGCGCGAGGCCGGAGCCGACCGAGGCACCTCGTGCGGGCTCGCATCGGAGCCCAAGCGACCTTGGACGAGTGTGACGACCGCCGCGACCACCTCGGTCGCAACCCCGCACGATCGCCACACCACACTCGAACGCTGCCTGATGCAAATCCGCCGATCTGCACGAGCTCTGGCAACACCCCGCGGACATCGCGATCGAATCCTGACGACGTGCGAACTGCCGTGCCACCAACTGCGTAGGAACAACACGGTCGGCAGCAACGAGGGACGTGGCTCGCTCGAGTGCCGCGATCCCGACGCTGGCACTCACCGCAGAGCCCGAACAACGGAGGCTCCATGAACGAACCGACGACAACAGAAACACCAACCGAGCCGCCAGATGTCTCCGTACCGACAACTGATCCGCAGCATTCAGCGACCGAGCAGGGAGCGGCCCGAATCTTCTGGTGGGGCCTGACGCGGCGCTGCCCACGGTGCGGAGCCGGACATCTCTTCCGCCACTACTTCACACTGGTGCCCGACTGCCCCGGTTGCGGCCTGCACTTCGAGCGCGAGCAGGGCTACTTCGCCGGCGCCCTCGCCATCAACATCATCGTGATCGGCGCGCTCTTCGCGGTGGTGTTCGTGACCCTGCTCGTCCTGACGATCCCCAACGTGCCCGTCGCTCCGATCCTTGGGGCAACGCTACCGATCGTGCTCCTCGGGCCCATCGTCTACTACCCGTTCTCGAAGACGGTCTGGATGGCCGTGGACCACGCGTTCCTCTCGCGCCTCGATCCCAAGGACCGGCACTAACAGCGACCACGACCGGCCACATCCCGCCGATGGACGCTGCTCGATTGGTGGCAGGTCCGATCCGCAGTGAGCGTGCTCGGGACATGCATGGTCACATACGGCCCGGTCGCTGGGCAAGGTCAGGGGTGAGGACACAAGGAGCAGTCAGCCAAGCCCGAGAGCAAAGGGGGCGGACAGTGCGCCAACGTGACACCACGACATGGGAATGCTCCTCGTGTGGCGCGGTCGTCACCGTGCCCCGCCAATCGAAGGCCGACCACCCTGTTCCTCACTATGGGCGACGTCGAGAACGGGTCGTGACCTTCAACCATCAGATCGTGCATCGCTGTGTGCCGGGCCCTGACGATCCGAGTCGGATCTGATGCAGTCCAGGTACAGGCCGCACGTTTGGGAACGTTGGCCTCTACCGTCACTCGTACCGGCGGCGGAGAGTCGTCCGGATGACTACTCCGCGGTGGTTCTTTCGGGCCATCGAATCGGTCGATGGCTGGCTCAGCCGTCACGGCTACATCGTCTACGACTGCCACCCGACACTGCCCGAGGCGCTCGACCATCTCGCGCAGCTCGCATCCGCGAACATCCCCGCGGAGATCTTCGTCCACCACCTCGACGGCAGGGTGGTCGCGGCCGCGACGTACGACCGAACAATCGCACAGGCATCAACGATCCGACCATCCCGTGACGAGCGACGACATCACCGTGTGCGGAGCACCCGAGGCCCATGTCGGTTGCGGCCGCGAGATCCGCTGCGGCGAACCGTTCCGATACGTACGGCGCATGGAACGCAAACAGCGCATCGGCGACTCGGACGCCGAGATCCTCGTCGGCGTGGGCGAGCCCTACTCGTTCCATCGCGCTTGCGTACCGTACGGCGACCCGATGTGGCGACCGCTTCAGCACTAGCCGCGATCTCACGGCCCGGCCGAGGACTCCGCGACGGTTCGTGCCCACGACCGCGGTGACACGCGTTTCTTGAACCGTCGAGCCGTCATCCGCACCGCCACCACAGCCCGCGAGCCCGTCGCGCGCGGTTCGCTGCTCGATGGCTCGATACGTTCTGTCGTCGACGAATCCCTGGACCTTGATCCAGAGGGACCCATACGCTGCGCCACCGCCAGCCCCCGGGTCTCCACGATCGGCCGGTTGACTGTCGGGCCCGGACCCCGCCTGGGGAGATCGAGGTTCGACGCGTGCGGCGTCCCCTCCGTCCCCCATCGGAGGTGCGTGCACCAGCCGTCACGTCGTACCATTTCCGGGCCCCGCTGCTTTTCGACACCAGCCCGATTTCAGCTGCCCGGACCCGCAGGTGAACGATGGCCGAACCGATGGCGAGTTTCAGGCGCGAGGACGCCGACCACGCGACGTGCCTTGTGGTCGAGGGCGAGGTCGACCTCGCCAATGTCGACGAGTTCGACGAGCAGCTGGCGCGACTCGTGGACGATGCGCACTCACCGGCGATCCTCGACCTTCGGGGACTGACCTTCTTCGGCTCGACCGCCCTCGGTGTGGTGATCGTTGCGCACGAACGCGCGGAAGCGCACGGTGTGCAACTCCTGATCCGGCCTTCGCCGATGGTGCTGCGCGTCGTCCATATCACTGGCCTCGACAGCCAGTTGCATCTTGGAGTCACTCGGCCTCGGTGAGCCGTACCGACGCATCGGACACGAGCGTCAAGGCGCATCCCTGCGCGGCCTCGCGCGGCTGAACGTCGGGGTGCGCAGCATTCACCGCCACGGCTCACCTCGCTCGACGTGTTGAGTACGGGCGTGATCCCTGCTCCGCTCGATGGATCGCGTCTGCCGGAACCGGGGCAGATCGCCTTGCGATGCGTAGTGCTTTGAAGTGCGGTCGGAGGGGGTCGCTGGTGTTCGCAGGAGACCGTCCCGAACCTTGAGCGGCCTGGAGCGGTCGAGCAGACGTCGGTTGACCGCGGAATGGAGTGATGCGGTGCTGATCGGGACTTTGTGCCCTGGTGTCGAGTGCAGCCGACGTGGATGAGTGGCCGGGTGGATTCGGCGCGCTGGTTCTTTCGTGCGATCGAGTCGGCCGACGGCTGGATCTGCCGTCACGGGACGCTGGTGTACGACTCGCATCCGACGCTCGAGGACGCGTTGGCGCATCTCGCGACGCTCGCGTCGGCGGACGCGCCGGCGGAGGTGTTCGTCCATCACCTCGACGGCACGGTGGTGTCGGTGGCGACCTACGACTGATCGACCTGCCCCGCTACCCGATCGAGTCGGAGAGCGAACCGACCCGTGCTACCGACTCACTGGGGTGGGTTGGGAACTGGGCCGATCAGTTCGCTGGTGACCGACCACATCTCGGTCAATCAGCCTTCTCCGCGCAGCGCATCGCGAACACCTCGCGCTGGATGTGATGCAACGCCTCGTCCAGCTCGACGAGAGCCTCATCGACGGTCGCCGCTGCGGTCGCGCTGAGTTCGGTTGCGGCGGTCGCTACCAACAGCCCGGCGTTCTGGATCCGTTGCACCAGATGATGGAAGAACTCGACGTCCAGCTGCATCCCGTGGTCCGCCGCGACCGGGACAAGGACCGGCTCGGTTCGCTGTGCGTCGATATTGCCGATCGTCGCGGCGAGTCGGGGCACCGTGCTTGCCATGTGTGTCTCCCTCACGCGTATTCGAAGACCCGAATCACGGGGGGACGGAGTCCGGGTCCCAGGCACGAGCACTCGTGTCACGAGGGACGGATACCGGAGTCCGGGGCAAGAGCCATCCGCAGCAGGAGCAAACCGAAGACTAGGCCAACTCCTGCTCGCCGGAGAAGCCTCGAATCTAGATCTCGCAGCGGTGGATCTGGTGGCCATCAAGGTGCACGACACACTCGCGGACGGTGGCTGGCGAGTCCCTGAGAAACGCGAGCGGCTGGCTTCCGAGCGGTACAGAGAGCCAATGGCCGCACAGGAGGCATCGCCAAGTGCTGGCATCCGGCACGCGTCTCTTACCGATCACCGGTCGCCGGAGGGTACGCGACGTTGCTTCATCGTCAGGCCCTCTCGAGAGGGCGACGGAGCCGGGGTCCGGGACCGCGCCGCGTGGCTGGTAGCGGGTCGGTACCCGTCGACTCGCCCTCGAACCCTCGCCCGGGCGTGAGCTTTCATCTTCGGTGAACCGTCCCGAACGCGTCGAACACGCCCGAGGCAGGCCCCTTCGGCCGCTGGCGATGTCGCACCTGTCCCGGGTTCGTTCTCTGACGGGCGGGTAACGGGCGAGTCACGCCACCCCACGGAGATCCGAGACCCGATGCCGCCTGCGCGCCGTCATCATGATTCCGACGCAGCGCGAGGCGGTACCGGTCGTGTCGTACAGGCGTCCCTCGCAATGCCCATCCCTCACGACGGCGAACCCCGCGGGGCCGAGCCTCGCCCGTCCGTGGTCGTCGAAACCGGCTTCATCGCTACGAGGTCGAGCCGTTCGGCATGCCACCTCGTGCGCTGGACGATCTCTACCGGCGTCGGTCACGATCGTTTCACGGTTACGGTATGGATCCTGTCGCCTGTGCGGACGGAGACCCGGTCCCCGTTGTCGCCTGCACCTCGACGCGTTGTCCCCTCGGGGAAAGGTGCGGCGATCCCAGTGCCAGAGTCGGATCCGGTTCGAACCGCACGAGTGGTCGCGGCGTTGGCGCCCGGCGAGATCGATCCTCCCCGATCGTTGTGTGCCGCGTCGGCCGGCGTCGTCGCGGTGTCCGGAGCCGGAGTGGTCCTGATGTCGGGCGGACGCGCGCTGGGCAGCGTCTGTGTCTCCGACGCCGTCACCGAGGCGGTGGAGGACATCCAGTACACGCTGGGCGAGGGCCCGTGCGTGGAGGCGTTCCGGACGGGCGCGCCGGTGCTGGTCCCGGATCTCGCCGGAGCGGGCGGCGACCGATGGTCCGGGTTCCGCGACGGTGCGTTGCGCAACGGGGTCGTGGCCGCGTTCGGGTTCCCATTGCTCGTCGGCCCGGTGTGCATCGGTGCACTGAACCTCTACCAGGACCGCGTCGGTGCATTGACCGACGAACAGTTCGCCGACGCGACCGTCGTCGCCCAGGTGGTGGCGCGGACGGTGTTGGCCTGGCAATCGTCGGCGCCGCCGCACTCCCTGGCCTGGCAGCTCGAGCAAGTGCCGGCCCACCGTGCCGTAGTCCATCAGGCCACCGGGATGATCTCGGTACAGGCCGGTCGGTCACTCGATGAAGCGTTGGTGCTGCTACGCGCCTACGCGTTCGCCGAGGACCGCCCGATCAGTACCGTCGCCACCGACGTGTTGGCCGGCCGTGTCCGGTTCGACGACGCCCGGCCGACTACCGATCGGCCGTAGGCTTCCGAACGGGAACAAGGCACGATCGAGGTGATCGGAATGGCGCGAGAAGCACAGGTGATCGAGACGTTCGTGTCGCTCGCCGACACGCTCGTCGACGACTTCGACGTCATCGACTTTCTTCACAGTCTCGCCGAGCGAGCCGTGGAGCTGTTGGACGTGACCGCGGCAGGGATCATGCTCGCGGACGGCGAGGCGAAGTTGCGTCACGCGGCGTGTTCGAGCGAGCAGATGCGACTGGTCGAGCTCTTCGAACTGCAGTTCCGTGAAGGCCCGTGCTTCGACGCCTACCGCGAAGTCGCACCCGTGCGGTGCGGCTCACCCGACGAAGCGCGCGAACCGGTGGCCACAATTCGCAGCCGAAGCACAACAGTCCGGCTTCGTCTCGGTGTCGGCCGTGCCCATGCAACTGCGCGGCGACGCCATCGGAGCGCTGAACCTGTTCTCCGCATCCCCGGGCACACTCAGCGACGACGATGTCCGGTTGGCGCAGGCCATGGCCGACATCGCCACGATCGCGATACTCCAGGAACGCGCCATCCACGACGCCCGTGCGCTGTCGATGCAGCTCGAAGGCGCCCTTGCGTCTCGAGTCGTGATCGAACAAGCCAAAGGCATCATCGCCGAGCACCGGCGTGTCGATGTCGACACAGCATTCACGTTGCTCCGCGGGTTCGCGCGCTCGAACCAACGGCCGCTCAGCGACACCGCGCGGGAAGTCATCGCCGGCACGATCTCGCCCGAGCGCCTCACCATCTGACGAGCCGAGTTCCTCGACTGCATGCGCCGTCGCGTCTCCCAATTGGGAGGCATCCTCGACCTTGAGAATGCATGCGCACTGAACGTCCGCCGTACGACGTCCGACTGCGGACTACGGACTACGGACGTGCAACAACTACCAGCGACATTAAGTTCGCCACACTCGCCGCCGTCGGTGTCATCGAGTGGCCGGGGTGTCGGGACCGATCTTGGGGGCACGTTCCCGAGTCTGGTTTGCCAAACTCGCTCGATCTCAACAACGACAAGGGTTCCATCCGCACGCTCGATACGGTCGGGGTCATCCGTCCTGTCGCTGACGCCCGAAGGCCTAAGCGGGGCCGAGTTGATCGAAGCGGTCGTGGGCATGACCAGCCCGATGAAGGGACACGTTCAACTCTGGCCCTCGTCGTTGCCTGTCGTCACACGGGGAACCGCTATCTGGCGCGCAACGAGAGCGTCGGGAACCGCCGCGCGCCGCCGAGATCGGGCACGGCACGGGCACGGAACCCCGGGGGCAGGACCGGGTACGACGTCAGAAGTAACCTCTCACCTGCACAAACGCATCCCCGCCCTCGGCCCTCGGCCCTCGGCCCTCGTAGCTCAGGGGATAGAGCATCGGTTTCCTAAACCGTGTGTCGCAGGTTCGAATCCTGCCGGGGGCGCCCTGTCACCAGCCCATCGATAGGTGACCGGTGGTCAGGCGGGGTTTCGCCGTGACCCGAGACGAGGCCGGGCCGAACAGCAGCTGCGCATCGACGACCCCGACCCGTGGACCTGCACCAGCAGGGCGAGACGCTCGGAGACGAGAGCGCGGTCGATCACGAACTCCTCACACTGAGGTCGCGACCGCGTCATACGACGGAACTACACCATGAGATGACCGTCGAGGGGAGAGACGCATGGCCGAGCAGACGCTGGGTGCCGAGCCGACCGCCGGCGCGATCCTCGCCGACGGTCCCGTCACCGATGGGACCGGCGGTGCGCAGATCGCCGACCGGCGGAGCGTGCTGCGCCGGCCCTGGCTGGCCGTGCTGGCCGCCGCCGGCGGCGCGGCGGCCCTCGCGGGTTGCGACGTCACGTCGTCCCCGTTCGACCGCGGCGCCCACCTCCTGCGCAGGCTCACCTACGGCGCCAACCCGGCGGGGCGCGCGCACTTGCGGGCCGTGGGCGAAGCCGCGTGGCTGGACGATCAGCTCGACCCGTCCGCGATCGACACGCACGCGCTCGACGCGAAGCTCGCCGGCTTTCCCGCCCTCGCCATGACGGTTCCCCAGCTGTACGGGGCCTACCCGGACAACGCGGCGGCGCAGGAGGCACTCGGCCAGCTGCGCGTGGCGGCCCTGATTCGCGCGGTCGAGAGCCCCGCCCAGCTGCTCGAACGGATGGTCGAGTTCTGGTCCGACCACTTCAACGTCACCGCGGAGGGCCGGGCGGTCTCGCTCCTCAAGATCGTCGAGGACCGCGAGGTGATGCGCGTCCACGCGCTCGGTCGGTTCAAGGACCTGCTCGTCGCCGACGCCTCGAGTCCGGCGATGCTGCTCTACCTCGACAACTACCTGTCGAAGGTGGACGCGATCAACGAGAACTACGGCCGGGAGCTGCTCGAGCTGCACACCGTGGGCCGCGACAACGGGTACACCTACGACGACATCGTCAGCACCGCGAGGTTGTTCACCGGCTGGACGATCGACACCTCCACCGGCGAGTTCGTCTTCCGGCCGCTGCACCACGATCCGGGTCCGATCACGATCATGGGTTGGACCCGACCTTCGACCGGGACCGGCTATGACCACGGCGTCGACTTCCTGCACTGGCTGGCCATGCAGCCGCGGACCGCGACCCGGGTGTGTCACAAGCTCGCCGTCCGGTTCGTCGGTGACGACCCCGACCCGGGCCTCGTCGACGCCATGGCGAACGCATGGTTGAGCAACGACAGCCGCCTCGGCCCGGTGCTGCGCGCCATGGTGGCGCACCCCGCGTTCAACGCGGCAGCGGGCAAGAAGTTCTCCCGCCCCTGGGACTACCTCGCCTGGTTGCTGCGCGCGCTCGACGCCCGTCTCACGGTCCCGACCGACGTGCGTGAGTACACCGATCTCGCGCGGGTGCTCGCCGGTCTCGGGCAGATTCCGTTCGCCTGGCCCGCGCCCGACGGCTATCCCGACACCGAAGCGGCGTGGCTGAACACCGGCGGCCTACTCGCCCGCTGGAACCTCGCCGGCGACGTCCTCGCGAGCACGTACCCGCCGATCGGCTACGACGCGTCGTCCTTCCGGTCCACGCTCGACGGCCTGACCGCAGCGGAGATCTACGAGAGGACGTCGCAGCGGTTGATGCTCGAATCGGTCACCGAGCTCGGGAAGTCGTTCCTCGGCCGCCAGACCGGCTGGGCCGACGACGACCGGCCGAGCCCGACCCAGATCAACACGCAGCTGCCCGTCATCGCCGTCGGCATCCTGGCCTCGCCCGATGCCCAGTACCGATAGGAGACGGTCGTGAGCGTCGCCCCGACTCGTCGCACCTTCCTCAAGGGGACCGCCGCGGTGGCCGGGACCGCCGCCGCCGCCCGCGCCGGGGGGCTCAGCCTCTCCTCGTTCAGGGGCGCGACCGCCGCCGGTGCTGCGACGCCGCCCGGCCGCCTCGTCGTGGTCTTCCTACGCGGTGGTCAGGACCACCTCAGCGCGGTCGTGCCGTACACGCGGCCGAGCTACTACGCGGCCAGGCCGACGATCGCGGTCCCGGCCGACGCGGTGCTCGACCTCGACGGCGAGTGGGGGCTGCACCCGGCGATGCCGCGACTCCACGCCCTCTACCGGGCCGGCCGGCTCGGGATCGTCACCAACGTCGGCAACCCGGCGCACAACGAGAGTCACTTCTACGCCCAGGACCTCTGGGAGTACGGCGCGACCGACCTCACCGGCGTCACCCAGGGCTGGCTCGCGCGTGTCCTCAACGCCTCCGCCGCGGGCGCGGACCCGTTGTTCCGGGCCATCACCGCTGCGGACCGGGTCGACGTCAGCCTGCGCGGGTACTCGGCCCTGGGCATCGGGTCCATCGAGGGCTTCGGCCTCGGCGGCGCATCGGGTCGCACCGATGGTCTCGAGCGGCTGTTCGCGAACGAGTACTCGGGTCCCGCGGCGGTCGAGGTCACCGGGCGTCGCGCGCTGTCGGCGATCGACCGGCTCGGTCGCGTCACCGGCTCGACCGCCACGGACCCGGTGAAGCGCGCGTTCGCGGATCTCGCCACCTTGTTCTCGCTCGACGTCGGACTCGAGGTGGCGACGATCAACACCTACGGGTGGGACACGCACGCCAACATGGGCACGCACACGGCGGGCCTGATGCGCGACCTCCTCAGTGGCCTCGACGACGACCTGGCCGACTTCCAGGCCGACCTCGACCAGCGCGGCGTGACCGACGTGACCACGATCGTCATGACGGAGTTCGGCCGCCGCTACGACCAGAACGGCACGGGTGGCCTCGACCACGGCAACGGCATGGTGATGTTCGCGATGGGCGCACACGTCAACGGCGGCCAGGTGCACGGCACCTGGGCCGAGCCCGTCGTCGAGCACGGCGCGCCGCGACGTCAACGCAACCACCGACTTCCGGGACGTGCTCGGCGATGTGACCGACACGTTGCTCGGTGTCTCGCCCGGCACCGTGTTCCCCGGCTGGTCCTACACGCCGGTCGGCCTGCTCTCCTAGCTCGAGGGCGCCGTGGGCGCACTCCGGACCGTCTCCGCCGAGCCCCCAACCCGACCCTGTCGCACTACGAGGCAGCCGCCAGCCGAGCGTCGACCCACGCCACGACCGCGGCCAGGTAATCGGACGGTGTCGACGGATCCGTGTTCGTGAGCCCCTTGTGGGTGGTCACGACGTGCAGGGAGCAGTTCGGTGTCGTGTCGTTGTCGACGCACACCGGCAGGTTCTGCGACGGGCTGTCCGGACCCAGCGCCGCGATCGCGGCCCGCAAGGGCTCGTGGTTGCAATCGGTGGCGCCCATCGTCGTCGAGCTGCCGTCGCGCAAGGGGCAGATCATCGGAGTGCTGCCACAGGTGTTCACGTCGCCGTGATTCCAGATGTGCAGCAACGGCACGGTGAGCTCGCCACGCATCACCAGCTTGTCGGGCTCGTTGTCGATGTTGCCGATCTCGGGCGCGAAACGCTGCTGGACGATCGTCGCCGCGGGGCCGAACGCCGGGTTCTGGCACGCGCCTTGCGTGTAGGCGGCAGTGCCCTGCTCGGCATTGAGCACGCTCGCGTCACCGACGACACCGATCGGGGGGTTGCCGGACTTCTCCTCCGCCCATGCAACCTCGTAGGAGCCTGCCGATCCGGCGCTGCCGCCGCTGACGAAATAGTGGGACGTGGGGTAGAGCGACTCGGTGTAGGCGATCGCGGCCTTGGTCGCGAGCAGGCCGTTCGTGGTCTTGTGCGAGCCGTCCGGGTTCAGGTTCGGGTTGTTGGGATCGGCTTGCCCGGCGCCGCTGTACAGGTCTCGGTCGCAGTAGGAGACCGCGAGCACGCGGAAGCCCGCCGCGTCGTTGCGGATGCTCGTGAGCAGGCCGGCGTTCGTGAGCTGGGTCTGCAGGGTGGCCGCCGTCTGCTCGGTCATCTGATTCGTGTCCGGCGTCGGTGTGCCGTTGGCGTCGAACCAGCCGATGCCCCCACCGTGCAAGTAGGCGAACAGCGGCGCGGAGGCGCTGTCGGAGGACCCCACCTTCGTCCCGATCACGAACGTCTGGTAGCCGCTGATGCTGCACGGGTAGGCGCCGTTCCGGTAGAAGTCGTAGCGCCAGCCGTTCACGGTGGTCGTGCTGACGAGGCTGATCTTGGCCGTGCTGCCGGCGATCGTGATGCAGGCGCTGCAGACGCCCGCGACCAGCGCCACTGCGAGGAGGAGCCCGCTCAGCCGCCCGACGCGCGCCGTCGACGGCGCGGTCTGACAGGATCCCGGGATGGCCGTCTACAGCCACACCGGTCAGTGCGTCCGCGACCTGGACCGGGCACGCGCCTTCTACACCGAGGTGCTCGGCTTCGAGGAGGTCATGGACCTCGACGTCAGCGGTTCGCAGTCGGCCACCCTGCTGCGGCTCCCGGATCCGGTGGGGCTGCGGGCCGTCTACCTGCGCCGCGACGGCTTCGTGCTCGAGCTGCTCGCGTTCAGTGAACCCGCGCCGCTTCCGGTCCGCGACCGCCCCCTGCTCGAGCCCGGACTCACCCACATCTCGATCGGGGTCGCCGATCTCGACCAGACGTGCGCCGCCGTGATCGCCCACGGGGGCGAGGTGCTCGACGAGACGCGCTTGCCCAACGCGGTGTTCGTGCCGCGACTGCGAGGGGCAGCTGGTGGAGCTCCTCGTGGGTGACGCATTCGCCGCGACGCCTGCACGGCGAGGCGTGACGGACGACCAAGCCTTCGTGGCCGGCGTCTCCACGCGCGGGCTCAGCGCGCACGGCTCCTGATCACCCCCGGTGGTCCTCGGCGAGCAGCTCGCCGGGACGCGCCGCGAGGACACGAGTCGCTTCGTCGACGAGCCGCGCCACCACCGCGCCCGCGGGCTCGACGGACTGCACCATCGACATCGCCTCGCCCGCCCACACCGCTTGCTCCTCGACGTCGGACTCGGTCTGCTGCGTGCGGTACTCCTCCCGCTGCGCGGCGCTCCACGCGCGCAACTCGTCCTCGCGTCCGCGCCAGCGCGCGGAGAACCGGTTCGCGACGGCGCGACCCGACACACCTTCAGGCCAGGGTCGGCCGAGCGCGAGGTCGAAGGCGTCGGTGAGGATCGTCTCGTCGGCGGTCGCGGCCACGACGCGCCCACGGTAGGCATCCGACACGCCGGACTCGGCCGTCGCGATGAAGCGGGTGCCCAACCAGACGCCGTCGGCACCCAGCATCAGCGCAGCGGCGATCCCCCGCCCGTCGGCGATCCCGCCCGCGGCGATCACCGGCACCGGTGCAACCGCGTCGACGACCGCGGGCACCAGCGGGAGGGTGGAGATCCGGCCCGTGTGCCCACCGGCCTCGGTGCCCTGCGCGGTGACGACATCGACGCCGGCATCGGCCGCCCGTCGCGCGTCCTCGACGGTGCGGACCTGACACAGGACGAGTGCGCCGGCGTCGTGCGCGGGTCCGACGAAGGGCGTCGGGTCCGCGAACGAGTGCGCGATCACGCGAACGCCCTCCTCGAGCGCGGCGTCCATCAGCTCGGACACGTTCGGGAAGTGGCTGATGATCCCGACGCCGAAGGTCCGGTCGGCATCGGTGAGCTCGTGCGCCCGGCGGATCTGCTCGACGAGCCACGGCGCACCGCCGACGGTCGTGCCGCCGATCATGCCGAGCCCGCCCGCGTTCGCCACCGCCGCCGCGAGCTCTGCCGGCGCGTCGCCACCACCCATCGGCGCGTTGACGATCGGGTGCTCGACGCCGAATCGGTCACAGAGTCGGGTGTGCAGCGTCACGGCGTCCATCCTCGCAGTCCGCTCCCCTCGCGTCGGAGGTCGACGCTCGCAATCCCTCGAATCGAACCACCGGCGCGTGGGTACCCTCCGACGATGCGCCAATCACTCCGAGATCCGGCAATCGTGTACGAGCGTCGCTGGCTCACGCTGCTGGTGCTCTGCATCAGCCTGATCGTGATCACGCTCGACAACACGATCCTGAACGTGGCGCTGCCGACGCTGTCCCGACCGGCCTCCGACGGCGGGCTCGCAGCCACGGCCAGCCAGCTCCAGTGGACGGTCGACGCGTACGTGCTCGTCTTCGCCGGTCTGCTCCTCACCGCCGGCAGCCTGGGCGACCGCTTCGGTCGCTACAAGTTCCTCGCCGCGGGGCTCGCGATCTTCGGGATCGGCTCCCTGCTCTCCGCGTTCGCGCCGTCGGCGAACGCGCTGATCGCGACGCGTGCCCTCATGGGCGTCGGTGGCGCGTTCATCATGCCGGCGACGTTGTCGATCATCACGAACGTGTTCACCGACCCGGGTGAGCGCGGCAAGGCGATCGGCGTGTGGGCCGGCGTGTCCGCGCTCGGGATCGGCCTCGGCCCGATCACCGGCGGCTTCTTGCTCGAGCACTTCTGGTGGGGATCGATCTTCATCGTGAACGTGCCGATCGTGATCGCAGGACTCGTCCTCGGCTTCTTCCTGGTCCCGGAGTCCATGGATCCGACCCACGCCGCGCTCGACCCGGTGGGCGCGCTGCTGTCGATCGCCGCGCTCGGCTCACTCCTGTGGGCGGTCATCGAGGCACCCGGCCACGGATGGGGTGCGCCGGAGATCCTCGCCGGCTTCGCGATCGGCGCCGTGCTCCTCGCCGCGTTCTTCGTGTGGGAGCTCCGGTCGCGCCACCCGATGCTCGACATGCGGTTCTTCGAGAACCCCCGGTTCAGCGCGGCAAGCGGCGCGATCACGCTCGTGTTCCTGTCGCTGTTCGGCACCCTGTTCCTGCTGACGCAGTACCTGCAGTCCGTGCTGGGCTACTCCACGGTCAAGGCGGGCGCGGTGCTGCTGCCCCAGGCGGCGGTGCTCATGATCTTCGCCCCGCTCTCGAACGTCTGGGTGCAGCGC
>CAVWPR010000059.1:0-6153 GCA_963756815.1 uncultured Acidimicrobiia bacterium
CGCGTATGGCCCGAGGTTTGCGGCCACGACGCGCGGGCATACCGGGTGCATGGATTTCATCCTCTGGCTCATCGCCGTCGTGCTCGTCATCGCTGGAATCGTCAGCCTCGTCCGCGGCGCCGTCATGTACGGCGTCGGTGCTCATCATCGTCGGGCTCCTCGTGGGGCCGGGCGGCGTGAGCGTGTTCACCTAGACGTCTCCGATCGACGTCTCCGATCCGAGCGTCTCCGATCCGCCCGCCCGACTCCCCGACGTCGGGCTGGCGGGAGCGGCGGCCCGCGTTCCTTTCCTGCCCCGGGATGCGCGGTTCCTCTCCCGCCAGCCAGGCGTCGGCGGGGGACGCCGCGACACCTCGCGGCGACATCGCGGCGACACCCGATGTGCGCCGATGCCCGGGCAGCAGGGGACGCTGACGAGACGGCTGCGCGTCATCCTCGTCGGAATCATCCGGCTCACGGTCGGGCGAGGTGGAGGTGCAGTCCTCGGATCAGGGCACCATCGTGCGGATGCGGCGGTCGCTCGACCCTGATCCCGCGTCAGGCGTGGCTGCACCCGCAGCTCGGCGACACTGCGGGGAACGAACCCGGCGGCGGTGCGGGCGGCTTCCGACTCGCCGCCCCAGAAGCCGAACTCGCGTTGCTCACGAGCCCAGGTCCGACACTCGACCCTCGCGACGCACGTCGCACAGACGATCGCCGCGCGCGCTTCCGCGCGCAGCCCGTTGGGTCGAGTTCTCGCTCGGGGGCGGGTAGAAGAGTCGGGACTTGCCCCGACAGCTCGCCTCGTCGTACCAGGCGGGTTGCGGCGGGGTCCGACGGGCGCGCGAAACGGCGGAGGCGCGGGTCACGACCGCACTCCTACCCGCCGTCCCCGGCGCCCAACCGCTCGCCGCGCCTGCGAACCGGTGTGGTGCCGGCGCCGGGGCGCCGACACCGAGGTTCACGGCCGGTCGCCGTCGCCGACGCCGAGGTCCTGCTTCGCGACCGGGCTCAACGGCTCGTGCTCGCCGAACGAGCGGTCGACCGCGGCGGCGGTGGCGTCGTCGGCATGGGGAGCGCCGGGGCTCGGCGCGCTGGAGCTGGACGGGTCCCGGCCCTGCAGCTGGTCGACGGCCTGCTGGGTGGCGCCCGCGACCTCGTGGGCGGCGTGCGTCGATGCGTTCTTCACGCTCGCCGTCGCCTCCCGGAACGCAGGCCGGAGCGTGTCGGTGACGATGTTGTTCCCGTTGGCCCCCGCCGCGCCGATCCGGGGACGGAGGCGCTCGTAGAGCGACTTGGCGCCGACGGCGGCGAGCGCCAGCACGCTCAGACGGAACAAGAGCTTCATGGTGGGTTCCTTTCGGCGGGGAACCCAGGTTTCCCCGCCGCGTCGCAGGTGAAACGGCGGGACGACCGTCAGGTTTCACGTGATGGCGCGAGGGTACGGCGCAGAGGGAACCCGGACCGAAGGAGCCATCGATGAGCGAGATCTGGATCTGGACGTGGAAGGACGCCGGGAGCGAAGGCGTCGACACGAGACCGCTCCCGGACATCACCGACTACGCCGTCGAGGCCACCGACGGCCACATCGGCAAGATCGACGAGGCGAGCTTCGACGACGAGGCGCGTGGTTGCATCGTCGTCGACACCGGCTTCTGGATCTTCGGCAAGCAACGGATGATCCCCGCCGGGTTCATCAGCGACGTCGACTGGGACGAGAAGAAGGTCTTCCTGACCGTGAGCAAGGACGAGGTGAAGGGTGCACCCGATTACGACGACGCCCGCAAGGGCGACGACGCGCAGCGCCAGGAGGTGGGTGACTACTTCGACCGCTCCCGGTACGCAGGGCTGCAGGGCGACCCGGTCGGTCCGCAGGCCGGTCCGGGACGCCCCGACTGATCGGCGCTCGGCCGCGGCGCGTGCTCAACCGAGCACGGGCAGCTCCTGGGGCGGCGCGAGGCCGCCGGCGTAGAGGTCGCCGAGTGCGGTGACCCGCGCCAGCACCGCGTCGGTCTCGAACTCCAGCCGAGCCGGCTCGTCGTCGTCGAGCGCGGCCTCGACCTCCGACCAGTCGAGCGGGGTCGACACCGTCGGGCGCGGACGAGCCCGGAGCGAGTACGGCGCCACGGTGGTCTTGTGCCGGTCGTTCTGGCTCCAGTCGACGAAGACCTTGCCCGGCCGGCGCTCCTTCGCCATCACGGTGGTGACCCGATCGGGCGCGGCCTCGGTGAGGATGTTGCCGAGCGCGAGCGCGAACGACTTCGTGCGCTCGTCGTCGGCGGAGCCCGTCGCGATGGGGATCGTCAGGTGCAGGCCCTTCGAACCCGAGGTCTTGACCGCCGCGGTGAGCCCGAGGCGGTCGAGGAGCGCCCGCACGTCGAGCGCGACGCGGGCGCAGTCGAGCACGCCGGCGGGTGGGCCGGGATCGAGGTCCAGCACGACGGCCGTGGGGCGGTCCGGCGTCGATTCGCGGTGCTGATGCGTGTGCAGCTCGAGCGCGGCGAGATTGGCGAGCCACACCAGCGCGGCCGGCTCCTCGCACAGCACCGAGCCGAGCTCGCCGCCGCTCGGGATCCATTCGGGCGCGTGCGGTGGCCGGCGCTTCTCGAAGAACGATGGAGCCTCGACGCCGTTCGGGTAGCGCACCAGCGTCAAGGCGCGTTCGTGGAGGTGGGGGAGCATGACCGGCGCGATCCGGGCGTAGTAGTCGACGACACCCGCTTTGGTGAACCCGGTGGCGGGGTAGAGCACCTTGTCGAGGTTGCTGAGGGTCAGGGTCCGCTCGCCGACGGCCACGGTGGGCCCGGACTCAGGCATTGTGCGAACCTATCGGCTCGGCCGAGAGTGGCTCGCGGATCAGGAGGTCGTTGTCGTGCCCACGGCGGTGTGGACCGGAACCATCAGCTTCGGACTCGTCGCGGTCCCGGTGAAGCTCACGCCCGCGACGAAGTCGCGCGACGTGTCGTTCAACCAGCTCGAGGCCGCGACCGGCTCGCGTATTCGGTACCGGCGGGTCTCGGAGCAGACCGGCGAGGAGGTGACGACCGACCAGATCGTGAAGGGCTACGAGATCGAGAAGGGCCGGTACGTCGTCGTCGAGAAGGAGGAGCTCGACTCGCTGGCCCCGAAGGCGAGCCACACGATCGACATCGAGGACTTCGTCGACATCACCGACATCGACCCGCTCTACTTCGACTCGCCGTACTACGTGATGGTCGACGAGAAGGCGGCCAAGCCGTACAAGCTGCTGGTCGACGCGATGACCGAGCTCGGCAAGGTCGCGATCGGGCGCGTGGTGATCCGGGCGAAGGAGCGTCTCGTCGCGATCCGTCCGCTCAACGGCATGCTGTGCGTGGAGACGATGCGCTATGCCGACGAGATCGTGGACCCGGCGACGCTCGGGCTCCCCGACGAGGACATCGAGCTCACCGAGCGTGAGGTCACGATGGCCCACCAGCTCGTGGAGGCGCTGTCGGACGAGTTCGACGCCACGAAGTACCACGACGAGTACCGCGAGCAGCTGCTGGCCCTCATCGACAAGAAGGCGGCCGGCGAGGAGATCGTCGCGACGGGCCCGGTCGAGGCACCGGCCAAGGTGCTCGACCTCATGGCCGCGCTCGAGGCGAGCCTCCAGCGCGCCGGTGGGGACGAGCAGGCGGGGGACGCCGCCGAGGCGCCGGCCGAGGAGGCACCCAAGCGCAAGCGCGCGCCCCGCAAGAAGAGCGCGTAGCGCGCGCCTCAGGCCGCGATCGCGGGGGCGGCGTGCTCGTCGTCGAGCCAGCCGCAGGTGCTGCAGATGCCGGGCTCGGTGAGATCGGCGTCGAAGGTCGCACACGCCTCGTACGCCACGCCCGGAGCGGTCAGCTCGCTCGTCGACTCGCTGCTCGGCACTGCACGCATACGGGGCACCTCCGCTCGAATGACACGACTGTAGTTCGGGTGCACGCTCACACGGTGGTGTGACCACGGCGGTCGTCACGGCGCCAACGGGGCTGGTCGGAGTGTTCCGCGGAACACCCCATCGGGAGTGTCACACCCTGGGCGTATGGTCCGAAGAACACCCGTTCGTACGGATGCTTCGGGAGGCCACGATGACCATGGCAGCACCTGCGCCGGCGAGGACCGATCTGTCCGGCACGCCCACGGAGCGGCTGGAGGCGGAGGCCACCACCATGGCCGCGCAGATCGCGGCGGCGACCGCTCGGTTCCTCGACGTGATCGCCGAGCTGGAGCGGCGCCGGTCGTGGGAGTCCTGGGAGGCCCGGTCGATGGCGCACTGGGTCTCGTGGAAGTGCGGGCTCGGGATGCGCGCCGCCCGTGAGCACGTGCGGGTCGCCGTGGCGCTGCGCGACCTGCCGGAGGCGCGGGCGGCGTTCGCGCGTGGCGAGCTGTCCTTCTCGAAGGTCCGGGCTCTCACGCGCTTCACCATCGCCGAGCAGGAGCGGTCCGACGTCGAGCTCGCACGGCAGACGACCGCAGCCCAGCTCGAGCGGATCGCCGGTGCGTACGTCGCCGCCTGTCGCGCCGCGGAGCCGGACCCCGAACGGCGGGCGCTCGACGCGTCGTTCGTGGCCACGGCCGGGAACGCCGACGGCGTCACGGGGACGATCACGATGTCGGTGCCGATGGAGCTGCTGGCGCGCTTCGACGACGCGATGGATGCTGCGACGGCGTCGATCCCGTCCGACGACGCGGTGCCGGCCGCGCATCGGCGCGTGCTCGCGTTCGCGGCGATCGTCGAGGCGTTCTGCGAGCCGGATCCGACGCGGCCGGCGGTGGAGACGATCGTGCACGCAGACGTGGAGACGCTCGCCGACGACGTGCCGGGTCGGTGTGAGGCGTCCGGGCGTCGGATCGCGTCGGAGACCGCGCGCCGGCTCGCGTGCGACAGCGCAGTGCAACTGGCCGTCGATCGGGGGGTGTCGGCGCTGGATCTCGGTCGCCGGGCGCGGTTCCCGAATCCCGCGCTGCGCCGCTTCGTGCTCGAGCGGAACCAGGGGTGTTGTCAGTTCCCCGGGTGCACGCAGCGGACACGGTTGCGGGTGCACCACGTGCAGCACTGGGCCCAGGGCGGCGCAACCGACCGGGAGAATCTCGTCGCGTTGTGCCCGGCGCACCACCGGGCGGTGCACGAAGGTGGGTGGAACGTGCTCGCCGACGAGCGGACCGGGTTCACCTTCGTCGACCCGAGGGGGCGGCCGGTGCCGGCGGTCGTGCTGGCACCGCCGACCGATCCCGGCGCGGTGATCGCCGGGGCGTCGGCGGTCGGCGTGGAGATCACCGACCGGACGATCGAGTCGCTCGCGGGCGGTGCGCGCATGGACCTCGACTGGACCATGACGGTCGTGTGCGGCAACCGCGGTGTCGATCCCGTCCGTGTCCGAAGGTGTTCCGCGGAACACTCCGGCGATCCATCCCACGCCGACGAGTGGACGGTCGTCATCCCGCCGCCGGACGGTGACGACGGGGATCCCGTGTGACGGAGGTGGTCACCGATGAGGACAACCGACGCCGACGCCGCGCGCCCTGCTCCTTGCTCCTTGTGACGTCATGCCTGGGTGGGTTGAGGTGGTGCATGGGACGCGGGCGCTGCATGATGTACGAGTGCAGGACGGTTCGTCGAAGTTCGAGGACGAAGCTGCGATTGCTCGCGAACTGGAACGCGTTCGTCTGCGTCGTGACGTGGAGGACCTGATTGCGCTGGGTCGGGCGCCTGACGATGACGATGACGGGTCCAGCGGTGTTCGAGCGCCGCGCCGTCCACTCGATCAACCGCCCGATGACGTAGCAACGGCCTAGGAACGAGGTTGCTCCGGGGACATTCGAGCACAGCTGGGTGCTTCAGGGCCGGCGATCCGTCACCGATACCTCGCCGGTGGCCACGGCGATGACACGGCGAACGGCTCTCATTTGATGCCTCCGGGCGTGGTGATCGTCGCCGGCGTTGTCATCAGTGCGCTGGCCGGTTGGACGCTGCGTTCAGATCGATGGTTCGCGGCGTTCGTACGGTGCGCAGCGCACGATGCTCGGCCGGGACGAGGAGTACAACCGCAGCTACCTGCTGAGGGCTCTGTGGGCGTTCCTTGCGGTCGGCCTCTCACTGCTCGTCAGCGGGATCGTCATCGCGTCGACCTGACGCAGCGGACCGCCTGCTGGGGTCCCGCGTCAGCGCTC
>CAVWPR010000060.1:0-10094 GCA_963756815.1 uncultured Acidimicrobiia bacterium
GTGGTGGGGTGGGCTCTGGGCGGACCGGGTGGTGGCGTCGTCGTTCGCGGAGCAGGCCGTCGAGTACGGCTACGCCGATCGCGCCGAGCTCGAGACGATCTCGGCGGCGTGGCGCACCTGGGCCGAGCAGCCCGACGGCTGGTTCGCCGTGCTCCACGCCGAGATCCTCGCCCGCGGCTGAACTCGCCGGCCCGCCGTCAGGGCGCGGTCACGGGAAAGCGGATGTACTCGTCGATGAGCGCGAGACCGAGGTGCTCGTCGCGGGCCACGTCGACGCCGCGGCGCGACGACAGGTCGGCGCGGAGCGTCTCGAGGATGTCGTCGAGTGTGAGGTCGTCGGCGTGTGACCGCCAGGCGTCGCGCGCCGCGTCGCCGGCGAAGCAATAGGCCTTCCACGACACCGACAGTCGGAGCTCGGACCAGTCGTAGTCGGCGAGGACGTCGCCGTCCGCGCTCCGCAGCACCCACCGGTCGCGCTCGGCGGCCAGCCCACACCCCGGCCGGATGGCGGGCATCGCCGCCGCGTCCACCGGTGCGACGCGTGCGACGCCGTGGAACACGGAGTCCGTGTCGAGCACGAGCGCGGAGTTGGACCGGATCGGGTGCAGCACCAGCTCGCCGTCCGGACCGTCGGGCCAGTACGCGAGCGCACCCCCGTCGAGATCCGAGAACCACGCGATGCCGGTGGCGATGTGGAGCCTCCACGCGTGGAACAAGCCGGAGTGGTGCATGACCACGAGGAGCCACTGCGGGACGGTCTTGCGGCTGACGCCGCGGAACTCGGGGACGTCGGTGTGGACCGCGAGCTCCTGGCCGGGGACCATGAGGTTGGCGTACGCGATCTGTGGTTCGATCACCGGTCGGCCGTGGACGGTGCGGGCGGCCGCGGCGAGGCGCTCCGAGTGCAGGAACGGCGCGATCGCGGGGGTGAACAGCTCGCCGGCGTACGCGTACTCCTCCCGGAAGTAGCTGGTGCGCGCTGCGAGCGTGCCCACGCGCTCCTGCGCCCCTCCGAGCCCGCCCGAGCGCAGGAAGTTCCTGACGCTGTCGTGCCGTTGCGCGAGACCCGGTCCCTCGGGGATCTCGATCGGCTCGAGCTCGCCGTAGGTCCGGTACCGGCCGAACGTCGTGCACAACGTCCGGACGGCCGTCTCGTCGGCACGGTCGAGCACCGGATCGACGGCGACGATCGGCGCGGGCGACGGCATGGGCCGATGGTACGCGGGTGACATAGGTTCCGGGTGTGGAACTCCCCTGCGTCTGGGACGCGCCGCGGCCGTACGTGCACCCGCTCACCACGCCGGCGGGCGCAGTGCTGAGCGTGGAGGCACCGGCCGACCACCCGTGGCACCACGCGCTCTGGTTCACGATCAAGTTCGTGGACGAGGAGAACTTCTGGGAGGAGTACGGCGAGTTCGGCACGCTGCGCACGAGCCGCGTCACCGACACCGACGACGGTGTCGACGCCGCCATCGACTGGATCGCGCCGGATGGCACGACCGTGCGCGTGACCGAGACCAGGACGCTGCGCGCGGCCGCGGTCGACGACGCCACCCACCGCATCGACTGGACCGAACGACTCTCGGTCCCCCGGCCGACGGTGCTCGACCGCACGCCGTTCACGACGTGGGGCGGCTACGGCGGCCTGACCCTTCGTGGCGCACCGACGTGGACCGACACGGTGCTGCGCCTCGACGACGGCACCGAGCGCGAACGAGCGCTCGGCGAGCCGTCGCGGTGGCTCGCGATCGACGGCATCGCGCACGACGGGGTGCCCGTGCCGGCGCCGGCCGGCGTCGTGATCCTCGACCATCCCGACAACCCGCGCTTCCCGACGCCGTGGTACGCGTCCACACGCGCCGACACCTACGGCGAGGGCTGGGCGAATTTCGTGAACGCCGCCTTCCTCTGGGACGAGCCGATGACGATCGGCCCGGCGCCCCTCGATGTGCGGTACCGCGTCCTGGTGCACGACGGCCCGTGGTCGACCGACCGAATCGAGGGCGAGTACCGACGATGGGTGTCCTGATCGACGACAGCCGGGCACTCGCCGACGGACTGCTCGGCTTCACCGTGGAAGCCGTCGGCGCGCTCGCCCGGGCCCACTTCCCCGGCTGGCGCATCCCGCACACCTTCGCCGGCCACCCGGTCGACGCCGACGTCCGGGCCGACCTCCTGTTCACGCTCACGCACCTCGCGCACGGCGGCGTGCGGGAGGTCGCCGACGTTCCCATCGACGCGCTCGTCACCGAGCAGCTCGGGCAGGTCGACGGTCGGAACACCCACACGTTCTTCTCGTACCGCATCGCCGAGACACTGCTCCGGGCCGGCGGTTTCGACGGCAATCCCCTCCTCGCCTCGTGCTCCGACGAGCAACGGGAGGAGGTCGCACGGGCCGTCGACAGTCGCGACTGGATCGAGCTCCTCACCGCCGACGTCCTGCCGCGCAACTACGCCGCCGTGCTGTCGCGTTGCGAGCTCGCACGCGCCGAGCTCGGGCTCGCCGACGACCGCGCGCCGCTCGAAGATCTCATCGGCCGCCTCGCCGCGCTCCTCACCGAGAACCCCGACGGATACCTGGACGACTCCAACGACGCGTCCGGCCGCTACGACATCTACACGGCCGACCTCTGGCTGTTCTGCGAGCCGCTCGCGCCGCTCATCGGACCCCGGTGGCGCGACGGCACGCGCACCGCGCTCGCACTCGTCGACACGGTCGCGGGTCCTGACGGCGCCGCGATCCCGTGGGGTCGATCGACCGGCGTCCTCGCCGACGCGCTGACGGTCGAGCTGGCCGCGCTCGCGCTGCGCGACGACCTCCGCGACGACCGCGCCGAGGCGTGGGTCCGGCGGGGCATCGACGCGTTCGCGGCCACCACGGTCCGGTTCGACCCCGACGGCGTCGCCGATGCCCATCGCCACCGCGACCAGGACGCCTACCGCGGCCCGGCACGTCGGCTGCAGCTCACGCTCGACGTCCTCGGCAAGCTCGCCTGGGCCGGTGCGACCCTGCGGCAGGCACCACTCGTCGCCGCCGCCTCGCCCGCCGACACGTACCGCCCCACCGATCGGCTGGTGCGCTTCGAGGCCGAGCGGGGCGCGGGGGTCTGGGTGCACGCCGCACCCGGCCGGCGCGCCGTCGTGCCCTTCGTCGGTGTCACCCGGAGCCACTACCTGCCCATCCCCCACGACCCCGGGACCTTCGAGGCACCGGTCGACAACGATCTGGTCGTGTGGGCGCCGCTCGTCGTGAGCCGGGGCCGGCGAGCCACCACCGGTGAGCTCCCGGTCCGGCTCGATGCCGGCACCGACTCCGTCACCGCGCACTGGGACGCGCTCGCGGTGACCGGACGCGGTCTCGACGGCGCGCGCCCCGAGCCCGTCGCCGGCTCGTGCACCACCACGTACACGGTCGACCGACGAACCCTCGTGGTGGAGCACGATCTGACCGTCGGCGACCGTGCGGAGGGCATCGCGCTCGTCGTACCCGAGACCGCCCGCGCGCCGCTCCACGTCGAGCTCGACGCCAGTGCACCGCACGCGACGACGCGCGTCGTCGTCGACGGGCTCCACGAGTGGGCCACGCCGTACTCGGGACTCGCAGCGGTCCACCAGATCGATGTCGACCCGGTGCGCGCCGTCCGGCTCACCGCCCGCGTCACGCCGAAGCTCCGCGTCGCGAGCACCGCGTACGGCCACTGGTACGACCGCCTGCTGTACACCCCGATCGACGACCGGGTCCTCGAGGTCGCGTCGCCGATCGGCGTGCAGGCCGACCGCGCGGTCGACCTCCGCGCCGTCGAGCTCCTGCACCTGCACTGGCCCGAGTGGTTCGGCTTCGACGATCCCGAGATCCACGAGCGGCTCGTCGCGTGGCTCGCGGCGCACGGCATCCCGGTGGTCTGGACCGCGCACAACCTCACCCCGCACGACAAGCGCGCCGACGTGTTCGATCCGATCTACCAGCGGTGGGCCGACGTCGCCGCCGGCGTGATCCACCACACGGCGTGGGGCCGCGATCGGATGCTCGCCCGCTACCGCTTCCGGCCCGATTGCCGGCACGAGGTGATCCCGCACGGGCACTTCGGCGACCTCTGGCCGCAGGCGGCATCGATGCCACGCGCCGACGCCGAGGCCCGGCTCGGGTTGGCCCCCACCGGTCTGCGCATCGGGCTCGTCGGGGCGCCACGCACCGACAAGCGGGTCGGCGAGTTCCTCCGCGCCGTCACCGGGTGCCGGCGTCAGGACCTCCAGGTCGTGTGCTGGTCGCTGGCGTACGGCGAGACCGCTCCGGACGACCCGCGCATCGCCATCGCCGAGCGGTACCGCCACGCCGACGAGGCGACGTACTCGGCCCGGCTCGCGGCGTGCGACGCGCTCGCCCTCCCCTTCGATCCCGACGGCGACATGCTCGCCACCGGAACCCTCGCGGACGCGATCGGCGTCGGCCTCCCTGCTCTGGTCTCCGACTGGCCGTTCCTCACGGAGATGCTCGGCGACGCAGGCATCCGAGTGGGCCACACCGCGGCCGAGATCGCGCCCGCGCTCGACGCGCTCACGCACGAGCGACTCGACGCGGCCCGCGCCGCGATGACCGCGCTGCGCCCACGCTTCGACTGGGGCCCCATCGCGACGCGCACCGCCGACCTCTTCGAGCGGGTCGTGCTGGACGAGCCCTGAGCTGCGGGGCCAGGAGAGACTCTCGTGTTTCTGCGGCGAAATCGGTGTCAGGGCTCGGACTTCACCGCAGAAACGCCGGGGGGCAGCCAGGAACGAAGGGTGGCGGCGTCGCGCCGCAGCGCGTCGGGGTCGTCGCCGGCGACGAACTCGACGAACGCGACGCGGTCGCCCCCGAGCGCCGACGCAGCATCGAGCACCGCACTCCACCGGTCGGCGCCGTCGACGAGCGGGCGGCGGTCCTCCGGGCCGGCCCACTCGTACACGTGCAGGTGCGACAGCCGCGCGCCGAGTGACGCGATCTCGGCCGCGTCGGCTCCCGGAGTCGTGGGTCCCCGCCAGTACGGCGGCTGCCAGTACGACATGACGTTCGGCGCGCCCACCGCGTCGAGCAACGCCAGCGTTCCCGCCATCGTCGCCGTCGCGGTCCCGCCGTGGTACTCCAGCCCGACGGTGAGACCACGGGCTGCGGCGGCGCCCGCGAACTGCGCCAACGCGGCCGAGAGCGCGTCGAACCGCGCCCCCTCGGCGGTGACGCCGAACCCGGCCCACACCCGAACGTTCGGCGCGCCGAGCGCGATCGCGGTGTCGAGCACCGCGGCGGACTCGTCGGCATCCGGGAGCCCGAGCGCGAAGGCGTACGAGCCGTAGGACGCGACGTCGAGGTCCGCGGCCATCGACGCGTTGCGCGCGCGGCACGCCGCCGCAGTGTCGCCGGGAGGCACGTGCACGTCGCCCCCCCATTCGATCGCCGCGAGCCCGCACTCAGCGGCGATCCGGACGATGTCGTCCACGGTCCGGGCCCGCAGCGTGACCGAGCAGAGTCCCGGACGGATCCCCGTCACGCGATCCGATCGAGATCGGCGGCGACGACCGGATGGAGCGGCGGCTCACCGGCCACGAACCGCTCCACCTCGGTGACCGCGAGCTCGGAGAGGCGGACGAGCTCGTTGCCCATCGCCCCGGCGACGTGCGGCGTGACGAAGGCGTTCGGGAGCGCGAGCAGCGGATGGCCGGCCGGCAGCGGATCGGGCTCGGTCACGTCGAGCACCGCGGCGAGCCGGCCGGACGTGAGCTCTGCGACGAGCGCGTCCTGGTCGACGAGCGTGGGCCGGGCCGTGTTCACCACCGTCGCGCCATCGGGCAACGCCGCGAGCTGCGCAGCGCCGATCATCCCGCGGGTCGGTGGGATGTCGGGTGCGTGGATGGACAGCAGCCGCACCGACGCGCAGAGCTCGTCCAGCGCCTCGACCTTCTCCACGCCGAGCGCGTCCGCCTCCTCGTCGCTGAGGTACGGGTCATACACCGCGCACTCGAGGTCGGTGGCCCGCAGCGCGTCGATCACGAGCCGTCCGACGAACGACGCGCCCACGATCCCGACGCGCGCTCCGCAGTTGCCGACACGCGATCGATCCAGGGTGACCTGCGCGTCGGGGTCGCGCTGCAGCTCGCGGACGAGGAAGACCCCCTTGTTGGCGAGCAGGATCGCCGCGACCGCGTACTCCGCGACCGGCACCGCGTTCGCAGCCGCGGCCGAGGTCACCACGATGCCGCGCTCGAACACGGCGTCGGTCACCTGCCACTTCACCGTTCCGGCGCCGTAGGCGAAGAGGCGCAGCCTCGGCGCGCGCTCGAGCACCGCGGCGGTGAGGGTGGGGCAACCCCAGTGGCCCACGAGGATCTCCGCCTCCGCGAGGAGCGCGTCGGCGCGCGGATCGTCCCAGGCGGCCAGCGGCACCGGGTCCGCAACCTGCCCGCACGCCTCGAGCCGGGTGCGCTGCTCTCGGGTGAACAGGTGCTCGATCATGCCGTCGAGCATCCCGAACACGATCACCGGCTCAGCCACGACGCCATAGTGGCAGAGCCGCCGACGAGGCAGGCCACGTTGCGTGGCCGCGGGCCACCGTGCGAGGCTTTCCCGCTTCGGGTGGAGGGGGATCACGTGCGGAAGTCGCTCGTCGTCGTGTTGACGTTGGCCATGGTCGCGACAGGCTGTCGTGTGCTCCTCGACCCGGATCCGCCCGGTCCCCGCACGACCGACGGCTTCGTTCCCACGTCCTACCTGCGGGCGCGTCAGAACTCGTACCTCGACTACGCCTCCACGCAGTTCGCGCCGGGATCGTTCACCAACCTCATCGCGAACGCCGAGCACGCGCGACGGACGGGTCAGCCGTTCGACACCGCGGGCATCACCATGGCCGACTTCGCGAACTCGTTCTCGCGGTTCGACAACTACGTCGACACGTCGGACTTCGACCTCACGTACCTCATGAACCTCTGGTACGGCTACCGCGACCTGCTCCCGGCCGACGTGCGCGCCGCGACCGAGGCACACTTCAAGAGCTTCAAGTACTGGTACACCGATCCGCAGCCCGCCGGGGTGATCGACCAGCGGTACTACTGGTCCGAGAACCACCGGCTGCTGTACCACGCCGACGAGTACCTGGCCGGCCAGGCGTTCCCGAACGACGTGTTCTCCTCCGACGGTCACACCGGCGCCTGGCATCGCGACCGCGCGCACGGTCTGATCGACAAGTGGCTCACCGAGAAGGCGAAGTACGGCTTCACCGAATGGCACTCCGACGTCTACTACCAGAAGACGTTCGACGCGCTGATCACCATCGTCGAGTGGGTCAACGACCCGGTGCTCAGCCGGCGGGCGTCGATGGTCCTCGACCTCCTGCTGTTCGACATCGCGCTGCACATCCAGAAGGGCAACGACGGCGCGACCCACGGGCGCTCGTACATGAAGGACAAGAGCGTCGCGACCGACCAGGACATCTTCAACCTGTCGAAGCTGCTGTTCGACGACACCACCCTCGGGTACAACTCCACCGGCGACCCGGGCGCGACGCTGATGGCGCGGGCGCGGCGCTACCGGGTACCGGCGGTGATCCTCCGGGTCGCACAGTCCAAGTACACGACCGTCGACCAGGAGCACATGGGAGTCGCCCTCGACGCCGCGGCGCCGGTCGACCACACGCAGACCGGCATCGACGGGCACTCGTTCTCCGACCCGAACGAGGTCGAGTTCTGGTGGGAGAAGGGCGCGCAGACCGCGTGGCAGACCGTCCCGCTCACGATGGACACCCTGGACCGGTACGGCCTGTGGGAGTCCGACTTCTTCAAGGACTTCAAGCCCATCGCCGACCTCACCGGTGGGAACCGCACCGTCGCGCAGAACCTCGCGCAGTCGCTCCAGGCGATGCTCGGCTTCGCGCTGCTCACCGCCGTGGACACCTACACGTACCGCTCCGACTCGGTGATGCTCTCCACCGCGCAGTCGTACCGGCCCGGATTCGCGAGCGAGCAGCACCACATCTCGCAGGCCACGCTCGACGAGCAGGCGATCGTGTTCACCACCCATCCGAAGAACGAGCCGCAGTCGGGCACGCAGTGGCCCGACGACGACGGCTACTGGACGGGGAACGGCAGCCTGCCGCGCGCCGCGCAGCACGGCGCACTGTCGGTCAGTCTCTATGCGCCCGCCTTCGCGAACCCGGGACCGCCGCTGACCGCGTTCAAGTACCTCGACTACACGCACGCGTACTTCCCGCAGGAGCGGTTCGACGAGGTCGTGCAGCAGAACGGCTGGACGTTCGGGCGCAAGGGGAACGGCTACGTGGCGCTGTGGTCGTGGCGCCCGATGCAGTGGCGCACCTACACCGACCCCGGCATCTACACCCACGGGCTGACGAAGCCGTTCGACCTCGTCGCCCCGGGTGGAGCCGACGACGTCTGGTTCACGCAGGTGGGCGACGCGAAGTCGTTCGGCGACTTCGCCCGGTTCCGTGCCGCAGTGCTGGGCGGCGCGATCCACGTCGCGCCTCGCGCGCCGGTCAACGGGCTCGCCGGCGGCTTCGACGTGAGCTACGCGTCGCCGACCGAGGGGCTCGTCACGTTCGGCACCACCGGCGCGCTGACCGTGAAGGGCCGGCCCGTCGCGCTCGACTCCGGCAAGCGCTACGACAACCCCTGGGCCCTGGTCCCGTTCGGGTCCCAGCAGCTCACGATCGCGGACAAGGCCGGGGATCTGAAGCTCGACTTCGCGACGACGACCCGCACCGCGTCGTCGACCCCCGAGCACTGCGGGGCCGGACACGACCACCACCGCCCCGGCGACCCCGCCCACGGGCACGGGTGCGACCCACGCTGACCGCCTCCGGCCCAACGGGCGCGTGACGACGATCGCTAACCTCCGCAGGTGACCCACACGCTCGGGATCGACGTCGGAACGACCAACGCCAAGGTCGCGCTCGTCGACGAGACCGGCCGGTTGGTCGCCGCCGCGGCCCGGCCGATCCGAACCGTCCGCGACGGCGAGATCGCCACCCAGGACCCGGCCGAGCTCTGGGCCACGGTCGTCGGCGCCACCCGGGAGGTGGTGGCCGCCACGCCAGGGGCAGCCGCCGAGGTCGCGCACATCGGGATCGACAGCCAGTACTCGTCGACGGTGCCCATGGACGCGACCGGTGAGCCGATCGGGCCGCTGGTCATGTACCTCGACATGCGAGGCACCGACCACTGCCTCGAGATCCTCGGACACGAGCCCGAGGCGTTCATGACGTTCACCGATCACCACGGGATCCCGCCCGTGGGCGCCGGCCTGTCGCTGTCCCACATGCTCCACTTCCAGCACGACGAGCCCGAGATCCACGCCCGGACGGCGGCGTACCTCGAGGTCATGGAGCTCGTCGCGGCGCGCCTCACCGGCGTTGTCGTCGCCAACCAGTGCACGCAGTTCGCGTCCCAGCTGATCGACAACCGCACGCTCGGCGCCACGGAGTACGACCCGGTGCTCGTGCAGATGAGCGGCATCGACGCCTCGAAGCTGCCCCCGTTACGTCCGCTCGACGACCCGGTCGGCACATTCCGCGGCGAGGTCGCGGCGGAGCTCGGCCTCCCGGCCGGAGCCGTCGTGCACGCGGCGATCAACGACAGCCACACGGGCGCGATCGCCACCGGCGCCCGGGCCGACCCGCGCATCGGCCTGATGATCGGCACCACGTCGGTGATGCTCGACACCACCGAGAAGTTCGGCACCGACCTCGATCACGAGGTGCTGTCGATGCCGGGGCCGTTCAGGGCGAGTACCTCGTGTGGGCCGAGAACGGGCTGTCCGGGAAGGTCGTCGAGCACGTACTCGAGCACGTCGTGCACACGACCGACGAGCTCGGCGACCACGCGACCGAGGATCCGTTCGCCGCGCTCGATCGCGTGCTCGCCACGGTCCCGCCGGGGAGCGGCAAGATCCTGTTCCTGCCCTGGCTCGCCGGGTCGCTCTCACCGAGCGCGAACGGCACGATCCGCGGCGGGTTCCTCAACCTGTCGCTCGACACCGAGCGTCGCGGCTCTCCGCGCCGTGATCGAGGGCCTGGGCTTCAATCTCGGGTGGCTGCTGCCGATCGTGGAGGGCT
>CAVWPR010000061.1:0-352395 GCA_963756815.1 uncultured Acidimicrobiia bacterium
CCGACCCGATCCCGTGGGCGGCACCACCACTAGCTTTCGCGCGTGCCCTCCGTGACCGCAGACCTCCTCGCCGCCGCGTGCGCGCGCCACCTCCCCGGCGTCACCGGCATCGACGGTCTCACCCGCCTCTCGGGTGGCGCGTCGCGCGAGACCTGGGCGTTCGACGCCATCCGGACGACGGCACCGTCGACGGCCTGGTGCTGCGGCGGGACCCCGGCTCGACGATCGGCTCCACCGATCGGTCGACCGAGTTCGAGCTCGTCCGCGCCGCGGGACTCGCCGGCGTCGAGGTCCCCGCGGTGCGGTTCCTCCTCGACGCCGGGGACGACCTCGGTGCCGGCTTCGTCATGGAGCGCATCGACGGCGAGACGATCCCCCGCAAGCTGCTGCGCGACGAGACCGTACGCCGAGGCCCGCACGGTGATGGTCGCGCAGTGCGCACGCGCCGCGGCGGCGATCCACGCCGTGCCCGTCGCCGACCTCCCCCGGCTCGCGACGCAGGACGCGACGGCAGCTCGTCGACCAGTACCGCGCCGTCATCGACGTGTTCGGCGAGCCGCACCCGGCGTTCGAGCTCGGGCTGCGCTGGCTCACCGAGCGCGCCGCCCGACCTGCCCGCGACTCCGCCCGCCCTCGTGCACGGCGACTTCCGCACCGGCAACTTCATCGTCGGGCCCGAAGGCCTGCGCGCCGTCCTCGACTGGGAGCTCGCGCACCTCGGCGACCCGGTCGAGGATCTCGGGTGGTTCTGCGTGAAGTCGTGGCGGTTCGGCAACGTCGACCGGCGCGCCGGCGGGTTCGGCACCGCCGAGGAGCTGCTCGCGGTCTACGCCGACGCGTCCGGGCGCACCGTGGACCCGGCGCACCTCCACTTCTGGGAGGTGTTCGGGACGCTGAAGTGGGGTGTCATCTGCGAGATGCAGACGTTCTCGCACCTCAACGGCCTGGTCCGCTCGGTGGAGCTCGCCGCGCTCGGCCGTCGGGTGGCGGAGCAGGAGTGGGACCTGCTCGAGCTCCTCGACCCGCGGCCCGCACGAGGAGCCGGCGATCGCACCGGACGGCGCGACCGCGACCGAGGGCGACGAGGTCGCGGAGACCGTGCACGACCGTCCGACGGTCGATCGAGCTCGTCGACGCCGTGCGCGAGTACCTCGAGCGGGACGTCATGAGCGTGACCGGCCGGGTCGGCTTCCACGCACGGGTCGCGGCCCGCATCCTCGCGATGGTCGAGCGCGAGCTGGCGCTCGGTCCGGCCCAGGCACGCGCCGAAGCCGCGCGGCTCACGGGCTGCTCGGCACCGACGGCTCGATCCGCGATCTCACCGTGGAGCTGGCCCGGCGGATCCGCGCCGGCGAGATCCCGCCGACCGATCGCGCCGCGCTCGATGCGGTGCGCGCGACGATCCGGTCGAAGCTGGCCGTCACCGACCCGACCTACGGCCCGACCCCGACGCCGTGACCGACCGACCCCGAGGAACCGGCATGCGCATCGCCACGTGGAACGTCAACTCGCTGAAGGCGCGGATGCCGCACGTCGAGGAGTGGCTCGCGTACGCGCGACCCGACGTGCTCTGCCTGCAGGAGACGAAGCTCGCCGACAAGGCGTTCCCGGCGATGGCGTTCTCCGCGCTCGGCTACGAGAGCGTGCACCACGGCTACAACCAGTGGAACGGCGTCGCGATCCTGTCGCGGGTCGGCATCGAGGACCCCAGCAACGGCTTCGGCGAAGGGCTCGTGGACCCGTACGCCGACGACGCCCGCCTCCTGGCGGCCACGTGTGGCGGCATCCGCGTCGTCAGCGTCTACGTCCCCAACGGCCGGGAGGTGCCGAGCGAGTTCTACGACCGCAAGCTCGAGTGGCTCGAGCGGCTGGCGGAGTGGGTCGACGGCGCGTTCACCCCGGCCGATCCGCTGGTGATCATGGGGGATTTCAACGTCGCGCCCGAGGACCGCGACGTCTGGTCCCCGAAGGCCTTCGCCGGCGCCACCCACGTCACCGAACCCGAGCGGGCCGCGGTCCGGCGCCTGGAGGAGTGGGGCCTGGTCGACGCGTTCCGTGCCGTCTACGACGACGAGCGGCTGTTCAGCTACTGGGACTACCGCGGCGGCGACTTCCACCAGGGCCGCGGCATGCGGATCGACCTCGTGCTCGCGTCGCCACCGGTCGCCGCACGCGTCCAGTGGGCGCTCGTCGACCGCAACGCGCGCAAGGGCAAGCAGCCCTCCGACCACGCGCCGGTGCTGGTGGATCTCGCGGACTGAGCCGCAGGCCGCCGCTCAGCGGGCCTTGAGCGCCTCGATGAGCTTCGGCACGACCTTGTGCACGTCGCCGACGATGCCGAGGTCGGCCACCGAGAAGATCGGCGCCTCGCCGTCCTTGTTGATGGCGATGATGTTGTCGGAGCCCTTCATGCCCACCATGTGCTGGGTGGCGCCGCTGATGCCGAGGGCGAGGTACACCTTCGGCTTCACGGTCTTGCCGGTCTGGCCGACCTGCTTCGAGTAGGGCACCCAGCCGGCGTCGACGATCGCACGCGACGCGCCGGACGCGCCCTTGAGCAGCTTGGCGAGCTCCTCCACGAGCGGCTCGTAGTTCTCCGCGGCGCCGATGCCGCGCCCGCCCGACACGACCACGGCCGCCTCCTCGAGCTTCGGTCCCTCGCGCTCCTCGACGTGACGCTCGAGGATCTTCGCCTCCGACGCCGCGGCCGGCGTCGACGGCACCGACCTCGACGATCTCGCCGGCGCCCGCGCCGCCGGGCTCGGCGACGAAGGACTTGGGCCGGATCGCCGCGAGGTGCGGACCGGGACCCTCGAACTTGGTGTCGACGAGCATGTTGCCGCCGAAGATCGCGGTGCCGACGGTGACGGCGTCGCCCTCGGCCGACAGCGACATGCCGTTGGTGAGCACGGTGCGGTCGAGCTTCACCGACAGTCGGGCGATCGCGTCGCGACCGTCGTAGCTCTGCGCGAACAGGATCAGGTCCGGCGAGTGCTCGCCGGCCAGCTGCGCCATCGCGGCGGCGCCGACCACTCCGGCCAGGCTCTCGCCCGCGTCGACCACGAACACCTTGGCGGCGCCGTACTCGCCCAACGCCGGCGCGACGGTCGCGGCCTCGCCGCCGACGTACACGCACTCGACGTCGCCGAGCTCACGCGCTTTGGTGACCAACTCGAGCGTGGCGGTGGTGGGCTTGTCGCCCTCGGACTCTGCGTAGACCCAGATCTTCATGATGTCGCTCTCTCCCGTGCTCTCAGATGACCTTGAGCCCGTCGAGGAACTCGACGACCTTCTCGAATGCCGTGCCGTCGTCCTCGATCTTCTCGCCCGCCTCGCGGGCGGGCGCGGCGGTGACCGACGTGATGGTCTGGTTCGGCGTGATGGCCTCGTCGCTCAGACCGAGATCGTGCGCGGTCACCTCGTCGACCGGCTTCGACTTCGCCGCCATGATCCCCTTGAAGCTCGGGTAGCGGGGCTCGACGACGCCGGCGGTCACGCTCACGACCGCGGGCAGCGACGCCTCGACGACGTCGTAGCCGGCCTCGGTCTGGCGCTGGATCTTGGCGGTCCCGCCCTCGAGGTGGACCTCCTTGGCGAAGGTCAGCGACGGCCAGCCGAGCAGCTCGGCGATCTGCGCGGGGATCGTGCCCGTGTAGCCGTCGGTCGACTCGGTGGCGGTGAGGACGAGGTCCACCTCACCGGCGCGCTCGACGCACTTGGCGAGCACCTTGCTCGTGGTCAGCGCGTCGGCGCCGGACAGCGCGTCGTCGGAGACGAGGATGGCCTTGGCCGCACCCATCGCCAGCGCGGTCCGCAGACCCGACACCTCGGAGTTCGGCGCCATCGAGATCAGGGTGACCTCGCCGCCGCCCGCCTTGTCGACGAGCTGGAGCGCCATCTCGACGCCGTAGCTGTCGGACTCGTCGAGGATCAGCTTGCCCTCACGCTTCAGCGTGTGGTCGCTGTCGAGCTCGCCCGGCACGGCCGGGTCCGGGATCTGCTTCACGCAGACGACGACGTTCATGGAGGTCTCCCTCGAGACGTTCGGGGCGGGCCACGAGGTCGCAAGGCCCGGCGGAAATGCGGCCGAGATTCTGGCCGGACGGCCGGCCCGGTGTCGAAGCGGAGCCGCTAGACGACATCCCGGCGGGAGAACGCCGCCACGCCGAGCACGGCGACCACCACCACGACGATCACCAGCAGACCGAGGCCGTCGGACGGTCCGACCACGATCTCGTTCCCGGATCCGCCGTCGGCGAACCGGAACGCGTGCCCGTCGAGGAAGGCGGCGAGATTGGGGAGGATCAGGTGGGCGCGGAGGCCGCTGATGCGCGAGGCGAGGACGCCCTCGACGCCGACGAGGTACGCCACCCAGACCAGGATCCCGCCCACCGTGCTCCGGGTCAGCAGCACCACGCCGGCGGTGAGGAGCGCGAACCCGATCGTGGTGACGGTCCCACGGGCGAGCAGCTCCAGGAGATCGGGCCAGAACCGCGACGGCACCGCCACGGAGCCGCGCGTGGTCGCGCCGAGCCACCAGCCACCCACCAGGACCGCGTTGATCGCGAGGTAGATGCCCGCGGTGACCGCCACGATCGCGAGCAGCCGCGCGGTGGCGAGCCGCACTCGGCGCGGCTCCCACGTGAGCGGCGTGCCCACCGTCCCGGTGCGGTAGTCGCCCCCGATCGCCGTCGCCGCGAGCGCGGCCGCGAGCACGAACAGGTAGATCCCGACCGACAGCACCGTGGTCTCCTCCGTGTGACCGTGCGCCTGGAGCCACAGCGTCCGCAACCGCATCGTGTGGTCGTCGTCCACTCCGGTGCTGCGGATCGCGACGATCACGACGACGGTCACCGTGAGTCCGAGCGCGATGCCGAACGCGATCCGCACCGCACGCCGTGCGAGGAGCCGCGACAGCTCGGACCGGAACAGCGCGACGAACGTCACGGGATCTGACCCTCGCGGCACGTGTGAGCTCGAGGAAGACCGTCTCGAGGTCCACCTCGTCGGCAGTCAGCTCCGTCAGGTACACCCCGGATCGCGCGAGCAGCTCGTTGAGGTGCCCGCCGGCGTCGTGCGGGAGCTCGACACGCAGCTGCGTACCGTCACCCGTGGCCCGCGCCGCGACACCCGCCGCGGCCAGCACCGCGACGGCGCGATCCGGCTCCGGGACGCGCACGAGCAGTCCCGCCGGTCGTCCCGTCGCCAGGACCTCCTCGACCGTTCCCTGCGTCACCGACACCCCGCCCTGCACGATCGCCACACGGTCGCACATCAGCTGGATCTCCGACAGGAGGTGGCTCGACACGAACACCGTGCGCCCCTCGGCGCCGAGCGAGGTGATGAGATCGCGCAGCTCCTTCATCCCCTGCGGATCGAGTCCGTTGGCGGGCTCGTCGAGGATCAGCAGGGCAGGATCCTTGAGCAGCGCGGCGGCGAGGGCCAGGCGCTGCTTCATGCCGAGGGAGTACTTCGCCACGCGGTCGTCGGCGCGGGCCGCGAGCCCGACGCGGGCGAGCACCGCCGCGACCGCGCCCGGGCCGATGCCCTGGATGCGGCCGAGCACCTCGAGGTTGCGCCGACCGGAGAGGTACGGGAAGAGCGCCGGGCTCTCGACGATCGAGCCGATGCGGGGCATCACGGTGTGGAGCCTCGGGCCCGACGGCACGCCGAGCACGGTGGCCCGCCCCCCACTGCTGCGCACGAGCCCGAGCAGCATCCGGATCGTGGTCGTCTTGCCGGAGCCGTTCGGTCCGAGGAATCCGAACACCCCGCCCTCGGGCACGCTGAGATCGAGCCCGCCGACCGCGACCTTCCTGCCGTAGACCTTGCGGAGGCCCTCGGCCTCGATGACTGCCCCCATCTGGGCCGCACCCTACCGGCGGGATACCGTCGGCCGGATGGGCGCGACGACCGACCTCCTGGTCATCGGCGCAGGCCCGGCGGGCGCCGCCGCCGCGATCACCGCCGCCGACGCCGGACGGCGGGTCGTCGTCGTCGACCGCTCCACGTTCCCGCGCGACAAGACCTGCGGCGACGGGCTGACCACGGGCGCGCTCCGATGGCTGGAGGCGCTCGGCGTCCCGCTCGACGCGCTCGGCGCATCGGCCGCGGTGCGCGACGTCGTGCTGGTCGCGCCGTCGGGTCGTCACATCACACTGCCGCTCCCGCACGCCGACGAACGCGCGCGGGTGATGCGCCGCGCCGATCTCGACGCCGCGCTCGTGGCGCGGGCCGACCGCGCCGGCGCGGAGCTGCGGCTCGGCGACGGCGATCACGGCGCTGAGGTCGCGGACCCACGGCGTCGAGGCGACGTTGGCCGACGGCTCGGTGGTGGCCGCGCCGTTCGCGGTGGCCGCGGACGGCCACTACTCCACGCGCGCGCCGCCTGCTCACGCCCGACGCCCCGCCGGTACGCGGCGAGTGGTCGGCCTTCCGGCAGTACTTCACCGGCGTCGACGACCCGAGGCTGTGGGTCCTCTTCGAACGGCGACCTCCTCCCCGGGCTACGCGTGGGTCTTCCCGTTGCCCGACGGCCGGGCGAACGTCGGCTTCGGGATGCTGCGCGGCCCCGGAATCACCGGGAAGCTGCTCGCCCGCACCTGGCGCGACCTCCTGGCCCGACCCGTCGATGCGTGACATCCTCGGCCCGCGCGCCGAGCCGGAGTCGCCGCACCGTGCCTGGCCGATCCCGAGCCACCTGGAGCCGGCGCGGCTCGCGCACGGACGCGTGCTCTTCGCCGGGGACGCCGCGGGCGTGGTCGACGCGATGACGGGTGAGGGCATCGCGCAGGCGCTCGAGACCGGGGTGCTCGCGGCTCGGGCCGCGCTCGGCGACGACGCGCCCGAGGCCACCGCGGCGCGGTACCGCGCCGACGTCGACCGCGCCCTCGGTCGCGACCTGCGCTTTGCCTCTCGACTGCAACGGGTGCTGGCGCACCCACGCGGGGCCGAGCTGGCGCTACGGACCGTCGACCTGTCCCCCTGGACCCGACGGAACTTCGCGCGGTGGATGTTCGAGGACTATCCCCGCGCCATCCTGTTCACCCCGGACCGCTGGCATCGCGGCATGCTCACGCCCTCTGGCGCGTACCGCTCGCTCAACCGGTGACCTTGCCGAAGTCGTGGGTCCGCCAGTGCTCGGGCGTGAGCCGGACCGTCACCGACGCGTCGGTGCTGGGGTTGTGCTCCGCGTACCACTTCCCGAGCTCGGGACCGAGGTAGCGCGTCGCCATCTCGAGGTCGTCGCGTTGCACCGCCTCGACGGTCACAGGGCCCTCGACGCTCACGTACTCGTACGGCGCGGTCTCGGTCTGCACGGTCAGCGTCGCGCGGCCGGCGGCACGGAGCAGCCGCGCCTTGAGCGACTCGCCGTCCATGCCGATCTCCACGATCCCGTCGACGTACCGGTACCAAATGGGCAACGCCAGGGGACCGCGTCCGGGCTCGTCGACCGCGAGGATGCCCACGTGCACGTCGGCGAGGAACGCCTCGCGCTCCTCACGTGTCATCGCGCCCGGATCGGTCATCTCGTCCTCCTCGACGGCATCAGCCGAGTGCCCTGGTGAGCGTCTCGCCCGCGAGCGTGACCGCGGCGGGATCGTGCCCGTCGACGGGCATGTTCACGACCACGCCGTCGAGCCCGACCGCCACGAGGTCCTGCACCTGCGCGACGACCTCGTCGGGATCGCCGAAGAGCAGGCGTGGCAGCACCTCGCGGAGGACGGCGGGATCGTCCACGATCGGTGCGGGATCGTCGACACCCCGGGAACGCAGCAGCGCCGAGAGCTTCTCGGCCGCCGCGGTATGGGTCTCCGCCACGACGATCGACGAGAGGCACGTCACCGTGATCTCGTCCCGGCCCCGACCGACGTCGGCGAGGTGCCCCTCGAGCGCGGCGAGCTTGCGCGGCAGCTCCACGAAGTTCGCGTTGCAGTTCCAGTCGTCCGCGTACTGCGCCGCGAGCCGTGCGGTCTTCCTCTCGCCGGTCCCGCCGACGAGGATCGGCGGGCCGCCGGGCGTGACCGGCGCGGGCGAGTTCCACGCGTCGGTCACGGAGTGGTGCTTCCCGGCGTACGTGGTCTGGCGCTGGGTGAACATCCCCTTGCAGATGTTCAGCGCGTCCTCGAGTCGGTCGAACCGCTCGGCCACCGGCGGGAAGCGCACGTCGAGCGCCTCGTGCTCGAGCTCGAACCACGCGGCGCCGATGCCGAGCAGCGCGCGGCCGTTCGAGATGACGTCGAGCGCGGTGACGGCCTTCGCGAGCAACGCCGGGTTCCGATAGGTCACACCAGTGACGAGCGTGCCGAGGCGCGCGGTCTGCGTGCGTGCGGCGAGGGCGCCGAGGAGCGTGTAGGCGTCGAACATCTCGAGCTCCGGCGGGCCGAGCAACGGGAGCTGGAAGAAGTGGTCCATCACGAAGACGGTGTCGAAGCCGGCCTGCTCGCCGGCCACCGCGACTGCGGCGACGCGCTCGAACAGCGGCTCGTCGCTCCGGGGATAGGTGAAGTTCGGGATCTGCAGCCCGATGCGCGTCATGATGGAGATCCTAGATCATCGAAAGTTTCGATGATCGGGAATCGCTAGATTCTCTCCGTGGCCGACCCGTTGCTCAGCTCCGCGGGGTACCTGCTGCTCAAGGCGGGGACGCACTTCCACGCGCTGATCGACGCCACGCTGGAGGCGCTCGACCTCAACGGTCGTCAGCTCCTCGTGCTCACGTTCACCGGGGGCGAGGACCACCTCTCGCAGCAGATGCTGAGCGTCCGGCTCGGCCTCGACCCCACGATCATCGTCGCCCTCGTCGACGAGCTCGAGGCCCGAGGTCTGGTCGTGCGCGAGCGGGATCCGGAGGACCGCCGGCGGCACCGCCTCCGCATCACCGCCAAGGGCCGCAAGGTGCACGAGGCCGCGGTGCGTGCGGTCGCCCAGGCCGAGCGCGACTTCCTCGCTCCCCTCGACCGGTCAGAACGCGACACCTTGCGGCGGCTCCTCGTCACCACGATGACCCCGCGGCTCCCCTGGATGGGCGAGCCCGCGGGCTGAGGTCGACATGACGAGGCCGACATGGTGATGGCGGACCGCCCCGAGGTGCCGACGACCGGCGTCGTCGGCACCACGCGCGCCGTCGGGACGATCGCGACGCGACTCGGCCTCACCATTGGCATGCTCCCGCTCCGCCGGCCGTGGCGCGGCCCCGACGCGCTGCTCGCCAACGTCGCGCAGGAGGCCACCCGCGAGATCATCCGGTCGTTCCTCGCGAGCGCGCTCCGCCTGCCGACGCCCGAGCTGCGGTCGGTGGAGAAGCTGCTCGACGACCTCTGCCGGTTCGTGCTCCCGCCGTTCCGCGCCGACGGCACGACGGTCGAGGCCGGCACCGTGCGCGACGTGCCGGGCATCTGGATCCGACCACAGGACCGGCCGCGGGGAACGATCCTGTACCTGCACGGTGGTGGCTACCTCGCGACCACGCCGTCGATGTACACGGTCGTCACCGCCGAGCTCGTGGCGCGCACCGGGTGCGAGCTCTTCGTGGCCGACTACCGCCTCGCGCCGGAGTTCCCCTTCCCGGCGGGGCTCGAGGACGCGGTCCGGGTCTTCGAGGGACTGCTCGACCACGGCGTGCAGCCGGAGCGCCTGATCGTTGCGGGCGACTCGGGCGGCGGCGGCCTCGCGACGTCACTGTTCGAGGACGCACGGGCCATCCACCTGCCCGAGCCCGCCGGCGCGGTGCTGCTCTCGCCCGAGGTGGACCTCGCGATGGCGCGACCCTCGGTCGTCGAGAACGCGTCCAAGGACGTGCTGCCCGTCGACATCCCGGTGCTCCCCTACCTGGGTGACGCCGCCGCGACCGACCCGCGCGTGTCGGTGGTCTACGCCGACCTCGCGCGCTTCCCGTCGACGTTCGTCGCCTACGGCAGCAACGAGATGTTCCGCGATCAGATCGAGCTGCTCGTGGCCCGGCTCCGCGACGACGGCGTCGCCGTCACCGACCTCTGCGCGCCCCACGTGTTCCACGTGTACGAGATCCTGATGCCCTGGGCCCCCGTTGCGAAGGCGACGTTCGACGCCATCGCCGCGTTCGTCGATCGCGTGATCGCCGACTGAAGACGCCGCCGCGGGCCGGCACCTGCGATCAGACGGGGGTGATGGCCCGACCCGCGCCGGGCTCCACCACGACCTTCGCGTGCCCCTCGGGGTGGCCGAGCGCAGTGAACGCGTCCGGGACGCCGTCGATGCCGACGACGCCGGTGAGCAACGGCGATGGGTCGATCTCGCCCTCGGCGAGCGACCGGAGCGTGTCCGCGAACTCGACCGGGTCGTAGTAGATGACGAACTGGAACCGCAGCTCCTTCGCCACCGCGACGAGCGGCAGGAACGAGTCGGTCTCCATGCAGACGCCCACGACCGTGATGCGGGTCTGTGCCGGCACCGTGCGGCAGATGTCGTCGAGGATGCCGGGCACGCCGATGGCCTCGAACACCACCGGCGTGGCCGCGCCCGCGGCACGCGTCCAGCCGTCCATCGCGGTCTCGGTCGCCGGGTCCACCACCGACGTCGCGCCCATCGCGGCCGCGAGCTCACGCCGGCGGGGCGAGAAGTCGCTGGCGACGATCGGCGCGACCCCGCGACCCTTCAGCACCGCGATCAACGCGAGACCGATCGGCCCCGCACCGAGCACCAGGGCGCCGTCACCAGGCTGCATCGCCGACCGGTTGACCGCGTGCACCGCGACCGCCACGGGTTCGGTGAGCGAGGCGGTGCGGGCGTCGAGCCCGTTCGGCACCGGCAGGCACATGCCCGCGGTGAGCTGCATGCGCTCGGCGAACGCGCCCGGATACCGGTTCGAGAAGCCGAGCAGCTCGAGGCCCGTCGGCGTGAACGCCATGGGCATGCTCACCACGAGATCGCCGGGACCGATCGCGAGCCCGTCGGTGTCGGGCCCGAGCTCGAGCACCTCGGTCGCGAATTCGTGCCCCATCACGAAGTCGGCGTCCGGGTCGAACGCGTCCTCGGTGCCCGTCATCGACGCCAGCGCGAGCATCGAGTGCGCGTGGCGCAGCGTGTGGAGATCCGAACCGCAGATCCCGCAGGCGCGCACCGCGACGAGGGCCTCCCCCGCCTCCGGGCGCGGCTCCGCGACGTCGTCGACCACCATCTGCCCGCGTCGGGCCACCGCTGCTCGCACGGCGCGCATCCTGTGAGGCGTGCGACCGCACGGTCAAGTGGCTACTCCGGCGGGCGCAACGCGGCCTCGAGCACGGCGCGGGCGGCGGTGGCGCGACGCGAGCCCGGCGTCACCCCCGCCTGCAGCGCGCTCATGAGCAACGACAGGACGATCGACTCGAGTCCCTCGGCGACGAGCTGCGCGTCCAGGTCGGCGCGGATCTCGTCCGCGGCCTGCGCCAGGGCGATCCCGGCCGCGACCTCGTCGGTGAGGCGACGCAACGACGGCAGGTCCAGCAGCCGGTCGATCACCTCTGGCTCCTGGCCCGACAGCACGCGCGCCGCGAGCGGATGGTCGGTGACCCGCTCGGCGAGCACCGACACCATCCGCCCGACGCCCTCACGCATCGGGAGTCCCTCCACCGCCCGGCGGCTGGCCTCGATGAGCGCGCTGGCGTCGGCGTCGACCGCGGCCTGGAAGAGCGCCTCCTTGTTCGCGAAGTAGGCGTAGACCGCCGCCGGGGTCAGATCGGCGTCCCGGGCGATGTCCGAGACCGAGGTGCGCCGGTAGCCGTCGGCCGCGAACCGCCCGACCGCGAGCTCGAGGAGTCGTCGGCGGGTCCGGTCCCCCTTGGTCCCGGGCACCGAGGTCGGGGCCGCCACGCCCTCACGTTACCGACCGTGGCACGAATCGAGAAACTGACGAAAATGGTTGACTCGTAGATTCTCGGGGGTACCGTGGGTGCATGACCGCAACGCTGGACCCCATCGCCGACCGGACCGTCGACCCCGTCGCCGACCGGACCGTCGACCCCGTCGCCGTCCGCGTCGAGCGGCTCAACACGGCGTCGTCGCGTCGCGTGCTCGAGCCCGACGACCACCTCCCCTGGGGCACGCTCGGTGACGGCCAGGTCATCGCCGACGAGCTCCTGTCGATCGACGGCCTCGACGTCGACCTCACGCCCGACGAGCGGGCCCGCCTCTCCCGGCAGGAGGTGGCGGCGATGCTCACCATGGGCGTGCACTTCGAGGCCGTCCTGGCCGCCGGTCTCGCCCGCCTCGTGGCCGAGTCGTCCGACCTCACCGATCCGCGCCTCACGTACATGCTCCACGAGATCGGCGAGGAGACGCGTCACTCACGCGCCTTCATCCGGCTCATCGGCGAGCTCGGGCCCACGGCGCGCAACCCGCTGGACCGGCCGGGTGTCAACTTCCTGCTCCACCGCGTGACGCGCCGCATCACCGACCACGAGATGCTGCTGCTCGTGATGACCCTCGCCGGCGAGGAGATCCCCGACCTCTTGCAGCGGCTCGCGGCCGACCACCCCGACACCGACCCGATGCTCGCGGCGTTGAACCGCTACCACCGGCAGGAGGAGGCGCGGCACCTGTCGTTCGCGCGCTCGGTGCTCCCCGAGGCCTGGGACCGCGCCGGGCCGACGCAACGCGCGGTGGTGCGACATGTCGCTCCCGGGCTCATCGACCAGCTGTGGCAGATGTTCGTGCACCCCGGCGTCTACGCCACGGTGGGACTCCCGATGTGGGAGACCTGGAAGGCGGTCCAGCAGCTCCCGCGCCGCGTCGCCCTCCGCCACGAGGCCACGCGTCCGGTCCTCGGCGCGCTCGTCGACGCCGGCGCGATCACTCGCGGCCGCGTGCCCGGCGCGTGGCAGCGCCTGTGCGGCGTCGACGGTCGGGGCGAGCCCGTCGGCTGAGCGGCTACGTCCGGGTCGGCGCCGCGGCGCGGCGCGCCGCGTTCGCGTCCGCGCACGCCGACGCGAACGCGGGATGCACCCCGCTGAGCGTCACCCACCGCCCCGACGCGTCGAGGTCGATCCCCGGACGGGCCATCGAGTACCGGGCGGCGAACGTCAGCGTCGCGATCAACGCCACGATCGCCGTCGCACCGAGGAGCAGCACGAGGGTCTCGCGCACGTTGGACCGCGGTGACGGACCGGCCATGGCGACGATCCAGGCGATCACGCTCGCGGCGAGGACGAGCCCCGCGACCACCGCGGCACGGAGCTGCGTCTGCTCGTGACGCAGCGCGGCGCGGGTGGAGGGCAGCCGCACCGTGAAGCGGCGACCGGACCCGAACGCGGCGAGCGCGACCAGCGCGATCCACCCGACGGGACCGAGGAAGATCAGCAACCACAGCCAGCCGGAGGGACCGCCGATCGTGAGGTGGATGCGATGCAGCCCCTCGGCCGGTGCACCGTCGGTCACGCCGATCATCGGGAGATGCCCCTGCACCGCGTCGTCCACGAACACCGTTGCCGTGCTCATGACCCACCCCCTTCGTCGCGCCCGGCAGCCTAGGACGATCGCGGGCGCACCGGTACCGTGACGTCGTGGCGCGCGAGTTCGATCCCGAGTGGCTCATCGGCGGCCGCGAAGCGCGCCCGATCGTCGTCGTCGACCACGACCCGGCGTGGCCCGAGCGGTTCGAGATCGAGCGGTCCCGCATCGCGTCCGCGCTGCCCGACGCTCGTGTCGAGCACGTCGGCTCGACGAGCGTGCCCGGTCTCGCCGCGAAGCCGGTCATCGACATCGTCGTGATCCCGGCCGCGTCCATCGAGGACGCCGTCGGTCCGCTCGAGCACGCGGGCTACGTGCTGCGGGTCGTCGAGCCGCGCCACCGGATGCTGCGGACACCGGCGCGCGACGTGCACGTACACCTCTGGGCCGATGCCGGCGAGGTGCGCCGTCATCTGCTCTTCCGCGACTGGCTGCGCGAGGACGCGACGGACTGCGAGCGCTATGCCGCGGTGAAGCGCGAGCTCGCGACCCGCGAGTGGGGCGACATGAACGACTACGCGGATGCGAAGTCACCGGTCATCACCGAGATCACCGCACACGCCGAGGCCTGGGCCGCAGCAACCGGTCGCCGGTACCCTCCGACGATCATGAGCGACGACTCCCCCTGGCAAGCCGAGCTGGACGAGCTGGCGCACCGGCGCGAGCTCGCGCTCGGGATGGGCGGAGCCGAGAAGGTCGAGCGCCACCGCGCCCAGGGCAAGCTCACCGTGCGTGAGCGCATCGACGCGCTGCTGGATCCCGGATCCTTCCGGGAGGTCGGCGCGCTCACCGGCCGCCCGACCCGCGGCGACGACGGCCGCGTCACCGCGGTGATGCCCGCGAACTTCGTGATGGGACGCGGACGGGTCGACGGTCGACCGGTCGTCGTCGGCGGGGACGACTTCACGGTCCGGGGCGGCGCCGCGGACGCGTCGATCTTCCAGAAGCAGGTGATGGCCGAGCGGATGGCGCACGACTTCGGCCTCCCGATCGTCCGCCTCGTCGACGGATCGGGCGGCGGGGGCAGCGTCAAGACCCTCGAGACCGAGCGCCGGTCGTTCGTCCCGTTCAACCCGGGATGGGAGTGGGTCGTGGCCAACCTCGGGAAGGTCCCCGTGGTCAGCCTCTGCCTGGGCTCGGTCGCCGGGCTCGGCGCGGCACGCGTCGTGACGAGCCACTACTCCCTGATGATCGCGGGCACGAGCCAGCTGTTCGTCGCCGGACCACCGGTGGTCAACCGGCTCGGCATCGAAGAGGTCGACAAGGAGACGCTCGGCGGCAGCCGCATCCACACGCGCAACGGTGCGGTCGACGACGAGGTCGCGACCGAGGCCGACGCGTTCGCCCGCGCACGTGCGTTCCTGTCGTACCTCCCGAGCTCGGTCGAGGAGCTGCCGCCCCGCGTCGCGACCAGCGATGATCCGGACCGCGCCGACGACTCGCTGCTCACGCGCGATCCCGCGCGAGCGACGGCGGGTCTACAAGGTGCGCGCGATCGTCGACGCAGTCGTCGACCGCGGCAGCTTCTTCGAGATCGGCGCGCACTGGGGTCGTTCGGCGGTCACGGGGCTGGCCCGGCTCGACGGCTGGCCGGTGGCGGTGCTGGCCAACGATCCCTACCACTACGCGGGCGGTTGGACCGCCGACGCGTCCCGCAAGGTCGAGCGATTCGTGGACCTCGCGGAGACGTTCCGGCTGCCGGTCGTGCACCTCGTCGACAACCCCGGCTTCGTGATCGGCACCGAGGGCGAGCAGCAGGGCACCATCCGGCACGGGGCCCGAGCGCTCGCCGCCGTGTACCAGGCGACCGTGCCGTGGTGCTCGGTCATCCTGCGCAAGGTCTACGGCGTCGCCGGCGCGGCACACCAGAACGCGTCCCGCCTCTCGTACCGCTTCGCGTGGCCGTCGGGCGAGTGGGGGTCGCTGCCGCTCGAGGGCGGCATCGAGGCCGCGTACAAGGCGCAGCTCGAGGCGGCCGACGACCCCGCCGCGCTCCGCGCCGAGATCGAGACGCGTCTCGCGCGCGCCCGCGACCCGTTCAAGACCGCCGAGGTGTTCCTCGTCGAGGACATCGTCGATCCGCGCGAGACCCGACCGCGCCTCTGCGAGTTCGCGAACCTCGCGGCGCCGCGCCGCGGACGTTCCGGGCCGCTGCGGCCTCCCCGCCCCTGAGCCGACCCCGCACCGGTCGGATGCTCCGTCCCGGTTCGCGCCGGTTCGGGACCAACGTCACGACTTCGCCACGATCGGCACGTGAACCCGTTCGGCGGTCGGGTCCGTCCCTAGACTTTCCGCCCATGGCGACGACCTCCCTCACCGGCTCCCGTCCCGCCGACGGCTTCTGGCCCAACGCCGAGCACTGGTCGGTGGACATCGCGCGCGACACACCGCACCCGCGCCCGGCGGCGCTCGCCCGGTGCGGGTGGGTCCAGCTCGTGGACGCACCGTTCGAGGTGCCCGAGGCGGAGTACCTCGGTCTGGAGTACATGGACTGGAAGAGCGGCGGCGACACGAACTTCGCGCCGATCGCGACGGCCGACGGTCAACTCGACTGCCGCGGCTTCTGGAACGACGGCGACGAGCGGCCCGACAAGGACGCGATCCTCACGTCGAACGCGCTCCGCTGCCCGACGATCGCCACGTACGTGGAGAGCGTCGGCGTCAACTTCGGACGCGTCCGGACGATCAAGCTCGAGCCCCAGGACCACGCGACCGCGATGCGGTCGTTCCACCGCGACGACAACAACCGCTTCAACCCGTCCACCGACGGGTGGGTCGTGCGCGCGTGGCTCGAGCTCACCGACAACCCCGACTCCTACATGCTGCTCATGGAGTGCGGTGAGGACGGCACGCCGGACCCGGCCACCGAGACGCGGGTGCCCCTGCACCGCGGCGCGCGATTCGTCGTCGACACGCAGCGGCTGTGGCACGTCGTGGTCCACAACGGCGACCGAGCCGCGCTACACGCTGATCACCAGCCTGGAGAGCGGACCCGCGCTCGACCGGTGGATCGAGTCGCAGCGGCCGTGAGGTCTCCGCCCGTTCGGACTTGACCGACACGGGCGCGAACGGTTCGGATGGCACGATGCGCTTCGGAACCTTCATGGCCCCGTTCCACCCCGTCGGTCAGAACCCGACGCTGGCGATCGAGCGCGACCTCGACCTGATCGTGCACCTCGACCGGTGGGGCTTCCACGAGGCGTGGGTCGGCGAGCACCACTCGGCGGGGTACGAGATCATCGCCTCGCCCGAGGTGTTCATCGGCGTGGCCGCGGAGCGCACGAAGCAGATCCGCCTCGGCACCGGCGTGAGCTCGCTCCCGTACCACCATCCGCTCATGCTGGCGGATCGGATGGTCCTGCTCGACCACCTCACGCGGGGCCGGACGATGCTCGGCGTCGGCCCCGGCCAGCTCACCTCGGACGCGCACATGCTGGGGATCCCGGCCGACGCGCAGCGCCCGCGGATGGAAGAGGCGCTCGACGTGATGATGGCGCTGCTGCGCGGCGAGACCGTCTCCTACGAGTGCGAGTGGTTCACGGTGCGCGACGCCCGTCTCCAGCTCCGCCCCTACTCGGACCCGTGCTTCGACATCGCGGTCGCGGCGTCGTTCTCGCCCACCGGCGCCCGCGCCGCGGGCAGGCACGGCATCGGGATGCTCTCGGTCGCCGCGACCGCGCGTCAGGGCATGGACCTGCTCGGGCACCACTGGAACCTGTGGGACGAGCTCGGACGCGAGAGCGGCCACGAGGCCGACCGCAGCAAGTGGCGGCTCGTCGGTCCGATGCACCTCGCCGAGACGCGCGAGCAGGCCGAGCGCGAGGTCGAGTACGGCATCGCGCAGTTCTCGCGGTACTTCACCCACGTCCTCCCGGCGGGTCCGGTGCAGGGCGACACCGCCGCCGAGATCATCGAGAACAACAAGGCGAGCGGGTTCGCGGTCATCGGGACGCCCGACGACGCGGTCGCGCGCATCGAGGAGCTCGTCGAGGCGAGCGGCGGCGTTCGGCGCGTTCCTGCTCTTCGACCACGACTGGGCGAACCCCCAGGCGAAGCTGCGCTCGTACGAGCTGTTCGCGCAGTACGTGATGCCGCGGTTCACCGGCCAGCTCGAGCCGGTCGCGGCGTCGTGCGAATGGGTCACGGGCAGCGGCGGCGAGTTCGTGGGCCGGGCCGCGAACGCGATCGCCAAGGCGATCGAGGACCACGCCGCCGAGCGCGCCACCACGGCGGGCTGACCGCCACTGCCGGTGCCCCGCGTCCAGCATTTCTTCGTCGCGCCGTCGGGCCTCACGCTCGCGGTCCACGACTGGGGCGGTGACGGCGATCCGGTCCTCCTGTCCCACCCGACCGGCTTCCACGGAGTCGTCTGGGCGCCCACCGCCGAGCGGCTCGTGGCACGCGGTCGTCGCGTCTGGTCGTTCGACTTCCGTGGTCACGGCGACAGCGACCCGTCGCCCGACGGGACCTACTCGTGGGACGGATTCGCCGACGACGCCGAAGCGGTGCTCGACCACCTCGGGCTGCTCGGCGACCCCGACCTCCTCACGGTCGGCCACTCCAAGGGTGCGACGTCGCTGATGACCGTGGCGTGGCGACGTCCGGACGCGATCCGACGCGTCTGGGCGTTCGAGCCGATCGTGTTCCCCACCTACGACGCCGCCCTGCAGGACCCGGACAACCCGATGTCGGCATCGGCCCGGCGGCGGCGCGCGGTGTGGCCGTCGCGCGACGCCGCGATCGCGTCGTACGGCTCGAAGTACCCGCTCGACGTGCTGACCGACGAGGCGTTGCACGCGTACGTCGACTACGGCATGCGCGACCGGCCCGACGGCACCGTCGAGCTCAAGTGCCGGCCCGAGCACGAGGCGAGCATCTACACGATGGGCGTGGTGAACGGGCTGTGGGACCGCCTGGGGGAGCTCACGCTTCCCGTGCTGGTCGCCGCGGGCGAGACGAGCACCGCGATCCCGCCGCGCCTCGCGGCCCAGATCGTCGACCGGCTACCCGGCGGTCGCCTGGAGCTGTGGCGTGGGCACGGGCACTTCGGGCCGATGGAGGATCCCGACCGGGCCGTCGACTCCATCCTCGACTTCGCGGGCTGACCGTGGTCTGATCCGTCCCGGCAGGAGGGACCATCACCATGGTGACGAGCATCGAGCACCTGACACCCGAGTACCTGACGACGGCGCTCGGCGCCGTCGTGGTCGAGCGGACGGTCGAGCCGGTCGGGGTGGGCGTCGGGCTCATCGGTCAGCTGTACCGCGTGACCCCCACGTACGCCGAGGGCGCCACGGGACCCGTCAGCGTCATCGCCAAGCTCCCGGGCGCGACCGAGGAGTCGCGCTTCGTCGCGATGGTCCTCAACATGTACCAGAAGGAATGCGGCTTCTACCGCGAGCTCGCGGCGACGAGCGGCACGCTCCCGCCCGCGTCCCACCACGTGACGTTCGAGCCCGAGAGCCACGACTTCGTGCTGCTGCTCGACGACGTCGGCCACCACCGTCAGGCCGACCAGATCGACGGCATCGGGCTCGCCGACGCGGAGATCGCGGTCCGGGCGCTCGCCCATCTGAACGCCACCTGGTGGGAGCACCCGGACCTGCTCGCGAGCCCGTACGTCCGCCCACTCAACGAGTCGCCGTTCCCCGAGGCCGTGGCGATGAGCTACGACGCCGCGTGGCCCGTCGCGCTCGATGCCTACGGCTCGATGATGTCGGACGAGATCAAGGACTTCGGCGCGCGCTACTCGGGTCTCTTCCCGTGGTTCTGCGACCGGCTCTGCGAGGCGCCCGTGACCCTGACCCACGGCGACTGGCGGGGCGACAACCTCTTCTTCACCGGCGACCCGGACGTCCCGCTGATCGCGGTCGACTGGCAGCTCATCTCCGTGGCCAAGGGCGTGAAGGACTTCACCTACTTCGTCACGCAGTCCCTCCGCGCCGAGGACCGCGCCGCGCACGAGGAGGGCCTGCTGCGCATCTGGCTCGACGAGCTGCGCGCCGAGGGCGTCGGCGGCTACGAGTTCGACCAGGCGTGGGCGGACTACCGCCTGAGCGTCGCGTGGGCGTTCGTGTACCCGGTCGTCGCGACGTCGACGCTCGACGCGGCCGACGAGCGCGGCGCCGCCCTCACCCGCTCGATGATCGAGCGGTCCGTGGCGGCCATCGAACACCTCTCCGCTTTGGAGCTCGTTCCTCGCTCCACCTGAGGCGCACCGGCTCCCGACGCTCGAGCGACGATCGGCCGAGGTCGCTGCGCTCAGTACTCGTGGCAGTCGCGTTCGGTCGTGTCGACGTGGTCCTCGAACTCGATCACGCCGAGCTCGGTGAAGCGGTCGCGCAGCCAGCCGTCGCGCCCGTCGAGCAGGCCCAGCTTCTTGCAGTTCGGCACGATCTTGGCGAAGAGCATCCGTTGGAAGAGGACATCCTCCTCGGTCTGCTGGCGCACGAAGTACGGGACGATCGCGCGCGGCGCGATCCCGAGCCGCTCCCACACCTCCTGGTGGAGGAACCGGTCGCGCATCCTCACCGCGGCCTCGAAGACGAACTCCTGGCGCTCACGGAGCTCGGCACCGGAGAGGTCGGCGTAGGCCTCCTGGAGGCTGAGCACCCCGAACGCGACGTGACGCGCCTCGTCCGACATCACGTAGCGCAGCAGCTGCTTGAGCAGCGGCTCGGTCGACGTCTGGTACATCGAGCCGAATGCAGCGAGCGCGAGCCCCTCCACCATGATCTGCATGCCGAGGTAGGTGATGTCCCACCGGGAGTCGGCGAGGATGTCGTCGATGAGCGCGCCCAGGTGCGCGTTCATCGGGTACCGAGTCTCGAGCTTCTCGTCGAGGTAGCGCCCGAAGACCTCCACATGACGCGCCTCGTCCATCACCTGCGTCGACGCGTAGTACTTGGCGTCGATCCACGGCACCGTCTCGACGATGCGCGCCGTGCAGAGCAACGCACCTTGCTCGCCGTGGAGGAACTGGCTCGCCCGGTGCGCGAGGTTCTCGACCGCGTACCGCTGGAACTCCCGCTCACCCCACGACGCGACCGGCGACCCCTTCTCGGCCATGAGCCGGCGCACGTACTTCATCCGCGCGTCGCGGTCGCCGAGCTCCATGGCGGTGCGCTCGGGATCCACGTCGGTGGACCAGTCGAGATCGGTGGAGCCGTTCCACTGCCCGGTCTTCGCCCGCTCGTAGAGCTTCTCGAGCTGGGGCCGCTGCCCCTTGCCGTAGTCCCACGTGAACGTCGCGTCGACATGGGCCGGCACCGTGTGCAGCACCTCGTCCGGATCGGCGTTGACGACCGCGAGGATCGCGTCGACGTCGTCGAGGTCGGGCATGCGGCGCTCCCCTGCTCGATGGTGGGCCGTCACGGCACCGTACGGTCGGGCGCGGCGAGGGTCAATCACCACGACCGGGGCCCCGGCTCCCGCCCCGGTTCCCGCTCAGAGGATCCGCTGCATCAGCACGAGGTCGAGCCAGCGGTCGAACTTGCGGCCGACCTCGGGCATCCGGGCCACGACCACGAAGCCGAGCCGCTCGTGGAACGCGACCGATTCCACGTTGGCGGCATCGACGGCCGCGACCATCACGTGGACCTGGGCCCGGCGGGCGTGCTCGACCAGCTCGTCGAGGAGCATCCGCCCGAGACCCCGGCCCCAGTGGTCCTCGTCGATGTGGATCGTGTGCTCCACCGTGTGCCGGTACCCGGGCCACTTCCCGTCCCCACGGAAGCTCGCGTACGACGCGAAGCCGACGACCGTCCCCTCGATCTCGACGACGAGCACCGGGTACCCGGCGCGCTGCTGGGCGCGGTACCAGGTCATGCGCTCCCGCAGCGTCTCCGGCTTCTCCGTCCAGGCGACGGTCGTCGTGGGGATGAGCGCGTTGTAGAGGTCACGGACCACGGGCATGTCGCCGTCGAGCGCGGTCCGCACCCGGTAGTCGGGAGCACCGTGTCGCTCCGGACCCATGCGCGTGCTCCTCCTCGGGCGGGCGCCGGTGCTTCGGGCGGCGCGTTGCCGGACGCGGCACCGTACGATCCCGCCGGTCACCGGTCTACCAGGAGGAACGTCGTGGAGCTACGCGACGCACACGTCGTCGTGACCGGCGCGAGCCGAGGGATCGGGCACGCGCTCGCCGGTGTCCTCCTCGACCGGGACGCGCGTGTGTCGCTCGTCGCGCGTGATGCGGGTGCGCTCGACGCGACGGTCCGGGCCGCCGGCGACGAGCGGGCGGGCGCGTTCCCGTGCGACCTCGCGGACGGCGCCGCCGTCGACGGGTTGCTGGCGCGCATCGAGGCCGCGCGCGGACCGATCGACGTGCTCGTCAACAACGCCGGCGTCGACCACACCGGCGCCTTCGGCGCGATGACCGCCTCCGAGCTGCGCACGGTCGTGGGCGTCAACCTCCTCGCCACCGCTGAGCTGTGCCGTCAGGTGCTGCCGTCGATGACCGCGCGCCGGCGGGGCCACATCGTGAACGTGTCGAGCATCGGTGGCTCGCTGGCCAGCGCCGGTCTCGTCGCGTATTGCGCGACCAAGGCGGGCGTGAACCAGCTGACGGCCGGTCTGCGCGCGGAGCTCAAGGGCACGGGCGTGGGCACCACGCTGGTGGAGATCGGTCCCGTCGCCACCGGGATGATGGACGACGTCCGCGCCTACGGTCCGACCGCGGCCTCGGTGCGCCGCCTCGAACGGGCCGGGCTCGCCCCGGAGCTCGATCCGCGCGCGGTCGCCGCGGCGATGGCCGGCGCGATCACGTCGGGCCGTCGCCACCTCCGCCTGCCGCGTCGTCAGGCCCCGGTGTCGATGATCGCCGAGGCGCCCCGCCGTGTCGGCGAGTGGCTCACCCTCGGGCTGGACCCCCGCGCGACCTCCTGACCCACGGAATCGGCTCGCAGAGATGCGCAAGAATGCGCAGATCTGCGCGTGGGTTCGTCGCCGGGCTCACCGGAAGCCGGCGAGGACCTTCGACCACCGCTCGGGGTCCGACTGGTACGGCGCGTAGAACGACAACCGGTCGACGACGTCGCCGTACCGGCCGAGCAGCAGGGACGGGATCTCCTCCGGCTCACCGACGACCGCGAAAGTCTCGAGGATCTCGTCGTCGATCAGCTCGCCCATCTCGACCCACTTGCCCTCCTTCGACAAGCGGTTGAGATCGGTCTGCAGGTCGCCCCAACCGTGGAGCTCGAGCACCCCGCGGTACGCAGGCGTCGAGCCGTAGAACGCGATCTGCTGCTTGGTGCCGGCGCGCGCCTTGGCGACCTCCTCCTCGTTCGTGCCGGTCACGACGAAGAGCGGGCCGGAGAGCTGGAAGTCGGCGCGGGCCTTGCCCGCCTTCTCCCACCCGCGCTCGAGCGCGGGGATCGTCACCTCGCGCACGTACCGCTCGGTGGTGAAGCCGTGCAGGATGATGCCGTCGCAGACCTCGCCCGCGACCTCGGTCATCTTCTCGCCGACGGCGGCGAGGAACACCTTGGGCGGCCCGGCGTCGATCGGGCCGGGGTTGAAGAACGGCGTCATGAGCGTGTGCCGGTAGAACTCGCCCTCGAAGCGCAGCGGCACGCCGTCCTGCCAGTTGGCCCAGATCGCCCGCATCGCGAGCACCAGCTCGCGCATGCGGGCCGCGGGATGCGACCACGGCATCGAGAACCGCTTCTCGATGTGCGCCTTGATCTGGCTGCCGAGACCGAGGATGAAGCGGCCGTCGGAGTAGCCCTGCAGGTCCCACGCGGTGCTGGCGAGGGTCATCGGGCTGCGGGCGAAGGCGACCGCGATCCCGGTGCCGAGCTCGATCCGATCGGTGTGCTCGGCCGCCACGAGCAGCGGGTAGAAGGGGTCGTGGCTGGTCTCCGCCGACCACAGGCCGTCGTAGCCGACGTCCTCCTGCGCCTTGGCGGCCGCGCCGATCGCGGCCAGATCGCCCCTGCCCACCGCGCCGATCCCACCGTCGACCTTCATCGTTGCCTCCTCCGGCTCCCGCTGCGTCTCGCCCGGAACCTACCGGGGCCGTCCGCGACCCTGTCGCACCCCACCGGTACCCTGAGCGCATGGGAGTAGGAAGACCGACCGGTCTGTCGCCGTCGTCGTTCTCGGCGTTCAAGGACTGCCCGCTCGCGTTCCGGTTCTCCTACCTCGACCGGCTCCCGCAGCCACCGTCGGCTCCCGCGAGCAAGGGCACCCTGGTGCACCGGGCCCTCGAGCACCTGATGCTGCGTGACCCGGTCGCCCGGACCCTCCCGAACGCGCTGGCCGACCTCGATCGCGCCCGCGCCGACCTCGCCGGCGATCCCGACTTCACCGGGCTCGAGCTCACGATCGACCAGTGGGAGGAGTTCCACGCGGAGGCCGAGGTGCTCGTCCGCAAGTACTTCGAGCTCGAGGACCCCACCACGATCGTTCCCATCGGCCTCGAGCTCCGCCTCGCCGCCACCATCGGCCGGGTGCAGCTGCGCGGCATCATCGACCGGCTCGAGCTCGACGCCGACGGCGAGCTCGTCGTCACCGACTACAAGACCGGCTCGGTCCCGAGCGAGCGCTACGAGATCAAGCGCCTCGCCGGCGTCCACATGTACGCCGCGATGGTGCAGCACGTGCTGGGCCGGCGGCCGGTGCGCGTGCAGCTGCTCTACCTCTCCAAGCCCGAGGCGATCATCACCACGCCCTCGGAGCAGTCGGTCACCGGGGTCATGCGCAAGACGGACGCGCTGTGGGATGCGATCGGCCGGGCGTGCGAGCGCGACGACTTCCGACCCCACCCGGGCGTCCTCTGCAACTGGTGTGCGTACAAGGCGTACTGCCCCGAGTACGGCGGCGACCCGCTCCAGGCGGTCGAGCTGCTCGGCCCCGGCCGCACGATCGAGCCACCGCTGCCGCTGGCCACCACGTCCGCCTAGTGCACCCCACGGTCGACCGGTTCGACGCCGCCGTCGAACGCGCCATCGCCAGGGTGCGCTCACCCGCCCTCGACAGCGTCATGTACAGGGTGTCGAGCTCGGCCGACCACAGCCTGATCTGGTTCATCATCGGCACGGGCGTGTCGGTGAAGAACGGCGACCTCCGGTTCGCGACGCGCTTCGCCGCCGCGATGGGGCTCGAGTCGGCGGTCACCAACGGTCCGGTGAAGTCGCTCTTCCGGCGCACGCGCCCGGCGCCGCACGTCGCCGAAGGCCCGCTTCCGTTCGGGATGCGCCGGCCGATCACGTCGTCGTTCCCCTCGGGCCACGCGACCGCGGCCTTCACGGCCGCAGTGCTGCTCGCCGACCGCCATCCCGGCCCGTGGTACGCGCTCGCCGCCGTCGTCGCCGGCAGCCGCGTCTACGTGAGCATGCACCACGCCTCCGACGTCGTGGTCGGCGCCGGCCTCGGCCTCCTGTTCGGTCATGCCGTCGCCCGCTGGGTCGGCACCGCCGGACGCTGAGCGCCGCAGGCCGGGTGGCCGGCGGGGAACACGGGTACCGCTCCACTGGTTGACCTGCTCCATGTCCCCCAGCTAAGGAGAGCCGATGACCTCGTCGTTCGGACTGACCTTCGACTACCGGTGCCCGTTCGCCCGCAACGGCCACGAAGCCGCGGTGAACGCACTGCGCGGCGGCGAGGACCTCGACATCCGGTTCCTGGCGTTCTCACTCGACCAGGTCCACGTCGAGGAGGGCGAGCCGCCGGTCTGGGAACGGGACCCGGGTGAGTGGGGCACCGGCACGCTCGCGCTGCTGTACGGCATCGCCGTGCGCGACGAGTTCCCCGACTACTTCCTGGACGCGCACATCGAGCTCTTCGCCCAGCGGCACGATCACGGCCTCAAGCTCGGCCACGAGGACGTGCTCCAGGAGGCGATCGAGAAGGTCGGCCTCGACGCCGCCGCGGTCAAGGACGCGGCGTGGAGCGGGCGACCGTTGGCCACGCTCGCGGCCGAGCACACGCACCTGGTCGACCGGTACGCGGTCTTCGGCGTGCCGACGTTCGTCACCGACGACGACGCGGTCTTCGTGCGCTACATGGAGCGGGGCCGTGCCGACGACCTGATGCGCACCCTCGACCTGCTCGAGTGGAGCCGGTTGAACGAGTTCAAGCGCACTCGTCTCCCCCGCTGACCGACGCCGACGACGAGGAGGCGGGTCGTGCGGATGTCGCCCAGCGAGGCCGTGATGTGGGCGGTCGAGAAGGACCCCGCGCTGCGCTCCGACTTCTGCAACCTCACCGTGCTCGACTCGGTGCCCTCCGAGACACGGCTGCGCGCTGCCATCGAGCGGGCGATCGTCGCGATCCCCAGACTGGCCGACCGCGTCGTCTCGCCACCGCTGCGCATCGCCGCGCCGGAATGGCGGCCGGATCCGACCTTCGACGTCGACTACCACATCCGCCGCATCGCGATCCCGGCGCCCGGGACGATGCGGGACTTCCTCGACGTCGCGCAGATCACGACGGCGCCACCCCTCGACCGGTCGCGCCCACTCTGGGAGTTCACCCTCGTCGAGGGCCTCGCCGGGGGGCGGGCCGCGCTCCTGCAGCGCTTGCACCACACGATCACCGACGGCGTCGGCGGCATGCGCCTCTCGCTGAGCCTCGTCGACCTCGAACGCGAGCCGGCGCCGCAGCCGATCGACGCGGTCCGGGCCGTGGCCGACGAGGCGGCCGCCGAGCGTCGCGACGGCCACCTCGACGACGCCGTCGACCGTGACTCGCCGCTCGACGTGATCCGCGAGGCGCTCGGCGCGCGCGCCGCGCAGACGATCGACCTCGCCCAGCGGGGCGCGGGCGCGACGTTCCATCTCGTCACCCAGCCCCGGCGGATCCCGGAGCGGGTTCGGGGCGCGGCCGAGCTCCTCGGCTCACTCCGGCGGCAGGTGATCGTCACCGATCGTGGCCATTCGCAGATGTTCGCGGTCCGGTCGCTGGCGCGGCGCTACGACACGCTCGCGATCGAGCTGGACCCGCTCCACCGCGCCGGGAAGGCACACGGCGCGAGTCTCAACGACGTGTTCGTCACCGGCGTGACGCGTGCGCTCGCGACGTTCCACCGCGAGTTCGGCGAGCGTCCCGAGACGCTCCGGATGGCGATGCCCGTGAGCACGCGCACCCGCGGCGACTTCGCCGCGAACCGCTTCGCGCCCAGCCGCGTCGTCGTCCCCGTCGCGATCGAGGCGGCCGACGAGCACCTCCACGCGATGCACCAAACGCTGCACGGCATCCGGCAGGAACCCGCCCTCGAGGCGGCCGACGTGCTCGCCGCGCTCACCGCCGGCGTCCCGACCTCGGCGCTGGTGAACCTGCTGCGGGCCCAGACCCGCACCATCGACTTCGCGACCTCGAACCTCCGGGGCAGCCCGGTCGACCTGTTCCTCGGCGGGGCCCGGATCGAGGCCAGCTATCCGATGGGCCCGCGTGCGGGCGTGCCGTTGAACGTGACCGTGCTGTCGTACTGCGGCGAGCTGCACCTCGGGATCCACTCCGACCCCGCGGCGCTCGTCGACCCCGAGCTCTTCCTCGACGCCCTCCGCGACGCGTTCGCGGAGCTCACCGCACTCGGCTGACACCTCGGCTCCTCCGCTCGGATGTGCCGAGCGCCGCTGCGTCGGGATGCTCCGGAGCTGCTCGCCTCCGCTCGTTCCTCGCTCCGGCTCGGGAAGCGTCGATGTCGTGACTACGGACGTCGTCTCGCCGGGCTGGGCGGGGCGACCGCGTCGAGCCACTCCTCGTGACCGGGGTCCCGCCAGCGCCGATGCAGGCACCGTGTCCGGCCGTCGACCACGTAGAGGTGCAGGGTCGGCGCGTCGTCCGCGAGCTCGAGGATCTCGCCGGCGCGGCGTGGGGGGCGCCGTCGGCGAGCAGGTCCGCCAACGCGACGACGGAGACGACCCGACACCGGCAGTCCGGGCAGGCCGACGTGGTGGCCTGCTCCAGACCCTCGGTGAGGGCGAGGAACGCGGCGGCCTCGACGGGGTCGAGGTCGACGGCCCGACCCTCGTCGTCGACGATGCTCAGATCGGCCATCTCTCCCGCTCTCGCGCCTGCGGCGCGGGCCGGCGGACATTCCGCCCGCACAGCGCTCCGCGCTGAGCTGCCGGCCGCGCACGTCGTGGGGCGTCGCTCACGGCCGGAACCTATCGCCCCCACCCCGGGGCCCCGGTGCGACGAGTACGGTCGGCCGGATGCGGGCCGTCATCGCACCGGGAGACGGCACCCTGGCGGTCGAGGAGCGTCCGGTCCCCGAGCCCGGGCCCGGCGAGGTCCTCGTCCGGGTGCACGGCGCCGGCATCAACCGGGCCGACCTGATCCAACGCCGAGGCTTCTACCCCGCACCTCCCGGTGTCCCCGCAGACATCCCCGGCATGGAGTTCGCGGGCATCGTCGAGCGCGTCGCGAACGACGTCGTCGCACCCGTGCCCGGCGCGGCCGTGTTCGGCGTCGTCGGGGGTGGCGCCCAGGCCGAGTACGTCGTGGTCCCCGCCCCCCACTGCGCGCCCGTGCCGGACGCGCTCGATCTCGTCACCGCCGGCGGCGTGCCCGAGGTGTTCGTCACCGCGCACGACGCCATGCGCACGCGCGGCCGGCTCCGAGCCGGCGAGCACGTCCTCGTGCACGCGGTGGGATCGGGGGTCGGCACGGCCGTCGTGCAGCTGGCCAAGGCGTTCGGCTGCACGGTCACCGGCACCGCGCGCACCGATGCGAAGCTCGGCGACGCGCGAGCCCTCGGACTCGACCACGGGATCCTCGCGCCGCGCGAGCTCGAGCCGATCGCGTTCGCAGAGGCGATCCGAGAGCACGGCGGCCCGCCCGATGTCGTGATCGACCTCGTCGGTGGCCCGTACGTGACCGCCGAGGTCGCAACGATCGCGCCGCGCGGGCGGATCGTCGTCGTCGGGACGCTCGCCGGTGGGATGCCGTCCGTGCCGCTGCTCGGACTGATGCAGCAGCGGGCCGAGATCCACGGCACGGTCCTGCGCCCGCGCTCGATCGACGACAAGGCCTCGGCCACCGACGCGTTCGTGGCCGAGGTCGTGCCGTTGCTGGCCGACGGTCGGGTCCGTCCGGTGGTCGACACCGTGGTCCCGCTCGACGCGGTCGCGGACGCCTATGCGCTCGTCGAGGGGGACACCACGTTCGGCAAGGTCATCCTCGACGCCGGCGCCTGAGCCGCTCGGACGGTCGGGGTCCGCCCCAGGAGTACGATCCGCGCTCCGCGCCCCGCTGGAGGACCACATGGCTGCCCTTTCGGATTCCGATGTCGTCATCGTCGAGGCGGTGCGCTCACCGCTCGGCAAGCGCAACGGCGGTCTCTCGACGGTTCATCCCGCGGATCTGCTCGGTGGCGTGCAGATCGGGGCGATCGAGCGCTCGGGCATCGACCCGAGCGAGGTCGGTCAGCTCGTCGGCGGTTGCGTGAGCCAGGTGGGCGAGCAGACCTTCAACATCGCGCGCACCGCATGGCTGTCGGCCGGCCTCCCCCTCGAGGTCGCTGCGACGACGGTCGACGCGCAGTGCGGCTCGTCGCAGCAGGCGACCAACCTCGCGGCCACGCTGGTGAAGGGCGGCGCGGTCGACGTCGCGTTGAGCTGCGGGGTCGAGAGCATGAGCCGGGTGCCGCTGGGCGCGGCGATCCGGGGCGACTTCGGCCGCCCGACGCCGAAGTCCTACTTCGCGCGCTACGAGGTGACGTCGCAGTTCGAAGGGGCGGAACGCATCGCGGAGAAGTGGGGAATCACCCGCGAGGACTGCGACCGCTTCGGGCTGGAGTCACAGAACCGCGCGCAGCGGGCGTGGGCAGAAGGGCGTTTCGAGCGCGAGGTGCGGCCGGTCGACGCGCCGGACGTCGACGACGACGGCAAGCCGACCGGGACGACACACGCGGTGACGCGCGACGAGGGACTCCGCGAGACGTCACGCGAAGCGCTCGCCAAGCTGAAGCCCGTCGGCCGCGAGAACGGTGTCCACACGGCGGGCTCGTCCTCGCAGATCACCGACGGCGCGGCGGCGGTGCTGCTGATGTCCGCAGCCAAGGCGAAGGACCTCGGCCTGCGACCCCGGGCGCGCATCGTCGATCAGTGCCTCGTCGGCGTCGACCCGGTGCTCATGCTCACGGGCCCGATCGATGCCACCCGCCGACTGTTCGAGCGCACCGGCATGGTGATGTCCGACATCGACACCGTCGAGATCAACGAGGCGTTCGCCTCGGTCGTCCTCGCGTGGGAGCGGGAGCTCAAGCCGGACATGGAAAAGGTGAATCCGAACGGCGGCGCGATCGCGATCGGCCACCCGGTCGGCGCCACCGGCGCCCGCCTCGTCACCACCGCGCTCCACGAGCTGGAGCGCACCGATGGCACCTACGGCCTCATCACGATGTGTTGCGGAGGCGGGCTCGGCACCGGGACCATCATCGAACGCGTCTGAGGTGGTTGCGCGCAGTGAGGGGGTACCGCCATTCGCTCAGACATGCGCTTCCTCGTTCGCTGGCGCTCACTTCGGAGGGCGAACTCGCTCGGTGCCGGCACCCCCTCACTGCGCTCGTGACGTCGACCCGTACGCTGGGCCCGTACCTCGTGAGAGTGTGAAGAGATGAAGGTCCAGTTGTGAACTTGGCGGAGCGCCTCGGGTACGGCGCCGAGGCGAAGTTGTTGATCGTCAACTGTGACGACCTGGGCTCTTCGCGGGCGGCGAACGTCGCGGTGTACGAGTCGTTGCGGTCGGGACTCGGGACCAGCGCCACGTTGATGGTGCCGTGCCCGTGGGCGCGCGACGCGGCCGCGATGTACCGCGGCGAGGACGTCGGCGTGCACCTCACGCTGAACGCCGAATGGGAGAACTACCGCTGGGGCCCCACCACCCATTCTCCGAGCCTGCTCGACGGCGACGGCGGCTTCCCCCGCACCATCGACGACGTCTGGGACCACGCCGACCTCGACGAGGTCCGCAAGGAGTGCCGCACGCAGATCGAACGGGCGATCTTCTGGGGCTTCGACGTCAGCCACCTCGACAGCCACATGGGCACGCTGCAGCTCCGGCCCGAGTTCTTCGACGTCTACCTGGAGCTGGCGGTCGACTTCGCGCTGCCACTGCGCATGGCCGGCGCCACCGCCCAGGGTCGGGTGGGCTTCCCGTTCCGCGATCTCGCGGCCGCGGAGGGCGTGGTGTTCCCCGACCACTTCGTGATGGCGCCGATGGGCGCGCGGCGGACCATCGAGCGGATCCTGTTCGACCTCCGCCCGGGCGTCACCGAGGTCTACCTCCACCCCGCCGTCGACACCGACGAGCTGCGGTCGTCGCATCCCGACTGGGCGTCACGGGTCGAGGACCACGCCACCCTGTGTCACGACGCGGCCTTCGCGCACCTGCTGGACCGCGCCGGCGTCGTGCGCATCGGGTACCGCCCGCTGCGCGAGCTCCAGCGCGCCGGCTGACGCCGCGAGCCGCTCAGTAGCTCGCACCCTCGCGGAGCTCCGCCTGGAGGGCGCGGTACTCCGGCGAGTTGGTGATCGGCAGCAGGTGCAGGAACTTGCCCATGTCGCCCGCCACCTTCATCCGGCCCTGCATGAACGCCGCGTTGGCGTCGAGCTCGTCCTTCTGGATCTTCACCGAGTCCTCGTACGACAGACTCAGCGTGATGTCGGGCTCGTCGAGCTTGCCGAGCGCCGACTCCGTGAGCCGGCCCTCGTCGAGGCGCCACCAGTAGGCAATGTCACCGTCGGGCCCCTTGGCGATCAGCCACTGGATGCTGGCCGTCGCGCCGGCGCGCTCGGGTTGACCCTCGGCGAGGCCCCTCGCGCGGTCGAGCCACTCCTGCGAGAGGTACTTCGTCATCCCATTCCCCTTCAGCGTCGAGCGCCGACGCGCAGCCCGGCGAAGAGATCGTCCTCGGCCTCGCCCTCGGGCACGTCCGTGTCGACGAGGGTGCGCGCCAGCGCGAATTCCTCCCACGGGAACACCCGACGGACGACGTCGTCGGGGAGGCGCATCCAGAACCCGGTGGGATCCACCTGGGTCCGGTGCGCGAGCAGCGCGGCCCGGCGGTGCGCCAGGAAGTCGCCGACGTCGATGAAGGTCGTGAACCGCGAGTCGAGCGACTCGTCGAACCCGCGCTCCTCGAACCAGGACGCGTAGGGGCTCTCCTCGCCGCGCGCGAGGAACTCCTCGTGCAGCGCGCGGCACGCGGCGCGCCGACCAGCCCGTGTAATACAGCTTCGACGGCTGCCACGGCTCGCCCGCGTCGGGGAAGCGGGCCGGATCGCCGGCGGCGTCGAACGCGGGACCGGAGATCTCGTGCACCCGCACGTGGTCGGGGTGCGGGTAGAACTTGCTGTCGTCGCCGTAGGTGATGATCACCTGCGGTCGCTCGGCCCGGATGATCCGCACGAGCCGCTCGACCGCCTCGTCGAACGGCGCGTTGGCGAAGTTGTCGGGGTGGGCGTTCGACTCCGTGTCCTTCATGCCGGAGTCGCGGTAGCCGAGCATGTACAGCTGCGCGTAGCCGATCGCGTCGACGCTGGCCTGCAGCTCCTCCATGCGCACCTCGTGCAGACGCGCCCGGATCTCGGGTGTGTCGACGGCGGGGTTGAGGATGTCGCCCTCCTCGCCGCCGGTGCAGCACACGAGGACACCGCGGATGCCCTCCGCGGCGTACTTGGCGACGGTGCCCGCGCCCTTGGACGCTTCGTCGTCCGGGTGGGCGTGCACCGACAGGAGGCTGAGGGGAGCGTCGGAGGGATCACTCATCTGGAGTGAACTTACCCTCCGAGGTCGCGTCCGACGCACGGTGATCCGCCGTGGTCGGCGCCGCGGCACCGGCCACGTAGATCTCGACCCGCCCGATCCCGCGGATCCGTCGGCTGCGCAACCGTTGGAAGGTGAACGCCGGGTGGTCGGCGAGCGCGTGCGCGAGCTCGGCCGACACGATGATCGACTGCGGCCGTGCGATCTCCACCAGCCGGTGGGCCAGGTTCACCACCCGGCCGTAGTAATCGCCCTCCCGGGCCAGCGCGGGGCCGCACGCCATACCCGCCCGCGCCCGCGGGAGCACCTCGTCCTGGCGCGTCCGGTCGGTGAGCTCGAGCGCGATCCGGAGCGCGATCTCGGGCGCCTCCGCGACGAACATCACCTCGTCGCCGATGGTCTTCACGAGCCGACCCCCGGACTGCGCGACCGTGTCGTAGGTCACGCCCTCGAACCGCGCCACGAGCGCATTGAGCTCGTCGCCGTCGAGCTCCTGGCTGAGCGCGGTGTAGCCGACGAGGTCGACGAAGCCGACGGTGAGCTCCGGCAGCGCACCGGATCCCAGCTGTGGGGTGAGGAGCTTGCGGAGCACGGCGGCGCGCACCTGCACGCGCAGCGCGTAGTCGTTGAGCCGCGCCAGCACCTTCCAGTCGAGCGAGTCGGCCGCGACCAGCGCGACCGACTCGTCGTCGAGACCGGCACCGCGCGCCGCGACCACGCCCTCGACGATCTGGTCCGACAACGTCTCGGCGACGCGCGACAGCGCCGCGCCGATCGGCGCGCACCTGCGCGACGAGGGACTCGACGTCGTCGGCGCTCGTGAACATCGACGATCCGGACCGCTCGTTCAGCAGCCGCAGGACCTCGACCGACTCATCGGTGAACGCCGCGGCGCCCTCCGGGATGTCGGGGAAGCCGAGCGCCCGCCACAACATGGTCGCCGTCTCCTCCGGGACGCCGCTGCGCATCGACACCTCGGCGGCGTCGAGGTGCGGCGTCCCGGGCACGAGCAGCCGGTCGAGCACGAGCAGCGTGAGCTGGTCGTCGGCCGAGGCGGTGGCGATCTCGTCCGCGGTCGCGCCCTGCTTCTTGAGGAACCTGGTCAGGCGTCGATCCACGGACGGATGCTGACAGACCCGACGGGGTCACGCCCGGACGTCAGGCCGACCGGGGCACCTCGCTCCACGGCAGCTCACGCGAGTTGTCCGGCTCCTTCGGGAGGCCGAGCACCCGCTCGCCGAGGATGTTGCGCATGACGTCCGAGGTCCCGCCCTCGATCGTGTTGGCCTGGGCCCGGAGGAATCCCGACGCGGTCAGCGCCTCGCCCTCGACGCGCGCGGCACGGCCGGTGCGCTGCGTCTTCGACAGCTCCCTGCCCTCCCACGCGATGGCGCCGACGCCGTCGATCTCCATCGCGAGGTTCTGCAGCCGCTGGTTGAACTCGGCCTGCATCAGCTTCGTGATCGAACCCTCGGGACCGGCCTCCCCACCGCTCTTGCGCTTCGCCGCGGCGCGCTCGTTGTTGAGTCGGATCAGGCGGCTCTCGATGTAGGCCTGCGCCAGCAGTTGGCGCTGGATCGGGTCGGTGGTGCCCTTCGCCCGCTCGAGGAGGCGACCCACCGGGCTGCCGCCCACTGCGTCGCCACCGATCGAACCCGCACCCGAGAGCGAGACCCGCTCGTTCATCAGCGTCGTGATCGCGACCTTCCACCCGTCGCCCTCCCGACCGAGCATCCAGTCGTGACGGACCTTGGCGTCGTTGAAGAACACCTCGTTGAACTCGGCGTCACCGGTGATCTGCACGAGCGGCCGCACCTCGACACCGGGCTGGTGCATGTCGATCACGAAGTACGAGAGACCGGCATGCTTCGGAACGTCGGGATCGGTGCGGCACAGGAGCATGCCCCAGCGCGAGATGTGCGCGACCGTGGTCCAGACCTTCTGGCCGTTGACCACCCACTCGTCGCCGTCGCGGACCGCACGTGTCGCGAGGCCGGCGACATCCGAGCCCGCGCCGGGCTCCGAGAACAGCTGGCACCAGATCTCCTGGTTGCAGGCGAGCGGCTTGAGCAGCCGGTGCTTCATCTCCTCGGTGCCCCAGGCCATCACGGTCGGTCCGCCCATGCCGATCCCGATGATGTTGTACGGCCGCGGGATCTTGAAGTGGTTGAGCACGTCGTTCACGTGCTTGGCATCCCCCGGCGACAGCGAGAGCCCCGCGCCGTACTCGGCCGGCCACGTGGGAGTCGCCAGTCCCGACTCTCCGAGCTGGATGCACCATTCGTCGTAATCGACCGCCCCGCGGAGCGCCGCCACGGCCTCGGCGTCGCCCCGGTCGACCGCCTCCATCCACCCGCTCGGGAGGTGCTCGGCGAGCCAGGCGCGGCGTGAAGTCGCGCAACGCGGTGGGGGAACGGTCGTCGAGCACTGCGGTCATCGGAAGCCTCGGAGCGACGGGGTCGGGAAGCGCACGAGGGTACCGGTCGCTCCGCGGGGGCGTCAGGTCCGCGGCCCCACCGGGGCCCGACCGACGTCTCGCCGTGACGAAGCGGTAATTTCCGCTTGCTCTGGCGACCCCCACCACCCCCGAGACCTCGCCCGACGCACCGGTCACGCCGATCGACCGAACGCGTCCCGCGGAGCTGCCGCCGCTCGATCCACCGGGCCGCGCCGCGGTGGCGCGCGCCTGGAACGAGCAGCGGATCGCCCTGTGCGTCCTGGTCGGCCTCTCCGCCGTGCTGGCGCTCGTCGTCGTCGCGATCGGAGAGCGCGTCGCCCATCGCGAACGCGTCCTCCCCGGCGTGCAGGTCGCCGGCGTGAACCTCGGCGGCGCGACCGAGCCCGAGGCGCTGCACCGGATCGAGGACCTCGGCGACCGGCTGGCCGCCACACCGATCCACGGTCATGCCGGCGACCACGCGCTCGTCCTCGATCCCGCTGCCATCGGCTACCGCGTCGACGCCGCCGCCACGGTGCGGGCGGCGCGACGCGACGGCCGATCGGCCAACCCACTCGACACCCTCCTCGGCGTGCCGTTACGGGCGGTCCGCGACGACGACGTCGATCTCGCCGTGCACTACGACCGCGGTCGGCTCGCCTCGATCATCGACGGCTGGGTCGGCGCCACGGGGAACGGCCTCGTCGACGGCGGGTTGCGCTTCGACGGCGCCCAGGTGGCGGAGATCCAACCCCGCGCCGGCGTGGGGATCGACCGCGACGACGCCGAGCGCCGGGTGATCACGGCGCTCCGGTCCGGGCAGGCCGATATCGGCGCGTTCACCATCGGGCCGACGCGGCCGGCCATCGACACGGCGGACGTCGCCGAGGCCGCTCGTGCCGCGCGCCGCCTGCTCGCGCGCCCGGTGCAGATCGTCAGTGGCGCCAGCACGCTCACCGTGCGGCCCGCCGAGCTCAGCACCGCGCTGCGCACCCAGATCGTCGACTCGCAGCTCGCCCTGCGCGTCGACGTGCCGACGCTGCGCGCCGCGCTGGCGCCCGCGCTCGCAACGGTGGAGACCCCACCGAAGGATGCGAGCTTCGCCGTGACGGGAACGAGCGTCTCGGTCGTGCCCGCGGTGAACGGTGTGAGCGTGGGGTTGAACCGCGTCGCCGACCAGATCGCGCGCGGCAGCCATCACGTCGTCGCGACCATGCACACCACACCGCCGGCGCACACCACGGAATGGGCGCAGAACCTCAACATCACCGAGCTGGTCTCGAGCTACACGACCGAGCACCCGTGCTGTCAGCCAGCGCGTCACCAACATCCACCTCGCCGCCGACGTGATCAACAACACGATCCTCGAACCGGGTCAGACGTTCAGCCTCAACGGCGCGCTCGGCCCGCGCACCACCGACAAGGGCTACCAGCTCGCGCCCGGGATCGGCGCCAACCTCGAATTCGAGGACTCGGTGGGCGGCGGGGTGAGTCAGTTGTCCACCACGCTGTTCAACGCCGTCTTCTTCGGCTGCTACCAGGACGTCACCCACACCGTGCACGCGCTCTACATCTCGCGCTACCCGATGGGCCGCGAGGCGACATTGAACTACCCGTCGATCGACAACAAATTCCGGAACGACTCGCACGCGGGCGTCCTGATCCGAACGTCCTACAGCGGGACGTCGGTGACGGTCGCGCTGTACGGCAACAAGGAGGGGCGGAGCTGTCGGGGCGAGGGGCCGCACGTGCTGGAGACGATCCCGATCCAGCCCGAGTACGTGGACGATCCGGCGCTCCCCGTCGGTACGCAGAAGAAGATCGCTGACGGGCACACCGGGTACGTCGTCGAGAACTTCCGCATCATCAGCCGGCCGGGCCAGCCCGACGTCCGCCAGCGCTTCGTCGAGCGGTACTCGATGGCCAAGGAGAAGATCGCCCGGGGCACGGGTGCGCCGCCGACCACGACGACGGTCCCGGCGGCCCCGGTCCCGCCGGCCCCGGCCCCGCCGGGCTGACCGGGCTGACCGGGCTGACCGGGCGCCGCGGCCTTGGCGAACCCCTCACACTCCCTTGACGGTGGACGCACGTGGCGGGGTGAGGATGCCCTTGTTCCCTCCCACACCCAAGGAGTCACGATGAAGCGCACCTCCTCCCTCCGGCGGATGCTCGGCACCGGCCTCGGCTGCGTGGTGCTCGGCGCCACGGTCGTGGCGATGGCGGCACCGGCCGGCGCCGCCGACGCACCGAATGCCACGGGCGCCCGCCACCCACGTGTCCACCTGACCGCCGAGCAGAAGCAGTGCCTGTCCCAGCAGGGCATCACCCGGCCCATCCGCCCGCTCACCCCCGAGAAGGTCGCCCAGATCAAGGCCGCGGCCAAGGCCTGCGACATCAAGGTCCCGCTCCGCCGCCACCTGCTGACCGCCGAGCAGAAGCAGTGCCTGTCCCAGCAGGGCATCACCCGGCCCATCCGCCCGCTGACCCCCGAGAAGGTCGCCCAGATCAAGGCCGCGGCCAAGGCCTGCGACATCAAGCTCCCGCTCCGCCGCCACCTGCTGACCGCCGAGCAGAAGCAGTGCCTGTCCCAGCAGGGCATCACCCGGCCCATCCGCCCGCTGACCCCCGAGAAGGTCGCCCAGATCAAGACCGCGGCGGCTGCCTGCGGTGTGCAGCTTCCCGAGAAGTTCGGGGCGAAGGTCACCGCCTGATCACCCGTTCCGACCGACGGACGAGGCGCCCCTCCGGGGGCGCCTCGTTCGCGTCCGGGTCGGTCAGGACGCCGGCGGTGTCGCGACGGGCGAAGCCAGGTGGTCCTCGGTGCGCACGGCTTCGTCGTCGGCCGTGCGCGTCGACTCGCGAATACGGCGGGTCGCGAGCTCGATGAGCACACATCCCGCGATCGCGCAGCCGAGTCCGATCGTGAGCAGCTCGTCGCTCGGAATCGTCAGGTTGAACGCGTCGCGCAGCGCCGGGATCGAGAGGACGCTCACCGCACCGGCGATCATCGCCAGCACCAACGCGGCGCGGTAGCGGGTGAAGGGTCGGGCCAGGATCACGAGCACGTAGAGCGCGATGACGAGCAGGACCATGAAGGCGAGCGTGCGAGCTTCACGACTGGTCGCGTCGTCCGATCTCGCGAGCGCGTACGCGGTGTAGACCGCGATCGCGGCGATGGTGCCGGCGGGGATGGCGAAGCGCAGCACGCGCCCGACGAAGCCGGGCACGTACCGACGCGTGTTCGGTCCCAGGGCCAGGAAGAATCCGGGTGTCCCGATCGTGAACCACGAGATGACGGTGAAGTGCCGAGGCAGGAACGGGTAGGGCCACCCGGTCACGACCGTCGCCACGGAGAAGAGCGCGGCGTACGCCGTCTTGGTCAGGAACAGGTTCGACGAGCGCTCGATGTTGGCCGTGACCCGCCGGCCCTCCGCGACGACGCCCGGCAGTGTCGCGAACTTGCCCTCGAGCAGCACCAGCTGCGCGACCGACCGGGTCGCCGCGGCGCCCGAGCCCATGGCCACACCGATGTCGGCGTCCTTGAGCGCCAGCGCGTCGTTCACGCCGTCTCCCGTCATCGCCACGACGTGGCCGCGTGACTGGAGTGCCTTCACCATCGCCCGCTTCTGCTGCGGGGTGACGCGCCCGAAGACGGAGTGCGTCTCGAGCACCTCGGCCAGCGCGTCCTCGTCGTCGTCCGGGAGCTCGCGTGCGTCGAACGGCTCGCCGACCTCGAGGCCGACCTTCCGCGCCACGGCCCCGACGGTCCGGGGGTTGTCACCCGAGATGACCTTCAGCGCCACGCCCTGGGCGCGGAAATACTCGAGGGTCTCCGCCGCGTCGGGTCGGACCTGTTCGGCGAACAGCACCAGGGCGACGGCATCGAGCTCCGTGGGCAGCGTCTCGCCGTCCAGCGCACGGTCGCTCCGAGCCAGCAACAGGGTGCGACTCCCGGTGGCCGCGAGCTCGTCGGCCACCCGCCGAACCGCGCTCCGGGCATCCGTCCACACCATCTCGGGTGCGCCGATGACCCAGCTCCCCTGATCGGCGAAGGCGACCGCGCTCCACTTGCGCGCCGACGAGAACGGCACCGCGTCGGTGCGCCGCCAGCCAGGGTCGTCGAACGCGGCGGCGATCGCATCGAGCGTCCCGTTGCGGTTGTCGTCGGCGGCCAGCGCGCCGAGCGCCGCGGCGGCCTCGTCCTCGCCGTGCGTCCCGAGCGGCTGCACCCGGTCGAACACGATCGAACCCTCGGTGAGGGTGCCGGTCTTGTCGAGGCACACGACGTCGACGCGGGCCAGACCCTCGACCGCCGGCAGCTCCTGCACCAGCACCTTGCGCCGGGCGAGGATGATCGTGGCCACACCGAACGCGACCGAGGTCAGGAGCACGAGACCTTCGGGCACCATCCCGACGACGCCGGCCACCGCGCCCGTGATCGCCGACGGCACGTCGCCGTCCTGCAGCTCGCGCCAGAAGAGGATCGGGCCGATCACGAGGATCAACCACGTGACGTACCGGAGGATCAGGTTGACGCCGTCGACGAGCTCCGACTTCGTCACCGTGAAGCGGCGGGCCTCCTGCGCGATCTTGCGGGCGTAGGAGTCGGCGCCGACCGCGGTGACCTGCATCCGGCCTGCGCCGGCGACCACGAAGCTGCCCGAGAGCGCGCGGTCGTCGGGTCGCTTCGCGATCGCGTCGGCCTCGCCCGTGAGCAGGGACTCGTCGAGCTCGAGCCCGCTCGACTCGGTGACCACGCCGTCGGTGGGGAGCTGGTCGCCGGTGCGGAGGTCGAGCACGTCGTCGAGAACCACGGTGCCGACGTCGATGTCGCGGGTCTCGCCGTCGCGCACGGCGCGCGCGATCGGGGCGCTCAACACCGCGAGCTGGTCGAGCTTGCGCTTGGCGAGGACCTCCTGGACGATCCCGATGAGCGAGTTGACGACGATCACGATGCCGAAGAGCGCGTCGGTCGGTGACCCGAACGCCAGGATCAGCACGAGCATCGTGCCGAGGATGGCGTTGAAGCGGGTGAAGACGTTGGCCCGCACGATCTCGGTGATCGTCCGGCTCGTGCGGTCGCCGGTGTCGTTCACCTCGCCGCGCGCCACCCGCTCGGCGACCTCGGCCGCAGTCAGCCCGCCCGCCGCCGTGCGGCGGCGCGCCTCCGAGTCCGCGCCCGCGACCCTCGTGCTGGCATCGCCGAGCGCGTCGCCGAGCACGTCGTCGGGAGCCACGGCGCCGACCGTAGTGCCCGGGTCCGCACCGGGCGCGCGAGGACCATTTCGTCCGAGATGGGAAATACCCTCTCGAGGCCGGTGGACTTTCCGCCGATGCAGGGCCAGATGACGGCGACCACCGCCCCATCCCTGTCGGCGCGCGCGCCCGATCAGGGTCTTGCGGCCGCGTACACCCTCGGGTGTGCGGGGCTCCTCGTCGCGGGCTCGGCCACCGCAGGGCGCGGCGGCACCGTGCTCCGCGCGCTGGTCGGGATCCTCGCGGTCGCCGCGCTCCTGCGGCGCGCCCGGCGCACCTCTCGGATCGGCACCAATCCGTGGCTCTGCCTCGCCGCCGGGCTCTCGCTCGCGGTCGAGCGCGGCGACCGTCGCCTCGTTCGCACGCGCCGTCGGCGACACGCCGCCGCTCTGGAGCGCGTGGATGGCGTTCTCCGGCTACGTGATCCTCGGCGTCGGCTTCCTGATCCTCGCGCGGGTCACCGTCGAGACCGCGAGTCGCACGGCGTTCCTCGACGGTGCGGTGATCGGCACCGCCACGGTGATGCTCCTGTGGGTGTCCCTGATCGCGCCGATGCACACCGAGACCATGGACCTCGCCCACCGCATCACGCTCACGATGGCGCCGGTCCGCGACGGCGTCCTCGTCGCCATCCTCGCGTGGATCGCGCTCGCGCCCGGTCGGCGGACGACGGCCCTGCGCCTGCTCGCGCTCGCAGTCGGGATCCTGCTGGCCGCCGACATCGTCGGGAGCACCGCACGGAACTTCGACGCCGACGTCTCCCTCTACCTCGAGGTGATCCGGGCCTCCGCCTGGTCCCTCTTCGGGCTCGCGGCGTTGGTCTCGACCCGCGAGCTGCGCATCGAGGCCCGCCCCGACACGACACCCGACCACCCCGCGCGCTCGGTGCTCATCGGCGTGGCGCTGCTCATGGGTCCGGTCGCGGCCGTCGTCGGGGACCTCTCGACCGTCGACGGGATGGTCATGATCGGCGTCTGCTCCACCCTGCTGGCGCTCGGCGTGATGGCTCGCTTCGTGAACCTCGTGCACCAGAACCGGCGGGCCCACGCCGCCACCGCGATCAGCGAACGACGGTTCCGCATGCTGGCGGACAGCGCGCCGGTCGGGATCTTCGAGCTCGCGCGCGGGATGCGCGTGACCTACGCGAATGCCGAGGGGTCCCGGCTGCTGGGGCACGGCGTCGTGGGCGGCTCGGTCGACGAGATGCTGGCGAACGTGGACCGGTCGAGCCGCGAGTCGTTCCTGGACGCGCTCGACGCCGTCGCCCGCGGCGAACCCGCGTCCGCGGAGCTCCAGCTCGCGCATTCCGGTGACGACCGTTGGGTCGCGTGGCAGGGCGTCCCCGTTCCGACGCCCGGGCCACGGCTCCCGATGGCCTTCGCGTCGACGCTCGACATCACCGCCCTCAAGCAGGCGCAGGCGGCCCTCGCGCGACAGGCGACCCACGATCCCCTCACCGGGCTCCCGAACCGCCGCCTGCTCATCGACGGGCTCATCGACGCCCTCGCCGATCTCGGGCGTGGCCACCGCACCGGCACCGTGGCGCTGATGTTCATCGACCTCGACCGCTTCAAGCTCGTCAACGACGTGCTCGGTCACGACGCCGGCGACGCGCTGCTCCGGACCGCCGCGGCCCGGCTACGGAACGCGGTGCGGGCGCACGACATGGTGGCCCGCTTCGGCGGCGACGAGTTCGTCGTCCTCATGCAGCACGTCGCCGACCGCGGCGAGCTCCACGACGTCGCGCAACGGATCCTGGACGCGATCGCCTCGCCGATCCAGATCGGCGGCGAGACCGCCGAGGTCGGCGCGAGCGTCGGCATCGCGACGGCGGCCGGACCCGACGACGACCCCGACGCGCTCGTCCGCAACGCCGACGCCGCGATGTACCGGGCCAAGGAGCACGGCCGCGGCCGCTACGAGTTCTTCCGGTCCGACGGCGCGCGCGCCGAACACCGCATGCTCTGAGAACTGCACGAGCCGGGCGCTGCCCGAGGCGACAGACTCGGCGCGTGAGCAGGTACTCCTTCGGCGACACCGAGCTCGCGGCCGAGCGGCTCCGGATCCTCGACACGGTGTTCGCACCCCCACGCGGCGGTGACCGGCATCGACGCGTCGGCGGCGTTCCTCGCCACCGCCCGGATCGCGGTGCCGACAGCGCGCTTCATCGTCGCGAGCGTCGACCCGTGGTTCGCCCGCTACGAGGCGCTCTCGGCCGCCCGGGTCGCGGCGGCCGATGCGAACCTCTCCGCCGGCACCGACATCACTGCCGCGATCCCCGCGCGGGACGCGATCGTCGTCGATCGCGTGATCACCCTCGATCTCGCCGCCGGCGAGGCGGCGGCGATGTTCTGGCGCAACCTCGCCACGTGGGGGTCCGACGCGGTCGTCTGTCGCAGGGGACCGCATCGACATCCGGGACGTCGATCCGTCCGGCGGGCATGATGTCGGCGACTCAGGAGGTCGTTCGATGGATGTCCGCAACGTCGCAGAGGTCGAGCCGGAGGTGGAGCACAACGGCACCGTGCCGGTGTGGTGGCTCATCAGGCCCAGGGAGATGTTCGACCTGACCGAGGGCGGCTACCTCGAGCTCGCCAACGAGTTCGAGGTCGCGGTCGGCGGCGAGGTGTTCCCGCACTCACATCCCACGCACGAGTTCTATTTCGTGATGACCGGCGAGGGGACCATGGTCATCGACGGCGAGGAGCGGAACGTGGCGCCCGGCGACCTCATCCACATCCCGCCGGACACGGTTCACAGCCTCCGCCCGACCGATGCCGCGCCGATCCACTGCTTCTGCTTCGCGGTCGGCGTCAAGGGCGCACCCCCCATCGACTACACCACGCACTGACACGCGACGCGTCCGAGAACACCCGGCACGGTGCTGACACCCTCGTGTCGCTCGCATCACGGCGCGTCGGGCCAGCCGCGATCTCCGACGCCACCCCGCAGCGGCGTTCGGGCCTTGGTCCACGACGCCGACCGACGGTCGATCAACCCGTCGGGGACGGCAACGGGACCCGACCGCCCGCCAGCGCGCGGTCGTCCTCGGGTCAGCGGAAGTCGCGGGAGCGCAGGGCGTCGGCGAGGCCGAGCGGTAACGGCTCGATCCGTTGCGCGAGCAGGTTGGTGACCCCCTGGTAGCGCTCGACGACCCCGCGCACCATCAGCGCGGGTGACGTGCGCGCCACCTTGCGGTAGCGCTTCCACACCCCGCCCGGGCAGATCACGTTGGTGAGCCCGGTCTCGTCCTCGAGGTTGAGGAACACCGTGCCGTTGGCGGTCTCGGGTTGCTGGCGGTGCGTGACCACACCGGCGACGGTCACGACGGAGCGGGCCGGGACCACCTTGAACTCGGCGTAGGTGATGACACCGCGCGCGGTCAGCTCCTCGCGCACGAACTCGGTGGGGTGGCGATCCGGCGACAGGCCCGTCGCCCAGAGGTCGGCCGCGGTCTCCTCGACGTCACTCATGCCCGGCAGCGCCGGCGCCTCCACCCCGACCGCGGTGTGCGGCAGGTGGTCGGGGCGCGCGTCGCGAAGCGCGCCGGCGGCCCAGAGCCCGGACCGCCGGTCGACGTCGAAGCACGCGAACGCGCCCGCGGTCGCGATCGCCTCCAACGCGTCGACGGGCGCCTCGGTCCGGCGGGCGAAGTCCTCGAGGTCGCGGAAGGGCTCCCGATCCCGCTCCTCGTCGATGCGGTCGAGCAGCGCCGACGACAAGCCCCGCACGTACCGCAGGCCGATGCGCATCGCGTGGATCGACGGGTCCGCGTGCCACCCTGGTTGGGGCGTGCCGATGGGGCCCTCCGCGCCCGAGCGCGGCTCCAGCGTGCAGTCGCGCCGGGAGCGGGCGACGCACGGGCCCAGCACCTCCACCCCGTGCCGGCGGGCGTCGCGCACCAGCGTGTGCGGCGAGTAGAAGCCCATCGGCTGCGCGTTGAGCAGCGCACACGCGAACTCGGCCGGGTGGTGCAGCTTGATCCACGAGCTCGCGTAGACGAGATACGCGAACGACACCGAGTGACTCTCCGGGAACCCGAAGCTCGCGAACGCCTCGAGCTTGTGCGCGATCTCCTCCGCGGTGGCGCCGGTGATGCCCCGCTCGGCCATGCCCTCCATCAGCCGGTCGCGCATGCGCGCCATGCGCGCCTTCGACCGCTTCGAGCCCATGGCCTGGCGCAGCTGGTCGGCCTCGCCGGCCGAGAACCCCGCCGCGTCGATCGCCATCTGCATCAGCTGCTCCTGGAACAGCGGCACGCCCAGCGTCTTGCGCAGGCACGGCTCGAGGATCGGGTGCGGGTAGGTGACCTCCTCCTCGCCGTTGCGCCGGCGCAGGTAGGGGTGCACCGACCCGCCCTGGATCGGACCGGGCCGGATGAGCGCGACCTCCACCACCAGGTCGTAGAACTTCTCGGGCCGCAGGCGCGGCAGCGTCGCCATCTGCGCGCGGCTCTCCACCTGGAAGACGCCGATCGTGTCGGCCGCGCACAACAGCGCGTAGACCTCTTCCTCTTGCGGGATCGTCGCCAGCTCGATCTCGAGGCCCTCGTGCTCGCGGACGAGATCCACCGCGAGGTGCAGCATCGTGAGCATCCCGAGCCCGAGCAGGTCGAACTTCACCAGACCCGCGGCCGCGCAGTCGTCCTTGTCCCATTGGAGCACCGAGCGGTTCTCCATCCGCGCCCACTCCACCGGGCAGCACTCCACGAGCGGCCGGTCGGCCATCACCATCCCACCCGAGTGGATGCCGAGGTGGCGGGGGAAGTCCTGCACCGCATCCGCGAGCTCGAGCACCAGCTCGGGGACGGGCGGCGCGTCCTCGCTGTCGCGGAAGTCGTCGAACGCACCCTCGCGTGAGCGCCACCGGTCGATCCAGCGCGTGATCGCGTCGGCATGGCCGGGCGAGAGTCCCGCGACCTTCGCCATCTCCCGCAACGCCGAGCGCGGCCGGTAGGTGACGACGTTCGCCACCTGCGCGGCCCGATCCCGTCCGTACTTCTCGTACACGTACTGGATGACCTCCTCGCGGCGCTGGTGCTCGATGTCGAGGTCGATGTCGGGCGGCCCGTCGCGTTCGGTGGAGAGGAAGCGCTCGAAGAGCAGGCCGAGCGCGACGGCATCCGCCTTGGTGACGCCGAGCGCATAACAGACCGCGCTGTTCGCCGCGCTCCCCCGCCCCTGGCAGTAGATCTCGTGGGTCCGGCAGAACTCGACGATGTCGTGCAGCAGCAGGAAGTAGCCGGGGAACCCGAGCTGCTCGATGACCCCGAGCTCGTGGTCGATCTGGTGCATCGCCTTCGCGTAGTGCTCGTGCGTGCGCGGGTAGTACACCGCCGCGCCGCGCCGGGTGAGCTCGCGCAGCCAGCTCATGTCGGTGTGACCGTCGGGCACCGGGTAGTCCGGCAGGTTCGGCACCGCGACCTTGAGGTCGAACGCGCACGCGGCGGCGATGTCGACGGTCCGCTCGACCGCACCCGGGTAGCGAGCGAACCGGCGCTCCTGCTCCGCCGCGCTCCGCAGGTGGGCGAACGGTGTGGCCGGCAGCCAGCCGTCGAGCTCGTCGAGGCTGCGGCGCGATCGGATCGCCGCGAGCGCGGTCGCCACCTTGCGCTGCTCCGGGGTGGCGTAGTGCACGTTGTTGGTCGCGATCACCTCCACGCCGGTGCGGCCCGCGAGTCGCGCCAGCGCATCGTTGCGGGGCCGGTCCATCGGGTCGCCGTGGTCCCAGAGCTCCACGAGCACGCGGTCACGCCCGAAGACGGCGATCAGCTGCTCGAGCGCGCGCTGCGCGGCCGCGGGACCGTCGCGCACGAGCGCCGCGGGCACGATGCCCTTGCGACACCCCGTGGTGGTGAACCACCCCGGACGCGACGCCGCGACCTCGGCCAGCTGCGCGAACGACAGCTTGGGCGCGCCCTTCTCCCCGCGCAGCTGCGCCTCGCTGATCGTGCGGGCCAGCGCGGCATAGCCCGCCGGGCCCTCGGCGAGGATCAGCACGTGCTCCCCCGCGATCTCGGCCATCCCGCTGGTCGCACTCGCTCCCCGCGATGTCCGACCGACGCCGTTCCGCGCCACCCGCTCGACGCTCCGCCCCGTTCGGCGGCTTCTCGATCCCGAGGGTCAGCTCCGCGCCGAAGACGGTGGGCAGACCCACCTCCTGCGCCGCTACCGCGAAGCGCACCACCCCGTAGAAGCCGTCGTGGTCGGTGACCGCGAGCCCGGTCAAGCCGAGGCGGTGGGCCTCCTCGGCCAGCTCCTCGGGGTGGCTCGCCCCGTCGAGGAACGAGAAGTTCGTGTGGCAGTGCAGCTCCGCGTATCCGACCATCGTCCTGGCTCTCCGCCCGGTGGGACGACGACCGTAGCGAACACCTGTTCGCACTGTCCAGGGCGCCCCTCGGCGGACTTTGCGTTCCCTGCAGACCGAGAACCGCGTGCCAGAGCCGCAACGTCGGTGGGGGCGCCCCCCGCTCAGACGCCCGCGTGCCAGATCGTGTGGTGCGGTGCGGGGTCGCCGTGGCCGGTCGTGCGGGTCAGGAGGACCCGGCCCACCGAGAGCTCGAACAGCGTCTGGGCCGCGAGGTCCTCCTCGCGCATCGGGATCTGCGACCGCTCGGCGAGGAACTGCGCGACGAGCCGGGCCCGCAGGTCGGCGTCGTCGACCACGCGTCGCGTCGCCGGTGACCATGAACGCGTCCTCGTTGTCGTCGCACGGGAACGAGTGCATCGCGTAGCGACCGTCGCGCTCGAGGTCCCGACACTTCGGGCCCGGCACGATGAACGCGAACAACCGGTCGTCCGCGAGCACGGGACACATGGGATTGAGCCGCGGGCCACCGTCGGCGCGCACGGTCGCGAGGAACGCGAGACCCGACGCCCACCTGGTACAGCAGGTCCCGACCCGCGGTCGCGAGGTCGGGTCGGAGCTCGGTGAGGTCGCGCCACGTCGCCATGTCCCGGACCCTGATGGAATTCCGGCGGCTTCGCAACCGGCTCGCGGCCACACTGGGCGGGATGTCGACCGTCGAGATCCGCACGCTGACCACCGACGAGTGGGCGCTCCTGCGCGACGTCCGCTTCGCATCGCTGCGGGACGCGCCCGAGGCGTTCACGTCGACCGTCGAGCGGGAGCAGGACTACCCGCCCGAGGTGTGGCAACTGCGGACCGGGAACTCCGCGATCGCGTTCGTCGACGGCGCGCCCGCCGGCATCGTCGGCTGGCTCCGTCCCGAGGGCGGCGACCACACCGTCCTCGTCGGCATGTGGGTCCACCCCGAGCAGCGACGGCGCGGCATCGCGTCCGGTCTCGTCGATCACGTCGTCGCCGCGACCACCGGTGAGCGCCTGGTGCTGCACGTCCTCCCGACCAACGTCCGGGCGCAGACGCTGTACCGCGCGTCCGGCTTCGTCCCCGACGGCACCGACGAGTTCGACGGCGTCACCGCGTTCCGCCTGCGCCACGATCCCGCCGCGGCCAGACTCACGACATGAGCATCGAACTCGTCCCGCTGTGCACCGCGACCATCCGGCTCGCCGAGCCGTTCTTCCTCCCTGAGACACCGCTCGGCACGCGCGTCATCGCGGAGTGCCGTCTCGTTCGACGTCGCCGGTGACCGCGTCCGCGGTCACATGAAGGGCCACGCCGCCGCCGACTGGCTCACCCTCGACGGCCGGTTCCAGGGCACGCTCGACGTCCGCACGCTCGTGGAGACCGACGACGGCGCGCTGGTCTTCGTCAGCTACCGCGGCCGCATCGACCTCTCCGCCGGTCCGGACGCGGCGACGTCGTACGCGGCGCCGCTCTTCGACACCGGTGACGAGCGCTACCTCTGGCTCAACCGGATCCAGGCGATCGCGAAGGGCGCGCTCTCGGACGGTGGCACCAAGCTCGTGTACGAGGTCTGCGAGGTGCGCCTGAGGCTCAGGCGCCGTCGGCGAGCGCGTCCATGGCGTCGCCCGTGACGTCGGTAGAGCAGCCACGCCTCCATCGGCCGCGCGCCGAGCGACGCGGTAGAACGCGATCGACGGCTCGTTCCAGTCGAGCACGCTCCACTCGATCCGCCCGCACCTTCGTTGCCAGCGCGACGCGGCCGAGCTCCCTGAGGAGCGCGATGCCGTGGCCGGCGCCGCGGTGCTCCGGCCGCACGAACAGGTCCTCGAGGTGGATGCCCGGCCGGCCGAGGAACGTCGAGAAGTTGTGGAAGAAGAGCGCGAAGCCCACGGCGACGCCGTCGTCGCCCGCCGCGATCAGCACCTCGGCGAAGGGCTGCGGTCCGAAGAGATGGCCGGCCAGCTCGTCGGGGTCGAGCACCACCTCGTGGGCCAGGTGCTCGTACTCGGCGAGGGCGCCGATCAGCTCGACGATCGTGTCGACGTCGGAGGGCACGGCGGGACGGATCGAGGCCACACGGCACGGTATCCAGACCCGGCCGCCGCACGGCGTCCCGTACGGTGACCCGATGGACCTCACCCTCCGCCTGATCGAGACGCGTGTCGGTCGCCCACAGCCGCTCGGCGACCACGACACCACGAGCGCGATCGCCAAGGCGCCCGTGGGTCCGGAGCCGATCGTGCTCGACGAGGTCAACCTCGCCGGTGACGACCAGGCCGACCGCACCGTCCACGGCGGTCCCGACAAGGCCGTCTACTCCTACCCGTCCGAGCACGCGGTCGACTGGCAGGCCGACGGGTTCGCGATCGAGCCGGGCGGCGTCGGCGAGAACCTCGTCACCGCGGGTGCACGTGAGCGGGACGTCCGCATCGGCGACGTCTGGCGCTGGGGCGACGCGCGGGTGCAGATCTAGCCAGCCGCGCGCGCCGTGCTTCAAGCTGTCGCTGCACACGGCGCGCAAGGACGTCGGGCCCCGCATGATCGCGACCGGCCGCAGCGGTTGGTACCTGCGCGTGCTGGAACCCGCCACCGTCGACCCGCGCGGCGAGCTGGTGCTGGTCGAGCGGGACGACGACGCACCCACGGTGTTCGAGTGCTTCGCCGTCATGTTCCCTGGATTCCGCACCGAGGCCGACGACCCCGCGCTCGTCCGCCGCGTGCTCGCGGCACCCGCGCTGTCCGACGAGTGGTTCGGCTCGGTGGTGCACCGCAACCCGCACGCCGACGGCGGGGGTCAGCGCCGGACCGGGTAACGGAGGTGGAGGGCGCGCTTGCCCTGCACGACGGCAGGGTCCTCGAGCAGGACGTGGCCGGAGACCAGATCACCGAAGTAGCGGACGCCGCCGCCGAACAGCACCGGCACCTGACTCACGCAGAGCTCGTCGACCAGGCCCAGGTTCAGGGCCTGCTGGATGATGTCGGCGCTCGCGATCGTGACGAACCGCTCGCCGGCGATCTCCTTCGCCGTCGCGATCCCCGCCTCGACGCTGCTGGTGAAGGTCGTCCGCGGGAATCGCTCGGTGGCGTCGGCGGGCGGCGGCCGGTGGGTCACCACCACGACCGGCGCGCCGGCAGGGTGGTTGTCGCCCCAGCCGTCGGTCTGGTCGAACAGCCGTCGGCCGGCGACGATCGCTCCGCAACCGGTCGTGAGCTCCCGGAGCATCGACGCGCTCGCGGCGTCGACCGAGAAGGTCATGGTGTCCTGCGCGCTCGGCACCTCGGTGTCGCCGTTGCAGTACCAGTCGAACAGCTCCGCCGGGTCGTCGTCGGGCCGGGCGACGAAGCCGTCCAGCGACATGCACATGTGGGTCAGCACCTTGGTCATCTCGAATCGCTCCTCAGGGAGTGCGGCCGATGAAGGCCAGCAACTTGGTCTGGACGTCGGCGTCGTCGGGGACGTGGACGCGCGGCCCGTACTGACCGCTCTGGCGCAGCATCTCGTCCATCGGCAGCATGCCCTCGAGCATCGCCGCGCACTTCTCGGGTCGAGCGTCTCGTCCTGGCCGGTGGCACGGGCGAGGTCCCAGCGGTGCAGGAACACGTCGCCCGTGTAGATCATGTCGGTCGCCTGCCCGAGCGACATGCGGCCGATGTGGGGCAGATCGTGCACGCGCTCGGCGGTGGTCGGGTCGTCGAGCAGCGCCTGCACCGCGTCGGTCTGGGTGCGCCACGCGCCGACCGGGTCGTCGTCGACCGACGGACCGGCCGGCAACGTGATCCCCGCGCCGTCGAGGAACGCGGGGAACCACTCGACGAGGTGACGCACGACGTCGCGGGCGACCCATCCCTCCACCGGCGCGGGACGCTCCCACGCGTCGGGTGCCACGCCCTCGACCGTCACGGTGAAGGCGCCGGCGACCCGGCGGTGCTCGTCGGCCGGGCCGCTCATCGGAGCTCCGCGACGAGCGCGTCGAGCTTGGCGTAGCCCTCGTCGACCCCGGTCTCCATGCCGCTGGCCAGCCACTGGTCGCGACCCTCGAAGCTGTCGACCAGCGACTGCGCGTGCAGCCGCGTGCGGCCGTCGCCGAGGTCCTCGAACCGCAACGTCTCGAGCGCGACGCCGTCGGGCTGACCGTCGAACGTGAAGGTCTGCACGATGTGCGTGTCACCGACCTCGTGGAAGCAGCCGTGGAAGCCGAACTCCGTGCCGTCGCGTCGCGCGACGTAGCGCCAGCGGCCGCCGGTCGTGGCGTCCCAGTCGAGGATCTCGGTCTCCATGCTGTTCGGACCGACCCAGCGCGCGAACAGCACGGGATCGGTGTGCGCCCGCATGAGCTCCGCCGGCGTGGCGTCGAAGTCACGGGTCATCCGGACGATCGGCAGCTCGGGGTCGGCCTCGATCGCGGCCTGGTGGCGGCTGCTGGTGGTGCTCATGATGCGGCTCCTTCTGCTCGGTGACTGCTCGGTCGTTCGTCGCGCATCTCGGCGAGGACGTCGTCGAGACGCTCGTAGCGCTCCTGGGCCTGGTCGCGATATCGCTCGATCCACTTCGTCATCAGGTCGAACACCTCCGCCTCGAGGTGGCACGGCCGGCGCTGCGCGTCCTTGCGCTGGCTCACGAGCCCGGCCTCCGCCAGCACCTTGACGTGCTTCGACACGGCCTGGACGGAGACGTCGTAGGGGTGTGCGAGCTCCCCGACGGTCGCGTCACCGACGGCGAGACGCGCCACCATGTCGCGCCGTGTCGGATCGGCGAGCGCCGCGAACACCCGGGACAGCTGGTCGTCGGCCACGAGCCCTTCTTCAATCAACTGGTTGAGGACAACGTACGCCGGTCCGGCGATGTTGTCAACCATGCGGTTGAAGAAGGTGAGCCGAGCCGCAACGCTCCGGGTGCGGAGCCGGAGTCCCGGTACCGGGCGGTGCGCGCCGGCGCCGAGACGCCCGGGCGGCTCGGATGTGGAAGATCAGTCGTACACGGCGGTCACGGTCGCCGCGCCCTGCTCGACCTGCACGAGACAGGCGACGGTGTCGTCGACCACCACCTGCCAGGTGACCCGCCGGGCGCGCGTCGCGCGGTCCCACCAGCGCACGTCCTGCGCCCACGGCCCCGCCCACGCGGTGACGGCACCGCCCCCGCGCGGCAGCGCGCCGCAATCAACCCGTGCCGGCGGCGCCGAGAGGTCGCCGCGCGCCGACACCACCACCGCGCGGTCGTGGTCGTCGACCAAGGTCGCGGCCACCGGGGGATCGAGCACCCGCGCCGGCGCCGGTCCCGGGATGGCACCGGGCCAGGGAGGCACCTCCACCGCGACCGGACCCGCCACCGGCCCGATGGGCGCGTGCGGGGCAGGCTCGCGCGGCTCACCCCACGGCACCCACCGGATCCGCTCGGCCGGCGTGCGACCGCCCTGCACCACTGCGGTCACCACGTGCTCCGGGCCGAGCAGGCCCTGGACGCGGGCGAGGACGCGCTCGGCCCGGTCGGCCGCGGCCGCGTCCCCGCCCCAGAAGCCGAGCTGGCGACCCGACGCGGGGATCACCTGGTCGGGGGCGAGACGCAGCAGGGTGAGCCCGCCGCTCAACCCACCGGTCGCGGTGAGCCAGCCGTCGAGCTGCCAACGCACACGCTCAGCGAGCGCGCCCGGGGTCAGCGCACCCTCGTGTCGCCACGCTCGTGACAGCGCTTCGCCGTGCTCGGTCTCGGCCGCCACGATCACCTGCGTGCACGCGAGCCCGCGCGCCGCGAGCCGCTCGAGCAACCGGTCGGCGAGGGTCTTGGCCGCGAACGCGGCGGCGTCGACCCGCTCGGCAGGCGGATCGAGCTCGCACCGCTCCTCGAAGTCCGGCGGCGGGGTGGTGAGCGCCGGCGGGTGGGCGTCCTCCCCGCGCGCGAGCCGGTGCGCGGTGCGACCGTCCTCGCCCATACGGGCGAGGACCGACGCGGGTGGGAGCGCGGCGAACGCGCCGAGCGTGCGCAACCCGAGCCGGACGAGGAGATCCGCGAGCGCGGCGTCGCCGAGCGCGCCCACCGGCCACGGCGCGAGGAACGCCGGCGTCTCCCCCGCGGGCACGATGACACCCCGGCGCGCCGCGAGCCGCGCCGCGAACCCACCGTCGGCCACGCCGACGCGTGCATCGACTGATCCCGGCGGTCGTGAGCACCCTCCGGACGTGCTCGACCAGCCCGCCGTCGCCCCCGTGGTATCGCGACGGTCCGCGTGTGGGGAACGCGAGGAGCCCCGGCCGGTCGACCACCAGCCGCGGGGTGATCGTCTCCACCGCGCGGGCGACGGGCTCGAACGTGCGCGCCTCGGCCGCGCCGTCGACGTCGAGCACGGTGATGCCGGGACACGCGGCCTCGGCCTCGCGTCGCCGGGTCCCGATGCGCACACCCTCGTCCCGCGCGTCGGCGGACACGGCCCGGACACGCTGGTGCTCCACGATCGCGACCGGACCGTCGGCCGGCGCGGCACCCACCGCCCGCGCCGCGACGATCGGCCAGTCCGGGCACCACAGGCACAGCGTGCGGACGGCCACGGCCGCTCAGCCGGCGAGCTCGAGCGGCGACACCGTCGCCGTCGCGCGCACCGCGCGCGGCGCGTGGCCGCGACCGCTCACCTCCCACGTCGGGACGCGGTCGGCGAGCACGCCGTCGCCCGCGCCGAGCCCCGACCATTCCCCGCCGCGCGCGTCGAGCCGCCATGACGCCTCGGCCGGCCACGCACGCGCCTCGGGCGCGAGCGCGACGAGCACCGCGGCACGTTCGCGCGTCCGGGCCACCAGGCGGCGCGCGTCGCCGAGGCGCAGACCGCGCGGCAGCTCCGCGATCACCACGCTCACGCCGTCGAGCAGCGCGGCGACGACCGTCGGCCATCGATCACGCGGGACGTCGCGCACCACCGCGAACCGCGCCAGGTCGACGCCCGCCGCCGCGGCGGCCAGGCCACCGAGCGAACCCGAGCCGTCGACCATCGCCGCCCACTCCCCGGCTGCAGTGGCCGCGGCCGCCAGACCCAGCACCGTGCTCGTCGCGCCCGAGCCGATTGCGCCCCCCACCGCCACGACCGTCCCGCGCTGCACCGCCGGCAGCGACGGTGCCGAGCGGACCCGGGACGACGATCGACCGGTCCCGCGCCAACACCAGCGGCGCCTTGGCCGCCCCGACCGCGCTCAGGCGCGCGCGGGCCTCCTCGTCCCGTCGGGGCACCTCGGACACGACCGGCACCGCCATGTGCCGACCGTAGCGAACATGTGTTCGTATCAGCAAGCGGCACGGAGCCCTCAGTCGGCGACGGCAGCGGCGGAGACGATCTCGGTGGGCCGGAGGCGGCAGAGCAGCTCGCCCGCCACCCCGTTCCGGGCGCCGTAGGCCTCGGCCCGCGCCGCGCCCATGTACCGGCCGCCGATGACCGTCGCCCAGCGCCGGAGGGCGTCGGGCTCCTCGCTGATGTCGACCACGCCCTCGACGGTCACGAACGAGAACGGCGGCGCCTCGTCGTCGACACACAGCGCGACGCGTGGATCGCGTCGCAGGGTCCGACCCTTCAGGGACTCCCCGGCGGTCGTGAACACGATCGTCCCGTCGTCGACCGCGAACCAGATCGGGGCGACGTGGGGGCGTCCGTCGAGCCGGGTCGTGGCGAGCTTGCCGGTGTGCGGCGGATCCGCGGCCAGGAACGCCCACGCCTCGGCGTCGCTCATCCGGTGGTACGGCACCCTCGGCTGCGCTCCGCGCTCAGCCGGTGGGGACGGTGAGGTCGACCGGCGGTGGTGCCGGGAGACCGAGCGCCTCGTAGGACCAGCCGGCGTCGTCGCCGTAGTACTCGAACAGGTGCTCCACCAGGTACAGCGCGCGGGCCTCGAACGTCGGCCAGGCGGACTCCGCCGCCGCGACGGTCACGACGTTCGAGTAGATCGACACGCCGAACGCGCCCTCGGCGAGGAGCCGGGCCGCGAGCACGTCGGGTGGGCGCATGCCCATCGACCTGGCCTCCTCGACCGTGGAATAGCGCTCGATGTCCATCCCGGTGAGCGACCGGTTGAGGTCGAAGATCCGCACCCCCGGGGCGGCCCCCGCGCGCACGGTCGCCGTGATCGTCTGGCCCATGGGCGTCAGGCTACAAGCCGCCCCGAGCGTGCCTCACACCCACGACGTCACACCCACCACATGTCGTTGGTGCGGCGCCGCTCCTCGCGCACGTCCTCGGTCGAGAAGACGACCGGGAGGACGGAGCCGTCGGAGCGGCGGCGGACCCGGTATCCGGGGTCGGCACCGGTGACCGACTCCACCACCTCGAACCCGCGGGCCCAGGCGCGGTCGAACCTCGATCGCACCTCCACGCGGGTCCCGGAGTCCACGCGGCGATCGTAAACCCGCCCTCAAGTGGGTCCCTTGCTACCGTCGGCCGATGCCGTCCTCGACCCGCACGAAGCCCACGCTGCGGCTCGAGCGCAAGTGCTGGCAGGCCGGCGACCGGCTCGTGTGCGGCATCGACGAGGTCGGACGCGGCGCGTGGGCGGGGCCCGTGACCGTCGCCGCGGTGATCCCCGCCCCCGACCACCTGCGCGGCATCCGCGACTCCAAGATGCTCACTCCCGCCCAGCGCGAGGTCGCGGCCGCGCACGTGCGCACCTGGGCGCGCGCGTTCGCGGTCGGGCACGCCACCCACGAGGAGTGCGACGAGCTCGGCATGACCGCGGCGTTGCGCACCGCGGGCTGTCGCGCGCTCGCGCAGCTCGCGATGCAGGGCTACGAGCCGGACCGCGTGATCCTCGACGGCAACCACGACTACCTCCGCATGGGCGCTCGCGTGACGACGGTGATCAAGGGCGATGCGACGTCGCTCGCGGTCGCGGCCGCGAGCTGCGTGGCCAAGGTCGCACGCGACGCGCTCGATGGCCGACGAAGCGGAGCACTTCCCTGCGTACGGGTTCGAGTCGAACCGTGGCTATCCCGCGCCGGTGCACAAGGCCGCGCTCAACGCGCACGGGCCGACCACGATCCACCGCCGGTCGTGGATCTTCATGGACGGCCTCGTGTGGGGCGGTCTCGCGCCGCCGCCCGGACGCCTCTTCTAGGTCGCGTCGGTCGCGCCCAGCGCGGTGATCAGGGTCTCGATCGGCAGGGCCTGCATCGTGGTCGTGCGCATCGTCCCGCGCGCCGCGAGCGCGACCGCGGCACGCGCCATCGCCGCCTCGTCCGGTGCCTCGATGATGTTGAGGAAGTCCCACTGCCCCATCAGCGCGTACTGCGCGACGACGGTGAGGCCCATCGACTCGACCTCGTGCGTGACCTCGCGCAGCCGGTCCGGGTTCTCCCTGAGGGTCGCCCAACCGCCGGGGCCGAGCGTGCTCAACATCGCGTAGGTAGGCACCGACGGACCCTACCGTGCGCGGTCGTCAGGCTCCGAGGAGCGCGACACGCACGTCGGCGAGCGTCGTGAACGCTTGGTACGGGACGCCGGCGCGGTCACACCAGCGCGCGAGACCGTCCTTGGCGAAGAGCACGTCGACGAGCAACGCCGCCTTCTGGTCGCTCGCGCCGTCGCCCACGAGCACCGTCGTGCGACCGCGGTGCTTGGCATCCTTGATCGGCGCCTGCTTGCACGTCCCGCACGACGAGCACGCACAGCAGCGATCGGCGTTCGGGAACTCGAGCGTGCCGGCGGTCCAGTCGACGTCGTTGGTGACGACCGGCAGCCCGAGGTGCGCGAGCCGCTCGTGCACGTAGAAGCCGAAGCCGTCGGACACGACCGCGACCTCGGCGCCGGCGGCGCGCAATCCGTCGACGAGCTCCTCGAGTCCGGGATCGAGCGGAATCTCGGCCGCCGCGGCGCGCAGCTGCACCTCGTCCTTGGGGAGGAGGTCCCACTCGTCGAGCAGGCACACCCGGGAGCCGATCCCACCGCGCACGTACTCGTCGTCGATCTCGCGCCAGCGGGGAGGAGCGAACCGCTCGAGCAGCGCGACCCCGGTGTCACGGGTGCTGATCGTGCCGTCGTAGTCGAGGAACACCGCGACGTGCGACAGGTCGAGCGGCGCCATGCGCGCATCGTAGGGGCGCTTCGCTCGGATCCCGCGCCGAAATGGTGCACAATGAGCAACTCGCTGGGAGGTGGGGGCCGTGACGATCAACCGCAGAGAGTTCTTGCAACGCGCCGGGATGACGGGAGGTGCGCTCGCCGCGGCGGCGGCACTGCCCGCCTGCCACACCGTGTTCCCGGTCGGTTACGACGCCAAGCAGAACCTGCTCGACCACCCCGCGCGGGAGGCGTCGATCGACACCATCGTCATCGTGATGATGGAGAACCGCTCGTTCGACCACTGGCTCGGATGGCTCGGCAGTGACCAGGCCTACCTCGCCACCGGCGCCAGTCGGTACGGGAAGTACTTCCGCGTGAACGCCGACAACCGTCAGACCTACGTCGGACCGTCCGGCCCGCAGTCGACCCAGCACATGGTCGGGTGGAACTACCTGACCAACCCGTGGCGCGGCTGCGACCAGTCGGACCCGAACCACGGCTGGACCGCCGGCCGCGCGCAACGCGACCACGGGTTCATCGCGGCGGACGCCAACGAGGACCTGCTCCCCATCGGCTACTACGAGGGCCGGGACCTGCCGTTCACCCAGCAGTTCGTCCGGCGCTTCACGCTCTTCGACGACTACCACGCGTCGCTCCTCGGCCCCACGTACCCGAACCGCGACTACCTGCACTGCGCGCAGTCGGGCGGTCGCATCAACAACGCGTTCCCGACGGGACCCGACGGATTCACCGAGCCGACGATCTGGGAGAAGCTCGCGGCCGCGGGGGTGTCGGCCAACTACTACGCGAGCGACTTGCCGTTCCTGGCGCTGTTCGGGTCCCGGATGACGCCGTTCATCCGCACGATCGACGACTACTACACGCAGTGCGCGAACGGCACCCTGCCCCACGTCGTCATGGTCGACCCGAGCTTCTTCGGTGCCGGCCAGAACGACGACCACCCGCTGGCCGACATCCGCGCCGGCCAGGCCTTCCTGCGCAACGTGTTCAAGGCGTTCGCCCAGTCGCCCCAGTGGCAGCGCGGCGCGTTCATCGCGACCTACGACGAGTGGGGCGGCTGGTTCGACCACGTCCCGCCACCGCACTTCCCCGACGACCGCGCCAACGCCGACGACCTGCTCGACTTCTCGCAGGCGGGCTTCCGCGTGCCCACGGTGCTCGCGTCACCGTTCGCCCGTCCGGGCATGGTCGACGACCGTACGTACGACCACACGTCGATCCTCCGGTTCCTCGAGTGGCGGTTCCTCGGCGCACCGCCCGAGGGCCCCGGCCAGGACACCGACACGTGGTTCCTGACCCGGCGGGACCGCTACGCCTCGAACATCGGCGCCAGCCTCTCGCAGGTGCCGATCGACATGGAGCTCAACTTCAACATCGACGTGCCGATCGCCGCGCCCTCGCCGGCCTGCGGGACCACCGCCGGCGCTCTCTCGCCCATGGCGCGCTCGATCCTCGAGGCCGACGACCCCGCGTTCGACGAGACCCTCTGGCGCGAGTACCTCGACCGCGTGAAGTTCCCGGTCAAGTTCTGACGCGACACGACCGGCGGGCATCGTTGCCCGCCGGTCGTGTTCGCGTCTCGGTCGCAGCCGGGAGCTACCGACCGATCGTGGGATCCGGTGAGGGTCCGCCGGAGAGGACCAGCTCCTCGCCTTCCAGACCGACGACGTCGAGCTCGTTCAGGACGAGGTTGTCGTAGGCGAGGACACCCATCTCCGTCGAGGTCCATCCCTGAGTTCTCGACCTCGGCCGTCGGACGGATGCCGCCCTTCATCATCGCGTTCTGGATCTTGAAGAACGCCGTAGCGCGATGCCGAAGATCACCGTGCAGATGACGAGTGCACCGACCGCCTGAGCTCCGAGCTGGCGGGCGCCGAGATCGAAGTCGTACAGGATCCCGGTGACGCCGGACGCGGTCGCCGCCGCGCCCTTCGTCGTGAGGTTCCAGCCGGCGCCGTACTCACCGCTGCGAGAAGATCCCGACGCAGAGGACGCCGAAGATGCCGCACGACTCCGTGCACCGAGATCGCACCCACCGGGTCGTCGATGCCCTTGCGCTCGAAGAAGAACACCGACTCGACGACGATGATCGCCGCGAGCGAACCGATGACCGCCGCCGCCCACGGCTGCACGAAGGCGCACGGAGCGGTGATCGCCACGAGACCGGCGAGCATGCCGTTGGCCATCATGCCGGGGTCGGGCTTGCCCATCCGCTTCATCACGTAGAACATCGCCACCGTGGCACCGAACGCAGCTGCGAGTGGCGGTGTTGGCCGCGACGACCGCGAACCGGACGTCGGTCGCCGCGAACGTCGACGCGGCGTTGAAGCCGAACCAACCGAACAGCAGGATGAACGTTCCGAGCATCGCCATCGGGATGCTGTGCGCCGCGAGGGTGCGGGGCTTGCCGTCGGCGCCGTACTTGCCGATACGGGCGCCGAGCACCAGCGCACCGGCCAGGCCGGCGACTCCGCCGATTGCGTGCACCACGCCGGAGCCGGCGAAGTCCACGTAGCCGAAGCCGAGCTTCATGCTGTTCCCGAGCTGGCTGAGCCAGCCGCCGCCCCAGGTCCAGGCGCCGAAGATCGGGTAGTAGATCGCGCCGCAGAACAGGCCCCAGCCGACGAACGCCTTCCACTTCCAGCGCTCGGCCATCGCGCCCGTCGGGATCGTCGCCGTCGTGTCCATGAACGCGACCATGTAGAGGAACATCGCCGCCGCCGGCGCCGCGTTCTTCAGACCGTGGAGGTTCGTCAACGCGAATCCGCCGTGCCAGAGGAAGACCCAGCTGCCGCTCCCGACAGCGGTCCACCGGTCGACGAGTCGAGGCCGAAGGCCCCCGGGAAGCTGAAGCCGCCGAACATCAACGCCGTATCCGATGAGGAAGAACCCGACGAAGCCGAGACCGAAGATCGCGAAGTTCGTCGACACGACGTGGGCGGCGTGCTTCGCTCTGACAGAACCCGGCTTCGACGAGCGCGAAGCCCGCTTGCATGAAGATGACGAGCACGGCACCGAGGATCACCCAGAGCAGGTTCAGGCTGACGGCGACGTCGCCGCTTGGCGACCGGGACCTTGTAGATCGGCTTCGGCGCGTCGGCGGCAAACGCAGGTGCGCCGATCGCGACCGCGACGATCGTCACCAGCGTGACCACGATCGCGAGCCGCTTGAGCTTGGAGCTCACAAGATTTCCTCCCAGTTTGTCGAGCGATCGCCGGAGCTCCGTTGCTCACAGATCGCGAGTTGTCGATGACCCTGACGACCGTATGGACGAGGTGTTTCGGGTCTTCGCCCCGGGTGTGAACCGATGAGGGCGAGAACCTGACCGAGTTCTGAGCACGCCGCGGAACGGCGGCACCGCCGGGAACCGACCGTCGGGGCGGTCCTACAGTCGGCCCGATGACCGAGCCGACCGTCGTCGCGATCGTCCCCCACACGCACTGGGACCGGGAGTGGTACTCACCGTTCCAGACCTTCCGCGTCCGCCTGGTCCGCCTGCTCGACGGGCTCCTGCCGCTGCTCGAACGGGACCTCTCCTACGCCCGGTTCCTGCTCGACGGCCAGACCGCCGTGCTCGACGACTACCTCGAGGTCCGGCCCGAGGCCGCGGCCGCGCTCGGTCGGCTCGCCGCGAGCCAGCGGCTCTCGATCGGACCGTGGATGATCCTGATGGACGAGTTCATGGTCTCGGGCGAGACCATCGTGCGCGACCTCCAGCTGGGCATCCACCGCGCCACCGAGCTCGGCGGCCCGATGGAGGTCGGCTACCTGCCCGACATGTTCGGGCACGTCGCGCAGATGCCCCAGATCCTGCGGGCCGCCGGCCTCGAGCACGCCGTGGTGTGGCGCGGGGTGCCGGCCGAGGTCACGCAGAGCGCGTTCTGGTGGGACGCGCCCGACGGCTCGCGCGTGCGCGCCGAGTACCTGTACGGCTCGTACTCCAACGGACGCGACCTGCCCGACGACGCGAAGCAGCTCATCACCCGCGCCCGGCAGTACGAGGCCGAGATCGGCGACGCGCGCGTGCCGGGCAGCGGGCTGCTGCTGATGAACGGCACCGACCACCAGATGCCCCAACCATGGCTGGGCCGGATCGTCGCCGAGGCGAACGCGGTGCAGGACGACTACCGGTTCGTGGTCACGTCACTGCCGGAGTACCTCGCCGACCAGCCCTCCGACGGCTTGCGCACCTGGACCGGCGAGCTCCGTTCCGGGGCGCGGGCCAACGTGCTGATGGGCGTCGCGTCGAACCGGGTCGACATCCACCAGGCGTGCGCGGCCGCCGAGCGGTCGATCGAGCGTCGGGCGGAGCCGCTCGCCGCGTTGCTGCTCCCTGCCGACGCGTATCCCGATCGGCTCCTCGACATCGCGTGGCGTCTGCTCGTGCTGAACAGCGCCCACGACTCGTCGTGTGCGTGCAGCGCCGACGAGGTGGTCGACGCGGTGATGGTCCGGTACGAGGAGGCGCGCCAGGTCGGCGATGGCCTCGCGCGCGACGCGGTCGAGTCCCTCGCCCGCGAGATCGACGCGCCGGCCGGCGCGACCGTGGTGGTGAACTCGACCGCGAGCGACCGCGCTGGCCTCATCGGCTTCCGGTTGCCCGGCGAGGGTCCGGTGCACCTGCGGGCGGTCGACGACGGGACGCTCGTACCGGGCCAGGTGGTGGACACGCTCGGTGGCGTCGGGTTCGCGACCACCGTCACGCCCGACCAGATCTCGCTGCTCACCGACCTGATGCGCGGGCCCGAGCTCGCCGGCTCCCGCATCACCCGCTACGACCTCGAGCGCACCGACGACGGCGCGACGCTCACCTGCGTGGGAGCCGGGACCGACGACACCGTGGTGGACCTCGGCGACCTGCGCGACGAGGTGATCGACCTCGCCCGGCAGGGCGTGAACCTGGCGGTGCGCGTCGATGCGGGCGCCGCGCCGGGAGATCGTCGCCCGCGTCGAAGGCGTTCCCGGCTTCGGCTGGCGCACGTTCGAGGCGGTCGACGGCGAGGGCCCGCCGACCGGACTGCGCGCCGAGGAGCACGTGCTCGAGAACGAGCACCTCCGCGTGGAGGTGGACCCGCACTCCGGCACGTACACGATCACCACCGCCGACGGCGTCGTCGCGAGAGATCTCGGCCGGCTCGTCGAGGGTGGCGACGGCGGAGACACCTACAACTACTCACCGCCCACCGAGGACGTCGTCATCGACCGGCCCGAGGCGGTGACCGTCACGCTCCACGAGTCGGGCCCGGTGCGAGCGCAGCTGCGGGTGCTCACCTGGTACCGCTGGCCGCAGCACGCCGTCGGTGACGAGCGGCGCTGCAGCCGCCGCAGCGACGAGCAGATCCTCACCGAGGTCGTCACGACGCTCGAGCTGCGCGCCGGCGAACGCGCGTTGCGAGTGCGCACCGAGCTGGACCACCGCTGCCGCGACCACCGGCTCCGCGCGCACTTCCCGCTGCCCCGCCGGGTCACGGGCTCCCACGCCGACTGCGCGTTCGCGGTCGTCGAGCGCGGCCTCACGGCCGAGGGCGGCCCGCACGAGGCGCCGCTGCCCACCTTCGTCTCCCGCCGGTTCGTCGACGCCTCCGACGGCGCCGACGGTCTCGCGCTCGTCCACGACGGTCTGCTCGAGTACGAGGTCGTGGCCGGCGGCACCGAGCTCGCGCTCACGCTGCTGCGCGCCACCGGCTACCTCTCCCGCTCCGAGATGGCGCTGCGCCCGAACCCCGCCGGTCCGCTCGATCCACTCGACGGACCGCAGCTGCAGGGGCCGGTGGTGATCGACTACGCGGTGGTCGTGCACCGGGGCGACTGGGCCGCGGCCGGTCTCCACGACCTCGCCGACGACGTCCTGGTCCCGCTCGCCCGGGTCCGCACTCCCGGCACCGGTGACCGGCCGCCGATGGGTCGACCACTGCGCGTCCGCGGCGCGGTGACGTCGGCCGTCCGGCGCGAGCCCGGCGGCCTCGTGGTGCGCGTCTTCAACCCGGCCCCGACGGAGACCACCGTCGAGCTCGAACGCGACGAGACCCCGGCGCGCGGTTGGCTCGTCGACCTCCGAGGTCGCCCGCTCGAGCGCTTCGAGGCCACGTTCCCGCTGCGCGCCGCCGGCATCGCCACCGTCCGTCTCGACCCCTGACCCGCGCCGAGCCGAACTGGTGCGCAGAGGCGCGCAGAATTGGTGTGATCCGCGCGTCGGTTCGTGCGGGCGAGATCAGGCGGTCGCGGTCGGGCGGAGCAGGGTCTCGCCCACGGGATCACGCGTCGACCACCCCGGCGCGAGCGCGGGTGCGGTGATCTCGGCGGCGTCGCGCCGGCGTGTCCCGTCCTCCGGCGTGAGCTCCCACAAGAGCGCGGGGTGCGTGCCGTGCCACCGGAGCGCGAACGACACCCGGCCGTGACGGGTGGGCGCGTCGTGGACCTCGAGGTCCACGCCCGGCGCCGGCGGATCGGCCAGGAGCTCGATCCCGTCGTCGACGTCGTGCACCAACGCGGCCCGGGTCCGGAGGAGACGGCCGGCCGGACCGTCGTCGTCGACGACCTCGGTACGGCGACCCGCCGCCCGCCGCTCCCGGCCCGAGAGGCCCTCCCACGCCCAGGCGGCCCGGTCGTCGAACCCCCAGTCCTCGAGCGCGGCGGCGGTCGCCGCGCTCGGGTCGGGATCGAGCAGCACCTGCGACCGGTCCAGGTCGAGCGCGGCGACGAGATCGGCCGGCCCGGTCACCCGCATCGCGGCGTCGAGGTGGCGTCGCCAGCCTCGGGCCGCCTCGGCCGCGTCCGGTACCTGGGCGAGATCGAGCGTGGGTCGCTCGTCGCCACAGACGACGCCGATCCGCATGCGGTTCCGGTGACTGAGCGGGTACAGGAGCGCGGCCCGCAACGTTCCCGGTGCGAGCTCGCGCGGCTCGATCACACCGGTCTCGGCGCCGCACTGCTCCGCGTCGAGCTCGATGTCGGTGACGTCCCATCGTCGCGGCGGGAACGGCAGCACGAGCGCGGCGCGCCCGTCGAGCAGCAGGGTCGAACCGTCGAGCGCGACCGACGTGGCCCCCCGCACCGAGAACGCGACGATGCACGCGCCAGGCGAGTCGTTCTCGACCTCGACGACCACCACGTCACCCCGCCCGCCGATCCCGTAGACCCGTTGAACGGCGTCGCCGCCCGGGATCCGCAGTCGCGTCTCCGCCACCGGCGCACCCGCCACGGCCTGCTGGCGCACTGCCGGCTCACGTGCCGGCACCCGCCAGCGGTCGTCCGCGCCGACCCACCAGTCGAGCGTCCAACGCTCGCCGACGACGTCGAGGGCGCCGCGTGCGTCGACGTCGGCCCGGCCCACGCCGCCGAGCGCGCCGACGATCATCGTGCGCTCACCACGTGCACCCCAGGTCCTCGTCTCACCGCATGCCGCGCAGCTCGGGCTTCGCCTGTCGCAGCATCAACGCCGGAACGATCTCCGATGGCGTCCGTCCGTCATAGAGCACCGCGCCGACCTGCTCCGCGATCGGCATCTCGACGCCGTGACGCGCCGCGAGATCGAGCACCGCCTCGGTGCTCTTGACCCCTTCGGCCACCATCTTCATCTCGGCCACGATGTCGTCGAGGCGGCGACCCTGCCCGAGGGCGACGCCGACGGTCCGGTTGCGACTCTTCTCGCTCGTGCACGTGGCCACGAGATCGCCCATTCCGGCGAGCCCCGAGAAGGTGAGCGGATCGCCGCCGAGGGCGATGCCGAGGCGTGCGAGCTCCGCCAGGCCCCTCGTGATCAGCGCCGCCTTCGTGTTGTCGCCGTAGCCCAAGCCGTGCGCGATCCCCGCCGCCAGGGCGATGACGTTCTTCAACGCACCTGCGATCTCGCACCCGACGACGTCGGGATTCGTGTACACGCGGAACGTCGCGGTCATGAACAGCGTCTGCAGCTCGGATGCCACGGCGGCGTCGTCGATCGCCACCACGGACGCGGTCGGCTGGCCGACGGCGACCTCGCGGGCGAGGTTCGGACCCGTCAACACGCCGATCCGGTCACGTCGGTGCGACGACAGGACGTCGGCGACGACCTCGGTCATCCGCAGCTCGGTGCCCTGCTCCACACCCTTCGAGAGACTGATGATCGGGACGTCGTCGGCGATCGCCGCCGCGGCGCGCACGAGGACGTCGCGGAAGCCGTGCGACGGCACGCCCATGACCACGACGTCGGCCCCGGTGCACGCTTCGAGCAGATCGGAGGTGGCGCGCAACGCGTCGGGCAGGGTGATGTCGGGGAGGTACTCGGGGTTCGCGTGCTCGCGCTCGACGGCCGCGGCGACGGCCGGATCCCGTGCCCACAGCACGGCGTCGGCATTGACGGCCGCGATCGCGCCCACGGCCGTGCCCCAGGACCCCGCACCGATCACCGCGATCCTCGTCATCCGTCGCGCTCCGACGTCGACGGGCCGCTCGCGGCAGCGCGACAGCTGCGCACCACGGCGGTCTCGGGCGCGCGGACCCACCAGTCGCCCTCCGGCTCGCGCGGGCGTTGCGGGTATGCGGCGCGTGCGGCCGCCACCTGCTCACAGACAGCGCGCATGATGCGGTCCGTCGCGTCGAGCGCGTCCTCGCCCGCGTCCACCGTGACGGCCGCCCCGACCCGCACGACCTCCGCGATCCCGGCGCGCCAGCGCGGCTTGCGCCCCTTGAACATCACGCGGTGCAGACCCCACATCCCCACCGGCACGACCGGCACACCCGTCGCCGCCGCGAGCCGGGCCGTTCCCGTCTTCCCCGCCATCGGCTCGAGGTCGAGCGAGATCGTCCCCTCCGGGAACACCGCGACGCACTCGCCGGCCCGCAGCGCGTCCTCGGCCGCGACCAACGACCCCGCTGCGTCGGCGGTGCCGCGCTGCACCGGTATCTGGTGCGAGCCGCGGAGGATGCCGCCGAGGCCCTTCTTCGCGAAGAGCTCCTCCTTGGCGAGGAACCGGGTGCGGCGCTTGCGCTGCAGGCCGAGGTACGCCAGCGCGAGCGGATCGAGATAGGAGGTGTGGTTCGACGCGAGGATCACACCACCGGCCGCAGGGATGTGCTCGAGGCCGCCGATGTCCCACCGCACGCCGAGGTGCATCGGGGGATACAGGAGCGCCACGACGCCATCGAAGACCGGCTCCACGGGCCGGTAGCATACGCAGCCCCATGGAGCCCGTCCCCGGTCACCCGCGGCACACGGGTGTCGTCGTCCCGATCCGGGCGTTCCGATCCGGCAAGGCGCGTCTCGCCCACGCGCTCGACGCCGACCAGCGCGCTGGAGCTCGCGTTGGCGATGGCCGAGCGCGTCGTGGCCGCCGCCGGTCCGCTGCCGATCGTGGTGGTGTCCTCGGACCCGGAGGTGCGGGCCTGGGCCGACGGCATCGGGATCGAGGTCGTGGCGGACCCCGCGAACGGTCTCGACGCGGCCGCTCGCGCCGGCGTCGACCGGCAACGGACCCACGGACGTCGTCGCGTCGTCGTCTGTCACGCGGACCTTCCACGCGCTCGACCCGCCGCGCTCGTCCGCTTCGCGAACCTCGTGCCAGGGATCGTGGCCCTCGTCCCCTGCCACCGCGACGACGGCACGCCGGTGCTCTCGGTGCCCGCCGGCGTGGAGTTCCCGTTCGCCTACGGACCGGGTTCGGCGCGACGCCACGCCGCGATCGCGCGCCGCCTCGGTCTCGCCACCTCCGTCGTTCGCGATCCGGAGCTCGGCTACGACGTCGACGTGCCGGCCGATCTCGTGGCGCTCGATCGCCTGACGGTGCCGTGAGCTCCGCCGGAGCAGGCGCGGACGCCCCGAGCCAGTGGGCACCGCCGCGCCGGGCGCTCGCGATCGGTGCGCACCCCGATGACATCGAGTTCGGCGCCGGGGGGACGCTCGCCCGCTGGGCCGCGGCCGGCAGCGAGGTGCACCTCCTGGTGCTCACCGACGGATCGAAGGGCACGTGGGACGCCGACGACGACCTCGCCCGGCTCGTCGCCACCCGAGTCGACGAGGCGCGTGCGGCGGCGAGCACGCTCGCCGACGCGACCGTCCATTTCGGCGGCTTCGTCGACGGCGAACTCGAATCGGGCGTCGAGGCTCGGCGCACGGTGTGCGCGACGCTGCGCGAGGTTCGTCCGGACGTCGTCCTCGGTCACGACCCGTGGCAGCGCTATCGCCTCCACCCCGACCATCGCCACGCCGGATGGGCGACCGTCGACGGCATCGTCGCGGCGCGCGATCCACACTTCTTCCCCGGGCTGGGCGGCGCGCACCACCGACCCGACGCGCTCCTGCTCTTCGAGGCGGACGAACCGAACCACGCAGAACTGATCGAGGAGACGATCGACGTGAAGGTCGACGCGCTGCTGTGTCACCGGAGCCAGTGGCGCTCGACGATGGCCATCGATCCCGAGGCCCCCGACGTCGACGCAGCGATTGCCGCGTTCCGTGCCCGCGTCAAGAACGCGGCACGCGTCGACGGTGACCGCCTCGTCGAGCGCTACCGACTCATCACCGACCTCTGAACGCGAAGATCGGGGGAGGCCGTAGGCCTCCCCCGATCTTCGTACGTCTGAACGCCTGACGGCGTCGCCGACTAGCGCTTCTTGGTGGCCTTGCGCTTGGCCGGAGCCTTGCGCTTGGTCGCCTTCCGCTTCGCCGGCGCCTTGCGCTTGGCCGGTGCCTTGCGCTTGGTCGCCTTCTTGGTGGCCTTGCGCTTGGCCGGAGCCTTGCGCTTGGTCGCCTTGCGCTTGGTCGCCTTCCGCTTCGCGGGTGCCTTCTTCGCGGCCTTCCGCTTCGCCGGCGCCTTCTTCGCGGCCTTGCGCTTCGCGGGCGCCTTGCGCTTCGCCGGAGCCCGCTTCGCGGCCTTCCGCTTCGCGGGCGCCTTCTTCGCCGCCTTGCGCTTCGCCGGAGCCTTCTTCTTGGCTGCCGCCTTCCGCGTGCTTCGCTTTGCCGGAGGCATTGCACCACCTTTCTCGGTGTGTCAGGGAAGCGGACTCAGCTCGCGATGGTGATTGCTCGACCGAGATCCGCGTTCACGGTGATCCACGAAGCGCTGAGCGCTCGTCCACCGTGATCTGTCTGCACGTGTTGTTCGTGATCCTTCTTTGCTCGCGAACGTTGTGCGATCTCATCGACGCTCCGACTGCCCGTTCGAAGGCTGCGCATTTCTCCGCGCGACTCCGAACTCGGCACTCCGCCACTCGTCGTCGTGAGCAATGGAAACCCATTCGCACGCAAAGGTCAAGCATTTCCTCCTGCGCGCGACGCGCGCGACACACGCGCGCGCACTCGTGTCGCACGTGTCGCGCTCGCGCGCGTCACGCTCGAACCCGCGCGAAATACGCGCGCTGCGTCGACATCACGTGCGAAATGCGCGTTCAACGCCACGCGTAGTGGTAAAGAAGGTGTATCGGTGCTCGTCACGCGTGCAGGTGCGTCGTCGACGCGCGCGCCGGTGCGTCGCACCGAAAAAAATGTTCGAGCTGCCGTGCGGACGACGCGCGACACACGCCGACCGACGATCGACCCCGCGCGCGCCTGCGCGCGACCGTCGCGCGACACGAACTCGCGAGCCCGCGCCCACCGCCGACCTCACGCCACACGCGTCGCCGCGACATGGGGTGTCGGTTGCGCGACTCCGGCCGAGACGCGACGAAGCCCGGGACGAGGTCCCGGGCTTCGATGTGTGGCAGCCCCGAGCAGATTCGAACTGCCGTTACCGCCTTGAGAGGGCGGCGTCCTAGGCCACTAGACGACGGGGCCGTACTGCACCGGGCACTTGCTCCCGGTGGGCTCGGGGGGGAGGACTCGAACCCCCAAAGACAGGACCAGAACCTGTTGTGTTGCCAATTACACCACCCCCGAATGGGCGGCGGTCAGCTTAGCCGCGGCCGTCGCCGTCCCCGATTCGGAGACGGGCGGCGCGCAGACGCGCGAGCGTCGCGTCGCGGCCGAGGAGGTGCATCGAGTCGAACAGCGGCAACCCTGCCGGCCGACCCTCGACCGCGACGTAGAGCACCTTCATGACCTTCGCCGGCTTGAGACCGAGCTCGGCGATGGCCGCACGCAGCTCACCGATCGCGTCGGGCGTCCACTCGCACGCGGCGATGTGTTCGGAGACCACGTCGATGACCTCGCCCGCGCGCTCGATGCCGGTCACCGACTCGAGTGCACCGGCGGGCACGGCGAACTCCGCGCCCGCCGCGAGGAAGTCCATCTGCGACGCGAGGGCGACGAGCGTCGTCGCCCTCGTCTGCCCGATCGCGGCGGCGGCCCGCAGTGTCTCCGCGTCGAGCGATCCCAGGGTCTCGGCGGCGAACGGCTGCAGCCGTGCGACGAGCTCGTCGAGACTCAGGCGCCGGATCCATTCGCCGTTCAGCCACTCGAGCTTCTTCTCGTCGAAGATCGCCGCGGAGGGAGTGACCCGCTCGAGTGTGAACGCGGCGACGATCTCGTCGCGCGTGAGCACTTCCCGCTCGTCCTCGGGTGCCCAGCCCAGCAACGCGAGGTAGTTCAACAGCGCCTCGGCGAGGAAGCCGCGCGAGCGGAAGTCCTCCACCGCGACCGAGCCGTGGCGCTTCGAGAGCTTGGCCCGATCGGCCTGGAGGATCAGCGGGAGGTGCGCGTAGAGCGGGACGTCGCCCGGCGCGAGGGCACGGCGGATGGCGAGCACCCGGTGCGTCGTGTCGATCAGGTCCTCGCCGCGGATCACGTGGGTGATGCCCATCGCGAGATCGTCGACCGCGTTGGCGAGGAAGAACAGCGGGGAGCCGTCGGAGCGGACGATGACGAAGTCCGAGATCGTCGACCAGTCGACGCTCACCTCACCGCGCACGACGTCGGTGAAGGTGCTCCGACCCTCGTCGGGCGTCCGGAACCGCACCGTCCGGGGTCGACCCTCGCTGGCGAGTCGCGCCCGGGTCGGTGCGTCGAGGTCCCGGCCCCGCCCGTCGTAGCCGGGCGGCAATCCGGCGGCCTTGCGCTCGGCGTTCATCGCGTCGAGCTCGTCCGGCGTCTCGTAGCACTCGTACGCGTGGCCGGACGCGAGCAGCGCGTCGGCGGCCGACAGGTACTCGCCGACGCGTTCGGACTGCCGCCACGGCGTCTCGTCCCAGTCCAGACCGAGCCAGGACAGCGTCGCGCCGATGGCGTCGACCCACTCCTCGCGCGTCCGCGACCGGTCCGTGTCCTCGATGCGCACCAGGAAGGTGCCGCCTCCGTGGCGGGCGAACAACCAGTTGAAGAGCGCCGTGCGTGCGCTGCCGACGTGCAGCTCGCCGCTCGGCGCCGGCGAGAACCGGACGCGCATCAAGCGGTCGGCGCGTCGGCGTCGTCGGCGACCGCACCGCTGGCGATCGCCGCCCTCACCGCGGCGAGGTGCTCCGGCAGGTTCTGCAGCGAGACCCGCAACAAGGAGCTGCTCACCGTGTCCGCGATGGCGCGCCGCACCACATAGTCGTGCTCCGCGCCCCGCACCACCCCCGGTCGCCAACGACGGACGTCCTCGGGCGCGGCACCCGCGTAGCCGAGCAGCTCGATCGCGAAGTCGACGTCGAGGATCGTGGGCGCCCGACCGAAGGTGGCGGCGCGCTTCATGGCGAGCTCGGCGACGACCGCGACCGCATCGTCGGCGTGCTCGCCCGGCTCCAACCGGAACCGGTCCTGCGCCCGCCGGGCGAGCGCGAGCGCGAAGCCGACGTTCGGACCCGGCGTTCCGTTGAGCCCGCCCCGCAGTGTGCGGCGGTTGTCACCGGGACGATCCGCGACCCAACCGCGCGCCGGCGGCATGTGCACGCCCGGCGCGAAGTTCTGCTGTTGACGCGGGCGCTCGTCGAGCGGCACGGGGACGTACGGATCGGTCGGCACCCGGGGTTGCTACTCGCGGATCTCGGCACGGAGCAAGCCGTACACGATCGAGTCCGACAGAGCCTGCCAACTGGCCTCGATGATGTTCTCGCTCACGCCGATGGTGGTCCAGCTCTCCTCACCGTCGGTGCTGTCGAGCAGGACGCGGGTGATGGCGCCGGTGCCCTTGTCGGTGTCGAGCACGCGCACCTTGTAGTCGGTGAGGTGCAGTCGGTCGAGGATCGCGAACCGGCCCGCGAGCGCGTCGCGCAGCGCCAGGTCGAGCGCGTTGACCGGACCGTTGCCCTCGGCGGTGGCGATGAGCCGGTCCTCCCCCACCCAGACCTTGATGGTGGCCTCGGTGGTGACGCCGTCGGGCGCCTCACCCGCGCTCGTGGTCGGGCTCCCGTCGTCGGTGATGACCCGGAAGGACTCGACTCGGAACCACGACGGCTCCCAGCCGGCGGTCCGCCGCATGAGGAGCTCGAGCGACGCGTCGGCGACCTCGAAGTGGTACCCCTCGTGCTCGAGGTGCTTCAACGTGTCGACGACCTGGTTGATCGTCGGCCCGTCGAGCTCGAGCCCGAGCTCGGCCGCCTTCAGCTGGATCGTCGACCGGCCCGCGAGCTCGGACAGGACGAAGCGCGTCCCGTTGCCCACGGTGTCGGGGGCGATGTGTTCGTACGCGTCCGGGCGCTTGGCGATCGCGCTCACGTGCAGCCCGGCCTTGTGCGCGAAGGCCGACGAGCCGACGTACGCGGCCTGCGGGTTGAGGGACATGTTGACGAGCTCGGCCACGTGGTGGGCAACGGGCGTCAGGCGCTCGAGGCGGCCCGGCGGCAACGTCTCGACGCCCATCTTGAGGGTGAGGTTCGGGATGATCGTCGTGAGGTTGCAGTTGCCCGTGCGCTCGCCGTAGCCGTTGATCGTGCCCTGGACCTGCGTCGCGCCACCGCGGACCCCGGCCAACGCGTTGGCCACGCCGCAGCCGGTGTCGTCGTGGAGGTGCACGCCGATCGCGACGTCGGCGCCGAGGTAGGCGACGACGCTCCGCACCGTCGCCTCGACATCGGCCGGCAGGCTCCCGCCGTTCGTGTCGCACAGCACCAGGCGGTCCACCCCGGCCTGCACGGCACCCTCGAGGACGCGGAGGCTGAACTCGGGGTTGCTGCGGAAGCCGTCGAAGAAGTGCTCGGCGTCGAACATCACGACGCGGCCGAGATCCTTCAGGTACGCGACCGAGTCGGCGACCATCGCGACGCCCTCGTCGAGCGTGGTGCCGAGCGCTTCGAGCACGTGGTAGTCCCAGCACTTGCCGACGATGCAGACCGTGGTCGTGTCGGCCTCGACGAGATGCCGCAACGTGTCGTCCGAGTCGACCTTGCCCTTGACGCGCCGGGTCATGCCGAACGCGACGAGCGTGCTGGTCTCGAGGTGCAGCTCGGTCTTCGCCCGCCGGAAGAGCTCGTCGTCCTTCGGGTTCGCGCCGGGCCAGCCGGCCTCGATGTGGTCGACGCCGAGCCAGTCGAGCTGCTCGGCGATGCGCAGCTTGTCGTCGACGGTCAGCGAGATGCCCTCGAGCTGGGAGCCGTCGCGCAGCGTCGTGTCGTAGATCTCGACTCGCTCGGGGAGGGTCACTCGATCGGTGGCGTCACTCGTCGACATGCTCGCACCAGTTCTTGTACTTGTCGGTCTGGCCGCGGACGGCCTTCGCGTACTCCTCGGCGATGATCTTCGTGCGGGGCCCCGGGCACGGGATCGACCGGTCGTCGACCGAGTTCACCGCACTCACCTCGGCCGCGGTGCCACACACGAACATCTCCTCGGCGATGTAGAGATCGCTGCGCGTCAGGTGGTCGACGCGGGTGTCGTACCCGTGGTCGCGCGCGATCGTCATCACGGAGTCCTGGGTGATGCCCTCCAACGCGCCGGCCGAGATCGGCGGCGTGATCAGCACGCCGTTCCGAGCGACGAAGATGTTCTCGCCCGTGCACTCGCTCACGTAGCCGTCGGGGTTGAGCATGACCGCCTCGTCGTACCCGGCCTTGAGGGCCTCCACCTTGGCGAGCGACGAGTTCACGTAGTTGCCCGTCGTCTTCGACGCCGGCGGCATCACGTTGTGGTCGTGCCGCGCCCACGAGCTGATCTTCATCCGCACACCCTTGGACACCGCGTCGGCGCCGAGGTACGCGCCCCACGGCCAGCAGGCGATCGCGACGTCGACGGTGCACGGCAGCGTGTTGAGGCCCATCTCGCCGTAGCCGTAGTAGGCGATCGGCCGGATGTAGCAGCTCGGGAGCCCGGTCGCCCGCACGGTCGCCTTCGTCGCCTGCACCAGCTCGTCCACCGTGTACGGCAGGTCCATCATGAGGATCTTCGCCGAGTTGAACAGCCGCTCGATGTGGTCCGTGAGCCGGAACACCGCGGGACCGCGATCGGTCTCGTAGGCGCGGATGCCCTCGAACACGCCCATGCCGTAGTGGAGCGAATGGGTGAGCACGTGGATCCGCGCGTCCGCCCACGGGACGAGCTCACCGTTCATCCAGATCTTCTCGGTGGCCTCGATCGGCATGGTCAGACCCTCTCTGCCAGTTGCGTCCCGATCTCCGCGGTGGAGCCGGTGACGTCGTCGGACGAGTTCACGACCTCGTGGATCCGGGCCGCGGCGGCGGTCTCACCGAGGAAGTCGAGCATCATCGCGGCGCTGATGATCGCAGCACGCGGATCGGCCTTGCCCGTGCCCGCGATGTCGGGCGCGGACCCGTGGACCGGTTCGAAGAGCGATGGCCCGGTGCGGGCCGGGTTGAGATTGCCCGACGCCGCCCGGCCGATGCCGCCGCCGACGGCACCGCCGAGATCGGTGAGGATGTCGCCGAACAGGTTGTCGGTGACGATCACGTCGTACCGTTCGGGCTGTTGCACGAAGTGGATGCAGGCCGCGTCCACGTGGTCGTAACCGGTCGTCACGTCGCCGTACTCGGTCGCGACCGCGTCGAAGGTCCGCGTCCAGAGGTCACCGGCGAAGGTGAGGACGTTCGTCTTGTGCACCAACGTGAGGTGGTGCGCGGACCGCGTCCGGGCCAGGTCGAACGCGAACCGCACGCAGCGCTCCACCCCCATCCGGGTGTTGACCGACCCCTGGGTGGCGATCTCGGCCGGCGTGCCCTTGCGCAGGAACCCGCCCTCGCCCGCGTAGGTGCCCTCGGTGTTCTCGCGCACCACCACCATGTCGACGCCGTCGTTGAGATGGCTCTTCGGCGCGAGGAACGGCCGGAGGTTCACGTAGAGGTCGAGCTCGAACCGCATCGTGAGCAGCAGCCCGCGCTCGAGCACGCCGGGCGGCACCTCGGGCGTGCCCACCGCGCCCAGCAGGATCGCGTCGAGTCCGCGGAGCTCCTCGAGGACGACGGCGGGCAGGATCTCGCCGGTGGCGAGGTAGCGCGCGCCTCCGAGGTCGTAGTCGACCGCCTCGTACGTGACACCGGTGGCGTCGACGACCTTGAGCGCCTCGGCGACGACCTCGGGGCCGATGCCGTCGCCGCCGATGATCCCGATCCGATGGGTTCGACTCACCCAGAAGCTCCTCTGCAACAAAAAACCGCCCACCGAAGTGGACGGTTGGAAGCGAACGCCGGAAGGCGTCCGCTCACGAAATGATGATGACCGGGGAGGTGCGCATGACGCCCGGAATCTAGCACCGCCTCCCCCCGGGCCGCTCCCGAATCCGTGGCGCACCGCTGGTCATCACCTTGCGGGGACCCCCGACCTCGGTCCAGGACGGCACCGGTCGGCGGGGCGCACGTGCAAGGCTCCCCGCCCATGTCGAGACCTGCCGAGTCATCCAGCGCGCGCGCCCGGGGCGGCGCTGCGACCGTCGTCGTCATCGTCGTGGTGGTCCTCGCCGCCGCCGGCTTCGCCGGGTACTGGTTCCTCATCCGCTCCGACGCCGCGGCCAAGCCGAGCATCAAGGCGACCACCACCAACGGCAACGGGTCGGTCGACGGCGCGTGGACGCTCACGGCCGACGACACCAACGGCTCGTTCGTGCAGTACCGGGTCCACGAGCAGTTCGCCGCCGGGCTCGTCGACAACGAGGCCACCGGCAAGTCGACCGACGTCACCGGCACCATGACCGTCAACGGCACGACAGTGTCCGGGGTCGAGGTCACCGCAAACCTCGCGGCCCTGAAGTCCGACAAGGAGTTCCGGGACAACGCGCTGAAGAACCGCGGGCTCGAGACCGACCGGTTCCCCACCGCGAAGTTCGTCGCCGACGGCCCGGTGACGCTGCCGTCGGCACCCGCCAAGGGCAAGACGGTGACCGTCTCGGTTCCCGGCACGCTGACGCTGCACGGTGTCACCAAGTCGGTGACCGCACCGATCGAGGCCCGATGGGACGGCACCACGATCCAGGTCGTGGTCAAGAGCCTTCCCGTCAACCTCGGCGACTACGGGATCACACCGCCGACCGGTGGTCCGATCGCCGAGGTGGACGACCACGGCGACCTGGAGCTGCAGCTCTTCTTCACCAAGGCGGGTTGACCGGGACGGGGCCGGGTACCCTCGATCGATGGAATCCCCGGAATCCACGCAGCTCTCGGCCGCCGCGCACGAACGTCTGGTGACGGAGCTCGAGCACCGCAGCGGCCCGCTCCGCCGTGAGATCTCCGAGCGCATCGAGCGGGCCCGCGAGCTCGGCGACCTCAAGGAGAACGCCGACTACGACGCCGCCAAGAACGAGCAGGGCCTCAACGAGGCGCGCGTGCGCCAGCTGGAGGCGATGCTGCGCGACGCGGTCATCGTCGAGGGTGGCGGAGGCGAGATCGTCGAGGCCGGCGTGATCGTCGAGGTGTGCGTGGCCGGCGACGACGAGGCGCAGTCGTACCTCATCGGGTCGATCGAGGAGCGTCACGACGACTACGACGTGCTCTCCACCAGCGCGCCGATGGGTCAGGCGATCCTCGGCCACCGCGCCGGTGACACCGTGAGCTACGAGACGCCACGCGGTCAGTCACTCGACGTCGAGATCGTGAGCATCCGCCCCCTCGGCTAACGGCGCCCCGCGAGCCGGCCGAGCCGGCCGCGCCCACGCGCCCCCTCCTTGACGACGGCGCGGACCGCGTCCTTGGGCACCCGCGCCAGCTTGTTGCCGTCGCGATCGGTCAGCGCGAACCGGTCGATCGCGATGCCGTCGACGGTCTCGAGGTCGGCGCTGTGCACGCTCGCCCCGGCCAGTGCGAGACCGGCGGCGATCTGGGCCAGGAGCCCGGGACGGTCGGGGTGGCGGACCTCGCAGATCGTGTACCAGGGGGAGCCCGCGTCGTCGAACGCGATCTCCGCCTCCGGCAGTGGCTCGGCCGCGAGCCGGGTGTCGAGCCGCTCCCGGATCTCGGGCACGAGGCTCGCGACCTCCGGGACCGGGCTCCCGGGCCGCAGCTCCACGACGAACGACTCGAGCGCGGCGCCATCACCCCAGGTGGCGACCTGGGCCGAGATCACGTCGAGGTCGTGGGCCGCGAACACCTCGGTGACCGAGGCGAGCAGCCCGGTCTGGTCCCTGGCCGCGACGTCGATCGTGAGCCCGTGCCCGGCGCGGGCGCCGATGACGGCACGGACCTCGCGCCGGTCCGGGCGCGGCTCCAACAGGCGCGCGTGCGCCACGATCCGCTCGGGGAGCTCCGACAGCAGGTACGGACGTGGCGCGTGCAGGATCCGGTCGGCGACGTGCTTCTCGTCGAGCCCCACGAGCGCGATGGCCTCGTCGCGCCGGTAGGTGAACGCCCCCGGCTCTGCGTCGCGCTCCATGCCCTCCATCGCCACCAGCACCCGTGCGACGAGCGTGTCGAGCCGGTCGCGCGCGACCTGGTCGATGGGTCCGGTCGCGAGCTCGAGGAGGTAGAGCGCACGGACCCGGTCCGGGTCCACGAGGTGCGATGCGAGGGCGAGCGCCGATTCCTCGCTCGCACCGTCGGTCCGGCTGCTCACCCCGCGCAGCAGGCCCGGCTCGGTCGCGAGCGCGAGGATCTCGTCGCCCGCCTGCTCGTCGAGACCGAGGCGCTCGGTGAGCTGGAGCACCATCGTGGTGGGCGGGTGCTCCCCGGCGATGTCGAGCACCAGCGCGGCGAGCACCAACCGGTCCCGGTGCTCCAGACGGCCGTGCACCGTCGCGGCCTCGGCGTCCGTCCGCAGGAGGTACTGGAGCGCCTCGATCGTCTCGAACCGCACCACCTGGTTGGGGTCGATCAACCCGGGGTCGCGATGCCGCCGGGCCACCGCCTCGGCGACCTCCGGCAGCGCACGGACGAGCACGCCCGAGGTGTCGAGGAACCGCCAGCCGCGCTCGTTGCCGCGCACCAGCACCTCGACGAGCCGGGCCGTGGCCTCCGGACTCCACGCCGCCGGCTCACCGTGGCCGAGCCAGTCGAGCAGCCGCGGTCCCGGCCGGGCACCCTCCGAGATGCGCAGCGCCGCGTCGAGCGCGATCGTCGTCTGCTGTTCCATCGGAGGGTTTGCGGCGAGATCGACGACGTCGTCGTCGATCCACAGCCAGCCGGACACCGGCATCGCGTCGACCTGGAGGTCGCGCGCAGCACCCCGCATCGCCTTGAGGCGCATGCGCAGCAGCGGGGGCGCGACGAGCGTGGTCACCAGGACCACCAGCAGCAGCGACGCGTACAGCTCCGAGTCGAGCACTCCTTCAGCCAGACCGATGGTGGCGAAGATCAGCCCGACCTCTCCGCGGGGAAGCATCCCGAATCCCACGAGCAGCCGGTCGCCCGGCGCCCGCACCAGGCTCAGCGCGAGCGACGCCGCGACCTTGCCGACGACGGCGACGACGAGCAGGAGACCGGCGTCGAGCAGCACCTGGGGCGCGATGAACTTGTCGACGTCGGCCGCGATCCCGATCTGGAGGAAGAAGACGGGGATGAACAGGTAGCCGACCGGCGTCAGGTCACGCGCGATGCGCTCGCGCGACTCGGTGCGTGAGAGGGCGAGGCCGGCCACGAACGCCCCGACGATGGGCGCGAGCTTCGCGGCGTCGGCGAGCTCGGCGAAGAACAGGGCGAAGGCGAGCGCGAGGACGACCAGCGTGCCCGCGGCGCGGGAGTTCCGTTGGATCCACCGGAAGAGGACGACGCCGAGCCGCCCGCCGAGCACGGTCGCGACCACGAGGAAGCCGACGGCCAGCGCGATGGTCCCCACGATCGTGCCGGCCGAGACGGAGCCGGAGCTCACGATCTTCACCACGATCGTGAGGATCACGAGACCCAGCACGTCGTCGGCCACCGCCGCCCCGAGCACCGTTCGGGCCTCGACCGTCGTGAGCGCGCCGAGGTCGGAGAAGACGCGCGCCGTGATCCCGACGCTCGTCGCCGCGAGCGCGGCTCCGAGGAACAGCGACGTGTTGCCGTCCTGACCCAGCGCGATCCCCGCCGCGTAGCCGCCGATCATCGGCAGGATCACACCGAGCACCGCGACCGACACGGAGGCCTTGCCGACCGCGGCGAGGTCGTCGATGTCCATCTCCATGCCCACCTGGAGCAGCAGGAGGATGACGCCGAACTCGGCGAGGACCTCCAACGCGCTCGACGTGTCGACGAGGCCGAGCAGCGACGGCCCGATGATGACGCCGGCGATGATCTCCCCGACGACCGCCGGGATCTTCGCGCGCTCCGCGATCTCGGCGGCCAGCTTGGCGAACACCAGCACGACGAGGACGTCGCGCAGCACCTCGGTGGGACTCACGTGGGCATCTCCCGGCAGCTCGGTCGGCGTCGGCCGACCGGTGTGATCAGAGGGACGGTTCGACGGCCTGCATCAGGTACCCGCGGGACCGCACCGTGCGGACCTCGAGCGCGAGCTCGGCGATCCGGCGACGGAGTCGGACCATGTGGACGTCGAGCGCGTTGCGCGACGGCAGGCCGTCGGGCCACGCGCGGCGTCGCAGCGCGTCCCGCCCGGCCACCGCCCCGAACCGCTCGAGCAGCCCCTCGGCGAGCGAGCGCTCGACCGGGGACAGCGGCACCCAGCGGCCCCGGAACCACAGCAGCCCGTCGGCGTCGAGGAACGGTCGTTCGGCCCCCGACCGCGTGACGAGGGTGCTGAGCCGCGCCCGGACGTCCCGATCGTCGGCGGGGAGCCGGATCCAGTCCTCGAGAGGGTCGGAGATGTCCGGCGGCGGGTCGTCCGGCTCGACGAGCAGGAGGCGCGGCCGGGCCGCGGTCTCCAGCTCGGTCCGACGGTCGGATTCCTCGGGCCAGCGCAGGAGGACGACATCCATGGCGGGCACGGTACGGACACTCCGTTACGCGCATGTTTCGTCCGAGTGAAGGATCACCGTCACATCCCGGGGGCGGAGCACCTCCCCGAATCGACGAGAGCCGAGAGATCCCTCCTCGTAAGCTGGCCCGCCGCAGCCGCGAGTGGAGGAGCCGACGCGCGCCGATGGGTCAGACGCTGAGCGAGAAGGTGTGGGAGCGCCACGTGGTGCGCCGGGTCGAGGGCGAGCCCGACCTGCTCTACATCGACCTCCACCTGATCCACGAGGTGACGTCGCCCCAGGCGTTCGACGGCCTGCGGATGAACGGTCGCGGGGTCCGGCGCCCCGACCTCACGGTCGCGACGATGGATCACAACGTCCCGACCGCAGGACTCGAGCTCGGGATCACCGACCCGGTGTCGCGCCGCCAGATCGAGGTGCTCGAGGCCAACTGCCGTGAGTTCGGTATCCGGCTCTACGGCATGGGCGATCCCGGGCAGGGGATCGTCCACATCATCGGCCCGGAGCAGGGGCTCACCCAGCCCGGGACGACCATCGTGTGCGGCGACAGCCACACGTCCACGCACGGCGCGTTCGGAGCGCTCGCCTTCGGGATCGGCACGAGCGAGGTCGAGCACGTGCTCGCCACCCAGACCCTGCCCCAGCGCACCCCCGGCACGATGGCCATCAGCGTCGAGGGAATGCCCCCCGCCGGGGTGACCGCCAAGGACATCGTCCTCGCCATCATCGAGCGCATCGGGACCGGCGGCGGGATCGGCTCGGTCATCGAGTACCGCGGCGACGCCATCCGCGCGCTCTCGATGGAAGGTCGCATGACCGTCTGCAACATGTCGATCGAGGCCGGTGCGCGCGCCGGTCTCGTCGCCCCCGACGACGTCACCTTCGCGTATCTGGAGGGTCGCCGGTTCGCGCCGAAGGGTGCCGAGTGGGAGGCCGCGCTCGAGGACTGGCGGACTCTCACGACCGACGACGACGCGGTCTTCGACAAGGAGGTCGTGATCGACGCGCCGGCTCTGCGGCCCTACGTCACCTGGGGGACGAACCCCGCGCAGAGCGTCACGATCGACGACGCCGTCCCCGCGCCCGAGTCCTTCCCGGAGCCGAGTCAGGAGGAGTCGGCCGTGCGCGCGTTGCAGTACATGGGCCTGCAGGCGGGGACGCCGATCCGTGACATCGCGGTCGACACGGTGTTCATCGGGTCCTGCACCAACGCGCGCATCGAGGACCTGCGGGCCGCCGCTGCCGTGGCCGACGGTCGTCACGTCCGCGACGGTGTCCGCACGCTCGTCGTCCCCGGGTCGTTCGCGGTCAAGGCCCAGGCCGAGGCCGAGGGGCTCGACGCGGTGTTCCGCGCCGCCGGCTTCGACTGGCGCGAGCCGGGTTGCTCGATGTGCCTCGCGATGAACCCCGACAAGCTCGCGCCCGGCGAGCGCTGCGCGAGCACGAGCAACCGCAACTTCGAGGGTCGCCAGGGCCAGGGCGGTCGAACCCACCTCGTCTCCCCCGCCGTCGCGGCCGCCACCGCGATCGCCGGCCACTTCGCCACCCCCGACGACCTGGAGCACTGATGGACGCCGTCCACGAGTTCGTCGCCCGCGCGGTGCCGCTGCCGCGATCGGACGTCGACACCGATCAGATCATCCCGTCCGAGTGGCTGAAGCGGGTGGAGCGCACCGGTTTCGGCGCCGGGCTCTTCTCGGAGTGGCGCGAGCGGTCGGACTTCGTGCTGAACCAGGCCCGCTACGCCGAGGCGCAGATCCTGGTCGCGGGTCCGAACTTCGGCACCGGCTCGTCGCGTGAGCACGCGGTCTGGGCACTCATGGACTACGGCTTCCGCGCCGTGATCTCGTCCCGGTTCGCCGACATCTTCCGCAACAACGCGTTGAAGCAGGGGCTGATCCCCGTCACGGTGCCGGAGCCGGTGGCCCACACGATCCTCGCGGCCGTCGAGGACGACGCCGCGACCGAGATCGTCATCGACGTCGTGCACCGGCGGGTCGCGGTCCCGTCGATCGGCCTCGACGAGCCGTTCGAGCTCGACGACTACTCCCAGCACCGCCTCGTCGAGGGCCTCGACGACATCGGGATCACCGAGCAGAGCGTCGACGCCATCGCCGCGTTCGAGGCCGGCCGGCCTGCGTACCTGCCGTCGACCGCCTGACCTGATGATCCGCGCCGCGGCGGCGACGGACGGTCCCGTGCTCCGCGAGATCGAGATCGCGGCCGGAGCCCGGTTCGCCACCGTCGGGCTGGCCGAGGTCGCCGCGCACGACCCGTTCTCGATCGCCGAGCTCGAGGCGTACCGGACCGCGGGCCGGAGCTGGGTCGCGACCGGTGCCGACGGCACCGTCGTCGGCTACGCAGTGGCCGACGTCCTCGACGGGTGCGCGCACCTGGAGCAGGTGAGCGTGCGGCCCGAGCAGCAGGGGCGCGGCATCGGACGGGAGCTGGCGGAAACGGTCGCGACCTGGGCCGCGCACACGGACCTCCCGGCCGTGACCCTGACGACGTTCAGCGACGTGGCGTGGAACGCGCCGCTCTACGAGCACCTCGGCTTCCGGGTGCTGACGGAGTCCGAGATCGGACCGGAGCTCGCGGCTCGGCGCGACGAGGAGACCGCGTTCGGTCTCGACCCCGAACGGCGGGTGTGCATGCGGCGCGACCTCCGCTAACGGAGCAGCGCGACCGCCATGATGATCGCGTTGTACGACGCGTGGGTCAGCATCCCCGTACCGAGCCGCTTGTACCCGAAGCGAAGGACGCCGAGCACCGCGCCCACGGGCGCGATGAGCAGGAACACGCCGAGGTTGCCCCGCGCGTCGGTCGGGCCGAGGTGCACCAGCCCGAACACGATCGCCTGGAACACGATGCCGAGCGCGACGCCGAAGCGGGCGACGAGCCCGCTCATCAACAGGCCGCGGAAGAACAGCTCCTCCACGAACGGTGCGCCCACGACGGCGATGAACAACACGACGACCACCGTCATCGCGTTGCGCTGCATCGGCTCGAGCAGGCTCTCGCGGTGGGGCTCGATCCCGAGCCGCGTGATCGCCACCGCGATCATGCCCACGCCGACGAGCGACGCCACCCCGAAGCCGAGCCCCAGCGGCAGGTCGATCCACCGCACCTTCAGGCCGAGGTCACGCAGCCGGCCGGTACCGTGCCGGCGCACCGCGACCACGCACGCGCCGAGCAGCCCGGTCCAGAGGCCGAACTGCATCAGCAGAACGAGGACGGGGTTGTTGCCGGCGACGCCGAGCACGCGCAGGACGACGTACACGAGGATCGACAGCGCGACGCCGATGACCATGCCGAGAACGGCGGTCCATCCCGCCCGGATCGGCCGGCTCTCGTCGACGACGGACGGGACGGCGAGGTGCCCGACGGGCGGGAGGTAGTACTGGTCCGTGTAGCCGGTCCAGGTCGCGCCGTCCCACCAGCGCCAGCTGGTGATGTGCCACGGGTCCGTGTACCAACCCGCGGGCGGGAGCGGGGAGTGCTCCCTCGTCGCGACTTCGCTCACGCCGTGATCCTGTCAGTTGCCACCCGTTCCGGGGCAGCGCCGGTTCAGACGGCGACTGCCTCGGGGTGGGTGCGCTCCAGTGCCTCGTCGATTGCCACGCCCAGCTCGACGGCGAGCTCGCGCGTCTGAGGGCGGTCGAAGAGGTAGGTGAGGAACTCGTGGAACTCCATCGGATTGTGCCTCCCAAGGTGCCGTTTGACTCCTCGGGTATCGGTCGTGCCGGCCGAGCACCTTGAGTGCGCAGCGCACAGATGATGCCGGCGACCCAAGCCGCGAGCGACGCGATCCGGACGCTTACGGGCGAACCGCGCCGAGCAGCGCGAGCTCGCGCCACTTCCAGTGGCAGTCGACGTCGACGAATCCCACGCTCCGCAGCCAGTCGAGCTGGTCGGCGACCGGCGCGAGGAGGTTGGAGGGATCGTCGTCGGCCGCATCGATACCGAGGGCGGCCAGGAACTCGTCGTGCAGCCGCGTCGTGGGCGACGCGACGTGCTCCAGGTTGAGGAAGGTGCCGCCGGGACGCAGCCGCTCGTGGATCTCCCCGTACAGCGCCCGCTTCCGCGCGTCGGGCACGTGGTGGATCGCGAAGCTGCTCACCACGAGGTCGAACTCGCCCCAGGCCGCCGGGAGCGGTACGTCGAGATCGTGTCGGACGACGTCCACCGCGTCCTCGGCGGCGAAGCGTTCCCGCGCGCGGGCGAGCATCTCCTCCGAGAAGTCGGCCGCGATCCCGCCGGCGCCGGGCCGGAGCTCGCGCACGAGCGCGAGCGTCACGCCGTCGCCGGTGCCGAGGTCGAGCACGCGGTCGGCCGTGGCCGGCAGGAACTCGGCGAGCGCGGTCATGCCCTGCGCGCGGTACGGGATCTCGTCGCGGCTCCCGAGGTACGCCCGTGCGTGCTCGGCGTCGACCCAGCGGTTCTCCGCCGCGGCGGCGTCGGGGAACTGCGCGGCGTGACTGCTCACGCCGCGACCGCGCGGTCGCTCATGGCCCGACGACGCGCTCGCGGGACTGCTGCGGGCGCTCCCGGAGGCGGACCACCTTGTTCACCGCGGCCAGGTACGCGCGTGCCGACGCCTCGACGACGTCGGTGGAGACGCCGCGCCCGCTGGCACGCGTGCCGTCGGCGTCGAGCTGGATCACGACGTCACCGAGCGCGTCACCACCACTCGTCACCGACGACACGTGGAAGTCGGTGATCGTGCCGGTCACGCCGGTCGCCTGCGCGATGGCCTCGATCGCGGCGTCGATCATGCCGTTGCCGGAGCCGTTGCCCTCGACCTTGCCGTCACCGTCGGTGAGCACCACCGACGCGGACGGGGTCTGCTGGGTGCCGCCGCGCAGGTCGAGGCTGACGATGGCGAACCGGTGGACGATCCCGGTTCCCAGCTCCTCGGCGACGATCGCCTCGAGGTCGGCCTCGGTGATCTGCACCTTGCGGTCGGCGAGCTCCTTGAAGCGCAGGAACGCCTGGTTCAGCGCGTCGCCCTGCAGGTGCAGACCCATCTTCTCCAGCGAGTCGCCGAACGCGTGGCGGCCGGAGTGCTTGCCGAGGACGATCTGCGCGGCCTCCTGGCCGACGGTGCCGGCGTCCATGATCTCGTAGGTCGCCGGATCGGCGAGCACGCCGTGCTGGTGGATGCCGGCCTCGTGCGCGAACGCGTTGCGGCCGACGACGGCCTTGTTGAACTGCACCGGGTAGCCGGTGAGCCGCGCCACCATCCGCGACGTGCGGGCGAGCTCCTCGGTCTTGATCTCGGTGTCGGCGCCCTTGAAGTAGTCCTTGCGGGTCCGCATCGCCATCACGACCTCTTCGAGCGCGGCGTTGCCGGCCCGCTCACCGAGTCCGTTGACCGCGCACTCGATCTGGCGGGCACCGTTCATCACGCCGGAGAGCGAGTTGGCCACCGCCAGGCCCAGGTCGTTGTGGCAGTGGGTCGACACGGTGTACTCGCCCTTCACCGTGTCGATCACGTAGGCGATCAGCTTGCCGTAGTCCTCGGGCATGCCGAAGCCCACGGTGTCGGGGATGTTCAGCGTCGTGGCACCGGCGTCGACCGCGATCTGGCAGACCTCGCACATGAAGTCGGGGTCCGAGCGGAAGCCGTCCTCGGGCGAGAACTCGACGTCGTCGAGGTACGACTTCGCCCGCGCCACCGCACCGGCGGCCTCGGCCTTCACCTGGTCGCGACTCATGCGGAGCTTCTTGGCCATGTGGATCTCGGACGTTGCGATGAACACGTGGATGCGCTTGCGCTCGGCGTGACGGACCGCCTCCCACGCGCGGTCGACGTCCTTGAACCCGGTGCGGCTCAGCGCCGCGATCATCGGACCGCGGACCGACGTCGCAATCGCCTCGACGGCTTCGAAGTCTCCGTCGCTCGCGATCGGGAACCCGGCCTCGATGACGTCGACCCCGAGGCGCGCGAGCTGATCGGCGATCTCGAGCTTCTCGCCCACGTCGAGCGAGATGCCGGGCGACTGCTCGCCGTCCCGCAGTGTCGTGTCGAAGATCAGCACCCTGTCCATCGGGGTTCCTCTCGTGGTTCGGGGTCTCTCGGGGGTTTTCGGGCAAACAAAAACCCTCCCGGCCCGGAGGCACGAGAGGGTGCGGCGAGTACCTCTTGGTACTCGCCGTTACGTAAGGAGGAGGCTCTGGCTGCGCAGAAGGAACGACATAGGAAGCGGGATCATCCCACAATCAGGCCCGGAGGTCAACGAATTTCGGGTCGGCGGATGCGAGACTGCCCGGGTGAGCAAGCTCCTCCGCCGCGGTGTCGTCGTCGGCGCGATCGCCGGCCTGGCCTACGCCGCCTGGCGGCTCGTCGCGGCGCGGACCGCAGGATCGGACGGCCCCGGCTACGAGGCGCAGCCGTTCCCCCTGCCGCCGCGACCGGTGGCGGTCCCACCCGGCACCGCTCCGGCATCCGACGCCACTGCACCACCGGACGCGTCGCGGCCAGCGGCCGTCACGCCCGACGCCGACGGCAGCTGTCCGCTGACGCACCCGATCAAGGGCAAGCTCTCGACCGGCATCTACCACCGCCCCGGCGCGTTCGCGTACGACCGGACGCGTGCCGATCGTTGCTACCGCGACGACGAAGCGGCCGAAGCGGACGGATTGCGCGCCGCGAAGCGCTGAGCGCGCAATCCTTTCCTCCATCGGCGCTCGGCCGTACTCTCCCGCCGTCCACGACACGAGGAGAGATCCATGAGCAATCTCTGGAGCGACTTCAAGAAGTTCCTGATGCAGGGCGACCTCGTCGCGATCGCGGTCGCATTCATCCTCGGCGCCGCGTTCAAGACGGTCGTCGACTCACTCGTCGCGAACGTGTTCACGCCGATCATCGGCGGCATCTTCGGTCAGACCGACTTCAGCGGTCTCACGCTGAACATCGGTGACATCCGCATCGGCTACGGCGCGTTCCTCAACGCGATCATCTCCTTCGTCATCATCGGCCTGACGCTGTTCGTCGTCGTGCAGGTCTACGAGAAGATGAAGTCGATGCGCAGCGCCGAGGAGAAGGAAGAGGACCCGAGCGAGCTCGACGTCCTCACCGAGATCCGCGACCTCCTCAAGCAGCAGCGCAGCGCGTAAGGGCGCGAGCGGCGTGCGCCGGTCTCACCCTTCAGCGCCGTCCGTGGACCACACGGACACGTGGCTCGTGCTGTCGGCGGTGAACGGTGCGCGGCTCCAATCGGCCCAGCGCTCGCGCCGCCGCATGCCGGCGAGGCGGGCCATGAGGTCGAGCTCGGCCGGCCACACGTAGCGGAACGGTGCGCTGAACCGGCGGGTCCCACCGTCGACGAAGAACACGTGGTGCGACCACGACTGCTGGGTCGCGACGTCGATCTCGTCGATGCCGACGTGCGTCGGACTCGCGTCGAACACGACCAGTCGACTCGCCCGGGCCGCAGCCGTTGCCAGGGCGGCACGACGACCTCGACGACGAAGTGACCGCCGGGCGCGAGGTGCGCGGCGGCGTTGCGGAAGCACTCGACCTGCCGGTCCTGCGTGGTGAGGTTCATGATCGTGTTGCGCACGAGCACGACCACCGCGTACGAGCCGGCGACGCGCGTGGATCGCCATGTCGCCGACCGTCACCTCGACGGCGCCGGGCGGCGACTCGGCGGGCAGCACCTCGACCATCGCCGGCGAGCGCTCGATGCCGTGGACCCGCACGCCCCGTGCGGCCAGCGCCGACGCGAGTCGCCCGGTCCCGACCCCGAACTCGAGCACCGGGCCGTCCGGCGGCGAGGTCGACGATGAAGTCGACGGCCGGATCGAGCACGGCGGGCTCGAACAGGTGCGGCCACAGTCGGCGGTACTCCCGCGCGACCCAGCCGTCGAAGGCGTCCTCGGTCACGCCCCCAGTGCAGCACGACGCCGCACCGACCGGGCCGGGAATACGCGCCGTCGCCGGATCGAGGTCAGTCGAGATCGATGGCGCGGGCGTCGATGATGCCGTCGCACGCACGCAGGGCGGCCACCACGTCGTCGCCGACGGCCGCCGCGGTCGACAGGACCATGAGCGCGGCCGCGCCGGACGTGGTCCGGCCCACGACCATGTCGTCGATGTTCACCTTGGCGTCGCCGAGGATCGTGCCGACCGTGCCGATGACGCCGGGCACGTCGTCGTTGCGCACCACGACCATGTGCGCGGACGGCGGGACGTCGATGATGTGGTCGTCGATGCCGACGATCCGCGGCGCGTCCTGCTTGCCGTACAACGTGCCCGCCACGTGCGTGGCCCGACCCTGGTAGCTGCCGCGCAGCTCGACGAGGTTCACGTAGTCGCGCGCCGAGCCGATCTTGGTCTCGCGCACCACGAGGCCGCGCTCCTCCGCGATCGCCGGCGCGTTCACGAAGCTCACCGGCTCGTCGACCACCGGCCCGAGCACGCCCTTGAGCGCGGCGAGCGTGAGCACCTTGCAGTCGTAGTCGGCGATCTGGCCCTCGTAGGACACCTCGAGCGTGTCGACGACGCCTCCCGCCAACGCGGTGAAGAGGCGACCGAGCCGCTCCACGAGCGGCAGGAAGGGCGCGACGGTGGAGCTCGCCTCCGACGCCGCGAGGTTCACCGCGAAGGGCACGAACTCGCCGGCCAGCGCCAGCACCATCATCTCGGCGATGGTCTGACCCGCCTTGTCCTGCGCCTCCACGGTGGACGCGCCGAGGTGCGGGGTCACCACCACGTTGGGGAGCGCGAACAGCGGCGACTCGGTGGTCGGCTCGGTGGCGAACACGTCGATCGCGGCACCGGCGATGGTGCCGTCGGCGAGCGCGGCGGCCAGCGCCGCCTCGTCGATGATCCCACCGCGCGCGGTGTTGACGATCCGGAGTCCGGGCTGCGCCTTCGCCAGCATCTCCGCATCGAAGAGCCCGAGCGTCTCGGGCGTCTTCGGCAGGTGGATCGTGAGGAAGTCGACGCTGGCCACGAGCTGCTCGAGGTCCGGCTCGAGCTCGACTCCGAGCTGACGCGCCCGGTCGGCGCTCACGTAGGGGTCGTACGCGACGAGCCGCATGCCGAACGAGAGGCAGCGCTGCGCGACCAGCACACCGACCCGACCGAGGCCGACGACGCCGAGGGTCTTGCCGTGCAGCTCGACACCGGACCACCGCGAGCGGTTCCACTTCCCGGCCTTCAGGTCGGCGTCGGCCTGGGGGATGTTGCGGGCCATCGACAGCAGCAGCGCAACGGCCTGCTCCGCGGCGGAGATCACGTTCGACTGCGGCGCGTTGACGACCATGACGCCGCGCTGGGTGGCGGCGGCGACGTCGACGTTGTCGAGGCCGATGCCGGCACGACCGATCACGACGAGATCGGTCGCCGCGGCGAGCACGTCGGCCGTCACCTGGGTGGCGCTGCGGATCACGATCGCCGCCGCGCCCGGGACCGCGGCCAGGAGCTCCTCCGGCGACAGGCCGAGCCGGACGTCGACGTCGAGCCCGGCGGCCCGCATGTGGTCGAGCCCGCGTTCGGCGAGCTCCTCGGTCACGAGCACGCGCGGCAAGTGGATTCCCCTCTCGTGGTTCGTCAGCTGAGGAAGTCGACGATGCGGCCGACACCCTCGCCGAGGTCGTCGTCGCCGAGGGCGAACGACATGCGGGCATAGCCGGGAGCACCGAACGCTTCGCCGGGGACGATCGCGACCTTGGCCTGCTCGAGCAGGATGTCGGCGAGCTCGAGCGTGGTCGACACCGTCCGCCCGCCGAGCTCGCGTCCGAGGACGCCCTCGAAGCTCGGGAAGCAGTAGAACGCGCCCTCGGGCTCCGGGCAGAGCACCCCTGGAATGCCGCTCAGCAGCGCGTGCATCTTCTTCCCGCGCCGCGCGAACGCGTCGCGCATCATCGCGACGGCCTCGAGGTCTCCGGACACCGCGGCGAGCGCGGCGCGCTGGGCCACGTTCCCGACGTTCGACGTCGAGTGCGACTGCAGGTTGGTCGCCGCGCCGATCACATCCTCCGGGCCGATCATCCAGCCGACGCGCCATCCGGTCATGGCGTAGGTCTTGGCCACGCCGTTCAGCACGACGCAGCGCTCGGCGAGCGCGGGGACCACCGCCGGCATCGAGGTGAACACGTGGTCGTCGAAGGTGAGGTGCTCGTAGATCTCGTCGGTCACCACCCAGATGCCGTGCTCGACCGCCCACCGGCCGATCGCCTCGACCTCCTCGGCCGGGTACACGGCGCCGGTCGGGTTCGACGGCGAGACGAAGAGCAGCACCTTCGTGTTCGGGGTGCGCGCGGCCTCGAGCTGGTCCACCGTCACCCGGAACCCGGACTCCGCCGTCGTGGGCAGCACGATCTCCTGGCCGCCGGCCAACGCGATCGCCTCGGGGTAGGTGGTCCAGTACGGCGCGGGGAGCAGGACCTCGTCACCGGGGTCCAGCAGCGTCTGGAAGGTGTTGTAGACCGCGTGCTTGCCGCCGTTGGTGACGAGCACCTGGCCGGGGATCACCGCGTACCCGGAGTCGCGTGCGGTCTTGTCGGCGATGGCCCGTCGCAGCTCGGGGAGGCCCGCGGTCGGCGAGTACCGGTGGTTCGCGGGGTTGCGGCAGGCCTCGATCGCGGCGTCGACGATGTGCTGCGGCGTCGGGAAATCGGGCTCGCCGGCGCCGAAGCCCACCACCGGCTCGCCGGCCGCCTGGAGCGCCTTCGCCTTGGCGTCGACCGCGAGGGTGGCCGACTCGGCGATGGACGCGATGCGGCGGGAGACACGGGAATCACGGGTCACGGGCCCATCGTGGCACGCGCCGGACGCCGCCATCGGACCGATAGCGGCCCGCGGGCGGGCCTCCGGAGGCGGGAAATGGGACTCCCGCCACACGATGCCGGTCCGGAGAGACCCCCGAATCGCCGGAGGCCGCCGCTAGCCTCGGGAGGCAGATGACGCGGATCCGCCGGGCCGGGCCGCGCCGATCACCGTTCCCGGGGCGCGGTGTCGGCGTGCGCCGTGCCCTCCTCGCCCTGACGGTCCTCGCGACGCTCCTCGTCGCCGGTTCGCACCCTGCTGCCGCGGCGGCCGCGCCGCCCGCCACCGCGCCGCCGGCCTCGTACCTCGCGGTCGACGGCGAGACCGGGGCGATCGTCGCCGCGAGCAACGAGCACGTCCCGCGCCTGACCGCGTCGACCATCAAGATCCTGACCGCCCTCGTCGCGCTCGAGCACCTGACCCCTGACAGCCCGATCCACGTCAGCCGCCTCGCCGCCGCCCAGCCCGCGATGAAGATCGGAATGCAGGAGGGCAGCACCTGGACCCTCGACGAGACGGTGACCTCGCTGCTCGTCGTGTCGGCGAACGACGCCGCCTACGCGCTGGCGGAGAACGCCGGCGGCGACCTCGACCACTTCGCCGCCCTCGCGACCGAGACCGGCCACCGACTCGGTCTGCGGGACACCACCTTCAAGGATCCTGCGGGCCTCGACGGTGCGGAGGGTCACGGCGGCGGCACGACGTCGAGCGCGTACGACCTCGCGATCATCGCCCGCAACGCGCTCGCGATCCCCGCGATCGTCGACACCGCCGCGAAGGTGACCACCGACTTCACCGACCCGAGCGGCGTGGGGCGTCACCTCGTCAACCACAACAAGGGGTTCCTCACCGGCTACCCGGGTGCGATCGGTCTCAAGACCGGGTTCACCAAGGCCGCCAACCGCACGCTGCTCGCCGCCGCGCGCCGCGACGGCCACACGTGCATCGCGAGCGTCATGGGCACGTGGGACGACACGGGTTGGGCGGGCTACCTCCTCGACCAGTGCTTCGCCGGCGTGCGCGCCGCGGGCGCGGCGCCCCTGCCGCCGGTGCGGGCCCAGACGGTGCAGGACCGCGTCGAGGTCTACGCGGGCCTGCCGCGCGCGCTCGGCACGCTCGGCCGGTACCGCGGTGGCCGCGGCCACCAGGACCAGGGCCAAGGCGCAGGCCGCCGCCAAGGACGCGAGCCCGAAGGTCCCGCCGACGGACGCGGCCACGACTCGACCGTCGGCCGACGCAGTCCCCCCGGCGAGCGCGACGGCCACCCGGGCCGACACGGCGGCGGCGACCACCGGTGACTCCGGGTCCTCGCTCGGATCGGTCCTGCGCACTGCCGGCCTCGCACTGCTCGCCGTTCTGGTGATCCTCGTGCTCCTCCGTCGGCGCGCGGTGAAGCGCCGACGGGCCCGCCGGGCCGCCAGGACGAAGGCCCTCGCCGAGGCGCGGCGCCGGAAGATGATCGATGTGGTCGAGGTCGACGAGACGAGCGACGTGCGCGTGGTTCCGGCCCGCACCGGCCACCACGTGGCGGCGGCCGGGCGCCGGCGCACCAGTGATCGCCGGGTCGTGCGCGCCACCCGCCCGCGCGACGCGACGAACCCGAACGACCGGCGGCGCCGGTGAGCGGCGACGAAGCGCCGGTCCTGTACGACGTCGATGGACCGGTGGCCACGATCACCCTCAATCGACCGCACCGCCGCAACGCCATCTCCGTCCCGATGCTGGTGCAGCTCGGCGAGGCCATCGACCGCGTCGAGCGCGACCGCGGCGTGCGGTGCGCGATCCTCACCGGTGCCGGTGCCGGGTTCTGCGCCGGGCTCGACATCAAGGACGCGATGGCGGGGACGGGCATCGGCGGTGGTGGATCGCCGAACGCCGGCGCGGGTCCCGCGCTCGGCCGGACCAGCGACCTGCCGACGATCACGCTCCACGAGATGAACACGCCGATCATCGCTGCGCTGAACGGCGCGGCGGCGGGATACGGCCTCGATCTCGCGCTCGGTTGCGACCTGCGCGTCGCCGCGGCGAGCGCACGATTGCTGCCCGGCTTCGCCAAGCGGGCGATCGTGCCCGAGAGCGGCGGGACCTGGTACCTGCCGCGCCTCGTCGGCTGGGCCAAGGCCGCGGAGATCGCCTACCTGGGCCGCGACCTCACCGCCGCGCAGGCCAAGGAGTACGGCATCGTCAACGAGGTCGCGCCGGACGACACGCTCATGGGCCTCGCACGCGACTGGGCCGGCGAGATCGCCGCCAACGCGCCGCTCGCCGTCCAGGCGATGAAGCGCCTGTTCCGCGCGGGAATGAACGAGGACTTCCGCACGCACTCCGAGCACGTCCTGCTCCAACTCGGCGCGCTGATGGCGACGAACGACTTCCAGGAAGGGCTCGCGAGCTTCATGGAGCGCCGCGCCCCGGAGTTCGAGGGCCGGTAGCGGACCCGGCGTCAGGCGACGGGTTCGCTCGTGGGATCCCAGGCGCGGAGATCGGCGAGCCGGGGATCGTTGGAGAACACCTCGACGATCGGCTGATCCAGCTGCAGGCGCCGCTGGATCACGCGCACGTCGTTCTCCTCGTTCCACAACGAGAGCATCACCGCGACCCCGGCCTCGCCCGCACGCGCCGTCCGGCCCGAGCGGTGGAGGTACGCCTTGTGGTCCTCGGGCGGGTCGTAGTGGATCACGACGTCGACGGCGTCGACATGGATCCCGCGCGCGGCGACGTCGGTGGCCACGAGGACCGGGAGCTTGCCGGCCTGGAAGTCGGCGAGCGCACGTTCGCGCGCGGCTTGGCGGAGATCACCGTGGATCGCGCCCGCCTTCACGCGCTCGCGCACGAGCTGCTCGACGAGCTTGTCGGCGCCGCGCTTGGTCCGGCAGAACACGAGCGTGCGGTCGACACCGGCGGCGATGGCGCCGACGACCTTCACCTTGTCCATCTGGTGCACGAGGAAGAAGCGATGGTGCATCTCCTCCACCGTCTCCTCGCTGGACTCGACCTCATGCGAGAGCGGATCGTGCATGTAGCGCGCGACGAGCCGGTCGATGCCGCGATCGAGCGTCGCCGAGAACAGCATCGTCTGGTGCTCGCCGTCGACGCGGTGCAAGATCTTCTGCACCTGAGGCAGGAACCCCATGTCGGCCATGCGGTCCGCCTCGTCGAGGACGAGCACCTGCACTGCCGAGAACGACAGCTCGCCGCGATCCATGAGGTCGATGAGACGACCCGGCGTGCCGATGATCACGTCGACACCGGCGCGCAAGGCGTCGACCTGCGGCTCCATGCCGACCCCGCCGTAGAACGCGGCGACCGCGAGACCGATGCTCTTGCCGAGCGGCACGAGCACGTCCTTCACCTGGTTCGCGAGCTCACGCGTCGGCACGAGGACGAGGCCGTGGGGTCGGCGCGGGTCGGCGCGGCCGATGGTGTCGAGCAGCGGCACGCCGAAGGCGAGCGTCTTGCCCGATCCGGTCTTGGCCTTGCCGAGCACGTCGCGCCCGGCGAGGGCGTCGGCGATGGTGAGGGCCTGGATGGGGAAGGGCTCGAGGATGCCCTGGGCCGCGAGGGCCTCGACGAGCGGGGCCGAGACCCCGAGGCCGGCGAAGGTCGTGGTCATCGGCGGTGGTGCGCGGTGCTCATGAACGTCCGGTGCGCTTTCGGGAGGGAATCAGCCACTGTACGCCCTGTACGCCGACGGTTCGGCACCGCCGGGCGCGGTCGGGGCTTCAGCACCCTCTCAGTCCCGGTCCGGCCGGATCCGTGCGCCGTGGCAGCATCGTCGGATGCGGGTGCTGGTCGTGGAGGACGAGGCGAGCATCGCCGACGCGCTCGCGATCGGCCTGCGGGCCGAGGGGTTCGACGTCGACATCGCCGACAACGGCACGGACGGGCTGTGGCGGGCCCGGGAGACGGCCTACGCCGCCATCATCCTGGACATCCTGCTGCCCGGCATGAACGGCTTCAAGGTGTGCCGGACCCTGCGCGACGAGGGCGTCTGGACCCCGATCCTCATGCTCACGGCCAAGGACGGCGAGCTCGACGAGGCCGAGGCGCTCGACACCGGCGCCGACGACTTCCTCAGCAAGCCCTTCTCGTTCGTCGTCCTCGTGGCCCGCCTCCGCGCCCTGCTGCGGCGCGGCTCCACGCCGCGTCCCACCGTCCTCACCGTCGGGAGCCTCACGCTCGACCCGGCGTCGCGACAGTGCCGGCGCGGCGAGACGGCCGTCGATCTCACGGCGCGCGAGTACGCCTTGCTCGAGCTCCTGATGCGTCGCTCCGACGCGATCGTGTCGAAGTCGGTGCTCCTCGACGAGGTCTGGGGCCCCGATTTCGAGGGTGACCCGAACATCGTCGAGGTCTACATCGGCTACGTCCGCAAGAAGATCGACGCGCCGTTCGGGGTCCAGACCATCCTCACCGTGCGCGGCGCCGGGTACCGCCTCATCGCGGATCCGGCACCGACCGAGACGCCGGACGATGGCTCGACGTCGTAGCCACAGCGCGTGGGGCACGGTGCGGCTCCGCATGACCGTGGCGGCGACCGCGCTCGTCGCCATCGCGATGCTGCTGGCGTCGTGGCTGCTGGTCGCGAGCGTGCGGTCGTCCCTCCGCGAGGACCAGCGTTCGGAGAGCCACGTCGTCGTCAACACCGCGCTCCGCTACCTCCAGACCGAGGCGCAGCGCGGCCGGTCGATCCTCGGGGAGATCCCGTCCCCGCCCGGCTACGTGGTGATGCTGCTCGATCGCGACGGTCGGATCGTCGGCGGCTCGCGCGGGTACACCGGCGGCAGCTTCGCGGACGTCATCGGCGCGTCCGCCGCGCACGAGATCGTCGACGCCCAGGGTCGCCCGTTCCCCGATGCCGTCGCCGGCGAGCGCCACACGTTGTTCGTCGGCCAACGCGTCTACGACTTCCTTCCCCTGACCGTGCGGATCGGCGACGACTCCGTCGGCGCCTTCCTCGTCGCCACCGCGCCGTCGAACGCCATCGTGAGCTCGGTCGAGACCCTGAGGACCACGCTCTGGTGGGCGATCCCGATCTTGATCGCGCTCGTCGGCGTGATCGCGTGGGTCGTGACCGGTCGCGCGCTCCGCCCGGTGGAGACGATCCGCGCCGAGGTCACCGCGATCACCCACACCAGCCTCGACCGACGCGTCTCGGAGCCCCGCGCGAGACGAGGTTGGACGCCTGGCCCGCACGATGAACGAGATGCTCGACCGCCTCCAGGACGCCTCGGACCGTCAGCGGCAGTTCGTCTCCGACGCGTCGCACGAGCTCCGGTCGCCGGTCGCGGCGATGCGGGCCACCGGGGAGGTCGCCCTCGCGCACCCGACCACGGCGGACTGGCCGATCGTCGTCCGGCGGATGCTGAGCGAGGACGACCGCATGGAGCAGATCGTCGGTGACCTGCTCGAGCTCGCCCGGGGCGAGGAGACCGACCTGCCGGACACCACCGTCGACCTCGACGACATCGCGCTCGACGAGGTCGCACGGGCGCGTCGGAGCGGGATCACGATCCAGAGCGGCGCAGTGTCCGCCGGGCGCGTCCGCGGCAGCCGGGAACAGCTCACGCGCGTCGTGCGCAACCTGCTCGACAACGCCACGCGCCACGCCGAAACCACGGTCCGCATCTCACTCGGCACGACCGGCGGACCGGCGTCCGCCGCCGACGACGACGGCCCCGTGCCCGACGGTGCCCACGGCGCCACCGCGGCGCCCGAGGCGACCGACGCGCCGACCGGCGCCACCGTCGCGCTCGTGGTGGAGGACGACGGCCCCGGAATCCCCGTCGAGGACCGCGAGCGCGTCTTCGAGCGGTTCACCCGCCTCGACGAGGGCCGCGCGCGTGACCAGGGCGGCCTGGGGCTCGGACTCGCGATGGTGCGGACGATCGCGGAGCGCCACGGCGGTCACGCCGTCATCACCGACGCGACCGATCCGGAGCTCACCGGCGCGCGCGTCGTGGTCACGCTCCCCGACGCCGGCTGACGCTCGCTACCAGGGCATCGCGGTGCCGCCGTTGGGCCGGAGGATCTGACCGGTCATGAACGATGCGCGCTCGGAGACGAGGAAGAGGATGGAGTCGGCCACGTCCTGGGCGGAGCCGACGCGCCGCAGCGGCGCCATGGCGCTGAACCGCTTGCGGTACTTCTCGAGCCGTTCCGGGTCGACGTTGCCGTCGTCGTCCACGAAGTTGTGGCGCGAGAAGTTGGTCTCGATGACCCCCGGCGCGAGCGCGTTCACGCGGATGCCCATCGCACCGACCTCCCACGCGAGGGTCTTGGTCAGCATGGCCACCGCCGCCTTCGTCATGCCGTAGCACGCGAGCGTCGGCGCCGGCGTGTCGATCGCGCCCGACGAGATGTTCACGATGTTGCCCGAGCCCTGATCGGCCATCACGCGGATCGCGGCCTGGCAGCCGTAGAAGACACTCTTGAGATTGATGGCGAGGATCCGCTCGAACTCCTCGTCGCTGCACTCCGCGACCAGCATGTTGTGGGGCACGCCGGCGATGTTGCCGACGATGTCGACGCGGCCGAACTCGGCCTTCGCACCGTCGATCAGCGCGTCGACGTCGGCCCGTCGCGTCACGTCGGTGCGCTGCGCGCGCGCCGTGCCGCCCGCGGCCGTGACCTCGTCGGCGGTCGCCCGGACCGCGTCCTCGGCGATGTCGCCGCCGACGACCGTCGCGCCGGCCGCGGCCAGCGTCAGCGCGGTCGCCTTGCCGATGCCGCTCCCTGCGCCCGTGAGCACGGCCACCTGACCGGTGAGATCGAAACCGCTGACCGACATCGCGCGCGTACCTCCGACGGGGGAATGGACGGCCGGGAGGTTACCGAGCCGCTCCGCGGCACGTCCGGAGCCGGCGCCGGGACCGGCGTCGGACCGGGTCGACGAAGGGCCGGGCGGGGTCCGGCTGGGGAGGACCTCTCGCTACTCTGCGATTCCCCATGCCCGAGCTGACCGTCGCATCCTTCAACCTGCACTGGGGCATCGACCGTCACGGGCAGCCGTTCGATCCCATGCCGGCGTGTCTCGCGCTCGACGCCGACGTGCTCGTGCTGCCCGAGTCGTGGCGACCGCACGGCCGCGGCGCGTTCGTCGACGAGCTCGCGGCCCGCACCGGCGCGGTCGTCCACGACATCGCGTTCGTCTCCGACCACGGTCCCGCCCGGCCGCGTCACCTGCCGCCGCTCGACGGACCCGCGGGCACGTGCGGGCTGGCGGTGCTGTCGCGCCTGCCCGTCCAATCCTTCACGACCGTGGCGCTCCCCCGCGTCCGCGGTGACGTCGTCGCGCGACGGCACGCGATCGTCGCGGAGGTCGAGGTCGACGGTCGCGCCGTCGCCATCGGCGGGATCCATGCCGCCCACCGGCTGTGGGGTGCGCTCCCCCAGCTGCACCTGCTCGACCGCGAGCTCGCCGCGCGCGGGGTCCCGTCGGCCATCGTCGGGGACTGCAACATGTGGGGCCCACCCATCGCATCGGTGCTCCGCGGCCGGGTCCGGGCGGTCCGCGGCCGGACCTGGCCGGCGCGGTGGCCCCACAGTCAGATCGACCACATCTGGATCGACGGCGGTCTCGCCGTCGTCGACGCCGCCGTCGGGCCCGCCACCGCCTCGGACCACCGTCCGATCCGCGCCCGGTTGCGCGTGCGGTAGACAACGCCGGTCTCGCACGGGCGGTCCGAGGAGGAGCACTCATGACACACGAGGTACGCGGCGTCATCGCCCATTCGAAGGGTGCCCCGGTCACCACCGAGACGGTGCTCGTCCCCGATCCCGGGCCGGGCGAGGCACTGGTCCGGGTCCAGGCCTGCGGGGTGTGCCACACCGACCTGCACTACCGCGAGGGAGCGATCAACGACGACTTCCCGTTCCTCCTCGGTCACGAGGCCGCCGGCACCGTGGAGGCGGTCGGCGACGACGTGACCGGCGTCGCGCCCGGCGATTTCGTGGTCCTCAACTGGCGCGCGGTCTGCGGCGAGTGCCGGTCGTGCCGGCGCGGCCGGCCGTGGTACTGCTTCTCGACGCACAACGCGACGCAGAAGATGACCCTCGCCGACGGCACCGAGCTCACGCCGGCGCTCGGCATCGGGGCGTTCGCGGAGAAGACACTCGTCGCGGCCGGCCAGGCGACGAAGGTCGACCCCAGCGCCGATCCAGCCGCGGTCGGCCTGCTCGGGTGCGGCGTGATGGCCGGCCTCGGCGCCGCCATGTTCACGGGCGAGGTCGGGCGCGGTGACAGCGTGGCGGTGTTCGGGTGCGGCGGCGTGGGCGACGCCGCGATCGTCGGTGCCCGGCTCGCCGGGGCGTCGACGGTGATCGCCGTGGACCTCGACGACCGGAAGCTCGAGTGGGCGAAGGACTTCGGCGCCACCCACACCGTGAACGCCGGCACCGAGGACCCGGTCGAGGCCGTCCGCGCGCTCACCGACGGCAACGGCGCCGACGTGTGCATCGAGGCAGTGGGACATCCGGCGGTGATGCAGCAGGCGTTCTACGCCCGTGACCTGGCCGGTACCCTCGTGCAGGTCGGCGTGCCCGATCCGTCGATGACCGTCGAGCTGCCGATGATCGAGTTCTTCGGTCGGGGCGGGCAGCTCCGTCCGAGCTGGTACGGCGACTGCCTGCCGAGCCGCGACTTCCCGATGCTCGTCGACCTGCACCTGCAGGGGCGGCTCCCGCTCGACAAGTTCGTGAGCGAGACGATCCCGCTCGACGCGGTCGAGGACGCGTTCCACAAGATGGAGCAGGGCGAGGTCCTCCGTTCGGTGGTGGTCCTGTGAGCGGTCGGTCCGGATCCCCGGAAGCCCTGCGTGGCCCAGCGGCCCGGCCCGAAGGGCCACGAGCGGAAGATGGAGCAGGGCGAGGTCCTCCGTTCGTGGTGGTCCGACCCGCCTCGACCGAGTCGTCACGCACGGGACGTTCTCGATCGACGGCGAGGACTTCGAGGTCGACAACAACATCTGGATCGTCGGGGACGACACCGAGTGCCTGGTGATCGACGCGGCGCACGACGCTGCGCCGATCGTCGACGGGGTCGGGGGCCGGCGGGTCGTGGCGATCGTGTGCACCCACGGACACAACGATCACATCAACGCCGCCGCCGACCTCGCCGACGCGGTCGACGCGCCGATCGTCATCCACCCGGACGACCGGATGCTGTGGGACGTCGTCTACCCCGAGCGCGAGCCCGACGGCACGATCACCGACGGCGAGCACTTCACGGCCGGTGGCGTCGACCTCGTCGCACTGCACACACCGGGCCACTCGCCCGGCGGGGTGAGCCTCCACGACGCGGCGCACGCGCGCGTGTTCTCGGGCGACACGTTGTTCAAGGGTGGTCCGGGTGCGACCGGCCGCTCGTTCTCGGATCGCGACACGATCGTGCGGTCGATCCGGACGCGGTTGCTCACCCTCCCGCCCGAGACCGTCGTGCACACCGGCCACGGTGACGACACCCGCATCGCCGACGAGGCCGCCGCGCTCGGGGAGTGACGCGTCTCGCTGATTCGGGCGCTTCCACGGACACGGTCCGCCACGGCTGGACCCGTCACCCCTGGCGTGTCGGTTGCAGAACGACCGCTTCAGCGGTCGGAGGGCACACAGACCGTGCGGCAGGTGATGGTCGTAGTGGTCGTGGTGGTGGTGGTCGTGGTGGTGACGCCCTTGGAGGTCAGGCGGGTTGCAGCACCGACACCGCGTAGTCGCCGCCGTCGTAGGGCGCCCGCTCCCAGGTGGCGAATCGCTCGACGACCGTGAGTCCGGCCTCGGCAGCGCACGCGTCGAAGCGTCGCGAGGGGCAGCCGGCCGGCGTCGACCTGGAACCCGGCCACGATCCGGCCGCCCGGCGCGAGATGCGCGCGCAGGTTCGCGAGCACCGTCGCCTCGGTGCCGGACGCGACGAAGATCATCACGTTGCCCGCCATCACCACCACGTCGAAGGTGCGCGCGAGCTGGACCGTGGCAATGTCGGCCAGGTGCCAGGACAGGTCCGGGGCCTTGGCCCGCGCCGCGGTGAGCAGCGCGTCGTCGAGGTCGACGCCGACCACGTCGACGCCGCGCCGAGCCAGCTCGATCGCGACGCGACCGGTGCCGCAGCCGGCATCGAGCACCGACGTCGGCGCGCGCGGCCATGAGGAAGTCGACCTCGCCGTGCGGGTCGACGCCCTCCGCCGCGAGCTGTGCCCACTGCGCGTCGTAGGCGTCGGCGGTCGGCCGGCGTCCCCGACCCCAGCGCGTCGGCGGGTCACTCGGCACGCGTGGACGTTCCCGCCCGTCCGGCGGTCACCCGACCGAGGTCCCGCCGTTCGTACACCGCGATCGCGTCGATCTTGCGCACGTAGCGGTAGCCGTGGTCGACGTAGCGCTGCAGCTCCGGGATCGACTTCATGGGGTGGTACTGCGATCCGCGGAAGGCCGCCGGCGTCGTGTCGAGGATGTACCGCGGCCGGCGGAGCTGCAGATCCGACATGAGCATCTCGCGTGCCCCCGGGGTCGGCGCATCGCTCGACGTGTCGCCGGGCGGACGGCCACCCCAGTTCCCGTTCACGAAGCCGTCGGACAGGAACCGCGTCCCGGGGAGCGCACCGGACGCCCAGTAGATCTCGGGCTCGTGACCCCACACGAACACGCGGTCCGTCTTCCGGAGATGGCGCTCGAGGTACTGGCTCACGCGCTGGTACTTGGGGTTGTCGGCCCACGGCCGCGCCACGAAGCCGACCGCCGTGAACCCGGCCGCGGCCGCGAGGGCGAACGCGACGGTGCCCCGGGCGACGCGCTCGGATCGTTGTGCGAGCGCGCCGGCGCTGATGAGGCACAGCGGGGGCAGCAGCTGCAGGTAGTAGTGCCCGAAGAACCGCAGGCCGACCGCCACCGACATCGCGGCGGAGAGCAACCACAGCCAGAGGTCCGTGTCCTGACCCCGCACGCGTCGACGCCACGCGGTCGGGATCGTCCAGACGATCGGGAGGTTGCACGCGATGAACGCGAACGTCATCACCGCGAACAGACCCATCACGTACGCCGTTGCGCTGCCGAGGCCGAAGTACGAGCCGTTGCCGGCGACCGCCCAGAACACGAGATCTCCCGGGCCGACGAGCAGCGCGACGATCGCGAGCGGGATCGCGAACGCGGTCAGCGTGGTGGTGACGCCGCGCCGGCCGCCCTTCTTCCACGCGAGGTAGAGCACGGGGATGAGGGTGGCGGCGCCGGTCTGCTTGGCGAGGGTCGCGACTGCGACCGCGAAGCCCGAGCCGCGCGGTCGACCACGCGCCGCGAGCAGGAACGACGCGGTCATCGCCGGCAGCATGAAGACCTCGAAGTTCGCCGCCTGCCCGTCCTGCGGCGCGAACGCGACCGACGCAGCGACGAAGAGCAGCGCCGCGAACCAGGCCGCTCGCTCGCCCCAGCGTCGGCGCGCCTCGGCGGCGAGCAGGAGCGCCGTCAGCGCGACCGCCAGCATCGCGACGACGCGGACCGACCAGAGGGCGGTGCTGCCCACCGTCGCGAATGTCGCCGCGTACAGGTACGGCACGAGCGGTGGCTTGCGGTCGGTCGCGTCCTCGTAGAGGGAGCCGCCGTTGCGGATGACCTGGGCCTGGGTGGCGAGGAAGGTCTCGTCGGAGTTGAAGACCGCGACGAAGAAGGCCGGGAGGCGCAGCAGCGCGGTCAGCAGGAGCACCGCGACGACGAGTCGTCGTCGGTTGGTCCGGGCGCGCGCGTCGATCGGAGCGGCGTTGAGAACGGGGGTTGCGAGCTCGGTCGTCACCAGGGCCCTCAGGACGGCGGAGTGCCATTCTGACCCACCGGAGGGGCACCGGGGGGATCGCGGACCACCCGTCCCGGCGGGTGGCATGATCGGCGCTCCATGGTGCATCGCCTGCGGGCCGTCGCGCTCGCGTTCCTGGCTGCCGCGCGCGATCGCGGCACCGGCGACGGCGGGCGCGGCCACCGTGCGGCCGACCGAGAGCCTGAACGGCGCCCGCAGCGTGCTCGTCATCAGCCTGCCGGCCACGGCGTGGAGCGACATCCGCGCCGCCCACCCGCCGAACCTCACCCGCCTGCTCCGCGACAGCGCGGTCGCCGACCTCGCGACCCGGACCGTTCAGAAGCGCACCCTCCCCGGCGCGGGCTACATGGCGTTCGGAGCGGGCGGCCGAGCGGTGGCGCGGCCCGCCGACGCCGCCATCAACATGCAGCGGTCGGAGGTGTACGCGGAGAACGACGCCGGGCGCGGTGTTCGCGACGCGCACCGGATCCGCCTCGGTACCGGCATCGGTGCGCTCGGTTGGCCCCAGCTCCAGTCGCGCAGAACAACGCGTTGTCGTACGACACCGAGATCGGCGCGATGGGCTCGGCGCTCGCCGGAGCCGGCGATCGGCCGCACCGTCGATCGCCAACGCCGACGAGACGGACGGAGACCGGTCGGGTGATCCAGCGGGAGGCCGCGCTCGACGCTGATGGACACGACCGGACGGGTGCCCGGGCAGCGTGGCCGACCTCCTCCAACGCGGCACCCCGGGCCCCCTACGGCGTGCAGCTGGACATCGGCGCGGTCGACCGCGCCTTCCCCGCGGACTTCTCGGACGCGTCGCCAGGTCGTGCTCGTGGAGGCGTCGGACCTCGCGCGCGCCGACGCCTACCGGCCCCTGGCCACACCCGCGCAACGGGCGTCGCTGCACGCGGCGGCGATGCAACGCACCGACGAGCTCGTCGGCCGTCTCCTCCGCCACGTCGACCTGCGACGGGACGCGGTCGTCGTGGTCTCGCCGTACCACTCCGCACGCGCCCGCACGCTGACGATGGTCGGCGATGCACGCACCGCACGCGGGCACGGGGCTGCTGGAGTCGGCGACCACCCGGCGTGCCGGGCTTCGTCCAGATCGTCGACCTCGCGCCGACGATCCTCGACCTGCTCGACATCAAGCCGCCCGACGTGATGGAGGGCCGCCCGGCACGCCTGCACGCGGAGACCGGCGACGTACCGGCCCGCGATCGACGGGCTCGTGCGGGCCGACCGCGGCGCGCAGTTCCGCGACGCCACGATCGGCACGACCACCGCGATCCTCGTCGCGGTCGATGATCACGCTCGCCGTCGCGGCCGGGCTGTGGTTCGCCTTCGCGCGGAGCACTCGCGCTGACCATCTCCTGAGGTGGGCGTCGCTCGGGCTGATCGGATACGTCACCGCGACCTTCCTCGCGGGACTGCTCCCGTTCTTCAAGTGGGGGAACCGACCGAGTACCTCGCGTTCGTGGTCGTGGTGGCGCTCGCGATCGCGGGCTCTGCCTCGCGTTCGGGCCGGCGGGGCCCGGTCGACCCCGTGCTGATCGCGCTCGGCCTCGTCGTCGCGATGCACGTCGGCGACCTCGTCAGCGGCGCCCGGCTCGAGTTCAACACCGTGTTCGGGTACTCACCGACGGTCGGCATCCGTCTCGCGGGCATCGGGAACCCGGGGTCTGCGCAGGTGAGCATCGCCGCGCTGCTGTTCGCGGTCCTGATCACCTGGCGCCTGCCCCGGCACGGCACCGGGATCGGCTACGGCGTGCTCGGGCGTGACGCTCCTGGCGATCGGCGCGCCGATGTGGGGGCAGGACTACGGCGGTGCGCTCGCGCTCGGCACCGACGCTGGTGCTCTGGTGGCTGCTGCAGACGCAACGGCGAATCCGGTGGCGCACGGTGCTTCACCATCCTCGGCGTCATCGTGGTCACCGGCCTGGTGGCCGGCTTCGTCGATCTCAGCCGGCCGGCGAACGAGCGGACCCACGTCGGGCCGCTTCTTCGAGAAGATCGGTCAGGACGGGCCCGCCGGCTTCTTCAGCGTCGATCGGCCGCAAGCTCGGGCTGATGATCGGCACGTTCTCCAACACCGCATGGGTGCTGCTCGTGCTCAGCGTGGTCGTGCTCGTCGCTGCTCGCGTTCCGGCGGACAGGACGTCATGACCCGACTGTTCGCGCGCGTGCCGACGTTGCGACCCGGTCTCGTGTGCGTGGTCGTGCTGACCGTCCTGGCCACCGCGCTGAACGACTCCGGCGTCCAGGTCACCGGGATGATGGCTGCGATGGTCCTGGGCACGCTCGTCTTCCTGGCCACCCGCTACGTCGACACCGAGGCCGGGTCACCCGACGGGCCGGACCCCGCGAGCCGCTCGGACGGTTCCCGCGTCGGCGCCGGCTCGGCGTGACCGCGCGGATCGTTCTCGTCGCGCCGGGTCAGATGGACGCGTGGTCGGTGACCCACGCGAGCATCTGCGCGTAGATCTGCAGGATGCGGTCGCCGTAGGCGTCGGCCGTGGCCCACGTGTGCGTCAGGCCGTTCCACGTCGGGACCTTGCCCCTGAGGCTGTGCTGGTCGAGGTTGGCCACCACCGGCGGCGGGTTGAACGACGCGTTCGTCACGGTCGGATCCGCGTACACCCGGAGCTGTTGGAGCTGGGCGCGCACTCCCGTCCTTGCGTCGGGGAAGGCCCGGCCGTGCGCGCAGCTGTCGCACGCGTCCATCCCCGCGAAGTTGTTGTCCTGCGGGGTGAGCTGGCCGCCGTCCGGGAAGTAGAAGCTGCCCGTCTCGAGGATCGACTGTGCGAACGCGATGTCACCGCGCACGCCCGCCGCGGTGCCCTCGTCGATGTAGTCCTGCGCGAGCTCGAGCATCGACACGGTGATCCGTGCATGGCGGTGCGTCCCCTCGAACCACGCCACCATCTCGCTCGGGCTCAGGACCGACCGGCTCATGATCGGGGTGTTCACCCCGGCGGCGATGGACTGCCAGCGCGACAGCCAGAAGCGTGCGCGGGCGAGCACTGCCTGCGTGCGGTCGACGTCGCCGTTGCGGGCGGGGAGCGAGCTCTGGAGCGAGATCACCTGCTGATGGAACTGCAGCTTCTCGCGGTCCGCCTCCTGCGCCAGCCGTACCGCCGTGCGGCGGGTGAGCACCGCGCGCTGCACGATCTTCATCTGCGCCTCGCCGGCCGCGTGGGCGATCTGCTGGTGGTACCCGTACTCGGTCGGGTTGCCGGAGTCGAGCAGCCTCGAGAGTGAGTGGGCCTGGCCGGTATTGCGGTACACGGCGGCCGCGACCTCGCCGGCGCGCGCCCGGGCCTCCTGGTACCGCGCCTCGGCGGCGTCGGCCGCCCGACTGAGCAGGTCGGCACGTGCGAGCGCGAGGTTCTCCGCGAGCTGCGCCCGCTGCAGGTCGGCGACGGTCCCGTCGAGACGACGCTGGGCGTCGGCGGCCGCCCGCGCGCGTCCGTCGACCAGCGACGTGAGGCTCGCGATCCGGGCGGCCGGGTCGACGACCTGTGCGCGTGTCGGACGGCTCGCGCCGGCACGCACCGACGCGCCGGCCGCGGTCGTGACGTCGGTCGTCGTGACCACACACGTTCCCACCAGCGCGACCGCGCCGAGCAGGGCGGCAGGCGCGCGGAACCAGGGGCGACGGAGCACGTTGGGGGTGATCGACATGGGAACGGGCGATCTTCACACAGCATCCCGATCCCGACCAGGCGCCGATGCCCCGAAATTCGCATTCAAGAAGTTCGGGTGCTTCGGTCGAATCCTCTCCTAGTCCCTCCCCGTCCGTGTCCGTCACCACCACGTCAGGGACGCGCCTCCGGCGCCGTCACGAAAGGAACGCGTGTTCATCTTCTTCCTGCAATTGCGCGACACATTGCACGGAGGCCGGCTGTACGTCTTCAGCATCCTGGTCGCACTCACGTGGGTCCTCTGGGCCATCAAGCTCCGGCTGTCACGGCGATACACCCCCTGGGTCGGCGAGCACATCACCACCGCGTCGGTCGTGATCCCGGTGGTCGACGAGCCGGTGGGCCTCTTCCACGAGGTGCTCGACCACATCACCGAGCAGACGCCCCATCAGGTCATCGTGGTGATCAACGGGCCCCGCAACCAGAAGCTCGAGCAGGTCTGTGACGCCTATCCGGGCGTGCAGTGGATCTGGACCGCCGTGCCCGGCAAGCGCAATGCGATCGACGTCGGGCTCGTCGAGTGCACGGGAGACGTCGTCGTGCTGGTCGACAGCGACACGATCTGGACCACCGACACGCTGCGCGAGCTCGTGAAGCCGTTCGCCGATCCGCAGATCGGAGGGGTGACCACGAACCAGCGCATCATCGATCCCGACCGCAACGTGCTCACGCGGTGGGCCGACTGGCTGGAGAACATCCGGGTCGAGTACTCGATGCCGGCGATGAGCGTGCTCGGTCAGGTGGGATGCCTGCCCGGTCGCACGATCGCGTTCCGGCGCCAGGTGCTCGTCGACGCGATGCCCGCGTTCCTGTCCGAGCGGTTCCTCGGCGTGTTCCTCGAGGTGAGCGACGACCGGACACTGACGAACCTCTGCCTCAAGCAGGGGTACAAGGCCGTGTACCAGTCGACGAGCCGGGTGTTCACCGACGCGCCGGTCGGGATGCGCAAGATGGCCAAGCAGCAGCTGCGGTGGGCGCGCGGCAGTCAGTACAACACGCTGCGGATGCTGCCCTGGATGATGCGGAACACGCCGATGCTGGCGCTGTTCTACGTCACCGACATCATCATGCCGTTCCTGCTGCTCGCGTGCGCGAGCGGGTTCGTCGTCCGCATGATGCTCGGCGAGAACATCAACTTCTACGAGGGCATCACCTACGGCTACGGCGCGGCGATCGGCACGACGATCATCGTCGTCCTCACGCTGCTCGCCACGTGGTTCTCCGTCTACATCCGACAGGCGCGCCACTTCGAGGACCATCCGCGTGACCTGATCCTGCTGCCCGCCTTCACCTTGCTCAACACGTTCATGTTGATGCCGATCCGGATCTGGGGGTTCATGCGCATGGCGCGCAACGACGGGTGGGGTACGAGGAAGAACGCCTTCCACGGCGACGAGGTGCGCACGACGCGCGTGAACCCGTGGGGCGTCGTCCCGTACGTGCTGGCCGCAACGATGATCGCGGCGGGGGTGGCGTACCATGGCTGACCGCGGCACGCAGTTGAAGATCATGGGCGTGTTGCTCGCGGGCATCGGGCTCTTCGTCACCACCACGCCGGCGGCCCCGGACCCCGGGACGCTCCAGGCCAGCGCCGCTCGCGCGACCCGCCCCGCAGGCTCGCCCGGCGCGTCGGTCGTCGCCCGGGCCCGCGTGGCGCGGACCAACGCCCGCCCGACCACCGGGACGGCAGGCACGGACGCGCTCGACGGCGGGAGCCACGGCCGCGCCGCGAGTCGCACGTCGGCAGGCGCTCGGACGAAGGCCGCGACGACGAGCAACGCGCGGTCGACGGCGGTGCGGACGGCGGCCGCGCGGCGGCGAGCGCTCACGTCCCGCACCACCGGTCCATCGACCGGCACGCCGACGTCGGCGCCGCGCGGTCCGGTGGTCAGGCACTGCAGCGACTTCACCTGGCAACAGGACGCGCAGGCTGCGTACGTCGCGAACCTCGCCGATCCGTGGGGCCTCGACGGCCCTCCGGGACCGGCCGACGACGACGGCATCGCGTGCTCGCTCCTGCCGGTGGATCCGTCCCGTCCTCCGTCGACACCGTCGGGCGCGCGGCCACCGGACCCGCCCAAGCCGGAGGGACTCCCCCAGACGCCGACGATGGAGGAGCTGCTCGCACCGCAGGACAACTTCTTCGGTGTCTCCACGCCGCAGGCGCCCTTCGACTGGAAGGACTTCCAGATCTTCTCGGCGGCGGCGCGCAAGCTGCCGAGCATGGTCGAGTTCTTCCAGGGTTGGGACCGCGAGTTCCCTCGCGACCAGGTGATCGAGACCTGGCGGCGCGGCGCGCTGCCGGTGCTCTCCTGGGAGCCCAGGCCGACCGTGCAGCCGATGGGCCCCGACAGCGACAACACCGTCGAGCCCGGCTACACGCTGGCGTCGATCATCGACGGCAGCCACGACGAGTACATCGACCGGTTCGCGACCGCCGTGCGCGATCTCGGGCTCCCGGTGGCGATCCGCTTCGCCCACGAGATGAACGGCAACTGGTTCCCGTGGTCGGAGGAGCGCAACGGGAACTCGAAGGGCCAGTACGTCGAGGCGTGGCGCCACGTACACGACCGGTTCACCGCCCTCGGCGCGACGAACGCGATCTGGATCTGGAGTCCCAACGTGATCACGGGCCGGCCGAGCGTCCGGCTCGCACCGCTCTACCCCGGTGACGACTACGTCGACTTCATGGGAATGGTGGGGTACTACCGGCGCATCTACTTCGACGACAAGGGCAAGGCCAAGCCAGCGACCTTCGACAACACCTATTCGGGCACGCTCGCCGAGCTGCGGTCGATTGCGGTCAAGCCGATCGTCATCACCGAGCTGGGCGCGACGGAGGTCGGCGGCAACAAGCCCGAATGGATCCGGAGCCTGTTCCAGGGGCTCGCCGACAACCCGGACATCATCGGGTTCGTCTGGTTCGACCACAGCATCAACGGCACCGACTGGCGGATCGAGTCCTCGGACGCGGCGTCGAACCAGTTCGCTACGGGCGTCGGCGACCCGCGGTACCGCGCCGGCGTGATCCGCCCGCCCAAGCCGGGCACCTGATCTCGGCGTCGCGCGTTCCTCGCTCCGGGTCGCCGTGGACGACGATTAGCTTCGATGCATGCGCGATCGATTCCCCGGCATCGGCCCCGAATGGGCGCGCTTCGACGGACCCGCCGGCACCCAGATGGTCGACAGCGCGATCGACGCGCTCACCGACTTCCTGCGCTCGGGCGACAACGCGAACGGGCACGGGTGGTTCGCAGCGTCGAGCGCGTCGACCGGCGTGGTCGACGACGCGCGTCGCTGCGTGGGCCGGCTGCTGGGCGCCGATCCGGAGGGCATCGTCTTCGGCGCCAACATGACCACGCTCAACTTCGCGCTCACGCGGTCGCTCGCGCGCGACTGGTCGGCGGGTGACGAGATCGTGGGCACCCGGCTCGACCACGACGCCAACGTCACGCCGTGGCGCCTCGCGGCCGACGACCGTGGTGCCGTCCTGCGGCTGGCGGAGTTCGACACCGCCACCGGACGCCTCGATCCCGACGCGGTCACGGCGTGCATCGGCCCACGGACGCGATGGGTCGCGGTCACCGGTGCGTCGAACGCGCTGGGCACGATGCCCGACCTCCCGCCGATCGTCGACGCGGCCCACGCGGCCGGTGCACGGGTGCTGGTCGACGGGGTCCATCTCGTCCCGCACGCGGCCGTCGACCTCGCCGCGCTCGACTGCGACGCGTTCCTCACCTCGCCGTACAAGTGGTACGGCCCGCACGCCGGCGTGCTGTGGCTCGCCCCGGACCTGCGCGACTCGCTCACGCCCTACAAGGTGCGGCCCGCGCCCGACACCGCGCCGGAGCGTTGGGAGACGGGCACGACATCGTTCGAGGCGGTCGCGGCGATCCGGGCCGCCGCGGCGTTCCTCCTCGACTCGGGACTCGACCGGATCGCCGCGACCGAGCAGGCCTGCTTCCGGCCCCTCCTGACCGGGCTGCTCGAGATGGACCACGTCACGGTGCACGGACCGCGCGAGCTGACCGCCCGGACACCGACGGTGTGCTTCTCGGTGACGGGACGCCATCCCGACGAGGTGGCCCGCCATCTCGCGTCGCGTGCAGGTGGCCGTCTGGAGCGGCAACTACTACGCGGTCGAGACGATGGGCGCGCTCGGCCTCGCCGACGGCGCGGTGCGCGCCGGACTCTCCTGCTACACGTCGGAGTCCGACGTCTCCCGCCTGCTCGACGCCGTCCGCGAGCTCGCGGCGTAGGCGTCGGCGCCGGCGCGTTCCGGCTTCACCAGCTCGATGAGGAATCTCGGCGCGGTGGAGACGAAAGATCCGTGGAGCCGGATGTGGTCGTGCAACGCCAGCAGCCGATCGCGGTACCGGTCGACATCGAAGTCGGGCACGGTCCAGATCACCGTGCGCAGGAAGTAGACGACCGCACCGACGTCGAAGAACTCGACGCGCATCGTCGCCTGCTGCACGTCGGCGACCTCGAGCCCCGCCGCGGTCGCCGCGGCGACGGCGGCTTCGGGCGTGCGGGCCGTCCCGACCGGTTGCGGACCCATCAGGAAGTCGGTGAGCTCGCGGTTCGAGCCGGAGCCGACGTGCTGGGCGAAGTAGTGCCCACCCGGCCCGAGCACGCGTGCGACCTCGTCCCATCGGGTGACCACCGGGTGACGGCTGATCACGAGGTCGAACGCGCCGTCGGCGAACGGGAGCGCCGCGTCGTCGGCGACCTCGGCGACGACCCCGCCGAACGGCGCGAGGCGGCGGCGGGCGATCGCGACGTTGGGCGGCCACGACTCGGTCGCCGCGATCACCGCCGGTCGCGCCGGGCGCGGCGTCGAGCACCTCACCCAGCACCTCGGCGCCGCCGGTCTGCACGTCGAGCAGCGCGTCAGCCGCCGCGACCCGCGACACGACCGAGCGCGCGTAGCCCCACGGCGGCCGCTCCTCGGTCGCCCGACCGTCGAGCCACGAGAAGTCCCAGCCCTCGATCGTGACGGCCGCCGCCTCGTCGACGAGCCCGTCGAAGTCGCCGGGATCCGTCATGTCCCGAGCATCGCGCGCCGCGAGCGTTCAACCGAGCCCTCGACGGGCGCGCCGTCACCGGGCAACCTGGCCCGATGATCACGGGATCGCTCACCCAGGTCGCCCAGCGCACCGAGGACCTCGACCGCGCCGTCGAGTTCTACGGCTCGGTGCTCGGGCTCCCACTGCTGGCCCGGTTCGATCCGCCGGGCCTGGCGTTCTTCGATCTCAACGGGACCCGGCTGCTGCTCGGCGACGGCAATCTCTCGTCCATGCTGTACCTCGCCGTCGACGACATCGAGGTCACCGCCGAGCGATTGACGGCTGCGGGCGTGGTGTTCGAGCAGGCCCCGCACCGGATCCACACGGACGAAGCCGGGCAGTTCGGGACTGCGGGCACCGAGGACTGGATGGCCTTCCTCCGCGACTCGGAGGGCAACCTTCTCGGGATCGTCGAGCGACGTCTGCCGACCTGACTTCGGCCCGCACGAACCTGCCCGTCGTGCGAACCGATCGCCCCCGGATCGGCTAGAACCGGCGGCGTGTCGGTCGCCGGTTGGATCGTGCTCGCCGTGGTGCTGGTGGCGTTGGTCGTCGCCGAGGTCGGTTGGTGGCGCGCGTCGGCCGCGCGCAGAGCGCGCGAGACCGAGCTCACCGCGGAGCTCGAGCAGGAGCGGGCCGCTCGCGCCGAGGCGGCCAAGGCCAACGAGCACCTCGAGACGCGGATGCGCTCCCTGCGCAACGAGCTCACCGAGGCGCACCAGACGAATGCCGAGCTCACGGCGCGGATCGGCCGGGCGAACCCGAGCGACGCCGGCCGCGCCCTCGGCCTGTGGGCGCTCGAGCGACACCGGCAGGCGCGCCTCGCCAGCACCCCACTCCTGGGTCTCGCCGTCGGGCCCGGCGCCGACCTGACCGTCGGCCTCACCGAGGCGATCCGCGTCGAGCTGGAGCTGCTCCGCGAGGAGGTCGGCACCCACGCCGAGCTCGCGACCCTCGAGCTCGGCGAGGGCGTGGACGCCCACGAAGCGCTCACGATCCTGCGGGTCGTGCAGGAGCTGACGTCGACCCTCGCCAAGCGGGCCGACGAGCTCCAGGTGCACGTCGGACGCGAGGAACGCGACGCCACGGTGCGGGTGGTCGCGCTGGGATGGACCGACTCGCCGCCGAACGCGTCCGCGTTCGAATCCGGCCTCGCGGCGCTCGACGGGACACTCGACCTCCGGCCGGACCCCGACACCGACGACACCCTGCTCGCCGTGGTTCGTCTCGGCACTCCGGACGACGCCTGACCGGCGGTTCGTCGCACCCGCAACGAGAAGGACGCCACGATGGGGACCAAGACCGATCGCCGCCGGATCGAGGACCTGATCGCCTCCTTCCGGGTGGACCGGCCGGAGCACTTCCGCCTCGCCGAGTGCGATCCCGGCTCGACCGACGGCGTGCACGACAAGGCCGCGGCGAAGGAGCGGCTCGACGACGGCGTCGAGCGACTCTTCGAGCTCCAGGCCAAGCTCGCCGCCCAGGAGACCCACGGTGTGGTCGTCGCCCTCCAGGCGCTCGACGCGGCCGGCAAGGACGGCGTCATCAAGCACGTGATGACCGGTCTCAATCCCCAGGGTGTGACCGTGCACTCCTTCAAGACCCCGTCGACGGAGGAGCTCGCGCACCACTTCCTCTGGCGGACGACGCTCGTCCTGCCCCGACGGGGTCAGTTCGGCATCTTCAACCGGTCGCACTACGAGGAGGTGCTCGTGGTCCGCGTCCATCCCGAGTTCCTCGCGGGCCAGCACCTGCCGCCGTCGGCCACGAAGAGCGACATCTGGAAGCGACGCTTCCGGGAGATCAACGACTGGGAGCGAACCCTCGTCGACAACGGCTTCCCGATCGTCAAGGTGTTCCTGCACCTGTCGCGTGAGGAGCAACAGCGCCGGCTTCTCGACCGCATCGACACGCCGGACAAGAACTGGAAGTTCTCGATGGCCGACGTGCACGAGCGCGAGCACTGGGACGACTACCACGCCGCCTACGAGGACATGATCCGCCACACGTCGACCGAGGCGGCGCCCTGGTACGTGGTACCCGCCGACCACAAGTGGTTCTCGCGTCTGATCGTGGCCGAGATCCTCGCTGCGACGCTGCTCGACATCGACCCGCAGTATCCGACCATCACCGACGACCAGCGGGCCGAGCTCGCCGACGCGCGCCGCGCCCTCGAGACGAGCTGACCCGCCGGTCCTCTACGCAGCGGCGGGGGTGTCCGCGGCGACGACCTCGATCGGCGCGACGCGTCGGGCGAACGCCGCGAGCTCGGCGTCGACCGACGCACGCGCCACGCGTACCGCTTCGACGTTGTCGAGCGCACCCTTTCCCGACAGTCGACGGACGATTCGGCTGACGATCTCGACGCTCATCCGCGGGCTCCCTTCGTCACGGGAACACGATGCGGCACCAACGTTGCCCCTTCGTGGCGCTCGTTCGTCCCGCGCGTCACGAACGGATGACATGTTGGTGGCGCGGCGCGAACGAATCGGACACACCGCGTGGGCGAGCCCCCGATCGCGGATCCGTCCCGGCGCCCGACACGGGATCAGCGGGGCCGACGCCGCCTGATCCGCGCCCGCGTCAGCCGTGACACTGCTTGGACTTGCGACCGCTGCCGCACGGGCACGGGTCGTTGCGCCCGGCGCTCGCGAGGACGCCCATGACCTCGTCGGCGTAGCCCCCGCGCCGGATCGCGTCGGCCATGATCCGCATGAGCCCGTCGATGTGCGTGAAGAAGTGCAGATAGCCCGCGCAGAGGTGGTTGAGCCCGAGCTCGCCGTCGGCGGTCGTGGCCACGCGGTTCTTCGGGCACTCGCCCCGGCAGGCGAACAGGACTGAGCACTCCCGGCACTGGCGGGGCAGGGTGTCGCGCTTGGCATCGCCGAACGCGCGTTGTGCCGGTGACGCGAGCAGCTCGACCATGTGGGTCCGGGTGATGTTGCCGAGGAGGTGCTCTGGATCCACGAAGTGGTCACACGAGTAGAGGTCGCCGTTGTGCTCGAGCGCGACCGCGTTGCCGCACGTCTCCGCGAAGATGCAGAGCGCCGGCGGCGCCCCGTACCAGGAGGCCAGCGCCGCGTCGAACATCTGCACGAACACCGTGCCGACGTCGTGCCGCACCCACTCGTCGAAGACCGTCGAGAGGAACGCACCCCACGCCACCGGGTCGACCGAGCGATCCGTCAGCTCGTCGGCGCCCTCGTCGACCCGCTCGACGATCGGGATGAACTGGATGAAGCGGGCGCCGAGCTCGTCGCGGAAGTGGCGGTAGACCTCGAGCGGCGCGTCCTGGTTCGCCGCGTGCACGGTGCAGAGCACGTTCCAGTCCACCCCCGCGGCCACCAGGCGGTCGAGGCCGGCCCGCACGCGTGCGTACGTGGGCCGGGCCTGCTTGTCGACGCGGTAGGTGTCGTGCATCGCCTCCGGGCCGTCGATGCTGATGCCGACGAGGAAGTCCTTCTCCCGCAGGAATGCGCACCACTCGTCGGTGAGCAGCGTGCCGTTGGTCTGGATCGTGTGGTGGAGCTGCCGGCCGGACCCGCACTCCTCCGCACAGGCCACGGCGCGACGGAAGAAGTCGAGGCCCATGAGCGTGGGCTCGCCGCCCTGCCACGCGATCGTGACCTCCGGTCCGAGCTGCGACTCGATCACCTGCCGGATGTAGGTGGCGAGGACGTCGTCGGACATCCGGAACCGGTCGCCCGGGTAGAGCGCCTCCTTCTCCAGGAAGAAGCAGTACGTGCAGTCGAGATTGCAGATCGGGCCCGAGGGCTTGGCGAGGACGTGGAACCCGGGCGGGGCCGTCGGCGGGCGGTCGGCCCCCAGCGCGGGCGCGCCGCCCGGTGGACGCAGCAGCACCGGGACGTCGACCACACCCGGATGCTACGGCCGCAGGTCGAGGGGGTAGCGCTCGTCACCCTCGGGCGCCGGCCCGAAGAAGGTGAAGATCATCGTCTGGGTGCCGTAGGCCACGAGCCCGGTCACCGGGTCCCAGAGCTCCACCTCGACCGACGCGTACCCGTCGCCGGCGCGCCGGGCGCGGTTGCGGGCGAGCAGCCACTCCGACCGGGCCTCGCCCGTGATGTGCACCGTGAGATCGGCACTCGGTCCGTACCAGTCGTGCTCGATCGGCGCACCGAGCCGCTCGGCGACCGCGCCCGGCATCATGTCCGACACCGCGACGAGCGCGAGCGGGTCGACGGTGCCGTCGGGCAGGTGGGGCGGCTCGTCGAAGCGCTGGTACGTGGCGCGCTCGCTCGAGATCGCGTGGTACTCCTCCCACGGCGGGTGCCCCATGACCGGCTTGCCCTCGAGGTGGTGGACCCACAGCGGGAACGGGTCGCGCTCGAACTCGATCCCGTCGGGGAGCGGATCCCGGAACGACGGGAGGGAGTCGACCGGAGGGAACTCCGGCGGCGCGACGTCGGTGAACTCGTAACCCGGACGCGAAGCGCCGAACACCGCGATCGCGGTGAGGCCGGCCTCGCGGCCCGGCGTGCACATCGTGGCCGAAACCTGCGCGACCGATCGCCCGGCCCGCAGCACCGTGACGTCGATCACCGCGTCACCGCACTCGACCGGCGCCGCGAACACGCACGACACGGAGCGCAGGGTCATGGCGTCCGGCAGCGCCTCCGCCATGGCGCGGGTCGCGGTCGCGAGCGAGAGACCGCCCCACGGAACGGTGGGCGCCGCCCACGTCTCGGGCAGATGCGCGAGGTAGCGGCCGGGGCACCCGGGATCCGTCGTGACGGCGGTGTCCCGCTGGAAGGCCGATGACATGGCGCCACTCTGATCGGCGCGGGCCCGGCCGGGCCACCGAGTTTCCGCACGCCGCAGCCGATCAGCGGCGCGACGCGGCCTCCGCCCGGCGGGCGGCCAGCGCGGCCACGCGGTCCTCGGCGCTCGGGCCGGCGAGGTCGTAGGCGCCCGCCGGGGCGTCGATCCGCGTGCGGGTCGTCGCCGGGATGAGACCGCCACCGCGCGCCCGCACCTCCTCCATCCGCCGGACGAAGAGGATCACGATCGCGGCCGTCGACACGCCGATCGCGACGAGCGACAGCCGGTTCGACGCGTCGGTCCCGGCGGCGATGTAGTGGATCGTCGCCAGCACGAACAGCGGGAGCGACGCGACGTGCGTGATCCGCCACAGCCGTTGCGGCAGGTGGTTGCGGGCGAGCGACGTCAGCTCGACGGCGACGAGCACGTAGAGCGCGACCACCCCCCACGCCACGGCCAGTGGGTGCCACGCCGAGCTGAACGGCACGAGGACGTCGGTGAGACCGAAGCTCGTGTAGGAGTCGAGCAGGATCGACCCGACGTGCACGCCGACGAAGATGGTGGCGAGTCCGCCGAGGAAGCGGTGCAGGTCGAGGATCCACGCGGGGCGGGCGCCGAACGGCCGGATGCGACCCGAGAGCCACAGCCCCCAGACGACGCTCGCCGCCAGCAGCGCCCACGCGACGATGCCGCCGGCGCGGGCGGTGTACCAGAACAGGTGGTTCATCCGTGTCCTCTCGTGTGCTCGGGCGGCGGGTCAGACCGCGGCGGCGAGCTCGCGTGCGTAGTGCGACCAGTGCGTACCGACCACGACACCGGTCGAGGTGGCGACCATGGCGGTGGCGCCGAGCCGCTCCGCGAACTCGATGCCCTCCACGCGGTCCAGGAAGGCGACGGTGCTCAGGACCTCGGCGCGCCAGGCGTCGGCCGCGATCGCGGTGGCATGGAGGACCGGCGTGTCCGCGCTGCGACCCGTGCTCGGATCGATCACGTGGTGACGGACGACGCCGTCGGCCGTCGTCCACCGCCGGCGCGATCGCGACGTGGTGGCGACCCCACCGTCGGACACGGCCACCTGCGCGATCGGGTCGTCATCGGGCGCGTCGCGGACCGCGATGATCCAGGCGTCGCCGGTGCCGGGGGCCGCACCGGCGACGCGCAGGTCACCTCCGACGTTCACGCACACGCCCGCCGCTCCGAAGGAGCGGAGCTCGTCGGCGACGAGGTCGGCGGCGAGTCCCTTGCCGATCCCACCGGGATCGAAGCGGGCACCCGCGGGGAGCGCGATGGTGCGGTCGTCGGGGTCGATCGCGATCGCGACGGCGCCGGCGTGGTGGCGCACCGGGGCGGGGCGCGCCACCGGTCGGTCCAGGTCCGCGAAGGTCTCCCGGTAGCCGATGGCCTCGACCGCGTCGAGGAGGAGCGGGTCGAAACGGCCGTCGGTCAGCAGCGACGCGTCGCGTGCCGCGGTGACGAGCGTGATCGTCTCCGGGGACACCCGCACGGGCGTGCCGTTCGCGGCGTTGAGCCGCGACACCTCACTCGCCGGCACGAACCGGCTCCACCGCTGCTCGAGGTCGCGGATTCGGCCGCGGGCGATCGTGGGGAGGCTCGGCGCGCCGCCGACCACGGTGACCTCGACGGTGGTGCCCATGGCCGCGAAGCGGTCGACCCGTGCGTCCACGATCAGCTCGCGCTCGACGAGGCCACCGCGTTCGCGGTGCGGCTCGTCGAGCCGGTCGAGGCACTCCAGTTGGAGGCGGTGTCGGTGGAGGTCGACGGGCTCGTCGAGGTCGACGCGCTCGTCGCTCTCGAGGCCGTCGCCCTGGAGGCCGCAGTGGTCGCCGTGGTCGCGGTCGCGGCGGTCGTGCCGGCGGCCATGGAGGCGCCGAGGATCGCGGTGGCGACCACGCTGGCGGCACCGGCGGCGACCCGTGACCGGGCGGCGGGACGGCGACGACGAGCTCGGTTCGGGATGGGGTGCTCGTTCGTCTCGCTCATGGCACCCATCATCCGGATCGGCGGTAAAGGGCCGGCCAAGCGGCTGTAAGTCGCGTGCAAGAACGCGGCGAGCGGCGTCTTACCTGCCTCTGACAGGGGGCCCGTACAGTGCCCGGCCATGGAACGAGGCGTCCCCGGGACCCACGGACGGGTCCTGCTGGCCGAGGACGACCGCAGCGTGCGGGACGCGCTCGTCATGGCCCTCGAGCTCGAGGGCTACGAGGTCCGGGCCACGAACGACGGGGCACAGGCGCTCGACGTCCTCGACGCCTTCGCCCCCGACGTCGTCGTGCTCGACGTGATGATGCCGACCGTCGACGGCCTGACCGCGTGCCGGCGTCTCCGCGCCCGCGGGATCGCCACACCCATCCTCATGCTCACTGCGCGCGATCAGGTGGCCGACCGCGTGAGCGGGCTCGACGCCGGGGCCGACGACTACGTCGTGAAGCCGTTCTCCCTCGACGAGCTCCTGGCGCGCCTGCGCGCCCTGCTCCGCCGCCGCCAGCCCGAGGCCGATGCCACCGACCTCGTCGTGGCCGACCTGCACCTGGACCCGCTCCGTCGCGCGGTGCGACGCGGCGACCGCGACATCGATCTCACCAAGACCGAGTTCGACCTCCTGTCGCTGCTCATGGAGCACGCCGGCATCGTGCTCTCGCGCGAGCAGATCTACGAGCACATCTGGGGCTTCGACTTCGAGACCGGCTCGCGATCGCTCGACGTCTACATCGGTTACCTCCGCCGCAAGACCGAGGCCGACGGAGAGCCGCGGCTGCTCCACACCGTGCGCGGCGTCGGGTACGTCGTCCGACCGTCCGCATCCGGTGGGGAGGGGCCAACGAGGTGAGCCTCAAGTGGCGCATCGCGTTGGGGATGGCGGCGATCGCCGCGCTGGTGTCGATCGTCGGCGCGACCGCGGCGTACCTCAACACTCAGGACCGGCTCCGGGCCAGCCTCGACGAGTCACTCCTCGGCCGGGCGCGCGACATCGCGCGCGGCGGTCCGCAACGCCCGGGCGACGGCGGCCCCGGACCCGGTGGCTTCGACGACGTGTGCCCACGCGCCGACTTCCTCGAGCCGGCGACCGTTGCGCAGTTCGTGTCCAGCGACGGCGACGCGCAGACGTGCTTCGGCGTCGCGCTCCCCCACGATCCGCGGGCCGTCAGCGCCGCACTCCGTTCGGGGCAGGCGCAGCTGACGACAGTGAAGGCGGGTGGCACGGAGTACCGCGTGGTGACCGTCGCCCGTCCCGACGGCGCGGTGCTGCGGATCGGGCGTGGGCTCGACGAGATGTACGACGTGCTCGACTCCCTACGGATCCGCCTGGCGTTCTATGCACTCGGTGGCGTTGCGTTGGCGGCGCTGCTCGGCTGGCTGCTGGCGGTCCGGCTCGTCCGTCCGATCACGCGGCTGCGCGACGTGGCCGAGGACATCGCACAGACCGGCCGCCTCGACACCCGGCTGCCCGACGGCGGCCCGGGCGAGGTCGGCAGCCTCACCACCAGCTTCGCGACCATGGTCGACGCGCTCGCCGACAGCCGCGCCCGCCAGCAGCGTCTCATCGCCGATGCCAGCCACGAGCTGCGGACACCGTTGACCAGCCTGCAGACGAACGCCGAGCTCCTGACGCGCGCGGAGCGTCTCACCGACGACCAGCGGCGCCAGGTCTCCGACGGCATCCGGTTCGAGGTGCACGAGCTCACCGACCTGGTCTCGGAGCTCGTGACGCTCGCGCGCGACCCGGATGCCGACCAGGAGCCCTTCGAGGCGGTCGCGCTCGCGGATCTCGCCACCGCCGCGGTGGACGCGGCCCGCCTGCGCACCGAGCGACCGCTGCTGTTGCACGAGGAGTCCCCGGCCGTCGTGCACGGCCGCGCCCGGGCGCTCGCACGCGCGATCTCGAACCTGCTGGACAACGCGATCAAGTACGGCGCCGGTCCGATCGAGGTGACCATCTCGGGCGCGACGCTCGAGGTCCGCGACCACGGTGCCGGGATCCCCGAGACCGACCTGCCCCGGGTGTTCGACCGCTTCTACCGCGCGGATGCCGCCCGCACCGAGGCGGGTTCGGGCCTGGGTCTGGCCATCGTCGCGCAGGTGGTGGAGCGCCACGGCGGGACGGTGTCGGCGCGCAACGCCGCCGACGGCGGTGCCGTCGTCGGGTTCACCCTGCCCGCCTGAGCGTCGCCTCGACGCGGCCTAGCGTACGGCCGTGCCGAGCCGGAGACTCCTGTGGTCGCTCGCCGGGCCGGGTGCGTTCGCGACGGCGGCGTTCGTGGGTGCACGCATCGAGCCCGGCTACTCACCACGCGACGAGCCGATCAGTGCGCTCGCCGCGCACGGCACGCGATCCGCGCCCGTGATGGTTCCCGGCTTCCTCGCCCTCGGCCTCGGCAGCGTCGGACTCGCACGGGCGTTGCGGGGCACCGCCCTCGCACCCGTCCCCGTCCCGTCGATGGTGGCGCTGGCCGGGCTCACCGTGGCCGGCGCCGGTCTCGCCCGGTGCAGCGACCGCACGTGTCCGACGCGGATGCTCGGCGACGCCGACGTCATGCCGACCGACGACCGGCACGCCGCGTTCAGCGCCGCGACGTTCGCCCTCTGGATCGCGATCCCTCTGGTCGCGGCTCGTCGCGGTCGGTCGGCGAGCGCGTGGGCGCGTCGCGCGAGCGGATTCCTCGGTGCGGCGACGCTGGCCACGCTGGTGGCGGGCGGTCGGATGGCGCAACGGCCCTCGGCCCGGGGCAGCGGTACCGCCCAGCGTGTGATGCTCGCATCGGCGTTCGCGTGGTTCCCGCTGGCCGCACTGGCGGCGGGTCGTCCGAACGATCGGTGACGCCCGCGCCGTCGATGGTCGGGGCGCGACCCGGCCCCGCCGAGTCCGGCTCGGCGGGGCCGTGCGGTCGGAGCCGTGGATCAGTTCGTGGCCGCCGACGAGCTCGACGAGGAGCTGCTGCCGGAACCGTCGCCCGGACGGCCGGGGCCGTCGCCCTGACGGCCGGGGCCGCCGTGCGGGCCGCCGGGGCCGAAGCCGTCGACGGTCGAGGTCACCGTGAAGTTCGCGTCCATGAGCACCGTGACCTCCGTGCCGTCGGACTTCTTCAGGTGGGCCTCGTACTGGGCGTCACCCGAGTCGGTCTCGACCCGGATCACGGTCGCACCCGGCACCGCCGCGAGCGCGGCGGCCTTGGCCCTCGTCGCCGCGTCACCGGTGAGCAGGGTCTCGCCGGGCCCGTTCGGCATCGATGCCGGGTCCTGCATCCCCGCGGGCGGTTGCCCGTTCGGGGCCTGACCGTTCGGGGCCTGACCGCTCGGGGCCTGACCGTTCGGGGCCTGACCGCTCGGGGCCTGGCCGTAGGCGGACGACGCGGCCGGCGCCGTCGTCGAGCTCGAGCCCGAGCCGCCACCGGTGGCCGCGCCGGCGAGCCCGGCCGCGCCGACGGCCAGACCGGTCGCGACCGCCGCGGTCATGATCCACGAGCGTTTGTTGCGGGCGGGCGTCGGTGCAGCGCCCTCGTCGGGGGTGGGATCCATTCGTTCCTCCTCGGTGGTGCCGGGTGTCTCCCGGGCAGGACCACCTTCCCCGGCGGCCGTCAGACCCGGCCGAGATCCGAGTAAGAACCCTGGCAGAACCCCCGAGCGGAAGAGCTGCCACCGTGCCCGAACCCGACACCGCACCCCCGACCCGCGCCGACCGGTTCGCTGCGTTGCCACCGGAACGTGCCGAGCGGTGGGCGCGCTTCGGGAGATGGGACGACCGGCTGTTCCCGAACGTCGTCGGTCTCGAGCTCGAAGAGGTCCGCCTGGACTACGGCCGGATGCGGCTGCCGTTCCGTTCCGAGCTCAACCAACCCGCGGGGATGGTGCACGGCGGCGCGATCGCGACGCTCATCGACACCGTCGTCGTGCCGGCGATCGGGAGCGCCTACGACGAGTTCATGGTCATGCTCACGATCGACCTCCAGATCCGCTTCCTCGGCGCCGCGTTGCAATCCGATCTCGTGGGCGAGGGGTGGATCACCCGGCGCGGCCGGTCGATCGTCTTCTGCCAGGCCGAGGTGCGCGCGGTTGACACGGACGCCGTGGTGGCCGAAGGCTGGCTGACCTACAAGGTGAGCGTCCCGCGCGACGGGGCACCGCGATCGGAGTGACCCACATGAGCGAAGCGGAACGAGTGACCGCGTTCGGGCGTGCCGAGGTCGAGGCCGCGTTCCACGCCGTCGTCGCTGCCGGCGACGCGGGCGACTGGGACCGCTGGGCCGACCTGCACACCGAGGACTGCGAGTGGGTGGAGCACCACTACGGCACCATCGTCGGGCGCGACGCGATCCGCAGCACGATCAGCGCGTTGATGGCACCGGTGCCGATGATGCGGTTCCCGGTCGAGTGGTACGTCATCGACGGCAACCGCGTCGTCTACTACCCGTGGCAGGTCTTCCCCGACCCCACCGGCGGCGACGCCGAGTACCGCTTCGGGTGCATCACGGTCCTCGAGTATGCAGGCGACGGGCAGTTCTCGCGTCAGGAGGACGTGTACAACCCGAACGAGGGCGAGGCCGTCGTCATGCGCTGGCTCGCCGACGGCGGGCAGCTCGCGGCGGACCCCGCCGCGCTGGGGCTCGAGGCGTGATGGACCGGTCGTTCCGCTTCGGAGTGCACACGTCCGACGCCGCGCCCGGGTCCGCGTGGGTCGACGCGGCGCGCCGCATCGAGTCGCTCGGCTTCTCCACCCTCATGCTCCGCGACCACTTCGACCGTCAGATCGGTCCGATCGCGGCGATGACCGCGGCGGCGGTGGCCACCGAGTCGCTGCGGGTCGGCGCGCTCGTGCTGGCCAACGACTACCGCCACCCCGTCGTGCTCGCGAAGGAGCTCGCGACGATCGACCATCTCTCCGGCGGTCGGGTCGAGGTCGGGCTCGGCGCGGGGTGGATGGCCCCGGACTACGAGCAGGCGGGCATGTCGTTCGACCCACCGGGCGTGCGCGTGACCCGACTCGAGGAGGCGGTCACGATCATGAAGGCGCTGTTCGCGGGTGGACCCGTCACCGTCCACGGCGAGCACTACCGGGTGACCGGCCACGAGCTGTACCCGCCGCCGGTGCAGGATCCCCCACCGCTGATGATCGCGGGCGGTGGCCCGCGGATGTTGCGGCTCGCGGCGCGCGAGGCCGACATCGTCGGCATCAACCCGGCTCGCAAGTCGAACGCCGCGTGGGAGGACCAGAACCTGCCGGACGCCACCGCCGCGGCCACCGACCGCAAGATCGGTTGGATCCGCGAGGCGGCCGGTGTCCGCTACGCCGACCTCGAGCTCTCGATCGTCGTGCCGTTCGTGCTCGTCACCGACGACCGCGAGGGCACCGCGAACGCGATCGCAGCGTCGCTCCCACCGGACCCGGCCGCGGACCTCAGCGCCGAGGGCGTCCTGGCGAGTCCGCACGTGCTCATCGGCTCGATCGCCCAGATCTGCGAGACCCTGGTCGAGCGGCGCGAGCGGTGGGACCTCTCGTACTACGTGTTCAACGACGACTCGATCGACACGGTCGCGCCGATCGTGGCCGAGCTGGCCGGGACCTGACCGTGACCCACGACCTCGTCATCGCCAACGGCACCGTGGTCGACGGCACCGGCGCACCGCGCCGCCGTGCCGACGTCGCCATCGACGGCGACCGGATCACGGCCGTCACCGCGCGCGGGGACGCCGGTCCCGCGCGTCGCACCATCGACGCCGACGGCCGTTTCGTCACGCCCGGGTTCGTCGACCTCCACTCGCACCTCGACGCCCAGATCGGCTGGGACCCGCTGATGTCGTCGTCGTGCTGGCACGGTGTGACGTCGGTGGTGATGGGCAACTGCGGGATGACGTTCGCGCCGGTCCGACCCGGCCAGGCAGGCGTCCTCGCCGGTGCCATGGAGTCGGTGGAGGACATCCCGGCGTCGTGCATCCTCGAGGGGCTCCCGTGGTCCTGGGAGTCGTACGGGGACTACCTCGACGTCGTCGACGCGCTCCCCAAGGGGATCAACACCGGCGGCTACGTCGGTGACGTCGCACTCCGCACCTACGTGATCGGCGACGCCGCCTGCGACCCGGAGTACCGCGCCACCGACGACGAGCTCGCGGCCATGGCGCGACAGGTCGAGTCGGCCATGGACGCCGGCGCGCTCGGCTACTCGATCTCGCGATCGCTCACCCACCGTGTGCCCGACGGGCGCTGGGTGCCGGGCACGTGGTCCGAACCGCGCGAGTTCTTCGCGATCGCCGAGCCCCTCGGCCGCCTCGGTCGCGGCGTGCTCGAATGCGCACCTCGGTACAACGAGACCGACGGCTCCACGTCCCGAGTCGACGAGGAGATGGCGTGGATCGGCGAGCTGAGCCGCACGCTCGGCCGGCCGTTCACGTTCAACCTCATGCAGATGCGGTCGCTCGACGACCACTACCGACGGGTCCTGACCCTCGCCGCCGACGCGAACCGCGCCGGCGCGCAGCTCCGACCCCAGACCACACCGCGGGCCATCGGCGTGCTCTTCAGCCTCGCCGCGAACACCCCGATCGACCACCTGCCGACCTTCGGGCAACTGCGGGCGCGCGACGCGGCGGGCCGGCTCGCCGCCATCCGGGATCCTGCCGTCCGCGCCGCGTTGCTCACCGAGGCGGCCGCCGGCGACGGCTCGTCGTTCGACCGGATGTACCTCATGACACCCGAGACGGGCGCCGTCTACGAGTACGCCGACACCGACTCGATGGGCGCGCAGGCTCGCGCGCGGGGCATCGACCCGGTGGAGCTGTACCTCGATGCGCTCGACGCGTCCGACGGCGCCGCCGTCGTCAACTGGCCGGTGCTCAACGAGGACTTCGCCGCCATCGCCGAGCTGCTGGCCGATCCGGTCACGATCATGGGGCTCGCCGACGCCGGTGCCCACGCGACCCAGATCATGGACGCGAGCCAGCCGACGTTCTTCCTCTCGCACTGGGTGCGCGATCGCGCGTCGATGAGCCTGGAGGACGGCGTGCGGCGGCTGACGTCGGACACGGCCGGGTTCGTGGGCTACCGGGATCGCGGTGTCGTGCGCGCGGGCGCGTTCGCCGACGTCAACGTCATCGACCTCGACGGCATGTGGCTGCCGATCCCGGAGATCGTGGCCGACTTCCCCGGACACGCACCTCGCTTCGTGCAGCGAGCCCTGGGCATCGACCACACCGTCGTCAACGGCGTGCCGTTCCTCGAGCGCGGCGAGCACACGGGCGCGCTCGCGGGCCGGCTGCTCCGCAGCACCGACGAATCCTGAGCGCTACGGCGCGCCCACCGACGCGCCACGTGTCGGGATGTGCCTCGGACCGACCGACAGCGCTGCGCCCGGACGCGCGAGCAGGAAGCCCTGCACGGAGTCGCAGCCCATGGACGCGAGCAGTGTCAGCTGCTCCAGGGTCTCCACGCCTTCGGCGATCACGCCGACACCGAGGTCCGCGGCCATGCGGATGATCGTGCGCACCAGCGTGCGATCGTTCTCGTCGCCCTCGAGGTCCTGGACGAACATCCGGTCGATCTTGATCCAGCCGACCGCGAGCCGCTTGAGGTAGGCCAGGCTCGAGTACCCGGTCCCGAAGTCGTCGATCGCGAGGACGAAGCCCGCGTCACCGAGCCGCTGCACGTTGGCGTCGACGATCGGATCGGGCTCGAGCAGGGCCGACTCCGTGAGCTCGAGCACGACCCGCTCGGGCACCACACCGGCATCGGCGACGATCCGCCCCGCACGCGACGCGAAGGTCGGCTCGCGCAGTTGCCGCACGGCGACGTTGACGGAGACCACCAGTGAGCCGGGGCCGAGCGCGGCCAGGTCCTCGGCCGCGCGCCGCAGCACCCAGTCCCCGATCGCGACGATCTCGCCCGTGGACTCCGCGAGCGGGATGAACTCGGCCGGCGGGACGAGCTCACCGTTGCGCCACCACCGCACCAGCGCTTCGGCACCCACCTGGTGGCCGTCGGCGGCGGCGAAGATCGGCTGGTACTCCACGCGCAGGTCGCCGGCCTGCACGGCCTGCACGAGCGCGGACTTGCGCGCGAGGAGTTCGACCGCGCGTTCGTGCATCTCCGGGTCGTAGAGACAGACGCGTCCCTTCGCGATCGCCTTGGCCTCGTACATCGCGAGATCGGCGTCGCGGAGCACCGCCTCGACGTCGTCCACGTGCCGCTGCGCGTCGGGCACCACTCCCACCGACGCGCGCAGGGTGAGCTCGGCGTCGCCGACGCGGTAGGGCTCTCCGAGGACGTCGACGATGCGCTCGGCCGCCTCCAGGGTCGCGGCCACGCCGTCGAGGTCCTCGAACACCACGACGAACTCGTCGCCGCCGAGACGGGCGACGCACTCACCGGCACGGGTCACCCGTCGGAGCCGTTCGGCCACGGTGCACAGCAGTTGGTCACCCTCGGCGTGGCCCAGGCTGTCGTTCACGAGCTTGAAGTCGTCGAGGTCCAGGAATGCCACCGCGCACGAGCGACGCGACCGCGCCGCGCGTCGTGTCGCGAGCACGAGGTGGTCCATCAACGCGGGGCGGTTCGCGAGGCCGGTCAGGGTGTCTCGCGTGGCGCGGTACGCGAGCTGCTCCGCTGCGGCCCGGTTGTGCTCGGTCGCGAGGTGGGCGCGGACCGCGGTGAGCAGGATGATGAGGAAGCCGGTGATCGCCACCACCTCGGTCACCGCCTCCACCCGGTGCGGCGCGACCAGCAGCAGCGCGAGCGGCATCGCGGCACGCGACGGTCACGATCGCGATGCGCGTACGGGCCGCCCGCATGGGGTCGGGCTCGGGATCGGCCTTCAGGAATCGCATCGACGGGTGCACCGCAGCGGCGGCGATCGCGCCGTACGCCGCGAGCCACGACACGTTCAGGAGCCACGCCACGGCGCCGGCGTCGGGCATGCCGAGCATTGCGTACAGCCAGTCGGCGACGAACATCGTGGCGAACGCACCCATGAGGAGGATCCAGGGTGCCGATCGGCGCGCGTCGCCGCGACCGAGGCGCCACACCGCGACGATCACGAGGAGGTCGAGCGGGGGGTAGAGGACCGTCGGGACCCAGTCCCAGAACGTGAGTGCCCCGCCGGCGAGCTGCGGGTGGACCACGAGCACCCACAGCACGAGCCAACCCGCGAGCGCCAGGGTGACGGCCTCGATCAGGACGAGCGCGTCGCGACGGGTGGCGCGCGCGCCCAGGAGGCCGAGCACGCCGACGACGAAGAGCGGGTAGCTGGCGAGGTAGGCGAGGTTCGCCACCAACGACGTGTAGCCGGGCACGTCGCCCAGCCGTTCGGTCAGGTCCCAGAGCAGATCACCCGTTGCCGAACCGAGGATCCCGAGCGCGAGCAGCACCCACGGCCAGCGCGGGTTCGGTCGGTACCGGACGATGGCGACGATCGCGACGACGAACGCGCCGTACCCGCCGAGCTGGTAGGCGATCGTCGACGGCCAGCCGCTCTCGGCCCACCAGGCGACGAGGCCGCAGCCGAGCACGGTGAGCAGCACCGCCGCGGCCGACCACCGGGCCCAGCCTCGCATCACGCTCCCCTTCTCGGCGTGACGTCTGCTCCGACCGCACGGCCGGACGTCACACCGAAAGGGTTTCGACGGGTGGGCGGGGCGGCTTGAGGCGGACCGGCGGCGCTCAGTCCAGGCCGAGGCGGCTCAGGTGCTCCGCCGGTGCATCGACCTCGGCCAGACCCGCCCGCAGGAGCTCGGTCAGCTCGGCCTCGATCCGCTCGCCCACGCGGTTCTCCTGCTCGTCCGGGTCGACGTCGAGGTCGTAGAGCTCGTGGCGGTCCACCGCCCCCCGCCCCACCCAGAACGGGAGGAGATCCCCGGGCTCGAACGGCTGGCGGATCACGGGGATCGACGAGCCGGGCATCCGGTCGAGGCGCGCCCGGTCGTCGGGGTCGGGAAGGTTGGTCCACCCGGCGACGTGCAGCGGCATCGTCGACCACCGGTTCGACCACATCGAGAGCGGGAACAGGTCGCCGGCCGGCGCGCGGGCGTACTTCCGGGTCCCGTCGGTGACGTGCACCCACCCCCCGAAGGTCCCGCCGATGGCCCACTCGCGGACCGACGTCGCGTGGCCCGTCAGCAGCGGCACGAGCGACCGACCGTGGGTCGGATGCGCGACCGTCGCGTCGAACGCGTCGGCAATGGTCGCGAAGAGGTCGACGCCCGTGGTGAGCGCGTCGCACGTCCCGCCCCCGGCGACGCCCGGCCACGCGACGAACAGCGGGACGTGGCTCAGCGGCTCGTAGTTCGGGACACCGGGCTTGCCCCACAGATCGCGCCCGTTGCGCACGTCGCCGAGGTAGTGGCCGTGATCGGTGCAGACCACGAGCGCGGTGTCGCGCCAGAGGTCCTGCGCGTCGAACGCGTCGAGGATCCGTCCGAACCAGTGGTCGATCATCGAGAGCTTGCTGCCGTAGTTGCCGCGGAGGTGACGGCCTTCGCGCTCGGTGAGCTGGTCGCGCACGATTGCGCCGTCCGCGTACGGCGGCCAGATGATGAGATCGTCGGTCCACGGCTCGTCGTCGTAGCGGCCGAGCCAGGGTGCGGGCGTGTCGAACGGCTCGTGCGGATCGAACTCGTCGACGAAGAGGAACCACCGATCGTGGAACGGCGTCGCATCGGTGAGGAACCGCTCCGCCTCGCGCATCACGCGCGGGCCGGGGAAGTCCTCCTCGGCACGGAAGAACGTGCGCGACCGGTCGTAGCCGCGACTGATGGGATCCACACCCAGCGTCCGCTCGTAGAACCAACCCGCGCGCCGTGCGGGCAGCGTGGGCGTCCCGAGCCACGAGGGGTCGGGATGCGTGCGCCAGGCATCGCCCTCGTGGCCCCGGACGTAGTCCCACCCCGCGAAGTCCACGTGGAAGTTCTCACCGCCGGTCTCGAAGAGGTGCGGATGGTCGGTCACGAGCATCGTCGTGACGCCCGAGGCGCCGAGCACCCGCGTGATCGGCTGCTCCCACAGCTCGATCGAGCCCCAGGGCTTCCACAGGAAGTCGAGCGCGCCCACGAGGATGTCGTGACGGGCCGGCATGCACGGCAGCGAGCCGGTCACGTGCCGCGTGAAGCGGGTCGCCCGCTCGCGCGCGAACCGGTCGAGGTTGGGGGTTGCGAACTCGGTGCCGCCGTAGCTGCCGAGCAGGTGGCGGTTCAGCGAGTCGAGCAGCACCACGCACACGTTCGTGGCCTGCATCGCTGGCCGGCCGGGATCGGCGGGCGAAGTCGTCATCGCCCGAGTCTGTCGCGATTCGCGGGGTCACCCCGTCGTCGGGGGGTCTACGCGGGCGACACCGTGACGTCGGTGGCCTTGACCGACGTCCACACGTCCGCGCCCGCCGCGAGACCGAGGTCCGCGAGCGCGGCCGGCGTGACCTCGGCCGTGAGCGGGACCGCGCCGCCGATCCGCACCCGGACTCGGTCGCCGATCGGCTCGATGCTCTCGACCGCGCCCGCCCACACGTTGCGCGCGCTGCCACTCGGAACCGAGGCGTGCACCGTGATCGAGTGCGGGTGCACCACCGCGACCACCGGCCCGGTGCCGGCGCCCGCGGCCACCAGCTCGCCGCCGCGATCGAGCGCGACCCGGTCGCCGTGCCCGGTGCCCGTGAAGAGGTTGACGCCCACCAGCTCGGCCACCCAGGCCGAGCGGGGCCCGGCGGTGACGTCGGCGAGGGTTCCGCTCTGCACGACCCGACCCGCCTCGAGGATCACCAGTCGGTCCGCGAGCGTCGCAGCGTCGATCGGGTCGTGCGTGACGAGGATCCGGATCCCGTCGAACGCCTGCATCCGCGCGCGCAGGTCGCGCCGCACCGCGACGCGCGCCTGCTGGTCGAGCGCGGCGAGCGGCTCGTCGAGGACGAGGAGACGCGGATCGACCGCGAGCGCACGGCGCGAGCGCCACGCGCTGGGCCTCACCGCCCGAGAGGGCCGCCGGCCGCCGGTCGCCGCGGTCCGCCAGACCGACGGTGGCGAGCCACGTCCGCGCGATGCGCCGCGCCTCTGCCCGGCCCGTTCCGCGCGACCGGAGCCCGAACGCGACGTTGTCGAGCGCGCTCAGGTGCGGGAACAGCACGTAGTCCTGGAACACCACGCCGACCGACCGCCGCTCGGGCGGGACGAAGGTGTCGGCGCCGTCGTCGAGGAGGTCGCCGTCGAGCTCGATCCGGCCCTCGTCGATCGCCACGAGACCGGCCAACGCGCGCAGCACCGTCGTCTTGCCCGCACCGTTCGGACCGAGGAGCGCGACCGTCTCCCCCGCCGCGACGTGGAGCTCGACGTCGAGATCGAGTGCGCCGAGCCGCAGGCCGATCCGGGCCTCGAGCGTCATCCGACGCCGAGCCAACGGTCGCGCAGCAGCGCGAGGACCGCGACGCACACCGCCACGAGCACGAGGCTCAACCCGATCGCGACCTGCGGATGCGACTCCAGGAGGAGGTACACGGCGAGTGGCATCGTCTGGGTGCGACCCTGGATGTTGCCGGCGAAGGTGATCGTCGCCCCGAACTCGCCGAGCGCGCGCGCCCACGCGAGCGCCGCCCCGGCCACGAGGCCCGGACGGATCAGCGGCACGGTGACGCGCCGGAACACCTCGAACCGGCCCGCGCCGAGGGTGGCGGCCGCGTCCTCGTAGCGACGGTCGACCGAGCGCAGCGCCGCCTCCACCGTCACCACGAGGAACGGCATGGCGACGAACGTCTCGGCCATGACCGCGCCCGCGGTCGAGAACGTCAGCTGCACGCCGAACCAGTCGGAGAGGTACTGGCCGACGATGCCGTCGCGCCCGAACGCGTAGAACAGCCCGACGCCCCCGACGACCGGCGGCACGACCATGGGCAGCAGCGTCAACGCCCGCACGACCGACCGGCCCGGGAAGGTGACCCGGGCGAGCACCCACGCCAGCGGCACGCCGAGGAGCACCGCGAACAGCGTCGCCCAGAGCGAGCACTCGAGCGACAGTCGGAGCGCGTCCTTCGCCTCGGGCGTGCTCAGGTCGTCGGAGAGGTGACCCCACGGCACCTGTCGGACGAGGCCGACCAGGGGCAGGACCAGGAACGCGAACGCGATGACGGCGAGGACGACGGCGAGCCAAGGGGTCCGGCGCCCACGCCGGGTCATCGCGCCGTCACTGCCGTCACTTGGGGAGGAAGCCGTACGACTTCAGGGTGGCCTGACCCTTCGGACCGGCGACGTAGGCGATGAACGCCCGCGAGGTGGCGGGATTCGTGCTGCGCTTGAGCACGATCATCGGGTAGGTCGCGATCGCGTTCGTCGCGTCGGTGATCGGCACCGCCGTCACCGCCGCGCCGGCCGTCTTCGCGTCGCTGACGTAGACGATCGCGGCGTCGGCATCACCGTTGGTCACCGCCGCGAGCGTCGCCTTCACGTCCTGGCCACGCGTGATCCGGTCGGCGGGGATCGTGACCCCGGCGTCGGCGAGGATCTGCCGCGGCGTACTTGCCGCACGGCACCGTCTCCCCACAGAGGGAGATCACGCCCACGCTCGCGAGGTCGGCGAGGCTCTTCACGTGCTTCGGGTTGCCGGGCTTGGTGACGATCACGAGCTTGTTGTTCGCGATCACGGTGGCGCGGTCGTCGACCAGCTTCGCCTCGATGAGGCCGGTGACGAGGGCCGGATCGGCGGAGGCGAACACGTCGACCGGCGCGCCCTGCTGGATCTGCGTCGCGAGCGTTCCCGAGGAACCGAAGTTGAACGTGACGGTCGCACCCGGGTTGGCGGCGGCGAAGTCCCGACCGATCTTCCCGAACGCCTCGGTGAGCGACGCGGCGGCGGACACGGTGATCGCGCCGGTGACCTTCGCCTTCGCGGCCGTCGTCGTGGTGGCGTCCGATGCGGACGAGCCCGACGAGCTGCCGCAACCCACGAGCATCGCGGTCGCGAGCACCACGGCCGCGACCGTTCCCGTACGACGTGTGAGCACGATGCTCCTCCTTCGGCCGCGGTCAGGAGACCGGCGGCACCTCGATGATGACGGTGGTCGCCTTCACGGCCGCGACCGCGAGGTCGCCGACCGCGAGCCCGAGCTCGTCGGCACCCTCGCGAGTCATGAGCGACACGATCCGGTGCGGACCGGCCTGGATCTCGACGACGGCGGTCAGCGTGTCCCGCTTCACGTCGAGCACGATCCCCGTGAACCGGTTCCGCGCCGACTGCACCATGCCGTCGGGCTCGACCGGCCGGCTCCGCTCGCTCATGAGCCGCGCGAGGTCCTTGCCGTCGACGACGCGGTGCCCGCCCTCGCCCCGCTGGGTGGCGAGTCGACCTTCGTCGGCCCAGCGCCGGACGGTGTCGGCGCTCACCCCCAGCAGCTCGGCCGCCTGGCCCGGCTTGTAGGTCGCCATCGCCCGGAGGCTAGGTCGGGCGAACGGCAAACACCAGATATTGGATGCTTCGAACGGGCGAATACGATGATTTCTCGGCTGTTCGGACGTATCCGCGTCAACGCTTCAACGCGTCAACGTGCGCCGGCCGCCGCGTAACAGGCCTCGACGAGCGAGTAGCTGCGCAGGTCGCCGGCGAGCCCGAGGTCCATGCGGTTCATCACGTAGCCGCACGCGACGCCGGCGTCCGGATCCGCCCACCCGAGCGAGCCGCCGGCGCCGGCGTGTCCGAAGCAGCCGGGGCCGCCCAGCTGGAGCAGCGTCGACGGCACGAAGTAGCCGAGACCGAACTGCAGGTCGAGGTTCAGGATGACGATGTCGGGTCCCACCGTGCGCTGCGTCGCGGCGTCCCGCATCCGCGCCTCGGACAGCAGCCGGACGCCGTCCACGTCGCCGAGACAGGCCGAGTACATGCGCGCGAGCGAGCGGGCGTCGGTGATGCCGTTCGCAGCCGGCAGCTCGGCAGCGTGCACCGCACGACTGTTGAAGACGTTGCCGCCCGGCGCAGGGATCTCGCCCGTACGCGTGAACGCGCCGTTGACACCGAGCGCCTTGCCCAGCATCGAGGACGGACCGACGAGCTCGGCCAGCGCCGCGAGCGCCTCGGGGTCGACGTCGGGGCCGGGCGCCGCGGCGTCGCCGCCACCGAGCCCGCCCAGGTTGCCGACCAGCGTCGCGACCCGCGGTTCGAGCGCCTCGGGCAGTCCGATGTGGAAGTCGAGCTCGAGCGGGCGCGCGATCTCCTCGGCGAAGAAGGTCCCGAGGGAACGCCCGTCGATGCGTCGCACCACCTCGCCGACGAGGTTCCCGTACGTCACCGCGTGGTAGCCGTGGGCCGAGCGCGGCTCCCAGAGCGGCGCCTGGCGCGCCAGGGCGTCGACGAGCGGCTCCCAGGCCAGCACCTGCTCGAGCGTCAGCTCCTCGTCGACCCACGCGAGCCCGGCCTGGTGCGACAGGAGGTCCGCGAGCGTGATCGCCTCCTTGCCGGCCTGCGCGAACTCGGGCCAGCACTCCGCGACCGGCGCGTCGACGTCGAGCCGCCCGGCCTCGGCCAGCACGTGCGCGCAGGTCGCGGTCGCGCCCTTCGTGCTGGAGTAGACGACGACCATCGTGTCCTCGGCCCACGCGCGCTCGGTCTCGGGGTCGGCCACCCCGCCCCAGAGATCGGCGACGAGCTCGCCGCGGTGATAGGCCGCGAACGCCGCGCCCACCTCCCGGCCCGCGGCGAAGTTGGCGGCGAAGGCGTCACGCACCCCTTCGAATCCGGGGGCCGTCCAGCCACTGATGCTGTCGGTCATGAGCCGCTCGTTCCTCTCATCGGGGTCGCGTCGTCAGGCGCTGCCACGCTCGCAGGTCGCGCTCGTCGGCCGGTCGCCCGCCCTTCGTCGTCGTGTCGACGTCGGTGGCCTCGGCGCGCAGCGCGGCCACGGTGCACCGCTCTCGCGGCCGGCGGGTGAACGGGTCGAACCGGAAGTGTCGCATCGCGTTGCCATGGGTGATCGCGTCCACGGTCGCGCCGTCGAGATCGGCGAACAGCGCCGCCAGGTGCTCGGGCGCGTCCGGCCAGGAGCTGTCGGAGTGCGGATAGTCGGACTCCCAGCAGACGTTCGCGACGTTGAAGCGGTCGAGCAGCTGCACCCCGACCGCGTCCTCGATGAAGCAGCACAGGATCTGGTCGTGGAACAGCTCGGTGGGGCCGCGACCCTGCGGCGCCTCGTGCCGCATCCAGCCGTTGTGCCGGGCCAGGGAGTGCTCGGCGCGCTGGAGGAAGTACGGGATCCACCCGATGTCGCCCTCGGTCAGCGCGAACCGGAGGTCGGGGAACCGTTGCCAGAGGTCCGACCACAGCAGGTCGCCGAGCGTGTAGATGGCCATCACCGACGAAAGGCTCATCGGCACCGGCGGCGGCGCGTCGTCGGAGGTCGACGCCGACTTCGACGAGGAGCCCACGTGGCAGCACACGACGGTGCCCTCGTCGCAGCACGCGGCGAACAACGGATCCCAGGCGCCGGAATGGATGCTCGGCATGCCGAGGCCGGCCGGGTTCTCCGAGAACGTGATGGCGTGACACCCCTTCTCGGCCAGGCGACGCACCTCCGCCGCCGCCTCGTGCGGGTCGAAGAGCGGCACGATCCCGCAGGGGATGAAGCGATCGGGATGGGCACCGCACCACTCGTCGACGTGCCAGTCGTTGTAGGCCCGGATCATCACCAGGTTCACGGCGCGGTCGGGACCGGCGCTGAGGACCTGGCCGGAGAAGCCGGTCCAGTTCGGGAAGTTGAGCCCGGCGAGCTGGCCGCCCGCCGACATGTCGCGGACCCGGGCATCCACCTCGTAGCACCCGGGGCGCATGTCCTCGTACCGGAGCGGGTCGACGTTGAACATCTCCGGCGGCTTGCCCGCGACCGCGTTCAGTCCCAGGTTCCGTCCCCGGAGCGCGCCGTAGTACCACTGCAGGCCACCGTCGGGCTCCGCGACCACACGGGGCACGTGGTCCCGGTACCGATCGGGCACGTGCGCGTCGAACATGTCGGCCGGTTCGCAGATGTGGTCGTCGACCGACACGAGGACGAGCCGGCCGGGATCCACGAACGCCATCGTCGTCACCCAGGCGTCGACGGCGCAAGCGCGGGTTGCGCCCGGAGACCGCGTGCGTCGAGGCTGCCGCCCGTGGACCTCGGACTGGCGGGCGCGTCCGTCGTGGTGAGCGGCGGCTCGAAGGGCATGGGCCGCGCCGCGGCGCGCACCTTCGCGGCCGAGGGCGCGCGCGTCGCGGTGATCGCGCGCGGCGCCGGTGCGCTCGAGGCGACGCGCTCGGAGCTGCGCGCCGACGGGAGCCCCGACGCGCTCGGACTCTCGGCCGACCTCACCGTCCGGGAGCGAGGTCGACGACGCCTTCGCCCGCATCGGCGAACGATGGGGCGAGATCAACGTGCTGGTGAACGCCGCCGGACCGGTCGAGGTCGGCATCCGGCGCTTCGAGGATCTCGACGACGAGGAGTGGATGGCAACCTTCGACATCGGGACGCTGAGCGCGGCGCGGTGCGTGCGGGCCGCGCTGCCGTTCCTGCGTGCGGCCGAATGGGCGCGCATCGTGAACGTGTCCGCCCACTCCACGAAGCGCCAGTCCCCCGACCTGGTCGCGTACACGGCGTCGAAGGCCGCGCTCACGAGCATGACGAAGAACCTGTCGCTCTCGCTCGCAGGTGACGGCATCCTCGTGAACACGGTGTCGCCCGGCTCGTTCCTGTCCGAGGGCATGCGCGCCTACCTGCGATCCCTCCCACCCGATCGCGACGTGGACCCCGACGACCTGGGCGACGCGATGCGCGTCATCGCCGAGGACTTCGGGCACCCGGCGCACCTGCCGCGAGCCGGCGACCCCTCCGAGATCGGCCCGGTCATCGCGTTCGTCGGCTCGCGGCTGAACAGCTACATGACCGGCGCCAACGTGAACGTCGACGGCGGCTCGGACTTCTGCTGAGCCTCCTCGGCGCTCCGCTCGCGCCCTGCGTCGCCGGACGGTGGCTCGCTGCGCCGCGGCTCGCCCTCCGCTGCGCTCCGGGCTCGGGTCCGGACGCGTCAGTCGAGCGAGGTCGGCGAGGGCGTCCATCGAGCGCAGCCAGTCGTCCAGGTCCGTGCGCCACGGTGCGGTGACCACGTGCTGCACGCCGGCGGCGGCGTACTCGTCGTACTCACGTCGGATGCGGTCCGGCTCCATGCCGCCCGGATCCCAGCCCGTCCGCAACGAGATCACGAAGCTCCGGCTCGGGCCGGTCGGAACGCAGGCGTGCGATCGGGGCGACGGTCTCCTCCGGTGTGAGCCCGATGAGCTGGAACCCGTCGCCGAGTCGTACCGCCGCGGCGGTACGCCGCCTCCACCCCGCCGCCGACCCAGATCGGGATGTCGTGCGCGGGCTTGGGCAGGATCCGCAGGTCCTCGAACCGGTAGTGCTCACCGGCAAAGGTCGCGGGGTCGTCGTGCCAGCAGGTGCGGAGCAACCCGATGATCTCGTCGGTCCGCCGACCGCGATCGTGGAACGACTGCCCGAGCGCCGAGAACTCCGCCTCCGACCAGCCGACCCCGACGGCGATCGTGAGCCGGCCGCCGCTCAGCGCGTCGAGGCTGGCGAGCGCGTTGGCGAGCCAGAGCGGGTTGTGCTGCGGGAGCACCAGCACGCTGGTGCCGAGTCCGACGCGCTCGGTCACCGCCGCCGCGGTCGCGAGCGTCAGCAGCGGATCGAAGAGATACGGCGACGGGTAGCTCTGTTGCGCCGGGTGCACCACGTGGTCGCTCACCCAGACGTCGGCGAAGCCGAGCTCCTCGGCATGACGCGCCGCGCGCGCGATGGCGTCGGGCCCGGCGACGCGGCCGTACTGCGGGAGGTGCGAACCGATCCTCACGGGCGGCGAGCCGAACGGCAGCGGGTCGCGGTCACTCCGTGCCGTCGGCGCAGATCGACGTCTCGGTCGCCGACCTTGGTGACGTCCTTGATCGTCGTGTAGGTCCCGTCGTCGCAGGTGACGGCGGAGCTCAGGTGCGCGTAGACCCCCTCCGGGCTCTCGTACCCGGGCACCACCCACACGTGCAGCAGGTACTGCGTCTGCTTCACCAGTGTCCCGCCCACTGCGTCGCACTCCGGCTTCGTCGCGCCGTGGTCCGCGCCGAGCGGTGCGTCGACCCCGGTCGGCGACGGCTTGATGCAGATGTCGTGGTGCTGGTGCCACACGTCGTTCGGTCCCGCGAAGCCCTCCGGATCCTTGACCCCGGTCATGTAGAAGAGGCCCGCGATGCGGGAGTCCGGGTGAGTGCCGTCGTAGATCCACGCGAGCGGCCGGCCGATGGCGTCGTCGGTCATCACGCCGTCGGGGTTGCCGAGGCCGTTGGCGTAGTTGATGTAGTGCGCGCCGAGACCGGGCGAGAACGGACCGGCGCGGTGCAGCCCGGCGGCCTCGGCGTCGGCGACCGTCGGGTACCGCAGCGCCGTCTGGCGAGCCAGCTCCATCTGGTGCGCGAGCAGGACGCGGTCGGCCTTCGAGACCGGCTGGGTGAACCCGTGGCTGTGCTGCTCGCCGTTCGCCAACTTCGCGAATCCGCGGTCGTCCGCGGTCGGCTCGCTCATCGCGGCCATCTCGGCCGCGGTCATCCCGGCCATCGCCTTGCTGTGCTTGTGCTTCTTGGCGTGGTCGGTCTCGTGCCCGGGCCGGGCCGCCGCAGCGGTGCCCGCGACGGCGGCGACCGCCAGGAGCGCGGCGAGTGCCGCCGGAACGATGAATCGGGTGCGCCGCATCGGGCCTCCTCGCAGCGGTTCGGGCCCCCCGCCCGTACCGTGGGTCCCGCACGCTAGCGGCAGCACCGAACGAGCACGGGCGCCTCAGCGGGGCGAGAAGCCCTCCGGGTGCGCCCCGACCGTGGGGAGATCCGCGGCCGGCGCCCGAGTCACGTCGCCGAGGCGCGCCGGGAGCCCGACGACGACACCGGCCGCCGTCGTCACGTGGATGTCGCGCGCGCGGAGCTGCGGGTGGACCGTCGCCTCCTCGGGCGTGAGCACGGGTGACACCGGCGCACCGCGCGACTCCAGGCGCGTCGAGCGCGTCGTCGAGATCGAGCCCACCCACGACCGTCGCGATGCGCTCATTGATCGCGGCAGTCGCCGAGAGCCGGGCCGAGAATTCGGCACCGACGAGGTCGTCGAGCCCGAGCGCGGCCGCGATGGCATCCCACAGGCGCGCCTCGGCGAGCACCCCGAGGGCGAGCCAGCGGTCGTCGCGCGTGCGGAACACCCCGTACCCGGGTGAGCCGGCGGTGCGCCCGGTCGCTTCGGCGTGCACGACCCCACTCGTGGTCCCCACCCACCACGCGACCACGTCGGTCATCGCGACGTCGATCCGCTCGCCCTCACCCGTCGCGACGTGGCGCGCCCATGCCGCGCACACGAGGAGCGCACACACGGTGCCGCCCTCGAGGTCCGCGACCGGCAGTCGGGGAACGGCGGCCTGCCCGTCGCGCGGCGCGAGCGCGCCGGCCAGCGCCTGGAAGTTGACGTCGTGGCCGGGAAGGTCGCGCAACGGTCCCGCCGCGCCGTACCCGGACAACGAGCAGTAGATCGTGTCGGCACGCCGCGCCCGGACCGCGTCGTAGCCGACGCCGAGCCGATCGGCGACCCCTGGCCGCCACGCCTCGCAGACGACGTCCGCCTCGGCCGCGAGGTCGAGCGCGCGGGCGAGGCCGGTGGCGTCACGCAGGTCGACCTCGATGCTGCGCTTGCCGCGCGCGACCGACGCGAAGATCTCCGGATACCCGCGCATGGGGTCCCCGCCCGGCGGCTCGAGCTTGAGCACCTCGGCACCGAGGTCGGCGAGGATCTGGGTGGCATGGGGCATCGGCCGCCACACCGAGAGGTCCAGCACGCGCATCCCCGCGAGCAACGCGGTCATGCCCGGATCTTCCGTCACGCCGGGGGCCGGCGTCGACCTGTGTGCGGGGCTACTTCGACCGCGTCCGGACCACGAGCACCGGTCGCGTGCTGTGGTGGACCGCGTAGTTGCTGATCGAGCCGAGGAGGGCGTCGGCGAGCACCCCGTGGCCGTGCGAGCCGACCACGAGGACGTCGGCGTCCTCGTCCTCCGCAAGGGCGCAGAGCCGTGCGCCGCGACCCTCGCCCCGCTGCTCGACCACCCGTTGGTGCACCGGCGTCGAGCCGAACATCGTGGCGGTGTTCGCGAGCGAGCCCTGCGCGTCCACGACGTCGGCGCGGTGGATCTCGCTCGCCTCCTTCTCGTCCATCGCCGGCCCCTCGAAGCCGCCCGCGTCGGCCATCGGATCCTCCTGCTCGTCGATCACGGTGACGAGCAGGAACTCGCCGTCGGGGAACAGCCCGACCGCGGCCCGCGCCGCTTCGAGCGAGGCCGGAGAGCCGTCCGTCGCGACGATCACCCGCGACGCGCCGCCCTTCGGTGCCGTGAACGTGGGGGTTGCCGGCGTCTCGGATCGATCCACCATGTCGTCCTCCCGTGGGTACAGGTCGCCACGGCCTACCCCGCCGACCCGACGCGCATGCGGATGCCCGGCGGCCCCGCCGGCACGTCTACGGGACGATCACGACCTGCGGCGGGTTGGTCCCTTCACGACTCGAGAACTGCGCCGTGTTCGTCGACCCCGACGTCGCCTCGAACGAGTACGTGCCGTTCCCGGTGATCGCGCTCGTCACGTCCACCTCGACCCACGTCCCGGCGTTGCCGTTGCCGACGGTGGCGACCGGCGTCCCGCTGATCACCGGCTTGTTGTTCCAGTTGACCCCGGTCTCGGTCCAGCCGTTGTCCACCAGGTACCAGCTGCCGCAGTCGACGCTCGCATCGGTCACGAACAGCCGGATCTTCACCGACGTCGGTGCGCCGGACAGCCCGCTGAGCGTGAACTTCACGATGGGCCGGTACTCGGCCGACGACGGGCTGTGCAGCTTCATCACCGGGTAGGTCGCGTAGTTCTTGGTGGGACTGGAGGTGTTGAAGTACGTGTCCGCGTCGAGCGACACGGTGGTGGGCGGTGGCGGTGCGTCGGCCACGGTGATCGTCTTCGACGCCGACGTGCTTCCCTGTCCGTTCGTCGCGGTCAGCTGCACCACGTACGTGCCGTTCGCCGCGAACGTGTGCGACGGGTTCTGACTCGTCGAGGAGCCGCCGTCGGCGAAGTCCCACGCCCAACTCGTCGGCACGCCCGTGCTCGTGTCGGTGAACTGCACGTTCAGCGGCGCGGTCCCGCTGGTCGCGCTGGCGGTGAACGACGCCGTCGGCGCCGGCGGAGGCGGCGGGTCGGCCACGGTGATCGTCTTCGACGCCGACGTGCTTCCCTGTCCGTTCGTCGCGGTCAGCTGCACCACGTACGTGCCGTTCGCCGCGAACGTGTGCGACGGGTTCTGACTCGTCGAGGAGCCGCCGTCGGCGAAGTCCCACGCCCAACTCGTCGGCACGCCCGTGCTCGTGTCGGTGAAGCTCACGGCGAGAGGCGCCGGTCCACTGGTGGCACTCGCGGTGAACGCCGCGGTCGGCTTGACCGGCGCGGAGCTCACCGAGATCGTCTTCGACGTCGAGTTCGAGCCACCGCTGTTCGTCGCGGTCAACGTCGCGGTGAAGGTGCCGGCGGCGGTGTAGGTGTGGCTCGGGTTCTGGCTCGTCGACGTCCCGCCGTCACCGAAGCTCCAGGCCCAGCTCGTGGGCGAGCCGGTGCTCGTGTCGGTGAAGTTCACGGAGAGGGGTGCGGTCCCGCTCGTGGTGCTCGCGGTGAACGACGGCGTGGGCGCCGGCGTGCTCCCCGGTCCGGTGACGTCGTAGACGAAGATCGCGTGGTTCATCGGATCCGACGCCGAGCGGAAGTCGTAGCCGTCGGACACGAAGACCTGGTCGCCGATCACCTCGACCCCGCGCGTGTCCAACATGCCGAACTTCTTGAGGTCGATGCCGCTCCAACCCGGCGTGTACGCGTGCGTGGTCATGTTGACGCGGACGAGCGCTTCGGCCTTCGACACCGCGAGCATGTCGCCGGTGGCCGGGTCGAAGGCGATGTCGTAGATCGTCTTGAGCCCACTCACCGAGAACGACGGGCCGAACGTGTTCGACACGTAGTCGTAGGTGCGGATCGCGCTCGAGTCCGCGACGTAGAGCTTGCCGTCGGCGAGTCGCCAGCCCGCGCCCGTCCACTCCGTCGGGAGCGGCTGCCACGAGTCGATCTGGAAGTTGTGCGACGCATCACGTACGAACCGGTACACCGTGGGCGTCGACGACGTGCTGCCCGAGAACGCGTACAGCACGTCGGCGTTGCGGTCGTAGGCGGTCGCCTCGAGGTCGTTGTCGCGCGAGGTCGTCGCGAGCGCGCTGCCGCCGAACTGGCGCGCGTTGTTGAAGGTGGTCCGCGGGACCGTGCGCTTGAGCGCACCGGTCGTCCGGTCGACTTCGTAGATGGACTTCCCGTTGTCGTCGGCCATCCAGAGTGAGTCGTCCGACGGGACGTACGCCAGATCCTCGTTGTCGCGCACCTTGGTCGACGATCCCGCGAACGGCGAGGTGCGGATCAACCGGTTGAGCGTGAGCGTCGGCTGGGTGGTGCTCGTCAACGCGTGGGCGGTGCCGGCGAGACCCCCGACCCCGGTGCACACGACCGCGACGATCGTGCCCAGCGCGCCCAAGAACCTGCGGTGCCGTCCCATGTGTGCTTCCTCCGCCCGAAGTCGACCCGTTTTGCAGGCTAGGCGGGGTATGGGACGCCGTCGAGGATATGGACCAGGTTGAGCCGCACGACCCAGGGACGCGTCGCGGTCCTCAGCTCACGAAGCGCGCGCTCGGAGTCCCCGGCGGCTTGAACGTTCCCGGCACCCAGTCGGGATTGTTCACGCAGACCTCGCCCTCGAGACCGTCCGGGTCGCGGAAGAACACGCTGAGGACCTTGCCGAAATCGGTGACGAACTCGTCGGCGGCGCCCCGGGCGATGAGCCGCCGGCGGATCTCCTCGAACGCGCCCAGGTCCTGGGCCTGGAGCGCGAGGTGGTCGAGCCGGCCCCGACCGAACATCGGCGTCTGGCGCTCGGCCTCCGGGTTGTCGGGCATCTCGAAGACGTTGAGCTCCGAGTGCGGGCCGACGTCGATGATCATCAGCCGCATCCGTTCCGCGGGCCCGGCTCGGGCCCGGCATCGGACGGCTGGGGGCGGGGCCATCTCGGTCGCCTTCGTCGCGCCGAACACGCCGGAATAGAACTCGAGCAGGCGGTCGGCGTCGTGGGTGATCACGGCGACGTGGTTGAAGCCGTCGGTGAGCATGGCCCCTCCTCGCGACGATCCTCCCCCACCGCGCGGTGAGGGAGGATCATTGCGTACCACGTTCCTGGTGCCGACGGGCTAGTACCAGCGTCGGCCCCAATGCGCACCCGAGCTCTCCGCGATCCAGAGGACCGCACCGATGACGGCGAGGATGATGCCGATCGTCCAGAGGACGGGCACGCTGAGCAACAGCCCGATGATCATGAGAATGACTCCGAGCACCAACACGTTCGACCTCCCGGTCCATCGTTCACCAACGGACGGAAATCTGCCCGCTCGACGAACCGCTCAAACGTGCACGCGACCGTGGTGAGCGACACCGACACCGACGCTCCGGCTCCCGCCGTCGACGCGTCGGTCCCGCGTGTCGTGGTGTGGATCGCGCTCGCGCTCGTGGCCGTGCCGTTCGTGGTCGCCGCGCTCTCGGTGCTCGGCATGCACTGGAACCCCGTGGGCGACCAGGCGATCGAGGTGATGCGGATCCACGACGTCGGCACCGCGCACACCCCGCTCCTCGGACAATGGTCGCGTTGGGGCTGGGCCCACCCCGGACCGCTCACGTTCTGGCTGCTGGCACCGTTCTGGCGGGTGGCGGGCAACGACGCGGTGCTCCTCGGCACCGCGCTCCTGAACCTCGCCGCCGTCGTCGGTGTCGTGATCGTGGCGGCCCGGATCTCGCCCGCGGCCGCGGTGCTCGCGGGCACGATCACCGCGGTCCTCGCACACGGCGTGGGGCTCGACTTCCTCGTGTACCTCTGGAACCCGTGGACCGCGTTCTTCCCGTTCGTGCTGTTCCTCGTGCTCGTGTGGGTCGTGCTCGCCGGCCGCACCGGGTGGCTCGCGCTCGCCGTCGGTGTGGGCTCGTTCGTGCTGCAGTCGCACGCGGGCTACGTCGCCCTCGTCGGGGGGCTGCTCGCGCTCGCGCTCGTCGGCCCGGCGCGCGCCGCCCTGCGGCGCGTCGAACGCGCCGACCGCGACGCGGCGGCAGTCCCGTCGCCGCGCCCGGCGTCAGCTCGGCGCCGCGTTCCTCGTCGGGTTCGTGCTGTGGCTGCCGCCACTCGTGCAGCAGGCGACCGGGCACCCGGGCAACGTCACGGCACTGGCGCGCTACACCGGTCGCGACGAGCCCACCGCCGGATGGGACGTCGCCTTCGGCACGATGGGCACCCAGCTCCGCCCCACCGGCCCGTGGCTGAGCGACGACGAGCAGACCGATCTCGGGTTCGAGCGACTCGAAGGCGTCTGGGTCGCGGTCGTGACGCTGGTGGTGACCGCGGGTCTCGGCGGGCTCGCGGCCCGCCGCGGGCATCGGAGCGCCGCGGCCCTCGCCGCCGTGGCGTTGAGCGCGGTCGCGCTCGCGCTGGTCTCGACGGCGCGGGTCACGGGACCGCTCCTCACCTACGTCATCGCGTTCTGGCGGCCCATCGCCGCGATCACGTACCTGTCCATCGTGTGGTCCGCCCTCGTGCTCGTCGCACGTCGCGCCGCGTGGCGCGCGGCCACCGCCGTGGCGCTCGCGGTGCTGGCCGGCCTGGGCGTGAGCGCGGTCGCCGCCGCGCCGGCGACGCCACCGATCCCCACGCTGTCACGCGCGATCGGGGCGGTCGGGCCGCCGACCGTGGCGGCGCTGCGACCCGACCGCCGGTACCTCGTCGAGGGTCAGGACAACGCCACGCTGAACGGCGGGGTCGCCGGGCTCGCGTGGTACCTCGAGACGCACGGCCGGCACGCCTTGCTCGCCCACGAGAAGCTCGCCGCACTCCGCTTCGGCAGCTTCCGCCTCGCCGACCGCGACGCGGTCGACGGCCGGGTGCTGCTGGTGGCGCAGTCGGCGCTGGACACCGGCTGGACCCGGCCCGAGCGCGCCCGAGCTCGTCGCGCGCTTCGACCCGCTGTCGCGCACCGAGCGAGCGCGCGCGCGGCGCCTCGAGGCGCGGGTCCGGCGGGCGACCGGGACACCATCCGAGGCGCTGCTCCCGTTGGGCGCGCGCGTGCAGCGCGACCTTGCGGTGCGGGCCGGGGCCCGGCGGCGGGACGTCGAGGAGCTCGGTCGCCTGCAACGACGCGGCGAGGCGTACCGCGTCTACGTCGCCCCGGCCTGATCGCGCGCCGACCGCGGTCGGCACACCGTCACGCGGATGCGAGCGGGTCGTGCCAGACGTCCTCGTCGAACTCCGGCGTCCACCGGTTGAACAGCCCGGTGAGCATCTCCATGAACCAGTGCGCCATGGCTGCCTCCTGTTCGATGGTCGAATACCCCGACCATGCGCGCTGCAACCATCTGTGATACCCACCAGCCCGTCGGTCGGTACGCGCCACAGGGACCGCCCGGTGCCGGATCCGCCCCATTGAGAGGAGCCCGATGGACACACCGATGATGGCGGAGACCGTGACGCTCACCGGCCACGGCGGCGACGACATCGAGGCCTACTTCGCCCGCCCCCTCGGACCGGGGCCGTTCCCCGGCGTGGTGGTGATCCACCACATGCCCGGCTACGACCGCGCGACCAAGGAGATGGTGCGCACGTTCGCGGTGTACGGCTACAGCGCGATCTGCCCGAACCTCTTCCACCGCTACGCGCCCGGCGCGTCACCCACCGATGCGGCCGCGGCCGCGTTCGAGGCCGGCGGTGTGCCCGACGCGCAGTGCGTCGGCGACGTCGGCCGCTCCGCCCGCTTCCTCCGCGCGCTGCCGACCGCGAACGGACGGGTCGGGGTGATCGGTCACTGCTCGGGCGGACGGCAGGCGTACGTGGTGGCCGCGCACCTCGACGTCGACGCCGCGGTCGACTGCTACGGCGGGCGCGTGGTCGCGACCGCCGACGAGCTCACGCCGGCGCGCCCGGTCGCGCCGATCGACATGACTGCCGACATCCGCTGCCCGCTCCTCGGGCTGTTCGGCGCCGAGGACTCGAACCCGGACCCGGAGCAGGTCGCCCGCATCGACGCCGAGCTCACCGCGTACGGCAAGGAGCACGAGTTCCACACGTTCGACGACGCGGGCCACGCCTTCTTCTCGGTCGACCGTCCCAACTACCGCGTCGAGGCGGCCAAGGAGGGGTGGAAGATGATCTGGGACTTCTTCGGCCGGCACCTCGGCGACGGACGCCTGACGCGACCGCCGCGCGCGCGATTCAGCCCGCGAGTGGGCGCAGCGCGTCGGCGATCGGCTCGAGCACCGACGGCGTGTGCGGGATCGGCAGGCCGACGACCACGATGTCGGCCCCCACGTCCCCGAACGCCGCGGCCTGGTCGGCGAGTGCGCTCGCAGGTTGCGACGGGTCGTACCGGAGGTTGACCGACCGCTCGATCGTCGAGGGGTCCCGGCCGATCTCCGCGCAGCGCTCGTCGAGCACGGCGCTGATCGCGGGCCACTGGTCGATGCCCGCCGTCGAGTTCCAGTGCTGGGCGAAGCGGGCGACCGTGCGCAGGGTGCGCGTCGGTCCGTTGCCACCGATCGCGATCGGTGGGTGCGGCCGCTGCACCGGCTTCGGCTCGCAACGCGCGTTGCGCAGCTGCACGTAGGTGCCGTCGAGGTCGCTGTGCTCCTGGGAGAGCAGCAGCACGAGCGCCTCGACGCCCTCGTCGAAGCGGTCGAAGCGCTCCTTCAGCGGCGGGAGCTCGATGCCGTACGCGTCGCACTCCTGCTGGTTCCATCCGGCGCCGACGCCGAGGTCGAGCCGGCCGGCGGAGATGATGTCGAGCGTCGCGGCCATGTTCGCGAGCACCGCCGGGTGGCGGTAGATCATCCCGGTCACCTGGCAGCCGATGCGGATGCGATCGGTGGCCTGCGCCATCGCCGCGAGCATCGTCCACGCCTCGAGGCAGGGACCGTCGGAGTCCGAGAAGATCGGATAGAAGTGGTCGAAGTTCCACGCGGACTCGAAGAGCTCGATGTCGTCGGCGGCTCGCCAGACGTCGAGCATCGCGTCCCAGGTGGTGTGTTGCGGTGCCGTCTTGATCCCGAAGCGCATGCGCGCACGCTACGCGCCCGGGCGCCGCGCACGTCAGCCGCCGAACGGCGAGTTGGCGATGCGGATCACCGCCGGGCCGAGGATCACGACGAACAGCGCGGGCAGGATGCAGAACATCAGGGGGAAGAGGATCTTCACCGTCGTCTTCTGCGCCCGCTCCTCGGCTCGCGCCTTCCGCCGCTCGCGACCGTCGAGCGCCTGCACCCGCAGCGCGTCGACGATCGGCACGCCGTAGCGGTTCGCCTGGCCCACCGCTCGCACGAAGTAGCGGACGTCGGCCACGTCGGTGCGCTCCGCGAACGCGTCGAGCGCCGCCTGCCGCGACATGCCGGTGCGCACGTCCTGGAGCACCCGCTCGAACTCCTCGGCGAGCGGGCCGCTCCCGGTGCGGGCCGCGTGGGCGATCGCGGCGTCGAGCCCGAGGCCGGCCTCGACGCAGATCGTGATCTGGTCGACGGTGTTCGGGAACGCCCGCTCGATCTCGGCCCGCCGCTCCGACGCCTTCATGTTCATGACGACGTCGATGAGGAAGAAGCCGACGCCCGCGAACAGCATGCCCAGGAGGAACGTGGCGCCGCTCGGGTTCGGGAGGAACACGAGCAGCCCCAGCAGGAGACCGGTCACGCCGAGCGCGCCCTTGATCGCGAGCAGGCGCTCGAGCGTCCACTTGGCGTCGAGGCCGGCGTAGTTCCGCCGCTGCTCGAGCGCGTCGAGCAGACCGGCGGGCGTCAGCGCGCCGCGCGAGCCGGGCGAACCTCTGGAACGGCCGGGAGCCCGACCCGCTCCCACGCCGGCTGCGCGAGCACGACCTCGCGCATGTCCGGGCGCGGTCGCCACGCTCGGGCCGAGGTTGGCGCGCACCAGCTTGCGCTGCCGGGCCGGGTTGTCGGCGGCGACGCCGCGCAGCGCCCAGGCGCAGATTCCGACGGCGCCGACGACGAGGCGCGGCGTAGAGGAAGACTTCGATCGGCACGTTGGGCTCCTAGAACACCAGGCGGGTGATGCGCTTCAGCCAGATTCCGCCGATGACCATCAGCCCGCCGGCAATGGCGCAGCATCACGACGCCGATGAACGGTCGACGTGAGCTCTCGCGACGTAGGTCGGGTTCGCGACGGACAGGAACAGGAACATCACGATCGGGAGCGCGAGCAGCACGACGGCCGAGAGGCGGCCCTCGGCCGTCAGCGTGTCGATCTGCCGCCGGATGCGGGTGCGGTCCCGGATCGTGCGGGTGACGTTGTCGAGCACCTGCGCCGAGGTCGCCACCGACGTCGCGCTGGATCCCGATCGCCTGCACGACCCAGTCGAAGTCCTCGCTGCGGATCCGCGCGGCCAGCATCGCGCAGCGCCTCGGGCAGGTTGTGGCCGAGCTGGGTCTCGAACAGCGCCCGCTGGAACTCTTCCTTGGTCGGGCGACTGCGCCTCCTGCACGAGCGCGTCGATCGACTGCGGCAGGCTGTGCCCGGCCCGCAGTCCACCCGCGATGAAGCGAGAGGGTGTCGGGCAGCTGCTCCTCGAACTTCTTCCGGCGCTTCGACGACTTCATCGACACCGCCACGGCGAACGCCGGCGAAGGGTCAGCCCGACGCCGATGAGCGCGACGACCGGGCCACCGAGCAGCGCGCCGACGAACGCGGCGCCGAGCGAGGACGCGCCTGCGAGCACCACGAACTCCGGACCCCGCATGTCGATCCCGGCCCGCTCGAGCGCGACGGCGAGCGCCTGGTCGCGGTCGTGGCGGGCGAGGCCGCGCTCGGCGAACTCCGCCGCCTTGGCGCCGAGGGCCGACATCTGCGAGCGGCTCGACGGCTCCTCGGTCGCGACCGCGAGCTCGCGCGCCAGTCGACGGCGCCGGACGCCCGGGCAGCGTGACCGCGGCGATGCCGACGAACAGGGCCAGGAACAGTGCGGCCGCCGCCTGCGATCAGCATCCACGAGCCACCGGCGTCGGCGGCGAGCACCGCGCTCATCGCCGGACCCCCGGCCGCGCCAGCACCGCCGCGTCGATGACCGAGCAGCCGAGCGGGCAGCTCGATGCCCGCTGTCGCGCAGCCGCTCGGCGAACGCGGGCCGCAGGCCGGTCGGCACGAGCGTGCCCAGGTGACGACCGTCCTCGTCCATCCCCGCGTGGTAGTCGAAGGCGAAGAGGTCGGACATGCTCACGATCTCGCCCTCGGCGCCCGACGATCTCGGAGATCTGGGTCACCCGGCGGGAGCCGTCGCGCAGGCGGCTGATGTGCACCACCAGGTCGAGCGCGGAGGCGATCTGGTCCCGGATGGCCCGCAGCGGCAGGTCCATGCCCGCCATCAGCGTCATGGTCTCGAGCCGGAACAGCGCGTCCCGCGGCGAGTTCGCGTGCACGGTCGACAGCGAGCCGTCGTGGCCGGTGTTCATGGCCTGGAGCATGTCGAGCGTCTCGCCGCCGCGGACCTCGCCGACGATGATGCGGTCGGGCCGCATGCGCAGCGCGTTGCGCACCAGGTCGCGGATCGTGATCGCGCCGCGACCCTCCATGTTCTGCGGGCGGGACTCGAGGCGGATGAGGTGGTCCTGGTCGAGCTGGAGCTCGGCCGCGTCCTCGATGGTGACGATGCGCTCGGTCTCGGGAATGAGCGACGACAGCACGTTGAGCAGCGTCGTCTTGCCGGTGCCGGTCCCGCCGCTGATCAGGATGTTGAGGCGACCCGCGACACACGCCGACAGGAAGTCGGTCGTCTCGGGCGTCAGCGTGCCGAACGAGATCATGTCGTCGACCGTGAGGCGGTGCTTGGCGAACTTCCGCACGGTGAGCGTCGGTCCGTCGATCGCGAGCGGCGGGATCACCGCGTTCACGCGGGAGCCGTCGGCGAGGCGGGCGTCCACCATCGGCGACGACTCGTCGATGCGCCGGCCGACCGCGGAGACGATCTTGTCGATCACCTGGCGGAGGCGGGCGTCGGAGTCGAACCGCTCCTCGGTGCGGTAGAGCTTGCCGGCGCGCTCGACGTAGATCGAGCTGCACCCGTTCACCATCACCTCGGTGACGGTCGGGTCGGCGAGGAACCGCTGGATCGGGCCGTAGCCGAGCACGTCGTCGCTGATCTCGGCGACGAGACGCTCGCGCTCCGCGCTCGTGAGCGGCACCATCTCCTCTTCGAGGACGTGGCCGAGCTCCTCGACCACGTGCTGGTTGAGCTGCTCGGGCGACAGCGACGCGTCGTAGAGGCGGGTGCCCATGCGGGCGAGCAGCGCGTCACGGGCGCGGACCTTGAGCGCCATGATCGGGTCGGCCGCGGGCGCGGACGACTCGACCTTGTCCTCGCCGTCGGCACCGGCGGCGCGCAGGTGGTCACTGAGGCTCACGAGCGGGTCTCCTTGGATCGGGTGAGCGTGCGCCGGAAGAACCCGGACTCCACGCTCGCGGTCGGCTCGAACCGGGCCACCAGCTGGCTCATCGCCTCGCCGACGTTGGAGCGGCGGTCGCAGACGAGCACCGGCGTGCCCTGGTTCACCGAGATCGGCACGGCGCGCGAGCTCGGGATCGTGACGTGGGCGTCCATCCCCACCGTCGCCTCGACCTCGCTCACCGGCAGTCCGACCTTGGCGTCGGAACGGTTCACCACGAAGTGACGCTGCTGGTCCTTGAGCCCGAGGAGGTTGAGCATCTCGACCTCCTTGCGGGTCGCCCGCACGCTCGGCACGTCGGTCGACGTGACGAGCACGAGGTCGGTGCAGAGCTTGAGGACCGACAGCGTGCCCTCGTCGAGCCCGGAGCCGGTGTCGATGATCACGTAGCGGAACTCCGACGACAGCAGCGAGATCACGTGCTGCACCATCTGCGGCGTGATCGGGTCCGCCTCCACCGGCGACTCGGGTGCGCAGAGCGCGAAGAGCCCGGTGTCGCTCGGCGTGAGGAACACCTTGATGGTCGTCACGTCGAGCGCGGTGGTCGACGCCGCGATGTCGGCGAAGGTGTGCTCCGGCGTCATGCGCAACGCACTGGCGACGTCGCCGAACTGGAAGTCGAGATCGACGATGACGACCTCGCCCGGCGCCTCGAGCGCGAGGCCCGACGCGAGGTTCGTCGACACCGTCGTCTTGCCGGTGCCACCCTTCGGCGCGAGCACGCACATCACGTGCCGGCTCGGGAGGTCGAGCTCGGTCGTGGTCAGCGCGGTCCGGCGCCGGCCGGCGGCGTCGAGCACCTGGTCGAACGCCTCGCGGAGCTCGGCGTCCGGCGCGTCGGGCGACACCACGTCGCGTGCACCCGAGCGCAGCGCCTTCTCGAGGAGCTGCAGCGACGGCTCGGCGACGATGATCACCGTGACGTCGGGGCGGTGGGCGTCGAACGCCTCGACGAGCTCGAGGGCGTCGTCGTCGTCGAGGTCCGGGCCGATGGCCACGACGGCCGGGTCGGTGCGGGTGAGCTCGGCGACGATCGACGACCGCGTTGGCCTCGAGCAGGCCGTCCCGCCAGTAGCGGCGGTGACCGCCCATGGTCCCTTCGAAGACGTCGTCCAGCTTGGCGTCGAACTTCTCCGACGGGCTGGCGACGAGCAGGCCGCCGCTCACTGTGCGACGCCCGTCGGGTCGGCCGCCAGCCAGACCCGGCCGGCGTTGGCGGAGGTGACGACCTTCTCGAGGTCGGCCTGGGTCAGGGCGAAGGTCACGAAGAACTTGCCCGTCGGCGCTGCGGTGACTTCCTTCTTGTTCGGGTGGTCGCCGTTCTGACCGTCGATCTGCACGCTCGTCACCAGCACGTTGCCGGCGATCAAGGCCGCGGTGTCGGCCGTGCGTGCCGGCTGTTGTTGATGATCGCCGACGATCGCCACGTGGTTACCGGCGCGCACCTGGCCGCCGAGCGCCTGCTCGGGGTCGAGGACACCGTGGCGCCGAACATGCCGGCGGGCACGCCCTTCGCGTTGGTGCCGGCCGCGGAGGCGGCGACGAAGCGGCTCGTGACGAGCTGCTCACCGGGGAGGACGTCGATCGACGGTGACCTCGTCCTTGAGGGACTTGAGGTTGGTGACGGCGTCCTGCGCCTTCACCTTGGCCGGGACCTTCTCGCTCGACACCATCGAGGAGATGGCGGAGGCGGCGGTGCCGGCCGGGATCTTGTCGGACGCGACGTAGACCTTGACCAGCTTCTCGCCGGCCACGGCGTCGTCCTTCGCACCCTGGACGTAGCCGACGAGGCCCATCGTCCCGAGCAGTGCGAGGACGATGGCGGCGACGATGCCGACGGTCCTGCGCTGGTAGGTCATCGTGTGCTCCTTTGTCCGCTCGTGACGGACGATCGGTCGGTACGTGGTGCGGGTTGATGGGTCCTGCGCCCCATCGGAGATCTGGAGAGCGAGCTCGTTCTTCGGAGATCGAGCTCGAACCGCCGGCCGGCCGGCGTCGATGACGGCCGGCCGGCGGTCGAGGTGACTCAGGTTGCCCGGGATCTGGCTGTTGACCGAGTCGAACGATGCCGCTCGAGCGTGTCGCCGAGGGCGATCACGATCACGATGATCGCGACCGCGATGAGCGCGACGAGCAGTGCGTACTCGACCGCAGCGGCGCCGCGCTCGTCGGTCATCGCGAGGCGGGCCTGGAGGTACTGAAGATGTCCAACATTGTCGGTTGGATCTCCTTGTGGGTGGTCGGTCCTGCGCTTCAGGAACGAGGCAGATCCTGCGGGAACGTGTGACGTCTGCCATCACCAGGATTGGTGACCGCGTCGAAGACGGGTCGCACGACCCAGGAGCTCGCCTCGCGCGCGTGACGCGTCGAAGTGACGACGCGCGACTCGCAGTCCGGCGCGCGCGAGCGGCGGCGCGATCCATTTCACCAATCGTGAGGAAGAGCCGAGAACGTTCGAGCGTGGACGATCCCCGGACCATGAAGACGACCGAGATCCACGACGACCGCGGCGCCCCGGCCGCGCGGACCACCGGGACGGCCGCGGCGCGGATCGCGCCGATTGGCGCGCCGCGTCGGCGGCGAGCGCTCGCAGCGCGGCGCCGTCGCCGTCGAGTTCGCGCTCATCCTGCCGCTGCTCGTCACTGCTCACGTTCGGCATCGATCGAGTTCTCCTCCGCGTACCACGACCGGTCGGTCGCGGCCGACGCCGTGCGTGCCGGCGGCCGCGTCGGTTCCGCGCAAGGCAACGCAGACCGACTTCGCGACCGCGGCCGCCGTCAGCCGCGAGCAGCGCGGTCCGACGCTCCCGAGCCGACGTGCCGCAAGGAGCTCTGGATCTACAAGGCGAACTCGCAGGGCTACCCGGGCGGCGGGCACCAGCTTCTCGTCCTGCTCCGCGAACTGCATCAAGTACACCTACAGACCCGGGCTCGAGGGCGTTCGTACAGTCGCGGCGGCGGTGGCTGGGACCGCCTCGACCCACCAGGTCTGCACCCAGCCGTACGACGAGATCGGCATCTACGTGAAGCTCAAGCACCAGTTCGTGACCGGCCTCTTCGGCGCCGGCGTCACGCTGCACCGACCACTCGGTGTTCCGGTTCGAGCCGGTGCCGAGCTCGGCGTGCAGCTCGTGATGCGTCGCCACCTGCAGCCTCCAGCGCCCGAACGGCAGCGACGAGCGCGGCGTCGTCGCGGTCTGGGTCGCGATCGCTGATGGTCGTGCTCTCGGCTTCGCCGGCTGGGCGGTCGACTTCTGCGCACTGGAACGACGAGCGCGCGCACATGCAGAAGGCCGCCGACGCCGCCGCGCTCGCCGGCGCGGTGTACATGCCCGAGAACCCGGCGGGATCGCGTTCATCGACCGCCAAGGACATCGCGGCGAAGAACGGCTACCCGACGGCAGGACGGCGTCACGGTCGTCGTCGACCCGGCCAGCAGCCAACCAGCTCAAGGTGACGATCACCGAGAACGTGCAAGAACGTCTTCGCGCAGGCGGTCGGGTCGGCTCGACCGACCTGTCGACAGCACGGCGATCGGCGAGTACCAGCGCCCCGTCAGCATGGGCAGCCCGATCAACCAGTTCGGCAACGATCCCGACGATCCGGCGACCCGGCGCACGGCAGTCGACCCGCTACCCCGACTTCTGGACGAACGTCTTCGGACCGTCGTCGACAGAAGGCGAAGGGCGACGCGATCCAGTCGACGATCTGCGACGGCGCCGACAACTGCCGGCACGAACTCCGACTACGACCCGAACGGCTACTTCTACGGCATCGACGTCACGAGCTCGGCGTCACCGCTCGTCGTGCCGGCGTACGACCCGGAGTTCGCCCACGTCGGCGACAACTGCGGCGACAACGACAACGACGCAACCTGGTCGGCGCGTCGACCTGCCGGCGAACTTCAACCCGAAGTTCCCGGCACGATCCGCGACGTCGCTACAGCCCGGCGGCGACAGCCCGTACTGCACCGGCGACATGACTACTCCGAAGGCAACGACGTCGTGCCGTGGACGGTGTACAAGGTGCGCGCGCCCGACTCGACCCGGCGACCCGACCGACAACCCGGTGATCTGCTCGATCGAGTTCCCCGGCTACATGGGCGACCTCGCGACGGCGCTGACCGCGACGACTCCGCAGGCCGGCGCGCCGGCGCTGTTCGTGAAGTACTTCCGCCAGTGGTACACGCTCTGCACCGTCAACAACCCGATGGTCGGCACCTACTTCCTCCAGGTCGAGACGAGCACGAAGATCAACGGCGCCGCCGCACCGTCGGCGGCGGCGCCAACCGGTTCGCACTGCGTGCCGGCCTCGCCGGCGGATCGACGCGACGTGCGGATCCACGGCGAGGGTCGCATCGGCATCTACGCCAACAGCCCGGCCGCGAACACGACCTTCTACCTCGCACGGGTGCTGCCCGGCGCGAAGGGCCGCACGCTGGTGCTCAACTTCTTCGACGTCGGCGACGCGGCGCAGGCCGGCGCCATCACGGTGCTGCCGCCGACCGACGCGAACATCGGCGGCGCGTTCGCCGGCTGCACGTACACGCCGCCACCCGGGAACTCGACCGGGCCGCCGTGGGGGACGTTCAGCGCGACTGGCCAGCCCGATCAAGGGTGTGCCCGCCGTCGACAACAGCACAACTGGACGTCCAACGTGGAGAACCCGGACGGCGACAACTTCTTCTGTCGGCCCAAGGGCGGCGACATCAAGTCGGTGTTCCTGGCCGCGGTGAGCGACACACGACTCGCCGGCCCAGTGGCGGCGACCCGGTCGGATCATCAAATAGATCATCGAGGCGTCGAACCCGGCGTGGTGGGCGACCGTGCGGGCATCGACCCTCGGTTCCCGACGGGTACGGCCATCGTGGCCAGAGCCGCGATGGCCGTACTCCGTCGGACTTCTCAGTCGCGGTGTCGGCGCATGACCTCGACGCCGTACCAGAGCAATCCACCGAACGCGGCCACGACGAACGTGTAGAGCCACATCGGCCAGGTGAAGCCGAGGAACAGGAAGTCGAACTTCACGTCCTCGGTGTTCTGGAACACGAAGATCAGGAGCACCGCGGCGCCGACGATCAACGCGATGGCGCCGCCGCCCAACCGCCGGCTCCCGGACGACGGGTGACTTCCTTCTCGGCTCACGAGGTTCCTCCCGGTGACGCGGACAGGACACGTCCGACCATCGTCACAGATCCGGCGCCGCTGCGCTCGGGATCAGTCGATCGACGCCGGGTCGACCCCCACGCCGCCGGACTCGCTGCTGGCGTACGCGGCGAGCGCGAAGCGCAGCACCTCCAGGGCCTCCTCGCCGCTCCACCACAGTGGGCCGTCGCCGGTGCGCAACCAGCGCAACCAGTGGCGTCCGGAGTCTCGGAAGCTGCTCGCCCAGTCGTCGTCGAGCGCGTGGAACGCGCGCAGCTCGCCGTCGGCATAGATCTCGAGGCTCGGCTGCTGGATCCCGCGACCGGTGCACCGGTTGACGCGCGCGAATCCGGTGCTGCCGGTCACCTCCCAGCGCTCGTCGTTCGTGTAGTAGTCCGAGCGCAGGTAGAGGTCCGGGGCGATCGTGATGTCCCACACACCGCGCACGCCGTTGTCGTGCTCCCACGCGATCATCGTCGGCGCGTCGATCGCGATGGTCGGCGCCATCTCGGTCGCGCCGATCCACGCCCGCACCTCGCGGACCGGGCCGAAGAGCCACAGCGCGGTCGCGAGCTTGTGCCAGCCGTCGTCGAACACGAGGATCCCGCGCCCGATCTGCATCTGCTCGTGCTGCCACCGCCAGCTGCTGATCGGTACGTCCCAGCCGCCCCGGCCGCTGCCGACCATCTTCATGTGGTAGCCGCTGATGGTGCCGAGCTCGCCCGAGTGCGCCGCCGCCCGCAGTCGCATCAGCGGCTCGTAGAAGAGGTAGTTCTCCATGACGCGCAGGACGCGGTCGTTGCGTCGGGCCGCGTCGATCATCCGCTGCGCGCTCGGCGACGTCGTTGGCCATCGGCTTCTGCAGGTTCACGTGCCAGCCGTGGTCGAGGAGCTCGATGACGCCGGTCTCGTGCAGCGGGATCGGCAGCAGCGCCTCGACCGCGTCGACCTCGAGGCCGCTCGCGGCCAGCTCGGCCACCGACGCGAAGGTCGCGGCCTCGGGCCAGTCGGCCTGGCGCTCGCGCCGACGGTCCTCGTCGGGATCCACCAGCGCGACCACCTCGACGTCGTCGTTGCCGACGTAGGCGCGCACGTTGAGGTCGTAGATGCGGCCGAGGCCGACGATCGCGGCGCGCACCGGACGGTCGTACGGCGTGAAGCTCACGTCTCCACCGTGCCCGGTGCCGCCGGCGCGAGCTGCTCCATGAACTCGAGGCGGATCCCGCCGGGCGCCTCCACGAACGCGATCCGGCGGCGGCCGAACGCGCCCTCCACCTCCGCCGGGCCCCAGATCACGGTGTGACCGGCGAGCTCGGCGTCGAGGTCGTCGGTGAAGAGCGCAGGGTGCAGGAAGCCCTCCGCCGGGAGCTCGACGGCGTCCTCGTAGATCGCCCGGGTGAAGAGCGTGATCATCACCGGACCGAGGAAGACGTCGGCCCGCTCGCCGCCGCCCCACGCCATCCGGTCGCGCACCTCGCCGCCGGCATCGCGGTAGAACGCGCACGCGACGTCGAGGTCCGCCACCTTCACCGCGAGGTTCGCCATTCCCGTGACCGCCACCGCATCCCTCCGATCCGGGGCGGACCGTAGTGCGCGGGACGCGACGCCGGTGGCGGCGTCGGGTGTCGCTCAGACGACGAGGATGCGATAGCGGTGGTCGCGCATCGGGGCGCACGCCACGTGGAACTGCTCGAGCTCACCCGGCAGCCAGACCGTCTGCTCACCCTGATCCTGTTCGACCACGGTCGGGGTGTACGGCTCGGCGCGGACGAAGTCCTCGTCGGTGGCGATCGACAGATGGCAGCGAGCGCAGATCCTCGGCATGTCCGTCATACGGCCGACCGTACGATTCGGTTCCGCGCCGCCCGCTGCGAACCGTGATCTCCGCCTCAGAGCCCTCTCAGCGCGGAGGGTCTAGGACCCGACCCTCCCGATCACCTCGTCGAGGAATCCCACGACGGCGTCGTTGAACAGGTCGTTGCGATCGCCCGCCACCATGTGCCCGGCACCGGCGACGTCGACCAGCCGGGCGTGCGGAACCAGCTGCAGCAGCTCCTGCGCGCCCTCCTCGCTGAGCAGGTCGCTCACCCGCCCGCGGACCAGGAGCGTCGGCACCGTGATCGCGCGCGCCGCGGCCTGCAGCCGCTGCGGGTCGACGAGCGACGAGCGCGTCTCGTCCTGGCCGCCGAGCTTGCCCGAGATGAAGGCGGGGTCCCAGTGCCAGTACCACCGGCCGTCGTCCCGCTTGCGCAGGTTCTTCTCGAGCCCGGCGAGGTTCGACGGGCGCGGCCGGTGCGGGTTGTACCGCTGGATCGCGTCGGCCACCTCGTCGAGCGATCCGAACCCGGACTCCATGCGCTCGGCCATGAACGCACCGATGCGGTCGCGCCCGGCCTCCTCGATGCGCGGCGCGACGTCGACGAGCACGAGCGCGCGGGCGACGGTCTCGTCCGGGTGCTCGCCGATGGCGGCGAGTGACGAGATCCCTCCGAGCGACGCGCCCACCAGTGCCGGCGGCGTCTCGAACGTGCGCGTGATCGCGAGCACGTCGCCGGAGAGCGCGTCGAGCGTGTAGTCGCCGTCGGCGGCCCACTCGCTGTCCCCATGACCACGCAGGTCCACGGAGTACACCCGCCAACCGCGCGCGCTCAACGTGTCGAGCGTGGTGCCCCACGAATGGCGCGTCTGGCCGCCGCCGTGGAGCAGCACCACGGGCGGATCGTCGGGATCGCCCGCGACGTCGGCCGCCATCCGGTTGCCGTCACGGCCGCGGAACTCCATGTGCTCGGTCATCACTCCCGCTCCTGCGCCTGCGGCGCGGGCCGCTCGGGCCACGCGACGCTTCCCCGCCGACCCTCGCTGTCACCGGCGTCGCTCATCACTCCCGCTCCTGCGCCTGCGGCGCGGGCCGCTCGGGCCACGCGACGCTTCCCCGCCGACCCTCGTTGTCACCGGCGTCGCTCATCACTCCCGCTCCTGCGCCTGCGGCGCGGGCCGCTCGGGCCACGCGACGCTTCCCCGCCGACCCTCGTTGTCACTGGCGTCGCTCATCACTCCCGCTCCTGCGCCTGCGGCGCGGGCCGCTCGGGCCACGCGACGCTTCCCCGCCGACCCTCGTTGTCACCGGCGTCGCTCATCGGCCGCATCCTGTCACCCGTGGTCGCGTGACCAGAACCGTCCTCGGTTGCGCGCCGACGGCCCGGCGCGCTTGCATGCCCGGGCCCACCGCGATCCGGGAGAACGCATGGCCCGCTTCACCGAGAACACCATCACCTTCCCCTACCAGCGGTCACTCGGGCCGGTCGTCGGTGCGTTCATGACCGCCTTGACCGAGCGGCGCATCCTGGGGATCCGCAACGGCGACGCCGTGCTCGTGCCGCCGATGGAGTGGGACCCGGCGACCGGTGCGGAGCTGCCGCTCGACCTCGTGGAGGTCGGACCGGCGGGCACGGTCGAGTCGTGGACGTGGGTCGGCACGCCGTCGGAGCAACACCCCCTCGACCGTCCGTTCGCGTTCGCGTTCGTGCGGCTCGACGGCGCCACCACCCCGCTCCTGCACGCGGTCGACGCAGGGACTGCGGACCGGATGACCGCCGGGATGCGGGTCGCGCCCCGATGGAAAGGAACGCGCGTCGGTCGCATCGACGACCTCGCGTGCTTCGTGCCCGGTGAGGTCGCCGAGACGGAGGGCGACGACACCGGACCGGCGGCCGAGCCGGTGACGCGGATGGACTACCTCGCGTCGATCACCTACAAGAACCCGGTCCCGGTCTCGGCCGACCGCGTGGTCGAGGCCTCGCGCGAGCACAAGCTCGTCGGGCTGCGCTGCCCGACCTGCGGGCGGGTCTACGCGTCCGGCAACGGCTACTGCCCCATCGACGCGCTCCCGCTGGGACCGGATCGGGAGATCGAGCTCCCGCAGACGGGGACGATCACGAACTTCGCGATCGTCACCCCGGTGCAGTACCCGGGTCAGACCGAGACCGAGCCGTTCGCGCGGGTCTTCGTACTGCTCGACGGCATCGACGTGATGATCACGTACTCACCGGTCGTCGATCTCAGCGCGGACGACGTCCGCGTCGGGACGCGCGTGCGTGCGGCATGGGCGGAGGCCGGGACCGGCGACGACGCGACCGGAGGGGGCATGACCGGCTCCTGGGGCGACTTCCTCGGGTGGGCGCCGACGGGCGAACCCGACGTCGACGACCCCGACCTCGTGAACCGGATCTTCTGATGAGGCGAGCGGCCGTGGGGCATGTTGCGGTGTCCGGGTACGGAGCGAGCCGGGGCCCGAGCGGCCCGGAGCGGAGCGACGAGAGGCGGAAACGATGAGCACGTCACGCGACATCGCGGTCGTCGGGTGGGCCCAGACGCCGATGGAGCGCCGCACCGACCGCTCCGAGACGCGCATGCTCATGGACGTCATCACCGCCGCGCTCGAGCCACTGTCGCTGACCCGGGCCGACGTCGACTTCACCTGTCTCGGCAGCTGCGACTACATCACCGGCCAGGCCTTCTCCTTCGTGTCCAACCTCGACGCGATCGGCGCCTGGCCGCCCAAGCGCGACTCCCACGTGGAGATGGACGGCGCGTGGGCGCTGTTCGAGGCGTGGCTGCGCCTCCAGGAGGGCGACATCGACATCGCCGTCGTCACCGGCTCGGGGCGGTCGTCGACCGGTGACCCTTCGCTCATCTACCCCATGGAGATGGACCCGTACTTCCTCGCGCCGCTCGGCGCCGACCCGCTCACGTTCGCGGCGCTCCAGGCGCGTGCGGTGATCGACGCCGGGATCGCCGACGAGCGCCGGATGGCCGAGGTCGCGGTCCGGGCGCGCGGGACGGGTGACGTCGAGACGCTCCTCGCCACCGACTACCTGCGCACGCCCCTGCGCCGCCACGACGTGCCGCCGATCACCGACGGTGCGGCGGCGATGGTGCTGGCGCGGGGTGACCGGGCGCGCGAGATCGTCGAACGGCCGGCGTACATCACCGGGTTCGACCATCGCACCGAGTGCCACAACCCGTCGTTCCGGTCGCTCGCGGACTCGCCGTCGACGCGCATCGCCGCCGCCGCGGCGGGCCTCGGCGACGGCCCGGTGGAGGTCGCGGAGCTGCAGGCCGCGTTCACGCACGAGGAGCTGCTGCTCCGCTCGGTGCTCGGGCTCGGCGACGCCGTGACGGTGAACGCGTCCGGGGGCGCGCTGCGCGACAACCCGATCATGGCGACCGGTCTCTGCCGCATCGGGCACGCGGCCGACCACGTCTTCGGTGGCGGCAACCGCGCGCTCGCACACTCGACGTCCGGCCCGTGCCTGCAACAGAACCTGATCTGCATCCTGGAAGGACGCTCATGAGGCCCTGCGCGATCGTCGGGGTGGGCCAGACCCATCACAAGTCGCGTCGGCTCGACGTCTCGTTCGGCGGGCTCGTGCGCGAGGCGGTGTTCCGGGCCCTCGACGACGCCCACATGACGATGGCCGACATCGATGCAGTCGTCCTCGGCAAGGCGCCCGACCTCTTCGAGGGCGTGATGAAGCCCGAGCTCTACCTGTCGGACGCGCTCGGCGCGGTCGGCAAGCCGATGTTCCGGGTCCACACCGCCGGGTCGGTCGGCGGGACGACCGGCATCGTCGCCGCCTCACACGTGCAGGCCGGCAAGCACCGCACCGTGCTCGCGGTGGCCTTCGAGAAGCAGTCGGAGGGCAACGCGCAGTTCGCCCTCGGCAGCGGGCGCGGCGCGTCGCTCGGCGCGGGCGGCGCCTTCGCGCCGTTCATCCGCGCGTACATCCATCGCAGCGGGGCGCCCGAGCACATCGGGTGGAAGGTCGCGGTCAAGGACCGCCTGAACGCGCTGAAGAACCCCTACGCGCACCTCAAGATCGCGGACATCTCGATCGAGAAGGTGAAGGCGTCACCGATGATGTGGGACCCGATCCGGTTCCTCGAGTCGTGTCCGAGCTCGGACGGCGCGTGCGCGGTCGTGCTCACCGACGAGGAGGGCGGCAAGGCGGCGGCCGCCGACGGTCGCGCACCCGCATGGATCCTCGGCGCGTCCTCGCGCTCCGAGCCGCCGAGCTTCCCCGGCCGCGACCCGGTGCGCCCGCAGGCGTGCCTGACGTGTGCCGAGGACGTGTACACGCAGGCCGGCATCACCGACCCGCGTACCCAGATCGACACGGCGGAGCTCTACGTGCCCTTCTCCTGGCACGAGGCGATCTGGCTCGAGGCGCACGACCTCTGCGACGAGGGCGACGGCTGGAAGCTCATCGACGACGGGACCACCGCGCTCGACGGTCGCCTGCCCATCAACGCGTCGGGTGGCGTGCTGTCGAGCAACCCGATCGGTGCGTCCGGCCTGCTTCGCTTCGCGGAAGCGGCCAACCAGGTGCGCGGTGCCGCGGGCGAGCACCAGGTCGACGGCGCGACGCGTCGCGCTCGCCATGGCCTACGGCGCCAACAGCCAGTACTTCAGCATGTGGGTGGTCGGGAGCGAGCTCCAGCCCTTCGGCTGATCCGGCGCGCTACGCGCGGCGACGGACGCGCGGCCCGTCGAGGTCCTCGCCGAGGAGACGCAGCGTCGCCTCCGTGAGCGTCGCCTGGAGCTCGGCACGCGACCGCCCGAGAACGCGCACCAGCTTCCAGTAGGTCTCCGGTCCGTACAGCATCCAGATGACGTCCACCATGGGATCGGTCATCGGACGCTCGAAGATCATCTCGAGTCCCCGCACGGTGTCGAGGCGCTGGCGGTGGTTGGCATCGAGCATCCACGCCTCGAGCTCGTCGTCACCGGCGGCGGCGTCGCCGAGCGCGCGCCAGACCCCGGCCGACCGCTCGTAGGAGTCGGCCAGGAAGTCCATCGCCGCCTGCAGGCGTTCCGCGCGCGTGCCCTCGCCGAGTTGGCGGAACCGGTCGCGCTCGGCGAGCGATACCGGTTCGGCGTCGCCGACGAGGGCCGCCTCGAACGCGTCACGTGCGAGCTGCTTCTTCGACCGGAAGTTGTTGTAGATCGTCTCGACGGCCACGCCGGCGGTCTCGGCCACGTCGGCGAGCGTCGTCTCGGCCCAGCCCCGCTCGTTGAAGAGCTGCATCGCCGCGAGCAGCACGTCGGCCCGGGTCTGCTCCGCCTGCCGCTTGCGACGCGACGAGTCGTAGGCCCGCTTCTGTGGACGCGCGGTCGTCGTGTCGGTCGACGATCTCCGCGGGCTCATGCGTTGCATTCTAGGACATGGCCTGATTCAATACAGACTGGTTTTAGTCAATGTGCTCGAAGCAACGGAGGGCCGACACCATGGGCACGCTTCCCCGAAGCGGTCGCTGCGACGCGACCACCACCGCATCGCCCGAAGCCGTGTGGGCGATCGTCGGCGATCCGACCCGCGTGGGCGAGTGGAGTCACGAGTGCGGCGGCGCCGAGTGGGTCGACGGCGCGACGATCGCGCGGCCCGGCGCCCGGTTCCGCGGCACCAACCGCGTCGGACGTTCCCGGTGGTCCCGGGTCTGCGAGGTCGTGACCGCCGACGCACCGCACGAGGTCTCCTGGCGCACCGTGTCGACCTGGCGGTTCCCGGACAGCACGCTCTGGACGATCACGGTCGATGCCGTCGAGGGCGGCAGCCGCATCGAGCAGCGCTTCGAGGTGCTGAAGCTCAACCCCGTGATCGATCGGCTCTTCTACCTGCTGATTCCAACCCATCGCGACCGCTCGGCCGCGTTGGGGGACGACCTCGTGCGCCTCGGCGCCGCAGCAGAACGCGAGTCCGCAGTCCGCAGCGCCGCACAGCAGTTCCTGACGAGCGCCGTCCGGTCGAATCTTCACAATTCGGGAACCGTCCGTTGACCGAGCGGTCGGTACCGTCCGCCGGATGCCCGACCGGATCCTGACCCACGTCCTGGCGCGTCTGCGTCACACCCCGCTCGCCGCGGTCGTCGGCGCACTCGTCGGAGCGATCGCTGCGCTCGGCGCCGCGATCGTCTTCGCCGGCGTCGCCGAGGACGTCGTCACGCACAACGGCGTAGCGACCAGGGACGCCGTGCGGCTGGCATGGGTCGTGCACCACCGTTCCACCGCGTTGATCGACGGTGCCCGCTTCTTCGACCTCGCCGGCTCCGTCGCGACGGTGGGAGTGCTCGCGGTCGTCGTCAGCGCGTTGCTGTACTGGCGGCGGGTACCCCTCGCGGCCGCGCTCGCCCCGGTGGTGGCCGTCCTCGGCGCGGGGGCGCTCGCGTCGGTGCTGAAGGTCGTGGTGGACCGCGCCCGGCCGGCCGTGGCCTACCGGCTCGTGGCCGAGACCGAGCCTTCGTTCCCCTCGGGGCACGCCACCGGCACGATGGCCCTGGGTGTGAGTGCTGCGATCGTGATCGCGGTCTACCTGCTCCGTCGTCCGATCGCCCGGGCGCTCTCGCTCGCGATCGGCGTGGCGTTCCCGGTCGCCGTCGCCGCGAGCCGGCTCGAGCTCGGCGTGCACTGGCCGACCGACGTGGTCGCCGGCCTCGCACTCGGAGCCTTCGTCGCGCTCGCGACGAGTGCCGCCGCCATCTGGGTGGCCGGTCTCTCTGACGCGCGCAGGCTCCGCGTGCTCGCAACCGCGCGTCGATAGCCTCCTCGGCGCCCCGGTGGCGTGCGCCGTGCACCGACCGGAGTGCTGCGTGACAAGGCGAAGAAGCTGTCCGTTGCCGAGGGTGTCGTCGAGGATCGCGACCGCCGGCTTCACTGAACCGCAGGGCACTCGGTGGATCACCCAGCCGTTTCCGTGAGGTGGGACCGTCGGGGTCGGCTACGCCCAGTCCTGGGCGGCCACGAGCCGAGCGGCCATCGGCTCGAGGAGGGCGATCAGCTCGTCGAGCTCCGCGGGGTCGAGGGCGTCGTAGGGCCTCGCCGCGAGGTCGTCGGTACGCGCCTCGACCCGCTGCTTGACCGCCCGACCCTCGTCGCTCAGCCAACCGTCGTCCGCGATCAGACCGCGGTCGCGCATGCCGTCGATCACCGCGTCGAGCTGCGCGGCGGGCAGATGGTGGATGCGTCCGAACTTCTCCGCCGGCATGTCCATGTCGAGGGCGAGCAGCACGTGCGACTCGAGGCCGCCGATGCCCGTCCACCATCAGCGCCGCGATGTGCCCGTCGCCGCGGTGCTCGCGCAGGAGCGAGGCGGCGTGGAAGAGGCGATGCATCGCGTCGTCGGGGATCGCGAGCGAGCGCAGCGCGGCGTACATGGGTCGGCCCTCGCACGGGACGCTGGTCGCCGCCACGGTCAGCAGGTCGCCGGCGCGAGCGACGGTGGAAGGATCGACTCGATCGCCGAGGATGCGCCACAGCGCCTTCACGCAACCGGTCGCACGTGCGGCGATGGCTGCGTCGGGCGTCGTGGTGCTCCACACCTTCGGGATGTGTCGGGCCACCTCGCCGGGCGCGAAGTTGTAGAAGAGCGCGTCGACCACCTCCGCCGGGGTGTCGCCGAGGGGCGCCGCCCGACCGGCGAAGTAGGTGTCCCAGTAGTCGGTGAAACCGAGGGCGAACATCGCCTCGTTGGGCTCGTCGGCGGAGTACGGGATGACCCCGATCGGCTCGACGAGCTCGAACATCCGGCGGGCGACGGACCGCCGGTGCGCGTCCGGCGGCGTCATGGTGCGCGCACGGCCCCGCGCTCGATGCGTTCGGTGAGGTGGACGGTCACGGTGTCGCCCGCCTCCTTGCCGATGGCCGTGCGCAGCGCGGCGCGAACCGGCAGCTTGTGGGTGCCGTCGCCGAGCGCCATGAACGAGCTCTCGAACGCCTCGCCGTCGACCGTGCCCCGCACCTTCACCAACCCGCGCGTCCCGAAGAACTCGGCGGAGCCCGGCATCACCACGTAGGTGTGGCCGCCCTTCGCCGGGCTCTTCTGCAGCGCGGCGGTGAAGGTCCGGTCGAGCGCGCTCACGACGCCGCCTCCACGACGTAGAGCGCATTCCCGTCGCCGTCGCGGAACGAGAACATCGGTGGCACGCCGGGCCAGTCGAGGACCGGGTCGACGTCGACCCCCCGTCCCGTCAACGCCGCGTGCTCCGCCGCGACGTCGGTCGCCACGAACCGGATGCCGGTGTCGCCGCCCACCGTGGCCGCGTCGCCGGACGTCAACGCGAGCGCCACCGTGGCGCCCGGCGGCGCGACGGTGAGCCACCGGCCCCCGCCCGGCATCGGGACGTCGAGGCGGACCTCGAAGCCGAGCGTGTCGACGTAGAAGTCGCGCGCCCGGTCCTGGTCGCCGACCGGGACCGCGACCGTGCCGACGTCGGTGATCGTGGTGTCGCTCACGACGCCGTCACCGCGTTCGCCGCCGCCTCGATCGCGGCGAGGTCGATCTTGCTCATCGACAACATCGCGCCCATCGCCGCGTTCGCCGCGCTCCGGGTCCGCGTCGGTCATGAGCTCCTCCATGCCCACCGGGACGATCTGCCACGAGAGGCCGTACCGGTCCTTGAGCCAGCCGCACGGGCCGAGCTCGCCACCGGCGCCGAGCTGCTCCCAGTAGTCGTCGACCTCGGCCTGGTCCTTGCAGTTGACCAGCAGCGAGACCGCCTCGGTGAACGGGAACTCGGGACCGCCGTTGATCGCGGTGTACCGCTGACCGTCGAGCACGAAGTCGACGGTGAGCACCATGCCGGCCTCACGCGGGCCGGCATCGGTGTAGTGGCTCACGTTGGTGATCTCGGAGTTCGGGAACACCGACGTGTAGAACTCCGCGGCCTCGAGGGCCTCGGTGTCGAACCAGAGGTTCGGGGTGATGACGGGCATGGTGTGTCCTCCTCGACGTTCGGGTGGAGACGGATCGGGTCAGCGGGTGGCGCGACCACGCGGGGTCGCGACCGCTCTCGGCGATCACGCGGTCCAGGTGGGATGCGGACGCGTCGGCGGCGCGCGCCGGCCCGTAGGCGCCGCCGCGTTGCTCCGGTCCGAACTGGCCGAAGAAGTCGTCGACGACGGCGAGCTCGGCCGGGGTGCACTCGAACGCCTGGCCGGTGGCGCGTGCGAGGTCCCATCCGTGGACGACCAGCTCCTCGATCGCGACCACCGCGACGGCGTCGGCGGGCATCTCGATGCCGCCTGCGCTCAGCATCCCTTCGTACGCGTCGTCGGCCTGCCACGCGGCGACGAGCGCGTCGAGACCGTCGGGCACCACGGTGCGCCAGTCGGCGCGCAGGTGGCTCGCGTCGCCGCGCCGGGGCGGACCGGCCGGTCGGCGTCCTGGGTCCCGTGCCGGCGGCGACGGCGCCGACGAAACCGTCGATGTGGTCGAGCGAGGCCGGCGACCGTGTACTCGGCGCACGGCGTCGGATCGGCCAGGGCGGCGTCGTCGACGACTGCCACCATCGTCCGCCATCCGCCGGGCCGCGGTCTCGATCTCGGGTCGTTGCATCGAGGTTCGTCCGGGATCCGTCGGGGTTCTCGAGCTCGCTGAAGCCGGATCGTAGCCGCACGCGGTCATCTCCCGGAGTCGCACGCTCCTCGCGCCGGAGGGAGTACGATCGCGTCCGCGGGCCGTCGCACACGAGGTGCGGCGAGAGCGGTGCATGCCGGCGGCAGGTCCGGGATGGTCATCGGTGATCTCCCTCGGGTCCGGTGGAACAGCAGCTCGAAGTAGCGGCGCAGGTGCCGGACGCTGTCGAGCGCGACCGCCGGGTCGTTCGCGGCCTTGCTCACGACGAACGCGCCCTGCAGGACGACCTGGGTGTGCCGCGCCAGGCTCGCGGCCTCGGCGGCGACGTCGGGCGCGTCGGTACCGGCCGCCATGAGCGCCTCCGCGATGTCGAGCTCGAGCGTGGCCGCGTGACCGAGGATGCTCTCGGCGCACGCGTCGCGAATCGCGGGATGGGTCGCGTACGCCTCCTGCACCATCGTGCCGACGAGGCAGGTGTAGCGCTCGATGGCCTCCCCGATCAGCGAGGCGCGGAAGTCCAGGTATCCGAGGACACGATCGGCCGCGTCCTCGGCCTCGTGGTACGGCGCGTCGGCGAACAGCTCGCCGGTGGTGACCGACCAGTGGTCGGCCGCCGCGATCGCGAGGTCCTCCTTGGACGCGAAGTGGTGGAAGAACGCGCCCTTCGACACGCCTGCGACCGCGCAGAGCTCGTCGACGGTCGTCGCGTGCAGGCCCTGGGTCCGGATGACCGAGACCGCGGCGTCGAGCAGGCGGTCACGGCTGGAGCTGCGGGTCGCGGTCGGCATGCCGGCGACCATACCGACTGGTTGGTCTGGTGTCAACCCCTCGCGTCGCCGTTTCGTGCTCGCCACAGGTCGTCGGCGGTCACGAGCCTGCTCGCCGAGCGCGCGAACCCGGTCACTCGCGGCTCGACGGAGGTCGGGACGACGGCCGGTCACCGAGCAGCACCCGATGAGCTCGAAGTCGAGCGTGCCGACTGCTCGAGCAGCCGTCGCCGACGAGCGCATCCGTTCGTGGCGCGACGCCGGCGGAAGGCGGCGGCGAGCTCCTCCCCGTCGCGTCGCGCGACCAGCGGCGGGTCTCGACGAGCGCATCCTCGTCCCACCGCCGGAGGAAGTCCGCGCGTGCCGAGCGTCCCGACGCAGCGCCGGTGTGTTCCGCCGCTCGACGCGGCGCCTCCGGTACCCTGCGCCGGGGCACATCGAGGAGGGGTGAGATGGCCGACGACCGGAACCGCGACGTCTACCGCGCGGGAACGTTCATCTTCGCGGGGCTGGCACTGCTGCTCGCCTTCGCGGCACTGGCGATCAGCGGTGTCGCGTGGAGTCGGAGCAACGATGCCAAGGACAGCCTGCGCACGCTCTCGGCGGGCGGATTGCTCGGCCACAAGGTCAACGTGCACCTGCAGGAGTTCACGATGACGGTCGCGCCCGACTCCGTGAAGGCCGGCGACGTGACAGTTCGCGATCAAGAACACCGGCACCATCACCCACGAGATGGTGCTCGTGCGGGCGCCCGACATCGACGGGCTCCCGAGGGTGACGGTGGCGACCGCCGACCGCGCCGTGGGTGACGTCGACGAGGAGGCGATCCCCGAGGCGGACAAGCCCGGAGAGGCCGAGGTGAAGGCCGGGGCTCGAAGACGGTCACGATCAAGCTGACGCCGGGGACGTACACGATGTTCTGCAACATCGACACGAAGCAGTCCGACGGCACCGTCATCAACCACTTCCAGATGGGCATGCACAGCGTCATCACGGTGACCTGAGCAACGCCGGCCCGCGCCGACGGGCCGGGTCGCGTCACATCTTCGTGGCCGCCGGGTGTCATCTCCTCGCAGACGTCGGGAACCCCCCGACCGAGAGGAGCCCCGATGACCGCACGAATCGCCAACCCGGCCTTCGTCGTCCCCGGCGCGATGGACGCGCTCCAGGCGCTCGGCGCCGCCGTCGGCGACGGCGGCGTGCCCGAGACGACGATCAATCTCGTGCTCATGCGCGCCAGCCAGATCAACGGCTGCGGCGTGTGCCTCGAGGGCCACGCCCGCCACGCCCGCACGGAGGGCGAGACCGACGATCGGCTCGCCACGATCGCGGCCTGGCGCGAGACCCCGTACTTCACCGACGCCGAGCGGGCCGCGCTCGCGCTGACCGAGGCGGTGACGCGCCTCGCCGACCGCAGCGACCCGGTTCCCGACGCGGTCTTCGCCGAGGCGGCCGCGCACTACGACGACCGCCAGCTCGCGACGCTGGTCCTCGCGATCGCCAACATCAACGTCTGGAACCGGCTCAACGTCGCGACCGGCCAGGTGGCCGGCGCGGCGGAGTGGTGACGAGGAACGCGAGGAGCCGTTCGCGTGCGTGACCTGCCCGCCGACGAGTTCGAGCACCACCGCGCGCACCTGCAGCGGGTGGCGCAGCGAATGCTCGGGATCGCGCCGCGACGCGGAGGACGCGGTGCAGGAGACCTGGATCCGCGCCCGACGCGCCGACGCCTCCGACGTCGACAACATCGGCGGGTGGCTCACGATGATCACGGCGCGCGTGAGCCTCAACGTGCTCCGCGCCCGCCGGACGCGACCGGAGGAGGCCCTCGACGTGCGCATCCCCGATCCGATCGTCGTCCCCGACGACGGCGACCCGGCGCACGAGGCCGAGCTCGCCGACGCGGTCGGGCTCGCGATGCTCGTGGTGCTCGAGACGCTGAGCCCGCCCGAGCGGCTCGCGTTCGTGCTCCACGACATGTTCGCCGTGCCGTTCGACGAGATCGCGGCGCTGCTCGAGCGATCACCCGACGCGACCCGCCAGCTCGCGAGCCGCGCCCGCCGGCGGGTGCAGGACGCGCCGGCGCCCACCGGCGACCGCGCCGGTCGGCGCCGGGTCGTGGACGCGTTCTACGCCGCGGCGCGCGGCGGCGACTTCGACGCGCTCGTCGCCGTCCTCCACCCCGACGTCGTGCTCCACGCCGACGGCGAGGGCGACCGTCCGCGGCGCCGAGACGATCGCGAGCCAGGCCATCCGCTTCTCGGTGCCCGACGCGACGTTGCACCCGGTGCTCGTCGACGGCACCACCGGTGTGTTCATCGAGCTCGACGGCCGTCCGATCGCCCTGATGGCGTTCACCGTCGTCGACGACCGCGTCGAGGAGATCGACATCGTCAACGATCCGGCGCGTCTCGCCGACCTCGGCGCTCAGCGGATGACGAAGTCCTCGGGGTCGAGCGTCCTGGTCCACGTCCAGTAGTCGACCAACCGCCACGGGCTGAGGCCGTGGATCTCGCCGTACGCGTTCTTGAAGAACGAGTGCTTGATCGACGGTTGCGACCACACGAGCCCGCGCATCTCGCGCTGCGACCGCTCGTGCCAGTCCTCGTACCGGTCCACCCGCGGCTCCATCGTGCGGTGCTCGCCGGCGATCAGCAGCTCGATCGCCTGCGTGATGTAGCGCATCTGGCACTCGGAGTGGAAGATCAGGCTCCCGCCGTGCGCGAGGTTCGTCCCCGGCCCGTACATGCAGAAGAAGTTGGGGAAGCCGGGGATCGTGATGCCGAGGTACGCGGCGGGCCGCTCGCCCCACATGACGCGCAGGTCCTCACCGTCGCGGCCCACGATCTCCATCGGGAACAGGACCTTGGTCGCCTGGAAGCCGGTCGCCATCACGAGCACGTCGGCCTCGTGGCGGGTCCCGTCCTCGGTCACCACGGCATCGGGCTCGATGTGGTCGATGCCGGTGCGCACGAGCTCGACGTTGTCGCGCGTGAGCGTGCGGAGCCAGCTCCCGTTGTCCTGGAGCGTGCGCTTGCCCGTCGCCGGGTAATCGGGCACGACCTTGGCGACGAGGTCGGGATCGTCGTCGACCTGACTCACGATCCAGTCGGTGAACATCTGCCGGGTCAGGTCGTTCATCTCGCTGACCGCGGTCTGCTGGTCGGGATAGTCGGGGTCGACGCGCGCGGCCTCGAGACCCTTGTCGCACCCCGGCCAGAAGATCAGGAACCGGTACCAGCGTCCGTAGAACGGCAGGTGACGGAGCGCCCACCGCACGCCGGGACCGACCTGCTCGTGGTAGTTCGGGTTCGGGAACATCCACTGCGCGGTCCGCTGGAAGACGGTGAGGTGTGCGACCTCGGGCGCGATCGTCGGCGCGATCTGGAACCCACTCGCACCCGCGCCGATCATCGCGACCCGCTTGCTCCGTGAGGTCGACCTCGTGGTCCCAGCGCGCGGAGTGGAAGGCCGGCCCGGCGAACGACTCCCGGCCGGGGATGTCGGGGAGGTGTGGGCGGTTCAGCTGACCGACGGCGGAGATCACCGCTCGCGCCACGAGCGTGTACTCGGCACCGTCGGCGGCGCGGACGCGCACCGACCACGTGGCCGACGTGTCGTCCCACGTCGCACCGAGCACCTCGGTCTCCCATCGGACGTGGCGGTCGACGCCGTACTTGCGCATCACTCCGTCGAAGTAGGTCTGGAGCTCGGGCTGCTGCGCGAAGAACTCGGTCCAGTGGTCGCTGGGCTCGAAGCTGTAGCAGTAGAAGTGATTGCCGACGTCGACGCGCGCGCCGGGGTAGGAGTTCTCCCACCACGTGCCGCCGACGCCCGCGTTCTTCTCGACGATCGTGTACGGGATCCCGGCCTCGCCGAGGCGGATACCGGCCAGGAGGCCCGACTGTCCGCACCCGATGACGACGACGGGGAACGCCGCGCGCGCGGCGGGGTCGCCCGCTTCGGGCGACGAGACGCGGCGTCCGCACCGTCGAGCTCCATCTCCTCCATGAGCATCGGCACGTACTCGGCGGGCACGTCCTCGCACACGAGCCACGTCATCATCTCGTGCACGAGCTCGGCGGAGAGCGGCTCGGGCTCCGGACAACCGCGGTCTCGGTAGTCGCGGATCACGTCGAGCGCGAGGGCGCGAACCTCGGCCTTGTCCTCCTCCGTCATGTAGCCCTGGACCTCGTTGAGGAACAGGCCCGCCGGCCGGAGCCGACCGCGGATCAGGTCCGGATCGCCCGACATGTGGACGAGCGAGAGCATCAGGGTCGGGATGCTGACGTCGGCCAGTGCGGCGGCGATCTCGTCGTCGGGCGTGGTGAACGGGATTCCCGCGTGCTGGTTGCGCATCTGCTCCCTCGGTGGCGATCCGACGGCGTGCGCCGCCCGACCGGTGCGATCGCACCGACCGTCGGAGGAGAGTAGGGGACGACCCCTGCCGCCCTCCCGAGGCGTGACGGTGACAACCGACGGGTAGCAGTCTTGCGGGTCAGGCCCGCTTGGCCCGTCCCCCGTCCCCCGTCTCGAGGAGCGCACTCATGGTGACCGTCGGATTGCTCGCCACCCTGTCGGCGAAGTCAGGGAAGGAGGACGAGGTCGCGTCGTTCCTCGCCTCGGCGCTGCCGCTGGCGCAGGAGGAGGGCGCGACGACTGCGTGGTTCGCGATCAAGCTCGACGACTCGACGTTCGGGATCTTCGACGTGTTCGCCGACGATGCCGGCCGCCGGGCCCATCTCGACGGCCCGATCGCGTCCGCGCTCATGGAGCGCGCCGACGAGCTGCTCGCGTCGCCGCCCGACATCAAGCCGATCGACGTGCTCGCGGCGAAGCTCGCCGGGAGCTGAGCAACCGGTGCCCAGGATCGCGACCAACCGGACCGTCGAACGCGCCGAGCTCGAGGAGTTCATCCGGCCGCGGCATCGCGGCATCGTCATGACGAGCCGGCGCGACGGTCGGCCCCAACTGTCCCCCGTCACGATGGGTCTCGCCGACGGGACGATCCTCGTCGCGAGCTACCCGTCGCGGGCCAAGATCGCCAACGTCAGACGCACCGGTACCGCGTCGGTGCTGGTGCTCTCGGACGACTTCGACGGCGCGTGGGTGCAGGTCGACGGCGCGGCTGAGGTCGTGGACCTGCCCGAGGCCGAGGACGGGCTCGTCGAGTACTTCCGCGTGATCAGCGGCGAGCACCCCGACTGGGACGGGTACCGCCGCGCCATGCGCGACCAGGGCAAGTGCCTGCTCCGCATCGCACTCGACGCGTGGGGCCCGATCGCCACCGGCGGGTTCCCCGCCGACGTCGCGGCGCGGATGTGAGGTGCGGCGGTGTCCGCCGGTCAGAGTCCCGCGAGCTTCTGCAGCTCCGCGTGCGCGTCGGGGATCGCGTCGGGGAGGCGCTGGAAGTGCGGCGCGAGCTCGCGGCACGCGATGAAGCCCCAGTCGACGCGGTCGATGTAGCTCAGCACGGTGATGTTGAGACCGGCGCCGTCGATCGGTGGGCCGAGCGGGAGCATCGAGACGAGGCGGGCACCGGCGAGGTACAGCGGGAACGGCGGGCCCGGCACGTTCGAGATCACGACGTTCACCGGCACCGGACCGCGCGCGGCGAGACCACCGAGCAGGCGGCTGGCGAGGCCCGAAGGTCCGCGGGCCACCGAGCTCGCCGAGCTCCATGATCGTGCGGGCGCCGACCGCGTTGTGCTCCTCCTTCGCACCGCGGGTCGCGACGCGCAGGGCTTCGACTCGCGCGGCGGGATCGTCGAGGTGGGTCGGGAGCGGCACGAACATCGACGAGACCTTGTTCGCACTCTCGATGTCGTCGCTGCCGTCACGGATCGACACGGGGCACGAGGCGAGGAGTGGCCGGTCCGGCAGCCCATCGATGCTCAGCAGGTACGAGCGCAACGCTCCCGTCGCCGTGGCCAGCACGACGTCGTTCACCGTGCAGTCGAGCGCGACCTTGATCGCCTTCACCTCGTCGAGCGAGACCGATGCGATCCCGACGCGACGGTGTGGCGTCAACGGTGCGTTGAAGACGGTACGCGGGGCCGTCAGCGGCACCCCGCCCGTCGGCCGGTCCGGGTCGCGACGGATCTGCGCGACGTTCACGATGCTGCGGACGAGCTTCGGCGTCGCCTGCGCCATGGCGAGCGCGACGGGCCGACGCAGCCGTGACTCCAGCGCGTGCCGGACGAGCTCGAAATCCGACGGCCGGTGCTCCGGCTCCCAGTCGTCGATCGGCGGCGGCGCGACCGGCTCGGGCTCCAGGTCCAGGATGCTCGTCGCGAGGCTCGCGCCCGACACCCCGTCGATCGTGGCGTGGTGCATGCGCGCGAACAGGGCCACGGCCCCGTTCTCGATCCCCTCGATGATCCAGAACTCCCAGAGCGGCCGCGACCGGTCGAGCTGCCGACCGGCGATGCCGCCGATGACGTCCATCAGCTGGTCCATCCGGCCCGGCTCGGGAACCGCGATGTGACGCACGTGGTAGTCGAGGTCGAAGTCCGGGTCGTGGAACCAGACCGGACGGTGCAGGTCGAACGGCACGAACGCGAGCCGCTGGCGGAACTCGGGGAGGAGCGGCAGTCGCTCGGCGAGGTGCGCCTTGACCTTCTCGAACGAGTAGCCGCCCGGCATCGTGGAGGGGTCGAGCAGCATGATCGCCTGGACCTGCATGGTCACGCCGGAGTTCTCGAGGTACAGGAACGCCGCGTCCATGCCGCTCAACCGCCGCATCGGATCTCCCCTCGCGTCATCGCCAGACTCTCGACGGCGCGAGCCTCGCGCGCAAGGGGCCGCGGCTCGGCGCTACAGGCAGTCGCCCGACCAGAGCATCATCTCGGTGCCGGGGTTGAACGCGAGCACCCGGCCCTCGTCGTGCGGACCGGTGCGCTCCAGCACGTACCCGTAGCCGTCCGGGACCGCCACGGTGGGCCGGGCGATCTCGACCGCCCACCGCAGCGGCAGCCGCTTGCGGTCCGGCTCGATCCCGTACGCCTGCACCAGCCGGTGGGTCGCGGCCACGACGAAGCCGCGCGGGTCCCGGATCTCCAGGCCCTCGTGCGCGGCGGCCTGCACGAGGAGCTGCAGCGACCGGCAGTCGGAGCCGGTCGCGACGAACGATCCGGCGGCGAGCATCGAGCGGAGCTGCTCGCGCACGCCCGCCTCCGACTCGTCGCGACCGAGGCGCAACGCGCCCGGGCCGACGAGCACGGCCTGGGACCGGCGCTGGTGGGCGGCATCGCGCTGGGCGAGTCCGAGCACGAGCGCGGTCACCGCGGCGAGTGCGAAGCCGGCCAGCGCCGAGCCGTCGAAGCCCCGCGACGAGCGCGATGCAGGGTCGGTCGCCCGCAGGAACGAGTTGCGCAGGCGGTCGGGCGCGCCGGCGCCCTGGGCACCGCGAGCGGTGACCGGCGCGACGCTCTCGCCGGACGCCGACGGCGTCGGCACCGTGCCCCGCCCCGAGCCCGCGCGCGGCCGCACCCTTGCGCGCGCGGGCTGCGCTCGAGGTCCGCGACGTCTTCGAGGCGCTCGTCGCTCCCGGACGGGTCGGTCCCGACGATTGTGCCGCCGACGATCCCCCGCCCGCGACCCGGGCCGCGGCCGTCGTCGTCGTCGTCCGGCGCGGCGGGCGTGTCGTGCTCGTCGTCGCTCCGGTCGTGGTGGTGGTGGGCTCCGGCGCCGTCGTGGTGGTCGTCGGCTCCGGCGCCGTCGTGGTGGTGGTGGGATCCGGCACCGTCGTGGTCGTCGTCGGATCGCCCGGCAGCGGCACGGTGATCGGTCCCAACGGTGAGGGGATCACGATGTCGGCGCCGGCGGGCGCGGCACCGGTGAGCGCGACGACGAGGGTCAGCGCGGCGAGACCGCCCGCGACGCGCGCAGCACTCCCACGTGCACGTCTTCGCCTCGCCTCGCGACACCCGATCCCCTCGAAGCCTCGACCGCATCCGTCCGCCGGGGGGTCGGTGCCCGGATGCAGGTATCCGTCCAAACGGGGACGGAACGACACCCGGGCTCGCCTCCGCCGGCCGGCCCGATCCGACGGTACGTCGCGGCGCCCGACCGCGCACCACCCGACGCCGCGTCATCGCCCGAATGACCCCGCAGCGCGCGAACCCGTGCGATCTCGCGTCGGCGTCGTCGGTCGCGACCGGTGCCGGCGTCGACCGGCGGACCCCGGCGCCGTGTCTACGATGCGCGGGCCCGCGAGCGGGTGCGGCGACACGAAAGGGGCGGCGACGTTGCGGATCCTGGTGCTGGGTGCGGGCTTCGGCGGGTTGGAGCTGACCGCCCAGCTGTCCGACGAGCTCGGTGACGCGGTCGAGATCGTCCTGATCGACAAGGCCGAAGGGTTCGTCTTCGGGTTCTCCAAGCTCGACGTCATGTTCGGCCGCACCGTGCCGGAGGCGGTCGTCCATCCGTACCGGGATCTCGTGAAGCCGGGCGTGCGCTTCGTGCAGACCACCATCCGGACGATCGATCCGGTCGCCCGCCGGGTGGAGACCGACGCCGGCGACTTCGACTGCGACCTCATGGTCGTCGCGCTCGGCGCGGACCTCGATCCGTCCGCCACCCCGGGGCTCGTCGAGGGCGGCCACGAGTTCTACACGGTGCCCGGTGCCTTCGCGCTGCGCGACGTGCTCGCCGACTTCGACGGCGGAAGGGTGATCGTGGGTGTGACCTCGACGCCGTTCAAGTGTCCGCCCGCGCCGAGCGAGACCGCGCTCCTCGTCCACGACTTCCTCACCGATCGCGGTCTGCGCGAACGGTCCGAGGTGTCGTTGCTGATGCCGCTGCCCGCGCCGGTCCCGCCGTCACCGGCGGCGTCGCACGCGCTGCTCGCCGCGTTCGCCGAGCGGGACATCCAGTGGCACCCGAACGTGCTCGTGCGCGGGCTCGACCCCGACCGGAAGGTCGCCGAGCTGGCCGACGGCGGTGAGGCGCCCTACGACCTGTTCCTCGGCGTCCCCAAGCACCACGCGCCGGCCGCCGTCCAGGAGTCCGGCCTGTGCGTCGACGGCTGGATCCCTGTCGATCCCCTCACGCTCGCGACGAGCTTCCCCGGCGTGTACGCGGTGGGCGACGTCACGAGCGTCGGGACGCCGAAGGCCGGCGTGTTCGCCGAGGGGCAGGCGGCGGTGGTCGCCGCGTCGATCATCGCCGGACACGCCGGCGAGGGCCCGTCCGTCACCTACGACGGGAGCGGGAAGTGCTACTTCGAGTTCGGGCGGGCCGGCGTCGCGCGCGTCGAGGTGACGTTCACCCCCGGCGCGGCACCGACGGGCACCTTCGAGCCCGCGTCCGAGGAGGGCACGGCGCTCAAGGCGGAGTTCGGCACCACGCGCATCCGCCGGTGGTTCGGGCGCGACTGGGCCGGCTGAGCCGCCGACCGGCTCACACGGGCGGCGCGACCTCTCCCTGGAGCGCCGGACGGGCGAACACCACGCGATCGAGCACCACGAACTGCACGATCCAGAGCAGTCCGAAGCCGCCGAGGTGGCCCACCAGCACCGCGGCGGTGTGCCAGACACCGACGATGTGCGCGTGCGCCGCCCACCGGTCGGCGATCCCGACGGTGACGGTCGACAGCGCGAGCCCGGCGAAGGACATCACCCAGAACGGGACCACCTCGCGCCAGAGGTCGCTCGTTCCCTGTCTGCTCCACGTCCAGCGCCGGTTCAGCTGGTACGACGGGATGGTCGCCAGGCCCGTGGTGAGGATGTTCGCCGTCATCGGCGCCATGCCGAGGCTCGTGAGCGTGACCAGGCTCGCCAGACTCAGCCCGGTGGTGATCACCGAGACCGACAAGCACCGGCGCACGCGCGTCGCGAGTGGCGCGTAGCGGGCGAACGCAGCGTGGACCCGCTCACGGACGTACGACGAGCGATCGGCCCACGCGTGCGACCGCGGCACCCCGGGACGGACGGCGGCGGCGATCACCATGACGAGGACCACGGCGCGGGCGAGGACGAGCCAGGGCAGCACCGCGATCACCGACGCATGCGACACGTGACCATGGAAGTAGCCGAACACCGTCGCGTAGATCGCCAGATCGAGCGCGCAGAACCCGATCCACACGCGTCGCGCGATCGGCAGCAGGACGAAGAACGGCACGAGCCAGAGGTCGTACGTCGGTGAGTAGACCTTGTTGGTGAGGAGCAGGAGCGCCACGGCCGCAGCCGACGCGGCGACCGGATCCAGCCGGCGCCGTACCGTCACCGCGACGAGCGCGAGCAGGCCGAGCGCGAGCGCGCCCGTCGACACGAGGTTGGCCAGATGGGCCGCGTTCGCACCGTGCGTGGGCAGGCCCAGCAGCCGGTAGCCGTACATCCAGACCGTGCCCCAGGTCGCGGCCCGCGCGCCCTGGAACCGCATCGTCCACCACCAGCCGTGACCGGCCACGAGCGCGATCGGGAGGTTCACGGCGAGCACCGCGCCCACGAAGCCGGTCGCCAATCGGCGCGCGGCCCGCCGGTCGCCCCGAACCAGCGCGGCGGCGAGCAACACCGGAACGGCCACGCCGGGGAAGAGCTTGATGGCGGTGCCGACGCCGAGCAGCACGCCCGCCGTCGCCGGCCTCCGCCGTTCGAAGGCGATGAGCCCACCCACCAACGCGGCAAGGGCGAACGTGTCCCAGTTCTGGAACGCGAACAGCAACAGCGGCGTCGCGAGCGCCCACCGCCACGCTCGCGCACCGTTGCGCCGTTCGAGGAGCAACGTCACCGCGACGGCGGCGGCGCTGGCGCCGATCGCGGTGACGAAGAGCACGCCGACAGGGCTCGGCGCGACGAGCGCGGCGAGGTACAGGAGGAGGCCGGCGCCCACGGGGTACTCGAGCATCCGGTCCACGTACGGGAGGTGGTGGGGCGCGAGACCGCGATGCAGGAAGACGCGCGGGAGATCGCTCAGCGAGGAGTGGCCGCCATGACGCACGGTCACCAGCTGCCAGGTGAGCGCGAGCGCGAGCGTCGCCAGCGTCGCGGCGATCATGCCCACCGGAAGTCGTCGGCCCGAGGGCGGCACAAGGGGCGCGGCCGGGTTCGACAGTGGGCGTCGACGACGCCACGACCTCCGGGGCCGGTCGGCGATCCAGTACCTCGAACACGACCCGACGGTACGGATCGGCGGGTCAACCGCCCCTCGGGCCCCGGTCAACCGAGGGCAAACCTCGCGGAGGTGTCCGGGGGTGGTGCGGTCGGCCCGGGGAGGAACACCGAGAACGTGGTCTCGGGAGGTCCCGATGCGCTGAGCACCAGGCGTCCGCCCTCGGCCTCCGCCAGCGACCGCGCCAGCGCGAGGCCGATGCCGGAACGACCGGCGTTCGAGACGCGCCGGTCGAAGATCCGGGCCGGGTCTCCGGCGATGCCCGCGCCCGTGTCCGTGACCTCGACGACCGCGCCCGGTCGCGCCGACCGCGCGCGCACCGTGATCGTCCCCGCGCCGTGGTGGATCGCGTTGTCCACCAGGACGTCGAGGATCTGGCGCAGCGCACGGTCCGAGGCGCGCACCTCCGGCAGATCCTCGGGCAGCACGACGGCGAGCGGTCGGCCGAGCTCCTCGCTCCGTCCCCGCCAGTCGGCGGCGAAGTCGGAGAGCACACGGACGAGATCCGTGTGCGGCTCGCCGGCCGGGACCTCCCGCGCGAGCGCGACCAGGTCCTCGATCGTCCGGTCGAGCCGGTCGACCTCGTCCAGCGCCGTGCCGATCGCCGCGACGCGGTCGGCCTCGGGGTCGAGCTCGGCGGCCTCGAGCGTGACCCGCAAGCTCGTCAGCGGGGTGCGGAGCTGGTGGGAGGCGTCGGCGCTGAATGCTCGCTCGCGCTGGAGCATCCGATCGAGACGCTCGGCGGTCAGACCGAGCGCGTGCGACACCGCGTCGACCTCCGGAACCCCGCTCTGCTCCTCCCGGACGGTGAAGTCGCCGTCGCCGAGCGACGTCGCGGTCTCGGCGAGTCGCGCGACCGGCCGGGCCAGCCGACGCGACTGCCACAGCGCGACCATCCCGGCGATCGCGATCGCCGCGGACGCGGCGATCGCCATGCGGATGAACGCCCCGCGGGTGCGGTCGGTCACCACCGAGAGCGGCGCGGACGCGCGCACCGCGCCGACGACGCGCTCGCCGCGGGTCACGGGCTGCGCGACGACGAGGCGGTTGCCGATGTCGCGGTCCCGCACCTCGCCGCGCAGCGCGTCACGGACGATCGAGTCCGCATGGAGCGGCCCGGCGCCGGCGATCCGGTGACCGTCTCGGCCGTACAGACCGATCACCTGCTGGGCCTCCTGGACGAGATCGATCGAGGCCCGGCGCTTCGGGAAGTCGGTCGGGATTTCGCTCGACGCCTCCGACGCGCTGCGTTCGAGCCGGACGACCTTCTCCTCTCGATGGAGATCGCTGAGCGTGAACGCCAGCGGCACCGCGAAGACCCCGACCCCGACCGCGGTGACCAGCACCATCCACAGGAGGATGCGGTTCCTCACCGAGCGGCTTCCACGTCAGGCCCCGGGCGGGAGCTCGAACCGGTAGCCGACGCCACGCAGCGTCGTGATGCGGCTCGGCGTGTCGTCGCTCACGGTCTCACCGAGCTTGCGCCGCAGCGCCGAGATGTGCATGTCGAGGGTCTTGGTCGGCCCGAACCAGTGCTCGTCCCAGACCTCGGACATGATCCGCTCGCGGGTGACCGCGACGCCCGCGTGCTCCATCAGGAACGCGAGCAGGTCGAACTCGCGCGCCCGTAGCTCGACTTCGACGCCGTCGACGCGGACGCGACGGGCGTCGGTCTCGAGCTGGACGTCGCCGACCGTGATCGACGTCGGGGTCGCCGGCGACGTCACGCTCGAGCGCCGCAGATGGGCGCGAACACGGGCAAGGAGCTCCGCGAGCCGGAACGGCTTGGTCACGTAGTCGTCGGCGCCGGCGTCGAGACCGAGCACGACGTCGATCTCGCTGTGCCGCGCGGTGAGGATCACGATCGGGACGTGCGCGTCGGCACGACGGATGCGACGACACACCTCGACACCGTCGAGGTCGGGGAGTCCGAGGTCGAGCAGCACGAGCTGCGCCCGCTGCCCGACGGCGAGCTCGAGCGCGTCGGCGCCGGTGGTCGCCCAGAGCACCTCGAGCCCCTGCGCGCGAAGGGCGCCGGTGAGGGCCCGCCCGATCGACGCGTCGTCCTCGACCACCAACACGGTTGCCTGACCCATCGCACGAGAGGCTACGGGCGCCGGGACCCGGTCGCTCCGGACCGCCGCCGGGTTTTTGCCGTCGGTTGACCGGGCCGGGACCGGTCGGTGACCGCTCGACCCGTACCGTCCGTGCCACCCCCGTACCCAGGAGCAACCCCCATGGCACCACGGTCCGAGACGCTGCAACGCATGGACCCGGTGCCGGCCCGCCACGCCGTGCGGCCGGCACCGGTCCCCACCCTCGTGGTCATCCCGACCTACGACGAAGCCGAGAACATCGCCCAGGTCCTGCACCGCGTGCGCGAGGCGCTGCCGCGCGCCGACATCCTCGTCGTCGACGACGGGAGTCCCGACGGCACCGCCGACCTCGCCGACGCGCTCGGCGCCGAGCTCGGCCGCATCAGCGTGCTGCGGCGATCGGGCAAGGAGGGACTCGGTGCCGCGTACCGCGCCGGCTTCGCGTTCGGTCTCACGCACGGCTACGGCGTGCTCGTCGAGATGGACGCCGACCTCTCGCACGATCCGGCGGCCCTTCCCCGGCTGGTCGGCGCGTTGGACGGAGGCGCCGACCTCGCGATCGGCTCGCGCTACGTGGACGGCGCCGCGATCCCCGACTGGAGCGCACGGCGACGCGCGCTGTCGCGCTACGGCAACCGGTACGCCGGGTTCGTCCTCGACGTGCCGATCCACGACCTCACCTCGGGCTACCGCGCCTACCGCGCCGAGGTCCTGCGCGAGGTGCACGCGGAAACCACGCGGTCGACGGGCTACGCGTTCCAGATCGAGCTCGCGGCGCGCATCGCTCGCTCGGGCAACACCGTCGTCGAGGTGCCGATCGAGTTCAACGACCGCACCGCGGGAGCGTCGAAGATGTCGACGCGCATCACGATCGAGGCTCTCGCACGCGTCACGTGGTGGGGGCTGCGCGACCGCCTCCGGGGCCCAGCCGCCTCGGCATGACCACGACGCACCCACCGGTCGCGGGGGTGCACCGGACCGCGCCCTCCCGCACCCGCCGCGCGCTCGTGCGGTCGGTGCGCCTCGATCCCCGCGATCTCGCGTTGATCGCGTTGGTCGTGGTCGGCAGCGGACTGCGGCTGTGGGCACTCGGTCGCTCGAGGCTCAACTACGACGAGTCGTTCACCGCGATGGCCGGACGCCTGCCGGTCGACCGGCTCTTCGCCTTCCTCACGGCCCACGATTCCCACCCTCCGCTCGACTACCTCCTCCATGCGCCGTTCGCGCGGGCCGGGGTCAGCGAGTTCTGGTTCCGCCTGCCCTCGGCCGCCTGCTCGATCGCCGCACTGGCGCTGCTCGCGTGGTGGCTACGACCGCGCGGCCGCGTCGCGATCTTCGCCACCGCGATCCTGGCGCTGAGCGCGTTCGAGATCGCGCACGGGCGCGACGCGCGTATGTACGCCGAGCTCGAGCTGCTCGGCGTCGGCGTTGCGATGGTCGCCGACCGCTGGCTGCGCGCGCCGAAGCGTCACCACGCGACCGTTGATCGGCGCCCTCGTCCTGGTCGGGCTCTACACCCACGTGTCGATGTTCCTGTTGGCCGCCGGCCTGTTCACGCTCGCCGGTCTCCGCCGCGACCGCGAAGCGTGGCGCTGGCGGGCGGCCGTGGTCGCTCCGGTCGCGATCTGGGCGGTGACGTGGGGGCCCGACTTCTTCGTGCAGGCGCGCGGCGGCCACTCGACGTGGATCCCGCCGACGTCGGTGACGACCCTCACCACCGCGATCGCCCGGTCGGTCACCTACGACCCGACGCTCACGACGCTCACGATCATCGCGATCGTCGCCGGCGCGGTGCTCCTCCATCGACGCGACCACGTCCTCGGCCGGGTCTGGATCGCGTGCTTCGCCGTGCCGGTCGCCGTGGCCGCGGTGGCCGGGCTCGCCGAGCCGGTCGTGCTCGACCGCACCTTCACGCTGATGGCCTGGGCGCCGGCGGTCGCCATCGCGTTCCTGGTCGACGCGCTGTTCGCGCGGCAGCGCGTCGCTCGGCGTCGTCCTCGTGGCGGTCGCGCTCACGCTGCTCGTACCCGACGCGTTGACGACCGCGACCGCACGCACCGGTCCCACCGCGCCCCTCGACGCACTCGCGCGCCGGGTGCAGCCCGGCGACGTCGTGGCCGTCCGGCCTGCGAGCAAGGCGCCCGAGCTGCAATGGTCGCTCGCGGTGCGCAGCGGCGTCCCGGGAACACCGGTCGAGGTCGCCGGGCTGCCCCGCGTCGTTCGCGCTGCGCATCGGCGACCGCGCCCTCGACCGGTCGCGTCTGGTACCTGGACTGGCACGCCCACCGCCACGCCTCGGTCGCGGCGCTCGGACCCGGATGCGGCGCGTCATGGCACTGGGGCGGCACCCTCATCGACTGCCTCACCCACCGTCACGTGGAGCTCGACGACGCATAGCGCACGGCTTGTCCCCGCGGGCCGCCCGGCGGCGCGGGTGTCTACGATCGTCCGGTCATGGTTCGCGTCGCCGAACACCGATCCCGTCGGCACCCGGAACACCACAGCGTCCTGATCCTCGCCCTCGCTGTCGCCGTCGCGATGCTGGCCGGCGCCTGCGCGTCCGGGGCCGCGGGCGCACCGGACGTCGACCGCGCCGCGTGTCGTGTCGACCCGACGCCCTCGCCGCCCGTCCAGGAGCGCTCCGTCACCGTGGTGCGCGTGACGCTGGTCGACCACACCCGGTCGACCCCGGCGACCGAGGACCGCGCCGAGCGGCCGTGCCGGGTCCTCCCGACCGAGATCTGGCTGCCGGCCGACCGGCGCGCCGGCGCCACTGATCGTGATGGCCCACGGGCTCGACGGCGACCCCGACGCGTTGAGCGACCTCGCCGAGACGTGGGCCCGCGCCGGGTTACGACGTCGCGGCCCCGAGGTTCCCGACCACCGTCAAGGACACCGACGGCCGGTCGGCGAGCTCGGAGACGGCATTCCAGGCCGGCGACCTGCGGTTCGTCATCGACCGGATGCTCGCCGGCGACCGCGACCCGCGCGAGCCCCTGGGCCGGGCGGGTCGACCCCGCGCACATCGGCGCGGCGGGCATGTCGCTCGGCGGGCTCGCGGTCTACGCGTCCACCACCGAGACCTGCTGCACCGACGCGCGGATCGACGCGGCGGTCCTCATGGCCGCGGTCCATCGCGACGTCCCCGACAGCGAGCAGCACCCCAACCGCGTGCCGATGATGCTGCTCCAGGGCGATGCGGACCCCGGGTACCACAACAGCCGCGACGCGTACACCGACCTCGTCGCGCCGAAGTGGCTCATCACGCTCCACGGCGCCCGCCACGCGCCGCCGTTCGAGAACCCGCGCGGACCCGAGTCGCGAGGTCGTCGATCCGACCACGCCTCGCGTTCTGGGACGCAGACCCTCCGGGGTGATGCCTCGGGCGCCGCGCGGATCGCTCGCCGCAGTGCGCGGGCCACTCGGCAACCACGTCGATCCGGTTCGACACCGGCGCCGACCGCTCGGAACCCTGAATGCGGCGCGCCCGTCGCGTCGAGGCACCGGAGACGGCTGCGGCAAGATGACCGACGTGACCGAGCCCGCCGTCCCCCTGTCGATCCTCGACCTCGCCATCGTCGAGCGCGGCTCGACCCCGCGCGACGCGCTCCAGGCCAGCGTCGCCCTCGCGCAGCGCGCCGAGGCGCGCGGCTACCGGCGCGTCTGGTACGCGGAGCACCACAACATGGCCGCGATCGCGTCGTCGGCGACGAGCGTCCTCATCGCCCACGTCGCCGCCAACACCCGGACGATCCGCCTCGGTGCCGGCGGCATCATGCTGCCCAACCATTCCCCGCTGGTGATCGCCGAGCAGTTCGGCACACTGGCGAGCCTGCACCCCGGACGCATCGACCTCGGCGTGGGCCGTGCACCCGGGAGCGACCAGACGACCGCTCGCGCCTTGCGCAGGGACGTGTTCGCGGCCGACCGGTTCCCCGAGGACGTGCTCGAGCTGCAGGGCTACCTCACCGGCCACTCCCGAGTGGAGGGCGTCGACGCGGTGCCGGGCAAGGGCACGAACGTGCCGCTGTACGTCCTCGGCTCGTCGTTGTACGGCGCGCAGCTCGCGGCGCTCCTCGGTCTCCCGTACGCGTTCGCGTCGCACTTCGCTCCGCAGGCCCTCGAACAGGCGGTGGCCACCTACCGACGGGAGTTCCGGCCGTCGGCGCAGCTGGAGGCGCCGTACGTCCTCGCCGGCGTGAACGTGATCGCGGCCGACACCGACGCGACCGCGCAGGAGCACCTGATCGCCGTCCGCCGCGCTCGCGTGGCGCGGTTCGTGGAACGCGGCGAGCAGCTGACCGACGAGCAGGCCGACGCGGTGCTCGCCTCCCCTCAGGGACGGCAGCTCGCGGCGATGATGCGGTACTCCGCGGTGGGGACGCCCGGGATCGTCACGCGGTACCTCGACGAGTTCGCCGCTCGCGTCGGCGTCGACGAGCTCATCGTCGTCCACGCGGGGCCGACCCGCGACGACCGCCTGCGCTCACTGGAGCTCCTCGCCGACGCCTCGGGGCTCGTCCCCGCGTAGCGCGCCGCGACACGGACACCCGGCGTACGGTGCCCCGATGCCGGACCTCGTCGCTGACGCGCTCGCGGTCCTCGACCGAAACCGCCGGGGCGCCTGGACGTGCCCGGCGACGGGGATCTACCCGCACCAGTGGCTGTGGGACTCCGGCTTCGTGGCGATCGGTCTCGCTCGCCACGATCCGCGGCGCGCCGCGAGCGAGCTGACGGCGCTCCTGCGCGGTCAATGGTCGAACGGCATGGTCCCGCACGTCGTCTTCTCCGAGGACGGCGGTGACGTCGCGAGCCGTCGGCTCTGGGGCTCCCGGCGCGATCGGCGCGCGCCGGCCCAGGTGGACACGTCCTGCATCACGCAGCCGCCGGTGCTCGCGATCGCGGCGCGACGGGTGGCCGACGGGCTCGTCGGCGCCGACCGCGAGGCGTTCCTCGGTTTCGTGGTCCCGCGTCTCGTGGGGTACCACGCCTGGCTGTACCGCGAGCGCGATCCGGAGGGGTCCGGTCTCGTCACCCTGCTCCACCCCTGGGAGTGCGGGCTGGACACGACCCCACCGTGGATGGCGGCGTTGCGTCGACTCCGGCCGTCGGCGTGGTTGCGCATCGCCACCGCGCTGCGGCTCACGCGGCATCGTGCGTGCGGTCCGGCGCGACACGCGCTACCTGCCGGAGCGCGAGCGGGCGAGTGACGACGACGGTCTCCGCATGCTCGACCTCGCGTCCCGTGCCCGCCGCCGGCACTTCGACCTCGAAGCCCTGGACCCCGCCGCGCTCGCTGCTGCTCCACGACGTCTCGTTCAACGCGCTGCTCGCCGTCGCCAACCGCGACCTCACCGAGCTCGCACGCGTCTCGGGTGTCGATATCCCGCGGCCGCTCGAAGCGGCGTTCCGCGCCGACGCCCGGCGCGCTCGAGACGCTGTGGGACGACGCAACGGGTGCGTACTGCGCACGGGACGCGACGACCGGGGCCGTGGCCGGGCCGCCGTCGATCGCCCAGTTCACGATGCTCTGGGCCGGTGAGCACACCGGACGCCTCGACCAGCTGGTCGCGCGTCTCCGATCCGAGGCGTGGGCCCCGTCGCACCCGGTCCCGAGCATGGCGCTCGACACCGACGCCTTCGATCCCGAGCGCTACTGGTCCGGTCCGTCCTGGGTGAACACGAACTGGCTGGTCGTGCAGGGGCTCCGGCGACACGGGGAGCACGATCTCGCCGACGACCTCCGACGGGACACGCTCGCACTCATCGCCCGCCACGGCTTCGCCGAGTACTTCTCGCCGCTCGACGGCACGCCGCTGGGCGCGTCCGCGTTCTCGTGGTCGGCGGCGCTCGCGATCGACCTCGCGACGGAGCCGGGCGGACGCTGAGATCGGCGCGGCGGGCTCACGGCTCGGCGTCGCGCGCGGACCGCAGCTCGGACTCGGCCGCGTCGAGCGACGCGGCGGCGTCGGCACGCTTCGCCTCGAGCAGCTCCAGCCGGCGGCGGGCGTCGTCGACCGCACCGCGAGCGGTCGCGAGCTTCGGCTCGAACGCGTCGAGCGCGGCCCGGCGCCGCTCCACCTCGGATTCGAGGGTACGCACGCGCGCCGACGGTCGCCGGGCCGGCGCGGGTCGGGTGGCGGGCTCCGGCCGCGGGACCGGTCGCGACGCCGGCCCGACGGGCGCGGTCGCGCGCCGGCTTCGCGAGTGTGCGCGCCCGCCGCGGCGGGGTCGGCGCGCCGGCGAACAGGTCGTCGGGCGAGATCGTCGTCGAGCCCAGCACCCCCGCGACGACCTGGTCGACCCCGCCGACGGACAGGCTCCGGAGCAGGGCGGCGATGTCGTCGCGCTTGGCCTCGTCGCCGATGGTCGTCACCGCGGCGTCGACCAGCGCACCGGTCGCAGCGCGGAGCTCGGCCATGGCCCGGCGCAGCTCGGCGGCATCGGCACCGCCGATCGTCGCGTTCTGGGCCGCGTCCGCGCTCCGAGCCGCGTCGGCCCAGGCCCGCGTGGTCGCGGGATCGCGCGTGGCCGTCCGGTTCAGCGCGCTCTCGACCGCCGACGGCTTGCGCAGCGCGGCCAGCGCGGCCGCGTCGTCCTTGCGGCCCTCCCGCTTCCAGGCCTTGACCGTCGCGTTGCGCTCGGCGACGAACTCCTGCGGGACCAGCGAGTAGAGCCGCGCCACCTCGTCGGCGGGCGAATCTGCGGGCGGCATCCCACCTCCTGGCCGTTTCGTGCCCGGGCCACACGGGTGGGCCACATCGGTTTCGACGAGGACGCTACGCGGTACGTCCCAGACATGGCGAGAGCGATCTGGTCGGGCACGATCAGCTTCGGGCTGGTCAACGTCGGCGTGAAGGCCTACTCGGCAGTCCATGACCACGACGTCCACTTCCACCAGCTCGACAAGAAGTCGGGCGCCCGGGTCAAGAACAAGCGGGTGTCGGAGAAGACCGGACGCGAGGTGCAGCCCGACGACATCCGGATGGGCTTCGAGGTCTCGAAGGGCACGTACGTCACGTTCGAGAAGGACGAGCTCCGGGAGCTCAAGCCCGAGTCGACGCGCGCGATCGAGATCACCGATTTCGTCGATCTCGACGAGATCGATCCCATCTACTACGAGCGCACCTACTGGCTCGCGCCCGACGGCGACGGTGCGAAGAAGGCCTACGCGCTGCTCGTCGCGGCGATGACCGAACGCAACCGTGTCGGCATCGGCACCGTCGTCATGCGGAACAAGGAGTACCTCACCGCGGTGCGGCCGCTCGACAACGTCCTCGCGATGTCGACGATGCGCTTCGCCGATGAAGTGGTGCCGAGACGCGACATCGACGCGCTGCCGAGCCGCGCCACCAAGCCGGACGCCAAGGCACTGCGCATGGCCTCCCAGCTCATCGACGGGCTCACCGCAGACTGGAAGCCCGACGCGTACCACGACACCTACGCCGAGGACCTGCGACGCCGCATCAAGGCGAAGGACGCAGGCGACGAGGTCCTGCACGACGAGGCGCCCGAGGCGGCGAGCGGCAAGGTCCTCGACCTCATGGCCGCACTCGAGGCCAGCCTCGAAGCCGGCACATCGCGACGGAAGCGTCCGGCCAAGGCGCGCAAGCGGACGACGCGCGAGAGCGCGTGAGCCCGCAACCCATGCACCACCCGACACGAGGGGACGAACGATGACCGACGAGAAGCCGCCGAGCGACGAGACGGTCGGGTCGGCACCGATCCGCCAGCTGCTGCACGCGGCGACGGGCGACCGAGACGCCGAGGCGCAGGCACTCGCCGACCGGGTCGACGCCGACGTCGACGAAGCGGACGCCGAACGCGCCGTCGCGCGCGCCCACGGAGACCGAGCCGACGTCGACAAGCCCGAGGGAGACGTCGCCGAGCCGGGTGACCTCGAACGGAACGACGAGGCGTGAGCGCGGGCGGCCACAAGGACCAGCTCCGATACGTCAACGACGACGAGCCCGGCTATCGGCGCCGCCGGTCGGGTCGCGGCTTCGTGTACCTCGACCGCCGTGACCGACGGATCACCAATCGTGCGCAGATCGAGCGCATCGACGCGCTGGCGATCCCACCGGCGTGGACCGACGTCTGGATCTGCCCCGACGCCCAGGGACACCTCCAGGCGACGGGTCGCGACGCCAAGGGTCGCAAGCAGTACCGCTACCACGTCGCGTGGCGGGCGCAGCAGGAGCAGGACAAGTACCAGCGGATGATCGACTTCGGCACCGCCCTGCCCGGTATCCGCAAGCAGGTGGCGGCCGACTACCGGCGGCGAGGCGTGCCCCGGGAGAAGGTGCTCGCCGTCGTCGTGCACCTGCTCGAGTCCTCGCTGATCCGGGTGGGCAACGACGAGTACGCCAAGGCCAACGGCTCGTACGGTCTCACGACGCTGCGCGATCGGCACGTGCGCTTCGATGCCGGCGACGTCCGCTTCTCGTTCGCCGGGAAGTCGGGGAAGGACCACACGGTCACCGTGCACGATGCCCGTACGGCACGGGTGGTCCGCCGTTGCCGCGACCTGCCGGGTCAGCGGCTGTTCCAGTACCTCGACGAGGACGGGAAGCGGCGCTCGGTCGGGTCGACGGACGTGAACGAGTACCTCCGCGCGGCGGGCGGATCGGACTTCACCGCCAAGGACTTCCGCACGTGGATCGGCACGCTGCTCGCCGCGGTCGCGCTCGACGCGGTGGACGTCCCGAGCTCGGACGCCGAGGCTCGGCGCAACGCGACCCTGGCGATCACCGCCGTGTCGAAGCGACTCGGCAACACGCCGACGGTGGCGCGCAACTCCTACGTGCATCCCGACATCGTCGACCTCTATCTCGCCGGCGATCTCGGCGAGATCTGGCACCGGCGGCCCGCACGTGACGGTCGGTACATGCTGGCCGAGGAGAAGCGCCTCCTCGACGTGCTCACGACCGCGTACCGCCGTCAGCACGGGAGACGGTCGACGGCGCCGGCGGCCGCAGCCGCCTGACGGCACACGATCAGGTCTCGCGCGCCCGCTCCTCGGCGGCGTGGCCCGGCGTCAGACCGTCCGCATCGGAGAGCCGCATCGGAACGCGCGCGTCGCGTCCGCGCTGCACCTCGACGGGCTCGACCACGAAGCAGATGTGATCGCTGCCGTCGTCCATCGACGTCCGGCGCCGCGCGACCATGCGGTCCGGGCACGCGACGAGGAGGGGCACACCGTCCGGACCCTCGATCGTGTCGCAACGCTCGAACTTGTCGATCTCGTCGCCGGTCTGCTCTCCGAACCGGCGCGCCAGCTCGCGATCGGACCGATCGAGGAAGTGAACCCCGAGATGGGTCGCCTGCAGCGCGACCCGACAGGTGTGATTGGCCTTCGAGAGCCAGATCGCGTGTCGGGCCGGCTCGATGCTGCACTGGCTGTGGAAGCCCACGAGGCAGCCGCCCCGCTCCCCCCGGTACGCCGCGGTCACGACGACGAGCGTGGCATCGGCGTCGGCCACGAGCAGGTCGTACTGCTCGCGGTCGCTCGGCTCGGGTGGCATCTGGTCTCCTCGTGGCTCCGACCCGGTGGCGAGTCGGAGCAGGCCACTACCCGCGGACCAGGCGTGCACAAACCCGGGGCGGAGTTCGTGTGCCGTACCGGGGTGCTCGACCGCGTCGATTCGTGCCGTCGGTGGGGCGGCTCGGTCGTCGCGTCGTAGAACCGGGAGGACACGTCGGAGTGCGAGCGCCTGCCCATCGGCGCGCAACGGAGTGCGAGAGCTGCCGTGAGCCCGCCGTCGCGTCACCCTCCGGCCGCGGCACGGAACGCGCCGACCACCTCCGAGTACGTCTCGAGGGCACCGTCGAAGGAGCTCGGGACCCGGAGGTGGACGAGGACGTCGGTGACACCGGCGGCGACGAGTCCGGGCACCGCCTCCATGCCTGCCACGAGCGCGTCCGGTCCGGGCGCACGCGGCATCGGCAGCGGTGCCAGCACCGCGAGCGCGTCCGCATCACCGCCGGCGCGTGCCACCTGCTCGCGCATCCGGGGGATGCTCGCGGCCGGGTCACCGGCGTCGTCGCCCCACGGGATCCAGCCGTGCCCGAAGCGCGCCAGCCGCGTCGCGACGCGGGGATTCGCCCGGCCACTCACCCAGACCGGCACGCCGTGCCGCTGCACCGGCTTGGGCATCGCGTGGATGGCCTGGAACGTCAGGTCGGGTGAGGTGAAGCTCGCCGCGCTCGTCGCGCCAGAGGGTGCGACAGATCTCGAGCGAGTGGTCGAGCAGTCGGCCCCGGGCCTCGAAGTCCAGCCCGGCCGCCTCGTACTCCTCGCGCTGCCATCCGATGCCCACGCCGAGGTCGACGCGACCGTGCGACAGGACGTCGAGGGTCGCCACCTGCTTGGCGAGCACGACCGGGCGACGCAGGGCGGCCAGGAGGATGTAGGTGCCGAGCCGGATCCGGGTGGTCCGTGCCGCCACGGCCGTGAGGACCGTGAGCGGCTCGAGCCAGTGCCCGTCGGGACCGGTGGGCTGGCGACCGCCCTCCACCCCGCCCGTCTCGGGGCGGGCGTAGGCGTCGAGGTGCTCGCCGAAGACCACGTGGTCGGACACGACGAGGCGGTCGACCCCGGCCGCGTCGGCCGCGCGTGCCGCGTCGAACACGTGACCCCAGTCGCCGGGATCCTCGGCCGCGAAGGTCGCCAGGAACACGCTCAGGCGGGGCTGCATGGTGTGAGAATGGTCCTTTCCTCCGTTGCGTGCAAGGATGGAGAACGCCCTTTCCGCACCGAAGCGAGGCGGCGATGACCGAGTACGACGACGTCGACTTCTTCCGCGCCCGGCCGCTCTACCAGGACCCGTACCCGTACTACGACTACCTCCGCGAGCACGGTCCGGTCTGGCGGGAGCCCCACCACGGCGTGGTGATGGTGACGGGCTACGAGGAGGCCATCGCGGTCCTCAACGACACCGCGACCTTCTCGAACTGCAACACCGTGATCGGACCGTTCGCCCGCTTCCCCGTGCCGCTCGAGGGTGACGACGTCAGCGACATCATCGAGCGCTACCGCGACGACCTGCCGTTCAGCGATCAGCTGCCGTCGTTCGACCCCCCCAAGCACACCGCCCACCGTGCGCTGCTGATGCGGCTCATCACCCCGAAGCGACTGCGCGAGAACGAGGAGTTCATGTGGCGCCTCGCCGACCGCCAGCTCGACGAGTTCCTGGCGTCCGGTCGCTGCGAGTTCGTCGGCGAGTACGCGAACCCGTTCACCTTGCTCGTGATCGCAGACCTGCTCGGCGTGCCGGAGGCGGACCACGAGACGTTCCGGCGCGAGCTCGGAGGCGAAGCGCACGATCTCCACGGCGGCGGCAAGGACGGCGCGGTCGCCCACAAGCCGCTCGAGTTCCTCTACGACCGCTTCACCGCGTACATCGAGGACCGTCGGCGCGAGCCGCGGGCCGACGTCATGACCGAGCTCGCCACCGCGACCTTCCCCGACGGCTCGCTGCCCGAGGTCCACGACGTCATGCTCATCGCGTCGAACCTGTTCGCGGCCGGCCAGGAGACGACCGCTCGGATGCTCGGCACCGCGCTGCGGCTGATCGGCGACCGCCCGGACCTGCAGCAGCGGCTTCGCGACGACCGGGGTCTCGTCCCGTCGTTCGTCGAGGAGATCGTGCGGCTCGAGAGCCCGATCCAGGGCAACTTCCGCCTCGCGCGCCGCGGGACGACCGTCGGCGGCGTCGACATCCCGGCCGGGACCACGCTCATGGTGATGGAGGGTGCAGCGAACCGCGATCCGCAGCACTTCGCCTGCCCGGCCGACCTCGAGCTCGATCGTCCGAACGGCCGCCAGCACGTCGGGTTCGGCTTCGGGATCCACGCGTGCGCGGGCGCGCCGCTCGCACGTGCCGAGGGAAGGGTGAGCCTCGAGCGCATCCTCGACCGCATGGCCGACATCCACGTCTCCGAGGCCGAGCACGGTCCGGCCGACGCGCGGCGGTACCGGTACACGCCGATCTTCATGCTGCGGGGGCTCGAGGCGCTCCACCTCGAGTTCACGCCCGTCGCGCCATGAGCGACGCGGTCGAACCGTTCGAGGTGCACGTCGCCGACGACGTGCTCGACGACCTGCGCGCCCGCCTCGCGCGCACTCGCTTCCCCGACCAGCTCCCCGACACCGGCTGGGAGTACGGCGTGCCCGTCGGCGTCCTCCGTGACCTGGTCGGCTACTGGCGCGACGGTTACGACTGGCGCGCGCACGAGGCGCGCCTCAACGCCTTCCCGCAGGAGCGGACGACCGTCGACGGCCAGTCGATCCACTTCGTCCACGCGCGGTCGCCCCACCCCGACGCCCTGCCGCTCCTCCTCACCCACGGCTGGCCGGGATCGATCGTCGAGTTCCTCGACGTGATCCCGCGGCTCACGCACCCCACCGACCACGGCGGCTCGTCCGGCGACGCCTTCCACGTCGTTGCGCCGTCCCTCCCCGGGTACGGGTTCTCCGGACCCACGGTCGCGCCGGGCTGGGACGCGGCGCGCATCGCGCGAGCGTTCGTCGACCTGATGGCACGGATCGGCTACGGGCGCTACGTCGCGCAGGGCGGCGATTGGGGCGCGCAGGTCACGACGCGCATCGGCGCGTGGGATACGGAGCACTGCGCGGCGATCCACGTGAACATGCCCCTCGCGGAGCCGCCCGCCGACCCGGTGGAGCTCGACGAGACCGAGCGGGCCGATCTGGCCGCGCTCGCACACTTCCGGACCGAGGAGTCGGGCTACGCGCTCGAGCAGGGGACGAAGCCCCAGACCATCGGCGCCGCGCTCGCCGACTCGCCGGCCGGGTTGCTCGCGTGGATCCTGGAGAAGTTCCGCACGTGGAGCGACTGCGACGGCGACCCCGAGCGGGCGTTCACCCGCGATCAGCTGCTCACGAACGTGACGGTCTACTGGGTGACCGGCACCATCACGTCGTCGATGCGGCTGTACCGCGAGACACGCATCGCGGCCGAGACGCTGCCGCACGTGTCGATCCCGACCGGGATCGCGCGATACCCGAAGGAGCCGCTGCGGCTCCCCCGCGCGTGGGTCGAGCGCAAGTACCACGTCACGCACTGGGCCGACATGCCACGCGGCGGCCACTTCGCCGCGATGGAGCAGCCCGAGCTGTTCGTCGACGACCTCCGCACGTTCGTCCGCACCCTTTCCTGACGCCGGAGCCGACGGTCCGCGACTCAGTCGGCGGGCGCCATCGCGTCGGCCGCGATCTCGTCGAGGCGTGTGCGTAGGGGCGCGACGAACTCGCGCAGGCCGGCCCGGTCGGTCGTGACCCACGGTCGCGCGGCCAGCGCGGCATCGAAGAGGAGCGCGCCGACCTCGTCGGGTGGCAGACCCCGCCGGCCGACCAGACGCTGAAGCATGCCGAGCGCGGCCGCGCTCTCGGGCGACGCTGGCGCGGGCACGTCGAAGATCTGGGTGGCCACCGGTCCCGGAAACGCGACGGTGACCGTGATCGGCGCGCCGGCGGCGGCCAGCTCCTCGGCCAGGCACTCGCTCAGCGCGAGCACCGCGCGCTTCGACACCTGGTAGGCGCCCTGTTGCGGCGCGGTGGTGAACGCAGCGATCGACGACGTGTGCAAGAGGCGCGCCGGCCCGCCCTGAGCGATGAGACGAGGTACGAACGTCCGGACGCCGTGGTACACCCCGTGCAGGTTCACGTCGATCACGTCGTGCCACGCCGACGCGGGCCCCTCCCAGAGGAGTCCAACGTGCTCGATGCCCGCGTTGTTGGCCACCAGGCGGACCGGCGCGCCCTGTGCGAACGCGACGTCGGCGAGCCGCTCGACCGCGCCGGCGTCGGTCACGTCGCAGCCCACACCGATCGCGCGCCCCTCACCCGCTGCGCCGAGCGCAGCGGCGAGCTCGGCCGCGGCCGGACCATCACGATCTGCGAGCACCACCGTCATGCCGGCCCGCACCGCGGCGCGCGCGATCCCCGCGCCGATGCCGCGCGCCGCGCCGGTGACGACGGCGATACCCGGCTCGGCCGGCACCACGCCGGTCTCCGCGCTCACGGGTCGAGGACCCCGCCGAGCGCCCGCGCCTGGGCGCTCCGGAACGCGCGGCTCACGCCCGCACCGGGGCGGACCGCATCGAAGCCATGGAAGGCGCCCGGCACGACGTCGAGCTCGCAGAGCACGCCCGCCTCGCGGAGCCGGGCGGCGTACGCGCGGTCCTCGTCGAGGAACAGGTCGAGGGAGCCCACCCCGATCCATGCCGGCGGAAGGCCCCGCAGCTCCGCGTGGCGCGCCGGTGCCGCGAGCGGGTCGACGCCGGCGTCACCGGGCTCGGCGCCGAGGTAGCTGCGCCAACCGAACCGGTTCGACGCGGCGTTCCAGAGGCGCACGTGGCGCTCGTCGACGTCGGTGCGCACCGCCGTGCGGTCGTCGAGCATCGGGTACACGAGCAGCTGGAACACGAGCGCCACCTCGCCCCGCTCGCGAGCGAGGAGCGCAAGGCCCGCGGCGAGCCCGCCGCCCGCACTCGCACCACCGACCGCGACGCGCGTGGCGTCGACGTCGGGCCGCGCGGCCAGCCAGACGAGCGCGTCGTGGCAGTCGTGCAGCGGGACCGGGAACGGATACTCGGGGGCCCGCCGGTAGTCGACGGCGGCGACCACGATCCCGAGCTCCCGCGCCAGCCGGCAGCACAGCTCGTCGTCCTGCGCGGCGGTCCCCATCACGAATCCGCCGCCGTGGATCCACAGCAGCGCCGGACGCGCCACTCCGTCGCCGTCGACCGGCCGGTGCAGCCGTACCGACGTCGCGCCGACGCGCGTCACCGTCACTTCGCCGTCGCGGCGCCGGCGCTCCGCCAGCGACTCGAGCCGACGCGTCACGCGCAGCCACCGAGGTCCGCCGACGCCGCGCGGGAGGACGCGTGCGATGCGACGGAGGTCGGGGTGGAACGGCGTCGCGCGTCCCGACGTGCGCACCGTGGCGCGGGTGGCGCTCACCCGCTCGAGCGGGCCGGCGCGGGCAGGAGCCGCTCACGCACGTCACCGAGCTCGTCGACCGATCCCATCGCCGAGACCTCCCCGTGCGCGAGCACGACCACGTCGTCGGCGATGCGCAGAGCGTGCCCGACGTACTGCTCGATCAGGAGCATCGTCGTGCCCTCGCGCCGGATCCGGTCGAGCGTCGCGTAGACCTCGTCGACCACGATCGGCGCGAGACCGAGCGACAGCTCGTCCACCACGAGGAGCCGTGGCGGCTGCACCAACACCCGAGCGAGTGAGAGCATCCGCTGCTCGCCGCCCGAGAGCGTCCCGGCCTCCGCGCGCCGCCGGTCGCGCAGCCGCGGGAACATCTCGAAGGCGCGCTCGAGGCCACCGGCGACACCGCGTCGGCCCAACGACCGCCGGAACTCCAACGTCAGGTTCTCCTCGACGGTCAACGAGCCGAAGACCGACCGGCCCTCCGGTGCGTGCACGATCCCGAGCGCGGCGATGTCCCACGGCTTCATCCGGGAGATGTCGACGCCGTCGAACCGGACCGACCCGGCGGTCGGGCGGATCAAACCCGACACGACCCGGGCGACGGTGCTCTTGCCCGCGCCGTTCGCGCCCAGGAGCGCGGTCACCCGACCGGCCTGCATCGTGAACGACACGCCGAACAGGGCGCGGAACGGCCCGTATCCGGCATCGACCTCGTGCAGCTCGAGGAGCGGCTCCGCATGGTCGGACCGGACCGGCGCCGACGCAGGCGCGGTCGCGGCCTCCACCGCGGCCTCGGTGGCGTCGACGGCCGAGTCGGCGATCTCGCCGAGGTAGGCGTCGCGCACGACCCGGTCATGCATCACCGCGTCCGGCGCGCCCTCGGCGATGACCGCGCCGAACTCGAGCACCACCAGCCGGTGGGCGAACGACTCGACCATCTCGATGTCGTGCTCCACCAGCAGCACCGCGGTGCCGCGTTCCTCCCGGACGGCTCGGAGCGTGCGCACCAGCTCCTGCGTCTCGCGTGCGTCGAGCCCGGACGAGGGCTCGTCGAGGAGGAGCAGGAGCGGATCGGTCATCAGCGTGCGCGCCAGCTCGACCAGGCGACCGCGCCCGAGGCTCAGCGTCTCGATCGCGTGGTCGGCGACGTCGTCGAGCTCGAGCAGGGCGAGCAGCTCGTCGGCGCGAGCGTGCTCGGACCGCGCCGGATCGGCGTCCCCGGCGCCGCGTCGCGTCGACGCGCCGAGTCGCCGGGACCGGTCGGCCACCACGAGGTGCTCCCGGACGGTCATCCCGCCGAACAGCTCGATCCGCTGGAACGTGCGGCCCATCCCCAGGCGCGCCCGCTGGTACACGGGCATGCGCGTCACGTCGCGCCCGTCGAAGTGCACGGAGCCGGCGTCGGGCCGTTGGAGCCCGAGCACACAGTCGAACAGGGTCGTCTTGCCCGCGCCGTTGGGGCCGATGAGCCCGACCGACTCGCCCGGCTCGACCTCCAGCGTCACGTCCTCGAGCGCGGTGATGCCCGAGAACCGCTTCACGATGTTGCGGGCGTCGAGGATGCTCACGGCTGTGCGTGCTCCGCGGCGCCGACGGCGGGTGCGCTCGCCGTCGCGGTCACGACGCCGCGCCTCCGCCCGTGGCGTCGGGCGAACCCGACGACCCATCGCTTCTGCGCCTCGAGCACGCCCTCCGGGTGGCGGGCGTAGGCCAGCGCGCCGAGCCCGAAGAGCACGTACTGCCATTCGAGCGAGATCCCCAGCTCTTTGAGCAGCTCGGGCAGGAGCACGAGCGCGAGCCCGGCCACGACCGCGCCGTCGACCGTGCGGACGCCGACGGTCACGACGACGACCAGCCACACGAGCCCGAAGAACGGGGCGTAGTTCGCGGCGTAGTTGGCCTGGGTGTCGAGCATCGCGAGCAGGCCGCCGCCGACGCCGGCGATCCCGGCCGAGAGCGCGAACGCGATGCACGCGCTGGCGCGAGCCGTGGATGCCGATCGACGCCGCCGCGGTCTCACTGCCGCGCAGTGCGTCGAGGAACTTCCCGGTGGTGCCGTTGCGGACGAGGATCACGAGCAGCCCGACCACGGCGAGCACCGCGATGCTGAAGAGCAGGAACGCGTGGTCGCCACGCAGGAACTCGGGGCGCGGCACCGACAACGGCACCGGTCCGCCGCTCACCCAGCCGAGCGGTACGAGGATGCTGTCGAACATCAGGGCGAACGCGAACGTGGCGAGCGCGAGGTAGATGCCGCCGAGCCGCAACGCGGGGATCGCGAGCAGCGCGCCGACGGCGGCGGCGAGCACCACGCCGATCGCGGTCCCGAGCAGCACCGGCAGCCCCCACGCCTGCACCGCCTGCGCGGTCGCGAACCCACCGACGGCCGCAAACGTCGCCTGGCAGAGCGAAATCTGTCCGGCCATGCCGGTGATGACGGTGATCGACAGGAAGATGACCGCGAAGATCACCCCGCGGACACGATCAGCAGCCAGAACGCGTCGAGCGAGAACGTCAACAGCGTCGACGCCGGCCGCGAGCGCCACGGCGGCGGCGACCGCCGGTGCGCGCCCGAGTCGGGTGGCGCGCACTGTCGAGGCCGGGGGCGGCGGATCGACCCCCGCCATCGGGTCGGCGGTCTCGGCGGCCTGCCGCAGCCCGGGCCAGAACAGGAGCAGCAGGAACAGGAGCACGAACGGCAGCGAGGGTCGGAGCCCGTTCGCGAGCACGCTGTTCAGCGGCAGGTACCCGGCGAGGATGCCCTGGAGGATCCCGAGCAGGAGCCCACCGAGGAGCGCCATCGGGATGCTCGTGAGGCGCGCGAACGCCGCGGCCGCGATCGCGGCGATGAGCAGGATCGTGAAGTTCGTCGCCGCGAGCTGCGAGAACAACGGCGAGATGAGGACCCCGGCCAGGCCGGCGAACAGGCTCGACAGCATCCACGAGAGCGCGCTGATGCGGTCGGGGTTGATCCCGGCGAGCGCGGTCATGCGCGGGCTCTCGACGACCGCCCGCATGCGCAGGCCGACGCTCGAGTACCGGAACAGCAACGTGAGCCCGACCACCGACACCACGGTGGCGATGATCGTGGCGATCTCGTTGCCGTCGACCGCGTAGTCGAGGAAGTGGTACACGCCGAACTGGTTGGGCCAGATCGTCGGGACGCCGTACGCGGCGTCCGAACCGATCCAGAGGGCGACGATCTGGGGCAGCGCGACGAGCAGACCGAGTGACGCCACGAGCTTCGCGACCGCCGGCGCGGTCCGGAGATGTCGGAAGATGAACCGCTCCAGCACCAGCCCCAGCAGCGGCGCGACGACCACGACCGCCATGAGGAACGCCGGGACGTTCCCCCAACCGTCGTTCTCGCGCAGCTGGTAGTAGGTGGCCGCGGACACGAACGCCTGCGCCGCGAAGGCCAGGTTGAACACGCCCGACGTCTTGTACGTCAGCACCAGCCCGACGGCGACGAGCGCGAACACGCATCCGTAGGGGATCCCCCGGATCACGTAGCCCAGCAGGTCGCTCATGTCATGAGATCGGTGACCATCGGTGCGGTCGCCGTCGCGTGACTCAGGCGCTCGTCTTGGGGTTCTTCGGCATCTGCTTCAGGTTGCTCGGGAAGCACAGGAACGGCTTCCCCTTCTTACCGAACACCGGCTTGAACGCACCGTTGACCACCTTCAGCACCGCGTAGCACTCGACCTGCTTCTCGTGCGCCTTCGTCCAGTCGATGGCGGGCACGATCCCTCCCGCCGTGTAGCTCGTGATCGCGTTCGTCGCGTCGACCACCTTCTGCCGGGTGAAGCTCGGGCCGGCAGCCTTCAGTCCCGTCACGAACTCGTCGGCGTTGATCCAACCCATCAGCGAGTTCTCGGTCTTCTTGCCGTGCGTCTTCGCGATCCACTTGAGGTACTGCTTGAGCCCGGGCGGCGCCGGCTTCGTCTCGATCGGCGTGAAGGTCGTGAAGAGGTAGCTCCCGTTCAGGACCTCGGCGTTCTTCTTCACCAAGGCCTGGTTGTAGGAGTTCGGCAGGATCTGGATCGCGTCGAGCCCCTGCTTCTTGATCTCCCGACCCAGGGATGCCGCCCCGTTGCCGTCGATGCAGGAGATCACGAGGTCGACGTTCTTGTCCTTCATCTGCGCGACCTGCGCGCTGTAGTCGGGGCTCCCGAACGTGAGGCTCTTGTCCATGAACACGATCTTCGCCGTCGGGTACTTCTTGAATCCCTTCTCCAGGCCCTCGGCGCACGCCGTCGACTGCTCCACGTTGAACGCGAGCACGCCGATGCGGTGGCGGTTCAGCTTCTTCGGCAGCCACGACTGCACGCCGGCACCGCAGGTGAAGCAGATGTACCCGCCGACGTTCGTGAAGAAGTTCGCCGGACCGGGGCTGTTGTGCTCCGAGCCCCACTCGGCGTTGATGTCCCACCCGTAGGTCGGCACCTTGGCGTCGGCGAGGAGCCCGGCACCCGTGAACAGTTGCACCGCGACCGGGAGGACGGCGAACACGTCGTCGTTGGTGAGCAGTGACTGGACCTCGTTGCGGTTGTTCGCGAGTCCGTCGTCGTGCTTCGCGCTGAGCACGAGCTTGCGGCCGTAGACGCCACCCTTGGCGTTGACGGACGCGAAGTACGCCTTCACGCCGTCGTTGGCCGTGCCGAGCGAGCCCCCGGTGGGGTCGTTCGACGCGGTGACCACACCACCGACCTTGATCTCCTTCGCGGAGACACCCGGTTGGTCGACCGCCGGGTAGGTCGTCGCGGCACCGGACGTCGGCAGGGCCACGAGTCCGACGAGAGCGACGGTCGCCGCCGCGGCGACGATCGCGGAACCGAGGCGCTTGCGGGTACGAGCCATGTTCATCCCCCCTGGACGGACGCTGCCACAGCAGCGCGATCTGCGCGGTCGCAACTCGACCGGTGACACCTCACGTCGACGGCCGGACCGGTCGTCGACTCACGGCGCGGGCTCGGCGAACGTCTTGCGCTCGAGGAACTCCTCGAGCCCCGCTCGGCCCATCTCCCGGCCGATCCCGGACTGCTTGTAGCCCCCGAACGGGGCGTCCGGGCCGTAGTACACGCCGCCATTGACGCTCATCGTGCCCGCTCGGATGCGCCGCGCGACCGCGAGGGCCCGCTCCCGGTCGTCGCTCAGGACCGCGCCGGAGAGCCCGAAGATCGAATTGTTCGCGATCCGGACCGCGTCGTCGTCGCCGTCGTGGGGCAGCACCACGAGCACCGGCCCGAACAGCTCGTCCTGGGCCACCTCGGCGTCCTCGTCGACGTCGACGAGCAGCGTCGGCTCGAAGAAGAACCCCTTCGGCAGGTGCGCGGGCCGGCCCCCACCGACGACGGCCTTCGCGCCCGCGGCGACCGCGCGGTCCACGTAGCCGGCGACCTTGTCGCGCTGCCGCGCGTTGATCAGCGGGCCCATCATGTGCGCCGGGTCGGCGGGATCGCCGTACGCGACGTCGGCGAGCATGCTGCGCGCGACGTCGACGACCTCGTCGAAGCGGGCGCGCGGGGCGACGAGGCGCGACGTGATGGCGCACCCCTGACCCGAGTGCGAGATCGCGGCGTACGCGCAGAACATCGCGGCCATGCCGACGTCGCCGTCGTCGAGGAGCACGAACGCCGACTTGCCGCCGAGCTCGAGGAACACCCGCTTCACGGTGGCGCTGGCCGCGGCCATGATCTGCCGGCCGACGGGCGTCGAGCCGGTGAACGACACGACGTCGACGTCGGGATGCGTCGTCAGCTCGGCCCCCACCTCGGGCGCCGACGACGAGAGCACGTTGACCACGCCCGGCGGGATGTCGGTGGCCTCGGCCACGAGCTGACCCAGCGCCAGGGTCGCCCACGGCGTGTCGGGCGCGCCCTTGAGGACGACCGTGCAGCCCGCAGCCAGTGCAGGGGCGAGCTTCGCGAGCGAGAGCTGGATCGGATAGTTGTAGGCCGTGATCGCGCCGACGACGCCGGCCGCCTCCTGCTCGATCCACCGGTGGTGCCGGCCCGCGAACGTGTCGCGCGCGCCCAGGTCCTCGACGAACTCGTGCTCCTCCAGCAGGTCGGCGTACCAGGTGACGACGTCGATCGGGCCCTCGAGCTGCGGGCCGCTCGTGCTCGACACCGGCGCGCCGACCTCGCGCACCAGGACCTCACGCAGCGGCTCGACGTGCGCGCGCAGCGCGTCGTGGAGCTGACGGAGGCAGCGGACGCGGAGGTCGCGGTCACGCGACCAGCGATCGGCATCGAACGCGCTCCGTGCTGCGGTGATCGCCCGTCGGGCGTCGTCGACGGTCGCGTCGGCGGCCACGCCGAGGACCTCCTCGGATGCGGGATCGATCGTCTCGAACACCGCGCCGCCGGACGCGGGCACGAGGGCACCGTCGATCAGCAGTCGCTCCTCGTGCCACACCGCTGCCGGTCCCCCCTTGCATCCGGTCACGCGCCGGCCCACTCCCCCGGGCCAGTACGGCGATTACGCTAGGCGAGAATTGCTCTCTCGCCAAGAGCATGCGGGATTCTCGGCTCGGAACGCGCGAGGACGCCGACGGGTTCGCCGCGTCGGAGCCGGCCGACTGGGACAATGGCGCAGCGCCGCGAGCGACGACGCCGAGGAGGAGGCATGGAGGAGCGGTCGGGTCGCCGACTTCCGTGCCGGGCTCGCCGCGTGGCTCGACACCCACGCCGCCGAGCTCGCGCCCCGCCACGAGGGGGCCGGGACCCTCGACGAGCAGGTCGCGCAGATGCAACGCGTGAAGCGTCTGCTCTTCGACGCCGACTGGATGCGCTACGGCTGGCCCGAGCCGGTCGGCGGCCTCGGCGGCTCGCCGATGCTGCGCACCGAGCTCGGCGCCGCGCTCGCGGCACGCGACCTCGCCGACCCCGGGCTGTTCTCGCTCATCGAGGTGCTGGCCCCGACCGTCATCGACTTCGCTCCCCCGGCGCTCGCGCGCGACGTGGTCCCCCGGTTGCTCGCGGGCGACGAGATGTGGTGCCAGGGGTTCTCCGAGCCGGGCACCGGCAGCGACCTCGCCGGGCTCGCCTGCCGTGCTGCGTCCCGACGGTGATCCCGCGACCGCGTCGACGTGGACGATCAACGGCCAGAAGGTCTGGACCAGCCTGGCGCAGTACTCCGACCGGTGCGTGCTCCTGACCCGAACCGGGACGCCGGAATCACGCCACCGCGGCATCACCGCGTTCCTCGTCGACATGGACACGCCGGGGATCACGGTCGCGCCGCTGGAGATGCTGAACGGCGTCGTCGAGTTCGCGGAGGTCTGGTTCGACGACGTCGTCGTCCCCGCGGACCGCGTGCTCGGCGAGGTCGACGGTGGCTGGGCCGTCGCGATGAGCATCCTCCCGTACGAGCGCTCGTCGTGCTTCTGGCAGCGGATCGCCTTCCTCTACCGGCGCCTCGAGCGCGTCGTCGAGGCCGCGCCCGACGACGAGCGCAGCGCCGAGGTCCTCGGCCAGGCGTTCGTGGAGCTGCACGGGCTGCGGGCCCGGTCACGCGCCACGCAACACCGGCTCGCTCGCGGCGAGACCCTCGGCGCCGAGACGTCGATCGACAAGGTGCTCGTCGCCACCGCCGAGCAGACCACGTACGACGCGGCGCGGCGCCTGCTGCCGCGGTGTCGTCGAGCTCGACGACACCGTCGACGGCGCGTCGTGGCGCAGCGAGTACCTGTACTCCCGGGCCGCGACCATCTACGGCGGCACCGCCGAGGTGCAGCGCAACATCATCGCCCGACGGCTGCTCGAGCTCGGGAGCGACGAGTGATGGACGCGGCCGAGCGCGCGCTGCTCGGCGTCGACGGTGCACAGCGCGCTCGAGACCGCCGACCCGGCGGACGTCGACGCCACGCTGGCGCGACCTCGGTTGGCCCGAGATGCTCGCCGCCGAGCCGCACGACGCGGTGGCCGTCGTGTTCACCGAGCTCGGCGCGACGAGGCACCGCGACCGCGCTCGACGACGTCGTCCTCGACGCGCTCGGCGTCGCGCCGGGTCCCGGGCTCGCCGCCGTGCTGCCGCGGTTCGGCACGTGGCTCCCGCCCGGGCGCGTCGACGCCGAGCGGTGCAGGCGCTCGGCCTCGCGACCGGCCGCGCCGCCACCGCCGAGGCCTTCGTGCTCGTGTGTCGGTCGGGACCGGCCGACACCGTCGCGACCGTGCTGCGTGCCGCGGCCGACGTCCGCGCCGGTCGCGGGCGTCGACCCCGATGCGGCGTGGCACGAGGTACGGATCGACCGACGGCGTCCCGGGCGACCGCGAGGCTCGACGCGGGCCGGGGCGCCGTGCGCTCGCCGCCGGGCGGCGCGCGATCGGGCACCAGATCGCCGGCGCGTGCCGCACGATGCTCGACCTCGCCCGCACGCACGCGCTGGACCGCGTGCAGTTCGGGCGTCCGATCGCACGGTTCCAGGCGGTACGCCACCGGCTGGCCGACGCGCTCGTCGCGATCGAGACGCTCGACGCGGTGCTCGGCGCCGCGGCCGACGAGCCGAACCGACCTCACCGCCGCGCTGGCGAAGGCGACGGCCGGCCGCACCGCGCGACGTCGTCGCCACGAACTGCCAGCAGGTCCTCGCCGGGATCGGCTTCACGACCGAACATCCGTTCCACCGCTTCCTCAAGCGCACGATGGTGCTCGACGGAGTGTTCGGCACCGCCGAGGAGATCGCGTTGGACCTCGGCCGGCACCTGCTCACGACGCGCCGGGTACCGACGCTCATCGAACTCTGAACGCAACGGAGAGACGAATGCGCCGACGCCGCGCCCGACCTCGACGAGATCGACTTCTTCGTCGGGGAACGCGTTCGTCGCCGATCCCTACCCGTACTTCGAGCACCTCCGCGCGCAGTGCCCGGTGCAGCGCGAGCCGCATCACGGCGTGGTGATGGTCACGGGGTACGAGGAGGCGGTGGCGGTGCTGCACGACACCGCGACCTTCTCGTCGTGCAACTCGGTCACCGGGCCGTTCCCCGGGTTCCCGGTGCCGCTCACCGGCGACGACGTGACCGCGCTCGATCGAGCAGCACCGCGACGAGCTGCCGATGAGCGACCAGCTGCCCACGTTCGACCCGCCGAAGCACACCGACCACCGCGCCCTGCTGATGCGGCTGATCACGCCGAAGCGGTTGAGCGAGAACGAGGAGTTCATGTGGCGCCTCGCCGACCGGCAGCTCGACGAGATCGTCGCCGCCGGTCACTGCGAGTTCATCAGCGAGTTCGCGAGCCCGTTCGCGATGCTCGTGGTCGCCGATCTGCTCGGCGTGCCCGAGTCGGACCACGCCGAGTTCCGGGCCAAGCTCGCCGCCAAGGGACCGAAGCACAGACATCGGCAGCACGAAGAAGGCGCTGCAGCACAGTCCGCTCGAGTACCTCTACGAGCAGTTCACGCGAGTACGTCGAGGACCGCGCGCCGCAACCGACCGACGACGTGCTCACCGGGCTCGCCACCGCGACGTTCCCCGACGGGTCACTGCCCGACGTGATCGACGTCGTGCGCATCGCCGCGAACCTGTTCGCCGCGGGCCAGGAGACGACCGTGCGCCTCCTCGCGGCCGCGCTGCAGCTGATCGCCGAGCAGCCGGGGCTCCAGGCCGGGCTGCGCGCCGACCGCGACCGCATCCCGAACTTCGTCGAGGAGACGCTGCGGTACGAGGGCCCGATCAAGGGCGACTTCCGACTCGCCCGCGTGCCCACGACCGTCGGCGGCGTCGACGTCCCCGCCGGCAGCACGGTGATGGTCGTCGCCGGCGCGGCGAACCGTGACCCGCGCCGCTTCGAGTGCCCGGCCGAGTTCCGGCCCGACCGCGCGAACGCGCGCCAGCACCTCGCGTTCGGACACGGCATCCACACGTGTCCCGGCGCGCCGCTCGCCCGCGCCGAGGCCCGCATCAGCCTCGAGCGCATCCTCGACCGCATGGCCGACATCACGATCTCCGAGACCGAGCACGGACCGGCCGGCGCCCGCCGCTACCGGTACGCGCCGACGTACATCCTGCGCGGCCTCACCCGGCTGCACCTCGAGTACATCGCCCGGACGGCTCGTCGGCCGGCGTTGCTCGCGTCGACGGGGTCGCTCCGCCGAGCCGGCTGCGGTGTCAGCGGCCGAGGAAGCGGTCGACGTTCGCGCGCAGGTCGGCGGTGTCGAACGACTCGGTCTCGGCCGCCATCGCGAAGTCGATCGTGGCGAGCACCGCCCGCTCGAGGTGCAGGTTGAGGACCCGCTTGGTCGCCTCGACCGCCTGATGCGGCAGCGCCGCGATCTTGTGCGCGGCCGCGAGCGCGGCGTCGAGCACCTCGCCGTCGGGGCACACGTGGTTCGCGAGGCCGATCTCGGCCGCCCGCGCCGCGGTGATCCGGTCGCCGGTGAACGCGTACTCCTTCGCCAGCAGCAGGCTCGTGTGCAGCGGCCAGGTGAGCGGGCCACCGTCGGCGGCGACGAGCCCGACCGTCACGTGCGGGTCCGACGAGGTACGCCGACTCGGCCATGTAGACGACGTCGGACAGCGCGATCACGCTGCAGCCGAGACCGACCGCGGGCCCGTTCACCGCGGCGACGACCGGGACGCGGCAGCGGATCATGTTGACCACGAGCTCGCGGCCCTCGGCGATCACGTCGCGCCGCAGCGCGCGGTCGTTCGCCATCCGGTCGAGCAGGTCGAAGTCGCCGCCGGCCGAGAACGCGCGACCCTCGCCGGTGATGACCGCGACCGCGCGCGTCGGCGTCGGCGCTCAGCTGCGGGAACAGCCGGGTCAGGCCGAGGTGCAGCTCCTCGTTGATCGCGTTGAGCTGGTCGGGGCGCGACGAGGCGCACGATCCGCACCGGGCCGTCGGCCTCCACCGGATCACGTCGGGCAGGTCGTAGTCCATCGGGCTCCTTTGCTCGCGCGTCGCTCAGGCGTCGGCAGGCCCAGGATGCGGGTCGCGACGATGTTCTTCTGGATCTGGGACGTGCCGCCCATGACGCTCTGCGCGCGGCTGTAGAGGTACACCTTCAGCGCCTCGTCGTCGGCGTCGGTCGCCGCGTCCGCGCCCGGCCACGTCGAGCGCGGCGTGTCCCGACCGCCTGCTCCACCCAGGTCATCAGCAGCTTGTCGATCGAGCCACCGGGGCCGTGGTCGACGCCGTCGAGCCGCTCGGAGAGCCGCCGGCACACGTGCAGCCGCAGCATCTCGGCCTGCACGTGCGCCCACGCGACCGCGGTCGCGCTGGTCGTCGCGGAACGCCGCCGGGTCCGCGCGCACCGTCGCGCTCGAGCTCGCTGGACCGACTTCGCGTAGCGCGCGACGTACCCGAGCTCGCCGGGCTCGCGCTCGTGACTCACGATCGTCATCGCGAGCCGCCAGCCCTCGCCCGGCGCGCCGATCATGTTCGCCGGCGGGGACCCGCGCGCCGTCGAAGAGCACCTGCCCGAACTCGTTGGTGACGCCGTTCATCATCCGCAGCGGCCGCTGCTCGACCCCGGCTGGTGCATCGGCAACCGCGAACGCCGAGAGGCCCTTGTGCTTCGGGACGTCGGGGTCGGTGCGCGCGAGCAGCAGGCACCAGTCGGCGACGTCGGAGTAGCTCGTCCAGATCTTGTGCCCGTCGATCACGTACTCGTCGCCGTCGCGCGTCGCGGTCGTGCGCAGCGACGCGAGGTCGGAGCCGGCATCGGGTTCGCTGAACCCCTGGCACCAACGCTCGCGCCCGCTGATCAGACCCGGGAGGAAACGCGGTCCTGCGATCGCGTCGTGCCGTGGGTGCTGATCCCCTGCACGAGGTAGCCGAGGCTCGGACGCGGCGGCGCGCCCGCGGCCGCGAGCTCCTCGTCGAGGATGACGTCGAACACGGTCGGGAGGTCGTGGCCGCCGAACCGGGCCGGCCAGCTCAGCCCGAAGAAGCCGGCGTCGTACAGCGCGGTGTGCCACTCGGCCTGGCGGGCCCAGTACTCGTCGTCGGTCGACGACGTCGGCAGGCCGGGGTTGTTGGCCGCCAGCCAGGCGCGCAGCCGGGCCCGGAACTCGGCCTCGGCCGGCGAGTCACGGAAGTCCATCGAGCCCCCCCGTCCGCGCCGCGGCGATCGCGCGGAGCTGCACGCCGTCGTCGCCGAACCACTGCGCCGAGAGCAGCGCGCGCCGCAGGTACACGTGCACCATGCACTCCCAGGTGTTGCCGATCCCGCCGTGCACCTGGACCGCGGTCTCGCACACGGTGCGCGCGGCGCGCGGCGCAGTACGCCTTGGCGACGCGACCGGCCGCGAGCGCGTCGGCGGGATCGAGCGCGTCGACGGCCCACGTCGCGTGCAGCGTCGACGCTGTGCGAGCCCTCCACAGGCAGTGGGCCTCGGCGAGGAGGTGCTGCACGGCCTGGAACGATCCGACCGGCACGCCGAACTGCCGGCGCTCGGACGCGTACGCCACCGTGAGGTCGATGACGCCGCGCATCGACGCCCACCAGGTCGGCGCGCGGTGAGGGCGAGGCCGAGCGCGCGCCAGGCGGCGAGGTCCTCCGCGCCGAGCGGCGCGACCGACCGGCTCGTGCCGGCTCGCCGCTGGACCGGCGCGACCGCGCGGGTGAGGTCGGTCCCGCCCGTCGCCGCCGAGCGGCTCGGCGCGGGACCAGTCGGTCGCCGTCGGGACCAGCGCGTACGCGCGTCGACGTCGCACGCCGCGTCGACGGCGTCGACCGCGACGCGCGGCGCCGGGATCCTGCGAGATCGGCGGCGAACGCGACGACCGCGCCGGGCTCGATCGTCACGCCGGCGCGGCGCGCGAGGTCGGCGGCGAGCAACGGCCCGGCGAGCGGCACGTCGGCCACCGCCCGGCCCAGCGCCTCGACGACGATCGCCGCCTCGACACCGCTCGCGAGCGGACCGCCGTCGCCCGCGTCGTCGCGCAGCTCGGTCCAGCCGGCGGCGCGCGCCGCCGCGGCCAGCCGGTCACGGCGCGCGGTGTCGTCGAGTTCCGCGACGGTCGCGGGCCCGAGCTCGCGACGCGAGCGCCCGTGCGGTGCGGCGCAGCTCCGCCTGCTCGGCCGTGTCGCGCGTGTCCACCGGGCGCCCGACTCAGACCGACAGGATCGAGACGCCGGCGGTGCCCGGCGCGCCGTAGAGCTGGGTGTACCCGACCCTGGGATCGCCGGGCACCTGGCGGTCGCCGGCCTGCCCGCGCAGCTGCAGCACGATCTCGTGTACCTGGCGCAGGCCGGATGCGCCGATCGGCTCGCCGTTGGCGATGAGGCCACCGTCGGTGTTCACCGGCAGCCGGCCTTCGATCTCGAGCGCGCCGTCGGCGACGAGCGCCTCCTGCTCGCCGTCGGCGCAGAAGCCGTTCTCGGCGAGGTGGATCACCTCCGCGCCCGCGTCGGTGTCCTGCAGCTGGATCACGTCGACCTCCTCGGGCCCGATCCCCGCCGCCTCGTACGCGGCGCGCGACGCGTCGACCGTCGGGCCGACCTCCTGCTCGGACGGCAGCCACGGGCTGTGGACCTCGAACGCGCCGAGGCGACGCGTGCGCACGGTCGACGCCTTCAGGAAGATCGGCGTCGACGAGTAGCGGTGCGCGTCCTCCGCGCGGCACAGGATCACGGCCGCGGCGCCTTCGTCCGGGCTGCAGAACATGTACTGCGTCAACGGGTGGTTCAACACCGGCGACGCGAGGATCTCCTCCTCCGACTGAGCGGCGTGCGGCGGAACGCATTCGGGTTGCGAGCGCCGTTGCGGTAGCCCTTCGCCGCGACCCGGGCGAGCGTCTGCTGCGAGATGCCGTGGTCGTCCATGTACTTGTTGATCTTCATCCCGAAGAACTTCGTGGTGATGAACTGCCCGACGTCGCCGTACCACTACGGGCACGCGTAGAGGCGCGGATCCGCGCTGAACGCGCCGGGCAGGTGCTTGTCCATCCCGACCGCGATGCCGAGCCGGTGCTCACCGAGGCGGATCGTCTGCGCCGCGAGCGTAGAGCGCGCTCGCCGCGGTCGCGCAGCCGTTGTACACGTCGGTGAAGGGGATGCCGGTGAGGCCCGATCAGCGCGACGACCGCGTCGGGGTTGTCGACCTCGTAGCTGCCCGCGAACGCGAAGCCGATGTCGCGCCACTCGACGCCGGCGTCGGCCAGGGCGCGCCGGATCGCGACCGCGCCCATCTCGATCGCGGTCACGCCCGGGAAGCGGCCGAACGGGTGGAGCCCCACCCCCACGATCGCCACGTCACCGCTCATGGTCCCTCCTCCACCGGGCGGAACGCCGGGGTCACGACGTCGTTGCCGTCGGCGTCGGTGCACAAGGGCACCACGGTCAGCTCCATCTCCGTCCCGGTCCGCAACCGGTCCGGGTCGGACTCGGTGAGGCGCAGCTCCACCTTCACGTCGCCGAGGTCGACGTAGCCCACACCGAACGGCACGAAGTCACGCCCGGCCGGCCCGAGGTACGGCGGCGCCGGCGGCGGGAAGCCCTGCGTGGTCCACGCCCACAGCCGGCCGCGCCGCGCGAGCAGGTGCTCGGCCATCGCGGTCGAGCCGCAGCGCGGGCACGAGTCCTGGCTCGGGAACGTCACGATCCCGCAGTCCGCGCAGCGGCTGCCGATCAACTGGGGGTCGTCGACCGGACGTCACGATGCCGTCGGCCACGGGCACGGTGCTCACGGGGCACTCCGTTCGGCGAGCCCGGCCCGGGCGCGCAGCTCGTCCTTCACGACCTTGCCGGTCGCGTTCACCGGGAGCTCGTCGACCAACTCGACGCGACGCGGCACCTTGTAGTTCGCCATCTCGTCGCGCGCCCACGCGATGATCGCCGTCGGGCTCGATCGGCGCGCCGGGTGCGGCGACGACGAACGCCATGCCGACCTCGCCCAGCCGCGCGTCGGGCACGCCGACGACCGCGGCCTGCGCGACGCGCGGGTGGCGGAGCAGCAGGTTCTCGATCTCGGCGGGGTAGGCGTTGAATCCGCCGACGATGAACATGTCCTTGATCCGCCCGACGATCCGCAGGTACCCGTCGGCGTCGAACGTGCCGAGGTCGCCGGTGTGCAACCAGCCGTCGCCGTCGATCGCGGCGGCGGTCGCCTCGGGATCGTCGAGGTAGGTCCGCATGACGGTCTCGCCGCGCACCACGACCTCGCCCGGCTCGCCCGGCGCGGCGTCGGCGCCGCTCGCGTCGACGGTGCGGACCTCGAAGCCCGGCCACGGCACGCCGACCGTGCCCGCGATGTGCGCGAAGTCGTCGTCGGGCCGGCTCCCGGTCACCGTGCCCGCCTCGGTGAGGCCGTAGCCGGTGAGGATGCGCTCGAACGGGAGCTCCTCGGCGACGCGCCGGATGAGCTCGACGGGGATGTCGGCCGCGCCGGTGACCGCGAGGCGCAACGTCGACAGGTCGTGCCGGGCGCGCGTCGGGGTTGTCGAGCAGCGACTGGTACAGCGTCGGCTGCGCCGGGCAGGACCGTGATGCGCTCGCGCTCGACCAGCTCGCACACGACGTCGGGATCGAACACCGCGAGCGGGAAGATCGTGGCGCCGCGCATGAGCGACGCGAGCACCCCGGCCTTGTACCCGAAGATGTGGAAGAACGGGTTGACGATGAGGTAACGGTCACCGGGGCGGAGGTCGGCCCAGTCGCACCAGTCGAGGTACGCGCGCAGCGTCTGGCCGTGCGTCATCACGACGCCCTTCGGGCTCCCCGTGGTGCCCGAGGTGAACACGACGTCGCTCGGATCGTCGGGACCCAGCGCGTCGACGCGTGCGTCGACACGACCTCGGGCTCCGCGCGGCCGGCCGCGACGAAGTCGGCGAGCGACGTCGTCGCCGCGCCCCGCTCCCCTGCGAGCAGCACCGTCGTCCGCAGGCGCGGGAGCGCCTCGCCCGACGCGGCGAGCAGGGCCGGGTAGTCGGTGTCGAGGAATCCCCGGACCGTGAACAGGACGCGCGCGTCACTGCGGGCCAGGACGTACGCGGCCTCGGCGCCCTTGAAGCGCGTGTTCACCGGCACGAGCACGCCACCGACCGACGTGATCGCCAGTGCGGCGACGATCCACTCGATCGAGTTCGGCGCCCAGATCGCGACCCGCTGACCGGGCTCGACGCCGGTGGCGACGAGGGCCATGCGCGACGCCGTGCACCTCACCGACCAGCTCGGCGGCGGTGACGCGGCGGTCACCCACGACCACGGCCTCGGCGTCCCGGCGGCGGCGCGCGCCGTCCCGGAGCATCGCCGGGATCGTCGGCCACGGGACCTCGCTGCGCACTGGCATCCCCCTGCGGTGAGACCGCGCCGGCACGCTAGCGGCTGTGAGAAGCGTGTTACCAGTGAGCGGATACCGGATTCTCCGACGAGCCGTCGCCGTTCTCCCGAGAGGCGCGCCGGGTGTCAGCGGGGTGGGTCGCCGGCGAGCGTGATGCGGAGCATGCGGCGGGTGTGCCCGTCGTAGTCGTTCACCGGGTTGTGCTGCGCGCAGCGGTTGTCCCACAGCGCCAGCGAGCCGACGTCCCACCGGAACCGGCACGTGAACTCCGGTCGCACCGAGTGCTCGAACAGGAACCGCAGCAGCCCGGCACTCTCGCCCTCGGTCATGCCCGCGAAGCGCGCGGTGTGGGCGACGTTCACGTAGAGCGCCTTCCGGCCGGTCTCCGGGTGCGTGCGCACCACGGGGTGCTCGGCGACGTACTCCACCGCGTCGGCGACCCCGCCGTCGGCGATGCGGTCCTCTCGGGTCTTGGAGACGTCGGCGAGCGCCGACGTGTTCACCGCGGTGAGTCCCTCCAGCACGTGCTGCAACGCCGGCGAGAGCGCGTCGTACGCGGCGTACATGTTCGCGAACAGCGTGTCGCCACCAACGGGCGGGATCTCGCGTGCCAGCAGCATCGTCCCCATGGGCGGAGCGTCGAGGTACGCGGTGTCGCTGTGCCAGATGCCGCCGAAGTTCACGGTCTCGTGCGGGAGCTTGGCCACCTCGATGATCTGGGGGTACCCGTCGATGCCGCGCACGAACGGGTACTCGACCGGCTCGCCCATCCGGCGCGCGAACGCGAGGAACGCGTCGGCGTCCAGCGTCTGGTCGCGGAAGAACACGACGAGATGCTCGAGCCACGCCGCCCGGATCGCGGTCACGGTCGCGTCGTCGATGCGCCCGAGGTCGATGCCGCCGATCTCCGCACCCAGCGCGCCGGCGATCGGCGTCACCGTGATCGCGGTCGCGTCATGTCCCGACCCCCTCGCGCAGGTCGCCGCCGCAGGTCGACCTTGCGGATCTTCCCCGATGCCGTCCGCGGGAAGTCGGCGACGACCCGCAACGACTCCGGCCACTTCTGGCGCGCCAGCCCGACCCGATCGAGGTGCGCGGTGATCGTGGCGAGGTCGACCGATGCGATCGGGCGCGGTGCGCACCACCGCGCACGCATGCTCGCCGAGGCGGGCGTCGGGCGCGGCGACCACCGCCACCTCGAGCACCCCGGGGAGCGTGACGATCGCCTCCTCGACCTCGGCCGCGGAGATGTTCTCGCCGCCGCGGATGATCACGTCGTGCAGCCGGTCGGTGATCGTGAGGTAGCCGTCGGCGTCGAGAACGCCCATGTCCCCGGTGCGGTACCAGCCGTCGGCGGTGAACGCGCCGCGCGGTCAGCGCGGGATCGGTGTAGCCGAGCGCGAGATCGGGACCGCGCGACCAGATCTCGCCCGGCGTGCCGGCCGGCACCGGCTCGCCGTCGTCGTCGACCAGCCGCATCTCGACGCCCGGCAGCGGCCGGCCGTCGGTGCCGTGACGCTTCGCCGCGGGATCGTCGTAGCTGCCGCTCGTGACCGACGGGTGCTCGGTCGATCCGTACGCACGGATCACCACGATCCCGCGCGCCGCCGCCCGTTCCCCGAGCGCGGACGGCACCGGCGCACCGCCGAGTCCCACTCGCCGGATCTTCGCCGCGTGCTCGTCGGTGAACCCGGGATGGTCGAGCAGGCTGGCGAGGAACACGGCCGCGCCCGTCCCCGCGCCGATCCCTGCCTCCAGCATGATCTCGAGCGCGTGCTCCGGGTCCCAGCGGTCCACGAGATGGATCGGCTCGCCCAGCTCCATCGGTGCGAGCACCGCGCCGAGCATGCCGGTCGCATGGGTCACCGGGGACCCCATCAGGTTCGGGTGCGCCACCGCGATCATCCCTGCGATGTGTGTGACCTCGGCGAGCAGCGTCCGGTGGGAGTGGATCACGCCTTTCGGCTCGGCGGTCGTGCCCGAGGTGTACGCGAGGACGCAGACTGCGTCCGGATCCGCCGTGGTGCACGCCGCCGCCGGTTCGGCCGCGTCGACCACGCTCCATCCGACCCGTGTGACGCCTGCCGGGGCTGCGCCGGTCGGATCGCCGACCACGACGTGCAGCGCGAGGTCGGCGAGGCTGCCCGCGGGTGCGCCGTCGACGACGTCGAGGTAGTCGACATGGCCGAACCGGTCGGCCGAAAGGTACGCGACCGCGCCGCTCTGGGCGAGGATGAAGCGCACCTCCTTCGGCCCGTAGATGTGCACGATGGGAACCAGCACGTAGCCACCCATCGCGAGGCCGTAGAAGGCGACGACGGCTTCGCGCCAGTTCGGCAGCTGGAACGCGACCGCGCTCCCGGGTGCGACCCCCGCGTCGCGCAGACGCGGTGACCAGACGGCGCGCCTCGAGGTGGACGTCGGCGTAGGTGCCGTGCCACGGCCGCTCCCGCGACCAGATGTGCAGGCCGGTGTCCGGCGCGGCGCGCAACGACCGGTCGACGGCCTCGCCGAGCGTCTCCTCGCGCCACCACCCGACCTCGCGGTACCGCTCGCCGAGCGCGGTGGGCACGTTCCGCACCGGCCATCTCGGCGCACCGGACGTCGCCATGTACCCCCCTCGGCAGCCGTGAGAATCGGACGATCGTTCTGTGAGAGCGTGGTTATCATGCCGGGCCGACCAGGTGCCATCATGCCGCCCCCACCCGACCCGCCCTCCGAGCCCGACCGCGCGCCGGACGTCGGCACGCCCGAGGTGGTGGTGATCCGCCTGGATCGCCGCCGACACACGGTCGACTACCGCGCCGGCGACACGCTGCTCGAGACCGCCCGCCGCGGCGGCCTGAACCCGCCGTTCTCGTGCGAGGCGGGCAACTGCGCGACGTGCATGGCCCACCTGGACGTCGGGGAGGTGCGGATGCGGGCGAACAACGCGCTGACGCCCGACGACCTCGCCGAGGGCTGGGTGCTCACCTGTCAGTCGGTCCCGGTCAGTCACGAGGTCGTCGTCGACTACGACGCCTGAACCTCGCTGCGCCGCCGGGACACCCGCCGCGCTGCGCGCACCACCCCGACCGACGACTCCGGCTCGTCGGGCGCGGCTGCAGCGACGCAGATCACCGCTCGGGCGCCCTCAGATATCGGGGCAGAGCGACGACAGGTACGCGAGCGTGCGCTGCTTCGACGCGATGCGCGCCTCGCGGTCGGCGCCGAGCGGCAGCACGCGCACGGCGAGGTCGGTGACCCCGGCGTCGCGGAAGCGCGCCAACCGGGCGAGGACGGCGCCCTCGTCGCCCGCCGCGAGCAGGTCGCCGACGTCGGACGCGTCGCCGTGCTCGAGGAGTCTCTGGTAGTTGGGCGAGTACTCGGCGTGACCGAGGGCGACGTTGGCCCAGGCCCGCGCGGCGTCGACGTCCTCGGGGCGGCACAGCGCCACCGGGACCCCGGCCACGACGCGCGGCGAGGGCCTCCCCGCACCTGCCGCGGCCTGCGTGATCCGGGGCACCACGTGCCCGCCGATCGCGCGCTCGTCGGCCATCCAGAGGATCGTCCCCGCCGCCTGCTCCCCCGCGATGCGCAGCATGAGCGGTGCGAGGGCGGCGACGAGCACGGGCGTCGGCGTGATGTCGGTGACGTCGATCGCGTTGTGCACTCGGAAGTCGTCGTTCTCGACGTCGACCTGACCCGGGCCGGCCAAGGCCACGTCGAGCACCTCGAGGTAGTTGCGCACGAGGCGCGCCGGCTTCTCGTACGGCAGGCCGAGCATGTCCGTGACGATCCAGTGGTGGGACGGACCGAGGCCGAGCGTCAGCCGTCCGTCGCACACCGCCTGGGTCGCGAGCGCCTGCTGGGCCATCGCGATCGGATGGCGGGTCTGGATCGGCACCACCGCGGTGCCGAGCTCGACGCGCGTCGTCGCCCGGCCCATCAGCGTCACCGCGGTGAGGGCGTCGAAGTCGTCCGGGATCTGCGGCACCCAGATCGACGCGAAGCCCGCGGTCTCGGCGGCGCGCGCGTCGGACTACGAGGCGGGTGACCTTGTCGCGGTAGCGGCCGCGCTCCGGACCGATCATGAGCCCGATCCGCACCTCGCCCCTCCTCGGTCAGCGGCGCGTGGCGCCGCCCGGCGACCCTACCGGGCCTGTCCCCGTTGTGGCAATGACGTTCTCATTTTCCGAGAGCCTGCTTGCTCACCGAGGGGCGACGCGCCATACTCGCCCGGATCCGCGTCGTCCGAGGGAGCACACGATGAGCCGGGTTGCCGTCGTCACCGGCGCCGCGTCGGGCATGGGCCTCGCGGTGGCGACCCGCTTGACCTCGCTCGGGCACCGGGCCGCGCTGCTCGATCTCGACGGTGACGCCGCGGCCACCGCGGCCGAAGCCCTGCGGGACGGCGGTGCCGACGCGCTCGCGCTCCCGGTCGACGTGACCGACCGCGACGCGGTCGACGACGCCATCGCGAAGGTGCGGACCGAGCTCGGCCCGGTGGAGATCCTCGTGACGAGCGCCGGCCTCGACGAGTTCCGCGCCTTCACCGACATCACCCCCGACACCTGGGCCCGGATGCTCGCGGTGAACCTGACCGGCACCTTCCACGCCATCCAGTCCGCGATCCCCGACATGCTCGACGCGGGGTGGGGCCGGATCGTCACCATCTCGTCGTCGAGCGCGCAGTCGGGCGCGGCGCGCATGGCGCACTACGTGGCGTCGAAGGGTGGCGTGATCGGGCTCACCAAGGCGCTCGCGGTCGAGTACGCGGCGAACGGCATCACCGTGAACACGATCCCGCCCGGATTCATCGACACGCCCATGGTGCGCCGGGCCGAGGCGCGGGGCGACCTCCCGCCGATCGAGGCGGTCATCGCCCGCACACCCGTGCGGCGTGCCGGCACGCCCGAGGACGTCGCGGCGGCGTGCGCGTTCCTCTGCTCCGACGACGCCGGCTACGTCACCGGTCAGACGATCGGCGTGAACGGCGGGTGGTACCTGTGACCGACGGGCCCGGCCCTCGCCTCGCGCCGCTGCCCGCGCGCCGAATGGGGTGACGACGTCCGCGACGCGTTGCAGACCGGGTTCTCCGCCGACGTCGCCGACCGCTTCATGGCCACGGGCCCCGATGCGGTCGCGGTACCCAACGTCGTCGGCACGCTCATGCACCACCCCGCCCTCGCCGGGCCGTTCCTCGCGTACAACGCCGTCCTGTTGCGCCGGCCCGTGCTCGACCCGCGCGTCCGCGAGCTCGCGGTGCTGCGCGTCGCGTCGCGCACCGACTGCGACTACGAGTGGGCGCAGCACGTGCGGATGGCGACGGCGGCCGGCGTCACCACCGACGAGATCGACGCCATCGCCGGCGGCCACGACGCGCCGTGGTCCGCGTTCGACGCGGCAGTCCTCGCCGCGGTCGACGAGCTCCTCGACGGCTACCGCGTCGCCGACGCGACCTGGCAGACGCTCGCCGAGCGAGCTCGACGAACGACAGCTCGTGGAGCTGGTGTTCGTCGTGGGCACGTACACGGGGCTCGCGATGGCGTTCAACTCGTTCGGGCTCGAGCTCGACGCGGACCTACCGCCGGCGGCGACGCCGACGCGGTCCGACCGGTCGAGGAGGAAGGAACCGATGCCGCCGATCGAGAAGCCCGCCGAGGGCAGCTGGACCGCGCACTATCCCGAGCTCGGCACCGGGCCGATGTCCTACGAGGACTCGATCTCGCCCGAGTATCCACGACCTCGAGCGCGACGCGATCTTCAAGCGCGCGTGGCTGAACGTCGGGCGCGTCGAGCAGCTCCCCCGCAAGGGCAGCTACTTCACCAAGGAGCTCGCCGTCGCCCGGACGTCGGTCGTCGTCGTGCGGGGCATGGACGGCGACGATCCGCGCCTTCCACAACATCTGCCGCCACCGCGGCAACAAGCTCGTGTGGACCGACTTCCCGCAAGAGGAGTCGAGCGGGCAGCTGCCGCCAGTTCGTGTGCAAGTACCACGGCTGGAAGTACGAGCTCGACGGCGCGTGCTCGTACGTGCAGCAGGAGCAGGAGTTCTTCGACCTCGACAAGGACGACTACGGCCTCGTGCCCGGTGCACTGCGACGTGTGGGCCGGCTTCGTCTTCGTGAACCTCGACCCGGAGCCGAGCCAGACGCTGACCGAGTTCCTCGGGCCGATGGTCACCGCGATCGGCGACTACCCGTTCGACCGGATGACGGAACGCTTCTTCTATCGCGCCGAGGTCGGCAGCAACTGGAAGCTGTTCATGGACGCCTTCCAGGAGTTCTACCACGCACCAATTCTGCACGCGAAGCAGTCACCGATCGCGGCTCGACCCGAGGTGCAGGAGGCCGGCTTCGAGGGTCTGCACTACGAGATCGACGGTCCGCACCGATGGTCACGACCTACGGCGGCCAGGGCTGGCGCCTGCCGCCCGAGATGCTCAAGCCGATGGAGACGCGTCACGCGCAGCGGGCTGTTCGGGCCGTGGGACGCGCCCGATCTCGGGTCGACCCGCTGCCCGACGGCGTGAACCCGGCCGACAAGGAGCCGTGGGGCCTCGACTCGTTCCAGGTGTGGCCGAACTTCGTGATCCTGATCTGGGAGCGCGGCTGGTACCTCACGTACCACTACTGGCCGACGTCCTACAACACGCACATGTTCGAGGGCACCCTCTACTTCGTGCCCGCGAAGAACGCGCGCGAGCGCGTCGCGCACGAGATGGCCGCGGTCACGTTCAAGGAGTACGCGCTGCAGGACGCCAACACGCTGGAGGCGACGCAGACCATGCTCGAGTCACGCGTGGTCACCGCCTTCCCGCTCAACGACCAGGAGATCCTGTGCCGGCACCTCCACAAGGTCGGCCGGCCGACTGGGTCGAGCCGACGATGAACGGCGCCACGCACGAGCACGCCTTCATCGGCGTGCGAGGTCGGCCGCGCGATGACCGATGACGGCGCGCTCCTGCCCGCCGAGTTCGCCGAGCTCGAGCCGTTCGCGGCGACGTGGTGTCTCGCCACCGAGGGCGAGCGGTACGCGCAGCGGCTGGCGAGCACGATGGACGAGCTCCAGGCGTTCTACGACGCCGTCATGCCCCGCGCCGAAGCAGCGATCGCGTACTGCGACGCGTTCCCGCTCGACGAGCTGCCCGACGACGCACAGCACCTGCTGCAGCTCGCTCTACTCGCTGGTCATGGTGTCGTTCCCGGTGGAGGCGTGGCGCCAGCCGCACATCCCGGACTCGGGCGCCGCCTACCTCGACCTGCTGGTCGAGCCGCTCCCGTGAGCGACCTGGTGAGCGACCCGATCGTCCTGCGCGCCGACCGCTGGGTCGACGTCGACGCGGGCGAGGTGCGATCGCCCGCGGTCGTCGTCGTCGAGGGCGACCGCATCGCGGCGGTGAACCCGACCGAGCGTGCCGAGCCCGGCGACCGAGATCGACCTCGGCGACGTCACGCTCCTGCCCGGGCTGATGGACATGGAGCTCAACATGCTCCTCGGCGGTCCGAGCGGCGGGAACCCGCGCAGCGACGTCCAGGACGACCCCGCGTTCCGCACGTTGCGCGGCACCCTCAACTGCCGCACGACGCTGCTCGCCGGGTTCACCACCGCGCGCAACCTCGGCCTGTTCGTGAAGACCGGCGGCTACCTGCTCGACGTCGCGCTCGCCGCGCGCGATCGACAACGGCTGGATCGACGGGCCCGCGCCTCGTGCCGGCCGGGCACGCGATCACGCCGACCGGCGGTCACCTCGACCCGACGATGTTCCAGCGGCTCGGCGCCCGGCATCATGCCGCTCAGCGTCGAGGAGGGCATCGCCAACGGCGTGCCCGAGGTGCGCAAGGCCGTCCGCTACCAGATCAAGTACGGCGCGCGGCTCATCAAGATCTCCGCGTCGGGCGGCGTGATGTCGCACAGCGGTCTCGCGGGCGCGCAGCAGTACTCCGACGAGGAGCTCGCGGCGATCGTCGACGAGGCGCACCGCGCCGGGCTCGAAGGTCGCGGCGCACGCGCACGGCGACGCCGGCATCCGCGCGTGCATCCGCGCCGGCGTCGACTGCATCGAGCACGGCTCGCTCGCGAGCGACGACACGATCCAGATGATGGTCGAGCACGGCACGTTCCTCGTCCCGACGAGCTACCTGTCCGAAGGGCCTCGACGTGTCGCGCGCCGCGCCCGAGCTGCAGGCGAAGGCGGCCGAGGTGTTCCCGCAGGCCCGCGCGATGCTCGGCAAGGCGATCGCCGCGGGCGTGAAGATCGCGTGCGGCACCGACGCGCCCGCGATCCCGCACGGCGACAACGCCAAGGAGCTGTGGGCGATGGTCGACCGCGGCATGACGCCGATGCAGGCGCTGCGGGCCGCGACCGATCACGAGCGCGGAGCTCATCGACGTCGACGACCGCGGCCGCCTCGTCGCCGGGACTGCTCGCCGACATCATCGCGGTGCCCGGCGACCCGTCCGAGGACATCACGATGACCCAGGACGTGCGCTTCGTGATGAAGGGCGGGCGCGTCTACAAGGGCGGCTGAGCGCCGGACCGGAGCCCGGAAATGCCGTTCTCCGGAGGCCGCTGGTACCGTCTCCGAACGTGAAGGCGAGCTTCTGAGATGACCGAAGTCGAATCCACCGAGGACGCGAACGAGCCCGCCTGGCGTGAACGCGCCGTCTCCCGCAGCCTGAACGCGGCCCGCTCGCGCGCCGAGCAGCGGGTCCAGCGCTTCCTCGACGCCGCCTTCGAGCTCATCGACGAGAAGGGCACGACCGAGTTCACGATCCAGGAGGTCATCGACCGGTCGAAGCAGTCGCTGCGCGGCTTCTACCAGTACTTCGACGGCAAGGACGAGCTGCTCCTCGCGCTGTTCGAGGAGACCGTCGCGCGAGGCGACCGACGACCTGCGCGACGTCGTCGAGCCGCGTCACCGACCCGCTCGAGCGGCTGCGCGCGTTCACGATCCGGCTGCACGAGTGGTGCGATCCGTCGGACAAGCCGCGCAAGCGCGTCGACGCACAACCGCCGGCCGATCATGGAGTTCTCGGTGCAGCTCGCGGTCGACCACGCCGACCGCGTGAAGGCGGCGATGGCGCCGATCTCCGCGCATGATGTTCGAGCTCGTCGACGCGGCGAACGCCGCCGGCGCGATCGACGTCGCCGACACCCGCGCGCGCGGCCGCGGTCATGCAGCAGACGGTGATGTACAGCTGGTTCGGCAACCGCCTCGTCGAGAACGCCGCGAATGCGCCTCACGCGCCGAGGCGACCTGGGAGTTCTGCCTCCGCGGCCTCGGCGGCTGACCGCCGACCGCGTTCAGACGCGGTCGAGGTCGAGCATCCGGATCGCGTTGCCGCGCAGCACCTTGTAGCGCTGCTCGTCGGTGAGCGCCGCGGTCATGCGCTCGGCCTCCTCGCGCGCGAACGGCCACGTCGTGTCGGTGTGCGGGTAGTCGGTCTCGAAGCAGACGTTGTCCTCGCCGACCTCGTCGATGGACGTCCATGCCGTGCAGGTCGTTCGTGAAGCAGCCGAAGATCCGGCCGCGGTAGTACGTCGACGGCGGCTCCGGGATCGTCTCCTTCGCCTGCGTCCAGTTCGAGTGGAACTCCCACGTGTTGTCGGCCCGCTCGAGCGCGTACGGGATCCAGCCGATCTGGCCCTCGGAGTACGCGAGCTTCAGCTCCGGGAACCGCACGAGCACGCCCGAGAACAGGAAGTCGGCGAGCGACGCCATCGAGTTGTTGAACGACAGCATGATCGTCGGTCGACGGCGGCGCGTCGGGCGACGCGGCCGGCATCTTCGACGACGAGCCGATGTGCATGCACAGCACGGTGCGCGTCTCCTCGCACACCGCGAACAGCGGGTCCCAGTAGCCGGTGTGGATGCTCGGCAGGCCGAGGTGCGTCGGGATCTCGCTGAAGCAGATCGCCCGCGCGCCGCGCGCCGCGTTGCGGCGCACCTCGGCGACCGCGAGGTCGACGTCCCACAGCGGGATGAGGCACAGCGGGATCAGGTGCCCGTCGGAGTCGCGCGCACCACTCGTCGATCATCCAGTCGTTGTACGCGCGCACGCACTCCAGCCCGAGCTCGAGGTCGGTGCCCTCCATGAACGTCTGCCCGCAGAAGCGCGGGAACGTCGGGAACGCGAGCGACCCGTCGACACCCGCGAGCGCGAGGTCGTCGACGCGCGCCTTCGGGTCGTAGCAGCCCGGCCGCATCTCGTCGTAGGTCATCGCCGCGATGAACATCTTCGTGCGGTCGAAGCGGCTGACGTCGCCGTCGGGCGTGGCGTCGAGCGGGATCGCGACGTGCCGCTTGTGCACGTAGATCAGGCGGTCCTCGTAGAGCCAGTAGTCGCCCCACGCGCCGTCGTCGGTCATCTCCTGCTTGTAGCGTCGCGCCGACGTCGAGCGAGAAGTCGCCCCAGCGCGCCCGCTCGACGCGCGGCCCGCGCTCGCGCATCCGCGCCGGCAGCCGGTCCTGCCACAGGTGCGCCGGCTCGACGACGTGGTCGTCGACGCTGATGATCTTCGGCAGCTCGGTCATGCGGTCGCTCCCTCTACTCGCGTCTCGGCGAGCGGATCGTGCTGGTGGCCGGAGTCGAAGCCGCCGTGCTTGCGCATGAACGTCGTCGACCGGCGGCGGATGCGCCAGCCGTCGGCGGTGCGGACGTACTCGTCGTGGTACCAACCGAGTCGCATCGCGTGCGTCTGCTGGTCGATGAACACGAAGTGCTGCATGCCGGTCGCGTGGTCGCCGTCGAGCTCGACGACGGGCATGTTGCCGATGAACTGGCCGCGCGGCGCGGCCTCGAGCAGCGCCGGGAAGCGCTCGAGCGTGTACGGCGTGCCGAACGCGTTGTACTCGGCGTCGGGCGTGAACACGTCGAGCCAGCGGTCCTGGACGAACTGGCTCGTGTACGACATGTACCGCGCGCACAGCGCGTGCAGCTCGACGAGATCGTCCGTACTCACGCGCGTCCCCTCACCGGTACGTACCATGGGCGGAAGTCCGACATCCGGATAATGAGAACGACATTACCAACCGCCGTGAAGGGACACCATGGGCACCGCCGGCGACCTCTCCTACGACCCGTACGACGCCGAGGTCGACCGCGACCCGTACCCGGTGTGGAAGCGGCTGCGCGACGAGGCGCCCCTCTACCGCAACGAGCAGTACGACTTCTTCGCCCTGAGCCGCTTCGAGGACGTCGAGCGCGGGCTCCTCGACTGGGAGACGTTCAGCTCGGCGCGCAGTGACATCCTCGAGATCATCCAGGCGAACCCGAGACCTCCCGCCGGGGCTGATCCTGTTCGAGGACCCGCCGGTGCACGACGCCCACCGCGGCGTGCGTGTCGCGGGTGTTCACGCCCAAGGCGATGACCGCGCTCGGAGCCGAAGGTGCGCGAGTACTGCGCGCGCTGTCTCGACCCGCTCGTGGGCGACCGGCGGCTTCGACTTCGTCGCGCGACCTCGGCGCCGAGATGCCGATGCGCACCATCGGCAACCTCCTCGGCATCCCCGAGCAGGACCAGCGCGCCGTCCGTGACCGTCTCGACGAGGGGCCTCGCTCACCGACGACGACGACATTGCCGATGGATCCCCGACGTGTCGGAGATGTCGAGGCGCGATCTTCGGCGAATACGTCGACTGGCGCGCGGAGCACCCGTCCGACGACCTCATGACCCAGCTGCTGCACGCGGAGTTCGAGGACGAGACCGGGACCACGCGGACGCTGACGCGCGACGAGGTCCTCATGTTCGTGAACCTGCTCGCCGGCGCCGGGAACGAGACCACGACCCGCCTGATCGGCTGGACGGGCAAGGTCCTCGCCGAGCACCCCGACCAGCGGCGCGAGATCGCCGAGGACCGCTCGCTCGTGCCGCAGGCGATCGAGGAGCTGCTGCGGTACGAGGCGCCGTCGCCGGTCCAGGGCCGCTACGTCACCCGCGACACCGAGCACCACGGCACCACGGTGCCCGCCGGCAGCGTGATGCTGCTGCTCGAACGGCGTCCGCCAACCGCGACGAGCGCCGGTACCCCGACGCCGACGCGTTCGACATCCACCGACCGATCGACCCAGAACCTCACGTTCGGCTTCGGCATCCACTTCTGTCTCGGCGCGGCGCTGGCCCGCCTCGAGGGCCGCATCGCGCTCGACGAGGTGCTGGGCGGTTCCCCGAGTGGGAGGTCGACTGGGAGCACGCGGTGCAGGCGCGCGACGTCGACCGTCCGCGGGTTGGGAATCGCTCCCCGTCGTCACCGGCTGACACCCCGCGCGGCCCCGATCGGTACGCTCGCGCGCCCGTGACCCCCGCCCGTGCCAGGAGTGACCGCACGGACCCCGGCCGGTTGACCGACGCGAGGCGCGCACGCACACGTCGCGCTCGAGCTGTTCGCGACCCGCGGCGTGAGCGGGACGTCCCTGCAGATGATCGCCGACGAGCTCGGCGTCACCAAGGCCGCGGTGTACCACCAGTTCCACACCAAGGAGGAGATCGTCGTCGCCGCAGTCGAGATCGAGCTGACCCGGCTCGAGGCGGCGCTCGACGCGGCCGAGGCGACCGGGCCCGGACCGCAGGCCCTCGACGCGCTCCTCCGCCAGGTGATCGAGCTCGCGGTCGCACGGCACCGGCTCGTCGGCACCCTCCAGCACGATCCCGCCGTCGCCCGCCTGCTCGCCGAGCGCGAGCCGTTCCTCCAGTTCGTGCAGCGGCTGTCGCACGCCCTGCTCGGAGGCAAGCGCGGCGTCGAGGCGCGGGTGCGGGCCGCGATGGTCGCGAGCGCCATCGGTGGTGCCGTCACCCACCCCCTCGTGGCCGACCTGGACGATGCCACGCTCGCCACGCAGCTCCTGCGCCAGACCCGCCGGTTCCTCGACCTCCCGCCCCGTGGCGCGGGCGCTCCCGCCTGACTAGCCGATCGTCTAGCCTCGTACGCGGTCCCGACCCGGGGAGGACGACATGGCGGAACCGACACCCGATGCGCAGCTCGAGGGCTTCCTCGAGATCCGCAAGCCCGGCGCGCACCTCGAGGAGGACGTCGTTCCCGACGACTTCGTCCTGATGCTCGGCGTCGACCTCGACAACTATCCGAAGTTCCCGAGCGTCGACGACGGCACCACGTACCCGAAGGCCGACCTCGACGTTCGCCAGCAGGTCGACGTCGACAGCGGCGCCGAGCTGCCCGACTACAGCGGGCCGTACCGGGCCGATCTTCGCTACACCGACTTCTCGGTGACGCGCTGGCCACCGGTTCCTCCCGTGGAGCGAGGCGTACCTCGTGCTCTGCGTCGACGCATGGGCCGCCGAGATCGCACGCCGCTACGGCGACGCCACGATGGCCGAGATCGAGTGGGCGGCGTGGAACGACCAGGTCGCCCCCGAGCTCGAACGCATGCGCGCCGAGTTCCTCCCCGCGGACCTGATCTACGCCGACCCCAACCAGCAGGTCGCCGAGGCCGACCGCGCGAGGACCCGCGTCGTCTACACCGGACTCTTCACCCCGCGGCCCGAGACCACGCGACCTCTCCAAGCCCGAGCTCGTCACCTGGCTCCTCGGGAGCCACGAGTACCTGCTGCAGTGCATCGAGGGATGGGCGGCCCAGATCGTGGTGCGCTACGGCCTCGACGTGATGTTCGACATCCAGTGGACCCTGTGGGGCGACACCGTCCTGCCCGGCGTGAAGGAGCTCAAGGCCACCTACCTCGGGATCGGGACCGGACTCGGTCGAGGAGTGGATGAAGGACCTGCAGCTCGACGCGACGGCCATGCCCGGCAAGGCGTTCGACCTGTCCTTCGAGATGCCCGAGCCCGAGGTCGGCATCATGACGTTCAACCGCTGCGTCGCCGTCGACCAGTGGGAGGCGATGGGCCGGCCCGACATCCTCGAGAAGAACTGCCACTCGACCTGCCCGAAGTCGATGATCGTGACCACGCAGATGTACCACCCGAACATGAAGGTCGACATCCTGGCGATCCCGCCCCGACGCGACCCCGACGACGTGTGCTGCAAGTGGCGCTTCAGCATGCGCACGCCCGACGACCCGGAGTACGTCGCCGTCGAGATCACGGCGAAGCCCGAGCCCACCGAGGACGCCTGATCCCGATCATCGTCGGTGACGCGCGTGCCGACGGAGCAACCGACAGCGCACGACCGGCGCCTACTGCACGAACTCGGCGTCGCGGCGGGCGAAGCGCCAGGTGTCGCCCTCGCGGCGGAGCACGTCGTGGTAGCGGCCGACGAGCTGCACCGACCAGCCGTCGTCACCCTGCAGCAGGAAGACCACGTCGCTGGTGGCGTGGGCCTCGTCGTCGCTCCACTCGTGCACGTGCGTGTTGACGACGAGGTGACGCTGGGGCCGCCGGGGCGTCCAGCGCGTGTACGCGGCGCGGAGCGCGTCGTGGCCCTCGTGGGTGCCCATGCCCGGGATCGCGCACACGCCGTCGGCGCAGAACGTGGCCACGACGTCGTCGGTCCGGCCGTCGTCGAGCGCGTGGGTGTACGCGGCGATCGTCGCCCGCACGCCCTCGGCCACCGCCGCGAACGTCGATGCGTCCGCGCCCATCAGAAGCCGAGGTCCACGATCGGGCGGTCGAACGGGTAGCGGTTGACCTCGGCGCAGCGCGGGGAGCAGGTCGCGCCCGGGGCGGCCGGCGAGGTAGCCGTCGATCGTGCGCTCGAAGTTCGAGATGTGCCCTTCGAGCCCGGCCGCCAGGCGCATGTACTCGAAGCCCCGCGCGTGCAGGCCACGCTGCTGGCGCGGCAGGTTCGAGAAGTCCTGGGCCGGGATCGGCGGCCACCGGGGGTCGTCCGGAGGCCACACCTCGGGGGGCGTGGGCCGCGGCAACGCGCGCCCGTCGGGCGACCGCGTGAGGGACCAGATCTCCATCAGGGTCTCCTCGGGCCCGAGCGGTCGGAACCGGTACGCGGTCGCGCTGCTGTACATCGGCAGCACGAAGTAGTGCGGGAAGCAATGGAAGAACTCCTGGTCCAGGCCGCGCGCCGCGAGATCGTTCAGGTCGGGCACGTCGGCGCCCGCTCGCGGTGGAGCGCCACGACCGCGTCGTTCAGCGTGCGGTTCCACGTGGCGATCGCGGCGTCGGGATCGGCCGGCAACTCGACGTCGCGCAACCGCTCCGCGACGCGCACGTCGTCGGCATGGACCATCCCGCCCATGCCCTCGCTCATCGTGCGCAGGTACGCGAGGTCGGCGTCGACGAACGCGCGAGCGTCGAACTCGGCGCCGGTCGCGCCGGCCGTAGCGCGTCGGGATCACGAGCTGCGGGTGGGTCTGCACCACGTGGTAGCTCTCGACGAACGCCTCGACGCCGAGCTTCCAGTTCACCGGCAGCCGGCACGCCCGCCACCACTCGGTGCGCAGCGACTCCACCTTCCACGCGTCGAGGATCGACGCGGCCGGTTCCAGCGACTCGCGGAGCGGCGGCGCGTCGGCGTCGAGGTTGATCCACGCGCACCCGCCCCACGTCTCGCACCGGACCGGCACGAGATCGACGTCACCCGCTCGGAGGTTGTGCTCGGCGAACTGCTTGCGGCCCGGGATGCGCGTGTTGGTGCCGTCCGGCGCGTAGCCCCATCCGTGGAACGGGCACGTGAAGCCGCCGGCGCACGAGCCCGGACCGTCGACCAGGCGGACCCCGCGGTGGCGGCACGCGTTCTGGAACGCGCGCACGCCGCCGTCGGCGGTGCGCACGACGATCACCGACTGGTCGCCGCAGTCGTACGCGACGACGTCGTCGGGCTCCGGGATCTCCTCGAGCCGGCAGGCCATCTGCCAGACGCGCGACCAGAGCTGCTCGGCCTCCAGCCGGTGGAAGTCCTCGTCGACGTAGCGCGCCTTCGGGATCCGGTCCGGCGTCTCCACCGCGAACGGCACCGGGACCACCGGCGACCACGGCGCGCTCCCGGTCGGCCATCGTCATGGAGCGCCGAGACTACCAACCGGTCGGTACAATCCGCCGACGATGACGCGGCCGTCCGAGACCGAGGTCGACGTGCTGGTCGTCGGCGCCGGCGTCACCGGCATCCACCAGCTGTACCGTGCGGTCGCCGCCGGGTTCTCGGCGCGTGCTGCTCGAGGCCGGCGACGGCGTGGGCGGCACCTGGTACTGGAACCGCTACCCGGGCGCCGGTTCGACTCCGAGAGCTACACCTACGGCTACCTGTTCTCGCGGGAGCTCTTCGACGAGTGGGAGTGGCAGGAGCACTTCGCCGCGCAACCGGAGACCGAGCGGTACCTCAACCACGTCGTCGACCGGTTCGACCTGCGACGCCACATGCGCTTCGGTGCCGCCGTCACCTCGGCGGAGTACGACGACACGACGGGACGTGGTCCGTCGCCTCGGCGACGGCTCGCGGTACCTCGCCCGGTACCTCGTGGCCGCGACCGGCGTGCTGTCGGTGCCGGTGTTCCCCGACGTGCCCGGGCCGCGACGGGTTCCGGGGCGAGCAGCACCACACGGCCCGCTGGCCGGACGACACCCGTCGACTTCGCGGGCAAGCGCGTCGCGGTCGTCGGCACCGGTTCGAGCGGCGTGCAGGTGGTCCCCGCGATCGCGGACGAGGTCGCGTCCCTCACCGTGTACCAGCGCACCGCCAACTGGTGCACCCCACTCAACAACGCGCCGATCACGACCGAGGACCAGGCCCGGCTGCGCGCGGACTTCGACGAGATCCGGGACCGCTCGACACCTCGGTGCACGGGTTCCTCCACGCGCCGCCGACCGGACGACGTTCGACGACGCGCCGGACGAGCCCGCGCGCGTTCTACGAGCGCATGTGGACGAGTCCCGGCTTCAGCAAGCTCACGAGCAACTACACCGACCTGCTGATGGACCCCGCCGCGAACGAGGAGTGGTGCGAGTTCGTCGCCGGCGAAGATCCGCGGCATCGTCGACGATCCGGTGACCGCGGAGCAGCTGATCCCGCACGACCACCGCTTCGGCGAGCAGCGGCCGCCGTTCGTCACCGGCTACTACGAGGCGTTCAACCGGCCGAACGTCGACGCTGGTCGACCTGCAGCGAGACGCCGATCGTCCGGGTGACCGAGCACGGCATCGAGACCACCGACGGCGAGCGCGAGTTCGACGTGATCGTGTGGGCGACCGGCTTCGACTTCGGCACCGGCGCGCTCGAACCGCATGGGGGTCCGCGGTCGCGACGGCGTCCGCTCGATCGAGCACTGGGCCGACGGGCCGACCACGTTCATGGGCGTGATGACGGTGGGATTCCCGAACTTCTTCTTCCCCGGCGGACCGCACGCCGCGGCCGGGAACAACCCCCGGTACAACGGCGACCAGGTCGACTTCGTCACCGACCTGCTCGTATACGCACGCGACCACGGCGGTGACGTGATCGACGTCGATCCGAACGCAGAGGACACCTGGACGGCGATGGTCGACCGGTGGGCCGTGCGGCCGCCAGCTTCGGCCCGAACAGCTACTACTTCGGTGCGAACGTCCCCGGGAAGCCGCGCCGGTACCTCCTGAACTCGGCCGGGCGCCCGAAGCTGCTGGCCGACATCGCGGAGCAGGAGGCGAGACGGCTTTCCGGCGTTCAGACGGTCGCGACGGGGGTGAGGGGCGACCCGACCACGCCCGGCAGCCGCAACGGTGGCGCGGTGAGCAGGAAGCGGCTGCGCCCGTGCTCCCGCAGCCAGGCCGCGAGCTCGTGCAGGTACCACAGCTCGCCCAGCGGGACGCCGAGCTTGAACAGGCAGAGGTGGTGGATCGGGAGCAGCGAGTGGCGGCCCTCGGGCCGCTTCCCGCCGACCAGGCCCTCGACCGCGTAGTTGTCGGCGACCAGCGCCGAGATCTGCGAGTCGGCGATCCACTCCAGGAGCGACTCGTCGCGCGCGTCGAGGTAGGTGCACATCGCGTTCACCTGCACGGGATCCGGATCGCGGCCCCACTCGAGGACCTTCGTCGCGAAGCCGGTGTGCAGGAGCAGCATGTCGCCCGGCTCCACCACGACGCCGTCGGCCGCCATGATCTCCTCGAGCATCTGCGGTCGACGCCGCGCCACTCGTGGCCGAGGTGGTGCGCGAGGTCGACGAGCACGCCGCGACCCTGCACCCCGGTCGCGGCCATGTGCTCGAGGCCGAGATGATGCGCGAACGCACAGGTGCTCGCTGCCGTCGCCGCGCGCGTCCGGCTGCGGGCCCGACGAGGTCGACGCCGGCGCGGTAGCCGTTGTAGAAGACCGCCTCCTCCACGCCGTCGCCGTCGGCGTCGAACTCGGCGCCCGCGTGCGCGAGCGAGTCCCACTGCGTGGAGTACTGCAGCCAGAGCGTGACGACGTCGTCGGCCCAGACGTCGACGTGGTCGGGGTGGCCCCACCGCGCGATGTCGCGCTGGTGGACGTTGTAGAAGGTGTCCGGGTTGCCGTCGAGGTCCTCGGTCGGCCGGACGATCGGCGGGTACCGGCGCTGGTTCAGCGCGGTGCCGCCGGGATAGTCGAGGGGGAGGCTGAGGCAGAAGCTGATGCCGGCCTGCACCTCGCGCACGCCCTCGAGCACCTTCTCGGGCGTGAGCAGGTTGATGCGGCCGAGCTCGTCGTCGTCGCCCCAGTCGCCCCAGGTCGATCCGTTCGGGCGCTGGCGCCAGCGTCGGGCCACGGCGGCTCGCTTTCTTGTACCGACCGGTTGGAATACTCTCGGCGGCGCACCGTAGCCCCCCGCCAGGAAGGTCACCACGATGAGCGGCGAGGACTTCGTGGTCTCGGCCGACGGTCACATCGTCGAGCCCACCGACCTGTTCCACACCCGCCTCCCCCGGCACCTGCGCGACCGCGGGTTCTGGGAGGAGGACTTCGAGATCGAGCCGCTCGTGGAGGGCGGCGTGCGCGAGTTCGCGCGGGTGCGCACGCCCGGCTTCGAGGGCTGGACCGTCTCGCGCTACCGCCACTTCGACGGCACACCGCACACCGGGGACCCCGAGCGGGTCGTCGACGACATGGCGCAGGACGGCATCACGGTGCAGCTCATGCACCCCAACCGCTCGCTGTTCGCGCTGTACTCCGACGACCACGAGCTCTCGATCGCCCATGCCCGCGTCTACAACGACTACGTCGTCGAGCGGTACGCGCCGTTCTTCGACCGCATCGTGCCGACCGCGCCGATCCCGCTCACCGACGTCGGCGACGCGGTCGTCGAGATCGAGCGGGTCGCGGCCGCCGGCTTCCGGGCGGTGCTCCTCCCCGCGATGGCGCCGCTGCCGTACTGGTCGGAGGAGCTCGAGCCGGTGTGGGACGCGGCGAGCGCGAGCGGGATGCACGCGTTCTTCCACTGCGCCACCGGCGGGGTGAAGGTCGGCGAGGAGGTGTCGCCCACGCTCCGTCAGGTCATCGCGATGGCCGACGAGCTCAACCAGCCCATGGACCGAAGGCTCGCGTCCAAGCGGATGATGACGCAGTGCGTCTACAACACGATCAACCCGCAGCAGATCATCATCGAGCTGATCGGCGGCGGGGTCGCCGAGCGTCACCCCGACCTGCACTTCGGTCTCATCGAGTTCAACGCCCACTGGCTCGCGTCGCTCGTCGGCGCGATGGACAAGGCGTGGGTCACCGGCGTCGGGCAGGACGCCGACTGGTGGCTCGGCTACTGGGACGACGCCCGCGCCGCCGACGACCAGCCGCAGATGGCACGCATGTTCGACGTGAACGACAAGTGGCCGTACCCGCTGCGGCCGAGCGAGTACGTGCGCCGGCAATTCCACGTGTCGTTCCAGGACGACCCGATCGCCGTCGCCTGCCGCCACGCCACCGGGCTGTCCACGATCATCTGGGGCTCCGACTACCCGCACGCCGAGGGCACGTTCCGCGGCAGCCGGGCCCTGATCGACGCGCAGCTCGGCCGCCTCCCCGCAGGACGAGAAGGCGGCGCTCCTCGGGGGCACGCTCGCCGACCTGCTCGGCCTCGACGTGCCGGTGGCCTCCTGAACGAGCTGCGCTTCGACGGACGGGCCGCGATCGTCACCGGCGCCGGACGCGGCATCGGCCGCGCGTACGCGCGCCTGCTCGCGGCGCGCGGCGCGCGTGTCGTGGTGAACGATCTCGGCGGCTCGATCGAAGGCGACGGCGCGGATCCGGAACCCGCGGCCGAGGTTGCCCACGGGATCGTCGCCGACGGTGGTGAGGCGATCGCCGACGCCCACGACGTCGCGACGGCCGACGGGCGCGCAGGCGCTCGTCGACACCTGCGTCGAGAGGTTCGGTGGCGTCGACATCGTCGTGAACAACGCGGGGATCATCCGCTGGGCCGCACTCACCGATGCCGACGCCGACCACCTGGACCGGCACCTCGCCGTCCACGTCGGCGCGTCGTACGAAACGAGCCGAGCGGCGTGGCCGCACCTGACCGCACGGGGCGACGGCCGGATCGTGATGACGACGTCGTCCGGGGTGTTCGGACACCCGGCGAACTTCGCGTACGCCACGGCCAAAGGCGCCGTGATCGGCCTGGCCCGCAGCGCTCGCCACGGCCGGAACCGAGCACGGGATCGCCGTGAACCTCATCGCGCCCGCCGCCGCGACCCGCATGGGCGGCGAGGGCACCGCGGCCGCCGCGGTGATGACGCCGGAGATGGTCGCGCCGATGGCCGCGTTCCTCGCGCACGAGTCCTGCCCCGTGACGGGCGAGATCTACCAGGCCGGCGGTGGCCGGTTCGCCCGCATGTTCCTCGCGTCGACGCCCGGGTACGTGCACACCGGACCGGCGCCGACCATCGAGGACGTCGCCGAGCACTGGGACGCGATCAACGCGGACGAGGGCTACACGACGCCGGCCGACCTCACCGAGTGGTCGACCGCGTTCACCGCCCACCTCGCGCCACCTGCGCCGGAGCGGGAGCGATGAGCGACGCCACGCGAGCACACGCCCGGCACACCAGCGTCGCGTGGCCCGAGCGGCCCGCACCGAAGGTGCAGGAGCGGGTGGATGAGCGACGCCACGCGAGCACGCGCCCGGCACACCAGCGTCGCCTGGCCCGAGCGGCCCGCACCGAAGGTGCAGGAGCGGATGGGATGAGCGACCCGATCGAGATCCCTGCGGCGTTCCCCGACCCGGGTGCGGTCGCGGGCAAGCGCGTCGTGATCACCGGTGCCGGCCGCGGGCTCGGCGCCCTGCTCGCGCACGCGTTCTCCGCCGCCGGCGCGTCGGTCGCGCTCGTCGCCCGGACCGAGGCCGACCTCAAAGCCGTCGCCGCAGCGCTGCCCGGACCGAGCCTCGTGCTGATCGGTGACGTCACCGACGAGGACTGCGACGAGGCCGTCGCCGACGCCGTCGTCGCCGAATGGGGCGGGCTCGACGTGTGGATCGGCAACGCCGGCATCTCGCCGCTGGTCGCCGGCCCGCGTGACGTGAGCGCTTCGGTGTGGCGCCGCATCGTCGAGGTCGACCTCACCGCGGCGTTCCTCGGCGCCGCGGGCCGCGTCGCGGGTGATGGCCTCCGGTGGTCGCATCGTGCTCACCGGCTCGGTCCTCGGCGAGCGCCCGCGCGCCGGGCTCACCCCGTACAGCGCGGCCAAGGCCGGGCTCGTCGGGATGGCGAAGGGGCTCGCGCTCGACCTCGCACCCCAGGGCATCACGGTGAACGTCGTCGCGCCGGGTTGGTTCGACTCGCCGCTCGCCGACGGCTGGCGCGCCGATCCCGAGCGCTCGGCCGCGATCACCGACCACACGGCGCTGGGCCGGTGGGGTGCACCCGCCGACCTCACCGGCGCGTACCTGTTCCTGGCGTCGGAGGCGTCGGCGTTCGTGACCGGCTCGGTGCTGACGGTCGACGGTGGCTACCTGCTCGCCTGAGCACGCGCGCCGGGCCGCCGGGCGCGTGCGATCAGGACGCGGGCGGACGGGCGAGGCCGTGCCGGAAGATCTCGGCGAACGGTGCCGCCACGTCGTGCGCCGACAGCACTCCGTCGGGCTTCAGCCAGAGGTACGTGTAGTTGTGCATCCCGAGCCACGCACGCGCCGTGAGCCACGGGTCCAGGTCGCGGAACTCCCCGGCCTCGACGCCCGCGCGCAGCACCGCCTCGACCCGCCGCTCGTACCCAGCCCGGCGCTCGCGAAACTGGTCCGCCCGCTCGCCGGTGAGCGCGGGGAACTCGTGGAGGAAGACCCAGACGTGGTCGGGGTAGCGGTGAATGACGTCGAGGAGCTCCTCGCCGAGCCGTTCGAGCTGCTCCGACGGGGTCCCGCCCGCCGCGGCGACCCGGTCGGCGCCGGCCATCACCTCGTCCATCACGCGGTCGTGGATGGCGGCGAGCAGCTCCTCCTTCGAGCCGATGTAGTGGTACAGCGTCCCCTTGCCCAGCTCCGTCGCGTCACACAGCTCCGCGATCCCGGTGGCGTGATAGCCGCGCCGGGCGAAGACCACCGCCGACGTGTCGATGATCTCCTGGCGGCGCGCCTCCCAGTTGGGGCGGCGGCGAGAGCCGCCGGTCGCGTCGGCCGGTCGCATCGGGGGCGACGCTAGTGGTCCCGTCCGGCGACATGAGCTGGTGCGCGGTGCTCGAGCACCACGCGATCCGCGCGCCGGACCGAGCGATGACCGTCTTCGAGGGCCGCACCACCACCTACGGCGAGATGGCGGCGCAGGTCGCGGCGAGCGCGGCCGGGCTCGCCGGCCGCGGCGTCGGCGCCGGGGACGTCGTCGCGCTGCTGTCGTACAACTGCCCGGAGTTCTTGGAGACGGTGTTCGCGGCGAACCACCTGGGTGCGGTCGCGATGCCGATCAACTGGCGGCTCGCCGCGCCCGAGGTGCGCTACATCCTCGAGAACTCCGGCGCGCGCACCGTCGTCGCCGACAGTGCGCTCGTGGCCCTCGCCGACGACGCGCTCGCTGGCATGGACTCGCCTCCGCTTCGGGTCGCCATCGACCCCTCGGCGCCGAACGGCTGGACGCCACTCGCCGAGCTCCGCACGCCGGCGGGCGCGACGCCACACGTGCCCGCCGCGGCCGACGACCTCCACCGGTTGATGTACACGTCGGGCACGACCGGCCACCCCAAGGGGGTCATGCTCACTCACGCCAACCTCGCGTGGAAGAACGCGGCGCACATCGTGGAGTTCGGGTTCACCGAGCGCGGATCTCGGGCTCGCGTGCGGCCCGCTGTACCACGTCGGCGCGCTCGACCTCACGACCACCACGCTCATCGCCGCGGGCGCGACCACGATCCTGCACCGCGCGTTCGACGCGGCCGCGGTCGTCGACGAGCTCGAGCGCTCGCGGCGTCACGACGGTGTGGCTCGCGCCGGCCATGGTGAACGCGATCATGGCGCTCCCGGGCGTCGAGCACCGAGACCTCGCGTCGGTCCGGGTCATCATCAACGGCGGCGAGAAGATGCCCATCCCGCTGATCGAGCGCATCCAGCGCACGTTCCCCTCGGCGTGGTTCGCCGACGCGTACGGGCTCACCGAGACCGTCTCCGGCGACACGTTCCTCGACCGCGACAGCATCGTCACCAAGCTCGGCAGCGTCGGCCGGCCGTGCCTGTTCCTGGACCTCGACGTGTGGGACGACGAGGGGCGACCGGTGCCACCGGACGAGCGCGGCGAGATCGTGCTGCGCGGCCCGAAGGTGTTCGCGGGCTACTGGAACGAACCCGACGCGACCGCGGCGGCGTTCGCGGGCGGCTGGTTCCACACCGGCGACATCGGCGTGCGTGACGCCGACGGCTACCTCTGGATCGTCGACCGGCTCAAGGACATGATCGTCTCCGGCGGCGAGAACATCGCGGGCTCCGAGGTCGAGCGCGTCCTGTACGAGCACCCGGCGGTGCTCGAGGTCGCGGTCGTGGGGCGGCCCGACGACCGTTGGGGCGAGGTGCCGGTCGCGCACGTCGTGCGGCGCGACGGTGCCGAGGTCGGCGAGGACGAGCTGATCGAGCACTGCCGCACGCAGCTCGCGCGCTTCAAGGTGCCGAAGGCGGTCGTGTTCCTCGACGCGCTCCCCCGCAACCCGTCGGGCAAGGTGCTCAAGCGCGAGCTCCGCGACGGCTGACCGACCTGACCTCGCGGGTCGGTCCTCGTCCGCCTACCGGTTCCTCTCGCTCGGACGCCGAGCCGAGGTGATGCCGCGCGGCAGCTCGCCCGAGCGCAAGGCGTTCTCGAGGTGCTCGTCCAGCACCGAACGGAATGCGCGCGCGACCACCGAGGGTTCGACGTCGCGTCGATGCGCCATTGCGACGACACGCGAGAGCCCGGGTCTGACGAACGGGATGCCCCGCAGCCCCGGTCGCTCGCCCACGACCATGCTCGGGACGACCGCCACCCCGAGACCTGCTTCGACGAGGCTCAGCACGGCGTCGAGCTCACCGCCCTCCACCGCGATACGCGGCTCGATCCGCGCCCGTCGGCATGCCGCCAGCGTGACCTCGCGCAGGTCGTAGCCCTCGCGGTACATCACGAGCGGATGCCGCCCGAGGTCTCGGACGCGGAACGAACGCTCCCGTACAGGACCGTCGACGGCCGTCGCGACGATCAACGGCTCCCGCAACAGTTCGGTCGTGACCAGCGCAGGATCGTGCGTCTGCAGCGGGAGGACGATCAGTGCCAGATCGAGGTCGCCCTGCGCGAGCAGACGAACGAGGTCTCGGCCGCCACGCTCCTCGATGCGGACGGCGATCCCCGGATACGAGGTGCAGAAGGTGCGGAGAACACCAGGGAGCAGGACGGTGGCGAGACTGGGCGTCGCACCGAGACGAACGCGACCGCGAGCCAGACCCACGATCTCCTGGACCTGCACCTGGGCATCCTCGACGTCGGCGAGGATCCGCCGCGCGAGCGGGAGCAGCGTCTCGCCGGCGGTGGTCAACGCAATGTTCCCGCGGGCGCGGCTGAAGAGGTGTGTCCCGAGCTCGCGTTCGAGTGCGCGGATCTGCTTGCTCAACGACGGCTGAGCGACATGGACCGCATCTGCCGCCCGCGTGAAGTGGCACAGCTCGGCCACGGCAACGAAGTACTCGAGTTGGCGAATCTGCATGGCAATAGCTTTCGGCTATCGAAATCAGATTCACGATATCTTGGATGACTCAGACGCTCCTCCGTAGGGTCGACGGCGTCGAAGGAAGTCCGTCAACCCTGGAGGGGCCATGCCGAGCCCGTACGCCGTCGTACCCGCGGTCGCGACCTTCGAGGTACAGAGCACCGACATCGCCAGTGGCGACCAGCTCGGGACCCGCCAACGAAGCGGGATCTTCGGTGCGGGCGGTGAGGACCGCTCGCCCCACCTCTCGTGGCGCGGCTTCCCACCCGCGACGAAGAGCTTCGTGGTCACCTGCCTCGACCCGGACGCACCGACCGGCAGCGGCTTCTGGCACTGGGCCGTCGTCGACATCCCTGCTGCGGTGACCTCGCTCGCGAGCGGCGCCGGCGACGAGGACGGTAGGGATCTCCCCGCCGGGTCGTTCCAGCTCCACAACGACGCGGGTCTCGCTCGGTACCTCGGTGCCGCCCCACCCGCGGGACACGGTCGTCACGACTACTACTTCGTGGTGCACGCCATCGACTGCGCGAGTCTCGGGCTGAGCCCAGAGACCTCGAACGCGATGCTCGGCTTCAACCTGTTCGGTCACACGCTCGCGCGGGCGACGCTCGTCGCGTGGCACGAGCAGGCGTGAACTTCGCACTGAGCGCGGAGCAGGAGCTCTTCCGGGAAGTGATGCAGGCATTTGTTCGGGAGCAGGTCAACCCAGTAGCGCGCGACTGGGAGCAGAAGGGTCGGTACCCGACCGAGATCGTCGAGGCGATGTCCGCGATGGGACTCTTCGGCATCACCGTGCCGGAACAGTACGGCGGCATGGGGTGCGACATGGTCTCGATCGCGATCGCGTTCGAGGAGCTCTCAAGAGGATGGATGGGGATCGCGGGGATCCTCGGAAGTCACTCGGTCGCGTGCTGGATGATCGATCGGTTCGGCACGGATGCCCAGAGGTCGCGCTTCCTGCCCGAGCTCGCATCCGGCACGCGGCGGAGCGGCATCGCCCTCTCGGAACCCGATACCGGCAGCGACCTGCAGGGCATCACCACACGAGCTCGCCGCGACGGCAGCGACTACGTGATCCGAGGGACGAAGATGTGGATCACCAACGCGCGGCACGCCGATCCGTTGCCGGTGCTGGTCACGACCGATTCGACAGTGACGCCGCCGCACCGGGGCATGAGCATCTTGCTCGTCGATGCCGATCGACCGGGGCTCTCGATCGGCCGCGACATCGGCAAGCTCGGCTACCGGGGCCCCGAGACGTGCGAGGTCGTGTTCGACGACGTGCGGGTCCCGGCCGACTGCCTGCTCGGAGACGTCGAAGGCCACGGCTTCCAGCAGGCCGTCTCCGCGCTGGAGGCCGGACGCGTCAACGTCGCGGCCCGTGCCGTCGGACTCGCCCAGGCCGCCTTCGACCGGGCGTTCCGGTATTCGCGCGAACGACGAGTCGTCGACCGCCACGGTTCCCTCGGCACTTCCCAGGCGATCGCGGAGCTCCAGGCGATCCAGCTCAAGCTCGCCGACATGGCGACCGAGGTCCAGGCAGCCCGCCTGATCACGTGGTGGGCCGCGTCAGAACTCGATCGCGGCGAGCGGGCCGACACGCAGACGAGCATGGCGAAGCTCTTCGCGTCCGAGGTGGCACTCCGCGTCGCGCTGGAGTCCCTACGGGTACACGGCGCTGCGGGGTATTCGACAGAACTCGACGTCGAGCGCATATATCGCGACGCGCCGCTGATGGCGATCGGCGAGGGGACGAGCGACGTCCTCCGGCTCCTCATCGCGCGCCGGTTGCTCACGACCACCGCGTGAGGGGTGCCGATACGCCCGGGTCGAGTTGCGGGGCGCCGATCGGCGCACCGACGCGTCAACGTGGCACCCAGCCGCGCGGCGACGTGAGTCGCAGGTCGGGGTACGTCACGATGCCGGGCGAGGCGGCGACGACCTGCGGGATCGCGTTCACCGCGGGCATCGCCGTCATGATCTCGCCGATCACCATGAACTCCTGCATGGTCGTGGCCGCGAAGTCGGCCGGTGGCATGAAATCGACCCGGGTCCGGACAGTCGGCAGGCCGTCGACCTGGATCACCCAGCCGTCCTCGATGACCCAGTCGGGGTCGAGCGTCTCGCCCTTCTTCCACCGCACGTTGAGGTCGACGACCGTCCGCCCGCCGACCCGGCCCTGCCAGCTCACGGCGAGACCCGCGACGCACCCGGCCGGGATCGTCCACGAGTCCATGACGACGTCCTCGGTCGTCCGCGCGTACTCCGCTTCGCACACGATGTCGTCGAGCTCCACGCCGAGCGCGTCGGCGACCATCGCGACCGCCTCGCCGAAGACCGCCGTGCCCGCGGCCGTCATCGCCGGCAGCTGTGGGTCGTCGATCGGGCGACCGAATCCGGCGAGGATCTCCGTCGCGGGCGAGTCGTAGTAGGTGGTGTGCGCGGACTCGCTCACCGTCACCTTGTCGACCCGTTCGCAGATGTTCGCGAGCACGATCGCCACCAGCTCCGCGAAGCCCGGGCTCACGCCGGTGCCGAACATCGACGCACGACCCTCGGCGCAGGCGTCGGCGATGCGGTCGCGCTCGGCGCCGAGGTTGGCACCGGTGATGAACGCCGCGGTGCTCACCACGTTGACGCCCGCCGCGCAGGATCCGGACCAGCTCGTCGGTCGACGGCCACATCGGCGTGTACACCACGCAGGCGGGCCGCAGCGCGAGCAGCGCGTCCACGTCGTCGGTCGCGGTCACGCCGATCGGGTCGATGCCCGCGAGCTCGCCGACGTCGCGGCCGATCTTGTCGGCCGAGAACGCGTAGCAACCGACCAGCTCCAGCCCCGGATGCGCGGCGATGGCGCGCACCGCGCGCTTGCCCACGTTGCCCGTCGTCCACTGCACCACCCGCACCGTCATGGCTCACGCTTCCCTCGCGGGCCCCGTGGTTGCCGCGGCCCGACATTTCGTGTCACGATCATGGCACCAAAGTCGAGGAGGGACCATGGGGCGGTTCGAGGGCAAGGTCGCGGTCATCACCGGCGCCGGATCGGGGATGGCCAAGGCGTCGGCGGCCATCTTCGCCGCCGAGGGCGCGAGGGTCGTGGCGGCCGACATCAGCGGCGCCGAGCAGGACACCGCGAAGGAGCTGGGCACGGGGGTCCTGCCGTTCCATTGCGACGTGACCAAGGAGACCGACGTCGAGGCCACGATGCGGGTCGCGGTCGACGAGTTCGGCCGGCTCGACGCGGTGCTCAACGTCGCCGGGATCGGTGACGCGGCGCAGATCGCCGACGTCACGATGGAGCACTACGACCGGGTGATGGACATCGACCTGCGCGGCGTCCTGCTCGGGACCAAGCACGGCATCCGCACGATCCGCGGCTGCGGCAACGGCGGCACGATCGTGAACTGGTCGTCGATCGGCGGCCTCAACGCGTCGCCGTGGACGGGCATCTACTCGGCCGCGAAGGCCGGCGTCATCTCGCTGACGCGCACCGCCGCGCTCGAGGCCGCGCCCGACGGCATCCGGGTCAACTGCGTGTGCCCGGGCTACATCAAGACCGAGGGCATGGGCGCGGGCCTCGACAGCTATCCCGGCGCGGTCGACGGCACGCCGATGGCGCGACTCGGGCAGGCCCACGAGATCGCGGCGGTCGCCGCATTCCTCTGCTCCGACGACGCGTCGTTCGTGACCGGCGCGGCGATCCCTGTCGACGGCGGTCGCAGCATCGTGATCGCGTGAACGGGTGAGCAAACCACTCGCCGCGCCCGCCGGGCGGTACGTCGGCGCGCGTGTGAGCCGCGTCGAGGACGCTCGGCTGCTCACCGGGCACGGCAGCTACGTCGACGACGTGATCCTGCCGGGCACGCTCCACGCCCGCTTCGTCCGGAGCCAGTTCGCCCGGGCCGCGATCCGCGGCGATCGACACCACCCACGCGCTCGCCGTACCCGGCGTCCGCCACGTGTTCACCGCGGCCGACCTCAACCCCGACGCGAAGGAGCAGTGGCACTCGTCGATCGGCAAGCAGGGCCCGGAGACCCCCCGGCCGCCGCTGGCCGAGGGCGAGGTGCGCTTCGTCGGTGATCCGGTCGCACTCGTGGTGGCCGACACGCTCGCGATCGCGCACGACGCGGCCGAGCTCGTGGTCGTCGACTACGAGCCGCTGACGCCCGTCGTCGACTACCGCACCGCCGAGCAGGTGGGCGAGCAGACGGGGGAACTCGTCCACGAGGCCCACGGCTCCAACGTCATCGGTGAGCTGGCCGGCCTCCCCCTGTCGATGCTCCAGGACGCGCTCGACGACGCGGCGCACGTCGTGAGCGAGACGATCTCGCAACAGGCGTACGTGCCCGCCCCGATGGAGGGACGCGCGCTGCTCGTCGACTGCTCGCCGGCAACGGGCGAGATCACCATCCACGCGTCCACCCAGGTGCCGCACGAGGTGCGCATGTTCTGCGCCCGCCTCCTCGGCGTCCCGGAGCACCGCATCCGCGTGATCATGCGCGACACCGGAGGCGGCTTCGGGCAGAAGGTCCTCGTCCAGCGCGACGAGATGTGCATCATGCTCGCCGCACCGAAGGTGGGCGCACCACTCAAGTGGGTGGAGGACCGGCGCGAGAACCTGCTCGCCGCCGGCAAGTCGCGCCACGAGCAGGGCACGGCCACGATGGCCTTCGACGAGGACGGCCGGCTCACCGCCGCGCACATCGACTTCCTGCAGGACTGCGGCGCGTACCCGAGCCCGTGGCCGGTGTTCGTCGCGGCGGCTGTCGGCGTGCTCTTCACCGGGCCGTACCGCGTGCCGCGCGGCGGCTTCGCGACGAAGTGCCTCTACACGAACACCGTCGGGCGCACCGCGTACCGCGGCCCGTGGCAGTTCGAGTCGCTCGCCCGCGAGGTGCTGGTCGACATCGCGGCCCGGCGCATGGGCATCGACCCGGCCGAGCTCCGGCGCCGGAACCTCCTCAGCCGCGCCGACCTGCCGTTCACGAACCCCAACGGCATGACCTACGACAGCATCACGCCGCTCGAGACCCTCGACCAGGCGCTCGCCATCCTGGACTACGACGCGTTCCGCGCCGAGCAGGCCGAGGCGCGCGCCGGCGGTCGCTACCTCGGTGTCGGCATCTCCAGCTACGTCGAGCCGTCGACGCCCGGGTACGGCTACTACGCGACCGAGGCCGCGACGATCCGCATCGAACCATCGGGTGCGATCAACGTGTACATCGCGGGCGGGTCGAGCGGGAACAGCATCGAGACCACTGTGGTGCAGCTGACCGCCGACGCGCTCGGCGCCGACCTCGCCGACGTCCACACGATCCAGGGCGACACCGCGGTCACCGGCTTCGGCGCGGGCACCGCAGGGAGCCGCAGCGGGTCGATGACCGCCGGCGCGATCCGTGAGACGGCCACGATCCTCCGCGAGCGCATCCGCGCGATCGCTGCGCACCGCCTGGAGGCGGCCGTCGTCGACATCGAGCTGGGCGAGAGCCGCGCGTTCGTGCGGGGCACACCGTCGATCGGGCTGTCCCTCGCGGAGATCGCCGCGCTCGCCTACTTCGAGCCGCAGTCGCTGCCGCCCGAGGTGCCCGCGGGGCTCGAGGCCAGCGCGCGCTACACCGCGACGAACTCGTCCATCTGGGTGAACGCCACCCACGTCTGCACGTGCGAGGTCGATCCCGAGACCGGACGCGTCGAGCTGCTCCGGTACATCGTGAGCGAGGACTGCGGTCCGATGATCAACCCCGACGTCGTGGAGGGGCAGATCGCCGGCGGTGTGGTCCAGGGCATCGGCGGGGCGCTCTTCGAGGAGCTCGCGTACGACGCCGACGGCAACCCGCTCGCCACCACCCTCATGGACTACCTGATGCCCTCGGCCGCCGAGGTGCCGTCGATCGAGTACGGCCACGTCGAGACGCCGAGCCCCGGCGCCGGTGGTTTCAAGGGCGTCGGTGAAGGCGGCGCGATCGGCGCGCCGCCCGCGGTCGTCAACGCGGTGGCCGACGCGCTCGCGCCGTTCGGCGTCGAGCTCACGCGCCTGCCGCTCTCCCCCGCCTCCATCGTCTCGATCCTGAAAGGCACCGGACAATGACCGACCTCTCGTACGACCCGTACTCCGCGATCAACAACCCCGACCCGTACCCGCTGTACCAGCGGATGCGCGACGAGGCGCCGCTCTACTACAACGCCGATCTCGACTTCTGGGCGGTGACGCGGTACGCCGACTGCGAGGTCGGCCTGCGCGACGCGAAGCGCTACATCTCGGGGAAGGGCGGCATCCTCGAGCTGATCAAGGCCGACATCGAGCTGCCGCCCGGCAACCTGATCTTCGAGGACCCGCCCGCGCACGACGTCCACCGCAGCCTCCTGGCCCGGGTCTTCACGCCCAAGCGCGTCGCCGATCTCGAGCCCAAGATCCGCGAGTTCTGTGCCGCCAGCCTCGACCCGCTCGAGGGGCGCGAGGAGTTCGACCTCATCGCGGAGCTGGGTGGTCCGATGCCGACGAGCGTGATCGGGATGCTGTTCGGCGTGCCCGAGGCGGACCACGCCGCGGTGCGCATCATGGCCGACGCCAACCTGCGGACGAAGGCGGGCGAGGCGATGCACGTGTCGGAGGCGCCGACGTTCGGCTCCGAGACCTTCGAGGCGTACATCGACTGGCGGATCGACCACCCGGCCGACGACCTCATGACCGAGCTGCTCCACACCGAGTTCGAGGACGAGCACGGCGTCACGCGCACGCTGACGCGCGACGAGGCGCTCCTCTACACGACGGTCGTCGCGGGCGCGGGCAGCGAGACGACGACGCGGCTGATCGGTTGGGCCGGCAAGGTGCTGGCGGAGAACCCCGACCAGCGGCGCGAGCTGGTCGAGGACTCGTCCCTGATCCCGGGCGCGATCGAGGAGCTGCTGCGCTACGAGTCCCCCGGCCCGCAGATCGGGCGCTACGTCCCCGAGGACGTCGAGCTGTACGACCGGACCGTGCCGGCCGGCAGCGCGATGCTGTTCGTGGTCAGCGCCGCGAACCGCGACGAACGTCGCTACGACGACCCGGACCGGTTCGACATCCACCGGCCGATCCAGCCCCACCTCGCGTTCGGCTTCGGCATCCACTACTGCCTCGGCGCCGCGCTCGCCCGGCTCGAGGGACGCATCGCGATCGAGGAGCTGCTCGCCCGCTACCCCGAATGGGACGTCGACCTCGACCGGGCGAACATCGCCCCCACGTCGACGGTCCGCGGCTTCGAGGCGCTGCCGGTGCTCCCGACGTGACGAAGACCGCGCCGACTGCGAAGCGTCGGTACGACAACACCCGCCGGCGCGCGCAGGCCGACGAGACGCGCGAGCGGATCGTCGAGCGCGGGCGCGGAGCTCGTGCGCGAGTCGTCGATCCGCGACTGGCGCGGCGTCACGATCCGGGGCGTCGCCGAACGGGCCGGCGTGCAACGAGCGCACCGTGTACCGCCACTTCGGTGACGAGCGGGCGCTCGCGACGCGGTGATGCACCGCCTGGAGGCGCCGGGCCGGCATCGACCTCGCGTCGCTGCGCCTCGACGACGTCGCCGACGTCGCGGCGACGGATCGCCGAGCGTCGCGGCCACGCGCCCGTCCGGCGCGTCGTCGCGCGTCGGATCCGACGCTGGCCGAGGCGAACCGCCGTCAGCACGACGCGCTGCTCGCCGCGGTCGCCGCCGACGCACCCTCGTGGCCCGACACCGACCGGCGACTCGCGGTCGGCTCTGCTCGACGTCCTGTGGAGCGTCGGCACCTACGAGCGGCTCGCGGTCGACTGGGAGCTGTCACGGCGACGAGGCGATCCGCGGCATGACGCTGGGTGATCGGTCTCGTCGTCGACGCGATCCGACGCGGCGACCACCCGTAGCTCTCTCCGCCGGTTCGCTGCAATCGAACCGCTCAGCGGTCCCTCGGCAACGAACCCGGCGGGACGGCGACCTCACACCAGGGCGGGGCGCACGCCGGGCCGCCGGCCGGCGAGGTCGAGCTGCTCGCCGTCGAGCCGGATGGGCGAGCCGTTCACGAGCACGTGGCGCATGCCGGTCGGCTCCTCCGCGGTGAGGCGCTCCGCATCGGCCGGGAAGTCGCGCACGCGGCGCGTCGGGCCGGTGCCCACCGTGTCGGGATCGAAGACGGTGATGTCGGCCCACACGCCCTCGCGCAGGTAACCACGCCGGTCGAATCCGAACATGTCGGCGGGCTCGCCCGCGAGCTTGCGGACGGCCGCCTCGACCGTGAGCACGTTGCGGTCGCGCACCCAGGTGCCGAGGAGGTCGGTGGGCAGCGGCGCGTCACACAGCTGGTCGACGTGCGCACCCGCGTCCGACAGTCCGAGGACCACGTGCTCGGTGGTGAGCAATCGGGCGACCGCGTCGACGTCGTCGTTGGCGATGTAGGCGCGGAAGCGGGTGTCGAGGTCCTCGGCGACCGCGAGCTCGCACATCAGGTCGAGCGGGCCGATCCCGCGCTCGCGTGCGACGTCGACCACGCGCCGACCCACGAGGTCGGGGAACCGCGCCGACTCGGAGATCTCGTACGTGTCCCACCGCGGCTTCATCGGCGCGTGCTCCAGATCGGCCGCGGCGGCCGCCCGCCACTCCGGGTCGCGGTACGCGGCGGTGCGCACCGCCCGCCCGACCTTCATCAGCTCGCTGAACACCGTGCCGGTGTTGAGGTTGTACGCGTCGGCCATCGTGAACTGCATGGTCAGTGGACGCGGTGTCACCTGCGGCCAGACGTCGGCACCGTGCGCTCGTCCCTCACGGTGCAGCCCGAAGGGCACCAGGTGCTTGTCGCCCGGGCTCGCGAACAACGGGTACGTGAACGGGCGCCCGATCCGCGGCTGCCACTCGTACACGTCGGCGTAGCTGCACTGCTCGCCCGGCGTGATGAGCACCACGCCCTTCCCGGCCGCGCCCGCGGCACGGAACAGCGTGTCGACCTCGGCCGCGTCGGCGAACCGGCTCGGCACCGGCTTGCCGTCGACGCCGCGGTGCGCGAACGAGAAGCTCGTGGAGAACCCGGCCGCGCCGGCGGCGATGCCCTCCTGGATCAGCGCGGCCATGCGCGCGGCCTCGGCGGGTGTGGCCGCACGCTCGTAGGCCGCGTCGCCGAGCACGTAGAGCCGGAGCGCGGAATGACCGACGTAGGTGGTGAAGTTCAGGTCGCTCCCACGCCGGGTGACCGCGTCGAGGTACTCGGGCACCGTCTCGAAGTCCCACTCGACGCCGGCGAGCAGCGTGGCCGGATCCATGTCCTCCACGTTCTCGAGCGTGCGCACGATCGTCTCGCGGTGCTCGGGGCGGGTCGGCGCGAGCGTGAAGCCGCAGTTGCCGGCCACCACCGTGGTGACGCCGTGCGACGACGTCGGGCGCAGCGCCGGGTCCCAGAAGACCTGCGCGTCGTAGTGCGTGTGGATGTCGATGAACCCGGGAGCCACGACCGCGCCCGACGCGTCGAGCTCGCTCGCGCCGTCGAGCCCGGTGCCGATCGCGCTGATGACACCGTCGGTGACTGCGATGTCGGCCGCGACGCCCGGTGCGCCGGTGCCGTCCACGAGCGTGCCGCCGCGGATGACGAGATCGGCGGTCACGACTGCGCCTTCGGGAACAGCAGCCCCTGCAGCGACGCCGGCCGCATACCCGCGGTCGTGCCGCCGTCGACCGGCAGCACCACGCCGGTGATCTGCGCGGCGCGGTCGCTCGCGAGGAAGCACGCGGCCGCGGCGACGTCCTCCGGCGACCCCGATCCGCTGGAGCGGCTGCATGGCCCGCACGATCGTGCCCTGGTCGAAGGCGGCGTTGATCGCGGTGGGGATGTGCGCCGGCGCGATGCAGTTGACCCGCACGGCGTGCGCGGCGAGCTCGACCGCGTTGCAGCGCGTGAGGTGGATGACCGCGGCCTTCGACGCGCGGTACGCGCTCACGCCGCTGCCGGCGTTGATGCCGCCGATCGACGTGGTGTTCACGATCGACCCCCCGCCGTGCTCGGCCATGTGCCGCGCGGCGCGCTGGGTGCCGAGCATCACGCCGAGCACGTTGACGCGCATCACGCGGTCGAAGTCGTCGAAGTCGTCCGAGAGGAACGAGCGGGGCGACCCGCCGACCCCCGCGTTGTTGCACATCACGTGGAGGCCGCCGAACGTGGCGACCGCGTGGTCGACGGCGGCCTGCACGTCGCCGGCCGTCGGCCACGTCGACCCGCACGAAGCTCGCGGCGTCGCCGAGCGCACCGGCGAGCGCCGACCCCGCCGTCGGCATCGAGGTCGGCGATCACGACCGCCGCGCCGGCCGCCACGAACGCCTCGACCATTGCCCGGCCGATGCCACCGGCCCCACCGGTGACGATCGCGACCCGCCCGGCCAACTCGTCGGTCACAGCTTCCCCGCTCGTGTGCCTTCGGCGCGGGCCGCTCGGGCTCGCGCTCCGCCGAGCGGTCGCGAGGTCGTGGCGTTCCGGGCGTCGCTCACAGGTCCTCGATCCAGAAGTCGGGTGTCGTGTCGATCTGGTGCTCGGCGAAGATCGCGTCGATCTCGGCGAGGTCGTCGTCGCTGAGCGACCAGCCGATCGCGCCGACGTTGTCCTCCACCTCGTCGACCGTACGGCACCCGACGAGCGCGGTGCTCACGGCCGGGTGCTGGATCGCCCACCGCAGGGCCAGCTGCGGAAGGCTCACGCCGAAACGGTCGGCCACCGTCCGCAGCTGCTCCACCGCCCGCACGTTGTCCTTGAACTTCTCCGGCCCGAACAGCGCGCCGAACATCTTGATCGCGCCCATGTTCCCCTGGCGGGCTCGCCAGTCCGCCCCACCGAAGTCGTGGTCCTCGGTGAACGTGCCGGTGAGCAACCCGAACGCGAGCGAGCCGTACGCCATGAACCCGACACCGTGCTCGGCGCAGTACGGGAGGATCTCGGTCTGCATCCGGCGGTCGAACATGTTCCAGCCGTACTGCACGACGTCGACCGGCCGCACCGCCGCGCACGCCTCGATCTCCGCGAGCGTGAAGTTCGAGAGCCCGACCGCGCGCACCTTGCCGGCGGCCACGACCTCGTCGAGCGCGGTCATCGTCTCCTCGAACGGCGTGTTCCGGTCCGGCCAGTGGACCATGAACACGTCGACGTGGTCGGTGCCGAGCCGCTCGAGGCTGGCGTCGATCGACGCCAGCACCCGCTCCCGACTGCTGTCACGCAGATTCGGCTTGTCGCGGTAGTTCATGCCGAACTTCGTGACGACGACGGCCTCGTCGCGCCGCTTCCCCAGCGCCTTGCCGAGCGCGACCTCGGACGCGCCCATGCCGTAGCCCTCGGCGGTGTCGAAGCAGTTGACGCCGAGGTCGAGCGCACGGGCGACGGCGCGGTCGAACGCCTCCGCCTCGATGTCGCCGTACCCGCCGCCGATCTCCCAGCAGCCGTAGCCGACGGCCGACACGTCGATCCCGGTCCGTCCGAACGGTCGCAGTTCCATGGTGGTCCTTTCTCGGGCGCTACCCGTCCGAGTAGCGCAAGGGAAGACGCTTGATGCTGCCGTTGACGATCGACCGGAGCCGCTCGACCGGGCCGGCGAGCTCGAAGCGCTCGACGCGACCGAGCAGGTGCGCGAGCACGAGCTCGACCTCGACTCGCGCGAGGTGGGCGCCGACGCAGAAGTGCTCGCCGAACCCGAACGTGAGGTGAGGGTTCGGCGAACGGTCCACCCGGAACGCGAACGGGTCGTCGAACACGTCCTCGTCGCGGTTCGCCGACGCGTAGTAGAGGGCGAGCCGGTCGCCGGTGTGGATGCTCCGGCCGTGCAGGTCCATGTCGGCCGTGGCCGTGCGGGTGAAGTGGCTGATCGGGCTCACCCACCGCAGGATCTCCTCGACCGCGGTCGGCAGCAGCTCCGGGCGCTCCCGCAGCGCGGCCCACGCCTCCGGGTGCTCGCAGAACGCGAGGAGTCCGCCGCTGATCGCGTTGCGGGTGGTCTCGTTGCCGGCCTCCACGAGCAGCTCGCAGTAGAGGAGGAGCTGCTCGTCGGCGAGCGGCTCGCCCTCGAAGGTGCTGCCCACGAGCGCGGTGATGAGATCCTCCTCCGGCTCGCGCCGGCGCTGCGCGATCAGGTCGGCGAAGCAGGCGTGGATCTCGCCCCGTGCGCGCTGCGCGGTCCGGCCCGGCGACTCGCCGTCGCGCCGGTACTCGGGGTCGTCCTTGCCGATGACCGCGTTGCTCAGATGGAACAGTCGGTCCCAGTCCGAGCGGGGGACGCCGAGGATCCACGCGACGAGCGCCAGCGGGAACGGCGCCGCGATGTCGCCGACGGCGTCGAGCTCCCCCGGCACGCCGGCCGGAACGGCGTCGTCGACGATCCCGCGCGCCATGTCCGACAGCTCGTCACGGCGGGCGCGCACCTCCTTCGGCGTGAACCACGGCAGCACGAGCTTGCGCATCGGGCCGTGCCGGGGCGGATCCATGAGCACGACGAGGTCCATCGGCGGGAGCGTCGGTGCGCCGGCGCGGGCGAGGGTGATCCCCTGCGCGCTGGAGTACTCGACGGCCCGCGCCGAGACCGCGACGACGTCGGCGTGCTTCGTGACCGCCCAGAACGGCTCGTAGCCGGGCACCTCGACGCGCGCGACCGGATCGTGCTCGCGCAGATGGGTCCAGACGTCGTGCGGGTAGCCGTCACGTGCGAAGCGGTCGGGATCGACCAGGTCGGCGAGGTCGATGCTCACCGTGGCTCCCGCGGGAGGCCGAGCAGCCGCTCGCCGATCAGCGTGCGCTGGATCTCGCTCGTGCCGCCCATGATCGAGTTGGCGCGGGTCGCGAGCAACCGGTGGGACCACGGGCCCGGCGTGAGCAACGCCTCGGGGCCGAGCAGCGCCACCGCGGTCTCGCCCAGCCGGCGGCTCGCATCGGCCCAGAACAGCTTCACCAGGCTCGACTCGACGCCGAGCTCCTCGCCGCGCCCGAGACGCTCGAGGTTCCGCTCGTTGTGCAGCCGGAACAGCTCGCCGTCGATCCACGACTGCGCGAGCCGCTGGCGCACCGTCGGGTCCGCCGCGCCTCCGTCGGCGGCACAGTCGCGGATCAGGTCCTCGATCGCGAGCCGGTGGAGCACCTGCTCCCGCCAGATGAACGATGCACCGCGCTCGTTGGCGAGGGTCGTGTTCGCGACGGCCCATCCGCCGTGGAGTGGGCCGATGAGATGATCCTCGGGCACGACGACGTCGTCGAGGAACACCTCGTCGAACTCGGGCTGACCCGTCATCTGGCGCAGCGGCCGGACATCGACACCCGGGCGCGTCCATCGGGACCGCGAGCATCGAGATCCCGCGGTGCGGCGGAGCGTCGGGATCGGTGCGGACCAGTGCGACGCCGAGGTCCGCGAACGTGGCGTGGGACGACCAGACCTTGCGGCCGGTGACGCGGAAGTCGTCGCCGTGACGGTCGGCACGCGTCGAGAGCCCGGCGAGGTCACTGCCGGCGTCGGGCTCGCTGAACAGCTGGCACCACACGTCGTCGCCCGAGAGGATCCTCGGCATCCAGCGGCTGCGCTGGTCGGCGGTGCCGTGCGCGATGAGGGTCGGGCCCACGAGCGTCAGTCCCACCCGGCCGAGGAACGGCGGCGCGCCCGCACGCGCGAGCTCGGCGTTGTAGTCCGCGACCTCCGTCACCGACGCGCCCCGCCCACCGTGGTCGACCGGCCAGTGCACCCCCACCCAACCGCCGGCGTGCAGCTCCCGTTGCCACGCACGCAGACGCGCCGCCTCCTCGGCCGTCGCCGCGACCTCGATCGCGGGCGGCGGGTGCTCGGCCAGGAAGGCACGCAACGCGTCCCGCAGTCCCGAACCGGACGCGGCGACCGACGGTGGGGTCACCGCGCCACTACGGCCGGCCCGCCGACCACGACACCGTCTTCAGCTGCGTGTACTCCGCGAGCCCGTGGTCGCCGAACTCCCGCCCGATCCCCGACTGCTTGTAGCCCCCGAACGGACCCCACAAGTGCGGTCCACCACCCCCGCCGTTGATCGTGATGGTCCCGGCCTGGACGCGCTGGGCGACGTCGAACGCGCGGAGCGGGTCCGGATGCCAGATCCCGGCCGCGAGGCCGTAGCGGGTGTCGTTGGCGATGCGCACCGCGTCGTCCTCGTCCTCGAACGGGATCGCGACGCCCACCGGCCCGAAGATCTCCTCCTGCGCGATGGCCATGGAGCTGTCGACGTCGGCGAAGAGGGTCGGCTCGAAGAAGTAGCCCCGGTCGAGGCCGGCCGGGCGGCCGCCACCGCACGCGAGGCGCGCACCTTCGGCGGTCCCACTCGCCACGTACCGCTCGACGCGCTCGCGTTGTGCCTCCCTGATGAGCGGGCCCATGCCGATGCCCTTCTCGTTCGGGTCCCCGACCTTGATGCGCGCGAGCGACGCCGTGAGCCCCTCCACGACCTCGTCGTAGATCGAGCGCTCCGCGAGGATCCGCGTCGGCAACGCGCACCCCTGGCCGGCGTGGATCGTGAACGCGAACGCGGCCGAGAACGCGAACTTCTTCACGTCCGTGCCGGCGAACACGATGTTCGGCGACTTCCCGCCCAGCTCGAGCAGGACCTTCTTCAGGCCCTGGGCGGCCTGTCCCATGATCTGCTTGCCGACGGCATTCGATCCCGTGAAGCTCACCATGTCGACGCCGGGATGGGTGGTGAGGTGCTCGCTCGCCGCGACGTCGCCGGTCACGACGTTGAGCACGCCGGGCGGCAGCCCGACCGCGTCGGCGATGTCTCCGAGGGCGAGGGCCTCGAGCGGTGTGAGCGGTGACGGCTTGAGCACCACGGTGCAGCCGACCGCGAGCGCGGGGATCACCTTCACCAGGTTGAGGTAGAGCGGGAAGTTGAACGGCGTGATGGCGGCGACCACTCCCGCGGGCTCCTTCAGGATCGCCCCCTGGCCGAGCCCGCGCGGGCCGACCTGCGGCAGGAGCGCCTCCACGTACGGGAAGGTCCCGGCACGCTCGGCGAACCACTCGGCGTACCGCAGGGGCGTGTCGAACTGGAGCGCCTGCGCGATCGGGCGGGCCGAGCCCGCCTCGCGCACGATCAGGTCGACGAGCTCGTCGCGCCGGTCCGCCACCGCCGCGACGAATCGCACGAGCAGGTCCGACCGCTCCCGCGGCGTCATCCGCGCCCACGGTCCCGAGTCGAACGCCCGCCGGGCGGCGCCCACCGCGCGGTCGACGTCGGCGACCGAGCCCTCGGGCACCTCGGCGATGACCTCCTCGGTCGCCGGGTCGAGCACGGCGACCGTGCGCTCGCTCGTCGGCCTCGACCCACCGGCCGTCCACGTAGAGCTGCGGACGTGATTGCGTGGCGCTCATCACTCTCCTCGTGCTCGGGAACGTCGGCACGGTATTCGGAAATGCTCCTTCCGACAAGCGGAGGCACCTTTGGAGAATCGTGCTTTCCGATCCTCCCGCCGGGTGGGCCGAGTACGCTGAGAGCCAGGTTCTCCGGCGGGTGACCTCCGGGCCGCGGCGAGAGGCTCCCGATGACGACGACCGAACCCGACTGGCGCGAGCGGGCCATCGCCCGCAGCGTCGACGCCGCCCGCAGCCGAGCGGAGCAGCGGGTGCAGCGGTTCCTCGACGCCGCCTTCGAGCTCATCGACGAGAAGGGCTCGACCGACTTCACGATCCAGGAGGTCGTGGATCGGTCGAAGCAGTCGCTGCGCGGGTTCTACGAGTACTTCGACGGCAAGGACGAGCTCGTGCTCGCGCTCTTCGAGGAGACGGTGCGCGAGGCGCTGGAGGACATCCGGGCCGCCATCGACGCCGAGTCGGATCCGCTCCGACGCCTGCGCGCGTTCGCGGTCACGCTGCACGAGTGGTGCGATCCGGTGGAGGCACCCCGCAAGCGCGGCGCCCACACCCGTCGCCCGATCTCGGAGTTCTCGATGCATCTCGCGACCAACCACGCGGAACGCGTCCGCGCCGCGCTCGCGCCGCAGACGCGCTTGCTGCGCGAGCTCGTCGAGGCTGCGGTGGCGGCCGGCGCGATCGACGTCGAGGATCCACGCAGCGCAACCGCGCTCGTGCAGCAGACGGTGATGTACAGCTGGTTCGGCAACCGCCTCGTCGCGAAGCCCGATCGGCGCGTCGACGCCGAGAGCACCTGGGAGTTCTGCCGCCGCGCTCTGGGCGAGCGGTAGCGGGACCCGTTGCATAGGCCTGCTCGCGACGAGCGGCCCACACGCGGCCCCGGCGAGGCCGAGCACGAGCGCCGCCGCGATCCCGAGCGCACCGACGGTGCCCACGACGCCGGCGGCGGCGATGCCTCGCGGTCTCGATCGGCGACCACGCGACCCCGACGTGAGCATGGCCGCCCATCGGCGGCCGCAGAGGCGCAGATGAGCACGCCGACCGCCGCGAATGAGAAGGAGAGAACGGGACACAACGGGTGAGAGCGCGCCGTGCTCACGCGTTCAACGGACTTCTCGCACGTTCAGCGTGTGCTCCACCCGATCGGTGACGCGCCGATCCGTCGCACATGCAGGTCCGCTCCCCCGACGCGCCGCCCACGGCGCCACCCGCGATGCCCGTCGCCGAGGAGGCGAGGCTCGTCGGCCTGCGCGGAGACTCCTCGCCGACGCTCGAGGCCGTCGACCGGCGCCGGTCGCAGCTGTGGACCGTGAGCTTCGCCGGGCTGGTGTGCCTCGCCGCGAGCCTCGCCGTGCTCGCGTCGGGAGACGCGATCGACCTCGGTGTCGCCGGCACCGCGCCCTTCCGGATCGGCACCGTGCTGCTGGTCGTCGCCCTCGGCGCATACGTCATGGACAAGGAACGACACCTGCGACGGCTGTCGCAGCTGCTGATCAGCGAACGGGTCGCCACCGCGGCGATGACCGACCGGCTGCGGGAGCTGGAGTCGTTCCATGCCGCCGGCGCGGCGATGAACTCCGTGCTCGTGATCGAGGAGGTGCTGCGCGTGATCCTCACGAGCGCGTGCGAGCTGCTCCACCCGCTGACCGCCTCGATCATGCTGCTCGAGGCCGACAACACCCTCGCCGTCGTGTGCACCGCCGGCGACCCGACCGGCGCGCACCGTGCGAAGATCGGGGAGGGTCTGGTCGGGCGGGTCGCGCTCCAACGGCTGCCGATCCTCGTGGTCGGGAAGTCGCCCGACGGGCACCCGCTCCCGACGGAGAGCGCGGTGTGCGTCCCGCTGATCCACCGTGACGAGCTCCTCGGCGTGCTCAGCCTCGGCGGCTCCGCCGATCACGTCTACACCGACTACGACCTCCAATCGGTGTCGCTGTTCGCCGACCACGCGGCCATCGCGATCGCGAACGCGCGTCTGAACGCCACCGAGCGGGAGCTCAAGGCCCGGCTCTCCGAGGCTCTCGCCCGCTGACCCACGGCCGACGCACGGTCACGACGCGTCGCGCAGCGATTCCTTCCAGGTCCGGAAGCGCGCGTGCTCGGCGCCGTCCGCGCCCACGCCGTGACCGGAGCCGTCCGGGACCAGCTCGAACGTGTAGCGCTCGGTGAGATCGTCGGCCGCGAGCGCCATGTACCGCGCGCGGGCCTTGACCGCGGGACCCGCGCGCCACAGGAGGAACCGGCCGATGCGGCGCTTGTACGCCACGAGCTCGATGCCGAGATCGGCCCCGAGGGCGCGGAGCGCGTCGGGCGCCTCGATCCAGCGCGTGGCGGGGATGAGGAAGTCGCGCTGCGGGAGCGGGGGAAGGTCCTCGGTGTGCACGTCCCGCTCGATCGGCGGGCGGTCCTCTGCGGGTGTTGCCACTACCGGCCGAGCAGGAAGTTCACGATCGGCGTCGCGTCCGGGAACGTCTCGGTCACACCGGCGCTGAAGTAGCCGGCGTCGGTGATCATCGTGATGCCGGTGATGGCCGCGGCCGCGTCACTGCACAGGAACACGAGCGGGTACGCCTGCTCGAGCGGCGTCGCCGCCTCGACGCCGACCGCAGCGCGGTAGTCGGCACCGAAGCCGAGCCACATGTCCTTGTTCGCCTGCGCGAGCGGCGTGTCGGTCGGACCGGGGCAGATCCCGTTGATCCGGATGCCCTGCTGCAGCAGACCCAAGGCTTCGCGCGCGACGTACGCGCAGATCGCCTGCTTGCTCGACATGTAGTCGGCCTTGCCGTGGTCCTGGGCCCACTGCGCGGCCGCGTCGAAGTCGGCGATGTCCAGGTACTCGTTCAGCAGCGGGAGGTTCGCCTCCCATCCGAGCCCGGCGGCCGAGGAGATGAAGCCGATCGCCGAGCCGCGTCCGAGCGAGCCGTTGTCGATCAGACGGTCGATCAGGTAGCGGTGGCCGATGAAGTTGATCTTCTCGATGTTGGGCGTGCCGTCCGCGACACCGGCGCAGGAGAACAGCGCGTCGACCGGTCCGCCGATCTCTCCGATGGCGGCGTCGATCGAGGCCCGGTCCCCGAGGTCCACGTGGATCGCCTTCGCGCCGGGCAGCGTGATCTCGGCGAAGTCCATCGCCACGACCTCGGCGCCGGCATCCTGGACGACCGCGGCGACCGCCGCGCCCATCCCGCTGGCACCGCCCACCACGAGGGCCCGCTTGCCGTCGTAGCGAAATGCGCTGAACAGTGACATGTGGCTTCTCCTCGGTCGCGCCGCGGCGCAGGGCTCTCGGGTGATTCTGGCGTGTCGCGGACCCAGCATCCCACTGCCGGCGGGTCGGCACCCGTCCGGGTGCTAGCCAGTGGAGCCGGAGGTGCCGCGTGAAGCCCTGCGAGACCCTGCGGTCGGTCGTCCGCTTCGGCCGGATCGAGACCGACCCCGTCGAGCGCCGGCTCGGCCGCGCCGCGTCGGTCGCGGACCTGCGACGCATCGCCCGCCGGCGTCTGCCCGGCGGCGTGTTCGACTACATCGACGGCGGTGCCGAGGACGAGCGCACCCTCGCTGCGAACCAGGCCGCGTTCGCGTCGGTCACCTACCGGCCCCGCGTCCTGCGCGGCGTCGCGAAGGTCGACACGGGCTCGACGCTGCTCGGCCGGCCCCTCGCCTACCCACTGGTGCTCGCGCCCACCGGCTTCACCCGTATCGCGGACCCCGCCGGCGAGCTCGCCGTCGCGCGCGCCGCGGAACGGGCCGGTCTCCCGTACACGTTGTCGACGCTCAGCACCCGCTCGATCGAGGAGGTCCGTGCGGTCAGCGACGGCCGGCTCTGGTTCCAGGTGTACGCATGGCGTGACCGCGGGCTCGTCAGGGAGATGATCGACCGGGCCGCCGCCGCGCGCTACGAGGCGCTCGCGCTCACCGTCGACACCGCCGTCTTCGGCCGCCGCGAGCGCGACGTGCGGCGCGGGTTCTCGCTCCCGCCCACGATCGGCGCGCGCACGATCCTCGACGGCGCGCTCCACCCGAGCTGGACGTGGGCGTTCGTGCGCAGCGACCCGATCCGGTTCGCCAACGTCGCCGGGCGCGACGTCGGCGACGGCGCCTCGCCGGTCACGCTGTCCGACTACATCAACACGCAGTTCGACCCGTCACTGTCGTGGGCCGACGTCGACTGGCTGCGGTCGGTGTGGGACGGTCCCATCGTCCTCAAGGGCATCCAGACCGTCGACGACGCACGGCTGGCCGCCGACGCGGGCGTCGACGCGATCGCGCTCTCGAACCACGGCGGTCGTCAGCTCGACGGCGCCCCCGCCACGTTCGACCTCGTCGCGCCGGTCGCCGACGCGGTGGGCGGACGGACCGAGATCATCTGCGACGGCGGCGTCCGGCGCGGCAGCGACGTCCTCAAGGCCGTCGCCGCCGGCGCGACCGCGGCGATGGCCGGCCGCGCCTATCTGTACGCGCTCGGCGCCGGCGGCGAACGCGGCGTCGACCGCGTCCTCGAGTGGTTCCACGCCGACCTCGTCCGCACGATGAGCCTCGTCGGCGTCGGAACCGTCGCCGAGCTCGATCGCACCGTGCTCGACCTCCCGGCGCGCGAGCGCCCCTGAACGCTCAGGCGGACCGCGCCGCCTCGTCGGCGAGCTCGAGCAGCTCGGCCGAGATCCCCCGACGAGGGACGAGCACCTCGTCGACGATCCCGTAGTCGACCGCCTCGGACGCGGTCATGAAGAGGTCGCGGTCGAGGTCGCGCTCGACCTGCTCCACGGGCCGCCCGCTGTGGAACGCGATGATCTGCGCCATCCGCTTGGTGGTCGCGAGCACCTCGCGCAGCTGGATCTCCATGTCGCTCGGCGCGCCCTGCGCACCCGCCGAGCCCTGGTGGATCATGATCTTCGAGCTCGGGAGGGCGAGGCGGCGGCCCGGTGCGCCCGCGCACAGGATCATCGCCGCGGCCGACATCCCCATCCCCACGCAGATCGTGGCGACGGGCGGCCGGACGTGCTGCATCACGTCGTAGATCGCCATCCCCGCGTACGCGAGTCCCCCGGGCGAGTTGATGTAGAGGTTGATCTCCTTGTCCGGGTCGAGCGCCTCGAGGTGGAGCATCTGGGCGATGATGAGATTCGCAATCGGCTCGTTCACCTCCTGGCCGAGGAAGACGATCCGCTCCCGGAGGAGCAGCGAGAAGATGTCGAACGCCCGATCACCGCGCGCGGACTCCTCGAGCACGGTCGGTACCAACGTGGTCTGCAGGGTCATGGTGCACCTCGATCCTCGGCGGGTATCTCGTATTCGAGATATCATATTCGGTGGGGTGACGACGTGAACGAGCGACGACACGATCCGGTCTTCCCGGGGTTCAAGGAAGCGGCCGAGCGCCGGCGCGCGCTCGCGGGCGCGCTCGCCGACGAGCGGCTCGCGCTGGGCCTGTCCCAGACCGAGGTCGCGGCCCGCATGGGCACGTCGCAGTCGGCGGTGGCCCGGCTCGAGTCCGGCGACGCCGACATCCGGCTGTCGACGCTCGAGCGCTACGCCGCCGCGCTCGGCCACCGGCTCGACGTCCGGTTGCAACGAGGCTCCCGATGATCCCCGACGACCGTCACCGCGCCGACTGGTTCCAGGGTCGGCTGCTCCAGGACCGCATCGTGCTGCTCAACGGCGAGATCGACGACGAGCGCGCCACGATCGTGTCGACCGAGCTGATGGCCCTCGACGCCGCGGGCGACGACACGATCACGCTGGTGGTGGATGCCGCCGGCGGGACGCTCGCCGGCGGACTCATGATCATCGATGTCATCGACCTGCTCGGCGTGCCGGTGCACGCCCGTTGCACCGGCCGGGCCGACGGGCTCGCGCTCGGCATCGTGGCCGTGGCGCACCGGCGGACGGCCACGCCGCACGCCCGGTTCCGCTGGGGCGTGCCCGCGGTGTCGCTCTCCGGGCGCGCCGACGAACTCGAGCGCCGTGCGCGCGAGCGCGCGGCGCAGGTCGAGGTCTACGTCCGACGCCTCGCCGAGGCCACCGGGCGGCCGTTCGAACGCGTCGAGGCCGACGTCGAGCGGCGCGACTGGCTCGACGCGGAGGCCGCGCGCGCCGACGGGATCGTCGACGAGATCGAACGGCCGCGTCCCCGAGCGGCGCCGTCGTGCTGACCGGTCCGGATGCTGCGTGAACGGGGACCGGGCAGGGATTCGGCCAAAGGAGCACTCCGACGCCCCCTCCCGCGATGCCGTGTCTGCGTGCGCTGCGCCGCCACGGCTCAGCGCACCACCCGATACGCGCAGACGATCACGCCGGTGGACGCCACGGTCGATCGGACCAGCTCCAGGGGCCGCGCCGTGTCGTCCTCGGGGAAGAGGCGCTTCCCGCCGCCGAGGAGAATCGGCTCGAGCATGATCTGGTACTCGTCGACCAGGTCGTGCTCGGCCAGGAGTCGGGCCACGCTCACGCTGCCCATCACCTGGAGGTCGCGACCCGGGCGGGCCTTGAGGTCGCGCAGCGCGCCGACGACGTCGGCGGCGGGCAGGAGCGTCGAGTTGTTCCACGTCAGGTCGTCCTGGGTGAGGGTGCTCGACACGACGTACTTCGGGATCGCGTTCATGTGGTCGGCGAAGGGATCGCCCGCCTGATCGGGCCAGGCCGCGGCCATGCCCTCGTAGGTGCGCCGGCCGAACAGGAGGCCGTCGGTCTCGGCCGCCGCCTCCCCGAACACCGGACCCATGACGTCGGCGTCGAAGAACGGGTGCGACCAGCCACCGTGGGCGAAACCGCCGTCGCGGTCCTCGTCCGGACCGCCGGGCGCCTGCACCACACCGTCCAGACTCATGAAGTCGCTGAGCACGATTCGCATGTGCGTGTCTCCTCTCGGGCGACGGGCCTCGCACCGGCGGCACGATCGGCGCCCGTCACCGTGACCACGAACGGGACAGCCGGAATCGACACCCTGACGCAGAGAGATTCTCGCCGGGCGCCCGCAGCCGGGCTGGTGCCCGGACGCCGGTCCGTGAAATCTTCGGGTCCGGTGTCGATTCCGGCTCCGGCGTTCGTGGTGGTGGTGAGCGGTGCCGCCGGCACCACCAGATCCGACACGAAGGAGCACACCATGCCGCAGTACCTGATGTCCGTCTGGCACGACGACGAGTACGAGGTCGACTTCTCGAGCGACGAGGCGCAGCGCCGGGTCGCCCTGGTCAGCGCCTTCAACGACGAGCTACCAGCGCACCGGCTCGTGGGTCTTCGGCGCCGGTCTCCAGCCGGCGTCGTCGGCGACCGTCATCGAGCTGACCGCGGCCGGCGAGCTGTCGATGACCGACGGCCCGTACGCGGAGTCGAAGGAGCAGATGGGCGGCTTCTGGGTGATCGAGGTTCGCCGACCTCGACGCCGCCCTGGACTGGGCCCGCAAGGCGGCCGCGGCCTGCGAGGGACCGATCGAGCTCCGCCCGATGCAGGGGTGACCGACGACCTCGATGCCGTCTTCCGGCGCGAGGCCGGCCGCTGCACCGCCACGCTGATCCGCGTCCTCGGCGATCTCGACCTCGCCGAGGACGCGGTGGCGGAGGCGTTCGCGATCGCGGCCGCGCAGTGGCCGGAGCACGGCATCCCGCCCAACCCCGGCGGCTGGATCACCACGACCGCCCGCAACCGCGCCATCGACCGCCTCCGGCGCGAGTCGACGCGCACCGACCGTCATCTGGCCGCCCACCGGCTCCACACCGAGGCCATGGAACCCGACGACCGCCCCGAGCTCTCCGACCTCGACAGGCTTCGTCGACGTCGTCCCCGACGACCAACTCCGACTGATGGTCCTGTGCTGCCATCCCGCGCTCGGGATCGACGCACAGATCGCGCTCGACCCTCCGGCTCCTCGGCGGGCTCGAGACCGACGAGATCGCACGAGCGTTCCTCGTGCCCGAGGCGACGATGGCCCAGCGGATCGTACGAGCCAAGCGCAAGCTCCGCGACAACCACGCGCCGTACCGCATCCCGCGCGCCGCCGAGCTGCCCGACCGGCTCCGCGCGGTGCTCACCGCCATCTACCTCATCTTCACCGAGGGCCACACCGCGACCTCGGGCGACGCGCTCGTACGCGTCGAGCTCTCGGCCGAGGCGATCCGCCTCGGGCGCGTCCTCGTGGACCTCGCGCCCGACGAGCCGGAGGCGGTCGGCCTCCTCGCCCTGATGCTGCTCACCGAGCGCGCGCCGGGCCGCGCGCACCGACGCCGACGGCTCGATGGTGCGGCTGGCCGAGCAGGACCGGACGCGCTGGGACCGTGCGCTGATCGACGAAGGGCACGAACTGGTGCGGGCGTGTCTGCGGCGCAATCAGCCCGGCCCGTTCCAGATCCAGGCCGCGATCGCCGCGGTGCACGCCGACGCGCCGACCGCGACGGCGACCGACTGGTCTCAGATCGTGGCGCTCTACGACCAGCTGTCACGCGTCCGCCCCGACGCGGTGGTCGCGCTGAACCGCGCCATCGCCCTCGCGGAGCTCGACGGCCCCGACGCCGGGCTGCGCGCCATCGCCGCCATCGAAGCGGCCGCGGCCGACGACTACCAGCCGTTCCACGCGGCCCGTGCCGACCTGCTCGCCGGTCGGGCCGGCTCGACGACGCCGTCGACGCCTACGACCGGGCGATCGCGCTCACCACCAACCCGGCGGAACGCGCGTTCCTCGTCCGGCGGCGCGCGCTGGTGACCGCGGACTGACGGTCGGCGCGGCGCAGCCGCGCGACGTCAGAAGGTGTAGGACTCGGAGCCGACCACGAGGGCGACCTGCACGACGTCCGCCGTGCGGAAGTCCCACGTCACCGCCTCGACGCGCACGACCTTGCCGTCGTGATGCACGTCCTCGCCGGCGCGGGGTACCGCGATCGTCGGACCCTCGTACAGGGTCGTATCGTCGATGGTCAGTCGCAGGGATGCCATGGGCCGAAGCTACCAGCGCGCCGGACGAGGTCGGCGGGTTCGGCCGACCGCCGCCGTCCGCCTACTGGTTCGGGGTCGAGCCGGATTCCTTGGCCGCCTTGGCCGCGGCTTCCCGCTCGGCGAGGACCTTGATCAGGCCGAGCTCCTCCTGGCCGACCTCGGAGAAGCGGTCCGCGATCCCGTCGATCGTCCACCGTCCGTCGGTGCGCATCTCGCGCACCTCGACCGGCTGGTTCCACACCGCGATCTTCCCGCCGTTCGCGGTGTAGATCTGGCCGGTGACGTCGGTGCTGCGATCGGAGAGCAGGAAGCCGACCATCGGCGCCACGTCCTCGGGCTCGCCCATCTCGATGCCGAACGGCACGTTGCCCGACATCCGGCTCTTCGCCACCGGCGCGATCACGTTCGACCGCACGCCGTACTTGTACATGCCGGCCGCGACGGAGCGGGCGAGCGACACGATGCCGCCCTTCGCCGCCGCGTAGTTCGCCTGCGCGACCGAACCCGCGAACGCGCCCGACGTGAACGCGACGAACGACCCCGACTTCTGCTCCTTGAAGAACGGCGCCGCCGCCCGGAACACCGTGAACGTGCCCTTCAGGTGGGTCTCCACGACCGGGTCCCACTCCGACTCGACCATGTTGAAGAACATGCGCTCGCGCAGGATGCCGGCGACGGTGACCACACCGTCGATCCGCCCGAAGCTGTCGACGGCGCTCTGGACGATCGACGCACCGCCCTCCATCGTGGTGACCGAGCTCGCGTTGGCGACGGCCGTTGCCGCCCGCCGACCGGATCGCCTCCACGACCTCGTCGGCCACCTCGCTCGTCGGCTCGTTGCCGTCGATCGAGACGCCGTAGTCGTTCACGACCACCGACGCGCCCTCGCCCGCGCAGAACTCGGCGACGGCGCGACCGATGCCGCGACCTGCGCCGGTGATCGCCACGACCTTGCCTTCGAGCGCGCCCATGCAGTCCTCCGAGTGTCCGGGTGAGCCCTGGGGACTACCTGCGGGGGCGGCGCGCAACGCAAACCCGGCGCGGTCAGTCCTGCCAGTCGACGCGGTCCGAGCGCGCCGGCTGGCGACCGGTGCGCATCGGGTTGAGCGGAGAGTCGACGAGCAGCGACGCGGTCCCACCGTGCGCGCGCCGAGTCCCCGCCGCCAGTCCGAGCAGCGCGGGGTCGGCCTCGCCGTCGGCCCATTGCTGCCAGGTGGGGATCGTCCACAGCAGCAGCGCCTCGTCGTCGTTCGCCATCGCGGTGGTGAACGCGCCGAAGAGCTCCCATCCGTGGCGGTCGTGCAGCGCCGACGCGTCGCGCGCCCGCTCGAGCAGGTCGGCCGCGGTGCCGGGCGCCACCGTGACGAGCTCGTGCGCGTACACGTCGCCGCGCACACCGTCGGCACAGAGCTCCTCGATCGTGCGGGTCCACGGCGCGGGGACGACGATGCGGTCGTAGCCGCCGCTGCGGAACTCGGCCGCCTTCGCCCACCACCGCTCCAGCGCCGGATCCTGCGCGCCGCGCGCCGACGGCCTCGGTCGCGAAGGACGCCGCGAGCCCGGACCAGCCGTCGTGCTCCCACATGTTCACCGTCTTGGGCCACGCGCCGGTGGAGCCGAGCAGCGCCCAGACGCCGTAGCAGAGCTGCCCGCGCTCCTCCTGGCCGATCGGGCTCCAGTTCGCGGTCATGTGCTGCATGTAGTGCGCGCGGTGGTGGCCGATGACGTCGATGAGCTCGTGGATGTACACGCGGTCGTTCACGCGGCGAGCCTCCTCGTCGGCTCGCGTCGGATCCGGCGAGGAGCTCCCACGCGTTGCCCTCGGGGTCGGCGACCATCGCCATGCGCGCGCCCTGCGCGGTGGTTCGAGGGCGCGAGCAGCACCCGACCGTGCGCGGCGACGGCGGCGGCGGCGAGCGAGTCCACGTCGGCGGGCTCGGCACGGTGAGTGCCGCGTACCGCCAGCCGCCGGCGCGGAACCAGGGCTCGGCCGACGCGATCCGGATCCACGCCGGCGCTCGGGAAGAAGATCTTGATGCGGGCGTCGCCGCGTTCGAAGCGGCACACCGCGCCGACCTCGAACACGTGCCGCTCCACGAGCGCGAACCCCAGGACGTCGGTGTAGAACGCGCAGAGGGTCGGCTCGTCGCGACCGACGAGCCCGGCTTCGAGGGTCACGGCCGCTCACCTTAGACAGCGACGACCGCGGCGCCGCTCGGGTCACCGACACGCGTGCCCGGAGCGGGCACGATGTCGCGGATGGAGTTCAACCTCTTCCTCCCGCAGATGCGGCTGTCCTTCGAGCAGCTCGTCGCGCGCGCGCGGGCGGCGGAGGCCGCCGGCTTCGTGGGCATCACGGGCATGGACCACCTGGCTCCGCCGATGGCCGACGACCAGCCGATGTACGAGGCGATCGTCACGACCGCGTGGCTCGCCGCCCACACCGCGCGACTGCGCGTCGGGTCACTCGTGCTCTGCGACGCCTTTCGCCACCCGGCCGTGCTCGCGCGCCAGGCCGTCTCGCTCGACCACGCGTCGCACGGTCGGTTCGAGCTGGGCATCGGCTGGGGATCGGTCCCCGACGAGCTGGTGACGTTCGGCGTGAGCCCGACCGAGGCGGCCGACCGCGTTGCTCGCCTGCGCGACACCCTCGAGGTGCTCGAGGCGCTGTGGTCCGGCGAGACCGTCGACCACGACGGCGCGCCACCACCACCTCCGCGGCGCCCGCCAGGAACCGCGTCCGCTCGCGTCGATCCCGATCGTCATCGGCGGCACCGGGCCGCGAACGCTCGCGCTCGTGCGGGATCACGCCGACTGGTGGAACGTGCACGTCGGCGCGCTGCACAAGGTCGAGGAGCTCCGGGCCGAGGTCGGCGACGCACGCGTGTCGATCCAGGAGATGGTGGCGTTCGTCCCGCGCGGCGGCGACCGCGAGGCGATCACCGGGACCGCGCTGCGGAGGTTCGGCTACGCGGATCCGGTCGTCGGGAGCGGGCCCGAGCTCGTCGACCACTTCGCCCGGCGGGCCGAAGCCGGCATCGAGCGCGTGTACACGTGGCACTGCGACTTCGCGCCACCCGAGACGCTCGCTGCGTTCGGCGCCGAGGTCATCGCACCACTGCGCGACGCGCTCGGTTCGTCGCCGTGACCGACGCCGGGCGAATGGCATGCTCGCGGCAACCCACAACGAGCGCGGAGGTCACGACGTGTTCCGCAACCCCGACCACATCACGATCGCCGTCACCGACGCCGACGCCGCGATCGAGTTCTTCGAGCTCGTCGGCTTTCGCAAGGGCCACGTCGCGATGATCGACGGCGGGCCGCCGGCGCAGTACATGGGCATGCCCGACATGAAGGCGGACCACATCACGCTCGAGCTCGAGGGCAGCGATCCACGGTTCGAGATCCAGCTGCTCCACTTCGATCCGACGGCGATGGACCCCGACGAGCCGAGGCCGACCAATCTGCGGCGACGCGGGTTCAACCACCTCGCGCTGCGCGTCGACGACATCCGCGCCGCGACCGAGCACCTCGAGGCGCACGGCGTGACGATGCTGAACGACGAGATGGACTACATCAGCCGCCGGCTGCGCTTCTTCGAGGGGCCCGAGGGCATCACGCTCGAGTTGGTCGAGTGGGTCGACGCCGGCGCTGACTGAGTGCCTGCTCGACCGGGTCCTGCAGCGCGCGCCGGACGTCGCGCTCGGCGAGGAGCGCCCGGAACGCCTGGACCCGTGCGCCCTCGGTGCGGGCGTACGACTCGTCGAGGAGTGCACCGATCTGCGCCGGCGACGCCGAAGGGAAGTCGGCGATCAGCCGGTCCCTGAGCACGTCGAGCGCGTGGCGCTGAAGTGCGGCCGCCCCCCCATCGACGGGCGACGACGCATGGCCTCTCGTGACGGGCGCTTCCGTGACGGGCGCTTCCGTGATCGACATCTCGACCTCCCCTGACGGTGCCGGTCGAGTCTCGCGATCAGCGGGCTCCGGGACAAGGGACCAATGGCCCCATCTGTCCGAAGTCGGCCGGGGTCAGACGCAGAGAATCTCGTCGTCGATCGCGGTCACCCGCTCGTAGGCCTGCGACAGGCGGGCCCGCGCCGCTTCGATCATCTCCGCGGTCAGGTCCTCCACCACGAGGAGGTGCCGCACTCCGTTGCTCGCCTCGACGAGCTCGCGGTGCGCCGCAATGACGTCGGGGTTGTTGATCACCTCGCGAGCGTACTGCGCTCGGGAGCCGGACCTCCGGCCGCAGCTCGTAGAGTGCCCGCATGAGCGCAGCCGCCGAGAAGGCGTTCCCCCTGTTCCAGGCCGACGTCGGCACCGACGAGGGCACCGGCGAGTGGTTCGAGGTCACCCAGGACCAGGTGAACCGGTTCGCGGACGTCACCCACGACCACCAGTTCATCCACGTCGACCCGGAGCGCGCCGCGGCCACGCCGTTCGGCGGCACGATCGCGCACGGCTTCCTCACCCTCGCGATGCTCACGCACCTCGCCGCGGGCGCGAGCTCCGCGCCGCCCGACCCGGCGAAGTACGAGGGCATCCTCATGGGCATCAACTACGGGTTCAACAAGGTGCGCTTCGTCAGCCCGGTGAAGGTCGGCGCGCGCATCCGTGCGCGTGCCGTCACCGCCAACGCGGAGCTCAAGGGCAACATGATCGAGGTCACCCGCAACTTCACCGTCGAGATCGAGGGCGAGGAGAAGCCCGCGCTCGTCGCGGAGTGGCTGACGCGCACCGTCTACGCCTGAACGCGTCGCGGTGCGGCCGCGCGTCAGCCGGCGCGATACGCGATCGGCAGGTGCTTCGGACCGGAGATGAACGTCGACGGCAGCCACTCGGTCTCGCCGACCGGCCGGACGTCGACCAACCGCGTCAACAGCTCGTGCAGCAACGCGCGGATCTCCTGGCGTGCGATGTGCGCGCCGAGGCAGAAGTGCGGGCCGCCACCCCCGAACGCGATGTGGTCGTTGGGCGTGCGCGCGAGGTCCAGCACGCCGGCCGTCGGACCGAAGGCCTCCGGATCGCGGTTCGCCGACCCGTAGTACATGACGACCTTCTGGCCCGCCCCGATCCGCTCACCCCGCAGCTCGCGTGTCCCGCTGCGCGGTCCGCCGCATGTACACGACGGGACTCACCCATCGCAGCAGCTCCTCGATCGCCGGCGCGAGGCGCGTCGCCGAGGTCCTCGGTGAGCCACGCCAGCTGGTCCGGATGGGCGAAGAGCGCGTCCATGCCACCGGCCACCAGGTTGCGTGTCGTGTCACCACCGGCGTCGATGAGCAGCAGGAAGAAGAGGTTGAAGTCGATGACGTCGAGCTCGGTCCCGTCGACGGACGCGTGCGCGATGAGGCTGGCGAGGTCGTCGGTGGGCTCGGCGCGCCGGGCCTCCCAGACACCGGCGGCGTAGTTGAACATCTCGATCACGGCCATCATCGCGGCGCCGGCGGCCTGGCTCTCGGGTGCGGCGTGGATCGCCTCGGTGAGCGCGTAGAGCGCGACGCCGTCCTCGTGCGGGATGCCCAGCATGTCGGCGATGACGTAGGACGGCATCAGCCCCGCGATGTCGGTGACGAGGTCGCACGACCCGGCGGCGGCGACCTGGTCGATGATGCGCGTCGCGAGCACCTCGATGCGCGGCCGCATGGCCTGCGCCACCTTCGGGACGAACTCGCGGGCGACGATCCTGCGCAGCGCCGAGTGCTGCGGCGGATCCGTCATGATCATCATCTGGTGATCGCCGAGGTCCATGGCCCCTTCGTCGGGGATCATGATCGACGGTCCCGACGAGAACGTGGCGGGGTCGCGACCGACGGCACGGACGTCCGCGTACCGAGTGACGGCCCAGAACCCCTCGGCGCCCGGTTCGGGATGCCAGTGCACGGGCGCGTGCTCGCGCAACCACGTGAACTGGTCGTGGGGCTGGCCGTGCGCGAACGAGCCCGGGGAGAGCAGGTCGATGTCGATCACGGGTGCGAGTCTGCCCGCCACGGCACCGCGCCGCCGCGCTCCGTGCGACGGCGGCCGTATCCTGCCGTCGTGAGCGTCACGGACGAGCAGCGCCGGTGCTACGAGCGCGACGGCTTCTTCCGCATCGACGGCTTCGCCGAGGAGACCACGGGCGAGGCCATGCTCCACCGGGTGACCGAGCTGGCCCGCCGCGCCGACGCGGGTGACGACATCTCCCCTGCCTTCGTGCTCCCGGAGCAGCAGCCGGACCTCCCCGCCAGGGGACGCCGACGGATCCCCGCGACCGGCGGCGCCCGAGGCGGTCGTGTCGAAGATCTTCCGGCTCGCCCGTGACCCGGTGTTCCACGCGTTCGCGACCCGACGGGACGTCGTCGCGATCGTGTCGTCGATCCTGGAGACGGACGCCCCCGCGAACTTCCTGTCGCAGTTCATCTTCAAGAACCCGGGCGCGTGGGGCCAGCCGTGGCACCAGGACTCGTTCTACTTCCCGTTCACGCCGAGCCGGCCGGTGGTCGGCATCTGGCTGGCGGTCACGGAGGCCACGCTCGACAACGGCTGCCTCCACGTGCTCCCCGGCTCCCACCACGAACCGGTGCACGCCCACGTCGTGGACCGACGCGAGGGCGCCAACTACGGATACGTCGAGATCGTCGACCACGACATGTCGGAGAGTGCGCCGGTGCTCATGCGGCCCGGCGACCTCCTCGTGTTCGACAGTCACCTGATGCACCGCTCGACCGACAACTCTTCGCCGGGCATCCGCGCCGCGATGGTGTACCACTACGCCGCGGCGACGACGGTCGACCACACCGAGGAGCACCGCGGCTACACCGTCAACGACTGGATGCCCGTCTGAGCCGTTGCCGGCCCGGGTCGCCACGGGGGACGATCGCCGGATGTCCATCGACCTGCCACCGCACTTCCACGTGGGGATCGTCGTCGCCGACCTCCCCGCCGCCCGGACCCGGCTCACCGAGCAGCTCGGCGTCCGCTGGGGTCCGGTGATGCACCTCGACACGGCCGACTACCGCGACGGACGCGGCCGCGACCTCGCGCTGCCGACCACGATGTGCTACTCGACCGGTGATCCGTGCCTGGAGCTCATCGAAGAGGTGCCGGACACGGTGTGGGTGCGCAACGAGCACTCCAACCTGCACCACCTCGGCGCGTGGTCCGCCGACCTCGCCGGCGACAGCGCTGCGCTCGGCGCCGCGGGCTGCCCGCTCCAGCTCTGCGGCCGCACCGGTACCGACGCGCCGACCGCGTTCGCGTACCACCGGGACGACGAGCTCGGGATCCGCGTCGAGCTCGTCGACGTAGGGATGCGCGACGCGATGGCGGACCTGTTCGCACCCGAGGACGCGAGCTGACGCGCCCGGCATCACGGGTCGGCGTGGGTCAGCAGCGTGTCGAGGATGCGGTCGACACGACGACGATCGGCCTCGGTGAGCACACCGAACATCGCGTTCTCCGCCGCGACGAGATCCTCGAGCGCGCGGTCGACCACGGCCCGCCCCGATCGGGTCAGGGAGACCAGCGACCCGCGCCGGTCCTTCGGATCCGGCTCGCGTACGAGGTAGCCGGCCGCCGCGAGCCGGTCGAGCCGGCTCGTCATCCCGCCCGGCGTCACCATCGCCACCTGCGCGAGCACCGTCGGGGTGAGCTTCGCCCGGACGCCGTTGCGGCGGAGGGTGGCGAGGACGTCGAACTCGCCGAGGCCGAGCCCGTGCGCGCCGATCGGTGTCCTCGAGGACGCGCGTCGCCGCGTGCATCAGCTGCACGAGTCGCAGACCGGTGAACATCGCACGGAGGTCGAGATCGGGCCGCTCCCGCTCCCAGGTGGCGATCGTGTCGTCGAGGATCTCGCGCATCCGCATGCGGGCACGGTAGTTCACCGGCAAGTAGTTTGACAGCTAACTACTTTTCCCGTACGGTGCCCGTATGGACCACCCGATCATCCGCGCGCGGGACATCGCGTTCCCGCGGTTCTCGGCCCCCGATCTCGATGTCATGGCGCAGTTCCTCGTCGCCTTCGGCATGGACGAGGTGCACCGCGACGCCGACGCGCTCTACATGCGCGGGACCGACGCCGACCATCACGTCCACGTGACGCACCGCGGCGAGGCCGGCTTCCTCGGGCTCGCCTTCGAGGCGGACGCCGACGACCTCGACGTCCTCGCCGCGACCACGGGCGCCCCCGTCGAGGACAACGACGAGCCGGGTGGCGGACGCATCGTCCGCCTCTCGGATCCCGACGGCCGCAGGGTCGACGTCGTCGCCGGCATCGAGCCGGTGGAGCCGCGACGCGTCCGCGACCACGCCCCGCTGAACTGCGGCGGCGACCGGGTGCGGGTCGACGAGCTGCAGCGCGTCCCCCTCGGACCGTCGCAGGTGAAGCGGTTCGGTCACGCCGCGATCAAGACGGCGTCGCTCGACGCGACGGCGGGCTGGTACGCCGACACGCTCGGGCTCCTCGTGTCCGACGACCTCCACCTCGGCGACCCGAGCCAACCCGTCGGCCGCTTCATGCGCTGCGACCGCGGTGACGATCCCGCCGACCACCATGCGCTCCTGGTGCTCGGCACCGGCGAGGCGAAGCTCGGTCATTGCGCCTGGGAGGTCGCGGACTTCGACGACCTGATGGCCGGCCACGACCACCTGCTCGCCGACGACCGACGCCACTACTGGGGGGTCGGCCGGCACGTGCTCGGGGGTCAGGTGTTCGACTACTGGAAGGACCCGCTCGGGTTCACGGTCGAGCACTGGACGGACACCGACCTGTTGACCGCGACCGTGCCTCCCGGCGCCCGCCCGCTCTTCGATCCCATCAACCAGTGGGGGCCCAACCCGCCCGCCGACCTGGACTTCTGATGGACCTCGGCATCGCGGACCGACGAGCGATCGTGATGGCGTCGAGCGCAGGACTCGGCCTCGCGTGTGCCCGGTCGCTCGCCCGCGAGGGCGTGCACGTGGTCCTCAACGGTCGGGACGAGGCACGACTCGCGGCCGCCGTCGACGAGCTGGCGCGGGACGTGACGGGAGCCGTCACCGGCGTCGTGGGCGACGTCGGCACCGAGCGCACCCGGTCCGCGCTGCTCGCCGCGTGTCCGGAACCCGACATCCTCGTCACCAACAACGGTGGCCCGCCGCCCGGATCGTTCGCCGAGTGGGACCGCGACGACTGGATCGGCGCCATCGACGCGAACCTCCTCGCGCCGCTGCTCATGATCCGCGACACCATCGACGGCATGGCGGCCCGACGCTTCGGCCGGATCGTGAACATCACGTCCGCGATGGTGAAGTCGCCCCGATCGCCGATGGGACTGAGCTCCGCGGCGCGCACGGGGCTCGTGTCCGTGTGCAAAGGGCTCGCGCGCGATTACGCGCCGAGCAACGTGACGATCAACCATCTCCTCCCGGAGCGCATCGACACGGGGCGCCAACGCCAGATGGCCGAGCTCGCGGTCGCAGTTCGGGGCATCACGCTCGAGCAGGCGTACGCCGACATCGCCGACACGATCGCCGCGAAGCGACTCGGCCGGCCCGAGGAGGTCGGCGAGCTGTGCGCCTTCCTGTGCGGCGCCGCGGCCGGCTTCGTGTCCGGCCAGGCGATCCAGGTCGACGGCGCGAGCTCCGAGGCGATCTTCTGATGGCGGCCGACTCCGTCGACGTGCTCGTGGTGGGCGCCGGGCCCGTGGGCCTCACCGCCGCGTACCTGCTGCGCCGCCTCGGCCTCACCGTGCGGATCGTCGACCGGCGCGACGGCCCCCAGCGGGCACCGGCCGCGCACGTCGTGAACGCGCGCACGTTCGAGATCTGGCGCCAGGCCGGGATCGATGTCGACGCGCTGCGCACCCTCGCCCGGGACCCCGCGGACGCAGGGTTCGTCCACTGGGTCACGACGCTCGGCGGCGATGTGCTCGGCAGCCTGCCGTTCGAGCAGCAGGGCGACGAGGTCCTCGCCGTCACCCCCACACCGCTGCGCAACCTCAGCCAGCATCATCTCGAGCCCCGGCTGTGCGAGGAGCTGGCCGTGATCGGCGTCGACGTGGCGTACTCGTGCGCATGGACCGCCGCGGCCCAGGATCTCGACGGGGTGACGTCGACGCTCGCCGACGCCGCCGGCGAGCACCGCGTCCGCAGCCGCTGGCTGCTCGCCTGCGACGGCGCCGGCAGTCCCGTCCGGCGTTGGCTCGGAATCGCGCCCGTCGGACCGGATCGCATCCAGAGCTTCGTGATGACGCACTTCGCGGCCGACCTCCGGCACGCGGTCGGCGACCTCGGTGGCGTCCTCTACTGGATCTGCGACACCGACACCGGTGGCACGTTCGTCGCGCACGGCGAGCGCGAGTGGGTCCACATGCGCCCGTTCGACCCCGACGTCGAGGACGCGGCGACCTTCACGCCCGACCGGTGCGAGCAGCTGGTGCGGGCCGCGCTCGCGACGCCGGACGTGCCCATCGAGGTCCTGGCCGTCTCGCCGTGGCACATGACCGCCCAGGTCGCGGCGCACTACCGCGACGGACGCGTGTTCCTCGTCGGCGACGCCGCGCACCGGTACCCGCCCACCGGCGGGCTCGGGCTCAACTCCGGCGTCGGCGACGCGCACAACCTCGCGTGGAAGCTCGCGAGCGTGGCACGGGGTGACGGGGACGACGCCCTGCTCGACTCGTACGAGGCGGAGCGTCGACCGGTCGCACAGCGCAACGCGGACGTGAGCCTCACCAACGCGCTGAACCTCATCGAAGTCCCGGTCGCGATCGCCGAGGGCCGCGACGTCGCGGCCGCGATCGCCGATCAGGCGACGCACTTCGACATGCTCGGGCTCCAGCTCGGTTACCGCTACGGCGCGCCCGACGCCGGCGTTCCGGACACTGCGATCCGCGCCTTCGCCCCCGAGGCCGCGGTCGGCGGGCGGCTCCCCCACGGCTGGGTCGAACGAGACGGTGCCCGGTGCTCGACGCTCGATCTCGTCCCGCTCGACGCGTGCGTCGAGATCGGCGGGCCGGCGAGCGACGCCGAGCTCGTCGTCGGTCGGGACCTCGTCGACCCCGACGACTGGTGGGGCACCGTCGTCCGGTCCGGACCGCGCGGCCGGCTCGTGGTCCGGCCCGACCAGCACATCGCGGCCCGGCGCGACTGACGCCGGCGCCTCACTCCCAGCGGGCGAGCTGGGAGCGCAGCCAACCGTGCTCCCAGAAGCTGGTGTCCCCGCCGTGGTCGAGCAGGAACCGATGGGCCGACGCCATCAGCGCCCCCAAACGGGCGTCCTCGGGGTCCGCCGCCTCGACCGCCTCGCCGAGCCGGATCGCGAGCGGGGCATCGCCGCGCGCGAGCGCGGCCTCGGCGCGGTCGAGCGTCGCCGCCACGCCCACCGCGTCCACGAGCTCCGCGAGCGCAGCGGGCGCCGAATCCGGGTAGAGCTCGGTCGTCGACTGCAGGTGGAACCAGCCGACGTAGGACTCCCAGAACGTGCGCACGGCCCACGCCACCTTGCCGTAGCCCTGGCCGACGCGCAGCTCGGGCGGCAGCTCGATCTCGCGCATCAGGGTCCACACGTCGACGCCGGCGTTGAACCCGTCGAGGGCGCGGTCGTGCACGTGGACGACCGCGTCGTGGAGGCGCTCCAGGGACGCGTCGATGAGGTCGGCGCCGACGATCGGCTCGTGTCGCCCGGTGACGAGCACGTCGGGTCGGAGCGCGCGGACCATGCGGTTGGTCGCGAGCTGCGGCTCGACGAACCGGTACTTGTCGCCCCGGATCGTGTTGACGTTCGGGAAGTGCGGGAACAGCGGGCCGAACAGGTTGCTCACGAGCGCGACCCGGTGCTCGGGCAGCCAGACGACGCAGCAGTCGGTCGTCTCCCCCACTCCCGCGAGCAGCTCCACGCGCAGCCCGTCGACGGTCGCGCCCAGGCGGTGTGTCGAACGTGAGGTCGGGCGTCGGCTCGGCCTGGGCCATCGACACGCCCGGGTTCTCACGGTGGATGCGGCGAGCGTCGGTGCCGAGCATGTCGAACCAGATGCCGGCGGTGCGCATGCGCAGGCCCTGGATCCGCCGATCGTCGCGCTGGCACGCAGGGTTGTTCGCCTGCGCGACGTACCGGGTCCCCGGCTCCCGGAACAGCTCGACGCCACCGACGTGGTCCACGTGCGCCTGCGTGGTGACGATCAGATGGGTCGGTCCGGGTCGAACCGCGTCGAACAGCCGCTGGTGGTGCGGTGCCTCGAACCCCATCCCGGTGTTCACGATGATCCGGCCGGAGTCCGTGAGCACGAGATAGGCCGCGGTCGTCCCGCCGGATCGGTACACGAGCCCGTCGACGACGGGGTGGGCGGTCTCGTCGTAGGTCGGGGTCAGCAGCTCCCGGCCCGGGCGCTCGTCGATCAGCCGGTCGACCTCGTCCTGGATGCTCACGTGACCTCGATTCGGGAGGGGAAGCGGTCGAGGTACGCGCCGAAGCGGGCGCGGACCTCCTCGGGGGTCGTGGCGAAGTCGCGCCGCAGGTCGTAGACGACCCGGCCCTCCTTCCCGCGCGGGTGCGCCACGCGGTAGGCCTCGATCTCGTGCCGGGCCGCGTCGGTGAGCTCGATGCCGGATGCGTCGTGGACGCGCTGGACCGTGCCGAGCTCGTCGGCCATGTACTCGTCGAAGAACACGTCGACCGTGCGATCGACGGGCAGCAGGTGCCGGTCGCGCAGCGACGCGTCGAGCAGCCGGCCGATCCGGTCGGTCCAGTAGTCGCGGTACCACTCCGGGCGCATGGTGCGGTACGAGGTTCGGGCGCCGTAGGTGAGCATCGTGATGGTCGACTGCACGACCGCGACCGGGTCGCGGTGCGTCACCACGATCGTCGCGTCGGGGAACGTCGTGAGCAGCGGCCCGATCTGCTCGAGGTGCTGGGGCGATTTGAGCACCCACCGCTCGCGACCGTCCTCGCCGCGGTACCACTGCAGGATCTGGAGGACCTGCTTCATGTACGCGTAGTGCGGGGTCTGGTCGTGGGCGAGGTAGTGGTCCCGCCACCGCGGCGCCCGTGCGATCCACTCGTGGTTGTAGCTGGAGAAGTCGGCGGTCTGGAGCTCGATCTCCTCGTGCACGTGATCGGGCTCCATGGGGTGCATCGCGGCGACGAAGGGGGCACCGCTCTGCATCGCCTCCCATTGCTGCCGGCAGCGGGTCCAGCGCGGGTCCACGCCGTCGACGGGCGCTTCGCGCGGGTCGGGCACCGGCTCGTAGGACTCCCACAGGGGCAGCGAACGGAACCGCGTGTCGGACGCGAGCAGGTTGACGAGGTGCGTGGTCCCCGAGCGCGGCAGACCGATGACGATCACCGGCGCGCCGATCTCGACGTCGAGGATCTCGGGGTGGCGCGTGAGGAGGTCGCGGATGCGGAGCCGGTTGGCCGCGTACCGCACGGTGTCGTTGAACATCAGCATGCGACCCAGGCCGGTGCGATCGGGATCGGCGTCCATCTCGGTGAGCTGCACCTCGAGGCGGGCCCGGAAGTCGTCGGGCCCGAAGTCGGTGAGCCCGGTGCGCGCGACGGCCGCGTCGCACACCGCGTCGACGGTCAGGACCGTGTCCTTGCGCTCCCCGTAATCGAGGCCCATGCGCTGGAGGTCGTTCAGGACCGGCGCGGCGAGATCGTCGATGCGGATCTCGTCGGCCATCACCGGCTCACCGCGCGAGGTACCCGCCGTCGACGACGAGCGCCGAGCCGGTGGTGAACGCCGATGCCGCGCACGACAGGAAGAGCACCGCGGCCGCGACCTCCTCGGGCGTGCCCATCCGGCCCATGGCGGCCCGCCCGAGCTCGGACTCGAGCAGCTCGGGAAACGACTTCATGGGCGCGGTCATCGGTGTGTCGATCACCCCGGGCGCGACCGCATTGACCCGGATCCCGGCGTCCACCCAGTGCACCGCGAGGTTTCGGGTCAGGGCCATGAGCGCGGCCTTGGCCGCCGAGTACCCGGGCACGATCGTGGTCGAGCGGAACGCGGTCATCGAGACCACGTTCACCACGCTCGCGCCGCCGGTCATGCGGCTCGCCGCGAGGGCGGCCCGGGCGCCGACGGTGAGGCGCATCGCGCCCTCGACGTTGAGCGCGAGCGCAGCCGCGAAGCCGTCGGGATCCCACTCGTCGCGCCCGTCCGGGAAGTTCGCGCCGGCGTTGTTCACGAGCACGTCCAGTGGGTCGAGCGCGGCCGCGAAGGCGTCGACCGCGTCCGTGTCGCGCACGTCGAGCCGGGCGAATCGGAAGGCCGACAGGTCGACGTCGTACTCCTCCGCCGCGGCACGCGTGCCGGTCACCGTCACGGTCGCGCCCGCATCCGCGAACGCGCGTGCGATCGCGTGGCCGATGCCGCTCGTCCCGCCGGTGACGAGCACCGCGGTGTCCGCGAAGTCGAAGTGCAGCGCGTTGCTCACTCGTCCCCGCCCATCGTGATCATCACCTTGCCGCAGTCCTTCGACCCCTCGAGCAGCGCGAGCGCCCGCCCGAAGTCCTCGAGCGGCAGCGTGTGGGTGATCAGCTCCGACAGGTCGCGGCGCGGGCCAGCAGCTCGATCGCGTCCTCGAAGCGCTCGGGATACTCCATCGACCCGCGGATCGTGAACTGCTTCATGAGCACGTTGACGTAGCTCGTCGGCACCGGGCGGTAATGGAGCGCGACGACCACGATTCGTCCGTCGACCCGACCGTGCTGGAGCACGTCGCCGATGACGGAGTCCGCGCCCGACGCCTCGATGAACACGTCGGTCGCCGCGGTCGGGCCGAACATGAACGGTGCGGTCCCGTGGATCCGCGCCAGCGCGCCCCAGACGTCGTCGGTCGCCGGGTCGAGCGTGTGCGCGGCCCCGAACCGCTCGGCCAGCGCCCGCCGGGCCGGGCTGAGGTCCACGGCCACCACGTCCTCGATCCCCCGGTCCGCGAGCGCCACGAGCGTCATCAACCCGATCGGCCCGCACCCGAACACGGCGACCTGCTCGCCGGGCACCACCTCGGTCTGGTTCACCGCCTGCAGACCGACCGCGAGCGGCTCCGCCAACGCCGCCGTCGTGAGGGGCATGCCGTCGGGGACCGCGAACAGGCGTCGGCCGCTCGCCGCCTCGGGGACGCGGACCCGCGGCGTCAGCCCGCCCTCGGTGCCGCCGGTGCCCATGGTCCCGGACCCGAGGTCCGACGGGCACACGATCACCCGGTCGCCGACCGCGACGCCGGGAACCTCGGCACCGACCCATTCGACGACGCCCGCCATCTCGTGACCGAGTGGGATCGGCCGGCCCGGCGTCAGCCCCATGTGGATGTAGGAGAGGTCGGTGCCGCAGATCCCGCACGCGGCGACGCGGACGATCGCGTCACGCGGTCCGGGCACGGGCTCGGGCATCTCGTCGAGGCGCCAGTCGTTCGCGCCGTGCAGCATGATCTGCTTCATGGTCGGGCCGCTTCGAGGGTCGGGGGGTGGCGGTCGTCGGCGGTCGCGTCGAGGTCGATCAGTGGCCGCGTCCGGCGCGGTACCGGTCGGGCGCGGCCTCGTTGTCGGACGCCTCGATGCGCGACTGCACGTCGCTGAGCCCGGCCCGCTGGGCGCGCGCCGCGTCCGGGTCGATCCGGGGCGGCTCGTCACCCGGCAGCGGCGGGAGCGAGAAGCCGGAGTAGACGACCTTGCGGGGCGCGCTCGACCGGGGGATGCGCCCGGTGGAGCGTGTCCGAGCAGTGGATCGTGACGTCGCCGGTGCGGGTCTCGAGCATCCGCGGGCGGAGGTCGAGTCTGGGGTCGCGGCCCGTGGCCATGGTGTTGGCCCGGTGGGTGCCGGGGATCACGCCGAGCGCGCCGCTGCGCCCGTCGGCACCGGTCACCGAGATGCCGCACGTCAGACCGCTGCACTGGTAGGAGTGGCGACCCTGGCCGCAGTCCTTGTGCCACGGGAGATCGGAGAGTCCCCGCACGATCCCGAGCGGCTTGACGAGACCCTCGCCACCGCCGCGGTGGCGGTGCCCGTCGCCGGTGAGGCCGCCGATCCACTGGTACCGGTCGTCGGCCACGAGCGTGCGGAGGGTCTCGGACTTCTCGTGGAAGTTCAGGCACGCGTACGGGCACGTCCCGACCGGTGTCGGTGGTCGCCCACCACGAGTCGCCGTCATCGGGCGTCGCCCGACCGAGCCACTCGTCGATGTCGTCGCCGAGCGCGTCCATCTCCGACCGCTCGAAGACACCACGCAGGTGGAGGAACCCGGCCTGTTCGAGGAAGTGCCGCATCTCGGCGCGATCGTCGGCGGGGGTGAACGTGCGGTCGAGGTCCAGCGCGCCGCCGTCGGCGTCGACGAACGTGACGTCACCCGACTCGTGCACCTTGCGACCGTCGAGGAGCGCCCGCAGGGCCGGCTCCCATCCGATCCAGTCGTTGATCGATCCCGCGGTGATCTTCATCCGCGAGGTCATGGCGAGCCCCATCGTCGACACCGTGTCCTGCACGAGGTCGGACAGCGCCGCACCGTCCAACCGCGCGACCACGCCGGCCCGTTCGGTGCCCGGGCGGAGCGCCACGACGCCCGCCTCGACGGTCAGCGTGACCGCCCGCCCGTCGACGTCGAGACCGAGCGGCGGAAGCTCCTGGTACGTGACGCCGCGCGCCGCGAGGTCGCCGTGCACGCCGATCGCCCGGGGCAGCAGGTCGTCGAGCACCTCGTCGCGCGTCAGCGCCCGGATGTCCTTCGTGGTCCTGGTCCGCACGTCGATCGTCATCGGTCCCCCCGGGTCCGCCGCCCAGCTTTCCATGTCCGGCGCGAGGGCGCGATCAGGACGTCCGGGGTCGGTACCGCAGGAAGAGGTAGTCGTCCTCCTCGCAGATCGAGCGCAGGGCCAGGGGGCGGAGGGCCTCGAGGGTCGAGCCGGCGATGATCCGCTTCGCGTCGCCGCTGGCCAGCAGCGGCGACAGCGTGACGCAGAGCTCGTCCAGGAGCCCGGCGCGCGCGAGCTGGCCGTTGAGCGTCGGGCCCCCCTCCGCCAGCACGAGCGCGGCACCGGACGCGCCGAGCTCACGGACGGCGACGTCGAGGTCGACGTCGGTCTCCCCTGCGATGACCACGCGGGCGACCTCGGCGGCACGGGCCCGGTCCTCGGCGGGCGCCGCCGCGACGGTGAACAGGATCGGCCGCTCGGTCGCCGCGGTGAAGAACGGCGTGCTCCAGTCGAACCGACACGTGCGCGACACGACCGCGATCGGCGGGACCGGCGTCTGGCCGCGCGCCCGGCGCGCGTCCTGGACGTCCGGCGGGAGCACCGCCGGCCCGTACTGCTCGCCGCGCATCGTCGCCGACGCGACCAGGACGACGTCGGCGAGCGAACGCAGGACACCGAAGACGGCGTGGTCGGCGGGCCCGCCCAGCGCGCCGGACACCCCGTTCCACGACGTGCCGCCGTCGACGCTCACGATCATGTTCAGGCGGACCGCGGGCCGATCGCCGTTCCGGGGCACGTCGGCGTACACCGTCGCGGGATCGACGTCGTCCTCGGCGTCGGGGAACAGGCTCCGCATGAACGTCCTCCTGGACCGGCCCGGTCGGGCGGCCGACGGCGTCAGATGATGTTGCGCTTGATCAGGTCGTTGGACGCCCACCATCCCGGGACCGCCGGGATGTAGCTGACGACCAGCTGCTGGGTGAGGATGGCCGAGACCGCCACCGCCTCGGGCACGCCGAGCGTCACGAGCGCACCCGACATGCCGATCGAGGCGACCGCGGTGTTGCCGCCGGGCACGGGCACGAGCGACGCGATCGTCGAGATGCCGATGTTGGCCGCGAGCATCGACCAGTAGTTGACGCTCCCCCCGTACGCGGCGATGCAGGCCAGGAGCACGAACCCGTAGACCAGTGACACGCCGAAGTTGCCGAGCACGAGCAGCCCGAGGCGCTTGGGGTCGCGCACCGCGGACCACACCGTGCCCGCCGCCTGTTCCACCGGCGGGACGATCGCCCGGCGCAGACGCGGGACGCCCCAGATGATCGCCGATCGCGACGAGGATCACCACGATCCCGATGAGCACGACCTCGATCAGGCTCGCGGTGTCGACGGGTCCGATGTCGACCGTGGTCGGCGCGAGCAGGATCGCGATGAGGAACAGGAGGATCTGGCAGACGACGTTGGCGACGGTGCTCAGCAGACCACCGGCGGCCGTCGCCGAGGCGAGGTCGAGCCCGCGCTTCTGCAGGAACCGGATCTGGATCGCGATCCCGCCGATCGCGGGGATCGCGAGGTTGCCGAACGACATCGCGACCTGGGTCTCGGTCGTCGGCCACAGCGGGAGCCGGATCGGCACGCAGCCCATCAGCGCGATCGCGTACGGCACGTTCGTCGCGAGCGAGAGGACGAGCGCGAGCGCCACCAGCCACCAGTTCGCGTCCTTGACCGTGTTCCAGACCTCCTGCGGGCTGCCGACCTGGCCGAGCAGCACCGCCGCGGCGATCAGCGTGCCGATCGCCATCATGAGGTTGGTCGGGCTGACCCGGTGCAGCTCGACGAGCTCCGGGAGGTCGACGCCGGCGGCGGCGGCCGTTGCGTCTCGGATCGCGTCGAGACGCTTCTTCCCGTCGCGGTGACCGCCCAACATCCGTTGGGTCGTCCGCGTCAGCGCCGGCGCCTGCAACATCGGGATCGCATCGCGCAGCGCGTCGGGCCCGAGCCCGGCCGAGAGCGCGGCGACCGCCCGATCGTCGCCCACGAGCACGGCGGTCGACACCAACAGCTCGGCCACGTCGGCCGACCGTCGGAGCTCGTCGGCGCCGGTCGTCGAGGACATGAACCCGAGGATCACGGGACGACCGTCGACGACGGCGACGTTCTCGCGTGTTGCAGCTCGCCGTGCGCGACGAGCGCGTCGTGGAGGTCCCGCACCTGGCGCCACAGGTCGGCGAGCAGCGCGTCGCTCACGTCGTCCGCGTCGAGGTCGGCGAGGCACGGACCGTCGACCGCACGGGTGACGATCAGCGCCGCGCCCGGACCGGCGGTGCCCGCCACGATCACCTCGGGGACCCGGACGTCGGCCCGCTGCGCGAGCAGCATCGTGTACGCCTGGTGCTCCACGTCCTGGGAGCGGGTCAGGTACAGCTGCGGTCCCGAGCTCTTGTACACCAGGAAGCGCCAGAGCTTGGCGAGGAACTGGCTGTCGGCTTCGTCGCGCCCGAGGACGCGCACCCACAGCGGCCCGTGATCGGACGTCGCGAGGAACAGCGCGGCGCCCGGTCGGTTGCACGGGGTCGAGGTGCACCTCGGAGGCCGCGACGCCCAGCTCCGCGAGCGAGTCGGTGACCTGCGGCGCGGTCGGGCGACCGCCGGGCGAGCCGAACGCCAGGTGCACGAGCGCGGCCGCACCCCAGCCGAGGAACAACGCGGCCAGGATCCCGCTGGGATAGCTGGTTCCCAGGTACATCGCCGACACCGCGAGCACGAGCACGAGCACCCGGCCCACCCGTCGCGTCGGCCGGGTCACGTACGGCGCGGCGGCACTGACCACGGCCGTGACGAGGGCGAGGCGCACCAGCGGGAAGGTCGGCGCGTTGCCCAGCCGCGTCACCTCGTCGAAGAAGTCCGACAACGACTGCGCGTCGATGATCGCTCGCCATGATCGCGCCGACCACGCCCGCCACCAGCCCGGCGAGGAACAGGTCACGCGCCAGGCGCCGCCGGCGCGCGATGAGCGCCGCCGCCGCGAGGATCAGCACCATCCACAGCGTCCCGGCCCAGTAGAGCGCTTCGAAGAGCGGCTGCAGCTCGTCGGGCAGACCGTTGAAGAACTGGAACAGGTCCCGGTCCGCGTTCGACGGGTTGTCGTGGTGCGCGATCAGCACCACGAGCGCGACGACGGCCGTCACCAGCCGGACCCAGTCACTCGTCCGGCGCCGGTACGGCTCTTCGGACGCCGGTCCGAACGTGTGGTGCGGCATGGAGCGGACCCGCGTCACCAGATGGGCGGGCTTCGTCGCCCCCGTGGTCACGCCGTCGGCGGACTCGCCGTCCACCGACTCCCGCACCTTCACGGAACGACCATGACCTTGCAGTGCTGGTCGGGATCCGCGAGCGCGGCGAACGCGCCGGCGACGCCGTCGAGGCCGACCTCGCCGGTGACGAGCGGCGCGACGTCGAGCTCGCCCTCGGCGATGTGGCGCAGCGTGTCCGTGAACTCGGTCGGGTCGTAGCCGAGCACGAACTGGATGCTCAGCTCCTTGCTGATCGCGAAGAACGGATTCACCGTGTCGGGCTGCATGCACACACCGACGACGACGGCACGACTCTGCGCGGGCGCGGCGCGGAGGATGTCGTTGATGACGCCCGGGACCCCGATCGCCTCGAAGACCACGAGTCCACGGGATCCACCGGACCGCCGCCACGCCGCGAACGCGGCCTCGTCGCGCGGGTCGACGACCTCGTGGGCGCCGAGCCGGAGCGCGAGCGCGCGGCGAGTGGGCGAGTAGTCGGCGGCGACGATGTGATCGACGCCCTTCAGGCCGAGCGCGGCCACGACGGCGAGACCCACCGGCCCGCACCCGAGGACCAGCGCGCCCTCGCCGCGCCCGATCCGGCTCCGGTTCACCGCGTGCAGGCCCACGGCCATCGGCTCCGTCAAGGCCGCGTGGCGCGGGTCGAGCCCGTTCGGGACCTCGACCAGCAGCGGCGCCGACAGCAGCATCCGCTCGCCGTAGCCGGCGGCGACGTCGTTGCTGTAGACGATCGGACGGACCCCGCCGGCGGTGAGCAGGATCGGGATCGAGGTCACGATGGTGCCCGCGGCCGGCCCGAGCGTCCCGGGCCCGAGATCGAGCACCTCGGCGGCGAACTCGTGGCCCATGAACACGTCGGCCGCGAGATCGATCGGCGGCGCGCCGAGATCGGGAACGCCCTCGATCTCGTCGGACAGCGCCAACATCTGCGCGCCGTGCGTGGCGAAGTGCAGGTCCGACCCGCAGATACCGCACGCCCGCACCGCGACGAGCACCTGTCCGAACTCCGGCACGGGCTCGGGCAGGTCGTCGCGCACCACGAGCCCGCCGTCGTGCAGTGCCACCGCGCGCATCAGGTCTCCCATCCGATCCCGGAGATGAAGTCGAGCAACGCCGCGTTCACCGCGCGCGGCGACTGCTGTTGCACCCAGTGGCCCGCCCCCTCCACCAGGACGGTGCCGCGGTGGTCCGTGAGCCACGGCTCGGCGGCCGCCGGCGGGCTCATCAGGAGCACCGGGTCCAGCGCACCCCCGATGAAGAGGGAGGGGACCTCGACCCGGGCATCCGCCAGGTGCGCGGTCAGCTCCCAGTTGCGGTCGAAGTTGCGGTACCAGTTGATCGCCCCGGTGAAGCCGGTCCGCGTGAACTCGGCCACGAAGTGGTCGAGCTCGGCCGGCGACAGCCACTCGGGGAGCCCGTCGGGCTCGGGGATCCGGTCCACGAAGCCGCGGCCGTCGGGCGCCATGAACGAGGGGTCGACCTCGGCGCCCGGATCACGGCTGGCGGCGGCGAGGAGTCGACGCATCGTGGTGGCGGGATCGCGGCCGAGGTCGGCATCCGCGACGCCGGGCTCCTGGAAGTAGAGGACGTAGAACCACGAGTCGCCGAGGATCTGCGCCAGCAGCCGGGTCGGCGGCATCGGCGCACGGGGCATGAACGGCACGCTCATCCCCACGACGCCGGCCACACGCTCGGGTGCGAGCAGCGCGAGGTGCCAGACGAGGATCGCCCCCCAGTCGTGACCGACGAAGACGGCCTGCTCGGCGCCGACGTCGTCGAGCAGGGCGAGGAGGTCGCCGGTCAGCGCCAGGATGTCGTAGTCCTCGACGCGTTCCGGGCGCGAGCTCTCGCCGTACCCACGCTGGTCGGGCGCGAGGACCCGGAGGCCGGCGTCGGCCAGCGCCGGGACCTGGTGGCGCCAGGAGTAGGCGAGTTCGGGGAACCCGTGCGCCAGGACGACCAACGGCCCGTCTCCGGCGTCCACCACGTTGAGCTGCGCGCCGGGCGTGCTCACCATCCGTCGCGTCACCGGTCGCGCTCACGGCCGGACCTCCGCCGTCGCGCCCGAGCCCGGCCGCGCGGCGAGGGCGGCGAGCAGCTCACGCCGACTCGGTCCGTCACGCTCCGGCGGCGGGTACACGTCCGGGTTCGCCATCACCTCCATCACGCGCGTCACGAACTCGGGATCCTGCATCAGGTCCTCGGGCGTCGCGAGCAGGTTCCAGAGTCGCATGAGACCGCGGCCGATGACGGGGTCCGTCGCACCGGCCACGAACACCGCGGCCATGGCCTCCCCGCCCTCGCCGGCGCCCGCGAGCGCGCCGGCGCCGGCCGGGTCCGCGCCCATGCGGTCCATCTGGATCGCGAACTCGTACGACGGGTGCACCTCGCGGTCGGACGTCGCCTCGAATGCGCGCGCCCGTGCGGACGGGTCGTCGGGCAGATCGGTGAGGATCGACGCGAGCCGGAACGCCTGGATCAGCGCGAGCGAGCAGCCGCGGCCGTACAGCGGGTTCGTGCAGGTGTGGGCATCGCCGACGGCGTGGAAGCCCAGCACCACCGGCTCGCCGTCGGGATCCGTGAAGCGGCGCCGCCGGTTGAGCAGCCCGCCCATCGGGCGGACGCCGCCGACGGGCTCGAGCGGGCCGCCGCGGAAGAACTGGTCGGGCCCCGGGAGGAGCCGGCACGCCGCCTCGAAGCCGTCGGCGTCGGTGAGCGCCACGCGGAGGTCGCGGTCGTCAGGCCGGATCGCGAGGGTGATCGAGAGGGTGTCACCGTCGCCGGGGACACCGAGGTACTTCACGAAGCGGAGGTCACCACCCAGCTTCGGATCGAGCGCCTCGCGCCGGTCCGGTGACAACCGGTACCAGCGCGTCAGGTACATCAAGCCACTCTCGTGGATCGTCTCGTCGACGACGACGTCGTGCGCGGCCAGCCATCGCGGCACCGGGCTCCGCCGACCCATCGCCGCGATGACGACATCGGCCGCGACCGTCGTGCCGTCGGCGAGCGTGACGCCGTCGACGGTCGGTGGCGACCCGCCGGCGCGCGAGACCGTGAGGCCGGTCACCGTTGCATCGGTGCGGATGGACACGTGCGGCTCGGCCAGGGCCGCGTTGCGCAGCACCCACTCGAAGGTCGTGCGCCGGACGACGAGCACGGCGAGGTCCTCGTCGCCGGGCTGGGGCTCCCCGAGCGCCGCCGTGGTGTCCAACGTGTGACCACCGGCGGCGATGAGCGCGTCGAGCACGTCGGGGAGGTGCTCGCGCAGCTCCACCACGACGCGAGCGAGGAATCCGTGGGTCTGGTGCGCCTGGGGCGCGCCGGTGCGTTCGGAGACGAACGCCTCCTCGGGGTCGGCGTCGGCCGGGAGCGGATCCCGTTCGAGCACGGTCACCCGGTGACCGGCCCGGCTCACGGCGAGCGCGGCGGCGAGGCCGCCCACACCCCCGCCGATCACGACGACGTCGGCCGGCATCACGCGGCGCGGCGGGGACGACCGGGCGCGCGCGGGCCCGGCACGGGGAGGTCCATGTGCGTCACGGCTCGAAGTCTGCCCGCGTCCGGGCGTCGCCGCGTTTCCCGGCGGGCTCGGCCCGTCCGTCGACCTGCCCTCGGGCCGTGTCAGGGCCGGTCGCGCCGGTTCCGTCGGGTCACTTCGCGCGCTTCGACTTCGCCTTCCTGCCCGCCGCGTTGAGCTCCACCGCGGCGCGGATGAGCGTCGTGAACGCGCGGGCGTCGACCTTCTCGCCCTCGCGGATGTCGATGGCGCGCCGGGTGTTGCCCTCGAGGCTCGCGTTGAAGAGCTTCGCCGGATCCGGCAACGACGCCCCCTTGGCGAACGTGAGCTTCACCACCGCCTTGTAGGTCTCTCCCGTGCAGATGATGCCGTCGTGCTCCCAGGTGGGCGTGCCCGGACTCGTCGCCTTGGCCCACTTCATCTCCTCGACGACGTCCGGGTCGGCCGCGTGGATGAGCTCGCGCATGCGCGCCAGCGTCTCGCCCCGCCAGTCACCGAGCTCGGCGATCCTCGCGTCGATCCGCTCCGGAGCAGGACGATCCGCTGCGGCATCCGATGTCATGTTCGCCTCCCGAGGACGTCGAGTCGCCCACTTGTACCCGACCCGCGTGTGCGCCGCACGTTCGGCTGACGCGTCGGTCAGGCGGGCCGGCGGGGTGTGACCGCGATCGACGGCACGTTCGCGCCGGCACCGCAGCGCAGCACGGCGTCGATCATCCCCACCAGGTGCTCGACGTCCATCAACGCACCCGACAGCAGACGCTGCTCGAGCCACTGGGTCACCATCTCCGTGGCGAGCTCCTGGTCCCACTCGGCGGTGAACTGGGACTGGCCGACACCCTCGCCGCCGCCACAGTCGCCGACGACGACCCGGGTGAAGCCCACCTGCGGGTGCTCCGCTCGCCAGGCCTCCACCAGCTTGTCGAGCGCCGCCTTCGTGACGGTGTACGCCGCGAGACCCGGCCAGGGTGCGGTCTCCGAGGCACTCACCGACGAGAGATACGCGACGGCGCCCCGGGAGGCCACCAGGTGCGGGAGCGCGGCCGCGGTGAAGAGCGACGCACCCACCACGTTGGTCCGGAACGCCCGCATCCACGTCTCGGCGTCCAGGTCCTCGATGCGACGGAGCACACCGATACCCGTCGAGTACACGACCGCGTCGATGCCACCCAGGATTCGCACCGCTTCGGCGACCGCCTCGGCACACGCCGCCGCGTCGGTGACGTCACAGCTGATCGCCACGGCCTCAGGCCCCGCCTCGGCGGCCGCCGTCTCGAGCAGATCCTTGCGGCGGGCGAGCAACGCGACCTGCGCGCCCCGCTCGGCCAGTCCCACCGCGATGCACCGGCCGAGGCCGGTCGACGCACCGACGACCACCGCTCTCACGGCACTCTCCTCACCGGTCGGCGGGGACGGACGGACAGACGGACGAGCGCTGGCTCAGGCGCCGTAGCCCATGATCGCCTTGGTCTCGAGGAACTCCTCGAAGCCGAGCGCACCCCACTCCCGGCCGTTGCCGGACTGGCGGTAGCCGCCGAAGGGGGCGTTGAAGTCCGGGCCGGCTCCGTTGACGTGCACGTTGCCGCTCCGGATGCGGCGCGCCATCGCCTTGGCGCGCTCGGGCGATCCCGAGATGTAGCCGGACAGGCCGTAGACGGTGTCGTTGGCGATCCGCACGGCGTCGTCGTCGTCCTCGTAGCCGATCATCACCAGGACCGGTCCGAAGATCTCCTGCTGGGCGATCGTCATGTCGTTCGACACGTGGGAGAACACCGTCGGCCGCACGTAGAAGCCGGTGTCGAGTCCCTCCGGCCGACCCGGACCGCCGACCTCGAGCTTGGCGCCCTCGCCGACGCCCTTCTCGATGAGCTGCTGGATGCGACCGAACTGGGTCTCCGACACGACCGGACCGATCGTGCTGCCGGCGTCGCGCGGGTCACCGACGACGACGGCCTCCGCCGCCTTCGCCGCGATCGCCGCGGCCTCGTCCATGCGCGAGTTCGGCACGAGCATGCGGGTGGGCGCGTTGCAGGACTGCCCCGAGTTCGTGCACATCCCCGCCAGGTCGCGGGCGATGACCTCCTCGAAGTCGGCGTCGTCGAGGATGATGTTCGCCGACTTGCCCCCGAGCTCCTGCGCGACGCGCTTGACCGTCGGCGCCGAGTTGCGGGCGACCTCGATGCCGGCACGGGTCGAGCCGGTGAACGACATCATGTCGACGTCGGGGTGCGACGCGAGCGGGACCCCGACGTTCACGCCGTCGCCGTTCACGAGGTTGAACACACCGGCGGGCACGCCGGCGGCGTCGAGGATCTCGGCGAGGACGATCGCGTTCAGCGGCGCGACCTCCGACGGCTTGAGCACCATCGTGCAGCCCGCGGCGAGCGCGGGCGCCACCTTGCAGGCGATCTGGTTGAGTGGCCAGTTCCAGGGCGTGATCATCCCGACGACGCCGATCGGCTCCCGGACGATGAGTGTGGTGCCCATCGGACGCTCGAACTCGAAGTCGGCGAGCACCGCGCGGGCGGTGGCGAGGTGGCCGAGCCCGGCGGCGGCCTGGGCGGCCTGCGCCAGCCACAGCGGCGCACCCACCTCCTGGCTGATGACGTCGGCCAGCTCCTCCATGCGACCGGCGTACACGCCGATGATGGCGTCGAGCAGCGCGAGGCGCTCGTCCTTGGTGGTGAGCGAGTAGGTCTCGAACGCAGCCTTGGCCGCCGCGACGGCATCGTCGACGTCGTCGGCGCCGCCCATCGCGATGGACTCGATGGGCTGCTCCGTGGCGGGGTTGATCACGGCGAGCGTGTCGGAGGTGTGCGGCTCCACCCACTGGCCGTTGATGTAGAACTGCTTGACGTGGTCCATCGGAGCTCCCGTTCGTCGGAGGGACGACCGAGCCTAGTGATCACCGGCGAGAACCCAGGCGGCCGGTCGTCCCGACGGACTGGCTAGGTTCCCCGCATGATCGTCGTGGTTGCAGCACTGAAGGGCGGGGTCGGCAAGACGACGACCTCCGTGTACCTGACCGCGGTCGCGGTGGCGAGTCGTCGCCCCGTGACCCTCATCGACTCGGACGCCCAGGCCAGCGCGGCGGAATGGCTCGAGCAGGCCGAGGACGAGCCGTTCGAGGACGTGACCGTGGTCGAGGCCCCGACGGGCCGGCTGATGAGTCGGGCCATCGAGCGCATCGACCCCGAGGAGATCGGGATCGTCGACTCGCCCCCCGGCAACGAGCGGATGCTCGAGAGCGCCATGGCGGCCGCCGACTGCGTCGTGGTGCCGACCCGCGTCGGCGGCGTCGAGACGGCGCGGGCGGAGGCGGTGTTCGACATGGTGCCGAGGAAGACGCCGGCCGGTCTCGTGATCTGCTCGGCCCGCACCTACACCCGCGACTACCAGGACGCGGTCGCGGCGTGGCGCGAGGCGGAGATCCCGGTCTGGGGATCCATCCCCGAACGGGTGACGATCGCGGCGGGACCCGAGGGCTGGCTCGCCACCGACGGCCTCGACGCGTACCGATCCGTCTGGCGCCGCGCGCTCCGGTCCGTGCGGACCTGACCGAGGGAGCCCGGCATGGACCCGATCAGGATCGGTTGGCTCGGCTCCGCGCTCGACGGACCGGGCGGCGGCTACGACCGGATCCACCGGCTCGCGTTCGAGGAGGCCGAGGCCCAGGGACTGCTCGACCGGCCGGTCGAGTTCGTCCTGCACGGTGAGCACGGTCTGCCCCACGGGTCGGCCAAGAACGCCACCGACGGCTTCCGGTACCTCGTCGACGAGGGGTGCATCGCCGTCGCCGGGGCGTACAGCTCGGACAACGCGATCACGGTCGGACCGCTGGCCAACACGCTCGAGGTGCCGTTGATCAGCTGGTGCGGGACCGACCGACTCCAGGGCGACTACTGCTTCCGGCTCGGCAACGGCGACTGTGGGGGCGACGCCGCGCTGGTGGTCGCGTGGCTCGTGCGTCACGGTCACACGCGCGTCGCGGTGCTGAGCGAGATCTCGCCGAACGGCGAGGAGTACTTCCGGTACTTCCGCCAGGAGTGCCGGCGCCACGGTCTCTCGATCGCCGCGGTCGAGACCGTGTCGCAGTCGCCGGCCGACCTCGCCACGAATCTGGCCGGCCTCCGTGCCGTCGACGCCGACGCGCTCGTCTACATGGGGTACGGCATGTTGGCGGCGCAGGGACTCCTCCGCCGCGCGCTCGACGAGCTCGGCTGGGATCCGCCGCGCATCATGAGCACCGCCTTCATGTGGTACCTCGCCGGCTTCGAGCACTTCGAGGGATGGGTGGGCATCGACCAGTTCGATCCGTCGAACCCCCGGGTGCAGGGATTCCACTCCCGGTTCGTCGAGCGGTACGGCGAGGATCCGCCGATGTGGCCGAACGCGATCCCCGTCCTCGCGTACGACACCGCACGCGTCCTCGTCGAAGGTCTGTTCCGGGCGCCGATCCTCTCCGGTCCGGGCGTCAAGGCCGGCCTCGAGTCGATCCGGTTCATGCCCAGCACCACCGGCGGGCCCCGGACGCACATCGCCTGCTCCCCGTACGAGCACGGCATGTTCCGCGGCGACTGGCTCCTCTACGGCCGCGTCCGCAACGGCGCGCTCGAGTTCGAAGGGCTCTTCGAGCCGTGTGCGTGAGGGCCGGCGAAGCGTTCGTTCACACGGTCGGTTGCGACGCCTGCCCCCAGGTCTGCGCAGGCCAGGAGGGCGGCGAGTCCCTCGGGAGTCCATTGGTCGCTGCGACCGACATCGATCACGACCTCGGACGACGCTCGGACCGCAGCACGCGTCCGCTCCAGCAACTCCGCGCCGGCCTCGCCGTCCAACGGTCCCCGCACGACGATCCGCGTGGGCTTCGTGCGTTGCATGATGGAAAGCGTCATCGCGTCACCGTCGCGCGCCGCGATGCGAGTCGTGCGCCGAACGCGCGACGGTCCTGTGACAATCCCCCGCGAGAGCGTCAGTCCGCGCCGTCGCGCCGGTCCACCGCCGGCGTTCCGACGCCGAAATGACGTTCGTGGATGCGGCGGACCCGCCCCAGGTCGTACGGGTCCTCGACCTGACGACGGGCACCGTCCATCACCAGGTCGGCCTGCCGCCGGAGGGCTCGGTCGGCGTCGCGATCGATGCACTCGGTGCCTGAACGGAGCAGCGCGATCTGCTCGAGGAGGTAGATCGCGACCGCGGGCTTCGAGGCGGCCGCCAGCCGGATCTCGTCGTAGGCCAGCCCGATCCGCTCCCCGTGACCGTCGGCCTGCTCGAGGAGGAGCCGACGGCCCTCGGCCTCGATCTCGCCACGAGGAGGCGACGCGTCGAGCATCGCCCGCAGCACCGCCGCGAGATGGAAGATGGCGTCCTGGGCCGTGGTGGGATCGTTGATCCCGGGCGACAACGCCTTCAGCGCCACGTCGACGAGCTGGCGGATGCCGTAGGACACGTCCTGCTGCAACGTGCGGGTGACGCCGACGTGGACCGCGCGCCGGGCCCGGCGTTCGACGTCGTCGGCCTCGCTCTCCGCGGGTGGCGGCCAGATCGTGCACAGCGGTGCGCCGACGATCGCGTAGCGGCCGACGCCGGTCTCGAGCCGCACCACTCCTCCCTCCGCAGCCAGCTCCAGGAGCTGCTGGTGATCGAGCAGCTGCACCCAGCCGTTGCGCTCGAAGGTGACGCAGTATCCGGGCTCCGCGGGCGCGGGGCCCGCGGTCGGACGGGACGTCACGTCGGGGACGTCCACCGTCCAGTCCCGCTCGACGGCGGCGATCGCGTCCGTCGTCACGCCGTCGAGGATCTCGCTGATGTCCATGGCGTGCGCGTTGTGGTTGATGAACGCGATCACCGCCAGGATCGACGCGATACCCAGCAGCACCCCCACCCCGACGGACAGATTCGGTACCACCGCATGGCCCTGTTGCTCCACTGCGGATCGCACGGACCGCAGGACCACCAGGCAGTAGGCGAACGTGCCGACCACCACACCGATCACCCGCTTGTTGAACGGGTCGCGGAAGAGGCCGCTCACGACTCGCGGGGAGTACTGGCTCGAGGCCAGCTGGATGGTGAGGAGCGAGACCGAGAACGCGATGCCGGCCACGGTGATCGTCGCGCCGGCCACGGTGCTCAGGACCGCGCGCGCGCTCTGGACCGTCGAGGTGAAGCCGAGCGGCAACGACGCCACGTCCACCTGGAGCCGTCGATCCGCCTCGATGCCGAGCAGCCCCGCCACGACACCACCCAGCACGAAGAGCATGGGCACGACGAACAGGCTGCTGCGGACCCGTTCCACGAACGCGGAGAGGCCGACGCTCACGACCGGACCCGTTCGCCGCCCGAGGCGGGGTCACCCGCCGGTGCCACCGCCGACGGTTCCGAGGCCCAGCGCGCGACCGGCACGTCGAGCGAGGAGTGGATGACGATCGAGGACACCACCACCGCGGCAACCAGGTGAAAGAGGCTGACGCCGATCGCCGCACCGGACTGCACCACGAGCAGCGCGTAGGCGATGGACGCGAACCCGCGCGGGCCGAACCACGCGGCGACCGTGTACTCCCGCGCCGTCAGACCGCTCCGGGCCAGCGCGGGGAAGATCGCCGCCGGCCGAACCGCGACGAGCATGAGCACCACGAAGACCAGACCGCCGAGACCGATGTCGACCACGTCACCCCCGCGGATCAGCGCCGCGAACACGAAGACGGCCCCCAGCTTGAACAACTCCGAGGTGGGCTCCGCGATCCGCAGGAACGCGCGCGTGCCCGACTCGTCGAACATCGTCAGCGCGATGCCGCAGGTGAAGGCGGCGAGAAAGAGGTTCGCACCGGTGGTCCGAGCCGTGGCATAGACGAGCAACGTGATCGCGAGCGGCCCGATGGGATCGAAGCGGCTGGCGCGCGCCAGGCCCGGCAACCGCTCGAGGCGCGTGACGAGGTACGGCACCACGAACCCGACCGCGACACCGCCCGCGAGCTCCAGGCCGATCGAGAGCAGCTGCGGACTGTCGTGCAGCTCGAGGCTGAGCACCACGAGCACCGCCGGGAGCGCGAAACCGTCGTTGACGCCGCTCTCCACGTTCAACAGGCGCCGCAGCCGGAGCGGTACGGCGTCGTTGCCCACGAGCGACGCGGAGAAGACCGGATCCGTCGGGCTCAGCACCGCACCGATCAGGAACGCGCCGGTCCAGCCCACGCCGGCGATCCAGTGCGCCGCCGCGGCGGCGAGCACGATCGTCAGCGGCATCCCCACGACCAGCGCGCGCACGGGCAGCTTCCACTCGCCGGCGAGCGGCGTCTCGTCGTCGTGCAGTCCCATCCCCAGGCGGATCCCGTCGGTGATCAGGATCGCGAACAGCGCCAGCTCCGCGACGAGGCGTGCGGACTGCGGCCCGCCGCCGAGGTCCACGACGCCGAAGCCCCCGCGGCCGAACACGAAACCGCCGACCAGGAACAGCACGGCGCCGGACAGGACCGTGCGATGGAAGCGCTCGGACATGGCGACCGCGACCACGAGGAGCAACGAGAACACGAGCAGCGCCGTCATCGGGATCCCGGCCCGGCGCACCGGCGCATCGGGCGCCGGATCGGTCGCGGTGGCGGCGCCGACGCCCGGCGCCGATCCGGGGCGTTGCTCAATCCCTCGGTGGCTCGGCCACACGCCGGCCGGGGTCGGCATCGCCGCGCCATCCGCGTCGGCGACCGAGGGCGACGCTCGCGACCACGAGGACGAGCAGCGCGAGCAGCAACGCCAGGATCCACACGGCTCAACCCGTGCTTCCGTCCGCGGCGGTCTCGGCCTCGTCGGGCGTCCCGTCGCCCTGCGGGTCGGGCGGCTCCGGCGGAACCGGCTCCGGCTCGGTGACGAACTCCTCGACCTCGGCTCCCGCCGGGCGCACTTCCCGATTCGATTCGTAGAACGTCACACGAGCCTCCTTGCTGGGTCGCCGTACCCGCCCGCGGCGAGAGCGAACCCTGAGCGCGAGGCGTACGACGCACGGAGGCGGGTAGCACCGGAGTCAGGCGCTCGACACCGAGGGACTGCGATGGGCGAGGTCCGCACGACCACCGAGACAGAGCCGACGGGTCCGCTCGTCGAGCGGGTCGCGCGGAGCGTGGACCGGTTCCAGCAGCGGCACGCAGTGGTGGGCTTCCCGTTCGCGGTGTGCAAGAAGTTCGGCGACGACCAGGGCGCCCGGCTCGCGGCGCTCGTCGCGTACTACGGGTTCTTCTCGCTCTTCCCACTGCTGCTCGTGCTGGTGAGCGTGCTCGGCTTCGTCCTGTCCGGCGATCCGGGACTCCGGCACGACATCGTGGATTCGGCCCTCGGACGGTTCCCGGTCATCGGCAACGAGCTCCGAGCCGGGTCGGGGGTCTCGGGAGGCCTGCACGGCAACTGGGTGAGCATCGTCGTGGGCGGCGCGACGGCGGTGTGGGCCGGGCTCGGCGTCGCCCAGGCCGCGCAGGACGCGATGAACACCGTCTGGGACGTCCCCCGGTCGGTGTGGCCGAACTTCCTCCACCGCCGGCTCCGCGCCCTGGCGTTGCTCGCGCTCCTCGGTCTGATCGTCATCGCATCGACCTTCGTCAGCGGTTACGGCAGCTCCGGCAACACGTCCTTCGGTGGGCCGTGGCGGGGCTGGCTCCTCGCGCTCGTGCTCAACCTCGTCCTCTTCCTCGTCTCGTACCAGGTCCTCACGGCCGAGACTCTCGATTGGCGCAACGTGCTTCCCGGTGCGGCGACCGCGGCCGTGCTCTGGACCGCGCTGCAGGCTGCCGGCGGCTACTTCGTGACGCACCAGATCCGGAGCTCCAGCGACGTCTACGGCACCTTCGCCCTGGTGCTCGCGCTCTTCGTCTGGATCTCCCTGGGCGCGCAGGTCATGTTGCTGTGTGCCGAGATCAACGTCGTGCGCCGACGCCACCTGTGGCCCCGCAGCCTGGTGCAGCCGCCGCTCACCGAGGGCGACGAGCGCGTCTACCGGGGTGTCGTCGAGCGGGCGCGCATGCGCCCCGAGATCGCGGTCCGCACGTGGTTCACGCGCAACCACGCGAAATGGCGGCGGGGCCGCGACGGTGCCGGGGCCGAGGAGCGGACACCTCCGGAGCAGCGGGTCGGCCGACCCGTGGGGCGTCTGAGACGAGGCGCCACCACGGGAGAAGGGGGACCGAAACGGGTAGCGACGTCAGGTGAGGTCCATCGCCACGCCGACGAGCCGTCTCCGGCGGGAGGACGCCGCGCCCCGCCGGTACGGGAGCCGGGGGATCGTCCTCGGGCTCGCCGCCGTGCTCGCGCTGGAGGCGGCGGACCGCGGCGCCGTCGGCGCGCTGGGCCCGTCGATCGAGCGGGCCTTCGGCATCGGGCACACCGACCTCGGTCTGATCGCGACCGCGGTCACGATCGTCGCCGCCGCGGGCACCGTGCCCGCCGGCTTCGCGGTCGACCGGGTCCGGCGGTTGCCGCTCCTCGCGTGGGCGGTCCTGCTGTGGGCGGTGGCGATGGCCGTCGCCGCGACGGCCACGTCGTTCGCCGTGCTGCTCGGCGCGCGGATGTTCCTCGGTGGCGTGACCGCGGTCGCCTACCCGGCGGTCGCGTCGCTCACCGGCGACCTCTTCCCCGCCCGCCTGCGGGGACGCAAGCTCGGGACGATCCGGACCGGTGAGATGGTCGGACTCGCGGTCAGCGTCACGGTCGCCGGTGCGGTCGTGGCCTTCGCAACGTGGCGACTGATGTTCTGGCTCCTGGCCGCGAGCGCGGTGGTCCTGTTCGCGGTGCTCCGGCGATTTCCCGAACCCGCGCGCGGCGGGGACGCGCGCGAACGGGGTGAGGACCCTTCCCCTCCGGGGGAGTCGCGCCCGGTCGACGCCGGGTGGGCCCCGACCCTCGCGCGATGACGGCGATGGAGGTCGCCCGCTACATCCTCACGATCCGGACCAACGTGCTGCTCATGCTGGGAGGCTCACTCGGCGACTTCTTCTTCTCGGGCCTGCAGATCTTCCTCGTGTCGTTCGTCATCCACCAGTACGACGTGCAGCAGTCCGCCGCGGCGCTGCTCGTGCCGGTGGTCGGCGCCGGGGCGTTCGCCGGGCTGCTCCTCGGTGGCCGGGTGGGTGACCGGCGCCGCGAGCAGGGCCACGCGAGCGCGCGGGTGGCCGTGGCGGCGTTCGCGTTCATCGTCGTGGTCCCCGTGCTGCTGCCGCTGCTCTACCTGCACTCGGTGCTCGTCGCGATCCCCTTCATGGTGGTCGGGCGGCGCGTTGCTCGCGGTGCCGATCCCGACCCTGGACGCGTCCCGGCTCGACATCGTGCATCCGCAGCTGTGGGGCCGGGCCGAGGCGATCCGCACCATCGTCCGCACCGGAGCCCAGGCCGCCGGCCCCGTCGTGTTCGGCGTGCTCGCGGACCACCTCGCCGGCGGCGGACCGGCCGGACTGCGGCTCGCGTTCCTCATCATGATCCCGACCCTGCTCTTGAACGGGCTCGTGCTGCTCGTCGCCACCCGGACGTACCCGGACGACGCGGCCCGGGCCGACGCGTTCCGACGGGCGACCGCGGCGTCGCCGGTCGCCCGACCCGCTCCGAGGTGAGCCTCGGCGTTTGCGCGTTTCCCCCGCGGGTACGGCGCCGGCGCAGGGACGAGGAGGCGCACGTGGATCGGAAGCTGAGCTCCTGGCCGGTGCTGCGCCAGCTGCGCGGCTCGGACCGCTCGGGTCGAGCCGACGCGGTCCGCAGCGACGCGACCGACAACCTCCGGCCCCGCACCGCAACGGCCGACTCCGTGGTGAAGTCGGTGTGTCCGTACTGCGCGGTGGGGTGCGGTCAGGACGTGTACGTGCAGGACGGCCGGGTGACCCAGATCGAAGGCGATCCGGATTCGCCGATCAGTCGCGGCCGGCTCTGTCCCAAGGGCTCGGCCACTCTCCAACTCACCACCGGCGACGCCCGCGAGTACTCGGTCAAGTACCGGCGTCCCCACGGGACGGAGTGGGAGGACCTCCCGCTCGACACCGCGATGGACATGATCGCCGACCGGGTGCTCGAGAGCCGCCGGCGCGGATGGCAATGGTCGGTCGACGGCAAGCGGACGCGCCGGACGCTCGGGTTCGCGCACCTCGGTGGCGCGACGCTCGACAACGAGGAGAACTTCCTCATCAAGAAGCTGTACACCGCGCTCGGTGCGATCCAGATCGAGAACCAGGCCCGCATATGACACAGCTCCACCGTTCCCGGTCTGGGGACATCCTTCGGTAGAGGCGGAGCGACCACGTTCCAGCAGGACCTGCAGAACAGCGACTGCATCGTCATCGAGGGCTCCAACATGGCCGAGTGCCACCCCGTCGGCTTCCAGTGGGTGATGGAGGCCAAGGCACGCGGCGCCACCCTCATCCACGTCGATCCACGCTTCACCCGGACGAGCGCCCTCGCCGACGTGCACGTGCCGCTCCGGCCCGGGACCGACATCGTGTTCCTCGGCGGCATCATCAACCACGTGCTGCGCACGGAGCGGTACTTCCGGGACTACGTGGTCGCGTACACGAACGGCCCGGTCATCCTCAACGAGGACTTCCGCGACACGGAGGACCTCGACGGCATCTTCTCCGGGTTCGATCCCGAGTCACGCTCGTACGACACCGACACGTGGCAGTACGAGGGCGCGCGAGATCCAGTCCTCGGCCGGTCAACGGGACCAGCAGTACGCCGAGCGCACGGGCGGCGGCGCATCGGTCAAGGAGGCGGCGCGGGGCGAGTCGCACGGTTCCGGCGGCGCGTCGATCGGCGCCGCGGAGCCGCACCGCGACGAGACCATGGAACACCCGCGCTGCGTGTTCCAGGTGTTGAAGGGTCACTTCGCGCGCTACACGCCGGAGATGGTCGAGGAGATCTGCGGGGTGCCCGAGGAGCTGTTCGCACGGGTCTGCGACCTCGTCACGAGCAACTCCGGACGGGAGCGCACGACCGCGTTCGCGTACGCGGTCGGCTGGACCCAGCACACCGTCGGGGTCCAGTACATCCGCACCGCGGCCATCCTCCAGACGCTGCTCGGCAACATCGGCCGGCCCGGCGGCGGGATCCTCGCGCTGCGCGGCCACGCGTCGATCCAGGGCTCGACCGACATCCCGACGCTGTTCAACATCCTGCCCGGCTACCTCCCGATGCCCCACGCGCACCAGGACGAGGACCTGGACGCGTTCATCGAGGCCGAGGCCGCGCGCAAGGGGTACTGGGGCGACATGCGCGCCTACATGGTGAGCCTGCTGAAGTCCTACTTCGGCGACGCGGCCACCGCCGAGAACGACTTCTGCTTCGACCACCTGCCCCGCCTCACCGGCAGCCACAGCACGTACGAGACCGTGGTCAACCAGATGGACGGCACGTGCACCGGCTACTTCCTCATGGGCGAGAACCCGGCCGTCGGATCGGCGAACGCCAAGATGCAGCGCCTCGGTATGGCCAACCTCGACTGGCTGGTCGTGCGCGACTTCTCGCTCATCGAGTCCGCCACCTGGTGGAAGGACGGACCCGAGATCGAGTCCGGCGAGCTGCGGACCGAGGACATCGGCACCGAGGTGTTCTTCCTGCCCGCCGCCGCGCACACCGAGAAGGACGGCAGCTTCACCAACACGCAACGCCTCCTGCAGTGGCACCACGCCGCGGTGGAGCCGACCGGTGACGCACGGAGCGAGCTGTGGTTCATGTACCACCTCGGCCGCCGCATCCGCGAGAAGCTCGCGGGCTCGACCGACGAGATGGACCGGCCCGTGCTCGACCTGACGTGGGACTACCCCACCAAGGGTCGCCTCGAGGAGCCCGACGCCGAGGCGGTGCTCGCGGAGATCAACGGCTGGAAGGCCGACGGGTCACCGTTGTCGTCCTACACCGAGCTCGCCGACGACGGCTCGACCACGTGCGGGTGCTGGATCTACTGCGGCGCGTTCGCCGACGGCACCAACCAGGCCGCGCGGCGCACCCCGGGGCGCGACCAGAGCTGGGTGGCGCCCGAGTGGGGATGGGCGTGGCCGGCGAACCGGCGGATCCTCTACAACCGCGCGTCGGCCGATCCCGACGGCAACCCGTGGAGCGACCGTAAGGCCTACGTCTGGTGGGACGCGGACGCGGGGAAGTGGACCGGCCACGACGTGCCCGACTTCAAGGCCGACACGGCGCCCGACCACGAGCCGCCCCCGGACGCGACCGGACCCGAAGCGCTCGGCGGCCGGGATGCGTTCATCATGCAGGCGGACGGCAAGGCGTGGCTGTTCGCGCCCGCCGGACTCACCGACGGGCCCCTGCCGACGCACTACGAGCCACAGGAGTCGCCGTTCGCCAACGCGCTGTACGGCCGCCTGCGCAACCCGGCCCGCCAGCTCATCGGTCCGACCGGCGGCGCGAACCTCTTCCACCCGAGCGACGGTGCGCGCGGCGAACGACGTGTTCCCCGTCGTCGCGACCACGTACCGCCTCACCGAGCACCACACCGCGGGCGGCATGTCGCGGTGGCTCCCCTACCTCGCCGAGCTGCAGCCCGAGATGTTCTGCGAGGTGTCGCCCGAGCTCGCCGCCGAGCGGGGCCTCGAGCACCTCGGCTGGGCGACGATCGTCACCGCCCGCAACGCGATCGAGGCGCGGGTGATGGTGACCGACCGGATCCCGAGCCTGCGCGTGCGCGGCCGCCGCATCCACCAGGTCGGCCTCCCCTACCACTGGGGCCCGAACGGCTACTCGACGGGCGACGCTGCCAACGAGCTCGCGCACCTCTCGCTCGACCCGAACGTGCACATCCAGGAGGTGAAGGCGTTCACCTGCGACGTGCGCGCCGGTCGGCGGCCGCGCGGACCCGACCGGCTCGCGCTCGTCGAGGAGTACCGCCGGCGCGCCGGGATCACCGACGACACGGGACGGGAGCCGTGAGATGACGAACCAGCTCGACACCGGCACCTCGCGCATGGGGTTCTTCACCGACACGTCGGTGTGCATCGGCTGCAAGGCGTGCGAGGTCGCGTGCAAGGAGTGGAACCACGTCCCCGAGGACGGCCTGTCGCTCTCGGGCATGTCGTACGACAACACCCAGGGCCTCGGCGCCGACACCTGGCGCCACGTCGCGTTCATCGAGCAGCGCAAGCCGCTCGCGCGAGCAGGAGCCCGGCCAGCGCGACGAGCTGCGCTGGCTCATGGCGAGCGACGTCTGCAAGCACTGCACCCACGCCGCGTGCCTCGACGTGTGCCCGACGGGCTCGCTGTTCCGCACGGAGTTCGACACCGTCGTCGTCCAGGAGGACATCTGCAACGGGTGCGGCTACTGCATCAGCGCCTGCCCGTTCGGCGTCATCGACCAGCGCCAGGGCGACGGGCGCGCGTGGAAGTGCACGCTCTGCTACGACCGGCTCACCGTCGGCATGGAGCCGGCGTGCGCGAAGGCGTGTCCCACCGAGTCGATCCAGTTCGGACCCCTCGACGAGCTGCGCGAACGCGCGGACCGGCGGGTCGGACAGCTGCGGTCGGCCGGCGTCGCCAGCGCGCGCCTCTACGGCGAGGACCCCGACGACGGTGTCGGCGGCGCGGGCGCCTTCTTCCTGTTGCTCGACGAGCCCGAGGTCTACGGGCTGCCACCCGACCCCGTGGTGACCACACGCGACCTGCCCACCATGTGGCGGGCGGTCGGGGTCGCGGCCCTCTCCCTCGCCGGCACCGTCGCGCTCGCGTTCGTCGGACGGCGGCCGTGAGCTCGGACGTGACCGAGGACGGCATCGTCGGCGCGCGCCCGGGCGCGACGCGACGACGGGCGCGAACGTCGGCCCGGCGCGCGACGGCGAACGCCGGGAGCGGGGCGAGCGGCCCGTCGTGCCCGACGCCGAGTTCTCGTCCTATTACGGCATGCCCGTGCTCAATGCTCCGGCCTGGAAGGAGCGCGAGATCGGGGGCTACCTCTTCCTCGGTGGCCTCGCCGGCGCGTCGTCACTGCTCGCGGCCGGTTCCCAGCTCACCGGCCGCGAGCAGCTCGCCACCCGCGTGAAGATCGTCGCGACCGGGGCCATCGCGCTCGGTGCGGTCGCGCTCGTGAAGGACCTGGGGAAGCCGTCGCGGTTCGCGAACATGCTGCGCGTCGTCAAGCCCACCTCGCCGATGAGCGTCGGCGCCTGGTTGCTCGCGGGGTACGGCCCTGCGACCGCCGTCGCCGCCGCGAGCGCGGTGACGGGACGCGCGACGGGCATCGGATCGGTGGCGACGGCAGCCGCCACCGTGCTCGGCCCGGCGGTCTCCACCTACACGGCGGCGCTCGTCGCCGACACCGCGGTCCCCGCCTGGCACGCCGGGCACCGTGAGCTGCCCTTCGTGTTCGCAGGCTCGAGCGCCACCGCCGCCGGCGGCATGGGCTTGGTGTGCGGGCCCGCCGACCAGGTCGGCCCCGCCCGACGACTCGCGCTCGCCGGCGCCGCCGTCGAAGCCGTCGCGGCCCAGATGCTCGAGCGGCGCGGCGGCGTCCCGGCCGAGCCGTACCGGCAGGGCCGGGCCGGCCGGTTGATGCAGGCCGGACGCGTGCTCACGGTGGGGGGTCTGGCGATCGCATGGCTCGGACGACGCCACCGGGCCGCCGGCGTCGTCGGCGGGGGGATGCTCACCCTCGCCTCGGCCGCCACCCGGGCGGGCATCTTCGCCGCCGGTCCGCAATCGGTGGCCGACCCGAGGTACGTCGTGGAGCCCCAACGCGCGCGCCGGGGCGCGCCCTCCGGGACCCGGACGCCGGGCACAGGCCCGACTTGTGAGGACGATGTCTCGGCCGGAGTCCCGACCGACGGAGGGCCTGCGACGTCCTGAGCGTCCGCCGCCCGACGACGGGGTACCGCTCCGCTCGTGGAGACCCTGCTCCGGGACCTCGGCGGCGCGCTCGTGCCGTGGGGCTACGTCATCCTGGCGGCCGCCACCGCACTCGAGGCGGCGGCGTTCCTCGGGCTCTTCGTGCCCGGGGAGACCGTGCTCATCGTCGCGGGCGTGCTCGCGTCCCGAGGGCGACTGAACCTGCCGCTCGTCATCGCGCTGGCCGCACTCGGCGCGGTGATCGGCGATTCGATCGGCTACGAGATCGGTCGCCACGGTGGCGACCGGATCAAGCGCAGCCGGCTCGGCCGGGCCGTCGGCGAGGAGCGGTGGCAGCGGGCACGGGACTTCGTCCACCGTCACGGCGCGCTGTCGGTGCTGCTCGGGCGCTGGATCGGCGTGCTGCGCGCGCTGGTGCCCGCGGTGGTCGGCGACGCCCGCATGCCCTACCCACGGTTCCTCCTGTGGAACGCCGTCGGCGCAGTGGTGTGGGCGCCGGCGGTGGTGATGGCCGGCTACCTCGCCGGGTCCTCGGCCCTGAGGATCGAGCACGCGCTCGGCCGCTGGACGTACGTGGTGCTCGGACTCGCGGCCGCGGTCGGGATCGTCGTCTGGCTCGTGCGGCGTCATCGATCCCACGCAGAAGGAGGATCGTCGGCGTCGAACTCGGCGAGACGAGATCAGCACGTCTGAACTCGGTGCCGCCGGGGTACGGGGCGAGGAGGACCGCGGATCGACCGAAAACGCGCCGCGGCAGCCACATTCGACGTCTCGAGGTTCGGGAGATCGCCATGTACACCGTCAGCGACTTCGTGATCGACCGGCTGATCGCCTGGGATCTCCACCGCTTCTACGGCTATCCCGGCGACGGGATCGGCGGGTTCGACGGTGCCCTCGGCCGCGCCGAGGCCGACGGCAAGGACTTCCGCTACCTCCGGCCGACGCACGAGGAGATGGCGTCGTTGATGGCGTGCGCGCACGCGAAGTTCACCGGCGGTGTCGGCGTCTGCATCGCGACCTCGGGACCGGGTGCGGTGCACCTCATGAACGGGCTCTACGACGCCCGGTGCGACAACCAACCGGTCGTGGCGATCGTGGGCCAGCAGGCGCGCACCGCGATGGGGAGCGACTTCCAGCAGGAGCTCAACATGGAGCGGCTGTTCGGAGACGTCGCGGAGTACGTGAAGGCGGTGACGACGCCTTCGCAGGCGCAGCTCGTCGTCGACCGGGCCGTGCGCATCGCCGAGGCGTACCGGGCACCGACCGTGGTCATCCTCCCCACCGACGTGCAGAACCTCGAGATGCAGGAGCCGGGCATGGACCACGGCGTGTCCCGCACCGGCATCGGGCACGCGTCGACGCGCATCGCGCCACCGGAGGACGAGCTGCGGCGCGCCGCCGAGGTCCTGAACGCCGGTTCCAAAGTGGCGATGCTCGTCGGTCAGGGTGCGCTCGGCGCCACCGACGAGGTCCTCGCCGTCGCCGATCGCCTCGGAGCCGGGGTCATCACCGCGCTGCTGGGCAAGGGCGCGGTGCCGGGCGACGTGCCGTACCACACGCAGCAGCTGGGGCTGCTCGGCTCGAAGCCGAGCTACGACATGATCCAGGACTGCGACACGTTGCTGATGGTCGGCTCCAACTTCCCGTACGGCGAGTTCATGCCGCAGACCGGCCAGGCCCGCGGGGTGCAGATCGACCTGAAGCCCCGACACCTGAGCCTGCGGTATCCGATGGAGGTGAACCTCTGGGGCGACGCGAAGACGACGCTCGCTGCGCTGCTGCCCCACCTCCACCAGACCACCGATCTCGGATGGCAGGAGGGCATCACGGCCGCGATGCGCGACTGGGACGACAAGGTCGCGCGGGCCGCGACGACGAAGGCGGATCCGGTCAATCCCCGGCTCGTGTTCCACGCCCTCAACGAGCGGCTGCCGGCGGACGCGATCGTCACGGCCGACGCCGGAACCACGGCCGACTGGTACGGGCACCACATCAAGCTCGGGCGGAACATGATGGGCAACCTGTCCGGTCGCCTCGCCACGATGCTCGCGGCCATGCCGTACGCGATCGCGGCCAAGTTCGCGTTCCCCGAGCGGCCGGTCGTCTGCACGATCGGCGACGGCGCCTTCCAGATGCTCGGGATGAACGGCCTGCTGACCGTCAAGCGGCACTGGGAGGAGTGGGCGAACCCCACCTTCGTCGTGTTGGTGCTCCACAACGACGACCTCAACCAGGTGTCCTGGGAGATGCGCGAGATCGGTGATCCCCGGTACGACACGAGCCAGCTGGTCGAGGACATGGACTACGCCGGCTACGCCCGCCTGCTGGGCTTCACCGGCATCCGCGTCGACGATCCGGACGACGTCGCCGGCGCGTGGGACGCCGCGTTCGCCGCCGACCGACCGGTGCTGCTCGACGTCCTCACCGACAAGAACGTGCCGCCGCTGCCGGCGCACGTGACGTTCGAACAGGCGAAGGGATTCGTCCGATCGATCGTGCACGGGGACCCCGATGCCGGCCGGATGGTCGAGAACGGTGCCCGCGCGGTGGCATCGCAGATGTTCGCCCTCGCGGGTCACCCCGACGGCTCCGATGAAGGTCGATAGTCCGGTCCGTCCGGCGTCGGACACCGCCGGCCGTGCCGTGCACGCGTACGGCGGCGAACCGCCCGTCGAGCGCGTCGACGTGACCGCCTACACGGTCCCGACACCGACACCGGAGTCCGACGGCACCCTGGAATGGGACGCGACCTCCGTCGTCGTCGTCGAGGCGCAGGCCGGTACGACCACGGGGATCGGGTACGCGTACGCGCCGGTCGCCGCGGCATCGGTCGTGCGCGACACGCTCGCCGACGTGGTCATCGGACGCGATGCGCTCGCGCCGCGCGTCGCGTGGAGCGCGATGGTGCACGCCATCCGGAACCAGGGACGTCCGGGCGTCGTCGGCGGCGCGATCTCCGCGGTCGACGTCGCGCTCTGGGACCTGCGCGCCAAGCTGCTGGGGCTCAGCCTGGCCGATGCGGTCGGTCGCGCCCACGACGCCCGCCCGGTCTACGGCAGCGGCGGCTTCACCAGCGCATCCGACGCGGAGCTCGCCGAGCAGCTCGCGGGATGGGCGGCCCAGGGCATCGGTGCGGTGAAGATGAAGGTGGGCCGGGAGCCGGATCGCGACGTGCACCGCGTCGAGATCGCACGGGCCGCGATCGGCGACGACGTCGCGCTGTTCGTGGACGCGAACGGTGCGTACACGCGCAAGCAGGCCCTCGCGATGGCCCAGGCGTTCGCCGCATCCGGCGTACGTTGGTTCGAGGAGCCGGTCAGCTCCGACGATCTCGACGGCCTGCGCCTGGTGCGCGACAACGCGCCACCCGGCATGGACGTCACTGCGGGCGAGTACGGCTACGACCTCGGCTACTTCCGCCGGATGCTGACCGCCGGCGCGGTCGACTGCCTGCAGGCCGACGTCACCCGCTGCGGCGGCGTCACCGCGTTCCTCCGGGTCGGTGCGCTCGCGGACGCGCACGGCCTGGACCTCTCGTCGCACACCGCACCCCAGGTGAGTGCGCACGCCGGCGCGTGTGTGTGGCACCTGCGTCACCTCGAGTACTTCGCCGATCACGTCCGGGTCGAGTCGCTGCTCTTCGACGGCGCCCTGACCCCGGTGGCCGGCGCCCTGTCCCCCGACCCGGATCGGCCGGGGCTCGGCATCGAGCTCAAGCGGGCCGATGCGGAACGGTTCCGGCGATGAGCGCGGCGCCGGACCCGCCCCGTCGCTTCGGGGGCATGGACACGGTCACCCCGGTCGAGATCTCGCGCACGGCCGACGACACCACGCGCGCCCTCGCCGCGGACCTGCGCGACGCCCTCGGCGGCGAGGTGCGCTTCGACGCCGGTAGCCGGGCGGCGTACTCCACCGATGCGTCGAACTACCGCCAGGTGCCGATCGGCGTCGTCGTGCCCCGGTCGATCGACGACGTCATCGCCACCGTCGCGGCGTGTCACCGGCACGGGGTCCCGATCACGAGCCGCGGCGGCGGGACCAGCCTCGCCGGACAGTGCACGAACGTCGCGGTGATCATCGACTTCTCCAAGTACCTGTCCGCGGTCTGCTCGATCGACCCGGAGGCGCAGGAAGCCGTCGTCGAACCCGGCTGCAACCTCGACGCACTCCGGCGGGCCGCGTCCGAGCACGGACTCACGTACGGCCCCGACCCCGCGACCCACGACCGCAACACGTTGGGCGGGATGATCGGGAACAACTCGTGCGGTGTGCACTCGGTGATGGCCGAGTTCTACGGGCCGGGCCCACTGACCGCGGACCAGATCGTCGACCTCGACGTCCTCACCCACGACGGCCACCGGATGACGGTGGGGGCCACGTCGCCGTCCGATCTGGAACAGATCGTCGCGGCCGGCGACCGGCGCGCCGAGGTCTACCGCGCGCTGCGCGACCTGCGCGACCGCCACGACCACGCGATCCGCACCGGATACCCGCAGATTCCGCGACGCGTGTCCGGGTTCAACCTCGACCGCCTCCTGCCCGAGCACGGCTTCCAGGTCGCCCAGGCGCTCGTCGGCACCGAGGGCACGTGCGTCGTCGTGCTCCACGCCCGCGTGAAGCTCATGGCGGCTCGTCCGAAGCGCACCCTCGTCGCGCTCGGGTACCCGGACGCCTACTCCGCCGGTGACCACGTGCCGATGGTGCGCGATCACCGCCCCGTCGGCCTCGAGGGCATCGACGCGCGCCTCGTGCAGTACATGCGCACCAAGGGCCTCCACCCGCAGGACGTCGACCTGCTGCCCGAGGGCAAGGGCTTCCTGCTCGTCGAGTTCGGGAACGACACCAAGGAGGAGAGCGACGCGCAGGCCAAGGCCCTCGTCGACGCGGTCAACGCCAGCGACGACCCGCCCACCAGCAAGATCTTCACCGACCGGTGGGAGGAACGGAAGCTCTGGCAGGTGCGCGAAGCGGGCCTCGGAGCCACCGCGCACGTGCCCGGCCTGCCGACGACCCACCCCGGTTGGGAGGACGCAGCCGTGCCGCCGGACCGGGTGGGCGACTACCTGCGCGACTTCCGCGACCTGCTCCACGAGTTCGGCTACGAGGCCGCGCTCTACGGCCACTTCGGCCAGGGCTGCATCCACTGCCGGATCGACTTCACGCTCGACACCGTGCACGGCGTGACGCAGTGGCGCGAGTTCCTGGACCGCGCCGCGGACCTGGTGGTGTCCTACGGCGGCTCGCTGTCGGGCGAGCACGGCGACGGTCAGGCGCGTGCGGCACTGCTCGCGAAGATGTACGGCGAGGAGCTCGTCGGGGCGTTCGCCGAGTTCAAGGACGTGTGGGATCCCGACGGGCTGATGAACCCCGGCAAGGTCGTGCGGCCGAACCGGCCCGACGATGACCTGCGCCAGGGCCCCGACACCGCACCGCGCCACGTACGCACCCACTTCGCGTTCGCCGACGACGACTACGACTTCGCCAACGCGACCGCGCGATGCGTCGGCGTGGGGAAGTGCCGGGACGTGGAGTCCGGGACCATGTGCCCGAGCTACATGGCCACGCGCGAGGAGGAGGAATCGACTCGCGGCCGGGCGCGCATGCTCTTCGAAGTGCTCCGCAGCGACGAGCTCGACGGCTGGCGCGACGACGCCGTCGCCGACGCCCTCGACCTGTGTCTGGCGTGCAAGGGCTGCAAGACCGATTGCCCGGTGAACGTCGACATGGCCACCTACAAGGCCGAGTTCCTGTCGCACCACTACGCGCGGCGGCTCAGGCCCCGCGTCGCCTACTCGATGGGCCTCATCTACTGGTGGTCCCGCGCCGCGAGCCACGCGCCGCGTCTCGTGAATCTCGCGACCCGCGCGCCGGGAGTCGGGCGGCTCGCGAAGGTCGCCGCCGGGGTCGCGCCCGAGCGCACGGTCCCCCGCTTCGCCACGCGTACGTTCACCCACTGGTTCCGCGCTCGGCGTCCCGCCGTGGGGTCGCGCACCGCCGACACGGTCCATGATCCTGATCGGGTCATCGGCCACGGGCACGTCCCGAGGTTCGTGACCGAGCGATACTCGACCGCGTCGATGCAGCGGAACTCCGGCGAGAACCGACTGCATCCCCACGGATCGACCGCGCCGTTCGTCACCGATCGTGTGCTGCTGTGGCCGGACACCTTCAACAACTACCTCGAGTCGAACGTGCTCCAGGCCGCGGTCGAGGTCCTCGAGCACGCCGGCTACGCGGTGGAGATCCCGCCCCGTCCACTCTGCTGCGGCCGGCCGCTCTACGACTTCGGCATGCTCGACACCGCCGAGCGGCTGTGGCGTCAGACGCTGCGGACGCTCCGGCCGTGGATCCGCGCCGGTGTCCCGATCGTCGGCGTCGAGCCGAGCTGCGTCGCGGCGTTCCGCGACGAGCTCACGAACCTCTTCCCCCACGACGACGACGCCCGACGCCTCGCGGCCCAGACCCTCCTGCTGTCCGAGTTCCTCGAGCGCCAGAACTACCAACCGCCCCCGCTGACGGATGTGGCCATCGTGCACGGGCACTGCCACCACAAGGCCGTGCTGGGTATGGACGCGGAGGTCGCGCTCCTGCAGCGGCTGGGCGTGGAGCACGAGGTCCTCGATTCCGGATGCTGCGGCATGGCGGGGTCGTTCGGGTTCGCCGCCGACCACTACGAGATCTCCCAGCGGGTGGGCGAGCGCGTCCTGCTCCCGGCGGTGCGCGCGGCCGATTCCGCGCACCGGATCGTGACCGACGGCTTCAGCTGTCGTGAGCAGATCGAGCAGAGCACGGATCGCACCCCCGTCCACATCGCCGAGCTCCTGCAGCAGGCGGTCCACGCGAGCAAGACGCCGTGAGCCGCTGGCTCCTCGGCTCGTGGCACTCCATCGTCTACGTCGCCGCGAGCGCCGTCCTCATCTACGTGTCGACCGTCCTGGCGGTCCGCTATCTCGGCCAGCGCCGGACGCTGACCGAGATGACCGTGTTCGACTTCACCGTCGCGGTCGCGCTCGGTGCCACCGTGGCCCGGACGGCGACCACCGCGCGCCCCACGTACGCGCAAGGGCTCGTCGTCGTCGTCACCCTCCTGCTCTCGCACAACCTGATCAGCGCCGTCCGCCTGCGGTTCCCGTCGATGCGACGCGTGTTCGATCGCGACACCGTCGTCCTGGTCTCCGACGGTCGCGTGCACGAGGACGCACTCCACCGCGCGCACCTCACCGTCGACGACCTGGCCACGACACTGCGTCAGCACGGTGTCGGTTCGCTCGCGGACGTCCGTTCGCTCGTGCTCGAGTCGCGAGGTGCCTTCTCGGTGTTGCGCTCGGGCGCCACCGGCGCCGAGCTGTGGCCGCGGACACGATGAGGTCCGGAGCGCACACGCCCATGCCGCCGCCGACGGCTACCGCAGGCTGTGCTCCCGGGCCTCGGACCCGTCGATTGCCGGGGTCACCGCCGGGTCGTCGACGACCCGGCCGTCGCGCATCCTGACGATCCGGTCGGCGCGGTCGGCGACGTCGTCGTCGTGGGTGACCATCAGGATCGTCACCCCCCGTTCCGCGCGGAGACGCTCGAAGAGCGCGAGCACCTGCTCCACCGCTTCCGAATCGAGGCTCCCCGTCGGCTCGTCCGCGAGGATCACGCCGGGCTCGTTCGCCAGGGCACGGGCGATCGCGACCCGCTGACGCTCCCCGCCCGACAGCTCGGGAGGCCGGCGCCCGCCGAGACCGGGGATCCCGACCGCAGCCATCAGCTCGTCGCTCCTGGCTCTGCGCTCTCGGCGCCGCCGTCCGGTCCCGAGCATCGCGATCTCGATGTTCCGCCGGGCGTCCAGGTGCGGCAGCAGGTTGTGCATCTGGAAGACGAGGCCCACGTCGTGGCGCCGGTACCGGTTCGCGTTCGACACCGCCGACACCTCGACCCCGCCGACACAGATCCGACCGGCATCCGGGCGATCGAGCGCGGCGAGAAGGTGGAGCAGCGTCGACTTCCCACACCCGGAGGGGCCGGTGACGGCCACGAACGCACCGGCGTCGACCGCGAGATCCAGACCATCGAGCGCGCGCACGCGCCCGCGATCGAACGTCTTGGTGAGCCCGCTCACCTCGATGACGCCGGCGGCGTCCGGCCGGCTACTCACGGCGGAGCGCCGCGATCGGGTGCAGGAAGGCGGCGCGCGCCGCCGGGTAGAGCGCACCGAGGAAGCCGATGCCGGCGGCGATGTAGATCGCACGCCAGAACGTCTGCGACCGGTAGTCGGGGTGGAGATAGCCGGTGAGCGACGGCAGGTGTTGGAGGAGGGTCAGCACCCCGAACGCCAGGCCGATGCCGAGCGCGGCGCCGAAGAGGCTCACCACCAGCGCTTCGCCCATGACCAGCACCATCAGCCGCGTCCGGCCCCACCCCACCGCCCGCACGATGCCGAACTCACGCGTCCGCTCGAAGAAGGACAGCAGCATCGTGTTCGTCACGATCACCGCGCCGATCACGAGCGCCAGGTACGTCGCGCCCCGATCGGCGGCGGTGATCAGTTGGAGGTTCCGGTCGACCCGCCCGAACTCGGACGTCAGCCGGACGGTGGTCAGATTCGGCTGCTGCCGCTGGATCTCCTTGCGCACCGTCGGGATCGACGCGCCCGGCGTCACCCTCACGAACGCCAGCGTGACCAGGCCGGCCTGCCGCTGTTCGGCCTGCATGGTGGTCAGCGGCATCATCGACGCGGCGTCCCCGATCGACTGACCGGTCTGGTAGATGCCGACCACCGTGTAGTGGTTGCCGTCGACGGTGATCGGGTCACCGACGTGCTTGTCGAGGTTGTCCGACGCCCGCCAACCGAGCATGAGCTCGTGCTTCGCCCCGGGCCGGAACGCCCGGCCGGCCACGACGTCCACCCCGAACGGCTTGAGGGTCGACGGCTTCAGTCCGATCTCGATGAACAGCGGGTTCTCGGCGTTCAGCTTCGTCGTCGTGATGAGCGCACCGACGGCGCTCTCGACGTGGGGGTTGGCGGCGATCTCCTTCAGCTGCCGCGGGTCGATCGTCGAGCTGAGCACGTCGGAGACACCGCTCTGCGCGACGGTGAAGTCCGCGTCGCCGGTCTTCAGAATCGCCGCCGCGGACGTCCGCAGGCTGTGGGTCACGATGCCGAGGGTCACGACGGTGCCGACGCCGACGGCGACCGCGATCGCGGTCAACAGGCTGCGCAGCCAGCGCGCTCCGACGTTGTGCCCGATCAGGCCCGCGAACGACATGTGGCCTCGAGGCGATCATCGATGCTCATCGCCGGACTCGTACCCGGACAGCGCGTCCTCACACCTGGATGCGCGACACCTGGATGCGCGTCGGCGAACGCCGGTGTTGTCCTGTCGTCGGAGCGGGTACCACACGAGGATGGACTCCGCGTGGCAGCTCGTCGCCGACAACCATTCCGTCGGAGGTCGCGTCGTGACGAGCCTCATCATCATCGCCCTCGGAATCACGCTGTCCTGGGCGATCGGCGCCGTGGTCAGCCGGAAGACGGCGGACCGCTACCGCCGCTACTACCTCCGGAAGTTCGTGCGCGCGGTCATCGTGGTCGTCGTCGTGGTCGCCCTCGCCATCGTCTGGCACGCGTTCGCGGGGCGCCTGGCCGTGGTGTTCGGGCTGATGGCCGCCGGTCTGGCCTTCGCGATGCAGGAGGTGATCGGCGCGCTCGCCGGCTGGTTCAACATCGTGTCCGGCAGGGTCTTCCGGGTGGGCGACCGCATCGAGATGGGCGGCGTGCGGGGCGATGTCCTCGACATCACGCCACTGCGCACCAAGATCATGGAGATCGGCAGCCCCGAGGACGAGACCTGGGTGCACGGTCGCCAGTTCACCGGTCGGGTCGTGGCGCTGTCCAACAAGTCGACCTTCACCGAGCCGGTCTTCAACTACTCGACGTTGTTCGAGTTCATCTGGGAGGAGCTCACCGTCCCGGTGCCCTACGACGCCGATTGGGACCTCGCCAAGCGAATCCTCCTGGAGGAGGTCGAGCGTCACGCGAGCGCTCGCGACGCGGCGGCAGCGATGCAGCGGGTCATCCGTCGGTTCCCCATCGACCGCGCCGAGGTCGACGCCCGAGTCTTCGTGGGGATGACGACGAGCGGCGCCGAGCTCTCCGCTCGCTTCGTGGTCCCCGTCCGGACGGCACGGGCGACCAAGGACGAGATCACGCGGTCGGTGCTGCGGCGGTTCGACGAGCACGGGCTCCGCGTCGCCAGTGCCACGACCGAGGTCACCGTCCGCTCGACCGACCGTGGCGCGGCGCGGGCCTCCCTCCCGGACGAGCGCCGGCCGCCCTCCTTCTGACGCCGGCGAGCGCCTCACCCGAGAGGGTGGGTCTCGCGGTTTAGCCACTCGGCGCCGGGGGCACGCAACGCCTGCATGGCCGCTCGAGCCCGTCCGGATGCCCGTAGAGGCCGGCCGCTCCGGGAGACGCTCCGTCTGGCCGCCGTGCTGATGATGGCGACCGGTCTGGTGCTGCTCATCGTGCCGAGTGCGGACGCGGCCACCGTGCCGGCTGCCCAGCCGCCGCCGGACAGCTCATCGGCCGGCACGCCCGGGCACGTGCCGAAGAAGGACCTCGCGTCGTCGACCGACCCGAGCTTCCTCTACCGGCGCGACTGCGCGAGCTGCCACGGTGCGGACGGACGCGGCAGCGACAAGGCCCCGAGCCTCGCCCGAGCGGGACGCGCCGGTGTGTACTACTGGGTCTCGACCGGTCGCATGCCGATCGAGAGCCTCTCGGAGGCGATCAACCGGCAACCGCCCCGGTACCCCCCCGCAGTGGTGCGTCGGCTCGCCGACTATGTCGTCGCGATGACCGGTGGGCACGGCCCCGATCTCCCGAAGGTCGGTCGCGGCAGCGTCGCCGCGGGGAGCGAGCTGTTCGGCCTCGAGTGCTCGGCATGCCATGCGTGGTCCGGTCACGGATCGGTGATCAACGGCGGTGACGCACCGTCGGTCCTGCCGGCCAACCGACTCCAGATCGCGTCCGCCGTACGCGTCGGGCCCGGACAGATGCCGGCCTTCGGAACCTCCGCCCTCTCCGACCGGGAGCTCGACGACGTCGTCGCGTTCACCCACCAGCTTCGACACCCGAAGGACCAGGGTGGCTTCGGGCTGTGGCACCGCGGACCGGTGACCGAGGGGGCGGCCAGCGCCATCTTCGGCCTCGGCGCGATTCTGCTCGCCGTCGGGTGGATCGGCGACAAGGCACGCTCGGTGCGCCATGGCTGACGCGGACCGGGGCTGGCGGCGTCTCGTCGTGGGGGCGACGGTGATGGTGCTGCTCGCGGTGTCGGGTGGGGCCTCGGTGATGTTCGTCGTGGCCTACTGGCAGAGTTGGAGCCTCGCGTGGCTGGGCGGCTTCCTCGCGTTGGCGCTGCTCACGCTCGGCACCGGGTTCGTGGTCATGGCCCACCGGCTCCTCCCCGGTGGGACCTACGTCGAGCAGCGCCCGTTGATGCCGAGCAGCGAGGAGGAGCGGCGCGCGTTCTTCGAGGACTTCAGTCGGGGTGGCGTCGTGTCCCGGCGGCGGGTGCTGTGGATCGCGTTCACCGGCGCGGTCGGGGCGTTCGGGGCGGCGGCGGTCGCGGGCGCGCGCTCGCTCGGGCCGCGCCCGGACGCGCGGCTGCGCCACACACCGTGGGGCCCCGGCGTCCGGGTCGTGAACCATCGCGGGGACCCGGTGCGCGTCGACGAGATCCCCGTGGGCGGGCTCGTGACGATCTTCCCCGAGGGACACGTCCAGTCGGCCGACGGGCAGGCGGTGCTCGTGCGCGTCGCCGACGACGTCGCCCGGCACGCCCGGACCGCGCCGTCGGCGGGAAGCCTCTACGCCTACTCCAAGGTCTGCACGCACATGGGGTGCCCCGTCGGCCAGTACCTCGCGCAGACCCACGAGCTGATGTGCCCCTGTCACCAGACGATCTTCGCCGTGCTCGACGGCGGCAAGCCGACGTTCGGACCGGCGGGACGGGCGCTGCCCCAGCTGCCATTGCGCATCGCCGACGACGGCACGTTGGTCGCGCGCGGGGACTTCCCTGCGCCGGTCGGCCCGACCTATTGGACCATGCCGTGACCCCGGGCCGGCGCCGGTGGCGCGGCCTCGCGCTCGTCGCCGCGCTGGCGCTGGCCGTCGCCGCCTGCGGGAACTCGGCCACCCCCAACTCGCTCGACCCTTCGGGATCCGAGGCCGAGCGCATCGCCGGCCTCTGGTGGCTCGCGTTCGGCGTCGCCGCGACCGTCTACCTCATCGTCGGCGGGCTCGTGGTCTTCGGTTCGCTCCGAAAGGGCGGTCGCGAGCTCGACGACCACTCGCGCCGGAGGGAGCAGATCGTGATCGCGGTGGGTGGCGTCCTCGTGCCGTTCATGATCCTGCTCTTCTTCGCCGCCGTCACGGTGAACGCGACGACCCACCTCCGCAAGCACGCGCCCGGATCCATCGACGTCACGGTCACCGGCAAGCGCTGGTGGTGGAACGTCCGCTATCCCGACTACCGGATCACCAGCGCGAACGAGATCCACCTCCCGGTCGGGCAACCCGTGCACCTGCGGCTCCTGTCCGACAACGTGATCCACAGCTTCTGGGTCCCGGAGCTGGCGGGCAAGGAGGACATGATCCCCGGCCAGCCGAACCACCTCGACTTCACGCCGAAGAAGCCGGGTCGCTACCTCGGGCTCTGCGCGGAGTACTGCGGGGTCGAGCACGCCGGCATGCGCTTCGTCGTGTTCGTCCAGACCGCGGCCGACTTCACGCGCTGGGTCACCCAGCAGCAGCAGGCGGTGCCGCTGCCCAGCAGCGAGAACGAGGCGCTCGGTCAGCAGGTGTTCCTCCGCGAGGCGTGCAGTGGCTGTCACACGATCAGCGGCACCACCGCCCACGGCACGTTGGGACCGAATCTCACCGCGTTCGGCAGCCGCGCCACCATCGCCGCCGGCGAGCTGGCCAACACCCCGTCCGCCCTGTCGCGGTGGATCCGCGACCCGCAGGGCGTGAAGCCGGGGAACCTCATGCCACGCGTTCCGATGAGCACGCGCGACGTCGACGCGGTCGTCGCGTACCTCGAGAGCCTGCGCTGACCCGAGAGGACGACGATGAGCCTGACCCTCGAACGCGAGCCCGTGCCGCGGGAGGAGCCGGAGCGGTTCGAACGCGCCTGGCAGGAGAAGCCGGGCATCGCAGGGTTCCTCACGAGCGTGAACCACAAGCGGCTGGGGATGCGGTACATCTACACCGCCTTCTTCTTCTTCTTCACGTCCGGCCTCATGGCCCTGGTGATGCGCACGCAGCTGGCGGAGCCGAACCAGCGCCTCCTGAGCCCGGAGACGTACAACCAGCTCTTCACGGTCCACGGCACGACCATGATCTTCCTGTTCAACACGCCGGTGCTGGCCGGGTTCGGGATCTACTTCATCCCGTTGATGATCGGCGCGCGCGACATGGCGTTCCCGCGCCTCAACGCGTTCGGCTACTGGGTGTTCGTCCTGTCGGGCCTGTTCATCTACAGCAGCTTCCTCACCGGCAGCGCGCCGGACGGCGGTTGGTTCGCCTACGTGCCGTTGACCGGGCCGCAGTACTCACCGGGCCACGCGCTCGACTTCTGGGGCCTCGGGATCGCGTTCACGGGCATCTCGACCACCACCGGCGCGGTCAACTTCATCGTGACGATCTTCAAGCTCCGCGCGCCGGGCATGACGCTCAACCGGATGCCGGTCTTCGCGTGGGCGATGCTCGTCTTCTCGTTCATGGTGGTGTTCTCGTTCCCGAGCATCACGCTGGCGTCGTCGCTGCTCGAGCTCGACCGCATCTTCGGCACGCAGTTCTTCAACCCCGCGCACTACGGCAGTGTCCTGCTGTACCAGCACCTCTTCTGGTTCTGGGGGCATCCGGAGGTGTACATCCTGCTGGTGCCGGCGACCGGCATGGTGTCGATGATCATCCCGGTCTTCTCGCGCCGCCCCATCGCCGGCTACGTCTGGGTCGTCCACGCGCTCGTCGCCATCGGGTTCATCAGCTTCGGCGTCTGGGCCCACCACATGTTCGCGACCGGCATGCCGATCCTCGCGATGAGCTTCTTCGCGAGCGTCAGCCTGCTCGTCACGATCCCCAGCGGCATCCAGTTCTTCGCGTGGATCGCCACGCTCTGGAGCGGGACGGTGAAGTTCACCACGCCGATGCTCTTCATGCTCGGGTTCCTGCTCGTGTTCCTCCTCGGCGGGGTCACCGGCGTGATGGTGGCGATCCTGCCCTTCGACTGGCAGGTGACCGACAGCTACTTCATCGTGGCGCACTTCCACTACGTGCTGAACGGTGCAGTGGTGTTCCCGATCTTCGGTGCCATCTATTACTGGGTGCCGAAGATGACGGGACGCATGATGAGCGAGCGTCTCGGCAAGGCGAGCTTCTGGACGATGTTCATCGCGTTCAACGTCGCGTTCTTCCCGATGCACATCGTCGGACTGCTCGGCATGCCGCGTCGGGTGGCGACGTATCCGAGCGGCCTCGGTTGGGACTCGCTCAACATGATCGAGACCATCGGCGGATTCGCCTTCGGGATCGGGACCGGCATCACGCTGTTCAACTACGTCTACAGCCGGCTGCGCGGCCCGCGTGCGCCCGCCGATCCGTGGAAGGCCGACTCGCTCGAGTGGGCGACGTCCTCACCGCCGCCCGACTGGAACTTCGCTGCGACGCCCGTGGTGTCGTCACGCCACCCGCTGTGGGACGAGCAGCCGCTCCCGGTCGTGGCCCCGACACCACCCGCCGCCGCGGCGACGAGTGACGAGCTGGTCGAGCACGCGCCGCGCGGTGACAGCGCGGGGCTCGTCGGCATGGGCGAGCGCGACATGGCAGAGACGACGGTGTTCGACGCCGAGCCCGAGGGGGCATGGCCGGTCCCGCCCGATTCGTACCTCCCCTTCTTCGCGGCCATCGCGATCCTCGTGCTCGTCATCGGTCTGCTCGTCGACGCGCTCGTCATCGGCATCGCCGGCGCGCTCATGGGCATCGTCGCTCTCCTGCGCTGGGTCTGGAAGACGGACGAGGAGATCCGATGACGACCGCGGACACCGACGCCGTCCTCCCCGACCTCGCCACCGTCATGGTCCCCGCGCCCACAGTCGCGCGGCGGCGGAGTCGATCCGTCGCGTGGTGGGGCGTGGTCACGATGATCGCCACCGAGTCGATGCTCTTCGCCGGACTGCTCTCGAGCTACGGCTTCCTCCGGGCGTCGTCGAACCGGTGGCCACCGCCCGGCATCCCCGCGCCGGAGCTCTGGCCGATCGGCCTGTACAGCGCACTCCTCGTCGCGAGCAGCATTCCCACGATCTGGGCCGAGCACGGGATCAAGCGCGGGCGCCAGTGGCAGCTGCGCCTGGGCCTGTTCGTCGCGTGGCTCATGGCGGCGGCCTTCGTCGTCCAGTCGTTGATCGACTACCAGAAGCTGCACTTCGGCTGGGCCGACAACGCGTACGCGTCCGTGTACTACACGACCACCGGACTGCACCTCGCGCACGTGATCGTCGCGCTCATCCTGAGCATCGGTGTGCAGACCAAGGCGTGGATGAACCGGTACGACGAGGACCATCACTCGAGCGTGGAGGTGGTCAGCCTCTACTGGCACTTCGTCGACGGCGTGTGGATCTTCGTGTTCGCCGTGCTCTTCCTCTCGGAGCACTGGTGAGCACCGACACCGCCACCGACCGCGCCGAGCGGTGTCCACCGCCGCGGGTCGCTCGCGGTCGCGATGATCTGGATCCCGATCTTCCTGTGGATGGCGCATCTCGGCTCGTCCGCGGCCCTCGTGCACTACGTCGACCTCCACGGTGCGTACTGGTGGGTCCTGTGGCTCGACACCGGGGTCTGTGCGGCCGGCACCATCGCGTGCCTGGCGATCGCCGTCTGGCTCGTGGTCGACGCCGGGGCGCCGTCGGACGCGGGCACCCCGGAGGGGCGCACGCGCTTTCTCGCGTGGCAGGGCGTGCTCGCGGGTCTCGCCAACCTCGCGTTGATCCTCGCCGAGGGGTCGCTCGTCGCCTTCATCAGCCGGAGCGTGCGATGAGCGCCCTCGACGCGCTGCTGCCGATCGCGGCCGTTGCGATCCTGTACGGGATCGGGCTGAGGAGGATGTGGGAACGCGTGGGGGTCGGGAGGCTCGTCCCGGTGTGGCGCGCCGTGACGTTCGGGATCGGGATCGCGGTCACGGCACTCACGCTCGGACCTCCGCTCGACCACCTGGCCGACACCGACCTCACCGCGCACATGGTGCAGCACGTGCTCCTCATCTGGGTGTGCGCACCGCTGCTCGTCGTCGGTACACCGTTCCCACCGATCCTCTGGGCCTTCGACGACGATGTCCGCCGGCGGGGACAGCGCGCGTGGCGACGCGTGCACCGCAGCGCCGCCGGACCGGCGTGGCCGGCATGGGTCGTGGTGGCGATGGTGTTGCAGGGCGTCACGCTGCTCGCGTGGCACGTCCCGTCGCTGTACGACGCCGCCGTGCGCAACGACCTCGTCCATGCGATGGAGCACGCGACGTTCCTCGGCACCGCCGTCTTCTTCTGGTGGGCCCTCGCCGGCGCGGTCCGCCGGGCCCGGTTCGGACCAGGGATCCTCGCGGTGTTCGTCGCCAAGCTGCCCGGTCTCCTCATCGGCGTCGGTCTCGCCATCGACCGTCACATCTGGTACCCGGTCTACGGGCGGGGCTCGGCCGCGCTCGAGAACCAGCACGTGGCCGGCGTCGTGATGTGGGTGGGCGGCGGCATGATCGCCACCGTCACCGCGCTCATCCTGTTCGGCAACTGGCTCGCCGGGCTCGAGCGCGCCGCTCCGTCCCGCGCCGTCGGCATGCAGGCGCCCGTCCCCGAGCAGGCCCGATGAAGGTCGCCGAGCGCTCGGCGGAGTTCGTCGACGACCGGTTGGGCGCCGCGCACTTCGCGCGCAAGGCGATCAACAAGGTCTTCCCCGACCACTGGTCCTTCATGTTGGGCGAGGTCGCGCTGTACACGTTCGTCATCCTCGTCCTCACCGGGATCTTCCTCACGCTCTTCTTCTCGCCGAGCCAGTCGAAGTTGGTGTACCACGGCGCCTACGCGCCGCTCCGCGGCGTCACCGTGTCCGAGGCGTACGCCTCGGCGCTCGACCTGAGCTTCGGCGTCCGCATCGGGCTGTTGATGCGCCAGATCCATCACTGGGCGGCGTTGGTGTTCGTCTGGTCGATCGTCGCCCACCTGTGCCGCATCTTCTTCACCGGCGCCTTCCGGCGGCCGCGTGAGCTGAACTGGATGGTCGGCGTCACGCTCCTGCTGCTGGCGTTGTTGAACGACTTTCTCGGCTACTCGCTGCTCGACGACCTGCTCTCGGGCACCGGTCTGCGCATCGGATACGGCATCGTCGAGTCGATCCCGGTCGTCGGCACCTGGGTCGCCTACCTCGGCTTCCAGGGTCCCTGGCCGGGCGACGCCGTCATCGGTCGCATGTACATCGCGCACGTGCTCATCGTCCCGCTGATCATCTTCGCCCTGCTCGGCGCGCACCTCGGGATGCTCTGGCGGCAGAAGCACACGCAGTTCCCCGGCAAGGGACGGACGGACACGACGGTCGTCGGATCACGGCTCTGGCCCGTCTACACCGCGAAGAGCCTCGGGCTGTTCGCGATCGTCGGCGGCGTGCTCGCGGCGCTCGGCGCATGGGTGCAGATCAACCCGGTGTGGCTGTACGGGCCCTACGAGCCGGCTTCGGTGACCACCTACGCACAACCCGACTTCACCCTCGGCTGGATCGAGGGCGCCATGCGCCTCTTCCCGGGATGGGACATCCGTCTCGGGCACACCTACCGGGTCGCCGCCGGGTTCTGGCCCACGATCGTCTTCCCGGCGATCACGTTCGCGCTGCTGTACAGCTGGCCCTTCATCGACAAGCGCCTCACCGGGGACCGCGCCGAGCACAACGTCATCGACCGTCCCCGCGACCGGCCCGGGCGCTCGGCGTTCGGGCTCGGCGTCCTCACGTTCTTCGGCCTGCTGCTCGTCGCGGGGTCACAGGACATCCTGGCGTCGCAGCTCAACGTGACCATCCAGCCGGTGACGTGGTCATTGCGCATCGCGGTGATCACGCTGCCGTTCATCGTCGGTCTGGTCTCGCTCAAGCTGCTGCGGGACCTCAACCGGTCGCACGAGCAGCCGGAGATGACCGACGAGCCCGATGCCCCGAACGAGGTCGAGGCGCGCGACGCGCCGTCGCCCGTCGGTCCCGCGCCGGAGCTGCTCCCGGCGCACGCCGCGCCGCCCGTCGTCCACCCGCCCGCGAGGCGGCAACGGACCGTGCCCGCGGTCATCCCGATCGTGTGCAGCCTCGGCGTCGGTCTCTACGCCGTCGGCCGGCTCTTCCGGCACCGACGCCACGTTCACGACTGAACCGCTCCGCCGCGTCCGGCACGGCGAGTTTGCCGAATTCCCTCCGGGGTAGCGAGCAGGGCAGGCAGTCGGCGACGAGCAGAGGAGGCGACGTGGCGAAGGATCACGGCTCCAGCGTGAAGGACGACGAGCAGTACGAGGCGCTGCGACGGGAGGGCGCCAGCGAGGAGAAGGCGGCGCGGATCGCGAACTCGTCGGCGAACAGCTCACGTTCCTCCACGGGTCATCGGGGCGGCGAGGGTGGCCGGTACGAGGATCGTTCCAAGCAGGACTTGTACGACAAGGCCAAGGACGTCGGCATCGAGGGACGCTCGAAGATGTCCAAGCGTGAGCTGATCGACGCGCTCCGCAATCACTGAGGGAGGCGACATGGCAGCAGACGATCGGTCCGAACGGAGCCTCGGCGCGCTGGTGAACGAGGCTGCGGAGGAGTCCTCCCGGCTCGCGCATCAGGAACTCGACCTGGCGCGCGCCGAGCTGCAGGAGTCGGCGGCGGCGGCCGGGATCGGGCTCGCCGGCATGTCGCTCGCGGCGTTCGCCGCCGCGCTCGGCGCGCTGTTCATGGCGCTCGCCGCGATGTTCGGCATCGCCACATGGCTGCCGCTCTGGTCGGCGGCGCTCATCGTCGGGGCGGCGGCGTTCGCCGGTGCGGGCGTGGCCGCGCTCATCGGGAAGTCCTCCGCCGAGGCGGTGCACCTACCCACCCGGACCGCGGAGACCTTGAAGGAGGACGCCAAGTGGCTGAGCCGGGCAAGCAGCAGCTAGAGCACGACATCGCCGCGACGCGTGAGGAGCTCGCGGCCACGGTCGCCGAGATCGAGGCACGAGTGTCCCCGGCGGCGTTCGCACGCAGGCACCGTGACGAGCTCGTCGTCGCCGGCGCGGTCGCGGCGGTGCTGCTCGTGGTGATCAGGATCGGCGCGGCGATCCGACGCCGCGCCCAGCGGCACGCGGTCTCAGCCGCCTGAGGGCGCAGTCGTCGTCGTCGTGGTCGACGTCGTCGACTGCCCCACGACCCCGGGATCGCTGAGCTCGAGCGTGTACTGCGTCCGCGTCGCGCCCGCCGCCGTCGTGTCCAGGGGCGAAGGGGCGGTGCTCACGACGAGCCGGCGGTCGCCCGACTCCCACTCGCCCTGGTAGGCGCGCCGGCCGGTTTGCCTCGGCGGGTGCACGACCGTGTACCGCGCCCCGAGGTGGGTCGCGTACCAGGAGACGATCTCCTGGCCGGCGTCGCCGAACACGCCGAACGTCTGCACGGTGGCGCCGTCGACGTGCTGCGCAGGGCCGGACGGCGCGCTGCGCGGGTACCGCGGGAGCGCGTCGAACGCCTTCTGGGTCGGCGTCGTCGCGGAGGTCGAGGTCGGGGTGGCGGCCCGACTCCCGCTCGACGAGCACCCCATCGCAACCGTGACGAGCACCGTCGCCGTGAGCACGAGCGGTCGACAGACCAGGCGTCGCGACATCGCGCTATCCCCCGATCGAGGTCGAGGTCGGGCTTGACGTCGACGTCGCCTCGCTCCCGGCGTTCGGACCGGTCACGGCCACGCCGGCATCTCCCAACGTGAGCGTGTACTGCGTCTTCGCGCGCAGCTGGGCCGACTGGTTCTCGACGGTCGGAGCGGGTGCGGAGCTGACGAGCAGTCGACGGCCGTTCCGCTCCCAGACGCCGCGGTACGCCTTGGTGCCGTAGGCCGCCGGGGCGCGTACCACCGTCCACCCGTCCAGGTGGTCGCCGAACCACGTGACCACCTGGCGGGGCACCTCGCTGCTCACCACGAAGCTGCGCACCGTCACGCCCTGCGTGTGCCGCTTCGGTCCGATGGGGGTGCTGCCGGGATACCGCCGAATGTTGTCGAAGACACCTGTGGTGAAGGTCGATGCGTTGGGAGTCGGCTGGGTCGACGCCCGGCTGCCGCTCGAGGAGCAGCCCACCATGAGGAGGGCCGACGCCAGCACCATGCCGGTGAAGAGGTTGCGGCTGCAGCGTTGTCTCATCACTGAACCGCTACCCGAGCGACGCAACGTCAAACGGCGAGCTCGGACGCGGGCACCACGGTCGTCATCGAGCACCCGATCGGGATGCCGGTACCCATGCCGGCCGGCGACGCCCCGAACGTGCGCGCGTCGTGCGCCGCGCCCGGCGGGTTCTACGCTCTCGCCCCCCGAGGGAAGTGCAGGCCGGACGATCCGACGACGTTCGAGGTGGGGGCCGGATGCGCAACGATCAGTGGGAGTGCAAGTCGTGCGGCGACATCGTCGACGTGCCGCGAGGGCGACACCCGACCACCATGCTGGTCACGACCGCTCGCGGGCGGACCCGCATCCTCCTCGTCGACATGGAGGAGATCCATCGGTGCCACCCCGACGCCGTCGACGACACCACCTTGTAGACGGGTCGGCGCTGCGCTCACCCGCGCACCGCCGTCAGTGCGCCCCGGTCGTGGAACGCGCGCCGACCGCGGAGACCGGCATGAGGTAGACGACGCGGGCGTGCGGCACCCGACGGCGGATAGCGGCTTCGAGCTCGGTCAGCGCCGCAGGCACCTCCGGCGCGCTCAGGTCGGCGAACCGCAGCTCGACCCGCGCTCCGAGCAGCAGCTCCTCGGGACCGAGCTGCTCGGTGCGCATCCCGACCAGACGGTCGACACGTGGATCCGACTCGATCACCGAGCGGATCGACGCGAGGTCGGCGGCGCCGGCCGACTCCCCGATGAGGAAGCTCTTCATCTCGCCCGCCAGCAACCAGGCGATCACCACGAGCAGCACACCGATCGCGAGACTCCCGACCGCGTCGAAACGGCCGTTCGTCGTGATGGCGGCGAGCCCGACGCCTGCGAGCGCGAACAACAGCCCCAGGAGGGCGGCCGAGTCCTCGAGCAGCACCACGGTGATCTCCGCCTGCTTCGACGCCCGCACGAACTGCGGCCACGTGAGATCGCCCTTCATCGGGCGGGCCCGGCGGACCGCGGTCCGCAGCGAGAGGCTCTCGAAGACCATCGCGGCGAGGAGGATGCCGACTGCCCACGGGACCGATCCCACGGATTCCGGCCGGCGGAGCTTCTCCTCGCCCTCGACCAGCGCGAAGAGACCGCCGGCGGTGAAGAGCACGATGGCGACGACGAACGACCAGAAGTAGCGCTCCCGGCCGAACCCGAAGGGATGTTGCGAGCTGGGCGCGCGACGCGCCCGGACGCCTCCGAGGAGCAGGAGCGCCTCGTTGCCGCTGTCGGCCACGGAGTGGAGCGACTCGGCGAGGAGCGAGGCCGAGTGGGTCACCACGAATCCGACGAACTTGGCGATCGCGACGGCGACGTTCGCACCCAGCGCGGCGAGCACCGCGCGCCGCGACCCTTCGCGCGACGATCCGTTGCGACCGCTGCCGCTCATCTTCGCTCACCTCTCCGCCGAGCCTCTGCGCCGACGCTGTCGCGCTCGTTACCCCGCGCCGCCTGCGGCATGCGGACGACGGGCTCGACGACGGCGCTCGGGCTCGTGCCGTCACGAGCGCACCGGTGCTCAGGTTCTCGAAGGTTCGCTGCACATGGTCTCGGGGAGCGCGGACCGGTGCAATCCGCGAGCAGCGACCCGCCCGAGTCCACTCCCCGTTTTACGCCCGACCGCGTCGGGAAACCCGACGCCGAGGTCAGCAAAGGAGTCGCACGATGAAGCTTCGAGGAGCGGCGTGCGCGATCGGCTGCGTCGCGCTCGTTGCCACAGCGGGATGCAGCAGCGGCACCAAGAAGGACATCAGCCAGGGCGTCGCCCGCAACGCGGTGGCCGTCGGCATGAAGAAGGAGTTCGGCGACCACGACCATTCGCTGAAGGATCTCCCCACGTGCACGACGACACCGGTGAACGGCAGCAACACCAAGGTCGACGTCACGTGCAAGGCCACCACCGACAACGGTGAGAAGGCATCCCTCACCGGCCGCACCGAAGGCGCGAACGAGGTCCGCGGCACGTTCACCGGCTTCGTGGACGGCACGAAGATCTTCACCGTCGACTGCATCGGCTGCTGAGACCGGTCCGGCCCCATCCAGGATCTCAGTGCTGGGTGATGTACCGGTCGACGTCCTTGTTCGCGCTGTCGACGTCACGACCGCCGGCATGTTCATCGGCGAAGCTCAGCCACCGGGCGCCGAGCTCCTCGCGCTCGGCACGTCCGACATTCCGGCGCAGGTCGGCGAGCGCGCCGCGCTCCTCCTCGCCCATGTGGTCGCTGTTCGCCCGCCGCGCTCGGGCCACCGCTTCCCACCACTCGGTGGATCCCGCCCGCTGCTCGCCCGCGTCGCGGACCGCGTCCCTGATCTCGTTGTGATCCGAGATCGCGTCGGCGGTCTCTTCCTCCACGCGGGCACCGGCGCGGAGCAGCTCGGGATAGAAGAGCCGCTCCTCGGCGTCCGCGTGCCGGTCGAGCAGCTCGCCCACGGGATCCCAGATGTCGGCGACGACCTCGTCACCGGCATCGTGGTGCTCGTCGAGCTCGGCGAACCGGCGGCGGAACACCTCGTGCTCGTCGAGGATCAGGTCACAGATGTCGGGCATACCGCCTCCTTCCGACGCTCAGCGAGCGAGCCTCGAGTACACGAACGCAGTGACGACGCCGTAGACCATGTGCGGGATCGCGTCGGCGAGCCAGTCGCGCGTCGACCAGTCGGTGGGATCGCTGACCCCGAGGAGCGCGGGCGTGCCGTCGCCGGCGAGCATCGCGCTGACGCCGAGCACGAGCGGTGCGACGGGTCGGGGGATCCGTCGGTCGAGCAGGCCGTACAGCACGCCGGTCGCGATGCCGTCGACGTAGCCGAACAGCGCCCCGGCCCCCTGCTCGCGGTGCTCGACCTCCGCCTCGTGGTCGTCGGTCTCCAGACCCACCAGCGCTCCGAGCCGGGCGGCGGTCCGCGTGGGCACGCGGCTCGGGGGACGCCCGCGCACGAGCATGTCGAGGTAGGTGGTGGCATTGATCAGACACGTCCCGGCAGCTCCGGCGATCGCACCGTCGAGCAACCGGTCCGTGGTCGAGCGTCGGCACGAGCGCACGGCCATGATCGCCCCGCCCTCAGTGAGACGCGCCGGTGAGCCGGCGCGACCGGTCGCGCGCCTCGGCCATCGCCGCGGCCACGAAGGTCCGACCGGTGTCGGGCAGCGACTTGAGGAAGCTCGGATCGAGTGCCCCGCCCGCCCTGGCGTCGAAGATGCCATGGGCGCCGGCGTCGTCGTCGACATCCACCGGTTCGCGCAGGTTCACGGGCCGGTCGGGGCTGATCGGCTGGTCGGTGAGCTGCGTGTCCCACGCGCCGAGCGCCGCGTAGTGGTTACCGAGGCCCGGGAACAGCCGGCCCGCGAGCACGAGCATCTTGTTCCACGAGCCGACGACCTTCGACCGGCGACCGTCGAGGGCGACCCGCACGATGTACTTCGCCGGGACCTCCGGCTGGTAGATCGGCGGCACCGGCTGCGGGTGGTGGTCCATGGTGGTCTTGCACCAGTCGAACTGCGGTGTGTTGACCGCCGGGAGGTGCACCATCGACAGCCTGACGTGGCTGCCGGCGTGCAGGAGCTCGGCTCGCGTCGACTCGAAGAACCCACGGCACGCGAACTTCGACGAGCAGTACGCGGCCTGCAGCGGGATGCCGATGAAGGCCAGCGCGGAGCCGACGTTCACGATCGAGCCGTGGTCGCGCGGGCGCATGCGGTCCAGGGCGACCATGGTGCCCCAGACCTGTCCGAGGAAGGTCACCTCGACCGCGCGGCGGAAGTCCTCGGGGGCGGTCTCGGAGACCGGGGCGAAGCTCGTGGTCATGGCGTCGTTGACCCAGACGTCGATGGGCCCCAGCTCGTCCTCGACCTGCGTCGCCGCCGCGTTCACCGAGTCGTAGTCGGCGACGTCGGCGGGCACGACGAGCGCCCGCCGACCTCGTGCACGGATGTCCTCCGCCGCGCCCTCGAGCCCGGCCCGGCCGCGCGCCACCGAGCGCGACGTCGAACCCGTGCTCGGCGAATGCGATCGCCGTCGCCCGACCGACGCCGGCCGACGCTCCGGTCACCACTGCCACGCGTGTCGTGCTCATCCGCTCCTCTTCCCGCTCGCGTCGTCCACGGATCTGCGTTCCGTCATCGGATACCCCGTCGCGGGCGGCGCTACCCGTCGACCGTGCGGCCGAGGCGCTGCGCGCACTCGATGAGGAGCGCGTGGACGAACGCCTGCGGGAGGTTGCCGCGCAGCTGACGCTGCCGGACGTCGAACTCCTCGGTGAACAGGCCCGGCGGCCCGCACGCGGCGCGGTTGCGCTCGAACCACCGGGCGGCCCCCACGACGTCGCCCTGATCGAGCAGGGAGAGCGACACCAGAAAGCCGCAGAGCAGGAACGCGCCCTCGGCGCGGTACAGCGGCTGGTCGCCGTGACGGAACCGGTAGGCGTAGCCGTTCTCGGTCAGCTCGTCGAGCACCGCGCGCAGCGTTGCACCGGTGCGCGGGATCGTCCGGAGTCGAGCGCGCCACGCAACGCCGGCAGCAACAGACGCGGCGTCGATACGCGGCGTCGGTCGGGCTGCGCTGCCAGCGCCCGCTCGGGTGCAGCCCGTGCCGGGACGCGTCGGCGAGCAGCCGGTCGGCGAGCGCCTCCCACTCGGCCGCGTCCCTTCCCGCCCGCGGCCGCCGCGCGACCGCCCGGAGCCCGGCGGCGCAGGACAGCCGGCTCTCCGTCCAACGGTCCGGATCGAGCTCCCAGATCCCTGCGTCGGGCTGCTCCCACCGCGTCGCGATCGCGTCCGCGGCGGTGCACGCCGCCGTCCAGCCGTCGGGTTCGAGCCGGTCCTGCGCGTCCGCGGTCGCGAACAGCTCCAGCGCCTCGCCGAAGGCGTCGAGCTGGAACTGGCTGTTCACCCAGTTGCCGACCACGTCGGCGCCACCCGGGTAGCCCGCGAGATGCAGCCTCCGCTCGTCCGGCACCGGGTCGCCGCTCACGGTGTAGGCGGGCGCGAGCCGCGGGCCGTCAGCGTGGAGACGCTCGGCGACGAACCGCACCGCGCGGTCGAGGAGGTCCGGGTTGGCCCCGTGGGCCGCCGCGATTCCCACGATGCTCTGGTCCCGGATCCATGCGTATCGGTAGTCGTAGTTGCGGCCCTTCTCGGCGCGCTCGGGCAGGCCCATGGTCGCGGCGGCGACCATCCCGCCCGAGGAGCTGGTCATCCCCGCCAGCACGGAATGCGCGTGCTGGACGTCGCGGTCCGCGATCAGGCCGGAGCCCGCCGTCCGGTGGCGCCGCCAGCCCTCCTCGGTGGCGGCCCAGGCCCGTTCCGGCTCCTCCGGCTCCGCCTCGCCGCCGGCGGCGAGCGTGAGGACGAGGTCGTGGTGCTCGCCGGCGCGGAGGTCGAGCTCGACCTCGAGGTCGTGGTGCACGCCGTCGTCGACGACCCGGGCACCGGCCCCGCCCGACCAACCGAACCGGGCGTCGCCGACCTCGCCCCGCCACACGCCGTCGTCACACGTCAGACCCCGGACGCCCCGCTTTCCGAAGTCGCTGCGCAGCGCCAGCACCACCCGCACCCTGGTATCGACCTCGGGCTCGATGCGTCGGAGAATCGTCAGCCGGTCGCGACGACCAGGCAGACCGAGCGCCTCGCGCGACTCGACCACGCCGTGCTCGGTCACCCACCGGCTCCGCCAGATCAGTCCGCCCGTCTCGTACCGTCCACCCCAGACGTAACGGGACCTCGGCACGACCTGGTACCCCCCACCGCCACCGACCAGTGAGGCGAAGACCGCCGGGTCGTGCCACTGCGGGAAGCACAACCACACCATCTCGCCGTGCGGACCGAGCACGGCCCCACGTTCGCCGTCGGCCAGGAACGCGTACTCCCGCAGGACCGTCGGCTCCCACCGCGCCGTCATCGAGCACATCCGGCGGAGACCGTCTCCATCCCGTCACGCATACCCTCGAACGCGGCGCGCAGAACGTCCTCCGCCGACCGCTCGGCGCTCTCGGCAGCGTCCCGAGGGTCGCCGGCGCGCGGAGGCGCGGTCTCGGGCGTCCGGTTCCCGTGCAACCGACGCGGGTATCAGCCGCGCGTGCCCCACCATCGTGACCGACCCGGTCCATGCCTCCCGCCTGGTTGACCACACTCGCCTGGGTCTCGCTCGTCGTCGCATTCGCGTGCGTCGTAGTGATCCTCTGGGACATCTTCGGGCGCGGTCGTCGGCAGCGGATGCGCGTGATGGAGGCGGTGTGGCCGATCACCGCCCTGTACTTCGGGCCCGTCGCCGTGTGGGGGTACCGACGGTTCGGGCGCCCCGGATCGCCCGTCTGGCTTCGCGAGCAGGGACTGGAGGAACCGCCGGACAAGCCCGACTGGGCGACGTACGCAGTCGGCGTGAGCCACTGCGGCGGCGGCTGCACCATCGGTGACATCGTCGCCGAGTCCTTGATCTTCTGGCTCGCGCTCACGGTCGCCGGCTCCACCCTGCTCGCGGAGTACGTCGGCGACTATGTGCTCGCGGTGCTGCTCGGTCTGGGCTTCCAGTACGCGGCGATCGCGCCCATGCGCGGGCTCGGACCGCGCAAGGGTCTGGTCGCAGCCGCGAAGGCCGACGTCCTCTCGCTCTCGGCATTCGAGGTCGGACTGTTCGGGTGGATGGCGCTGATGGCCCTGGTCTTCTTCCCGTCACCGCACCTGCACCCAGACCGCGCCGCGTACTGGTTCCTCATGCAGGTCGGCATGGTGATCGGCTTCTTCACGGCGTATCCGGTCAATGTCTGGCTGATCCGGCGCGGGATCAAGGAAGCGATGTGACCGGCCGGTCGAGCGGGCGGACCCGTGAAGCGAGGCCTCGCGGTCGCGCGCTCCGGCGGTCGCTCGGCGTCAGGTGTCGGTACGCTCCAGCGCCGCGTACGCGAACTGGAGCGCGTCCGAGATCGCGAGCGCGGTCCCGGCGCTCGTCACGATGCGCGTGGCCCGCGGCGCGAGCGCCAGGCCGACGGTGAGCCCCGTGGCGACCCAGGCGCCCAGGCAGAACGGACAGGTCACCAGCTCACCGATCGCGTGACGGATCCCCCGACCCCGCGGCTCCTCCCGCAGCTCCCCGTCCCCGGCCGGGCCGAGGTACCGCGTGAACGGTGCCCGGAGCGGGCTCAACACCGCATCACGCGTCACCAACCGGCTCAGCTTGTGGGTCGTCACGCCGAGCAGGACGAGATCGCCCGCGGCGACGTGCGGCGGTGCGGCATCCCGGTGGCGGATCGCGAGCGCCGACGCACCGGTGACGGTCCCGAAGGTCGCCAGCAGCAGTGCGTACCCGCGCAGCGGCCGCGCCTCGTCGGGCGAATAGCCCACCCGGTCGTCGGCGGTATCCCTTCGTGAGCCACGTCGTCTGCGTGCCCGCGACCGGCCACACCGAAACCGAGCCCGCGCGTCGTCGCCACCACGCGCCATCGATCCCTGCGCGTCACGTGCGCGGGCTCGGCCTCGACGCCGATGTCCGCCTCGATCTCCTCGAGGGAGCGGTTCCGGGTCTCGGGCACCCGGAGCATGAAGTAGGTGAACGCGACGATGCCGAGCGCACCGTAGAGCCAGAACGTGCCGGCCTTGCCGATGGCGTCGACGAGCGTCAGGAAGAAGTACGACACGAGGAAGTTCACCGCCCAGTTCGCGACGGTGGCGACGCTCATCGCCCGACTGCGGACGCCGAGCGGGTAGATCTCCGAGATCATGAGCCAGAACACCGGTCCCAGGCCGATCGCGAAGCCGACGATGAACACGATCAGGCTCGCCAGGGCGAGCCAGCCGGCGTGCTGTTGCAGCGCGGAGAAGTGGAAGTAGCAGCCGAGGCCGCCGAGGGCGACCACACAGGTCGCCGTGCCCGTGAGCAACAGCACGCGCCGGCCGACCCGGTCGACCAGCAGGATCGCGACGATCGTGAACACGACATTGGTCACGCCGATGAACACGGCCCGCAACACCGAGGTCGCCGCGTTCAACCCGGTGTAGGTGAAGATGGTCGCCGAGTAGTAGATGACGGTGTTCACGCCGATCAGCTGTTGGAACACCGCGAGCGCGATACCCACCGTCAGGAGTCGGCGCAGACGCGGCTTCAGGAGCCCGGAGACCCCGACCTCCTTCGAGCGTCCAGCCGCCTCCTCGATGGCGTCGATCTCCTGGTCGATCTCGTCCTCGTCCCGCGTGTGACCGAGCACGTCACGTGCTTCGTCCTCCCGGCCCTGCCCGACGAGCCAGCGCGGGCTCGGAGGCACCGTGAGCATTCCGATGGCGAGCGCGAGTCCCGGCAGCGCGGCGAGTCCGAGCATCCACCGCCACGAGCCGAAGACTCCCTTGAACGCGAAGGCGACGAGGTACGCGACCAGGATTCCGATGGTCACCATCAGCTGGTTGAAGGTGGTGACGCCGCCCCGGAGTCGCGCCGGCGACTGCTCGGAGATGTACTCCACCGACACGAACGAGGCGGTGCCGACGGCAATACCGGTGATGAACCGGACACCGATCAGGAACCACGTGGTGAACGCGATCGCACTGAGGACCGCGCCGACGACGTAGATCGTGCCGGAGGCCACCTTCGTGGCGCGGCGACCGATGCGGTCCGCGAAGTGGCCGGACAGCGCCGCGCCCACGACCGCACCGAGCAGGAGGCTCCCGACGATCCACTGCTGTTCGAACTTTGACGCGTGGAGGTCGCTCTTGATGAAGAGCAGCGCACCGGAGATGATGCCGGTGTCGTAGCCGAAGAGGAATCCGCCGATCGCGGCGATGATCGCGATCCGGAGGAGGAACCGGTTGCCGCCGCGGAAGGCCTCCCACGCGAAGGACGCCATCCTCCGACTCCTCCTCCGGTCGGCGGCGCTCGGGTGCCGACCTCGCGAATCTGCGTGCTCTCGCTACCCCGTCCAGTGGTGAGGAAACCCGTGCAACGCATGCACCGTGGGCTTTGGCCACGATGGCACCGGTCCGCGGGGCGTGGTCGCGCCGGTCACGCCGGCGAGTCCGTCGCTCCGCCGGTGACGCTCGCGCGGCTCCCAACCCTGGACGTCGTCCAGGGCGTCGGTGGCCGAGCTGCCGCTGGTCACCACGCTCATGGATCCATCGGTCTCGAGCACGACCGCGAGCGCATCGCCGACCGATGCGAGACCGGACGCCCGGACTGCGGCCCGGACCTCCTCGATCCGAACCCGTTCCCGGACGCAGCCGAGCCTCGTCCACCGTCCCTCGGCAGACGAGCGCCGACGGTCGCGCCGTCACCGCGCGAGCCACGAAGGCGGAACGAGACGACGCCCATGCGAGCCCGAACTGGAGCACCGCCAGCATCACGAACGCCACGATGCCCACCACGATCGACACCGATCGGTCGAGGAGCACGCATGCGAACACCGAACCGAACGCCACGGTGATCGTCAGCCCGTAGGCGGTCATCTTCGCCAGCGTCCGCTTCCCGGCGACACGCAGCACGAGCAGCAGACCGAAGAACACGAGCGGCGTCGCCACCGCCGTCGTCAATCGACGACGGCCAGGATGCGGGCAGCATCGTCAGCCGAGCCCGAGCCGCGGCCGGTGCGACGACCACCGCGGCCGACGCGCGCGCGACGCGCTGCTCGCCGTTCGCCGATGATCGCCCGGGCCGGTCGGCGTACCCGAGGCCCGCGTCGAGCGGCCGGACGGGCCGGGGCGTCGAACCCGTTGCGTCACGTCCGTGAGCAGCGGCGCGTGTCGCTCGGCCGCAGGATCGTCCGCGATCCGGGTCTGGTACGGGAGGCCGTCGGCATGCACGCCCCCGGAGATCGCAGCGTCGGTCTTCGCGGGCACAACCCGGAGCTCGGGTCGATGGATGGTCGTCATACTGCTCATGCGCCGTTCGGGATCGGTCCGCGCGGGTACGCGGTGCGCAGCCCGGGTGTACCCCACGGAGGAGGAGCCCCATGCCCGACGTTCGCGATCGACGTGCTCGGGCGATCGACGTGCTCGGGCGATCGACGTGCTCGGGCGCTCGGCGAGTCGGCGCCGCACAGGGATCGGCTTCGCGACCAAGGCCCAACGGGACGACGAGCGAGGGCGCCCACAGCACGGAAGCCATGCACCGCGAGGCGCGCATCCGACTGCTCCGAGCGTGCCGCCACAGCTCGCCGAGGTGTGCTCGGCGGTTGTCCCCGGCGATGCCGGTTGGGGTCACCCATCCGACTGCACCGCGGTGGCGTCCCCGGCCCCTCGCGGTCTGCGGCGCCCGCGGTGAGCGGGCGGCGGCGTCACCCGCCGGCGATCAGCAGTGTGAGCCCCAGCACGGCGAGACCCGCGCCGTAGATGCGTTCGAGCCGCACCGGGTGGGTGTTCAGCGCGACGCGTGCGCCGAAGTACGACAGCGGGATGGACGTGGTCCCGAAGACGAGGACGAGCTCCCAGTCGATGTGACCGAGCGCGGCATGCACCACGGTGCCCGGGATCGCGAGGACTGCGGCGACGGCGAGCGAGGTGGCGAAGGACTCCTTGATGGTCAGGCGCAGGACGACGACGAACAGGGGCGCGAGGAGGAAGCCACCCCCGTTCGCCAGCAGGCCCGAGAGCACGCCGACGGTTGCGGCGACGGCAACGAGACGGAACCGGTAGGCCGACGGGACAGCGGCGATCTCGGTCGCGTCGCCGGGCCGGAGCAGGAACCGGACTCCCAGCGCGGTGATCACGACCTCGGTCGCCGTGACGAGCAGATCGCCGCCGATCCAGCGCGTCGCGTACGCGCCGGCGGCGGTGGCGGGCACGCCCACCACGACGCTCCACCCGAAGACGCGCCAGTCGATCAGGCGCGCCCGCCAGTACGCCCAGGACGCGGCGAGGGTCGACGGGATGGTGGCCGGGAGCGGCGACGCCACCGCCACGATCGGCGGGATGCCGATGACGGCGAGCAAGGGGGTCGCGATGGCGGAGCCCCCCTTGCCGAACAGCCCGCCCAGGAACCCGACGAAGGCGCCGATCACGGCCACCGCGAGGAGCGTCCCGGTGCTCACCGGCGGGCGGCGCGGGACGGCGGGCGGCTCATGCGTCCATTGGACGCCATCTTGATCGAAAGGTCCAACAGGTTCTTGAGATCATTCCAATAGGCTGAGCCGATGGAACTCCGTCAGATCGAGTACGTCGTCGGGGTGGTGGACCACGGCACCTTCACCCGGGCCGCCCGCGCCCTGCACGTGACGCAACCGGCGTTGTCCGAGGGCATCGCACGGCTCGAGCGCGAGATCGGCGTCGATCTGTTCCACCGGGTCGGTCGGCGGGCCGTGCTCTCGTCGGCGGGCGTGGCCTTCCTCGAGCCGGCGAGGCAGCTGCTCCGCGACCGCGCCGTCCTCACCGCGTCGGTGACGGCGGTGACCGGGCTCGCTGCGGGTCGGCTCGATCTCGTGTCGTTGCCGACGCTGGCCGTCGATCCGCTGGCGCCCATCGTCGGCGCGTTCCGACACTCGCACCCGGGCATCGTCGTGTACATCGAGCAACCCGAGGACGCGGCGGCGGTCGCGAGCTCCGTCCGCAGTGGACGTTCGGAGGTCGGGCTGGCGGAGTTGCCGATCCCCGACGACGGGCTGGTGACCGAGCCGATCGTCGACCAGGAGCTGGTGGCCGTGCTGCCGCCGTCGTCGCCGCTCGCCGGCCGGCGGCGCGTGACCGTCGCCGACCTCGCCGACGTCCCGCTGATCACCACCCCGCCCGGGACCTCGATGCGCCACCACGTCGACGCCGCGTTCGCCGATGCCGGTCTCACCCCGGTGATCGCCGTGCAGACCGAGCAACGCGAAGGCGTGGTCCCGCTCGTGCTGGCCGACGCGGGCGCGAGCATCGTGCCGCACGCTGTGGCAGAGGCGGCCGCGCCGCGACCGGGCCTGTACGTGGCACACCTCTCACCGGCCATTCGCCGGACGGTCGGGCTGATCCGGCGGGCGGGGCCCGTCTCACCCGCCGCCGGCGCGTTCGTCGACCAGGTGCGCGCCCGCTCGCGACCCGGGTGACTGCCGGTCCAACCGGTCGGCGGCGAGCGCCGAACGGCTCCCCGACGGATGCGCTCCTCAGGTCGACGCGGGCTGCGTCAACGTGGCGCGCACCTCGTCCATGTCGAGCGCGCGCACCTGGCCGATGAGATCCGCGAGGGCCGCCGCCGGGAGCGCGCCGGGCTGCGAGAAGACCAGCACGCCGTCACGGAAGGCCATCAGCGTCGGGATCGACATGATTCCGGCGGAGCCGGCGAGCGACGGCTCGGCCTCGGTGTCGACCTTGCCGAAGACGATGTCCGGATGCTCCTGCGCCGCGGCCTCGAACACCGGCGCGAACATGCGACACGGCCCGCACCAGGATGCCCACCAGTCGACGAGCACGATGCCGTCCTGCAGCACGGTGGACTCGAATGTCTCTGCGGTCAGGGTCACGATGCCCACGGCAACCTCCTCGGATCGGTAGTGCCAACAACCATCATACCCCCAGGGGTATTCCGGCGCCGCCGATCACGTGCCGCCGATCACGCGCGGCCGGCTCCCGGCGGCCGATCCGACCTCAGCCGGCGGCCGCGACCGGTGCTGCGAACTCCTCGAACGCCGCGAGCGCCCGCGGCCCGTAGACGGTCGCCGTCCCGCCGTCCATCAACAGCGCGACACCGAGGGCCTCCGCGACCTCGTGCCGGGTCGCGCCCCGCATCGCCGCGCCACGTGCGTGGTACGCGATGCATCCGTCGCATTGCTTCACCACCGCGATGGCGAGCGCCATGAGCTCCTTCGTCTTGGCGTCGAGCACGCCGTCGGCGACCGCCGCCTCGTGGAGCTTGCCGAAGCCGTCCCACTGCTCGGGGATCTCGGCGCGCAGGGCCCGGGTCGGCTCGCGGAGCTCTGCCACGATGTCGCGATACTTGCCCATGGCCACCTCGCTTCTCCGGCCCGCACGCCCACGGGCACACCCCGCACGGTACGGAGGCGACCACCCGACCGGTAGGGCCATTGGACTCGGTCGCCGAGCGGATCCCGATACCCCCGTCGGTATGGGGATCGAGCCCGAGACCTCATCTACCATGCAGGCATGGCGACCAGGAAGCGTGCGGGCAACCCGGGGATGGAGCTCGATCCCGAGGACGTCGCCGCCCTCCAGAAGCGCCTGCGCCGCATCGAAGGTCAGGTCCGGGGCCTCCAGCAGATGCTGACCGACGAGCGCGACTGCCGCGACATCGTCACCCAGATCGCGGCGACCAACAAGGCGCTCGAACAGGTCGGCTTCCTGCTCGTCTCCGCCGGGCTCACCTGGTGTCTCGAGGATCCGGAGCGCTCCGCCGCCGCGGGGTACGACGTGTCCGACGTCCAGCGGATGTTCCTCAAGCTCGCCTGACCCGGCCCGTTCAGGCCGCGCCCAGCACCCGGGCGAGCTCCCGCATCCCGTCGGCGAAGTCGACCTTCGCGGCGAACGCCAGATCGGCGCGAGCTCGGTCGGGGCTCGCGAACACGTGGCGCACGTCGCCGGGTCGCCAGCCGCCGACGACCTCGGGACGCGGCGCCGACGGCCCGAAGGCCGTGGCCAGCGCCTCGGCCATGTCGAGCAGCCGTCGGGGCGTGCCACTCGCCACGTTGAACGCGCCGGGCGCACCCGCACGCAGCGCGGCGACGTTGGCCGCGGCGACGTCGCGCACGTGCACGAAGTCGCGCAGCTGACCGCCGTCCTCGAACACGCGTGGCGCGCGCCCGGCGCCGAGAGCATCGGCGAAGATGGCCGCGACCCCGGCGTAGGGCGTGTCGCGGGGCATCCCCGGTCCGTAGACGTTGTGATACCTGAGCGCGGTCGCGATCACGCCCGGGTGCTCGCGTGCGAAGGCGGCGACCAGGTGCTCCTGCGCGACCTTCGACGCCGCGTAGACGTTGCGCGGGTCGAGCGGAGCCGACTCGGGCACGGAGTCCGGCACCAGTGCCCGCCCACACATCGGGCAGGGCGGCTCGAAGCGCCCGGCGTCGAGGTCGGCGGGCGTACGGGGTCCGGCCGCGACGACGCCGTCGACCGCGCACCGGTAGCGGCCCTCGCCGTACACGACCATGCTCGACGCGAGCACCAGCGGCCCCGAGAAGCCGGCCCGGTGCATCGCACCCAGCAGCACTGCGGTGCCGAGGTCGTTGTCACGCACGTAGTCGACGGCATCGCCGAAGTCGACGCCGAGCCCCACCTTCGCGGCTTGATGACACACGGCGTCGACGCCGGCCAGCGCGCGGTCGACGACCGCCGGATCGGTCACGTCGCCGACCAGCACGTCGACGCCCGACGCCGCCGCGAGCGCAGGCTCCCGGTCGAGCACGCGCACGTCGTCGCCGGCCGCTCCGAGCGCGGCGACCACGTGGGTGCCGATGAACCCGGCGCCGCCGGTGACGAGGACCTTCACCGGTGGCCCGTCACGCGACCGGAGCGCGCGGCAGACGAACCGTGAACCGCGCGCCTCCGTTCTCGTTCACGGCGCGGATGTCCCCGTGGTGCGCTTCGACGAAACCGCGTGCGATCGCCAGGCCGAGTCCGGCGCTCCCGGCCGTCCGCGCCCGATCCACCTGGTAGCCGACCTCGAAGATGCGCTCGAGATCGGCCTCCGGGATCCCGCCACCCGCGTCGACCACCGACACGAACGCGTCGGCCTCCTCGCCGGCCGCCTCGACCACGATCGCGCCGTCGGTCGGTGTGTGCCGGATCGCGTTCTCGAGCACGTTGCGCAGCGCGCGCAGCAGCTCGGGCGTTGACACCGCCAGCTCGGTGGTCGCGCCGTCGACGCGACCTTCGATCCGGACACCCTTCGCCGCCGCGACCGGCGCCACGCCCGCGATCGCGTCCGAGACGAGGTCCTCCAGCGAGACGCGCTCGAGCTGGAGCCGCAGAGTGCCGGACTGCGTGCGGCTCAGCTCGAACAGGTCGTCGACCAGCGCACCCAGGCGCTCGGTCTCGGCGCGGAGGGTCGAGTGATATCGCGCAACGGTCTCGGGATCGGTGACCACTCCGTCCTCGAGCGCCTCGACCATCGCCCGGATCGCCGCCAACGGGGTGCGGAGGTCGTGCGAGACCCACGCCACGAGCTCACGACGCGACTCCTCGACCGCACGCTCACGCCGGCGGGCGTCGTCGAGCCGTTGCTCCATCGTCGCCAGCTCACGGGCCAACCGGACGAACTCCGGCGCACCCTCGACCGCCGGGACCTCGCGACCGGGGTCGGTCCCGATGCGGCGCGTCACGTCCACCAGCGACGAGCTCGTCGCCGCGATGGTGCCGCCGAGCCAGACCGCGGCGGCGACACCCACGGTGGCCGCCGCGATGAGCACGACCTCGACCACCGCGAGGTCGTGGCTCGAGATGAACATCGCCCGGGCCGCGACGAACGCGCCGAGGGCCACGGAGCCGACGATCACGAGCGTCGAGCGCGGCGATCTGGAGACCGAGCGCGCGGTTTCGGAGCACCCGCAGCACCGGCACGCCGAGCAGGACGCCGATCAGGGCGACGCCCGCGGCGATCCCGACGAGCTCGAGCGCGTCACGATCGGTCATCGACGTCGTGATCGCGACGATGAGCGTCAGGGCCGCGCCGACGAGGAGCGTGAGCAGGGGCGCCTGCCACCGGCGGCTCACGGATCCCACCGGTAGCCCACGCCCCAGACCGTCACCAGGTGGCGGGGCTCGGACGGCGCGGGCTCGACCTTCTCCCGCAGCCGACGGACGTGCACCGTGACCGTGGCGGTGTCGCCGAACGTGTAGCCCCAGACCCGCTCGAGGAGCTCCTCACGCGAGAACGCGCGGCGCGGATGCCGGGCCAGGTGCGTGAGCAGCTCGAACTCGCGCGCGGTCAGGCTGACCGATGTCCCGTCCCTGGTGACCTCCCGGGCCTGCAGGTCGATGCACAGCCCGCCGGCATCGATCACCTCGACCGCGAAGCTGTCGGGGGTCCCGGTACCCGACGCCCGCCGCAGCACGGCCCGAACGCGCGCGGTGAGCTCACGCGGCGAGAACGGCTTGACGACGTAGTCGTCGGCGCCGAGCTCGAGCCCGAGCACCCGGTCCTCCTCGTCCCCGCGTGCGGTGAGCATGATCACGGGCACCGGCGCTTGCGCGCGCAGTCGGCGACACACCTCCAGACCGTCGATGCCCGGCAGCATCAGGTCCAGCACGACGAGGTCCGGCCAGGTCGCGGCCGCCGCATCGAGCGCGTCACGACCGTCGGCCACGGCCTCGACGTCGAGGCCTTCGCGCTCGAGGTACCGGACCACGACCTCGCTGATCGTCGGGTCGTCCTCGACCACGAGCACGCGCGGGATCGCCGCGCTCACCATGGCGACACCACCGTGACGGCGACGAGCAGGGCGAGCGCGACCTGGGCCACCAACCAGCCGCGCGCCCTGAGGCCGCGCCCGCCGAGCAACGCCGCGCCCACCACCAACCACGGGAAGAACGGGAGCCAGATGCGCTCGACCTCGGCCTTCGACATGCCGCTCACGTCCGCCAGCAGAACGGCCGCGGCCGCGGCACCGACCAGCCAGACGAGTGGCGAGCGGCGCAGGCGCGTGAGCCCTGCGACCCCTGCCGGACCGATCGCCAGCACCACGACCGCGAGGTCCGCGAGCAGGAAGTACCCGTAGGGCCGGTGCGCGGCGACGCCGGCGAAGTAGCGCGCCCGCGTGGCCGCCAATCCGTCCCACCACACGAACCCGGTGCCGAGCGCGACGACGAGCATCGTGACCGCCACCGTGACGGCGGCGATCGCCATGGGCCGCCACCGCCGGCGATGGACGGCGACCGCGACCGGGATCACGGCGAGGAGCACCAGCCCGTAGGAGAGGAAGGCGGTCGCGGCGAACGCGAGCCCACCGAGCACCGCGAGGGCGTCGGCCCGCCGAGCGGCGCGGTTCGTCGCGAGGACCAGCAATGCGACGCCGGTCGCGCTCACACCGGCGAAGAACGCGTCGCCCGACGACCACCAGATCGCGGCAGGCGTCAGGGCGAGGAAGGGTGCCGCCGCACGGGCGACGGCCTCACCGGCGACGTCGCGGACGGCGACGAGCGTCGCGACCATCCCGGCCCCACCGCCGACCAGGACCAGTGCCGCATTCGGATCGAGTCCGCCGAGGCCGACCTGCTGCATGACCCACAGCACCACCACCATGCCGGGCGGGTGACCCTGCGTGTGGATGTTGTAGCCGGGCAGACGTTCGGTGAACGTGCGGAGGAACGCATCGAGATCGTGGATCCGCGGGACCGTCCGGATGTACTGCTGCGGCAGCAGCGGATCGGTGAGCGCAGCGCGGCCGTCGACGAGCGCGAGCGCGACCGCCCACAGGACCGCGCCGGCGGCGACGACCGCCATGAGCCACCACCAGGGCGCGCGCCGGGCGACCACGGGCAGCACGCCCACGAGGAAGAGCGCGACACCGACGGCCGGCAGCATCGTGCGTCCGGGCCGCCAGCTCGTACCGCCGCGCAACGGCGGCGTGTGGATCTTCATGCGCACGCCGTCGGCCAGCAACGCCTCGCCCCACTGGGACGCGACGACGACAATCGCCGCGGCGAGGACGAGGCTCCCCACCGTCACCCACGCCGAGCGTGAGCCCCGCGACGCGCGGTCCCCGGTTCCCGCCGCCGGCAGGTCGACCGCGACGGACGGCGCACGGGGGATCAACGTCTGCGCCACCGGGCGAGGGTACCTGTCACCCGAGCCGCGCCCGTTCGTCGCGCGCGCGTGTTTCGCGTTTCGTAAGCGGCAGAACGGTGCCCGGCTCCGGAGTCGTCGGTACGGTCGATCACATGATCGACGTCGTCCTCCCGGTGCTCGACGAAGCCGACGCGATCCCGCGTGTCCTCGCGTCGATCCCCTCGTCCTACCGGGCGATCGTCGTCGACAACGGCTCGACCGACGGCTCCGCGGTGGTCGCGGCGGCGTGCGGCGCGCACGTCGTGCACGAGCCTCGTCGCGGGTTCGGCAGCGCGTGCTTCGCCGGCCTCGTCGCCGCCGAGCACGACGTCGTGTGCTTCATGGACTGCGACGGCTCGCTCGACGGCGCCGATCTCCCACGCGTCGCGGACCCGGTCCTCGCCGGGGCCGACCTGGTCCTCGGCGCGCGCATCGCCACGCCGGGTGCGTGGCCCGTCCACGCCCGCCTCGCGAACCGTGTGCTCGCGGCCGAGGTCCGGCGCCGCACCGGTCTCCCCCTGCGCGACCTCGGACCGATGCGCGCCGCGCGACGCGAGGCCCTGCTCGCGCTGGATCTCCGGGACCGCCGCTTCGGGTGGCCCCTCGAGATGGTGGTGCGCGCCGCGAACGCGCGCTGGCGCATCACCGAGGTGGACGTCCCGTACCGGCCGCGGGTCGGTGCGTCGAAGGTCACCGGCACCGTCCGGGGCACGGCCCGCACCGTCCACGACATGGTCGCGGTGCTGCGATGAGCCTCACCCGGCCGACGGTGTTGGTCCTCGCGAAGGAACCGGTTCCCGGACGGGTCAAGACGCGGCTGTGCCCGCCGTGCACCCCCAACGAGGCGGCGGCGATCGCGGGTGCTGCGATCGCGGACACGGTCGCCGCGGTCACCGCCACCTCGGGCACCCGGGCCCTGCTGGTGCTCGACGGTGCGAGCGGCCCGTGGCTGGGCACGCGGATCGACGTCGTCTCGCAGTCCGACGGCAGCCTCGGTGACCGGCTCGCGGCGGCATTCACCCACGCCGCCGGACCGGCCGTGCTCGTGGGGATGGACACCCCCCAGGTCACCACGGCCCGCATCGACGCGGCACTGGCGCGGCTGGCCCGGCCCGACGTCGACGCGATCCTGGGGCTCACCCGCGACGGCGGCTGGTGGATCATCGGGTTCTCGACGCCTGTACCGGACGCGTTCCGTGGTGTCGAGATGAGCGTGGCCACCACCGGCGCGCAGCAACGTGCCCGGCTCGACGCGCTCGGCCTGCGTACCGAGCTCGTCGAGCCCGAGATCGACATCGACACCTTCGCCGACGCGCTCGCCGTGGTCGACGCGCACCCCCACCTCCGGTGTGCACGCACGGTTCGGACCGTCGCCCGGGCGCTGGCCGAGTCCGTGGGGGCCAACCCATGACCGTCGTCGAGCCGCGGTTGCGCGACGTCTCGGGCGCCGTCCTCGCGGCACCGGCCCGGCGCTGGTTCCGGCCCGCCGACGCGACCGAGCAACGCGCCCTCGCCGGCGCAGTCGGCCCCGTGCTCGACATCGGGTGCGGTCCGGGTCGCCACGTCTTCGCGCTGGCCGAGCGGGGCATCCCCGTCCTCGGCATCGACATCACCGAGCGCGCCCTCGCCCACGCGCGGGCGCGCTCGATCCCGGTGCTGGAGCGGTGCGTGTTCGGTCACGTCCCCGGCGCCGGACGCTGGCGCAGCGCGCTGCTCCTCGACGGCAACATCGGCATCGGCGGTGATCCGGCGCACTTGCTCCGACGCGTCCGCGAGCTGCTCGACGATTCCGGCCGGATCCTGGTGGAGCTCGACCCGCCCGGCACGCCGTCGCTCCGGACGCGTGTGCGGCTCGAGGTCGACGGCGACTCGGGCCCGTGGTTCGACTGGGCGCACGTCGGGATCGACGACCTCGACACTCTGGTCGCGGGCACCGGCGCGCGTACCGGGGCGCGCTGGGAGGACGACGGTCGGTGGTTCGCCTGGATCGACGCGTGAAGCCGCCTGCGGTCGGTCCGTTCCGCCCGGACGCGTTCACCAGCCCGGCCCGCTCGGAGCGCACCGCCGCCGTGCTCGGGATCGCGCTCGGCGTCAGCTTCGGCGTCTGCTTCCTCACCGGCCTCTACTCGCACCTCGCCCAGCACCCGACGTCGTGGTTCACGCTGCCGGCGCGCCCCGCCGGGCTCTACCGCTTCACCCAGGGTCTGCACGTCGCGACCGGACTCGCGTCGATCCCGCTGCTGCTCGCCAAGCTGTGGAGCGTCTTCCCGAAGCTCTTCGCCTGGCCGCCGTTCCACGGCGTCGCGTCCGCGCTCGAACGTCTCAGCCTGCTCCCCCTCGTCGGCGGCGCGGTGTTCATGCTCTTCTCCGGCCTGGCGAACATCAACCTCTGGTACCCGTGGAACTTCAACTTCCCCGTCGCGCACTACTGGGTGGCGTGGATCACGATCGGTGCGCTCGTGGTGCACATCGGCGCCAAGGTCTCGACGACGCGCCGGGCGCTCCGGCGCGAGCACATCGAGTCACCGGACGCCACCCCGGCGATCACGCGTCCGCCGGCGCCCGGCATGACCCGGCGGGAGCTGCTGCGTGACGGCGTTCGGCACGAGCGCGTTGATCACGGCGGTGACGGTCGGCCAGACGTTCCGGCCGCTGCGCAAGCTCGCGCTCCTCGCGCCGCGCCGCCCCGACACCGGTCCGCAGGGCTTCCCGGTCAACCGCACCGCGCGTGCCGCCGGCGTGCTGGAGACGGCGCGCAGCGAGGCGTTCACGCTGACCGTGCGCGGCCGGGTGGAGACGCCCTTCGAGCTCACGCTCGACGAGATCCGGTCGATGCCCCGCCACCGCGCCGTCCTCCCGATCGCGTGCGTCGAGGGCTGGAGCAGCACCCACACGTGGGGCGGCGTCCGGGTCAGGGACCTCCTCGCGCGTGCCGGCGCCCCTCCCGACGCCGACGTCCGGGTCGAGTCGCTGCAGGCGCACCGCTCCTACCGCACGTCGGTGCTCAACGCGGAGCAGGCCGCCGACGCCGACACGCTGCTCGCGCTCGAGGTCGACGGCGAGACCCTCGCGATCGATCACGGCTACCCCCTCCGGCTGATCGCGCCGAACCGGCCCGGTGTGAACCAGACCAAGTGGGTCACCCGACTGGTGGTGCTGTGACCGCGCCGTCGACCGACGAGCGCCCGGGTGTGACGTTCTGGGTCGGCCTCGCGATCGGCGGTGCGCTCATGGCGTTCGGAGTCCGCGGTGCGCTCATGGACTCACGTGCGACCCACCCGACCGAGCTCGTGCGCTGGGTGATCGGCGCCGATCTGCTGCACGACTTCCTCTTCGCGCCGATCGTGATCGCGCTCGGCTGGATCGTCGTCCGCCTCGTCCCCCGATCGTGGCGGGTGCCCGTCCAAGCGGGACTCGTCGCCTCCGGCGTCGCCGCGCTCGTGGGCTGGGCGGCGTGGCGGGGCTACGGCCACGCGACCGCTCCCGACAACCCGACGGTGCAGCCGCTGGACTACACGACCGCGATCCTCACCGTGTGGGCGATCACCTGGGCGCTCGTCGCGACCTGGATCGTGATCCGCGCCGTCGGTCGTCGACGCGGGAGCCGGGCCGCGCTCGGAGCGGGCGACCCGGCCGGTACCGTGCCGCGGGCATGACCGGGACCGACGTCGACGTCGCCGCCGTCACCGTCCGCTACCGACGCGACTCCGCACCCCTCACCGTGCTCCGCGACGTGTCGCTCCACGTCGAACCGGGGAGTCGCGTGGCGATCATGGGCCCGTCCGGAGCTGGGAAGAGCACGCTGCTCGCCCTGATCGGCGGCCTCGAGCCGGTGCAGGAGGGCAACATCCGCGTCGGCGAGCGCGACGTCGCTCACCTCGCCGGCGACGACCTCGCGCGTTACCGGCGCGAGACCGTGGGCTTCGTCTTCCAGCACTTCGGGCTCCTCGGCACGCTGACCGCGGCCGAGAACGTCGAGCTCGCGATGACCTTCGGCGGCGGTCCACGCGGCGAGCGTCGAGCACGCGCGCTCGCGCTGCTCGACGCGGTCGGCATCGCGGCGCGTGCCTCGCACCGCCCGGCCGAGCTGAGCGGCGGCGAGGCGCAGCGCGTCGCGCTCGCGCGTGCGCTGGCCAACGACCCCGCCCTGATCCTCGCCGACGAGCCGACCGGCAACCTCGACGGCGAGACCGCCCGCAAGGTCCTCGATCTCCTCGACGACATCGCGTCGGAGCGGGGCGTCACCCTCCTGACCGTCACCCACGATCCCCTCGTCGCCCGGCGCTCCGACCGCGTCGTGGAGCTCCGCGACGGCCGAGTCGTCGCGGCATGACGTGGTCGGACGCGGGGATCGCGGCACTGCGATCGCTCGGCCGGCGCGCCGGGCGCGCCGTGCTCACGGTGCTCGCGGTCGCACTCGCCGCCGCGCTCCTCAGCGCGCTCCTCATCATCTCGACGTCCGCCCGCACCCGCGTGCTCAGCCAGCTCTCCAAGGGCGGCCCGCTGTCGGGGATCCAGGTCGCGGCGGCCGCACCGGGTCCGTCCGCGCTCGACACGGACAGTCCGAAGCCCGGGCGCCGGCGGGACATCGACGCCGACGCGTTGCGCCGCATCCGCGCGCTCCGGCACGTGCGCAGCGTCGTGCCGCTCGAGTCCGATCCCGTCCTCGCCCTGCCGATCCGGGGGACGAGCGAGGCCTTCCGGGACACGGTGGCCGGCTTCGACCTCGCCCGGGCCGGCACCCTGCCCATCACCGTCGTCACCGGTCGGCTCCCGGCGCCGAGGAGTCGCACGGAGGTGGCGGTCACCGAGGGGTACCTGCGGCGCATCGGGCTCGACCGGACCTCGGCCGCACGGGCGGTCGGCACCGAGGTCGAGATCGGCGCGCCGAGGGTGTTCCCCGCCGACGCGGCAACGTCGACATCCGCGGCCGGTGGGTGCGCGCCGAGATCGTCGGGGTCGTCGCCCAGCAGGTGTTGAGCGCACAGTTCGTCGCGTCGCGCGAGATGGTCGACGACGCCCGGGCGTGGACCGCGGCGTCGAGTGAGGACGCCGGGTTCAACCTCCCGACCTCGCGCTACGCCGGGTTGTTCGTGGTCGCCGACGGGCTCGACCGCGTCGGCGACGTGCGCGCCGGCATCACCCGGCTCGGCTACTCGACCAGCGCGCCGGAGAACCTCATCGAGACCGTCCGCCGCTACCTCCGCGTCGTCGAGATCGTGCTCGCCGGCATCGGGATCATCGCGTTGGCGATCGCCGCGCTCGGCATCACGAACGCGCTGCTCGCCGCGATCCGCGAGCGTCGCCGCGAGATCGGGGTGTTGAAGGCGATCGGCGCGCGTGACCGCGACATCCGTCGCCTCTTCCTCATCGAGGCGGGGCTCACCGGATTGGTCGGCGGCATCATCGGCACCGTGGTCGGCTACCTCATCGCCCGCGTCCTCGGCACGGTCGTGAACTCGTATTTGCTCGACCAGGGGCTGCGGGGCGTGAACATCGGGCTCCCGTGGACCGTCCTCGCCGGCGGCATCCTCGGCGCCACGCTGCTTGGCGATCGTCGCCGGCGCCCTTCCGGCCCAGCGGGCGGCCCGCCTCCCCGCCCGGCAGGCGATGGGGGACGCGTGAGCGCGCACCGGCGGCGCCTCGCGGCCCTCGCAGTGTCGGTCATGGGCACCGTGACGGCGTGCTCCGGGAGCGCGCCGGCCACGATCCCCCCGGCGCACCCCGGCACGCGCTCGGTCTACGTGGCGCTGGGGAACGGCGAGACCGGCGGCAACGGCGTGCCGAACAAGATCCGCGACGCGTGGCCGCAGCTCGTCTTCCGCGCCGCGTTCCCCCGGCGCACGGTGTTCGCCAACTTCGGCCAGTCGGACGTCACCGTCGCCGAGGCGCTCCGCACGCAGCTCCCCCCGGCGCTCGCGCTCCGGCCCACGGTGGCCACGGTCGATCTCACCGAGGACACGTTCCTCACCCGCGACGTCACGGGATTCGAAGCCGACCTGACCACGCTCGTCACCCGCCTCCGACGCGGCGGCCGGACGCTCGTGGTGCTCGGCAACGTCCTCCCCGGCGACCGCGAACCGGGCGTGCTCGCGTGCCTGCCGAACCCGCCGGCCGGGAGTGGTCCGTGCGAGATCGGACCCGTCGACGACCTCGCCGCGCAGACGGCCCGCGACGACGCCTTCAACGCCGCGATCGCGCGCGTCGCCGCCCGCACGGGAGCACCGCTCGCCGACCTGCACGCCGCCTTCCTCGCGGCGCGGGCTCGCGGCCGGGAGGACGCGCTGTGGCAGGGCAATACGTTCTCCCCGAACGAGTCCGGGCACCGACTCATCGCGCGCGTGTTCGAGCGCGCGATCGCGGGTGCGCACCCGGACGGGTGAACGCGGCGCCGACGTCGGTCGACCCGGCTGCCCGACCTGAGAGGACGCTGGGGAACCGGCCGGGTCGCGAGTGATCTCCCACCGGCCTGGGTACGCCCCGGACATGACGACGAGACCGGGCTGTGAGCGGCTGCGATGAGCGGCATCGTGCTCGGGTACGACCACAGCGATGCGGCGCAGGCTGCGATGCGGTGGGCGACGGCACAGGCCCGACTGACCGGTGCCCCGGTGACGACGGTGTACGTCGTGTCCTCCACCGTCGAGTGGGAGCTCGCGGCGGTGCAGATCAATCCCGATCCGGTCCGGCACGGCTTCGAACGTCGACTCGAGGACGAGTGGATCGCGCCCCTGCGGGCCGCTGGGATCGAACACCACACGGTCGTCCGCGTCGGCCGGGTGCCGGACGAGCTCATGCGGGTCGCCGCCGAGACCGAGGCGGACCTCATCGTGATCGGCATGACCACGCACGGCGCCCTCGCCGAGCTCGTCAGCAAGAGCACGCTGCGGACGCTGCGGGGCAAGGCCGTGCGTCCGGTGGTGACGGTTCCCGCCGGCTGGGGCGATGCTTCGTAGGGGCGCCGCCGCCCCGGCCCGCTCCGGCCCCGCCGCACGTCGGTCCCGGGCCGCGACTGTTGGTGGTCCCGACCGCATCACTACCCTTGGGTGACATGGACGTCGGACCCGCCGAGCTGCTGATCGTCCTGGCCGTGGTGCTGCTCCTGTTCGGTGGGGCCAAGATCCCCCAGCTCGCGCGCTCCCTCGGTCGCGCGCAGAAGGAGTTCAAGGAAGGACTCCACGACGGTGACGACGACGCGAAGGACCGCGACGCCGCGGGCGACGATCCCGCATAGCGCGACCACTCACCACGGACGCCGGACGCGCCGGGTCTCGCTCACGCCGAGTCGCGGACCGTCCCCGCTCGAGGTCGAAGGCTCGGCCTGATCCGGATCCTCACGGCTCCCGCCGATGGGACGATCACCACATCGTCGCCCTCGCAGAAGACGCGGTCGTAGGGGTGCCACTGGCCGACGCACGCGAGTGCATCGCGCCCACCGCCCGGCTCGGCGCGCCCGAATCGGCGCTGCCGAATGTCGAAGAGGCAGCACGACCCGCCACCGCCGTCGACGAGAAGGATGCCTCCCTCGAGCTCTCGTGAACAGGTTCGCAGTTGCTCGAGGGAGGCAGATCCCGGCAACGGGACACGGTCGACCGCATCCGTCGGTGCGGATTGACGACCGCAGCCAGCGATCCGTTGCGTCGAGATCATGCCGGCAGCATGCCGTCCTCGTGCGACGGACCGACGCTCGCAACGTTGCGGTTTCGCGACAATCGGGCCCGACGCGCGTCAGAACCCACGGACCGAGTCGCGAGCTGATCGACCGCACGGTCGGCGCGCCGAAGGGTGCGAGACTGAGCGTCATGGCCGATCGGGTGCTGATCGTGGAGGACGACGGCGACGTTCGGGCCATGCTGCGTCTGATGCTCGAGGACGACGGCTACCACGTCCTCGAAGCCGCCGACGGCGAGGTGGCGACGACGCGCGCGACGTCCGAGCATCCGGATCTGGTGATCCTGGATCTCCGCCTGCCGGCGCGACACGGACTCGAGGTGTGCCGGCTCGTGCGGCTGCAGAGCAACGTGCCGATTCTCGTCGTCTCCGCCGAGGCGGACAGTGTCGAGATCGTGGCCGCGCTCGAAGCGGGTGCCGACGACTACGTGACCAAGCCGTTCGTGCCCCGCGAGCTGGCGGCGCGGGTCCGAGCCCTCCTCCGGCGAGCGTCGGAGCCACGGCGTGACCATGAGGTGCTCCGCATCGGGGATCTGGAGATCCGTCCGGCGGCGGCGCAGGCCGCCAGGTGCGGCGAGCGGCTCGATCTCACCAAGACCGAGTTCCTGCTCCTGCGCGAGTTCGCCGACCACGCCGGCTCCGTCTTGAGCCGGGAGCAGCTCCTGCAGCGCGTCTGGGGGTACGACCGCGCGAGCGACAGCCGCACTGTCGATGCCCACGTCCGCCGCCTGAGGATGAAGATCGAGGACGACCCTTCGGCACCGCGCCTGCTGCAGACCGTCCGGGGTCTGGGGTACCGGCTGGTCGATGATGGTTGAGTCGGCGGTCCGTCAGCGCGGACTCGGGCTGCGCGCCCGGACCAGCCTGGCGTTCGCGCTCCTCGCGCTCGTGCTGTCGATGAGCCTTGCGTTCATGACCTACGAGCTCACGCGTCGATACCTCCTCTCGAAGCGCGAAGACCTCGCGACCCAGCAGGCCGTCGCGAACGCGCGCGCCGCATCCCGATTGCTGCGCGACCAGACCGTCGACCCCACGGCCGTTCTCGTGAACCTCTCGAGCGGCACGGACGCGCGCGCGGTACTGCAGCTCAGGGGGCGCTGGTACGCGGCGTCGGTCGACGCCGGTCGAGATCTGGTCCCCGAGCCGCTGCGATCGCTCGAAGGTCCGAAGACCGAGCGCCAGCGAGTCGACGACGGTGGCGATCCGGCAGTGGTCGTCGCCGTCCCGATCGAGCCCGGAGTCGGCGTCTATTACGAGATCAATCCGTTGGGCGAGCTCAGCACCACGCTCCGCACGCTCGGCATCATCCTCGCGATCGCGGCGACCGCGACCACGGTCCTCGGCGCGTTCGTCGGATTTCTCACGAGCAGGCGGGTCCTGAAGCCCATCGACGCGATGGCCAACGCGGCCGTCGCGATCGCGGGTGGGGACCGCGACGCCCACCTCACGAGCTCGGACCGTGACCTCGAGCCCTTCGTCGACTCCTTCAACGACATGGTCGACGCTCTCCGACAGCGCATCGACCGCGAGGCGCGGTTCGCGTCCGACGTCAGCCACGAGCTCCGGACGCCGCTCACCGCGACGCGGGCGGCGATCGACGTCCTCGACCGTCGTGTCGACGAACGCGCCCGTCCCGCGCTCGACACGCTCCGTCGCCAGACGGAACGGTTCGAACGGCTGGTGCTCGACCTGCTCGAGATCTCGCGTTTCGACGCCTCCCCGTCGACGGCGTCGCTCGAGACGCTCGATCCGGTCACGCTCGTCCAGACCGTGCTCGACCACACGGGCCGCGTCGAGGTGCCGGTCGACGTCGACGCTTCGGCGCCGCGGACGGTTCGGCTCGATCGCAGACGCATCGAACGGGTGCTGACCAACCTGCTGGACAACGCCGACCACTACGCGGGTGGAGCGGTCCGCATCGGCATCTCCGCCCGCGGCAGCACCCTCGTCATCGATGTCGACGACGAGGGCCCCGGTATCGCCTCCGACGAAAAGGTTCACGTGTTCGAACGCTTCCACCGCGGCGACGCGAGCCGCACGAGCGATGCGCCGGGAACCGGCCTCGGGCTCGCGATCGCGGCCGAGCACTGCGGCGTGCACGGGGGTCGGCTGACCGTTGCCGACGGGCCACGCGGCGGCGCGCGATTCCGCATCGAGCTGCCGGTGATGTCGTGAGCCTTCGGTGGGCGCCGCTCGGAGCGCTGGCGCTGCTGCTCGCGAGCTGCGGAGTCCCCGGTCAGGATCAACCGACGAAGCTCGAGAACGACCGCGTACGCGTCGCGCCGCCCTCGACGACCACCACACTGGCACCCGGTGTGCACGCGCAGGCCGTCCAGCTGTGCTTCATCGCCGGGGATCGGATCGTCGTGTCGTCGACGAACGTCGCGACGCCGGCGTCCGTGGCCGACGTCCTCGACTCGCTCGCCGACGTCTCGCGAACCGCCCTCCCGGCGGGGACGCGCTCTGCCATCAACGGTCCCGGTGTCGTGGCGAAGGGTGTGACGCGGCACGGGGTGGCGAATGTCGATCTCGGTGCGAAGTTCCTCGAGATCCTTCCCGCCGATCAGATCCTCGCGATCGCGCAGATCGTGTGCACGCTCACCGGCCTGCCCGGCATCGGTCAGGTGCGGTTCACCCAGCAGGGACACGCCACCGAGGTCCCGCGGGCCGACAGCTCGTTGACCGACGCGCCGGTCTCACGCGACGACTATCGGGCGCTGCTGGCGCCCTCGTCGTAGTCCTGCTCGCGAACCGGAGTGGGATTGGCGGATCACGGGCGCGGGTACCCGCCGAACATGACGCTCGCCGAGTGGACGATGACGATGATCCCGATCCTCATCGTCTTCGCCATCGCACTGTGGTGGGGCCGGCACGCGAACCGGCGGTGACGACGCTCTGACGGGCGCGCCGCCGGTGGGTCATCCCCGCGGCCGTGCTCCGGGGCCGGACCGCTGCGCTCAGGTGTGGGTCCCGGTGACCGGACGCTCGCTGGGAGGTCGTCACCGAGCTGTCGCCCATCATGAGACGCATCATGAGATCGGCGGCGACGGCGGCGAGCAGCGCCGGCACGACGACGCCTCGAGGCGGGTGCAGAGGCGGGTCGCGCCGGGTCGGCACCACGCGATCACGTGTGGGACGAGGCGTCGTCACGCTCGAGGGAGGAAGGCCCACCCTCACGCTCGGCGCCCGAGGACCGCATGCGCCGGAGCATCTCCGGGCCGCCGGTGCGGAGGAACCTCACGACGAGCAGGGCGGCCAGCAGCAGGAAGGCGAGGTCGAGGTACGTGGTGGCGTCCCAACGGATCGAGGCGCTCACCGTGGCCGCGTCCCGGGTGCTCGGGATCAGCCCCAGCGCGCCGAACAGCAGCTCGACCGCGTAGCCGGCGAGCACCATCGTCACGTAGAACGTCACGAGGAGGAACAGCGCCATCCGCCACCCGTAGTACTTCCGATAGATGTTGAGCACGGGCAGCACGATCAGGTCGGCGAAGATGAAGGCCACCACCCCACCGAAGCTGATCCCTCCGTTCCACAGCACCGCCGCCAGCGGGACGTTCCCCACCGAGCACACGAACGACGCGATCCCGACGAGGGGGCCGAGGATCGGGCCGGTCAGCTTCGCGAGCGTCGGCTGGTCGGCGAAGAAGAGGCTGCGCCAGAAGTCTGCGGGAACCCAGGCCGCGAGACATCCGGCGATGACGACGCCGAGCAGGATGTCGGTCCAGATCGACGCCCAATCCATCACGAAGAAGTGACTGGTCGCGGTGTACCCACGACTCGACGTGAGTCGGGACCAGATCGAACCGCCCTCCACGGCCATGTCGTCCATCGCCGCATGACCCTCCATCCGCCCTGCCACCCCTCGCTCGGCCTGTTCGCGAGCGGCGTCGACGAGCTCGCGGCGCAGGAAGACGCGGAAGAGGACGGCGAGCATCACGATCATGAGGGGACCGCCGACCAGCTCCGCGAGCGTGAACTGCCAGCCGACCAGGAGCGCGAGCAGCACGCCGAGCTCCACGACCAGATTCGTCGACGCGACCTCGAACGCGATCGCGGCGGTGAAGTCGGCGCCCTTGCGGAAGAGCGAGCGTGCGAGCGCGACCGCCGCGTACGAGCAGGACGACGACGCCGCGCCGAGTCCGGCGGCCGTGGCGATCGAACGGGGCGAGTCGTCGGGGAGCAGTCGACTCATCTCCCGCTTCGAGACGACCGCCTGCACGGCACCCGACAGCGCGAAGCCGAGGATCAGGCCCCAGAGCATCTGCCACGCCATCGCCGCGGCCACGCCCACCGCGTGCACCAGTGCGTCCATGAGCTGTCCCACGTCGTCGCAGTACCCGAACGGGTCGTCCCGCCAACTCGGGTGTGTCGCGACGCGGCCCTGTCGGAGCCGGCGGCAGCCCGATTCGGCGGTTTCGGCCGTCGGCCGCCGCGGTACGTGCAGTGGGAAGGGAGCGTGACGATGTCGCCGGACACCGAGCTGCTCGAGATCGAACACCGCGCCTGGACCGCACTGTCGACCGACGGACGGGCGGCGACGGCGTTCTTCGAGGCCACGATGGCGCCGCGGGTGCTGCTGCTGCTCCCGGGCGATCTCGTGATCGACGACCGCGCCGTCGCGATCCGTTCGATGAGCGGCGTGCCCTGGTCGTCCTTCACCCTCACCGACGAACGCGTGTTCCGACCGACCGACGCGACCGCGATCGTCGTCTACCGGGCGGCCGCCCGCCGCGGCGACGAGGAGTACGCCGCATGGTGCAACAGCACCTACGTCCGTTCCGATGGCGGCTGGCGACTCGCGCTGCACCAACAGACGCCGACTCGGGGGGTATGACCGGAGTCGCATCGAGACACGCGCTTCGAGACGTTCGGCCGTCGCCGCGGTGTCACCCGCGATGAACGAGCAGCCCCCGTCCGACGCCCGATGCGCGCCCGCTGCGGACGCGATCGGATCACGACGCGACGTGTCGTCGTCGCGACTCCGGCCGGGCCGACGTGATGTCGGGGAGGAACAGCGCAGTGACGACGAGGAAGACTCCGACGATGACGCTGAGCCACCCGTAGGGGTCCCCGACGCCGAGCCAGCGGTGGATTCGGCCGCTCGCGACGTCGACCAGGATCACGACGCCGAAGATCGTCTGCACGACACCGAGCAGCGCCATCAACCACCGCGCGCCCTCCGGCGCGATGCCGGAGATGATCAACAGCACACCGAAGCCGATCTCGGCGAGACCGAGCAGTGGCGAGTGCCGGAGGCCCAACACGTCGTGGTACGGGCGATCCAGATGATCCATCGGCACACCGGTCTTGGCCAGCCCGGCGATGCCGACGACCACAGCCGCGATCCCGATGACGAGCGCGACGATCTGGGCCGGGCCCCACGGCTGCACATAGGTCCGCCGCTCCGGGCCCAGGACGGCCTCGTACGAGTCGTCCGGCCCGATCTCATGATCGACACGTCGACGGAACATCTCGGCCTCCTCGATCGGATTCGTGGTGCAGTACCCATCGAACGACCGCGCCACGCTCGGCTCTCCCGAGCTCCGATCAGGCATCCCCATCCGCAGACGAGGGCAACCAGGAGTCGGCCTCGCCGTGTCCGGACCGGGGCGCGTCCGCGACGTCGGCGCCGGACGGCTCGCTCACGATGGCGAGGTTGTGCTCGGCGTCGCGTCGAAACGTGGCGCCGACGATGTGCGGCATGTACCGATGGAGGAGCCAGAGCTCCGGGAGGATCTCCGTGAGAAGGCTGCCGCCGGCGTACACCCGCACCACCGAGCTCTCCGAGACGACGACCGCAATCGCACCGGTGGCGGCCGAGACGGACGCCGCGGCGAGATGGCGGGTACCGAGTCCCAACGGCTGGTCGTGCTCGGGCAGCGCCGACTCGAAGTAGCGGCAGGCGGACACGACGAGTCCGTCGGCGCTGACGACGAACCCGCCATCGAGTTGGGCCAGCTCCTTCACCGTCTCGCGCAGGTTCGCGTCGTCGACGCGTCGCGCCGTCGCCGGATGGCCGGCGAGCGGGTCGAGGATCAGACAGCGGCTGTGCCGCAGCACGTCGGCCTCCGAGCCGACGGTGAAGAGGGTGCCGATTCGGCGCCCCTCACGCCCCTCGCGCGCGATCTCGATCGCGAGCTCGGTCACGGCCTGCAGCACCGCGACCGGCACCGTCGCACCGTCGAGCGCGACGTCGTCGAGTGCGGCGGTCAACGGCTCCACTGGCAACGTCATCCGCGGCGGGCCGGCTCGTCGGACGTCGACAGGTAGCGCCGGGTGGTGCGCACATCGGCATGCCCGGCCCGACCCCGGATCGCCTCGAGCGCCACGCCGTCGGCGTGCGCGGCCACGACGTAGCGACGCCGCAGCGTGTTCCCCGACACGGTGCCGCCGAGCCCCGCCGCCTCCGCGACCTCCTTCAGCAAGTAGTCGACGCCGAAACGACTCAGGCGGTCGGAGCGTCGGGCGCGCGCCGCACTGAGGAGCAACGGACCTTCGCGCCGGCGCGCGAGGTACGCGTGCATCGCCACTGCGGTGTCCGGGTGCAGACGCACCGACCGCCCGTCGACGGCGAGCACCATCGCCGGCGGTCGACCCGAGACGTCGGCGGCATCGGCGGCCGCAGCCTCGCCCACCTTCAGCCCGTCGAGCATGAGCAGCCGGACGAGCAGACCCGATCGGGCCGCGATGCCGTCGGCTGCCTGCATCAACGCATCCGCCTCGGCGTCGCCGAGCACCGCGGCACGGCGTGACGGCCTCACGACGGGGCGGGCGACGGCCGCGAAGCCGCCGACGTCACCGCGCGCGGTCGCGAACGCTCCGAACGACGCGACCGCCGACAACCGTCGCGCCGTCGTCGAGCTGCTGAGGCCCGAACGCTCGACGGCCGAGCGGTACCGGCGCAACTCCTGCGCGTCGACGTCGATCGGGTCGACGTCCCGCTCGGTGCACCACTGTGCGAAGTGTCGGAAGTCGGACGCGTAGGCGGCGCGCGTGTTGGCGGATCGCAGCCCGGCGAGCCAGTCGGTCACCAGGGCGTCGACGCGGGCCGGACGTGATGCGGGCACGCCGACATCCTGGCGACTCCGGTCTTGACAGTCAACATAATGACCGGCATTATGTTGACCATATCCCGTCGGCACCCGCGGTGCCGCGACCGCAGCAGGAGGTAGCACCATGAGCATGCTGATGCGTTTCGATCCGATGCGCGAGTTCGACCGGGTGTTCGACGAGGCGTGGAGTCGGACCCGAGCGGCCAGCGTCCCGATGGACGCGTACCGACACGGCGACAGCTTCGTCCTGAGCCTCGATCTCCCGGGCGTCGATCCCGCCTCCATCGACGTCACCGTCGAGCGCAACGCGCTCACCATCACCGCCGAGCGTCACTGGGCCCCGGTCGAGGGCGATCAGGTCGTGGCGTCAGAGCGTCGGCACGGAAAGTTCGCGCGCCAGGTGTACCTCGGTGACGGGCTCGATGCCGACGCGATCCACGCGACCTACGAGCACGGCGTGCTCACCGTCACCGTGCCCGTCGCCGAGCGCTCGAAGCCGCGCCGCATCGAGGTGAACACCGAGCGCCGGCCGGAGGTCATCACCGCCGGCAACTGATCGCGTCCAGGAGGGCGACGGGACACGCCGGGTCCTCCGATCCGGCGGTCTCGTCGCGTGGCGGCGCCGTCGACCTCGAGCGGCCCGTGCTCCGCGTGAGGTACGAGTCACGGGAGCGACGCCGGAGCGGCCCCGCCGAACCATGTCGTGAGCGCGCGCCGCAGGTCCGGGTCGGCGAGCTCGCCGACCCAGGCGACGTACCCGTCGGTCGGATCAACACCGCGGGCGGCGCGGTGACGGGCCCGATGACGGGGAGCTCCCAGGCGCCGTCGTACGTCGCGTCGACCGACCGGACGCGATCGGCCCACGGCGCAGCGTCGGAGCCGCCCGCGGCGCTGAAGTCGACGAGCACGGGCCGGGCCGAGTGGAGCAACGTGAACACACGCGCCGGACCGTCCGCCGTGTGCAGGTCGAGGTCGGGCATGCGCCGCCCGAGCAGCGGGTGCCCGTCACCGAGGTCGTAGCGGATGTCGAGCCCGGAGAGCATCCCGACCACGAGCCGGCGCGGCTCGTCCAGGCCCAACAGCTCCGTCATGGTCTCGCGCAGCGCCTGGTGTCGATCGTCGAGACTGCTCAGCGCGACCTGCGCCGAGGTGTTGTGCAGCACCCGGGCGCCGACCGGGTGACGTTCGGCGTGATACGTGTCGAGCAGGTCCTCCGGTGACGT
>CAVWPR010000062.1:0-40468 GCA_963756815.1 uncultured Acidimicrobiia bacterium
CCGAAGAACGTGCTGCGCCCCGTCGTGAGCCGGCTCAAGGTCATGGGCGGCTGTGACATCTCCAACAGCCGGACGCCCCAGGACGGCCGCTTCTCGGTGCACGGTCGGGACCGTCACGTCGACGTGCGCCTCACCACGCTGCCGACGTCGACCGGCGAGGCGGTGGTGCTGCGGCTCCTCGACAAGACCCACGGCATCTTCGACCTCGGGGCGCTCGGCTTCGAGGCCGACGAGCTGGCGCGGTATCAGGCGTCGTTCCGCACCTCGCAGGGCGCGATCATCTCCGCGGGGCCGACCGGGTCGGGGAAGACCTCGACGCTCTAGCCGACGCTGCGCGAGCTGAACAACCCGGCCACGCGATCGTGAGCGTCGAGGACCCGATCGAGTACCACCTCGACGGGATCAAGCAGGTCCAGGTGGGCCGGCGCGGTGGGGTCGGCTTCGCGGGCGCCCTGCACGCGATCCTGCGTGCCGACCCGGACGTGATCCTCATCGGCGGGGTCCGCGACAGCGAGACCACGCTCATCGCGGCCGAGGCCGCGCTCACCGGCCACCTCGTGCTCAGCACCATCCACACGCTGACCGCGGCGACCGTCCCGGTGCGTCTCGTCGAGATGGGCATCGAGCCGTACCTCGTGACGTCGTCGCTGCGCTGCGTGGTCGGTGAGCGACTCGCCCGCCGGCTCTGTGAGCACTGCCGCACGACGAGCCCGCCACACCCCGGACGAGCTCGAGGTCCTCACGATTCCGGGTGAGGACCCGATCACCGAGGTGGGCCGTCCGGTGGGCTGCCCGGCCTGCGCCAAGACCGGCTACCACGGCCGGGTCGCGATCTACGAGGTGATGATCCTGGAGGACGAGATCCGCGCCCTCATCGCCCGTCACGCCTCGGGGCCCGAGATCCAGCGGGCCGCGGTCGAGGCCGGGATGCGCACGCTGCAGGTCGCCGGCGCCCGCCGGGTGCGCGACGGACTCTTCGGACCGGACGAGCTCATCCGGGTCCTCAGCTGATTTTCATTCCTTCTCACAACGTCACGGAGAGCAGACGCAACGTGCATAGCCTGCGCCGAAGGTCGGCTCGCTGGGGAGGACGCCGCCCGTGAACCTGAAGCAGGCCGCGGCTCGTCTCGGCGTGCACTATCAGACCGCGTACCGGTGGGTGCGTTCGGGCGACCTCGCGGCCGTCCGGGTCGGTGCGCGCTACGAGGTGTCCGACGCCGCGATCCACGGCTTCCTGGCGACGCGCCAGTCGGTCCTGCGCCAGGCCGAGCCCGAGCGCGACGCGCCCGCGCCGGCATCCGACGATCCCGACGAGCTGCTGCTGGACCTCGAGGCGATGGCCGGGGAGCCCCTGCTGAGCGTGCCCGCGCTCACCCACTACACCGCCCGCAGAGGGCGTGAGGTGCTCGGTGACCTGTGCCTCGTCGTGGTCACCCATCCGGACGGCACGATCGACCGGGCCGCGATCGACCACCTCCACGCCGACCGCGCCGCCTTCGTGGCCTCGGCACTCAGCGTGACCGGTCCCAAGCCGCCGCGTGTCGGCGCGCTGCTGGCACCGGTGATGCTGCGCGGCGAGGTCGTCCGGATCCCGCACGTCCCGCAGGACCGGTTGCGGGCCGGCATCCGCCCGGAGCTGCGCCAGTACCTCGACGACCACCCCGTCGTCGGCATCGTCGCCGCACCGGTCCGTGTGCGTGGTGGCCTGCGCGGCATGGTGATGTTCACCCGCGACACACCCGCACGTCCCTACACCGAGGAGGACGAGCGGTTCGTGGTCCACTTCGCCGAGCGCGTCAGCACCCTGGTCCTGGCCGCCGAGGAGATCGACGCCGCGTGGACCGCTCGCGAACGGCTGGCACGACGCTTCCGGACCTGGCTCACGGGCCAGCCGCTCGATGCAGAGTTCGACCCCGCGACGGTGGCCGAGCTGCTCGAGGGCGACGCGGACCGCAACGCGGCCGTGGTGGTGTACGACGTCGACGGCCGCATCATCGGCGCCAGCACGTCCGTGGAGAAGACCGCCGGGTACGACACCGGCACGCTCGTCGGCCGGACCTTCGCGGACGTGGTCGACCCGAGCGACATCGAGACCGAACGCGAGAACTTCGCCCGGCTCGCGAGCGGTGAGCTCGACTACCACGACTTCCACGCCAACCGCCGGCGGTCCGACGGCACGATGCTCGACTTCGCGATGCACCGCGTCGCGGTCCGCCGCCTCGACTCGACCCTGGCCTGCATCATCTCCGTCGGGCGCCCGGTCCGAGTGACGAGACGGATCAAGGACCTCATCGGTGCCGGCTGACCGTCACCGGGCCCGATCCATCCGGGACCGCTAGCGTCGGCGGGGTCGAACCACAACGCCGTCGGCCCGGACCCCGTCGATGAACCTCAAGGAAGCCGCGCGACGCCTCGGCGTCCACTACCAGACCGCGTACCGGTGGGTGCGCAGCGGCGACCTCGTCGCGGTCCGGATCGGCTCGCGCTACGAGGTCTCGGACGCGGCGATCGAGCGACTCCGGGCGCAGCGACGGGCACTGGGCACCCCGAGCTTCGACGCCCGCCCCCACCGCGGCGACGACCTGGAGTCGGAGCTGACCAAGATGGCCGACGGGCCGATGCTCGACGTCGGTCAGGCCGTCGTGCACCTCAGCCGCCGCATCGCCGAGACGACCGGTGACCTGTGCGTGGTCGCGGTGCTCAACGAGGGACGTGACCACGTCGAGGCCGCGTCGTGCTTCGAGCCGGACTCCCAGCGCCTCCCGATCCTCGCCGGCGCCATCGCCGCGACGATGCGCATGCGGGACCCGGACGAAGGGCCCGTCATGCGGACGGTGTTCGAGGGCAACGAGCTCTTCGTCCCGCACGTGCCCCAGGAGCTGTTCCGCGAGTGGCTCCCCCGCGAGTTCCACCAGCAGTTCGACGACGTGTGCATCTTCGGGATGATCGTGGCGCCGATGCTCCACGACGGGGTCGCGATCGGCGGCATCGCCATCATGCGCGAGCGTCCGGAGCAGCCCTTCACCGCCGAGGACGCCGACGCGGCGTACCGGCTGGCCACGCTGGCGAGCGACGTCATCGTCGGCGCGCGCCACGACCAGCTCGCGCGTGGCGCGCTCGCCCGGGTCGTCACCGAGCTGCGGGCCGAGCTCGACGGCACCGGCGCGGTCGACGCGGCCCGAGCCATCGCCGCGTCGAGCGAGTCGCTGGCCGTCCACGACGGCGACGACCGCCTCCTCGCGATGACCCCCGGCTACGCGGCGCTCGCCGACGCGGTGCAGCCCCGGTCGACCGCCCGTCTGCGGTCGGGCGAGCTCGACTACAGCAGCGACGTCTGCCGCGACGAGACCAGCGCGTACGTGGCCCACCACGCGGCGATCCGGTATCCGGACGCCACGCTGGCCGCCATCGTGACCGTGGCGCGCCGGATCGAACGGGGGTCGTCACCGCCGAGGCCGCCGCGGGTCGCGTCCACCCGCTGAGCCCGGCGGCGCCGGCCCTGCCGGTCAGGCGGCGCTGCGGTCCATGAGGAGCGAGAGGTCGTGGGGACGCGTGGCGGCGGAGAGCGCGACGTGCCGGCTGATGATCCCCGCCCGGTACAGCTCGAGCGCGTGCTGGTCGAACAGCTGCATGCCGTAGAAGCTGCCTTCGCGGATCACGTCCTCCAGCTCGTGGGTGCGCTCCGGGTCGATGATCCGGTCGAACACCCGGCCGGTCGCGACGAGCGACTCCACGATCGGCACCCGACCGACGAGGTCGGCGCGGGTCACCAGGCGCTGCGCGACCACGCCGCGGAGCGAGCCGGCCAGCGAGCTGCGGACCTGCCCGTGCTGGGTCGCCGGGAAGAAGTCGAGGATGCGGTTCACCGCCTCGGTCGCGGTCGTCGTGTGCAGCGTCGCGAACACCAGATGGCCGGTCTCGGCCGCGGCGATCGCCGCCCACACCGTCTCCGCGTCACGCATCTCGCCGATCAGGATCACGTCGGGGTCCTGGCGCAGCACCATCTTGAGCGCGGTGCGGAAGCTCTCGGTGTCCTGGCCGACCTCCCGCTGACTGATGAGGCAGCGCCGCTCGATGTGGCGGTACTCGACGGGGTCCTCGATGGTCACCACGTGCGCATCGCGCGTCCGGTTGATGTGCGAGATCATCGACGCGAGGGTCGTGCTCTTGCCCGATCCGGTGGAGCCGGTGACGAGCACGAGGCCGTCGTGCTCGTCGGCGAGGCGCGTCACGATCGGCGGCAGCCCGAGCTCCGGGATCGTCGGCACCTGCGGCACCACGTAGCGAATGGCGAGCGCGATGTTCCCCTGCTCGCGGTAGACGTTCACGCGGAAGCGTCCGATGTCGGTCATCTCGATCGCGAAGTCGAGCTCACCGCGCGTCGAGAACGCCTCCCGACGCCACTCCGGCATCAGCTCGTTCGCGATCGCCTCCGAGTCCGCAGCCGACAGCGCCGGCTCGGCCAGCGCCTCGAGCGTCCCGTCGACCCGCACCGTCGGCGCGCGGCCCGCCTTCAGGTGGAGGTCGGACGACCCCATCTCGATCGTCCGTCGCAGCAGATCCTCGATGCCCATCGCTTCGTTCCCCTCCGGCACTACGCCACCACCCGGAAGACCTCTTCCAGGCTCGTCAACCCGGCGGCCACCTTCCGGAACCCGTCGCCTCGCAACGGGACCATGCCCTGCATGACCGCCATCTTCTTCACGTCTTCGGTCGATTTGCGCTCGATGATGAGCCGTTCGATGTCCTCGGTGACCGAGAGCACCTCGTGCAGGGCGAATCTCCCCTTGTACCCGGTACGGGCGCATTGGGGACAGCCGACCGCCCGGTGCAGCGTCGGCCATTCCGGGGTGGAGTCCATGGGCCACCCCGCCTCGACGAGCTCGGCCTCCGACGGCTGGTAGGGCTCGGCGCACTGCGAGCACAGCCGGCGGGCGAGCCGCTGCGCGAGCACGCAGTCGAGGGCGCTCGTGACGAGGAAGGGCTCGACGCCCATCTCGACGAGCCGCAATGGGGTCGACGCGGCGTCGTTCGTGTGCAGGGTGGTGAGCACGAGGTGACCGGTGAGGGCGGCCTCGATCGCGATCGTCGCGGTCTCCTTGTCGCGGATCTCACCGACGAGCACGATGTCGGGGTCGGCGCGCAGGATCGACCGCAGGGCGGCCGCGAAGCTCAGGCCGGCCTTGCCGTTGATCTGCATCTGGTTGATCCCCGGCAGCCGGTACTCGACCGGGTCCTCGACGGTGATGATGTTGCGGTCCACGTCGTTCAGGATGTTGAGGGTGGCGTACAGCGTCGTCGACTTCCCCGACCCCGTCGGCCCGGTGACCATGATCGTGCCGTAGGGCTTGCGGTAGGACGCCTCGTACCGCGACTGCACGTCGGGCAGGAAGCCCTGGTCGTCGAGGGTCAGCAGCGCCTGGCCCTTGTCGAGGATCCGCATCACGACCTTCTCGCCGTACACCGTGGGCAGGGTCGCGACCCGGAGGTCGACCGACTTGCCGTTGACCTTCACCGAGATGCGGCCGTCCTGGGGAACGCGTCGCTCGGCGATGTTGATCTCGGCCATGACCTTCAGCCGGGAGATGACACCGGCCTGGATCTGCTTCGGCGCGTGCATCACCTCGTGGAGCACACCGTCGACGCGGTAGCGGATGCGCATGTCGTGCTCGGTCGGCTCGACGTGGATGTCGGAGGCGCGGTCGGTGACCGCCTGGCTGATCGTCAGGTTGACGAACTTCACGATCGGCGCGTCCTCGATGAGCTCGTCGATCCGCGTCGTGTCGTCGAGCTCGCCGAACTCGGTCGCGGCCTCCTGGGCCATCGAGTCCACCTCGCCGTCGAGGCGGTGCACCCGCTCGATCAGCGCCTGCACCTGGCTCGGCGGGGAGACGACGGTGACCACCTCGGCGCCGGTCATGGCGCGGATGTCGTCGGCGGCGAAGATGTTCGACGGGTCGGCCATCGTCACCACGAGGCGACCCTGCTCGTCGTAGTGGATCGGGATCGCCTGGTAGCGCCGGACCAGCGACTCCGGCACCAGCATCGTCACCGCGGTGTCGATGAGGATGTCGTCGAGGTCGACGAACCCCAGCCCGACCTGGTTGGCGAGCGTGCGTACCAGGTCGCGCTCGGAGATGCGGCCCTGCTCGATCAGGATCCGACCGAGCGGCTTGCCGTTCGCGGCCTGGATCCCGAGGGCCGCGTCGAGGTCGGCCTGGGTGATCAGGCCTTCGTTCAAGAGCAATGTGCCGAGCTGGGCACCGTGTGACACTCCGCCTCCTCCGCCGTACGGGCACGTGCCCCCGCACCCGATTCACTGTGGCTATCGACCCGGTCGGATCACCGCTCCATAGGTCAGTCGTCCTTCAAACTCGCGAACATTCGGAGCAATTCACTCCGATCCACGACGATCTGCGCGCGCTCGGGCTCGACCGCCTCCGCGGCGGGCGCGTCGACATGCTCCGGCACCGGACCGGGCCCGCTGAGCCCGGCCTTGGCCGCGAGCGATGCGCGCTCGCGTGCGAGGTCATCGGGATCGGCCGCCGGCGCCATCCGCTCGACCTCGACGTCGATCGGCATCGCCACGACCTGCGCGTGCGGCACGAGGTCGGGCGGCACCGTGTCGGGCGGCACCGTGTCGGGCGGCGGGGCGGCGAACGACTCGGTGACGTCGAGCGCAGCTTCCAGCGGCCGTCGATCGCGCTCCGCGTCGGCGCGCGCGGTCGCGAGGGCACGCTCGGCGCCGACGACGACCCGAACCGCACCCGCGAGGACGAGGGCCCGCACCTCCGGCGCGACCGCCACGAGGCTCACCCCCGCCCGCCGGGCCAGCTCTCGGATCGACGCCTGCCCGTCGACCTGCTCGAGGACGCGGAAGCCGAGCCGGGAGAGGGTGATCGCATCGGTCGTGATCTCGCCGGTGCGCTCCAGGACCGACTCGAAGCTCTCGATCGCGGTCATGATCGCCGACCACTCGCGGGCGATCCGCTGCGAGGGCTCGAACACCGTGGCGACCGGGACCGACAGCGGTGCCGGCCAGGGAGGGGTCACGTCGGCACGGAACTCGAAGTCGGCACCACGCGTCCGCAGCAGCGGCACGATCACCTCGAGCAGCCGGATCTCCAGTGCCGGGCGGCCCTCCACCGGTCCGGACAGGTCGCCGATCTCACCGGCGCAGGGAGCGCCGTCGACGAAGTAGAGGGTGCCGTCGATCTCGCGCCCGTGCACGACCAGCGCGCCGCTCGCCGCGGCGCGCTCGATCAGGCCGAGGACCTCGGCGAGCGGGAAGTGCTCGAAAGTGCCCGACAGCAACGAATCGGCCTCCAGGACGGTCCCGTATCTGTCGGCACGGTCCGGGGCGCGGTTGAGGGGCAAACCCCGGCCCCCGAGGAGTCGCCGCGCTCGCCCCGTCCGGACGTTCGTGGAAGGTGTGGGGCCGGCCCACCGGGGTCGGACGAAAGTCCGCGATCAGAGCGTCACCCGGCCCGGGCGCCGCCGGCTGCGGCCGCCCGCATGGCGTCGAGGGGGGCGGGCACGCCGGTCCACTGCTCGAACGCGAGGGCGGCCTGATGGACGAGCATCCCCAGACCGTCCACCGTCGGCGCGCCGACGGCGCGGGCACGACGGAGCAGCGGCGTCTCGAGCGGGTGGTAGACGAGGTCGACGACCCACTGGTCGGACGCGGGCTCGACCGGCAGGGCGGGGTCCTCCCCCATCCCGATCGGCGTCGCGTTCACCACCACGTCGGCCGCGACCGGCTCCGGCCCCGGCCAGTCGGCCGCGGTCACGCCCCGGACGGCAGCGGCGAGCGCCTCGCTCGCCTCCCGGCGCCGGGCCGCGACCTGCACCCGCGCGCCCCGGTCGACGAGCGCGGCGACGACCGCTCGGGACGCGCCGCCGGCGCCGAGGACGACGACCGTGCGACCCGCAGGGTCGAGCCCGGCGTCGGCGAGCGAGCGGAGGAAGCCCTCGCCGTCGGTCGAGTCACCGAGGAGTGTGCCGTCGGCGCGCGGGACGACCGTGTTCACGGACGCGAGGGCCGCCGCGGCCGGGGTGAGCGCGTCGCAGGCGCGCGCCGCGTCGGTCTTGTGCGGCATCGTGACACTGAGCCCGCCCAGGCCGAGGGTCGAGGCCGCGCGCACGGCGTCGGCGCCCGAGCCGGGCGCGACCTCGAGTGCCACGTACACCCAGTCGAGCCCGGTCGCCGCGAAGGCCGCGTTGTGGATCGCCGGCGATCGCGAGTGGCGCACGGGTGAGCCGATGACCGCCGCCAGCCGCGTCCCCCCGGAGATCACGGGATCACGCCCCGACGGCGAGCGTCGGCGACGTTCGCCTGGTGCTCGGCATAGGTGACCGCGAACGCGTGCTTCCCGTTCGTGTCGGTGAGCACGTAGTAGAGGTAGGGCACCGAGGCGGGATGCAGCGCGGCCTGCAGCGACGCGGTCGAGACGGTGGCGATCGGCGTGGGCGGCAGACCCCGCACGCGGTAGGTGTTGTACGGCGACTGGCGGGCGAAGTCCGCGTCGGTGAGCGCGGCGGTCCCCCCACCGCGCGCGTAGACCACCGTGGCATCGATCTGCAGGGGCATGTCGGCCTGCAGCCGGTTCTCGATCACGGCCGCGATCAGCGGACGGTCCTCGTCGACACCGGCTTCGCGCTGGATCAGCGACGCGACGATCACGGTGCGGTACGGGTCGGGCGCGGTGGCGAGGCCGATCTCGGTCGCGTGACGGTCGAAGGCGCGCACGATCGTGCGCAGGATGTCGATCTCGGACTCGTGGTCCTCCACGGAGTACGTATCGGCCCACGTGAGCCCTTCGAGGGAGTTCGTGCCGGCGGGCTCGTAGCGCGACCGCACCGTCCCGCTCGTGGCGAGCTCGTTCACACGGGCCGCGCTCCGACCGCGCAGCGCGCCGATGCGGTCGGCGATCTCGGCGAACGTGAGGCCCGGTGGCAGCGTCAGCGCGGTGAAGTGCTGCGTCGGACCGCGTTCGAGCGCGTCGACGGCGCCGCGGACCCCGAGGTCCTGGCGCAGCCGGTACCGGCCGGCCTGGATCCGCTCCGAGCCCGAGAGGCGGGAGTAGACCGAGAACGCGAGCGACGATCCGATCACCCCTCGTCGCGCGAGACGGTCGCCGATGCCGCTCACGCCCTCGCCCTTCGGGATCGTCACCGTGACCGGGCGCCCAGGACTGCCGATCGGGTCGAGCTGGTACCAGAACCACACTGCGCCCACGACGAACGGCAGCGCGAGCAGACCGAGGACGAGGAGCAGTCGTCCGTGCCGCCGCCGGCCCCGCCGACGCGCGCGGCGCGAAGGCGCGCCCAGCACACCGATCGGCTCCGGCTCGACGTCGGCGACCTCCGCGTCGTTGAGGTCGCCGTCGTTGAGGTCGCCGTCGTTGAGGTCGCCATCGTGAGGTCGCCGGTGGCGACCGGGCCGTCCTCGGTCGCCGGCCCGGGGTCGCCGGCGCCGTCCGGCGGGCGTTCGGTCACCGGTGCGCGTCCAGGTACGACTGCAGGATCACCGCGGCGGCGACCTTGTCGACGGTGCCCTTGCGTTTGCGCCGCTTCACTCCGGCCTCGATGAGCGACCGCTGCGCGATCACCGTGGTGAGCCGCTCGTCGACCACCTCGAAGCGCAGGTCCGGCGCGAGGGCGCGCAGCGCCTCGACCTCGGCGGCGGCCGCGGTGGCAGCCGCGCCGGCGCGGCCCGAGAGCTCCGTCGGCATCCCGATCACCACGGTGGCCGCCTCCTCGTCCCGGGCGGTCGCGACGATCACCTGCCGGTCCGCACGTGCGTCGCCGGACCGCTCGACGACCACCAGGGGCGAGGCGATCACTCCGGTGGGGTCCGACACCGCGAGCCCGATGCGTCGGGCGCCGAGATCGACGCCGAGGACCCGGGCCATCGGCTCACCCTACGGCGTCGGCCACGCGCTCCCGGGCCACCCGTACCGCGTCGTCGAGCGCCTCGGTGTTCTTGCCGCCGCCCTGGACCAGGGCCGGGTCCTTGGCCGTGCCGCCGCCGAGCAGCTTCACGACCGGCGCCACCAGCTCCGCCGCGGACACGCCGCTCGCGACACGCGCCTTCCCTACGGCGGCCACCAGCGCCGCCTTGCCATCGTTGGCGCCGAGCACGACGACGACCGCGTCTTCGCCGATGAGGTCCCGCGTGGCGAGCGCGAGCTCCCGCAGGTCGTTCGGCGCGACGTCGTCGCGCCGCGCGACCACACCTCCACGGTCCGCGTCCCGGGCGAGATCACCGGCCGCGTTCACGGCGTCGCGCTTGCGCGCCGCGCTGACCTCGTCGGAGAGGCTCTTCACCTGCGCGAGCAACCGCTCCACGCGGTCGCCCAGCTCGGCCGGCGCGACGTTGAGCGCCGCGGCGAGGTCGCGGAGTTGGGCCTCCTCGTCCTGCACGCGGGCCAGGGCAACGGTGCCGGTGACCGCCTCGATGCGGCGCAGGTTCGAACCGATCGAGCCCTCACTCACGATCTTGATCGGGCCGATGAAGCCCAGCGCGTGCACGTGCGTGCCGCCGCACAGCTCCGTGGAGCCCGGACCGGCCTCGAGCACCCGCACGATGTCGCCGTACTTGTCACCGAAGAACGCGATCGCGCCGATGCTCTCGGCGTGCGCCTTCGTCGTCTCGTAGTGGCGCACCGGCGCGTCCGAGATCACCTGCTCGTTGGCGAGCGCCTCGATGCGCACGAGGTCGTCGGGCGCGACGGCCTCGTGGTGCGAGAAGTCGAACCGCAGCCGATCCGGGCCCACGAAGGACCCCGCCTGCTTGACGTGCGGACCCAGCACCTGACGCAACGCGCCGTGGAGGAGGTGGGTGGCGGTGTGGTTGCGGCGGATCGCGTCACGGCGGGGACCGTCGATCGCGAGGCAGACGCGGTCACCCTCGGCGATCTCGCCGTCGGTCACGCGGATGCGGTGCACCGTGAGGCGCGACGGGATCGCGTACTGGGTGTCGGAGACCGTCGCGCTGCCGTTCGTACCTGCGACCGTCCCCACGTCGCCGACCTGGCCGCCGGACTCGGCGTAGAACGGAGTGCGATCGACGATGAGGTCGGCCGGCCCGGAGTCCGCATCGACGCGCGCGACACGCTCGCCGTCGACGAGCAGCGCGAGCACGCGCGCACCGTCGGTGGTGTACTCCTGCCGGCCGGTGAAGTCGGTGTCGCCGTGCTCGTCGAGGACCTCGCGGTAGAGCTCGACCGGGGCCGCCGCGGCCCCGCCCGCGGCCTTGTGCGCCTCGCGCGCCCTGGTGCGCTGCTCGTCCATCTGCGTGGTGAAGCCCTCGAGATCGACGGCGCGGCCGCGTTCCGACGCGATCTCGCGCGTGAGATCGATGGGGAACCCGAGGGTGTCGTGGAGGAAGAACGCACGCTCCCCCGACACGTCGCCGGCGTCGAGCACATCGGCGAGCATGTCCTCCCCGCGCTGGAGCGTCTTGAGGAACCGTTCCTCTTCGCGTCGCACGACCGCGCTCACGAGGTCGTACTGCGCTTCGAGCTCCGGGTACGCGGCGCCCATCGTCGCAACGGTCGCGTCGACGAGGCCGGGCGTGACGATCGTGCGCGCCCCGAGGCGGTACGCATGACGGACCGCGCGCCGGATGATGCGGCGCAGCACGTAGCCGCGCTCCTCGTTGCTCGGCACCACGCCGTCGGCCACGAGGAAGGTCATGGTGCGGGCGTGCTCGGCGAGGATCCGCAGCGAGACGTCGGCCTCGGTGCCGGGGAAGGTGGTGTACGAGGCCCCCGTCAGCTGCTCGGCCGCGGTGATCAGCGGACGGAACACGTCGATGTCCCAGACCGAGTCCACGCCCTGCAGGACCGCCAGGTTCCGCTCCAACCCCGCGCCGGTGTCGACGCTCGGCGCCGGCAGCGGCACCTGGGTGCCGTCGGCCTGCGCGTCGTACTGCATGAACACGAGGTTCCAGATCTCGACGAATCGGTCCGCCCCGCCGTGCGCTGGACCGCCCTCGGGTCCGAAGTCGGGGCCCAGGTCCCAGAAGATCTCCGAGCTCGGGCCGCAGGGACCGGTGTCGGCCATGCGCCAGAAGTTGTCCTCGCCGAGGCGCTGGATCCGCTCGCGCGGCAGGCCGACGGTCTCGTGCCAGATCCTCTCGGCCTCGTCGTCGGTGTCGTGGACGGTCACCCAGAGCCGATCGGCGTCGAGACCGAGGACCTCGGTGTAGAGCTCCCATGCGAACGGGATCGCCTCGGCCTTGAAGTAGTCGCCGAAGCTGAAGTTGCCGAGCATCTCGAAGAACGAGAAGTGGCGGTTCGTGCGGCCGATGTCGTCGAGGTCGTTGTGCTTGCCGCCGGCCCGGACGCACTTCTGGATCGACGTCGCCCGCGGGTAGGGCGCCGGCTCCTCACCCGTGAAGTACGGCTTGAACGGGACCATCCCGGCCACGGTGAACAGCACCGTCTTGTCGTGCGGGATGAGGCTCGCGCTCGGGACCACGGTGTGCCCGCGCGTGGCGAAGAAGTCGAGGAACGCGCGCCGGAGCTCGTCCGCAGTCATCGCTTCCGCTCGGGCGCCTGCGGCGCAGGCCGCTCGGGCCCCGGCTCGGGCGGCGCCGCGCTCGTCGAGCGTGCGGCGAGACCCGCCGGCATCGGCGCGTCGAGGCAACGGCGCCGCTGATCCTCGCCTTCGGTTCTTCGTTGCATCAAGGGAGATTACCGGCGCGGCGTATCGAGCCCGGCTCGTAACTGCATCTCGCGGCGGCGCATCGCCGCCCGGCCCTCGACCACCGCGGCCTTCACGTCCTCGACGCGCCCGCCGACCCGGTCCGTGAGGCCCTCGGGCGTGTAGCGACGGGCCGCAGCCCTCACCTTGCGCGCCGGTGTACCACGAGGAGCCGAGCCCGGCGCCGTACCCGACGGTGAGCCAGAAGACGCGCTTGGGGATCATCGGGCCGCCCGCCGCTCACCCGTGCGGATGCGGCGCACCGCCTGCTTGGTGCCGGTGCCGATCGCGAGGACCTTGACCACGGGATTCGTCACGGTCCGCGTCACGAGGCGCGAGGCGCCGTCGATGCGTCCGCCCACTCCCTCGGCCGCGCTCAGCAGGGCGTCGACCCGGTCGACCTCGTGCTCGGCGTCCACGAGCGCCTCCTGCATCGCCCGGGTGATCGAGAGCGTCTCGTCCTGCAGGCGCTCGACGGTGACGCGCAGCTGGCGGACCGTCGTGACGAGCGACACCAGGGCGAAGAGCAGTCCGCCGAGCAGCACCGCGAGCAGGACTGCCCCGGTCGCCGCCAGCCACTCCCCGACACCCATCAGTCGTCCTCTTGGTCGTCGCCGTTGCGTTCGTGCTGCGCACCCTCGGGGCGCCGGTCCCGGTCGTCGCCGTGGCCACTCGGTACCCAGTAGACGCGGTCCGCCACCTCCGGCGGTCGGTACTGCTGGGGCGCCCAGCCACCGGGCGCGTCGTGAGGATAGACGTACCCCTCGCCGTGCCCCAAGGTCGCCGCCGCCTGGTAGCTGGCGTCCCGGAGATGGGTCGGGACCGCCCCCGCCGGGCGGTCGCGCACGTCGGCGAGGGCCGCGCCGATCGCGGCCTTGGCGCCGTTCGACTTCGGCGCGTTGGCCAGGTAGATCACCGCATGCGAGAGGTTGTGCATCGCCTCGGGGAGCCCGACGAACTCGACGGCCTGCGCGGCCGCGGTCGCGATCGGCAGCGCCATCGGGTCGGCGAGGCCGACGTCCTCGCTCGCCAGGATCACGAGCCGGCGGGCGATGAAGCGGGCGTCCTCGCCCGCCTCGAGCATGCGGGCGAGCCAGTAGAGGCCGGCGTCGATGTCCGAGCCGCGGATGCTCTTGATGAACGCGGAGGTCACGTCGTAGTGCTCGTCGTCGCCGTAGCGCAGCGCACGCATCGCGAGCGCGGTCTCGGCGTGCGGGAGCTCGATCACCGTGGCACCGGCTTCCGACGCGAGGGCGGCGGCGACATCGAGGCTCGTGAGCGCGTGCCGGGCGTCGCCCTCGGCGTGGTCCACGAGGTGCTCGAGCGCGTCCGGCGCGACGGTGAGGTGCTCGCCGCCGAGTCCCCGCTCGGCGTCGGTGAGGGCACGCTCGACGAGGATGCGGAGGTCGTCGGTGCCCACCGGCTCGAGGCGGAACAGCGTCGAGCGGCTCAGCAGCGGCGCGGTCAGCGAGAAGTAGGGGTTCTCGGTGGTGGCGCCGACGAGCACGATCAGCCCCTCCTCCACGTGCGGGAGCAGCGCGTCCTGCTGGGTCCGGCTGAACCGGTGGACCTCGTCGAGGAACAGGATCGTGCCCTGTCCGTGCTCGCCCAGGCGCTGTCGGGCCCGCTCGGCGACCTCACGGACGTCCTTGACGCCCGCACTCACCGCGCTGAGGGGCTCGAACGCCTTCCGGGTGGCACCGGCGATCAGGCGGGCGATGCTCGTCTTGCCGGTGCCCGGCGGACCCCACAGCACGACGCTCGTGAGCCGGTCCGACTCGATGAGCAGCCGCAGCGGCCGCCCCGCCCCGAGCAGGTCGCGCTGGCCCACCACCTCGTCGAGGCTCCGGGGCCGCAGCCGGGCCGCCAGCGGCGCCCGCGAGTTGAGCCGCTCCTCCGCCGCCGACGCGAACAGGTCCATACGAGGCCGACGCTACCTACCGGCGGCTCCGCTCACCGCTCCGTCCTGTTGCCGGACCGTGTCGCTCCGCCGCGGCTCCGCTCGTTCCTCGCTCCGAGACGACCGAGCGAGCGCAGCGGAGGCGAGCAGCTCCGGAGCGAGCCCCCTCGACCACGAGCGCAGAGGCGCGAGCGGACGAGCAATCAGGGGCAAGCCGGACAGGCAGGTGGCGGATGCTGGTGTGCTTGTTGCTGCGGCCCCACTCCACCGGGCCCGTGAGCTCGAACCCGACGCAGCGGTCGAGGAGCACGTCGAGCATCGTCGCGATCTCGAGTCGGGCGAGCGATGCCCCGAGGCAGTGGTGGATGCCGTGCCCGAACGCCAGGTGCGGGTTCGGGTCGCGACCGATGTCGAAGCGGTCCGGATCCGCGAAGACGGTCTCGTCGCGGTTCGCGGCCGGGTACCAGTGGGTGGTCTTCTGACCGGCCCGGATGGTCATTCCGCCGAGCTCGACGTCGCGCGTGGCGGTCCGGCGGTTGTAGGCGGTCGCGCTCGTCCAGCGCAGGATCTCCTCGACCGCGGTCGGCAGCAAGGCGCGGTCGGACCGGAGGCGATCCCACTCCCCCGGTCGTTCGGCGCACGCGAGGATCCCGGCCGCGATCGAGTTGCGCGTGGTCTCGCTCCCGGCCGTGAACAGCAGGCTGAAGAACGCGCCGAGCTCGTCGTCGGACAACCCGCCCGCGACCACGGTGGAGAGAAGATCGTCGGTCGGCCGGGCCCGCTTCTCGCCCACCAGGTCCATCCCGTACGCGCGCATCCCGATGCCCGCGACCGCGAGGGCGTCGGACGCCTCGCCGAGATCGCGGTCACGGAAGTCGAGGATCGTCGACGTCCAGGTGAACAGCTGGTGCCGGTCGGCCTGGGGCACCCCCATGATCTGGGCGATCGTCTGGAGCGGGAGCTCGGCGGCCACGTCCACGAGGAAGTCGCAGTCGCCGCCGGTCGCGAGCGTGGCGTCGACGATCGCCGCGGCCCGCTCGGCGAGGAACGACTGCAGCGGGCGCAGCCCCTTCGGCGTGAACCCCCGGCTGACGAGTCCCCGGATCCGGGTGTGGACGGGCGGGTCGCACATGTTGAGCATCACGCCGGGGCCGATCCCGGCGGGCAGGTCCTCGATGATCGTTCCGCCCGCGCCCGACCGTCCCGGACCGGTCTGACTGGAGAAGACGACCTGGTCACGCGCCACCCGCTCGACGTCGGCGTGCCGGGTGATCACCCAGAAGCCCTCGCCGCCGGGCGTGTGGACGGTCGGCTCCTGCCACCACACCGGCGCGACCCGCCGGAGCTCGGCGAAGAGGTCGTACGGGAACCCGTCCGCGAACCGATCGAGGTCCGTCAGGTCCAGCGAGCGCAGATCGATCGACATTGCGGTGCTGACCCCCCGTTCCGGTGTCGCTCCGAACGCAAAGTCGCAGGGGTGGACGCAGTCAGGTCGGCTTCGGTGCGACGCGCAGACCGAGCTCGCGGAGCTGCAGCGGCGTCGATCGGGCCGGGCGCGCCCGTGAGCGGATCCGCGCCCGACTGCGTCTTCGGGAACGCGATCACCTCGCGGATGCTCTCCTCCCCCGCGAGGACCGCGACGAGGCGATCGACGCCGAACGCGAATCCGGCGTGGGGCGGCGCGCCGTACTTGAACGCGTCGAGGAGGAACCCGAACCGCGCCTGCGCCTCGACCTCGTCCATCCCGATGAGCCCGAAGATCCGCTGCTGCATCTCGGGTTGGTGGATCCGGACGCTCCCGGAACCGAGCTCCCAACCGTTGAGCACCATGTCGTAGGCCTGCGACCGCACGTCGAGGAGCGCATCGCCGGTGGCGTCGAGCCGGTCGAGGTCGTCGGGGTGCGGCTGGGTGAACGGATGGTGGGCAGGGATCGGCCGGCCGTCCTCGGCGATGGCCTCGAACAGCGGGAAGTCGACGACCCACAGCGGCACGAGGCCGCCTTCGGTCACCGGCGGTCGACCGAGATCGAGCCGCAGCTGACCCAGCACCGTGTTCGTCGACCTCCGTGCGCCGGCGACGATCAGCACGAGGTCGCCGGGCGCGGCGCCGAGCGCGGCTGACGATCGCCGACTGCTCGGCGTCGGACAGGAACTTCGCGACCGGCGACTCGAGCGTGCCGCCGTCCCGCACGCGCATCCAGACCAGCCCGGCCGCGCCGAGCTGCTTGGCGCGGTCCACGAGACCGTCGAGCGTCGAGCGCGACGCGTCACCGCGCCCGGGCACGCGGATCCCCTTCACCGCGTCGGCGTGGAACGCCTTGAACTCGGTGCCCGCCACCGCATCGGCGAGGTCCGTGAGCTCCATCCCGAAACGCGTGTCGGGCTTGTCGGAGCCGTAGCGGTCCATCGCCTCGGCCCAGGTCATCGTGGGGACCTCGGCGAGCGGCGCGCCGGTGACGGCCTCGACCGCCGCGCTCACGGCCCCGGTCACCACCTCCTGCACGTCCGCCTGACCGGCGAAGCTCATCTCCATGTCGTACTGCATGAACTCGAACTGCCGGTTGCCGCGCAGGTCCTCGTCACGCAGGCAACGCGCGATCTGGAAGTAGCGGTCCAGGCCGCCCACCATGAGGAGCTGCTTGAACAGCTGCGGGCTCTGCGGGAGCGCGTAGAAGTCGCCCGGGCTGAGGCGCGACGGCACCACGAAGTCGCGTGCGCCCTCCGGCGTCGACGCGATGAGCATCGGCGTCTCGACCTCGACGAAGTCGCGCTCGGTCATCGCCGTCCGGAGCGCGGCGTTCACGGTCGAGCGGAGGCGCAGGTTGTGCTGCATCGACGCGCGCCGCAGGTCGAGGTAGCGGTGCCGGAGCCGCAGGACCTCGTCGACGTCGTCGGCGCGCTCGGAGAGCGGGAACGGCGGCGGCTCGGCGCGGTTGAGCACGACGACCGTGGCCGCCCCCACCTCGACCTCGCCCGTCGGGAGCTCCGGGTTGACCGTGCCCTCGGGCCGCGGTCGGACCGCACCCGTGACCTGCAGCACCCACTCCCGCCCGATGTGATGGACGTCCTCGGACTGCACGTGCTCCGGGTCCACCACCACCTGGACGAGGCCGGAGGCGTCCCGAAGGTCGAAGAAGACGACGCCCCCGTGGTCGCGACGCGCCGCCACCCAACCGGCGAGCGTCACCTCGGTGCCGGTGTCGCCCACGCCCAGCGTGCCGGCGCGGCACGTCCGCATGCTCGTCGATCCCTCGGTCACGCTCCGTCCTTTCGAGCCACCAACCGCGCGACGAGCTCGGCGCGTGGCACCTCCACCTGCTCGCCGGTGGCGAGGTCCTTCACCGCGACCGCGTCACGGGTGAGCTCGTCGCGCCCGACCATCACCGCGACCGCCGCGCCCGAGCGGTCGGCCGCCTTCCACTGCGCCTTCACCGACCGGCCGCCGTAGGCGCGATCGACCGCGAACCCCGCCGTCCGCAGTGACTCCACGAGGCCGCCGACGGTCGGGCCGCCCTGGTCCCCGAGTCCGTCGACCACGAACAGATCGACGCTCGCCGCCGGCGCGGGCACGCCGCTCGCGGCGAGCGCGAGCACGATGCGCTCGAGGCCCGTCCCGAAGCCGATCCCCGGCGTGGGCGGACCACCCATCTCCTCGGCCAGCCCGTCGTAGCGACCGCCGCCGCCGAGCGCGTTCTGCGCGGCGTCGAGCGCGTCGTTCTGGAACTCGAACGTGGTCGCGGTGTAGTAGTCGAAGCCGCGGACGAGACGGGGGGCGAGCTCGAAGTCGACGCCGAGGGCGCGCAGCCCGGCCTGGACCGCCTCGAACTGCGCGGCCGACGCATCCGACAGGTGCTCGGACAGCTGCGGCGCGGACCCGATGACGTCCTGCCAGGCCTCGACCTTCGCGTCGAGCACCCGCAGCGGGTTGGCCTCGACGCGCGCGAGGAACTCGTCCCCCAACGCCGCGCCGTGGCGCAGGAAGTGCGCGCGCAGCGCGGCGACGAAGCCGGGCCGGGTCTCGGCGTCGCCCATCGAGTTGAGCAGCAGGCGCGTGGCACCGAGCCCGAGGTCCCGGTAGAAGCCGGCGAGGAGGGCGATCACCTCGACGTCGATGTCGGGGTCCTCGACGCCGAGCGCCTCCACCCCGAGCTGCCAGTGCTGGCGGTAGCGGCCCTTCTGCGGCCCGCTCGTAGCGGAAGTTCGGCGCGACGTACCAGACCTTCCACGGTGGCGTCGGGCGGTGCTGCACGTAGGCGCGCACCACCGACGCGGTGCCCTCGGGCCGGAGCGCGAGCCGGCGGCCGCCCTTGTCCGTGAGCTCGTACATCTCCTTGGCGACGACGTCGGTGTGCTCGCCGACCCGTTGGAAGACCTCGACGTGCTCGAACATCGGCGTGATCGCGAGGCCGTAGCCGTAGCGGCGAGCGCGCTCGGCGAAGCGCGCGACGATCTCGACCCAGCGCCCGGATTCGGGCGGCAGGACGTCGTGCACCCCCTTGGGCGCGCGGAACCGGTCGTCGCGGGACATGGTGGATCGAGCCTACGTGGTGACCGTTCCGGGACCGGGGTTGTTCAGCTGACCGGACGGGCGGGACCGGGCATGACCCGGGTGGCGTCGTACACGGAGTCGACGCGCTTCAGCGCGGCCACGAGCGAATCGAGGTGACCCGGGTCCGCGAGCTCGAACTCGAACCGGAACCGGGCCACGCGATCGGCCGACGTCTGGCTGTTGCACGAGAGGATGTTCACGTGGTGCTCGGCGAGCGTGTGCGCGACGTCGCGCAGCAGACGGGACCGGTCGAGCGCCTCGACCTCCACCGCCACGACGAACGCACCCGACGCGTCGTTGTCCCACTCCACCTCGACGACGCGGTCGGGCCGGCTCGTGAAGCCCTCCGCGCTCGGGCAGTCGGTGCGGTGCACGGACACCCCCCGACCGCGGGTCATGAACCCGATGATCTCGTCGCCGGGCACCGGCATGCAGCACTTCGAGAGCCGCACGAACATGTCGTCGAGCCCTTCGACGTGCACCCCGGCGGACCGGCGGCGCGCGTTCGCGCGCGACGGCTTGCGGGCGGTCACCGGGAGCCGGTCCGGACCGCCGCCGAGCCGCTGCCGGACGCGCTGGGCGACCATGCGCGGGGCCACGTGCTGGTCGCCGATGGCGGCGTAGAAGCTGTCGAGGTCCGCGTAGTGCATCTCCTCGGCGACCTCGGCGAGCAGGTCGGAGCCCATGAGCACCTGCACCGGCAGGTCCTCCGCGCGCAGCGCGATCACGAGGTCATCGCGCCCGGCGTCGATCGCGTCCTCCCGCCGCTCCTTCGAGAACCGCTGCCGGATCTTCGCCCGGGCCCGCGGCGTCTGCGCGAACTCCAGCCAGTCCTGGGTCGGGCCCGCGCCCTCCTGGCGGCTGGTCACGATCTCCACCGTGTCGCCGGTGGTGAGCAGCGCGTCGAGCGGCACCAGGCGACCGTTCGCACGCGCGCCGATGCACCGGTGCCCGACCTCGGTGTGGATCGCGTACGCGAAGTCGACCGGCGTGGCCCCGGTCGGCAGGATCACGACCTTGCCCTTCGGGGTGAAGACGAAGACCTCGTCGACCTCGAGGTCGCCCTTCAGGATCTTCATGAACTGCTCGGGGTCCTCGGTCTCGTGCTGCCACTCGACCAGCCGTTGCAACCACGCGGAGTCGGTGGCGCTCTTGGCCGACTCCGACTCCTTGTAACCCCAGTGCGCGGCGACGCCGAACTCCGCCCGACGGTTCATGTCCTCGGTCCGGATCTGCACCTCGACCGGTCGCCCACCCGGGCCCACCACGGTCGTGTGCAGCGACTGGTACAGGTTGAACTTCGGTTGCGCGATGTAGTCCTTGAACCGTCCCTGCACCGGGCGCCACCAGGCGTGGATCGAGCCGAGCGCGGCGTAGCAGTCCTTCACCGACTCCACGACGACGCGCACGCCGAGCAGGTCGATGATCTCGTCGAAGTCCTTGTCTCGGACGACCATCTTCTCGTAGATCGACCAGTAGTGCTTCGGTCGGCCCGTCACCTCGGCGTCGATGTGCAGCTCGGCGAGCCGCTGGCGGATCTCGCCGAGCACGGCATCGAGGTCCGCGTCGCGCTTGGGTGAGCGGGTGGCGACGAGCTGCTCGATCTCCGCGTAGCGCTTCGGATGGAGCACCGCGAACGCGAGATCCTCGAGCTGCCACTTGATCTCGCCGATGCCGAGCCGGTGCGCGAGGGGCGCGTAGATGTCGAGGGTCTCGCGCGCGATCCGGGACTGCTTGGCCTCCGGCAGCGACGCGATCGTCCGCATGTTGTGGAGCCGGTCGGCGAGCTTGATGAGGAGCACACGGATGTCGTTCGCCATCGCGACGAGCATCTTGCGCATCGTCGCCGCCTGCTGCGCGAGACGCGACTCGAACTCCATCCGGTCGAGCTTGGTGACACCGTCGACGATGGCCGCGACCTCGGCGCCGAAGAGCTCCTCGAGCCGCTCCTGCGTGAGCGCCGTGTCCTCGACCGCGTCATGCAGCAGCGCGGCCGCGATGGTGACGTCGTCGAGCCCGAGGTCGGCGAGGATGCGCGCCACACCGAGCGGGTGGGAGATGTAGGGCTCCCCCGACCGGCGCACCTGCTCGGCGTGGGCCTCGAGCGCCACGTCGTAGGCAGCCTCGATCCGGGCGGTGTCGGCCTTGCGGTGCCGCTCCTGGTACGCCTCGAGCAGCGGGGCGAGCGCAACGTCGACCTGGTGCCGACGCCAGGGCAGCACCGACCGGCGCGTCTCGGGACGGGGGGTGATCGCGACCATCGTCCGCCCATTGTCGCACGGGCGGTGGCCCTACTTGCGCTTGCGCGACCGTTGCTGACGGGGTCGCGGCTGGATGACCGGGCCGGGCGAGGCGCCCGGTGCCGGCCGGACCGGCGGCGGGCCCGAATCCGTCGGCACGGCCAGGGTCTCGCCCGCGGCCTCCGCCTCGTCCTGGTCCTCACCGAAGGTGGTGCTCATCGCGGCCTGGGCGTCCCGGGTCGCCCGGATCGAGCTGCGCTCGGCCAGCGTGCGGTAGCGCGGCTCGCGCTCCTTCCACCAGGCGAGCAGCGGCGTGGCCACGAAGATCGACGAGTACGCGCCGACGATCAGACCGATGAACAGCGCGAGTCCGAACTCCCGGAGCGCGAGCGCGCCCTCGAGGCCCACGCCGACCACCAGCAGCGACGTCACCGGGAGCAGCGCCACGAACGACGTGTTGAGCGAACGCATCAGCACCTGGTTGAGCGACCGGTTCGCCATCGCGGTGTAGGTGAGACCGCGCACCGTGGTGAGCTGCGGGGTGTTCTCCTTGATCTTGTCGAACACGACCACCGTGTCGTACAGGGAGAACCCGAGGATCGTGAGGAAGGCGATGACCGTCGCGGGCGTCACCTCGATGCCGGTCACGGCGTAGACCCCGACGGTGATGAGGATGTCGTGGACGACGGCCGCGATCGCGGCGGCGGCCATCTTCATCTCGAACCGGAGCGACAGGTAGAGCGCGATCGCGACGAAGAACAGTCCCAGTGCGAACAGCGCCTGAGTCGACACCTTCTCGCCCCAGCTCGGGCCGACCTCCGAGACCGAGATCGCCTTCGCGGTGATCCCGCCGTACTTGGCGAGCGACGCGGTGATCCGCGCCTCCTCCGCCCGGCTCACCTGCGAGGACTCGACCCGGATGCCGTTGTTGCCGAGGATCACGATCTTCGGGTCACGCACGCCCTCGGACTCGACCAGGCTGCGGATGTCGCCGGTCGAGACGTTCTTGCCCGAGGCGGCGGTGAGCTGCCACGAGGTACCGCCGGTGAAGTCGAGCCCGAGGTTCAGGCCGTCGCGCAGGACGAAGCCCATCACCGAGACGAGGATGAGCAGGCCCGAGATGAGCGCCCAGCGCCACCGGCGGTCCAGGAACTCGTAGTAGGTGTCCTCGTGGTAGAGGTCCTTCAGCGTGTGGCGGCGACCGTCGGGCCTCATCGGTCGGCACCTCCGTGCCCGCCGCTGCCGGTGGATGCCGATCGCCCGCCTCATGCTGCGGCCTCCGGCGTGTCGAGACCGGCGGCGATGCCGACGCGCTTCGTCGTGACCAGCGACCGGCTCCGGGCGAGGTACTGCACCAGCGGGTGCATGTAGAAGTAGGACAGCAGCAGGTCGAGGATCGTCGAGAGCCCGAGCAGGAACGCGAACTGGCGCACCGAGCCGATCGCCTGCCAGTAGAGGATGGCGGCGGCGATCAGCGACACGAGGTCGGCGGCCAGGATCGTCTTGAACGAGCGGGCGAAGCCGCGGTCCACCGAGCTGCGCACGGTCCGACCGGTGCGCACCTCGTCCTTGAGCCGTTCGAAGTAGACGACGTACGAGTCGACCGTGATACCCACGGACACGATGAGGCCGACCACACCGGCGAGCGTGAGCGTCAAGCCGATGCTGTCGCCCAGGTAGGTGATCATCGTGTAGATCGCCATGCCGGAGAGGGCGAGCCCGCCGAGCACGACGAGTCCGAGCAACCGGTAGAAGAGGAGCATGTAGAGGGCGACGAGCACGAGGCCGATCGCGCCGGCGAGCAGCCCGGCGTTCAGCTGATCGCGGCCGAGCGTGGGCGACACGCTGGAGGTCGTCAGCTCCTTGAGCTGCACCGGAAGCGAACCGAACTTCAGCACCGTCGCGAGGTCCTCGGCGTCACCCTGGCTGAAGTTCCCCGAGATCTCGACGTCGCCGGTGAAGCTCGGCGTCTGGAACGCCGGCGCCGACTGCACCACTCCGTCGAGGACGATCGCCACCGCGTTCTGCGGCGGGGTCTTGCCGTACGACGTGGCCGCGAGCTGGTTGAACTTGGCCTGGCCGACGCTGTTGAACGACAGCACGACGACCCAGCCGCTGCCGCCCCCGCCGTTGAAGCGTGCGGTCGCGGAGTCGACCGTCCGGCCGGTCAGCGCGGTCGGGCCCAGCTCGTACCGGAGCTTGCCGTCGCGGTCGCACAGCACCACGGTCGCGTTGCGCTGGTCCTGCGCCGGCGTCGAGAGGGGCGGGATGCCCGTCGGGGTCGCGGGCGCCGTGGTGGCCGACGTCGCCGCCGATGTGGCCGGGGCCGCGGCGGTGGTGGCCGTGGTCGCGGCCGACGTGCTCGTCGAGTCCCCGGGGGCGCGGGCGTGGATGCTCTTGCCCGGGCCGCCCGACGCGGTGGTCGACGAGGTCGCGGTCGTCGACGAGGTCGCGGTCGTGCTCGACGTCGACGAGGTGGACGACGTGCTCGTGGACGTCGGGGTGACCTTGCACGGGTACGGGCCCGAGAGCACGGGCCGGAAGCGCAGCTCGGCGGTCTTGCCCACCAGGTTGCGGGCCTTGTCGCGATCCTTCACGCCCGGCAGGTCGACCACGATCTGGTCGCCGTCGCGCTTGACCTCGGTCTCGGCCACGCCGAGACCGTTCACCCGGTTGCGGATGATGTCGACGGCCTTGTCGACCACGGCGGTCGGACGCTGCTTGCCCACCTGCTCGAGGCGCACCTCGATGCCGCCCTGGAGGTCGAGGCCGAGGACCGGGCTCGACCCGCCGATGAGCGTGAGCGCGAACGTGCCGACGATGAGCACGACCGTGATCGTCAGGTACCAGAAGGTGCGGCGCACGGTGCGTCAGTCCTCCGGCGTCGCGTCGGTCGGGCCGGTCGGGCCGGTCGGGTCGGGCCCGGCGGTCGCGTCGTCGCGCCGGCGGGCCACCGCTTCGCGGGCCAGGGTCATCTCGATCCCCGGCGCGATCTCCACCCGCATCGTGTCCTCGTCGATCGAGCGGACGACGCAGTAGATGCCGCCCGCGGTGATGATCTCGTCTCCCACTTCGACCGCCTGCACCAGTGCCCGCCGTGCCGCCAGCTGGCGCCGCTGGGGGCGCACGATGAGGAAGAAGAACGCGACTGCGAGCAGCGCGAAGTAGACGAGGAAGACAGGCATGCCGGGTCGGGCAGGTTAGCCGCCACTCCCCCACGGGCCGGGACACCCTCCCGTGGCCCGTCCGCTCGGCGTCGATGCCCCGACCGGGTCCGGGGCTGCCGAGCGGTCCGCCTCCGCTCGGCGCGGCTCGATCGCGCCTCGCCGGTCCCTATTCGAAGAGCGTGGCGATGCCCGGAGGCGGCGCCACGCCGAGGTGGGCGTAGGCCGCCGGCGTGGCCACCCGGCCCCGCGGCGTGCGGAGCAGGAGCCCCTGTTTGAGGAGGAACGGCTCGTAGACCTCCTCCACGGTGTCCGGTTCCTCCCCCACCGCGACGGCGAGGGTGCCGAGCCCGACGGCATGACCGGCGAAGGTGACGCACAGCGCGCTCAGCACCGCGCGGTCGGTGCGGTCCAGGCCCCGCTCGTCGACCTCGAAGACGTCGAGCGCCCGGCGGGCGACCGTCGCGTCGATCGTCCCGTCGGCGCGCACCTCCGCGTAGTCCCGGACCCGCTTGAGGAGCCGGTTGGCGATGCGCGGGGTGCCGCGGGCGCGCCCGGCGAGCTCGGCCGCACCCGGCGCGTCGATGGTGACCCCGAGGATGCGCGCCGCCCGCTCGACGATCGTCGCCAGGTCCGCCGGCTCGTAGTACTCGAGGCGGGCGACGAAGCCGAAGCGGTCGCGCAGCGGTCCCGTGATCAGGCCCGCACGCGTGGTGGCGCCGACGAGCGTGAAGCGGGGCAGGTCGAGGCGGATCGAGCGGGCCGACGGTCCCCGGCCGATGACGATGTCGAGCTGGAAGTCCTCCATCGCGGGATAGAGCACCTCCTCCACCGCACGCGGCAGGCGATGGATCTCGTCGACGAAGAGGACGTCGCCGTCGTCGAGGTTGGTGAGGATCGCGGCGAGGTCGCCCGCGCGCTCGAGCGCCGGACCGCTCGTGATGCGCAGGCTCGCGTCCATCTCCGCGGCCACGATCCCCGCGAGCGACGTCTTGCCGGTTCCGGGCGGGCCCGCGAACAGCAGGTGGTCGACGGCCTGGCCGCGCCGGCGCGCTGCGTCCAGCAGGATCTCGAGGTGCTCGGTGAGGCGGGGCTGGCCGACGAACTCGTCGAGCCGGCGCGGCCGCAGCGTCGTCTCCTCGGCGGCCTCCACCGGGTCGGCGGCGGGCCGGAGCAGCTCCTCCCTGCCCATCGCGTCGCTCATGCCTTCACCGCGAGCCGCTTGAGCGCGTCGCGCAGCAGGTCCTCGACCGCACCGTCGGCCGGCAGCTCGGCCACCACCGCCCGGATCTCGTCGGTGCCGTAGCCGAGCTCGGTGAGGGCGGCCCGTACCTCCGCGCGAGCCGGCGCCGGCTCTCCGCTCGCCTCGCGCAGGTCCACGTCGGGCACGTCGAGCCGCGACCGGAGCTCGACCATCAGCTTCTGCGCGGTGCGCTTCCCGATGCCGGGAACCATGCACAACGCGTCCAGGTCGTCGTCGAGCACCGACCGCCGGAGCGCGCTCGGTGGGTGCACCGACAGGATCGCGAGCGCGAGCTTCGGGCCGACACCGCTCGCGCCGATGAGCGTCTCGAAGGTGTCGCGCTCGTCGCGGCTCGGGAACCCGAAGAGCGTCATCGCGTCCTCGCGCACGTGCAGGTGCGTCATGAGGAACGCCGGCGCACCCGGTGTGAGCGCGGGCAGGGCGCCGAGCGGGACGAGACAGCGGTACCCGACGCCACCGACCTCGACGAGGACCTCGCCGGTCGGGGTGCGCTCGAGCACCGTGCCCCGTACGGACCCGATCACGGTCGCTCCTTCGCGAGGGCGGCGGCGACGGCGCGGTCGTAGCCGGTCGCGGCGGTGGGTGGGGCCGTCGACGCGTCGGCGATGCGGTCGTGGAGCGGTGCCGCCCACTGGTGACAGAGCGCGAGTGCGAGCGCGTCGGCGGCGTCGGGCGGCCGGGGGACCGAGGCGAGGCGCAACAGCCTCGTCACCATCAGCTGCACCTGCTCCTTGTCGGCACCACCGTGCCCGGCGACCGCCAGCTTCACCTCGTTCGGGCTGTACTGGGTCACCGGGATGCCCACGCGTGCCGCGGCGACGAGCGCGAGGCCGCTGGCCTGACCGACGGAGATCGCGGTGCGCGCGTTGTTCTGGAAGAGGACCCGCTCGACCGCGAGCGCACACGGCCGGAGCTCGGCGACGAGCGCGTCGAGCTCGTCGGCGAGGCGGGCGAGCCGCTCGGGCAGCGGGTCGCCCGGCGCGGTCGCGATCACGCCGTAGGCGACGGCGCGCAGCTCCCGGCCGCGACCGGTCACCGCGCCGTACCCGCAGCGCGACAGCCCGGGATCGATGCCCAGCACGGGCCCCCGAGGATCGAACACGAGTTCGGACTCTAGGGTCTCGCCGCCCTCAGGACGCGGACCGACGCCGCCGCCGGGCCCGCCAGACGAGCAGCACCACCACGACCACGACCAGCGGGAGCAGGCGCTTCAGCAGCGGCGAGCCCCCCATCTCCAGCAGGTCCACGGGCACCACGTCGGGCGAGTCGATCGTGCGGACGGTGACCTCGGCGTCGGTCTTCAGGCTGCCGTTCGAGGTGGGCGGACCGGACAGCGCCGGATCGGTCGGCGGCGCCGACGAGCGCGCGCCCGTCTCCGACGGCGCGTCGGGCGCGGCTGCGGGCGGGCGCGGCCGCCGCGGCGTCCTCCGCGGCGGCCGCCACGAGGTCCACGGCCGGTTCGGACAGCACGTCACGCTCGAGGTTGGCGACGAACTGCGCGAGAAGCTTCGCGGACACGTCGGCCATCACCCCCCGGCCGAACTGCGCGACCTTGCCGGTGATCGCGAGGTCGGTGGACACCGAGACCGCGGTGCCCTCGCCGTCGGGCTCGAGCCGCATCGTGACGGTCGCCGACGCGTTGCCCTGACCCCGTGTGTCCCGACCGCTGCCCTTGATCACCGCGGTGTGCGACGCGTCGTCACACGATTCGAAGAACGCCGCGCCCTTGTACTGCGCGGTGATCGGCCCGACCTTCACCTTCACCACCCCGCGGTACTCCTCGCCTGCGATCTCCTGGAGCTGGGCGCCCGGCAGGCACGGCGCGATGCGCTCGATGTCCATGAGCACGCGCCACGTCTCCTCCACCGGCAGGTCCACCCGGAACGAGTCGTTGATCTCCATCAGGTCTCCATCTCTCGGGCCACCCGCTCGAGGTCGGCGGGGGTGTCGATGTCGGCCGGTGAACCGGTGTCGGTGCAGTCGACCTCGGTCACGGTCACCTCGTCCATGAGCGCACGCGCCCCGACGTCGCCTCGCAGCTGGTCGACGCGCGGCCAGAGCGGACGCGCGATCAACACCGGGTTCTGCCGGACACCCGCGTAGGTGGCGACCGCCAGCTCCGCGCCGGCATCGTAGGCCTGCGCCAGGCGGCGGTAGGCCTCCGCACCCACGCCCGGCTGGTCGCCCAGACCGACGCACACCGCGCCGACCTGGCGCCACCCCTCGAGCGAACGGACGAGCGCCCGCAGGCTGTGCGCGATGCCCGCGCGGGCGCGCGCCGCCCGCACGACGTCGACCCCCTGGGGCAGCACCGCCTCGATCGGTCCCGCGCGCGGACCGACCACGGTGATCACCGGGCGGAGGCCGGAGGCGAGGGCGGCGTCGACCGCCCACCGCACCAGCGGCCGGTCACCGAGCGGGGCGAGCTGCTTGACGCCGTCGAAGCGCGCCGATCGGCCCGCGGCCAGCACACCGACCGCCACCTGCGGGGCCGCCGGGGCGCCGCCGGTCAGCTGATCGTCTCCAGCGCCCGGCGCGTGAGCACGCGCGCCAGGTGCTCGCGGTACTCGGTGGAGCCGTTGACATCCGACGACGCCTCCGTGCCCTCCGCGGCCGCCTGGGCGGCGTCGGTCGTCGACGCGCCGCCCGCGAGGGCGGCCTCGACCGCCCGCGCCCGCAGTGGGGTCGCGCCCATGTTCACGAGCCCGACGCGCGTGGTCCCGGCCGCGCGCACCGCGACCGATCCGACGATGGCCCAGTCCTGGGCCCGGCGGTTGAACTTCTGGTACGAGAACCCGTCCGGCCCGGTCTTGGGCACGCGGATCTCGGTGAGGAGCTCGTCGGGCGCGGCGGCGGTCTCGAGGAAGCCGGTGAAGAACTCCGACGCCGCGACCGTGCGCTCGCCCCCCGGTCCGCGCAGCACGAAGTCGGCGTCGAGCGCGAGCAGGACCGCGGGGAGGTCGCTCGCGGGGTCGCCGTGCGCGACGGAGCCGCCGATCGTGCCGCGATGACGCACCTGGTTGTCGCCGACCTCGGCCGCGACCGCCTGCAGCACCCCGCACTGGGCAGCGAGGAGGGCGTCCGTCTCGAGGTCGCGGTGCCGGCTGAGCGCGCCGATGGCGAGGTGGTCGCCGGCGTCGCGCACGTAGCGGAGATCGCCGAGGCGACCGACGTCGACGAGCACGCTCGGCACCGCGAGCCGCAGCTTCATGAGCGGGAGCAGCGACATCCCGCCCGCCAGGAGCTTGGCGTCGTCGCCGTGCTCGGCCAGGGCCGCGGTGGCACCGTCGATCGAGTCGACCCGGACGTACTCGAACGCCGCGGGGATCACGACCGGCCCGCCCGCATGGTGTCGGCCGCCTGGAGCACGGCCTGCACGATGTTGTGGTAGCCGGTGCAGCGGCACAGGTTGCCCTCGAGGCCGAGACGCACCTCGCGCTCGGTGGGCGCGGGATGCTCGTCGAGGAAGCCCACCGCGGCCATCACCATCCCGGCGGTGCAGTAGCCGCACTGCAGCCCGTGCTGCTCGTGGAACGCCTGCTGCACCGGGTGGAACGCGTCGGCGCCGGCGAGACCCTCGATCGTGGTGATCGCCGCGCCGTCGGCCTGGGCGGCGAGCATCGTGCACGACTTCACCGACTCGCCGTCGACGAGCACGGTGCAGGCGCCACAGCTGGACGTGTCGCACCCGACCTTGGTGCCCGTGAGCCCGCAGGGCTCGCGCAGGTACTGCACGAGCAGCATCCGGGCCTCGACGTCGTGGGCCTGCGCCCCGCCGTTCACGGTCATCGAGATCTGCATGGGGCCGGATCTTGTCAGATCACCGGCCATGCCAGCCCGTGCCGGAGCATGCCGCACCGCGAGCTCCGATCGACGCGATCGCGGTCAGCCGATGGACGCGAGCACCTTGGCCAGGACGATCTCGGCGAGCTGGCCGGGCTTGTCCCACGTCATGCCGATCGACGCGACCCGCTTGTGCCGCACGATGCCGTCGGCGTCGATCACGAACGTCGAGCGCTTCACCGGGATCGGCCCGAAGCCCTTCACGCCGTATGCGTTGATCACCGTCTTGTCGGTGTCGGCGAGGAGGGGGAACGGGAACGCCTTCGCCTTGATCCACTTCTCGTGCGAGTCGACGTCCTGGGGCGAGATCCCGAGCAGCACCGCCTCGACGCCCTCGAACTCGGCGAACTGGTCGCGGTACTGGCACATCTGCTTCGTGCACCCGGGCGTGAAGTCGCCGGGGTAGAACGCGAGCACGACCTTGCGGCCCCTGAACTCGGACAGCGAGTAGTCGCGCCGCTCCTCCCCTGCCACGCCCGGGAGCGTGAAGTCCGGTGCCGGCTGTCCCACTTCCGCCGTCATCTCTCGCCTCTGCTCCTTCGGACGGGCCGGACGGGCCACGCTTCGCTGTCGTTGCGGCTCGCACTCGTCCTGCCGCCCGCTTCGCTCATGCGATCGTTCCTAGCTCATGGCCGATTCGAGGACATCCGTGGGGATGTCGAAGTTCGCGTACACGTTCTGCACGTCGTCGTGCTCCTCGAGCGCGTCGATGACGCGCAGCACCTGCTTCGCGCTCGACGCGTCCTCCAGCGGGACGCTCTGCTGGGGCAGCATCGTGGTGTCGGCGCTGTCGAAGGCCATTCCGGCCGCCGCGAGCGCGTCGCGCACCGCGTGGAGCTCGGTGGCGGGCGTGATCACCTGCCAGGTGTCGCCCTGGTCCTCGACGTCCTCGGCGCCGGCGTCGAGGACGACGAGCATGAGGTCGTCCTCGTCGGCGGACGCCTTCGGGAGGATCACCACGCCCTTGCGCTCGAACTGCCACGAGACCGCGCCCGGCTCGGCCAGCGAGCCGCCGTTGCGGGTGAAGACGTTCTTGATCTCGGCGCCGGTGCGGTTGCGGTTGTCGGTGAGCGTCTCGACGAACACCGCCACGCCGTTCGGCGCATACCCCTCGTAGTGCACCTCCTCGTAGGTGACACCCTCGAGCTCGCCGGTCCCCCGCTTGATCGCGCGCTCGATGTTGTCCTTCGGCATCGACGCGTCGCGCGCCTTCTGCACCATCGTGCGCAGGGTCGGGTTGCCGTCGACGTCCCCGCCACCCGATCGGGCCGCGACCTCGATCTGGCGGGCCAGGCGTGCGAACACCTTGCCGCGCGCGGCGTCGGCCGCGCCCTTGGCGTGCTTGATGGAGTGCCACTTGGAATGGCCCGACATGACGTACCCCGTCCTCTTGCTCCTGCGGAGCGGGCCGGACGGCCCCGCTCCGCTGTCCTATCGGCTGAAGGTGACAGCCGTTCCCGCTGCGCTCACGCGACCTCCTGGAGGAATCGCTCGTGCAACCGGAGGTCACCGGCGAGCTCCGGGTGGAAGGTGGTGACCCACACCCGGCCCTCGCGGGCGAGCACCGGTCGTCCATTGTGCTCCGCCAGGACCTCGACCGCCTCACCGACCGCGTCGATCGCCGGCGCGCGGATGAAGACACCCGGAAACGGCCCACCGGGCAGCCCGACGACGTCGAGGTCGGTCTCGAACGAGTCGCGCTGGCGGCCGTAGGCGTTGCGGCGGGCGACGATGTCGATGACGCCCAGCGGCACCTGGTCGGGCCGACCGTCGCGCACCTCCCGCGCCAGCACGATCGCCCCCGCGCAGGTCCCGAGCACCGCGAGCCCGTCGGCGAGCGCGGCCTCGAGCGGCGGGCGCAACCCGGACGTGGCGAGCAGGCGCTGCATGGTGGTGGACTCCCCGCCCGGGATCACCAGCGCGTCGAGCCCGGCGAGACCCGCGGGCGTCCGCACCTCGACCGCGTCGACGCCGAGCGCGTCGAGGACCTCGCGGTGCTCACGGAACGCGCCCTGAGCGAGACCCGTCGCATCGGCGCCACTCGCGCCCCGCTTTCAACGGCTCACCACGCCGCGGTCGGCGAGCTTCGGCTCGGGTCCGATGGCCGTCGCCGACTCTCCGCCGCGGCCGACGTCGAGCTCGCCGATCTCGGCCCGCGATCGCGTCGCCGAGCCGCGCGACACCTTCGCGACGATCGCGGCGTCGGCGTAGTGCGTGGTGGCCTCGACGATCGCCTTCGCCATCACCGTCGGGCTGCTCGCTCTTGAAGATCCCGGAGCCGACGAACACCGCCTGCGCGCCGAGCTGCATCACGAGGGACGCGTCGGCCGGCGTGGCGATGCCACCCGCGCAGAACATCGGGACCGGCAGCTCACCGAGCGTCGCCACCTCCTGCACCAGCTCGACCGGCGCCCGCAGCTCCTTGGCCGCGGCGAACAGCTCCTCGGGGGAGGCGACGGTGAGCCCGCGGATGGACCCGAGGATCGAACGGAGGTGACGGACCGCCTCGACGATGTTGCCGGTGCCGGCCTCGCCCTTCGAGCGGATCATGCACGCGCCCTCGGAGATGCGCCGCAGCGCCTCGCCGAGGTTCGTGGCCCCGCAGACGAAGGGGACGGTGAAGCCCCACTTGTCGACGTGGTGCGCCTCGTCGGCCGGGGTCAGCACCTCGGACTCGTCGATGTAGTCGACGCCCAACGACGCCAGCACCTGCGCCTCGGCGAAGTGGCCGATGCGGCACTTGGCCATGACCGGGATCGTGACCCGGGCCTGGATGCCCTCGATCATCGACGGGTCCGACATGCGGGCGACGCCGCCGTCGCGCCGGATGTCCGCCGGGACCCGCTCGAGCGCCATCACCGCGACGGCACCGGCGTCCTCGGCGATCGTCGCCTGCTCCGGGGTGACGACGTCCATGATCACGCCGCCGCGCAGCATCTCGGCGAGCCCGCGCTTCACCCGCGCGGTGCCGACCTCGGGACCTGGAGACTGAGCCATCCCCGCATGCCTACCGGGTGGTCTCAGCGCGGCTCGACTCGAATCGACGCGGAGCCGCCATGAAGCCGAGCGCAGGCGAGCGCCGCGACGTCCCGCAGCTCCGGCGCTCGACGCGTCCGAGCGGAGCGGACCATGAAGCCGAGCGCAGGCGAGCAGCCGCGAAGCGTCCCGGAGCACCGGCGCTCGACCCGTCCGAGCGGAGCGGCCATGAAGGCGAGCGGAGGAGCCGATCAGGCCGGCGTGACGGTGACCGCGTAGCTCGTGTCGGGGAGCTCCACCCAGGTGTTCCCGGGCGTGAGCCGGATCGGCGTGCCCTGCGCGTCGACGAGCTTCATCGGCTGGGCCTTGTCGGGGCGCGTCCAGGTGCCGGTCACGACACGACCGTTCGTGAAGACCTGCACCGTGCCGCTGCCCACGAGCTGGGCCTCGGCGCCGATCACGCCCACGCCGCCCTTGTAGACGACCGGCACGACCACGACGTTCTTCGGTGCGACCTGCGTCCCGGACTTCACGAGGAACGGACCGTCCTGCGTCGACCGCTTCCAGGTGCCGGATGCGGCGTCCCAGGTGTAGGTCGGCGCGAACTCGGCGGAGAAGCCGATGTGCACCGCGCTCGGCCGGGGTGCCCGCGGTCACGGGCTTCGAGGCGTACTGGAACAGCGGCGGCGGCGGGACCGGCGTCCCGCCCTTCGTGAAGAGCAGCGCCGGCTTGGCGTAGAGGTTGTACGGCGCCCGCCGGCTCGAGTCCCGGAACATCGCGTCGCCGGCGGCGCTCTCGTCGACCCGGACGACCGGCGCCTGGTTGATGCCGTCGACCGCGTACTTCGCACCACCCGAGTACGCGAACACCCCACCCACCGGCCACACGATGAGCGGATCGGTGAGACGCACGGAGCGCACCGGGCCCACGACGTCGGGAACCTGCGACTGGAACATCGCGAGGAAGCGGGTGGCCTCGCCCTCGACCACCTCGTCCCAGACGATGTCGGCGGCGTCGATCCCGGTCTGCGGCCGCGTCGCCTTGTTGCCGTTGTCGACCTTGATGGACACGACCGGGCGCCCCTGCGCGGCGCCGTCCGGGTCGGGCAGGCCGGTGAGCGGCGCGACGGGCGGCGCCTTCGGGGTGGTGGTCGTCGAGGCGGCCGGCTGCTTCGGCGACGCCTTCGAGCCGGATCCGCCGCACGCGGCGACGAGAACGGCGGCGGTCACGACGGTCGTCACCGCCGCCAGGCGGGTCCTGCTCACATCGCCTCCAGGGCTGCGATCCGCTCCTCGAGCGGAGGGTGGGTGTCGAAGGCCCGGTTGAGCCAGGTGCCCTTCTTCGGGCCGCCGGTGGCGGCGCCCTGCGCCTCGGCCCGCTCGGCCTGCCGGTCGCGCTCGAGCGGGCTCTCGATCCACATCTGCGCGGTGGCGCGGGTGGCGTAGTGCACGACCGACTGGTCGTCCTGCAGCTTCTTGAGCGCCGAGATCAGGCCGGGCGGGTAGCGGGTGAGCTGGACGCCGGACGCGTCGGCGAGCAGCTCCCGCCGGCGGCTCATCGCGAACTGCATGAGCTGGGCGATGAACGGCGCCAGGACCAGCAGCGCCAGCGAGAGGATCGCGAGGATCACGCCGATGCCGCCGTCGTTGTTGTCGCGCCGGCCCGAGCGCCCGCCGAACCACATGAACCGGAGGCCGAGGTCGGCCATCAGCGCGATCGCACCGACGGCGGTGACCGCGATCGTGGTGACGAGGATGTCGTAGTTGCGTACGTGGCTCAGCTCGTGGGCGAGCACGCCCTCGAGCTCCACTCGGTTCATCTTCTCGAGCAGCCCGGTGGTGACCGCGACCGCGGCGTGCTTCGGGTTGCGGCCGGTGGCGAACGCGTTCGGCGCCGGATCCTCGACCACGTAGAGCCGAGGCTTGGGAAGCCCTGCGGCGATGCACAGACCCTCGACGAGGTTGTGGTAGCGGGCGTACTCCGGACCGTCGGCGGGCTTGGCCCGGCTGGCCGCGAGCGCGATGCGGTCGGACGCGAAGTACGACGTCCAGGCCATCGCGATCGCGATCACGATCGCGATCGGCACGATCGCCACGCCGGCCTTGAAGATGAACCCCAGCGCCACCGCGACCGCGGCGATCAACAGGACGAAGACGGCGAGCATCACGAAGGTGCGGCGCTTGTTGCGCGCGATCTGCTCGTACATGCCCATGGCGGGGGTGGGACTCCTTGCTGGCGAGCCGGGCGGGTCCGGCGCGGCGATCAGAACTGGACGGCGACCGGTCCCTGCTCGCCGGCGTCACCCTCGAAGTACTCGCGCGGCGGGAAGTTGCACATTCCGGCGATGAGGTTGGCCGGGAACGACTGGATCCGGTTGTTGTAGCCCAGGACGGAGTCGTTGTAGAACTGCCGCGAGTAGGCGATCTTGTCCTCGGTCGAGGTGATCTCCTCCTGCAGGTTGAGGAAGTTCTGGTTGGCCTTGAGGTCCGGGTAGGCCTCGGCCACGGCGAACAGGCTCTTCAACGCCCCCGACAGCTGGTTCTCGGCCTGCGCCTGGGCCTGGGGTGACGCGCTCTGCGCGTTGATGGCGTTGGCGCGCGCCTGGGTGACCGACTCGAACACGCCCTTCTCGTGGGCGGCGTAGCCCTTCACCGTCTCGACGAGGTTCGGGATCAGATCGTGGCGACGCTTGAGCTGCACCGCGATCTGGGAGAACGCGTTGTCGATGCGGTTGCGGGTCCGGATGAGACCGTTGTACGTGACGATCACGAACAGGATCAGCAGGACCACGACGACCGCGATGATGATGCCGACGACCATTGGGGTCTCCTCGATTGCGAACTGCCGACAGCGAACTCGCCGACGACGAACTCGGGAGCAGATGGTAGGCGGGCGCGTGGCTCGCCCCGGGTTCAAGCCGGCGCGGGCGTCCCGATCCTGATCGCCTGCTCGTAGACCTCCACGTACCGCTCCGCCAGACGGTGCAACGAGAAGTCCGTCACACGCGCCGAGCCCGCCTCCACCAGCCGCTCGCGCAGATCGTCCGCATCGAGCAGCCGGCGCAGCCCGGCGCGCAGCGCGTCGGCGTCGTCCGGCGGGACCATCCAGGCGGACTCCTCGTGACGGGCGACGTTCCGGTAGCCCGGGATGTCCGATGCGAGCACGCAGGTGCGGGCGGCCCAGGCCTCCAGCAGCACGATGCCGAACGACTCCTGACCGGTCGCCGGGGCGCAGAACACCGTGGCGCCCGCGAGCCGGGCCAGCTTCTCGTGCTCGGTGATGCGCCCGAGCCACTCGACCCGAGGCGTCTGGCGGGCGGTCAGCGCCTCGGTCTCCGGACCGTCGGACGCGACCCAGAGCACCGCGTCTCGGTCGAGGCCGACCCACGCGTCGAGGAGCACGGCGAGCCCCTTGCGCGGCTCGTGACGACCGCAGAAGAGCACCGCGGGCCGGTCCGACGGCACCGGCTCGACCTTGGCGTAGGCGTCGACGTCGACGCCGTTCGGCAGCAGCAGGTAGGAGCCGCCGAGCGCGTTCTCGGCCATGGCGCGCGCGTCCGGGCTGACCGCCACGCGGACCGCGAGCCGGCGGGCCGCGCTGAGCGCGATCTTGCGCAGCGACTTGTACGCGACGGACCCGCTCTCCGATGCGGCGTGGAACGTCCCCACCTTCGGGATCTCGCTGCCGAGCAGCGCGGCGCTCGTCGGACCGGGGACGAGCGGCTCGTGCAGGTGGAGCACGTCGGGCTCGAACACCCGCAGCGCCTCCAGCGTGCGCTCCGATGCGGTGGTCTGGTCCTGGACCAGCGGCACGACGCTGCCATTGGACGCGACGCCGGTGGTGGGGCCGACCGTGGTCACGCCGGGCTCGGGCGGCGGCCCGTCGGTGGGACCGACGACGCGGGCGTCGACGCCGATGGCGCGCAGCGCCCGGGCGAGACCGAGCACCTGGCCCTGCACCCCGCCGGGGACCGACAGGGAGTACGGCGACAGCAGGGCGACGCGCATCAGGGCGCCGACGCTTCCGTCGATCCGGCGGACGCGGCGGGGGCGGCCTCGCCGCGATCGCTCGGCCAGTTGGGCTGCATCACGTGCCACTGCTCCGGAGCCATGCGGACCAGCTCCTCGAAACGCCGGGCGAGGTCCTGGGTCACTCTCCCGACATCCTCGCGCAGACGGCCGCGCCGCTCGACCGTGAGCGGTGCGCAGATGCGGATGAAGTGCCGCCCGTGCGGGCGGAAGTACACCGCCGTGGGGATCAGGGTCGCGCCGGTGCGCAGCGCGAGCGTCGCCGGCCCCGCGGGCAGCGTGGTCGTCTCGCCGAAGAACTCGACCGCCATGCCGTCGCCCGCGATGTCGCGGTCGGCGAGCAGGCACACCACCCGGTTCTCGCGCAGGGCCCGGATCACGCCGGTGGCCGCGGTCGGACCGAGCGGGATGACCTCCATGCCGATGGCGCGACGAACGTCGGCGAACCACTCGAAGAGCTCGGGCGGCTCCACCGCCTCGACCACGACGGCCGGCGGCAGACCTCGGCCGGCGAGCCACGCGGCGGCGAAGTCGAAGCCGCCGAGGTGCGGGAGCGCCAGGATCACGCCCGTGCCCCGTTCGAGCCCCTGGGTGATGTGCTCGAAGCCGACCGAGGTGACGCGCGCCTCCACCGAGCCACGCGCGTCGGCCGGCAGGCGGAAGAGCTCCAGCCAGTAGCGGCCGTACGACGCGAACGTGTCCGACACCGCGCGCTCGAGCGCGAAACCTTCGAGCGCGCCGCCGGTCGCGCGCTGGAGGTTGCGGCGCACGATCCGTCGGCGGGTCACGAGGAGCGGCGCGAGCAGCCGACCGGTGGCCTCTGCGACCGGAGCACCCACGGCCGACGGCACGGCGTTGGCGACGGCCGCGCCCATGCGGTACGCGACGTACGACGGCGAGACCATCGTGGCGTTCAGGGGCGGCTACGGCGCGCCGCGCGGACCGCGCGACGGTCGGCGGCGCGCTCGGCGCTGCGCCAACGCTTGGGTGCCGGGACGACCTCGCCGGTACCCGGCCGCTGGTGACGGGCGCGGAGGAAGCTGGGCCGCGCCGGCAGGTCGGATGCCTGGCGCCACACCTTCACGAAACGCTGCACCGCGGTCACGGCCATCAGGGCGACCATGATCCAGAGCACCGGCACGAGGATGTCGAGGGCGAGCCCGACGCCGAGCAGCACCATCCGCTCCGCGCGTTCCATGATGCCGCCGCGCGCGTCGTAGCCGAGTGCCTCCGCCTTCGCGCGCTCGTAGGAGATGAGCATCGCCAGCGCCACCGCGGCGAGGGCGAGCACCGCGCCGCGGCCACCGTCACGATCGAGGTACCAGGCGACGCCACCGAACACGACCGCGTCCGACACGCGGTCCGCGACCGAGTCGAAGAACGCGCCCCGCGGAGACGCGCGACCCGACGTGCCGCGCGACCGACCCGTCGAGGAGGTCGACGAACCCGCTCGCGGTCAGACCGACGACGGCCCACACGAGATGCCCGGACGCGATCAGGAACGCCGTGAGCACCGACAGCGCGAGGCCCAGGGCGGTCAGGCCGTCGGGACCGACCCCGACGCGTTCGAGTCCGCGTCCGATGGGCGTGAGTCCACGCGACACCGTGGCGCGCAGACGGCCGTCGAGCATGGGGTACGGCGCTCCCCTCCGGAGGCGTGAACGTCGCGAAGAAGGTACCACCGGACCCCCTGGACAGCGGTCATGGACGCGCACCTAGCATCCGGCCACCCAGGGGTGTCCGAGCAGCCCGGCCACCCGCGAACGGATCGAGGAGCACGATCCAGCCCGGGAGGTCGTAGGTGGAGACGTTTCCGACGGCGAAGATCCGCAACGTGGTGCTCGTCGGCCACGGCGGGGCCGGCAAGACCACGCTGGCCGAGGCCCTGCTGTTCACGGCCGGCGCGATCCCCGCACCGGTCGGGTCGAGGACGGCACGACCGTGTGCGACTTCGATCCCGAGGCGACCAAGCGCCGGATCTCGGTCTCGCTCGCCCTGGCGCCGCTCGCGTTCGAGGGTCACAAGATCAACGTGATCGACACCCCGGGGTACGCCGACTTCGTGACCGACGTCGCCGCGGCGATGCGTGTGGCCGACCTCGCCGTGTTCGTCGTCTCCGCGGTCGAGGGCGTCGAGGTGCAGACGGAGATCGCGTGGCGCATGGCCGACGAGCTCGCGCTCCCTCGCATCGTGTTCGTCAACAAGCTCGATCGCGAGCGCGCGTCGTTCGAGCAGACGCTCGAACAGCTGAAGGACCGCTTCGGCGCCGGCATCGCGCCGCTCGAGCTGCCCATCGGCGCGGAGGCCGAGTTCCGTGGCGTCGTCGACCTGCTCTCCGACACGGCCGAGACCTACGCCGACGGCTCGCCGCGCGGCAACGAGGGTCCGGTCCCCGCCGACATGGCCGCCGAGGAGCACTCCGTGCACGACGCGCTCGTCGAGGGCATCGTCGTCGCCGACGACGACCTCACCGAGCGGTACCTCGCCGACGAGGCGATCGACGTGTCCGAGCTCGGCCCGCGCTCGCGACCGGCATCGACGCGGCGACGGTGTTCCCAGTCCTCTGCGGCAGCGCGACGAAGCTCATCGGCGTCGACCGGCTCGCTCGCTTCATCGTCGAGGAGGGCCCGGAGCCCCACGTCACCGGCGACGACGGCCAGACCGCGCTCTTCGTGTTCAAGACGATCGTGGACCCCACGTGGTCATGTGAACCTCTTGAAGGTGCTCCAGGGCGGCTGCACACCGACGACACCTCCCGAACGTCCGCACCGTGGACGACGAGCGCCGCAGCAGCCCGCCGAACGGGGCAATGAACAGGAGCCGGCGTCGGAGCTGGACGTGGTGACATCGTTGCCGGTCGCGAAGCTCAACGATCTCCACACGGGGGACCCGCTCGGGGCCCGACCGCCGTCAGCCTCCACTGTTGTGGTGCCGAACGACACCTCCCCGTCGCGACCCACCCGCAGCCGAAGCAGACGAGGAGAAGCTCTCAACCCCGCTGCCCCGCCTCGTCGACGAGGACCCGTCGCTGCGCGTCCACTGCAACGCCGAGACCCACCAGACGGTGCTGGTGGGTCTCGGCGAGACCCATCTGCGGGTGACCCTCGACCGGCTCCAGCGCAAGTTCGGGGTGGCGGTGGACACCGACGACGTGCGGCTGGCGCACCGCGAGACGATCACCGGACAGGCGGAGGCCGAGGGCAAGGTCAAGAAGCAGAGCGGCGGCCACGGACAGTTCGCGATCGCGTGGCTGCGCGTGGAGCCGATGGAGCGCGGCAGCGGCTTCGAGTTCGTCGACAAGATCGTCGGCGGCGTCATCCCCCGCCAGTACCTGCCGGCGGTGGAGAAGGGCGTGCACGAGACGACCGAGCAGGGCGGGGTCGTTCGGCTATCCGGTCGTCGACGTGCGCGTCACGTGCTTCGACGGCAAGCACCACCCGGTCGACAGCTCGGAGATGGCGTTCAAGACCGCGGCGTCGCTCGGCTTCAAGGACGCGATGGCCAAGGCCGATCCGATCCTGCTCGAGCCCGTGAGCGAGCTCGTCGTCACCGTGCCCGAGTCGCACCAGGGCGACATCATGGGCGACCTCAACGCCAAGCGCGGCCGGATCCAGGGCTCGGGCAGCGTCGGCAACGGCGAGGTCGAGATCGTCGCGATGGTCCCGACGTCGGAGATCCTCCGCTACACGATCGACCTCCGGTCGATGACCGGCGGCCGCGGCCGGTTCCAGGCGACGCACTCGCACTACGACCCCGTTGCCCGCGCACCTCGCGGAGAAGGCGCGGGCCGGC
>CAVWPR010000063.1:0-9038 GCA_963756815.1 uncultured Acidimicrobiia bacterium
GATGCTGCGTGAACGGGGACCGGGCAGGGATTCGGCCAAAGGAGCACTCCGACGCCCCCTCCCGCGATGCCGTGTCTGTGTGCGCTGCGCCGCCACGGCTCAGCGCACCACCCGATACACGCAGACGATCACGCCGGTGGACGCCACGGTGGATCGGACCAGCTCCAGGGGCCGCGCCGTGTCGTCCTCGGGGAAGAGGCGCTTCCCGCCGCCGAGGAGAATCGGCCGAGCATGATCTGGTACTCGTCGACCAGGTCGTGCTCGGCCAGGAGTCGGGCCACGCTCACGCTGCCCATCACCTGGAGGTCGCGACCGGGGCGGGCCTTGAGGTCGCGCAGCGCGCCGACGACGTCGGCGCCGGGCAGGAGCGTCGAGCTGTCCCACGTCAGGTCGTCCTGGGTGAGGGTAATCAGCACGACGTATTGGGATCGCGTTCATGTGGTCGGCGAAGGGATCGCCCGCCTGATCGGGCCGGCCACGGCCATGCCCTCGTAGGTGCGCCGTCCGAACAGGAGGCCGTCGGATCGGCCGCCGCCTCCGCGAACACCGGACCCATACGTCGGCGTCGAAGAACGGGTGCACCAGCCACCGTGGGCGAAACCACCGTCGCGGTCCTCGTCCCGACCGCCGGGCGCCTGCACCACACCGTCCAGACTCATGAAGTCGCTGAGCACGATTCGCATGTGTGTGACTCCTCTCGGGCGACGGGCCTCGCACCGGCGGCACGATCGGCGCCCGTCACCGTGACCACGAACGGACAGCCGGAATCGACACCCTGACGCAGAGAGATTCTCGCCGGGCGCCCGCAGCCGGGCTGGTGCCCGGACGCCGGTCCGTGAAATCTTCGGGTCCGGTGTCGATTCCGGCTCCGGCGTTCGTGGTGGTGGTGAGCGGTGCCGCCGGCACCACCAGATCCGACACGAAGGAGCACACCATGCCGCAGTACCTGATGTCCGTCTGGCACGACGACGAGTACGAGGTCGACTTCTCGAGCGACGAGGCGCAACGTCGGGTCGCCCTGGTCAGCGCCCTCAACGACGAGCTCCAGCGCACCGGCGTCTGGGTCTTCGGCGCCGGTCTCCAGCCGAAGTCGTCAGCGACCGTCATCGAGCTGACCGCGGCCGGCGAGCTGTCGATGACCGACGGGCCGTACGCGGAGTCGAAGGAGCAGATGGGCGGCTTCTACGTGATCGACGTTCCCGATCTCGACGCCGCCCTGGAGTGGACCCGCAAGGCGGCCGCGGCCTGCGGGGGTCCGATCGAGCTTCGCCCGATGCAGGGGTGACCGACGACCTCGATGCCGTCTTCCGGCGCGAGGCCGGCCGCTGCACCGCCACGCTGATCCGCGTCCTCGGCGATCTCGACCTCGCCGAGGACGCGGTGGCGGAGGCGTTCGCGATCGCGGCCGCGCAGTGGCCGGAGCACGGCATCCCGCCCAACCCCGGCGGCTGGATCACCACGACGGCACGCAACCGCGCCATCGACCGCCTCCGGCGCGAGTCGACGCGCACCGACCGTCATCTGGCCGCCCACCGGCTCCACACCGAGGCCATGGAACCCGACGACCGCCCCGAGCTCTCCGACCTCGACGGCTTCGTCGACGTCGTCCCCGACGACCAACTCCGACTGATGGTCCTGTGCTGTCATCCCCGCTGGGGATCGACGCACAGATCGCGCTGACCCTCCGGCTCCTCGGCGGGCTCGAGACCGACGAGATCGCGCGAGCGTTCCTCGTGCCCGAGGCGACGATGGCCCAGCGGATCGTACGAGCCAAGCGCAAGCTCCGCGACAACCACGCGCCGTACCGCATCCCGCGCCCCGCCGAGCTGCCGGACCGGCTCCGCGCGGTGCTCACCGCCATCTACCTCATCTTCACCGAGGGCCACACCGCGACCTCGGGCGACGCGCTCGTACGCGTGGAGCTCTCGGCCGAGGCGATGCGCCTCGGGCGCGTCCTCGTGGACCTCGCGCCCGACGAGCCGGAGGCGGTCGGCCTCCTCGCCCTGATGCTGCTCACCGAAGCGCGTCGGCCCGCGCGCACCGACGCCGACGGCTCGATGGTGCGGCTGGCCGAGCAGGACCGGACACGTTGGGACCGCGCGCTGATCGACGAAGGACACGAACTGGTGCGGGCGTGTCTGCGGCGCAATCAGCCCGGGCCGTTCCAGATCCAGGCCGCGATCGCCGCGGTGCACGCCGACGCGCCGACCGCGACGGCGACCGACTGGTCTCAGATCGTGGCGCTCTACGACCAGCTGTCCGCGCTGCGCCCCGACGCGGTGGTCGCGTTGAACCGCGCCATCGCCCTCGCGGAGCTCGACGGCCCCGACGCCGGGCTGCGCGCCATCGCCGCCATCGAAGCGGCCGCGGCCGACGACTACCAGCCGTTCCACGCGGCCCGTGCCGACCTGCTCGCGCGGTCGGGCCGGCTCGACGACGCCGTCGACGCCTACGACCGGGCGATCGCGCTCACCACCAATCCGGCGGAACGCGCCTTCCTCGTCCGGCGGCGCGCGCTGGTGACCGCGGACTGACGGTCGGTGCGGCGCGGCCGCGCGACGTCAGAAGGTGTAGGACTCGGAGCCGACCACGAGGGCGACCTGCACGACGTCCGCCGTGCGGAAGTCCCACGTCACCGCCTCGACGCGCACGACCTTGCCGTCGTGATGCACGTCCTCGCCGGCGCGGGGTACCGCGATCGTCGGACCCTCGTACAGGGTCGTATCGTCGATGGTCAGTCGCAGGGATGCCATGGGCCGAAGCTAACCGCGCGCCGGACGAGGTCGGCGGGTTTGGCCGACCGCCGCCGTCCGCCTACTGGTTCGGGGTCGAGCCGGATTCCTTGGCCGCCTTGGCCGCGGCTTCCCGCTCGGCGAGGACCTTGATCAAGCCGAGCTCCTCCTGGCCGACCTCGGAGAAGCGGTCCGCGATCCCGTCGATCGTCCACCGTCCGTCGGTGCGCATCTCGCGCACCTCGACCGGCTGGTTCCACACCGCGATCTTCCCGCCGTTCGCGGTGTAGATCTGGCCGGTGACGTCGGTGCTGCGATCGGAGAGCAGGAAGCCGACCATGGGCGCCACGTCCTCGGGCTCACCCATCTCGATCCCGAACGGCACGTTGCCCGACATCCGGCTCTTCGCCACCGGCGCGATCACGTTCGACCGCACCCCGTACTTGTACATGCCGGCCGCGACGGAGCGGGCGAGCGACACGATGCCGCCCTTGGCCGCGGCGTAGTTCGCCTGCGCGACCGAACCCGCGAACGCGCCCGACGTGAACGCCACGAACGACCCCGACTTCTGCTCCTTGAAGAACGGCGCCGCCGCCCGGAACACCGTGAACGTGCCCTTCAAGTGGGTCTCCACGACCGGGTCCCACTCCGACTCCACCATGTTGAAGAACATGCGCTCGCGCAGGATGCCGGCGACGGTGACCACACCGTCGATCCGCCCGAAGCTGTCGACGGCGCTCTGGACGATCGAGGCACCGCCCTCCATCGTGGTCACCGAGCTCGCGTTGGCCACGGCGTTGCCGCCCGCCGACCGGATCACCTCCACGACCTCGTCGGCCACCTCACTCGTCGGCTCGTTGCCGTCGATCGAGACGCCGTAGTCGTTCACCACCACCGACGCGCCCTCGCCCGCGCAGAACTCGGCGACGGCGCGACCGATGCCGCGACCTGCGCCGGTGATCGCCACGACCTTGCCTTCGAGCGCGCCCATGCAGTCCTCCGAGTCTCCGGGTGAGCCCTGGGGACTACCTGCGGAGACGGCGCGCACGCAAACCCGGCGCGGTCAGTCCTGCCAGTCGACGCGGTCCGAGCGCGCCGGCTGGCGTCCGGTGCGCATCGGGTTGAGCGGAGAATCGACGAGCAGGATCCGGTCCCACCGTGTCGCGCCGAGCCCACGCCGCCAGTCCGAGAGCGCGCGGTCGGCCTCGCCGTCCGCCCATTGCTGCCAGGTGGGGATCGTCCACAGCAGCAGCGCCTCGTCGTCGTTCGCCATCGCGGTGGTGAACGCGCCGGTCAGGAGCCATCCGTGGCGGTCGTGCACCGCCGACGCGTCACGCGCCCGCTCGAGCAGGTCGCCCGCGGTGCCGGGCGCAACCGTGACGAGCTCGTGCGCGTACACCTCCCCGCGCACACCGTCGGCGCAGAGCTCCTCGATCGTGCGGGTCCACGGCGCGGGGACGACAATGCGGTCGTATCCGCCGCGCCGGAACTCGGCCGCCTTCGCCCACCACCGCTCCAGCGCGGGATCCTGCGCGCCGGCGCCGACGGCTTCGGTGGCGAAGGACGCCGCGAGCCCGGCCCAGCCGTCGTGCTCCCACACGTTCACCGTCTGGGGCCACGCGCCGGTGGAGCCGAGCACCGCCCACACGCCGTAGCAGAGCTGCCCGCGCTCCTCCTGACCGATGGGACTCCAGTTGGCGGTCATGTGCTGCATGTAATGCGCGCGGTGGTGGCCGATGACGTCGATGAACTCGTGGATGTACACGCGGTCGTTCACGTCGGGCGAGCCTCACGGTCGTCGTCCTCGTCGCCGGATTCGGCGAGGAGCTCCCACGCGTTGCCCTCCGGGTCGGCGACCATCGCCATGCGCGCGCCCGGCCGGTGGTTCGCCGGCGCGAGCAGCACCCGACCGTGCGCGGCGACGACTGCGGCGGCGAGCGAGTCCACCTCGCCGGGCGTCACCGTGAGTGCCGCGTACCGCCACCCGCCGGCGCGGAACCAGGGCTCGGCCGACACGATCGGATCCACGCCGGCGCTCGGGAAGAAGATCTTGATGCGGGCATCGCCGCGCTCGAACCGACACACCGCGCCGACCTCGAACACGTCGCCGCTCCACGAGCGCGAACCCCAGGACGTCGGTGTAGAACGCGCAGAGGGTCGGCTCGTCGCGACCGACGAGCCCGGCTTCGAGGGGCACGGTCGCTCACCTTAGACAGCGACGACCGCGGCGCCGCCCGGGTCACCAACACGCGTGCCCGAAGCGGGCACGATGTCGCGGATGGAGTTCAACCTCTTCCTCCCGCAGATGCGGCTGTCCTTCGAACAGCTCGTCGCCCGCGCGCGAGCGGCCGAGACCGCCGGCTTCGTGGGCATCACCGGCATGGACCACCTGGCTCCGCCGATGGCCGACGACCAGCCGATGTACGAGGCGATCGTCACGACCGCGTGGCTCGCCGCCCACACCGCGCGACTGCGCGTCGGGTCACTCGTGCTCTGCGACGCCTTTCGCCACCCCGCCGTGCTCGCGCGCCAGGCCGTCTCGCTCGACCACGCATCGCACGGTCGGTTCGAGCTGGGCATCGGCTGGGGATCGGTCCCCGACGAGCTGGTGACGTTCGGCGTGAGCCCGACCGAGGCGGCCGACCGCGTTGCTCGCCTGCGCGACACCCTCGAGGTGCTCGAGGCGCTGTGGTCCGGCGAGACCGTCGACCACGATGGTGGCCACCACCACCTCCGCGGTGCCCGCCAGGAACCGCGTCCGCTCGCGTCGATCCCGATCGTCATCGGCGGCACCGGGCCGCGAACGCTCGCGCTCGTGCGGGATCACGCCGACTGGTGGAACGTGCACGTCGGCGCGCTGCACAAGGTCGAGGAGCTCCGGGCCGAGGTCGGCGACGCACGCGTGTCGATCCAGGAGATGGTGGCGTTCGTCCCGCGCGGCGGCGACCGCGAGGCGATCACCGGGACCGCGCTGCGGAGGTTCGGCTACGCGGATCCGGTCGTCGGGAGCGGGCCCGAGCTCGTCGACCACTTCGCCCGGCGGGCCGAAACCGGCATCGAGCGCGTGTACACGTGGCACTGCGACTTCGCGCCACCCGAGACGCTCGCCGCGTTCGGCGCCGAGGTCATCGCACCACTGCGCGACGCGCTCGGTTCGTCGCCTTGACCGACGCCGGGCGAATGGCATGCTCGCGGCAACCCACGACGAGCGCGGAGGTCACGACGTGTTCCGCAACCCCGACCACATCACGATCGCCGTCACCGACGCCGACGCCGCGATCGCGTTCTTCGAGCTCGTCGGCTTTCGCAAGGGCCACGTCGCGAGGATCGACGGCGGGCCGCCGGCGCAGTACATGGGCATGCCCGACATGAAAGCGGACCACATCACGCTCGAGCTCGAGGGCAGCGAACCACGGTTCGAGATCCAGCTGCTCCACTTCGATCCGACGACGATGGACCCCGACGAGCCGAGGCCGACCAATCTGCGGCGACGCGGGTTCAACCACCTCGCGCTGCGCGTCGACGACATCCGCGCCGCGACCGAGCACCTCGAGGCGCACGGCGTGACGATGCTGAACGACGAGATGGACTACATCAGCCGCCGGCTGCGCTTCTTCGAGGGGCCCGAGGGCATCACGCTCGAGTTGGTCGAGTGGGTCGACGCCGGCGCTGACTGAGTGCCTGCTCGCCCGGGTCCTGCAGCGCGCGCCGGACGTCGCGCTCGGCGAGGAGCGCCCGGAACGCCTGGACCCGTGCGCCCTCGGTGCGGGCGTACGACTCGTCGAGGAGGGCACCGATCTGCGCCGGCGACGCCGAAGGGAAGTCGGCGATCAGCCGGTCCCTGAGCACGTCGAGCGCGTGGCGCTGCAGTGCGGCCGCTCCCCCATCGACGGGCGACGACGCATGGCCTCTCGTGACGGGCGCGTCCGTGACGGGCGCTTCCGTGATCGACATCTCGACCTCCCCTGACGGTGCCGGTCGAGTCTCGCGATCCGTGGGATCCGGAACAAGGGACCAATGGCCCCATCTGTCCGAAGTCGGCCGGGGTCAGACGCAGAGAATCTCGTCGTCGATCGCGGTCACCCGCTCGTAGGCCTGCGACAGGCGGGTCCGCGCCGCTTCGATCATCTCCGCGGTCAGGTCCTCCACCACGAGGAGGTGTCGCACCCCGTTGCTCGCCTCGACGAGCTCGCGGTGCGCCGCAATGACGTCGGGGTTGTTGATCACCTCGCGAGCGTACTGCGCTCGGGAGCCGGACCTCCGGCCGCAGGGTCGGGTGCTCCGGCGGCTCACGCGGTCCGCGTGGCATAGACGGCCAGACGGTGGTCGTGCGTGCCGTTCCTGAACGTTCCCGCACAGGTGACGAGCGTGAGATGTGCCAGACCGTCGGCCGCCCGTTGCGGTCCGGTGCCGACGACCGGTCCGACCCCGTAGATCTGCGCGAGCACACCGGGAGACGCGGCCTCCGCCAAGGAGTACGTGCTGGTCGCCGTGACCGTGAAGCGGACGTCGACGCCGGCCCTGGTGTCACGGACCACGACGGGATCGCCCGGACGGAGAGCGTCGAGATTCGCGAACACCGCCGAACCGCCATGGGGGCCGTCGACGTGACCGGCGATCAGTGCGGTGCTGCGCGCGCCCGGCACTGCACTGCCGCGGTACCAGAACGCCTGTTGCCACACCGCGGCGTCGGCCGGGCCGGTCGGCGCGTCCATCGCGTTCGCCGGCGTGAGGCCGACGCCGGCCACGGCTGCGGTGAGACCGAGGGTCGGCAACTCGAGGGAGAGGGCCACCGGCACCGGCCCGGCCCGGAGGTCGAGTCCAGGATCGGTGAGCGGACGCGGCACGAAGGCGCGCGCATCGTGCGGCGCCGGTATCCCCGGCGTCGGCTCCGGCGCGGCGGCGGCGAGACCGACGGGCACACCGGCGGATCCCGCGAGCAGCACCGACGCGAGCAGCATCATCGCCGCACGATTGCCCGACGGTGCGAGCGCCCGCACCGAGGCCATCCGGCTAGTGCCCGACCGTCGAGGCCACCCGGCGTCGCACCCGTGCCCGCCACCACGCCTCAGTGACGCCGACCGCGAGGATGCCGCCGAACAGCGCCGCGAGCCACGCCGAGTCGGATCCCGACACCGGGCCACCACCGGTGCGCGGTGGACCGGTCACACCCGGGACGTCGGGCGTTCCCGGCGCACCGTTCCCCGAGGGGGTCCCCGCCTTCCCGGAACCTCCGTTCGAGGTGCCTCCGGTCGGCGTGCCCGCGGTCCCACCGAGCGGGGTGGTGGTGGCGGTCGGTCCGGTCGAGGTCGTCGTGGTCGTCGTCGCCGGGAGCGAGGATGCACAGCTCGGGGCCGTGAACGTGTCGCTGTCCAGGGTCACCGCACCGTTGCGCGGCGAGCGCGCGTCCCTCGACCGTGACTCCGGTCGTGACGGTGATCGACGTCAGGGCCATGAGGTTGCCGACGAAGACCGACCCGGTGCCGAGCGTCGCGGAGCTGCCCACCTGCCAGAAGACGTTGCACGCCTGGGCACCGTTGACCAGCGTCACCGTGCTGGCCGAGCCGGTGATCAGGGACGAGTCGGTCTGGAAGATGAACACGGAGCTCGGGTCACCCGCGCCGTCGAGCACGAGCGGTCCGTTCAGGGCGAGTGCGCCCTTGCTGGGTCCCGCGTAGACGCCGGCCTGGAGGTGCAGATTGGCGAGATCGGCCGTCGTCGTCGCGTCGAGAGGGCGACCGGCCGCGTTCACGTACGCGGCGGTGAGATCCGACTGCGCCTGCTGCGCGGCGGCGTTGGTCGTGTCCGTCGTGCCCGGCGGCACCACGATCCCGGGTGGGAAGCCACTGATCGCCGGACCGGGCCAGAGTCCGAGGCTCTCGTGGAGGATGCTGGCTCCGGTGTTCGTCACCGTCGAGCCGCCGAGCACGGAGTAGTTCGCCGAGGTGCCGAGCGGGACCGTCGGGACGACGGCCGCCGTCGCGGTGCTCACCAGTCCCGCGGCTCCGATCATCGCGGCGAGGGTGCAGGTGGTGATGGTGGCGGCCCAACGGCGCGTCACCGGGGAGTGTGGGGTCATGAGCTGGCTCGTCTCGTACGCAGCACGGCATCGCCATCAGGGGCATCGCGCCCCGGGGGGATGCCCCGACGTGCGATCCACTGAACAGGTCTGCTGGAAGCCACCCGACGGAGCGGGCGGCCTCTGCGTGGGCCAGCAACAGGGCGGGATGTCGACGCCCTCTGTCCCCTGTATCGACGGCTGAACCCAGAAGTTGAGCCCTCGTCCCGCCCGCCGTCCTCCGGCTG
>CAVWPR010000064.1:0-14472 GCA_963756815.1 uncultured Acidimicrobiia bacterium
CGGCGAGCTCACGACCGTCGTCGTCGTCCCGGCTCGGCCCTCGGGCCTCGGCTGGGACCCGGACGGACGGATGCTCGTGGTGTCGATGGACGACCGCCGGCTCCTGCGGTTCGACGGCGCCTCGCTCTCGGAGGTGGCCGACCTCACACCGCTGGCGACCTGGCACTGCAACGACATGGTCGTCGACGCGGTGGGTCGCGCGTACGTGGGGAACTTCGGCTTCGACCTCGACGCCGGGGCGGACCCCGTGACCGCGAGCCTCGTGCGTGTCGATCCGGACGGCGCGATCTCGGTCGCCGCCGACGAGCTGCGCTTCCCGAACGGGACGGTCATCACGCCGGACGGCGCCACGATGATCATCGGTGAGAGCTGGGCCGGGGTGCTCACCGCCTTCGACGTCGCCGTCGACGGCACGCTGTCGGGTCGGAGGGAGTGGGCAACGCTCGCCGGCGCGGTGCCGGACGGCATCTGCCTCGACGCCGAGGGTGCGATCTGGTCGGCGTGCCCGCTCACCGGACGGGTGCTGCGTGTCCGCGAGGGCGGCGAGGTCACCGACGTCGTCACGGTCGATCGTCGCGGCGCCTACGCGTGCATGCTCGGCGGACCCGACCGGACGACGCTCTTCGTCTGCACCGCCGACGCGAGCAACCCCGCCGAGACGGAGTCGATGCGCGGTGCGATCGAGGTGTGCGAGGTCGACGTGCCGGGTGCCGGCCTGCCCTGACCGGTCAGAGACCGATCATCGTGGGCGGCGTGCCGTCGACGATCTCGGCCAACCGGCTCCGGGTCGCGCCGGCGTGGGCGTCGTCGGAGAGGACGAAGAACCTGTTCGTCCGCACCGCCTCGACGACGCGCGCTGCGTAGACCGCGGGTTCGAGTCCGTTGTCGATCATCTGACGGATCATTCCCCCGGCCAGGGAGTCGGCGGTCGGGCTCGGGTTCGGACCGAGCCGGTCCGGCCAGTTGCGACCGGACTCCGCGATGCGCGTCCGGATGAACGCAGGGCAGAGCACGCTCACGCCGACGCCGGGTGCGGTGAGCGCGCACTCGTGCGCGAGGGACTCCGAGATCGCGACGACCGCGTGCTTGGTCGCGTTGTAGGCGGCCATGAAGGGCGCAGCCTTGAGGCCGGCGAGCGACGCGGTGTTCACGATGTGCCCGTCGCCCTGTTCGACCATGCGGGGCACGAAGGCCCGGATGCCGTGGACCACGCCCATGAGGTTGACGCCGATGGTCCATTCCCAGCCCTCGAGCGGCACTTCCCACGTGAGGCCACCGGCGCCGCCGACGCCGGCGTTGTTGCAGATCATGTGCGCGGTGCCGAATCGCTCGAAGGTCGCCGCCGCGAATGCGTGAACGTCGTCGTCGCTGCTCACATCGCACGGCCAGCCTGCGGCGTCGATCCCCGCGGCGCTCAGCTCGGCGACGGCTTCTGCCAGCGGGCCGGGTTCGATGTCGGCGAGCGCGACCTTCATGCCGGCCGCGCCGAAGGCGTCGGCGAGCGCGCGCCCGATGCCGCTGGCGCCACCGGTGATCGCGACGACCTTGCCGTCGAGCTGTTCCACGTCGGTGTCCCTCCGAGAACGGGCGGTACCTCTGCCCGCCACCGCCGCATCGTAGGAGGTGACAGGCTGACGCCCATGAGTGTGAACCGCCGCATCCTGCTCGCCGCCCGTCCCCACGGGCTCGTCACCGAGGACTGTCTGGAGCGCGTGGAGGAAGCGGTGCCGGAGCCCGCCGACGGCGAGGTGCTCCTGCGCGTCGTCGCGTTGTCGGTCGACCCGACGAACCGGGTGTGGATGCGGGAGGAGGACTCGTACCTCCCGGCGGTCGAGATCGGCGCGGTCGTGCGGGCCGCGGGCCTCGCACGAGTCGAGCGGTCCCGGCGCGAAGGCTTCGCCGAGGGCGACCTCGTCCTCGGAATGCCGGGCTGGCAGGACTACTGGCTGCTCGGGGCCGACGATCTCGGCAACGTCGTGCCGCCGGGGCTCGAGCCCACCGACCTGCTCTCGATCTACGGCGCCACCGGTGTCACCGCCTGGTTCGGGATCGAGGACGTCTGCGCGTTGCAGCCCGGCGAGACGTTCGTGGTGTCGGGCGCGGCCGGTGGTGTCGGTTCGGTCGCCGGTCAGCTCGCGAAGCTGAAGGGCGCGGCCACGGTGGTGGGCATCGCCGGGACCGACGAGAAGTGCAGGTGGGTCCTCGACGAACTCGGCTTCGACTCGTGCATCAACTACCGGTCCGACGACGTGGCGGCACGGCTCGTGGAGCTGTGTCCCGACGGGATCGACGTCTACTTCGACAACGTCGGCGGCGAGATCCTCGACGCCGTGCTCGCCAACCTCGCGATCGGCGCGCGCATCGCGTGCTGCGGTGCGATCTCGACGTACACGCAGGACGAACCGACCGGCGTGCGGAACACGCCGAACCTCATCATGAAGCGGGCGCGGATGGAAGGGTTCCTGATCCTCGACTACGTCGACCGCTTCGTTGACGCGATCATGGGTCTCGCCCCACTCGTCGCCGAGGGGAAGCTGCACTACGCGGTCGAGGTGGTCGACGGGCTCGAGCACGCACCCGAGACGCTCAACCGGCTGTTCACCGGTGACCACACCGGCAAGCTGATCGTGCGGGTGAGCGACTGAACCGCTTCACCGACGGTCCCGAGCCGGAGTCGAGGACCGTTGGTCGCGCGTTGTCGGTGAACCTCCGGGCGGTTCAGGGTGTGAAGGCGCAGCCCGTCGCGTACGGTCGCGGTCGATGAAGGAGTCGCGCGACGGCGTCGAGCTCACCAATCTCGACCAGCCCCTGTTCGACGGCGCCGACGCGACCAAGCGTGAGCTCGTCGACTACCTGGACCGTGTGAGCGAGCGGATCCTGCCCGAGCTCGCGGACCGGCCACTGTCGGTGATCCGCGTGCACCGTGGGCAGGACGCGTTCATGCAGAAGAACGTCCCGAAGTACACGCCCGAATGGGTACGGACCGTTTCGCACTGGGCCGAGAGCTCCAAGCGCGAGGTCACGTACGCGGTCTGCGACGACCGTCGTACGCTCCTCTGGTTCGCGAACCAGCGTGCGGTCGAGTACCACCCGGCGCTCACCACCGCCGCCGACCCGCAGCACCAGTCCCACCTGATCCTCGACCTCGATCCGCCGGAGGGCGACGGCTTCGGGGCGGCGGTGCAGGCGGCGCGTCTCGTGCGTCAGGTGCTGACCGATCTGGGGCTGGTGGGTGTGGTGAAGACGAGCGGCGCGAAGGGTGTGCACGTGTTCGTACCGATCGTCAGGGCGGCGATGGAGGACGTCGCCGCCGCCACGCGTGCGATCGCGGCGCGCGCCGCGGCGCTCGACCCCGACGTCGCCACCACTGCGTTCATGAAGGAGGATCGCGAGGGCAAGGTGTTCGTCGACCCCACGCGTGTGGGAGGTGGCACCGTGGTCGCTGCCTACAGCCCGCGGGTGCGTCCCGGCGTCCCGGTCTCGTTCCCGGTGGAGTGGGACGAGCTGGACGCGGTGACGCCCGGCGACTTCACGATTCGGTCGGCGCCGGATGCGCTCGACGCCCGTCCCGACTGCTGGGCAGCGCGGATGCCGGCCCCGCAGACGATCCCGCCGGCGGTCCTCGAGGAGGGCCGGGCGATCCCCGTGCCACGCGTGGCCGCGATGCACGAGGGCAAGCGGCGGGCCCGGAGCCGTCGCGACGCCTGAGGCGACGCGCCTGCGTCAGTGGATCAGGTCCACCAGCGGTGCCACATGGCGGCGTCGACACCCCGCACGAAGACGTCGATGCGGCCCGGTCCCCACGACACCGCACCGGGAGCGGTCGTGAGCACGCCGCCGAGCGACTCCCAGCCGGACCATGCTCCGGCGTACCAGCGGTGCCACATCGCGTTGTCGTTGCCGCGGACGAAGACGTCGACGCGGTTCGGGCTCCACGCCACGACCGTCGGGCTGGCGCTCAACAGGCCGCCGAGCGGCTCCCACGCGCTCCATCCACCGGCGTACCAGCGGTGCCACACCGTGTTGTCGGTGCCGCGGACGAAGACGTCGATGCGGCCCGAGCCCCAGGAGACCGCCGCGGGGTCGCCGACCACGCCGCCGCCGAGCGATCCCCAGCCCGACCACCCGCCGCTCCAGGTCTTGCGGACGAGCGCACCGGCGGAGTTCCTCGCGAACACGTCGAGTCGGTTCGAGCCCCACGACGCCACCGACGGCGCCGAGGCGAGTTGACCGCCGAGGTCCTCCCAGCCGCTCCACGACCTGCCGTTCCACCACTTGTGCTGCAACGCGCCGCCGTTGGCGGTGACGAAGACGTCGATGCGGTTCGGGCCCCAGGACACCGCGGTCGGCGCTCCGACGAAGCCGCCGGCCGGCCCGCCGAGGTTCTCCCAGCCGGGGGACCACGAGCGCCCGTCGAACCACTTGTGGGCCAGGGTGCCGTACGCGTTCGCGAACACGTCGAGCCGACCGGGCGCCCACGACGCCGACGTCGGCGCGGAGCCGATCGAGCCGCCGAGGCCGTCCCATCCACGCCACTGGGGGCCGGTGTAGACCGGCGCGGGCGGCGGGTCGCCGTCCATGAACACCTCGGCCACGTACATCTGCCCGCCGCCGTACGCGACGCCGACGCCGACCCAGTGGAACTGGGCGTCGACCATGTTGGCGTAGTGCGGGGCGGAACCCCGCAGCGCTCCGTCGATCGACGCAACGCTCGGCCCCCGTCCGACGTTCTCGCCGAGCTTGCGCCAGCCCACGGTGACGCCATCGGGCAGGTTCGAGTGGCAGAGACAGCCGGTGGCGGCCATGTGCTGCGCCCAGCTCTCGGCCTTGGCGGTGAGGACCGGGTGCAGTCCGAGCCCGGCGCGTCCCACCGAGGCCCGGAGCCCGTTGATCCGCGCCGCGAAGTCGTTCTCCGCTCCCGGATCCGCCGCGCCGGCACCGTGCATCGCGCCGAGGCCGATGGTGCAGGTGAGCGCTATGAGCAGCGCCGCGATGATTCGTCGCATGTGTCGGTTCCCTCCGCTGCCGGCGACACCCGGTCGTCGGCACACAGCCAGACAGAGGGATCGGCGCCAGCGCAGCCCACCTTGAACGACGGTCTCCGCGCTCTCGCCCCCGTCGAGGTCCTGCGACCCTAGTGAGGACGCCTGGACACGAACGGGTCCGGCCGGGTCATATGACCCATGCCGCTCGGACGTTGTCCGAAATGCGAGATTCGACACCACCGAGCGCGCGCGATGCGCGCCGGATCGCGCGGACCGCGCTCGGGGTGCTCAGGCGTGACGGGCTCGCCGGGGCTCCGGCACACCCTCGCGACGGATCCGCTCCCAGACCATGATCCCGCCGATCGGGCCGAGGACGATCACCGCGACCGAGTACTTCCACGACCACCCCATGTCGGACGCGATCATCACGACCATGGCGACGAACGAGAGCCAGACCATCCCGTGGATCGACCCGGTGATCGCCTTGCCCGCGACGTTGGGGCTCACGATCCAGAAGTAGAAGAGCACGAGGTAGGTGATCGTCTCGGTGAGCGCGACCCACGACAAGGCGCGAGCCTTCCGCTCGAGCTCGGTCGTCTCCTCGTCGGCGAAGTCCGGCACGCCCGGAAGCGTACGGTGCGGCCGGCCCGGCGTCCGGAACTCGGTCGCCCCGGTCACAGCGACCTGTCAGCATTCCCGTTCGTGGACGTCGTGCTCGAGGCTCACGGGCTGGTCAAGGACTATCGCCGGGCCCGCGCCGTCGACGGCGTCGACCTCGAGGTCCACGCGGGGGAGCGCGTGGCGCTGCTGGGGCCGAACGGTGCCGGCAAGACCACCACCCTGTTGATGCTGCTCGGCGTGATCGCGCCCGACGAAGGGTCGGTGCGCATCTGCGGTCGGCCCATCGTCGGGGACCGCAGCCACGCGGCGGAGGAGGTCGGATTCGCCGCGGGGTACCTCCCGCTCGCCGAGCGACTGCGCGTGCGCGAGTACCTCACGCTGTTCGGCAACCTGTACGGCCTCGCGGATCCGGCGCCGGCGATCGCGACCGGACTGGAGCGCTTCCGCGTCGAGCACCTCGCCGACGCGATGGGTACCGAGCTCTCGTCCGGTCAACGGACGCTCGTGGGCATCGTCCGGGCGACGTTGCACCGCCCGCGGCTCCTCGTGCTCGACGAGCCGACCGCGTCGCTCGATCCCGACGTCTCCCGCCGTGTGCGCGAGGGACTGCGGGCGATCTGCGAGCAGGACGGCACCGCGCTCCTGGTGACCTCGCACGACATGGCCGAGGTCGAACGGCTGTGCGATCGAGTGGTGTTCATCTCCGGTGGCCGCATCGTCGCCGACGGTACGCCGGACCAGGTCGCCGACCGCTTCGGTCGGACCGACCTCGAAGGCGTGTTCCTCCACCTGGCGGACGATCACCGTCCACCGCCGTCCGCGGCAGCAGACGGAGCACCTGGCGTGACCGACGGGACCGACGCCGTGCGCGTGCCGCCCGTCCCGCTCCCCGAGCGCCGGCACGGCGCCGCACTGACCTGGCTGCGGATGCGCGCGGTCGCGCGCCGGCACGCGTACGTCCTCATGCGCAGCCCGCACCGTCTCTTCGACGTCACGCTGTGGCCACTCGTCGACGTGCTGCTGTTCGGCGCGCTCGCGAGCTACGTGGGTGGTGGGCACGCCACCGACGGCGGGAAGGCGGCCGGCTACCTCATCGCCGGGATCGTCCTGTGGCACGTCGTCTACCAGTCGCAGATCTCCGTGAGCACCGGCCTGCTCGAGGAGACGTGGAGCCGGAACCTGCTCAACCTGATGGTCACGCCGATCCGCGAGGTCGAGTACGTCGGCGGGGTCGCGCTGTTCGGGCTCTTCAAGCTCGCGCTCGGCGTCGGCGTGGTCGCGCTCGGCGCGCTCGTCTTCTACTCGTTCGACGTGTCGACGCTCGGGTTCGGACTCGTGCCCATCGCCGCCGTGCTCCTGCTCGTGGGCTGGACCATCGCCCTCTTCGTCATCGGCGTGGTCCTGCGCTTCGGCTCCGGCGCGGAGGCTCTCGCGTGGGGAGTCATGTTCGTGGTGATGCCGCTGTCGGGGATCTTCTACCCGGTCTCCGCGCTGCCGGCCGTGCTCCAGCCCGTGGCGCTGGCGCTGCCGACCACGCACGCGTTCGCCGCACTGCGCGGTCTCGTCGACGGTCACGGCCTCGATTGGTCCCAGATCGCGATCGCCACCGCCGAGACCGTCGGCTTCGCCGTCCTCGCGTGCTGGTTCCTGGTCCGGATGCTGCGGATCTTCCGCCGGCGCGGGCTCATCACTCGGTTCACCTGATCCGAGGTCGGGGCGCCTCTAACCTCCCGCGATGCCACCGTTGAGAATCGCGACCCTCGGTGCCGCGCGGATCGCGCCGGCGGCCCTCGTGAAGCCGGCACGCCGGGTCGACGGCATCGAGGTGGTCGCGGTCGCGGCTCGCGACCGGGCGCGTGCGGAGAAGTTCGCGGCCAGGCACGGGATCCCGCGCGTCCTGGACTCCTACGACGCCGTGCTCGCCGACCCGGAGATCGACGCCGTCTACAACCCGTTGCCGAACGGTCTCCACGGAGCCTGGACCACCCGCGCCCTCGCGACCGGCAAGCACGTGCTGTGCGAGAAGCCGTTCACCGCGAACGCCGGCGAGGCGGCCGCGGTCGCCGCGGCGGCGGCGTCGTCGGGCCGCGTCGTGATGGAGGCGTTCCACTATCGGTACCACCCGGTGGCGCAGCGCATGATCGACATCGTCGCGAGCGGCGACCTCGGTGAGCTCCGTCACGTCGAGTCGTCGATGTGCATCCCGCTCCCGCTCCCGAAGGACATCCGCTACCGCCTCGACCTCGCCGGTGGCGCCACCATGGACACGGGTTGCTACGCAATCCACATGAATCGCAGCGTGGTCGGCGCCGAGCCGACGGTCGTCCGCGCCCGGGCGCGGACGGCCCGCACCGGTGTCGACCGGTGGATGCGGGCCGAGCTCCTCTACCCGGGCGGCGTCACCGGGACGATGACGTGCGCGCTCTGGTCGAGCACGCTCCTCAAGGTCGGGGTGCGCGCGGTCGGAACGGCCGGCGAGCTCCGCGTCTTCAACCCGACCGGCCCCCAGTTCGGCTACCGCATGACCCTGCGACGCGGTGGATCGAAGGAGAGCATCCGCGTCGACGGTGCGAAGACCCCCACCTACACGTACCAGCTCCGCGCCTTCGTCGCGGCGGTGATCGACGGGGTCCCACCGCTCACTTCGCCGGCGGACTCGGTCGCCAACATGGAGGTCGTCGACGCGATCTATCGCGCGGCCGGGCTCGGTGTGCGCGAGCCGACTCCCGTCGGCTGAGTCCCGCGCGCGAGGATCCCGACATGGATCTCCGTCGCGGTGCCCTCTACCTGTCGCGTACGCGCGTCGGTCTCGGCCTCGTCATGCTCGCCTCGCCGCGCCTCGCATTCGGCCCGATCTACGGATCCGGTGCCGGCGAACCGGCGGCGAAGGCGCTCGCCCGCATGATGGGGGCCAGGGAGGCGGTGCTCGGTGCCGGCGGCGCGATCGCGGTCGGGGAACGGCGGGGCGGCGCGAACTGGATCTCGATGATCGCTCTGGCCGACGGGATCGACGCGGTCGTCAACCTCACCGCGCGCCGGCTCGACTGGCGGGGCCGCGTGCTGGGCGTCGCCGCCGCAGCATCGAGCGTGGCGCACCTCGTGCTGGCCAAGCAGCTCGCGTCCGAGGTCGACGTCCCCGCCTGAAGCCGTCAGCGCGCGACGGTCGCGGCCGCGATCGCCATCAACCGGTCGCCGGCGCCGCCGTCGCGCACCTCGACGCGCACGAGCGCGCCATCGGCCCGCGTGCCCACCCGCGCGACCCGCGCGGTCACCGGTCCGACGCGACCGGGTGCGAGGAAGTGCAGCACGGTGTCGGTGGTCGCGCGCCCACCGGTCGCGTGACGGGCTGCGAGGTCGACCAGCGCGGCCGTCACCCCGCCGTGGAGGATCCCCCAGGGATTGCGGAGGGGCTCGGTCAGCTCGATCGAGAGCGTGTCGGCGTCGGTGACCCGCGTGCCGAGGAACTCCGGCAGGGCGGGGGTCGTCGCCGGGTCCACGGTCGGTGCGGTGAGCACCAGCGGCCGCTCGTACACGGGTGGCCCGTCCTCGGGCACGAGGACCGCCGACGTGAGTGCGCCGTCGGCGACGAGTCGGTCGTGCGCGCCCGAGTCCCGAGCCTGCACCGCGGTGACGACCGCGTTCCGACCGGCCCGGAGCACGTCGGCGCGCAACGCGAGCGGACCCACGACGTCGAGATCGACGGCTCGCAGCACCAGGTTCGTCGACACGACCCACCCGGGCAGGGCCGCGAGCCCACCACAGAGCCCGGCGACGCTGTCGGCGAGTCCGAGCAGCGCGCCCATCGCGACGGTCCCGTCCGGGGCGCGCAGGTAGGTCGCCGCAGGCGCGCGTCCGACCACGGTCGCCGCGCCCTCGCGCGGGTCGCCCACCTCCTCCAGCGTCAGGCCGAGGTACCGGGCGACGGCGCGACCGGCGTCCGGGTCGTCGAAGGCGCTCACGCGACGGTCCGGGCGCGCACGACGGTGGCGACGCGATCGTCGGCGCCCGCGTCCACGAGCTCCACGCGCGCGGTTCCGAACTCCGGGGTGGCGTCGAGCACGGTCGTACGGGTCACGACCGGTCCGACCCGCGCCAGGCTGAGGTAGGTGATCTGCAGGTCCACGACGCGCTGCGGCACACCGGCGGCGGCTGTGAGCGCGCGTGTGGCGGCCGTCGTCGCGACCGTCGCCATCATCCCTCCCTGGACCGCGCCGAGGCTGTTGCGCACGTAGTCGCCGATCGGGAGGTGCACGATCCCGGCGGCGTGGTCGCGTACCTCGATCCCTGTGCTCGCCTCGAGCGACGCGCGCAGGCCGGAGCCGGGCCGCGCCATGGTCATGCGGGTGATGTCGCCCGACGCCGTGATCACGGGGTTGCCGGCCCGGCGTGGGAGCACGGCGAAGGTCATGGTGGCCAGCCCGAGCGGTGTGTCGTCGGCGTCGAGGTCGACCTCCACGACGATGGTGGTGCGGCCCGCTCGTGCGACCCGGGCCCGCGCCTCGATCGTCTCGACGCCCGCTCGGGACAGGAGGTGGAGGTTGAGATCCGCGGTCGCCATCCAGTCGGGGAGGGCGGCGATGGCGGCGAGACCGCCGCCGAGCGCGTCGACGAGCGTGGCGATCGCCCCGGCGTGGGTCACGCCGGCGCCGTCGCGCAGGAACGGGCCCACCTCGAGCCAACCGCGTGCCGCATCCGTGGCGCCCATCTCGGTCGTGAAGGCGAGGTCGCGGAGGATGTGCCGATCGGGCGGGTACACGGGCGGATCGCCGTCCCCGGTGGTGGCGGTCACGGCGGTCACGGGCCGGACCGTATCGGTCGCGACCGAGGGCGGCGCCAGTCGTCACACGCCCCCGGTGGCCGGGCGCTCGACATCGACCCCCTCCCTCGGCGCGACGATGGGCTGGTGCCGATCTCGACCCGTGCCCGGTTGCTCGTGGCCTCCCCCGACCTGGTCGACCCCAACTTCCGACGCACCGTCGTCCTCGTGCTGACCCACGATGCCGAAGGCGCGGTCGGGCTCGTGCTCAATCGCCCGACCGAGATCGCGATCGGCGAGGCGCTGCCGCGGTGGCAGGGCGCCGCCGCGCCGCCCGCGTGCCTCTATCTCGGCGGACCGGTGCAGACCGACGGCGTGATCGGGTTGGGCATCGGTGGCTCCGTCGGCGACGAGGCGCTCCTGGGTGCCATGGGGGCGATCGATCTCGAGGGCGCACCGGAGGAGCACCGGGCGGTGCGTGTGTTCGTCGGCTACGCGGGGTGGGGCCCCGGGCAGCTCGACAGCGAGCTCGCGCGCGACGACTGGCTCGTGGTCGACGCGAAGCTCGACGACGTGTCGACGGCCACGCCCGAGACGCTGTGGCGCGACGTGTTGCGGCGTCAGCGCGGTCGCGTCTCGCTGCTCGCCGCCGCGCCCGACGACGCGTCGCTCAACTAGGCGTTCAGGCGAGCAGACCGCGGCCGGTGACGAGGGGGAGGTCGAGGGTCGAGAGCACGCCGGGCGCGGCCGCGCAGACGGCGGGGATCGCGTTGAGGATCCGCATGCCCGTGCCGAGCAGACCGGCCGTGTTGTGGTCGCCGTCCTCGCCCATCATGGCGAAGTCGACGGTGTAGATCGGCGAGCCCTGGACCTCGATCCGGTAGCCGCCGTGCCCCGGCGGCTGCGGCCAGTCGGGCGCCATCTCGGGGTGCATGCGGGTGACGTGCTCGACCACGATCGCGGGCCGCCCGCGGATCCAACCCTGCACCTCGAACCGCAGCGCGGCCATCGTGCCCTCGCGGATCGGCCCGACCGCGGTGTCGAAGTCGTACGGGGCGGGGAAGCGCTCGACGACCTCCCGGATCTCGTCGAGCTCTTCCCCGAGGCCGGCCGCGATCATGTGCAGCGGACCGCCCCACGCGAACCCGAGCGCGCCGGGGATGAGGAGCAGCGGCGTGTGGTCGAGCGGTTGGCCGAAGCCCATCGTGTCGAAGAGCACCTCCGGCTGCATGTAGGTGGAGTAGTCGAGGTTCTCCTGGATGCGGACCGAGTCGATGCGCTCGGCGAAGCCGGTGACCACGAGCGGCAGCAGGTCGTTGGCGAACCCGGGGTCGATGCCCGAGGTGAAGCAGGCGGTACCGCCCTCCGCGCACGCCTCCTGCAGCTGGCGGACCCATCCCTTCGCGGCCTTCGGCGGGTAGAGGAGCGAGACGACCGACGTCGACACCACGTGCTTGCCGGCCCGCAGGAACCGGCACATGTCGTCGACGGCCTCCTGCGGTCGCAGATCGCCCGTCGCGGTGTAGCAGACGACGTCGGCGTCCGACGCGAGCAGCGCCTCGGCGTCGTCGGTGGCGACGACGCCGGTGGGCGCGTCGAGACCGCAGAGCTCGGCCGCGTCCTTACCGACCTTCGCGTCCGAGTGCACCCAGAGCCCGGCCAGCTCGAGGAGCGGATGGCCGACGATCGCCCGCAGCGTGTACTGCCCGACGTTGCCCGTGGACCACTGGATCACCCGATGCGTCATGCTCCGGACGGTACCGGCTGGCCTCGCGCCGCGTAACGGAACGCCGCCGTGGGTGACAATGTCGGCGAACACTTCGAGAGGAACGAGTCCCGATGGTCTTCCGATTCCGCAACCCCGAGAAGATGGCGATGGTCGATCCCGAGCGGGCCCTCGCCGGCCGCGACACCGAGATGCCGGTGCCGTCGACGCACTTCGTCCTCGGCCACGAGCTGCGGGGTCCGTACCCCGAGGGCCTCGAGACCGCGATGTTCGCGCTCGGCTGCTTCTGGGGCGCCGAGCGCGCGTTCTGGCAGCTCGACGGCGTCTACACGACCGCCGTCGGGTACGCCGCGGGGATCACACCCAACCCCACCTACGAAGAGGTCTGCAGCGGGCGCACCGGCCACACCGAGGCCGTGCTCGTGGTGTTCGACCCGAAGGTGATCTCGTACGACGACCTGCTCCGCGCGTTCTGGGAGGGTCACGACCCGACCCAGGGCATGCGCCAGGGCAACGACGTCGGCACGCAGTACCGGTCCGGGATCTACACCTACTCCGACGCGCAGCGTGAAGCGGCCGAGGCGTCGCGTGCGATGTTCCAGGAGCGGCTCACCGCCGCCGGCTACGACGAGATCACCACCGAGATCCTGCCCGCGCCGGAGTTCTACTTCGCCGAGGACTACCACCAGCAGTACCTCGCGAAGAACCCCGGCGGCTACTGCGGTCTCGGCGGTACGGGTGTCAGCTGCCCGATCGGCGTCGCCGGCGTCTGACCGACGCGTCGCGGTCAGGTCGCGCTCGCCCCGCGGCGCGGTCCCCGCTCGACGCGGTGCGCATGTGTTGGCTCGACACGATGAAGTCGGCGGTTGGGCGGTTGCAGGCGATCGGGCAGTCATCGACGACCGCGATCCGGAGCCGCGCCTTCACGTCCACCTTCTCGCGACCGTCACGTGCCGGTCGCGCGCAGCCGCGGCTCGAGCGCGGTGATGTAGTCGACGAGACGCGACGCGATCTCGAACGCGAGTCCCGGCTCTGACAGGTCCGGATCGGACCAGACCTCGGAGATGCGCCGCCAGTGCTCGGCCCGACCCAGGAACGGCCCGACCTGGGCCTCCTCGCCGATCTCGCGCCGCCATCCCCGCTGGGTCGCGGTCAGCCGGTCGATCACCGCGTCGTTGTCGGGCTCCTTCGGGTGCTCGGAGTGGAACCCGACCTCCAGGGCGAGCACGCGCGCCTCGGGCCAGTCGCGCGCGCCGACGACCTGCGCCTCGTAGTGCTCGCGCGTGGGCTTGACCGTGCGGAACCACACCTTGATCCCGTACCGGTGGGCGCGGATCTGTGGCTCGCCGAGCTCCGGGGGGAGCAGGCCGCGCACCGCGTCGGCGACGTCGTCGAACAGCGAGGCTTCCATCAGATCGAGATCAGCACGAGGCTGGCGACGGCGAGCACGAGGCCGGCGAGACGGAATCGACCGATCCGCTCGTGGCCGAACGCGGCGCGCGAGGACCACGGTGACGGCGGGGTAGAGGTTGGCCACCGGCGCGACCACGGTGAGGAGTCCGGTGCGCACCGCGACGAGGAGCAGCGCGTTCGCGCCGGCGTCGGTGATGCCCGAGAGCGAGACGAGGGGGAGCGCACGCCGGTCGGGGACGACGGGCCGCCCCGTCAGCGCCAGCACGGCGGTGAGCACGACGACCGGTGCGACGCGTGCCGCGACCACGGTCCAGAGGCCCGCCCCGCTCGACGTCTCCGAGATCAGGATGAGGTAGGCGCCGAAGCCCACCGCGGCGCCGAGGCCGCAGAGCAGCTCCTCCCCACGGCTCATGGCCGCGACCTCCGACGGCGCGTCCGCCGATCCCGCGACCACACCGATCGCCACCAGGGCGAGCACGATGCCGGCGATCGCCCAGCCGCCCGGCTGCTCGCCGCCGGCGAGTCCCCAGGCCACCTGGAGCACTGCGGCACCGACCGCGCTCAGGGGCGCGACCACGCTCGCCCGGCCACGTGCGAGGCCGCGGTAGAGCAGCGCGAGCCCGCTGACACCGACGAGTCCGGCGACCGCACCGAGCCCGAGGTCGGATGCGCGCGGGCTCCCACCGCCGAACGGCGCGATGACCAGGAGCAGGACCAGGCCGACCGTCTCGGTGCCGAGGACGACCGCGGTCTCGGCCGCCCGCCGCGTGGCGAGACCGCCGGCGAAGTCACCCGTGCCCCACGACAACGCCGCGAGCAACCCGAGCAGGACGGCCATCGACGGACCGTACCGTCCCGGCGTCTTCGACCCCTCGGGCCGCGCCGAGCCGGAGCGGCGCGGTGGCGAGCCGCGGCGCAACGAGCCACCCTCCGGTGGACGCGCAGAGGTGCGATCGGAGCCGCCGACGCGA
>CAVWPR010000065.1:0-46153 GCA_963756815.1 uncultured Acidimicrobiia bacterium
GGGCGACGGCAATCGGCACCGCACTCGGCCTCCTGGCGGCGATCGCGCTCTCGCCACTCCTCCCGATCGGGCTCGCGGGGCGGGCCGAGGTGTCCCCCGGCGTCCGCCCCGACCTGCCGATCCTCGTCGCCTGTGCGCTCGCGACACTCCTGCTGGCGACCGGCTTCGCCCTGCTGACCGGTCGCGCCACCGTCGCCCGGACTCGGCTCCCGGCGATGACCGGTCGCCGCGTCTCGGCGTTCGGGCGGGCGGCGGCGCACCTGGGGTTCCGGCCCGCGGTCGGTGCCGGGATCCACCTCGCCACCGAGCGGCGCGGCCCGGGCGGCCCCGTACCGGTCCGCAGCGGGCTCGCCGTCGTCGCGCTCGCGGTCATCGCGACCGTCGGCGCGTCCGTCGTCGCGCGCGCAGCGAGTCCGAGTTCCGCTCCGATCCGGCGCGCTGGGGCCGCACTTGGTACTCGGAGCCGGACGCGTTCGATCCCGGGACCTCACGCCGGGCCGTCGAGCGCGCCGTCGCCGCGGATCCCGGCGTCGACGCCGTCGCGGTCCTCACCGGCGACTCGCTCCGAGTCGACGGTCACGACGTGCCGGCGACCACGCTGACGCCGGTGCGGGGCCACCTCGTGCCGGCGATGCGTTCCGGCCGGCTGCCCCGGCGGGTCGACGAGATCGCGATCGGACAGGGCACCCTCGACAAGATCGGCGCGCGCGTCGGCGAGACCGTGCGCGTGCAGGGCCACGACGGTGAGCGACCCAGCCCGGCGCAGACGATGACGGTCACTGGCACCGTGGTCACGCCACCGAGCGCCGGCAGCAGCAGCGTCCTCGACACCGGTGTCGTCGTGAGTCCGCGCGCGCTGCGCGCCCTGGTCCCTCCCGACCAGCTGACGTCCGACGTCGTGCTCACCTACCGGCCCGGGGTCGACGTGGCCGCCGCGGAACGGCGGCTCTCCCGCCACGGCCTCGACTTCAACCCGTTCACCGAGCCGCAGACACCCGGGCTGGTGCAGCGGCTCGCGGACACCCGCACGATCGCCCTCGTCCTCGGGGCGTTCTTCGTGCTCCTCGGCATGCTCGGACTGCTCCACGCGCTGTGGGTCGCATCGCGCCGGCACCGCCGCGAGTTCGCCGTGCTCCGCGTGATCGGGATGCGGCGCCGCCAGGTCACCGGATCGGTCGTCGTGGCCGCGCTGCTGCTGACCGGCGCGGCCGTCGTGGTCGGGGTCCCCCTGGGCATCGTCGTGGGCCGGCTCGTCTGGCGCGGGACGACTGATTCGCTGCACGCGCTCACCGATCCCGCGACGCCCTGGCTCGTGGTCCTGCTCGCGGTCCCGGCCACGCTCCTGCTCGGCGCGCTCCTCGCGGCGTGGCCGGCCCGGCGCGCCGGGCACGACGATCTCGGCGACGCGCTGCGCACGGAGTAGGCGGGAATGCGCGCCCGCGCCGGGCGCGCCGCGTACGGTCGATGCTCCCCTGCCCGACCGGAGGTCCCGTGGACACCAGCCTGCTCGCCGTCACCTGTCCCCGCTGCGGCGCCGACGTCGAGCAGCGGTTCTACGGGCCCTGCGCCGGCTGCGTCGCCGACCTGCACACGACGTACGACGCGGTCGCCCGGGACGTGGAAGCGGCCGACTACGTGCCCCAGATGAACGTCACCCCCAACGCCGTCGCCACGAAGGACTAGGCGAGGCCTAACCTGACACGGACGTCAGGTGCACGCGAGCGACCGGGGGATGCCATGCGGACCGAGGACATGATCCTGGTGAGCGTCGACGACCACGTCGTCGAGCCCCCCACCCTCTTCGACGACCACCTTCCCGAGAAGTGGAAGGACGCGGCGCCCAAGAGCGTCCACCGGGACGGCATCGACGTCTGGGAGTTCGAGGGCAACGTGATCCCGAACATCGGGCTCAACGCCGTCGCCGGTCGCCCGCCCGAGGAGTACAACATCGAGCCGACGTCCTTCGACATGATGCGCGCCGGTTGCTACGACATCCACGAGCGCGTCAAGGACATGAACCGCAACGGCGTGCTCGGGTCGATGTGCTTCCCGAGCTTCGTGCAGTTCTGCGGGCAGCTGTTCTCGAAGTCGAAGGACCTCGACACGTCCATCCACCTGCTGCGCGCGTACAACGACTGGCACATCGACGAGTGGTGCGGGACCTACCCGGGTCGGTTCATGCCGCTGTCGATCCCGCCGATCTGGGACCCGCAGCTGATGGCCGACGAGGTCCGGCGCGTGGCGAAGAAGGGCTGCCACGCGGTCACGTTCTCGGAGAACCCGTACAAGCTCGGGTGGCCGCACATCTTCGGTGACCACTGGGACCCGTTCTTCGCCGTGTGCGAGGACGAGGGCACGGTCATCTGCCTGCACATCGGCTCGTCCTCGACCCAGATCGAGATCGCGCCGGGCGCGCCGATCGACGTGATGATCACACTCACCCCGCTCAACACGATGCAGGCCGCGACCGACCTCGTGTGGAGCCCGGTGCTGCGCAAGTTCCCGAACCTGCAGTTCGCGCTGAGCGAGGGCGGGACGGGCTGGATCCCGTACTGGCTCGAGCGGCTCGACTACGTGTACCAGCAGCACCGGTTCTGGACGATGCAGGACTTCGGCGACTCGTCCCCCGCCCAGGTGGCGCGCGACCACTTCTCGTTCTGCTTCATCTCGGATCGCGCCGGCGTCGAGCAGGCCGCGGCCATCGGCTACGACAGCGTCACGTGGGAGTGCGACTATCCCCACTCCGACTCGAGCTGGCCCAACTCCCCGGAGTCGGTCACCAAGCAGCTCGCGGGCATGGACGACTCGATCGTCAACAAGTTCACGCACGAGAACGCCATGCGCATCTACCAGTACGACCCGTTCGTGCACATCCCGCGCGACCAGGCCACGGTCGGCGCCCTCCGCGCCCAGGTCACCGACTGAGCGGCCACCGCCCGTTCACTCGCCCCCCACGACCTTTGTCCCGTCAGGGACCGAGGCGGTACCTCAGGGGACAAAGCTCGGGTCAGCCCGGGCTGGCGAGACGAGTCCGCTCGGCGAGGGCCAGCGCGATCCGATCCAAGGTCTCGGCGCGCCGCTTCGTCACGTCGTCCCACGTCACGACGAGCACGCGCCATCCGCTTCGCTCCAGGGCCGCGACACGGATCTTGTCGGCCTTCCATCGTGCTCGACTCCCGTGCCACTCGAAGCCTTCCGCCTCCACGGCGACGAGCAGCTCGGGCCATGCGAAATCGATGCGGTAGCGGCGTTCTGAGGCGCAATGTCGACACGGAACTGTCGCACCGGCTCGACCAACGAGGAACATCGGATCATGCGCCAGACGCGCCCCTCGAGCTTCGAGTCGAGCGGGCCCGGTCGGGCGTGCTCGAGCACCGCTCTGACCTTCGCCGCGCCCTTCCGACCCTGTCCGCCGACGAGCTCGAAGCGCCGGGCGAGGGAAGGCGCCGAGACGAGTCCGAGTCGCCGAGCCCGCTCGAACGCATCTTCGAGCTGGTCCTGACCGAGTCGACCTGCGAGATCGATGAGCGTGCGGGCGCCATCGGTGCAACGGATGCCGTCCACGGTGAGCATCGGTTCTCGGTGGCACCGGTGCCGGTGCATGCGCACCTCGTGAAACGAGTGCGCCGCCGTCTCGACGTCGACCCGCCGAATCCTCGGATGACGGTCAGCGGCGTCGACCGTCACGTCGATGGGCACCACCGACGTCGGCGCGTCGAGCTTCAGCAGCGCGGCCGACGCACCGAAGGAGGTCGCGCCATCGGCGGCGAGCACCGCGGCCGCAGTCGCCATGCGCTCGGTCTGCGGGGCGCCACTCACCCGGAACACCTCTGGCGCGACGCGCTGCAGCCGACCGTCCTCGAGGGCCCGCACCACCATCCGGCGGGTGACCTGCAGGCCGAGCATCTGCCGGCGGGTCACGAGCCCGTACTGCTCCTCGGCGAGCGTCAGTACCCCTCGCCAGCGTGTGTCCATCCCGCCCTCCCTACGTACGCGTTCGACCCGGGGAAGGTGAGCCGGACCCTACGCAGGAGGTGTGACACGACTGCGACCGGCGCAATGACCCGACCTTCGTGCGCTGAGGTACCGAGGCGGTACCTCAGGTGACAGAGGTCGAGGTCAGTGGGAGGTGAGCGCCCCAGCCGCCGCCTCCCGGCGTCAGCATCCGGAGCACGTCGCCGGGCCGAAGGTGGAGCGTGCACTTGTCGGGCAGTCGCTCGGCTCGTTGCTCGTCGCCGCCGGGCAACAGCCAGTTCTCCCCCGCCGCACCCGGCGAACCCCCGGCCAGGCCCCACGGCCGCGCGACGCGCCGCTCGGTGATGAGCGAGACCGTCGCGGCGACGAGCACCTCGAGATCACGTTCGATGCCTGTCGCCGCCGGGCGCGGCCCCCGCGCCCCCGCTGTCGCTGCCGGAGCCGTTGGCGCCGCACGCGCATGGGAAACGCGCGCTCGAGCGCCTCCACCGGCGTGTTGCGGGTGTTCGTCATGCCCGTGTGCACGCCACTCATCCCCGCCTGTGCGGGGGGCCGGCCGCCCTGTCCGCCGGCGACGGTCTCGTAGTACACCCAGGGCGCGCCGCCGACGGCCGTCCCACCGATCAGCACGTTGTTCATCGTTCCCTGCGAGGCGGCGCCGACCCGGTCCGGCACTGCCGCGGCGAGTGCGCGCAGGCACACGTCGGCGATCCGCTGACTCACCTCCACGTTGCCCGCGCCCACCGCGGCCGGGAAGCGCGCCGCCACGAGCGTCCCCACCGGTGCGATCACCTCGACCGGGCGCATCGCGCCCGCGTTGGCCGGCAGCCCCGGATCGAGCGCGCTGCGCAACGCGAACTCCACGCACGACACGGTCACCGCTTCGACCGCGTTCACGTTCCCCGACGACTGCGGATCCGTGCCCGTGAAGTCGAACACGAGCCGGCCGCCGGCGGCGGTGACGCGGCAGCGGATCGTGGCGGGATGCTGCTGGTCGTCGCGCGGCCCGGTGGAGTCGAGGACGTCGGCCGCCTCCCACACGCCGTCGCCCAACGCGTCGAGCGCGGCGCGGCACCGACGCTCGCCGTAGTCGAGCACCTCCCCGAACGGCTCACCGGCGAGCGCGGCCAGGCGCTGCACGCCGACGACGTTCGCGCCGAGCTGCGCGTCCAGGTCCCCGGCCCGCTCCCCCGGCGTGCGCGACGACGCCACGATGAGCTCGCGCACCTCGCGGGTGAGCCGGACGGGCGGGAGCCGCAGCCCCTCCTGCGCGATGTCGGTCGCGTCGGCCGGGAGCGACCCGGGCGCGGCACCGCCGAGGTCGGCGTGGTGGGCCCGATTCGCGACCCAGCCGACGAGCCGGCCGTCGACGTGACACGGCGCGACCACGGTCACGTCGTTCAGATGCGTCCCACCCTCGTAGGGATCGTTCACCACCGCCTGCTCGCCGGGCGCGAGCGGATCGCCGGCACCGTCGAAGCGGGCGATCACGGCGCCCACCGATGCCGGCATCGAGCCCAGGTGCACCGGGATGTGCTCGGCCTGGGCGAGGAGGCGACCGGCGGGGTCGAACACCGCGGCCGAGCAGTCGGCCCGCTCCTTGATGTTCGGACTGAACGCGGCCCGCTGCAGGACCGCGCCCGTCTCGGCGGCCACACCGCTCAGCCGGGCGATGAGCACCTGGAGCGCGGCCGGGTCGAGACTCATCGCACCCCGTCCTCCGCCGTCCGCTCGAGGACGAGCGATCCGAGCGGTCCTTCCCGACCGGTCCACCCGGCGGGGACCCAGATCGTGCAGTCCTCGCGGATCTCCACCGCGGGACCGACGACCGGCTCCGGCCACCGTCCCTCCCAGCCGGCCAGCACCTCGGCGAGCGTGCACGGCGCCGGCGCCTCGGCGACCGCGCGCAGCGTCGTGACCTCGACCGGGTCGTCCCGGCGGTAGCCGTTTCGACGCTCGTGGGCGTCGGCGAACTCGGCGACCGTCGGCACCCGCAGGTCGTGGCTCTGCCCGGCGTAGCGGCAGTCGACCGCGGTGGCGACCGTGCACGGTTCGACGCCCAGGGCCTCACGCGCCTCGGCGGCGAGCGATGCGAGCGCGTCGTCCAGCCCGTCGAGGGCGGCGCCCGTGGGCCAGCTCCGAGCCAGTTCCCGGTGGCGGGGTGCGATCAGGAGACCGACTGCCGAGAGGACGCCGGCCGCGGCCGGCACGATGACGGTCGTCATGCCCATCGCCTCGGCCAGCGCGCACGCGTGCAACGGCCCGGCACCGCCGAACGCGACGAGCGCGAGCTCGGCCGGATCCACCCCGCGGACCACCGACACCTGCCGCAGCGCCTGCTCCATCCCCGCGTTCACCACCGCGACCACACCGTCGGCGTCGACGCCGGCGCTGCGCCAGCGCGGTGCGCGCCGCCTCGAGGTCGAGGGTCCGGACGGTGTCGGCGTCACCCGCGCCGAACGTGGAGTCGGCGGGGATGCGACCGAGCACGACGTTGGCGTCGGTCACCGTCGGGGCGACACCACCGAGCCCGTACGCGGCCGGACCGGGATCGGCGCCGGCCGATGCCGGACCCACCGCGAGCGCGCCACCCTCGTCGATGCGGGCGATGCTGCCGCCACCGGCGCCGATGGTGTGGATGTCGACCGAGGGCAGGCGCACCGGGAAGCCCGCCACCGCGTGCTCGGCGGTGACCGCGGGGGCGCCGTCGACGATCAGGCAGACGTCGGTGCTGGTCCCACCCATGTCGAAGCTCAACGCGTCGGGGTGGCCACAGGCACGCGCCACCTCGGCCGCGGCCCGCGCGCCGGCGGCGGGACCCGAGAGCAGCAGCGTCGCGGGCAGCTCCGCACCCTGCTCGACGTCGAGCAGGCCACCGGCGGACGTCATCACCACCGTCTGGTCGGCGACGTCGGCCAGCGTCGCGCAGGTACGGGCGGCACACCGGCCGCAGCGCCGCGTTCACCACGGTCGTGACCGTGCGCTCGTACTCGCGCATCTCGGGTGAGACCTCGTGCGACGCGCACACGTCGAGACCACGCGCCCGCAACTCCGCGGCGACCCGGACCTCGTGGTCCGGTTCCAGATCGGCGTGGAGCAGGCACACCGCGACGGCCTCGGTGCCCGGCGGGCGCGTCGGGTGCGGTGCCGGCGCGATACGGCACGAGCACTGTCCCGTCGGCGGCGAGCCGCTCGTCGACCTCGAGCCGCCGGTCGCGATCGACGAGCGGCTCGGGTCGGTCCGCGAACGGGTCGTAGAGGCGGGGCCGGTCCTGCCGACCGATCTCGATCACGTCGGCGAACCCGGCGGTCGTGTAGAGCGTGACGGTGGCGAGCCGACGCTCCAGCAACGCGTTCGTCGCGACCGTCGTGCCGTGGGCCAGGACCTCGATGCCGTCGGGCGCGAGTGCGCCCACACCGGCACGGACCGCGCGACCCGGGTCCGCAGGCGTGGAGAGGAGCTTGCGGATGCGGCCGTCGGCGCCGACGACGTCGGTGAACGTCCCGCCGCTGTCGGCTCCGATCCGCACCCGGGCACGGTAGCCACGGCCGACGCCCGCCGGACCGGGTCAGGCCCGGTCAGAACCGGTCGGGCGCGTCGGTCAGATCGCAGACGACGGGAACCGACCGGCGCTCAGCCACAGCAGGTGGATCCGGATCCGGCCTCGTCACCCGACGCGAAGCCGGCGAGGTCACCCCGCTTCACGTACCACTCCCACCGCTGGCCGTCCGGAGCCTCGAGCCACGTCTCGGTCTTCACCGCGAAGCAGCACGCGGTCTCCACGACGTCGGTGGTCTCGAGCCCGTCGGCGCGCAGCCGGTCCTCGGCCGCGGCGACCTCCTCGGCGGTCGCGACCTCGACCCCGAGATGGTTGATCGTGCCCGGCTCCCCCGTGCCGCTGAACAGCACCAGCTTGAGGGGCGGCGCGGCGAGCGGCGAAATTGGCGTAGCCCGGCTTCACCTTCACCGGCCCGACCCCGAACATGCGGGTGTAGAAGTCGATCGCGGCGTCGAGATCGTCGACGTTCAGCGCGAGCTGCAGGCGACCCGTGCTCGGCGCTTCGAGGTCGGCCGCCATCGGCGTGGGGGTGGTGGTCATCGGTGCTCCGTTCTCCGGACGTTCACTCATCGATCATTGTCGATTCGATGATGATCGATGTATACTCTTCGTATCGACGGTTGTCAATGTGACGACCGGCTGCCGCCACGAGGTTCCGATGGACGTCAAGGAGATCACGAGCTGCTGCGGCCCCGTGCTGGCGGCCCCGCTCGCCGAGGCCGAGGCCGAGGAGCTCGCCGCCGCGTTCAAGGTGGTCGCCGACCCGGTGCGGCTGCGCCTGCTCTCGCTCATCGCCGAGGCGGGCGAGATCTGCTCCTGCGATCTCGTGACCCTGATCGGCCGGAGCCAACCGACCATCAGCCACCACACGTCGATGCTCGCCGACGCCGGACTCGTGCACCGCGAGAAGCGCGGCAAGTGGGCGTGGTTCTCGGTCGTGCCCGACCGCCTCGCCGTGTTGCGCGACGCGCTCGGCGGGGCGCCCGTCGCCGCCCGGCCGTGACCGCGCTCCCCCGTCGCGCGTTCGCCGAGTTCCTCGGGTCCGCGTTCCTCGTCGCGGTCGTGGTCGGCTCCGGGATCATGGCGGTCCGGCTGTCCCCGCACGACGTCGGGCTGCAGCTGCTCGAGAACGCGATCGCGACCGGCGCGGGACTGGTCGCGCTGATCCTCGCGTTCGGCTCCGTGTCGGGCGCCCACTTCAACCCGGTCGTCAGCCTCGTCGACTGGCGCTTCGGCGGGCTCTCCGCGCGAGAGCTCGGTGCGTACGTCGCGGCGCAGGTCGCCGGTGCCTGCGTCGGTTGCATGGTCGCCAACGTCATGTTCGATCTCCCCGCCGTCGACTGGTCGACCAAGACCCGTGGCGGCAGCGGCATCCTCGTCGCCGAGGTGGTCGCGACCCTCGGCCTGCTGCTCGTGATCTTCGGCACCAACCGCACCAACCAGCGGGCGACGCCGTTCGCGGTGGGTGCCTACATCGCCGCGGCGTACTTCTTCACCAGCTCCACCAGCTTCGCCAACCCGGCCGTCACGATCGGCCGGACGCTGAGTGACACGTTCGCCGGCATCGCACCCGAACGCGTCCCGGCGTTCGTCGGCGCCCAGCTCGTGGGCGCGGTCGTCGGGCTGGCGGTGATCGTGGTGCTGTTCCGGGCCGTCGACGCGGCCGATGTCGTCGTCCCCCACGAACCGGAGTTGTCGTGACCGATCGCCCGACCGTCCTGTTCGTCTGCGTGCACAACGCGGGGCGCTCGCAGATGGCGGCGGCACTCCTCGAGCGCGCCGCGGCCGGACGCATCGACGTGCGGTCCGCCGGCAGCGCGCCCGCCGACACGCTCAACCCGGCGGTGGTCGACGCGATGCGCGAGCTCGACATCGACCTGGCCACCGAGCGCCCGAAGCTCCTCACCGACGGAGCGGTGCGCGACGCCGACGTCGTGATCACGATGGGCTGCGGTGACGCGTGTCCCTTCTACCCGGGCAAGGACTACCGCGACTGGGTGCTCGAGGACCCGGCGGGACGGGCGCTGGCCGAGGTCCGCCCGATCCGCGACGCCATCGACCTCCGGGTCCGGGCCCTCGCCGACGAGCTGCTCGGTTAGGCCTCGCCGGCACGCGGCAGGTGCCGGGACTCGGGGACGAGACCGGCGCGGGCCAGCATGCGCACCGCACCCTCCGTCGCGAGGTCCACCACCACGGCGTCACCCGGCTCCCGGTTGGCCACGAAGGACACGATGCAGTCGTCGCACGCGTCGGTCGCCTGCATCACACACTCGGCACAGTCGATTCTCACCGTTCCACCCAATCACAGGGGTGTGACCGCCCTGAGACCGGTCGTCGTGCTCGACCCACGTCGAGTGGCCGTCCGGCACGATCCGGCGCATCCCGGCCGTCCGCGACACGAATCTGTGCCCGATGGCGCCGGCCCAATAGGCTCCGCAGGGATGACGGTTCACCACGAGACGTTCACGCTCGACACCCGCGGCGACGGCGAGGTCATCGACGTCACCGACCTGGCCGAGAAGTCCATCGCCAACAGCGGCGTCGTCGAGGGGACCGTGACCGTCTTCGTCGCGCACAGCACCTGTGGCGTCACGATCATCGAGTGCGAACCCGGCTGCAACGCCGACCTCAACGCCGTGCTCGAGGGGATCGCGCCCGAGACCGGACGCTGGGAGCACAACGAGCGCAACGCCGACACGAACGGGCACAGCCACGTGCGGGCCGGCATCATCGGCCCGTCGGTGACGATCCCGCTGACCGCCGCCGAGATGATGCTCGGGGTCTGGCAGCGCGTGATCTGCGTCGACTTCGACGACCGTGCCCGCAGCCGGCGACTCGTCGTGACCGTCGCGGGCGAATAGCACCGCACGACGCGTCAGCCCTCGAGGACCTCGATGCGGTCGTCCGTCGCGCCGCACCACCGACAGGACACCGACTGCACGTCCTCGTCGAGCACGTCGACCGACTCGATCTCGAGCTCGCCGCCGACGGTGAAGTGACGGAACTCCTTCGTGCGTCGCACGACGGTCACGTCGAACCGGGTGAGGTTGCCGCACCCCGCGCACCGGTACCGCACCGGCCGCTCGGTCGTCTCCGCCATCGCTCGGAGACTACCGACGGCCACCCGGGCCCCCACTGATCCGGTCGGTCCCCCGCGGGCGAACATCTGTTCGGCTACGGTGGCCCGCCGTGCGCACCTCGCGGCAGGCCAGCTTCGACGATCTCGGGACGCCGTTGTCCGAGGTGACGTTCGTGGTGCTCGACCTCGAGACGACGGGAGCGTCGCCGAACGACTGCGCGATCACCGAGGTCGGCGCGGTGAAGTACCGCGGCGGTGAGCTGCTCGGACGGTTCGAGACGCTCGTGAACCCCGGGGTTGCGATCCCGCCGTTCATCACCGTGCTGACCGGCATCACCGAGGCGATGCTGCTGCCCGCGCCGCGCATCGACGAGGTCCTGCCTCCCCTGCTCGAGTTCATCGGCGGGTCGGTCATCGTCGGTCACAACATCCGGTTCGACATCTCGTTCCTCGATGCCGCGCTGGCCGCACACGGCTACCCCAAGCTGGCCCAACGCCGCGTCGACACGATCGGCCTGGCGCGCCGGTTGGTGCGCGACGAGGTGCCCGACCTCAAGCTCGGGACCCTCGCCCGGCACCTCCGGGTGTCGGTGTCGCCGTGCCACCGCGCCTTTGCCGACGCCGCGGCCACCGCCGAGGTGCTGCACGCGTTGCTCGAGCGGGCCGGCACCTTCGGTGTGCTGGGCCTCGACGATCTGCTGGCCCTCCCGTCCATCCGCGCCCACCCGTCGGCGAGCAAGCTCCGACTCACCGCGCGCCTCCCGCGCCGACCCGGCGTGTACCTGATGAAGGACCGCGCCGGGCGCATCCTCTACGTCGGCAAGGCGACGAACCTCCGGGCACGCGTGCGCTCGTACTTCGGTGGCGACGACCGGCGGAAGGTGCCCCAGCTCCTCCGCGAGACGGAGGCCATCGACTGGATCGAGTGTCCGCACGAGCTCGAGGCATCGGTGCGCGAGCTCCGACTCATCCAGGAGCTCGAGCCCCGCTTCAACCGTCAGGGGAAGCGATGGCGCTCGACGGCCTACGTGAAGCTCACGTTGAACGAGCGGTTCCCGCGGCTGACCCTGGTGCGATCGGTCAAGGCCGACGGCAACCTCTACCTCGGACCCTTCGCGTCGACCCGAGCGGCGCAGACGGTGCGCGAGGCGATCGAGACCGCGGCGCCGCTCCGGCGTTGCACGGTCCGCACGGGCCGGACGAAGGCGATCGTCGTCGACGCGCCGTGCGCGCCGGCCCAGCTCGGCGTCACCTGCTGCCCCTGCCGCGGCCACACCGCCGAGGACGACTACGCCACGGTCGTCGAGACGGTCCGCCGGGGCCTCACCGAGGATCCACGCGTGCTCCTCGAGCCGCTGGAGCAGCGCATGCACACCCTCGCCGGACAGGAGCGCTTCGAGGAGGCCGCCATCACGCGCGACCGCGTCGCAGCCCTCACCCGGGTCCTGCGCCGGCGCCAGACCCTCGCCTGGCTGTCGACGAGCGGACGCATGTCGGTCGCGCTCGACGACGGCGTCGTCACGTTCGTGGACGGACGCCTGCTCCTCGGCGATCCCGAGCTCGCGCTCGGCGGAGCGGTCGCGCCGACGCTCGATCTCGACGGGCAGGACGCCGTCCCTGCGCACCTCGACCGGCGCCGGGCGGACGAGCTCCTCGTCGTGGCGCGTTGGCTGGATCGAGAGATCGGTACCGGCCGCGCCCGCCTGCTCGAGGCCTCCGGTGCCCCGAGCTCACCGCGAGCCGGTGCACTCCCGCGCTACGAGCCCGCGCCGCGTCGTGGGATCCGCCGCGGGCGCTGACCCGCGGCGGCGCGCTCGGTGAAGTCGGACGCGGCGTCGTCGGCCCCGCCGCTGCTCGCGGTCGCCGCCGCACCCGCGAGTGGCACCGCCGACGTCCGGGTCACGGCCGGCGCGACCGGCGGCGGATCGGGCAACCGGGACGGCGCGCTGGGTGGACGCGGGCCGGGGGTCGCGACGGGTGCCGGCTCCCGACGCGGGATCGACCGTTCGCGCGACCGCGTGGCCCCGGTGGCCGCCGCGCCGGCGGCGACTCCGGCGCCGGCCTTCGCCGGTGGCCGACCCGACGTCTCCTGGGGTCGTCGCGTGGCCGCGGCCGATCCCGACGGTGTGGAGGCGGCGCCGGCCTGGTGGCGGGCCCACGCGCGCGGTCCGTCGATGAAGGCGGTCGCGAACAGCGTGGAGAACAGCGCCCAGACCGGCACGAGCGCGAAGAGCCGGAGGTAGGTACCGACGCTCCCGTCGATGAGCAGGTCGAAGAAGGTGTTGCCGCCCGCGAACCCGGTGGCCTTGGCGAGGAAGCGCACGACCAACGCGCCGAGCACGAGCGCCACGACCCACAACAGGATCCGCACCGGCAGCCGCATCGGTGCGGCGCCCACCCGGTGCTTGGGATGCGGCGGCGGTGACGGACGCGCCCGGGCGGCACCCTTCACCGCCGGCGACGCACCGGTCCCGTTCGTCGCGGGCGCGGCCGCTGCCCGATACTCCGCAGGGACCTTGAGCTCGCGGGAGCACCGTGCGCAGGAGAAGACGGCACGGTCGCCGATCGCGTCGAGCCGGTGCTTGAAGCCGCACTCCGGACACTGCAGGGCGACACCCATCAGCACCCACCCGCCCGTGCATCCTGCGAGACGGCGATCCACCGGTCGAGCACGTCGCTCGCGCGGCCGTCGTCGATGGCCGCTGCGGCCGCGTCGATCCCCGACGCCCACGAGTCGGCCGTGCCCGCCACCTGGAGCGCGGACGCGGCGTTGAGCAGCACGACGTCGCGGGTGGGACCGGACTCGCCCTCGAGCACGGCCCGGACGATCTTGGCGTTGTGCGCGGCGTCGCCACCCCGGAGATCCTCGAGCCGCGCCCGTCCGAGCCCGAGCTCGGTGGGATCGAGGATCTGCTGGGACACCTTGCCGGACTCCACGGTGAGCACCGTCGACGAATCGACGGTGGTCAGCTCGTCGAGTCCGTCGTGGCCGAAGAACACCATGGCCCGGATCGAGCCGAGCTCGACGAGCGCAGCGGCGATGCGCGTGGCCATCGCCGGATCGCCCACGCCCACCATCTGGCGCTGCACCCGCGCCGGGTTCGCGAGCGGACCGAGGAAGTTGAACGTGGTCGGCACGCCGATCTGGCTCCGCATCGGGCCCGCGAACCTCAGCGCCGGGTGGAACTTCTGCGCGAAGCAGAACCCGATCCCGACCTCGTCGATGCAGCGGGCCACGCCCGCCGCGTCGAGATCGATCACGACGCCGAGGCTCTCGAGCACGTCGGCCGAGCCGCACTGCGACGACGCGGCGCGGTTGCCGTGCTTGGCGACGCGCACGCCGGAGCCGGCGACGACCAGCGCCGCGGTCGTGGAGATGTTGAACGTGTGCGAACGGTCGCCGCCGGTGCCGCACGTGTCGATGAGCGGCCCCGCCTCGGCCTCGGGCTGCACCTCGACCTTGTCGGCGTACGCGAGCATCGTGCGCACCAGCGCCGCGAGCTCCTCCGGGGTCTCCCCCTTGGCGCGGAGCGCCACCGCGAACGCGGCGATCTGCGCGTCGGTCGCCTTGCCGTCGAGGATCGTGGCCATGGCCGCGCCGACGAGATCCGGCGTCAGGTCCTCACGCCGCAGGAGCGGCATCAGCACGTCCGGCCAGTGCAGCGCGGCACCTCCCTCGGCCACGCGTCAGTCCCACCAGAGGTCATGGTCGATCACGCCGCGCGCGATGAGACCGAGCTGCACCTGGCTCGTGCCCTCGACGATCGTGAGCTGCTTCGCGTCCCGGTAGTAGAGCTCCATCGGGTGGTCCTGCATGTAGCCCGCCGCGCCGAGCATCTGCAGCGCGTGGTTGGACACCTTCACCGCGAGCTCGGTGGCGTAGTACTTGCACATCGACAGGTACGGCACCCACTCCTTGGTGTACCGGCCCTGGTCGGCCAGCCACGCGGCGCGGTAGGTGAGCAGGCGGGCGGCCTCGATCTCGGTGGCCAGCTCGGCGATCTTCCACTGGATGCCCTGGAAATCGGCGATCGTCTTCGTGAAGGCGGCGCGCTCCTTCGCGTACTCGACCGCGTACATCAGCGCGCCCTCGGCGAGACCGATCCCGCGCGCCGCCACGATCGGTCGCATGGCGTTGAGGCCGAGCATGCACAGCTGGAAGCCGCCGATCTCGCCGACGACGTTCTCGTCGGGCACGAACACGTCGTCGAGGATCAGCTCGCCGGTGTCGACGCCCTTCACGCCCATCTTCTTGTCGGTCCGGCCCACCGACACGCCGTCCCAGGCACGCTCGACGATGAAGACGCTGATGCTGTCGTGCGCGCGTGAGTCGGCGGGACCGGTCTTGGCGAAGACGCAGTACCAGTCGGCCTGCACCACGCCGCTCATCCAGCACTTCGTGCCGTTCAGGCGCCAACCGTCGCCGTCGCGCTCGGCCCGCGTGCGCATGCCCATGACGTCACTCCCGGCCTGCGGCTCGGAGAGGCCGAACGCGGCGCGTTGGTCCCCCACCGCGAGCGGCGTGAGGTACTTCTGCTTCTGCTCCTCGCTCCCGGCGATGAGCAGCGACCCCGTGGGCAGCCGGGTGAGCAGCAGCATGAGGGCGGCGGCGTTCGAGTACTTCGAGATCTCCTCGATCGCGATCGCGAGGCCGAGGATGCCCGCGCCCGAGCCGCCGTAGGCCTCCGGGATGCAGAGCCCGGTGAGCCCGGTCTCGACGAAGAGGTCGAAGAGGTCCTGGGGGTAGTCCTCGGACACGTCGATCTCGCGGGCGCGCGGGCTGGACCTTGTCCTGTGCGATCCGGCGGACGGTGGCCTGGAGCTCGGCCAGCTCGGGCGACAGCTCGAAATCCATGAGCAATCGAGCCTACCGGCGTGAAGCCGGCGGCTCCGGGTTGGTCCGGCCGGGTCCTCAGACCCCGGTCAGGCTCCACTCCGATCGGCACGACGGGCGAGCCATTCGGCCTCGAGGCCCCCGAGCGCGCCGGCGGGCGGACCGTTGACCCAGGGCCACAGCTCCTCGCCGATCGAGCGCCAGTCGGCCGCGCCACCGAGCTGCGCGAGCACGGCGAACAGGCCGAGGTTCACCCGCTGCACCACCGCGAACGCCGGCGGGACGTTCGCGTGCTGCATCACCTCGCCGTACGGACCCTTCACGTCGAAGAACCGACGGACGATCTCGCTCGCGAACTCGGGCGTGATCGAGTGGGCGCCCTCGCTCACGCATGTGGCTGTAGAAGAGCCCGAAGTACTCGGTGACCGCCTCGTCGGAGACCGGCGCGCCCGTGCGCAGGAACCCGGCATCCTCCATCGCCTGCCGGAACGCCACCGGGTCGGGCTCCAGCACGATCGTCTGGATCAGGCGCCGGATCACGTCGATGTCGGCGGGCAGGAACTGCTTGACCAACCCGAAGTCGAGGAAGGTCACGTGACCGTCGGGCCGGAAGAGGTAGTTGCCCGGGTGCGGGTCACCGTTGAAGAGATGGAGTCGGTAGAAGGAGCGGAACACGAACCGGAAGATGGCCTCGCCCGCCAGGTCGCGCTGCTGCTGCGGCCACTCCCGCGCCTCCGCGAAGCGCGCGCCGACCGCGAGCTCGGTCGTGAGCACGCGCCCGGTGCTCAGATCCGCGTGCACGGCCGGGACGTGGATGAACGGATGCCCCGCGTAGTAGTCGGCGAACTGCTGCTGGCGCACCGCCTCGAGCCGGTAGTCGAGCTCCTCGCGCAGACGCGTGCGCAGCTCGTCGACGAGCGGGCCGCTGTCGAACCCCGGATAGGCGCGGCCGATGCCTCCGAACAGGAGCCCGACGTTGCCGAGGTCGGACTCCACGGCCTCGGCGACGCCCGGGTACTGCACCTTGACCGCGACGGCCCGACCGTCGCGTGTCACGGCGCGGTGGACCTGCCCGATGGACGCGGCCGCGATCGGCTCGGCGTCGAACTCGGCGAAGACGCGGTCCGGTGGCGCCCCGAGCTCGTGCTCGATCGTCGCAGCCGCGAGCTCGACACTCATCGGGGGCGCGTCCTGCTGGAGCTGCGACAGCGCGACGCGCACGTGCTCGGGGAGCCCTTCGTCGAGGTAGCTGACCATCTGGCCGAGCTTCATCAACGCGCCCTTCATCTGCCCGAGCTCGCGGGCGACGTCCTCGGCGTGGCGGAGCTCGACGCTGCGGTCGAGGGCCTCCCGGCGCTCGGCGGACGCGAAGACGCCCTGCGCCCGGGAGACGGCGTGACGTCCGCCGGCGCGGGCGCCGAGGCGGGCGAGCCGGACGTTGCGAGCCAGGAGCGTGCTGCCGAGCACCGGGCCGGTGTTCGGGGTCCGACGGCGGACGCCCGCCGCCACGACGGCGGTGAGCACGCCGAGCCCGAGACCGATCGCCACCCCGCGTCGCACGGTCCTTCGGTTCCTCCGCTCGGCTCCGGCACCGCCGGAGCACTCCGGACGCTCCGGAGGCGGCGACGTTAGGCGGCCGGCTCGGGCGCTCGCGTGCTCGGGCGCTCAGGCGCTCCGGCGTCGACGGCGGATGAGCCGGCGGCGTTCCCGAGCTGTCAGCCCACCCCAGACGCCGTGCTTCTCCCGCACGGAGATCGCGTGCTCGAGACACGCCTCGCGAACCGGGCACAACCGGCAGATCGCCTTGGCCGGCTCGGCGGAGAACTCGTTCTCCTCTTCGTCGTCCGGGTGGAAGATCCCCGGATCGACACCCCGACACTCCGCGTGGTCACGCCAGCTCGACGTCGGTGCGATGGATGTGACTGCGATCATGAGCGGCCTCGTGGGACTGAAACCCCGACAACGGCCCTTCTTCGGCGCGTATTCCGCCCGACCTGAGTCCGAACGTGCTGCGGAGCCGTTCGACCTGGTGAGAGCGCGAGACCACGCAGTGTGGGCTCCCGCTGCAGGTCGGTTGCAGGCGACTCCTAGGATCTTCCGATGGCCGTCCGGGGACCGCGGGGACAACTGCTCGCCATGGCCACGGCGGCGTCCCTCACCATCCCCGGGATCGCGCTGCGCATCGCCGACGCCCACCCCACCGCCTGGGTGGCCGCCCTCGCCTACGGCCTCGCCATCGTCGGGTCCGCGTTCGTCCTGGCGTGGGCGGCCGAGGCGCTCCAGCTCGACGTCTCCCAGGGTCTCGCCCTCGCCGTCCTGGCCCTGATCGCGGTGCTGCCCGAGTACGCCGTCGACTTCGTCTTCACGTGGAAGGCCGGCAAGGACCCCCACGAGTACGCGCCGCTCGCCCTCGCCAACATGACGGGTGGCAACCGGCTGCTCATCGGCATCGGGTGGTCGCTCGTCGTCCTGCTCGCAGCCTGGCGGATGCGCCGGATCGCCAAGGCCGACGGGTACACGGGTCCCCTCGACGACGACGTGAAGCTCGGTCGTTCGCACTCGGTGGAGATCGCGTTCCTCGCCGTCGCCACGCTCTACTCGCTGACCCTCCCGCTCAAGCGGACGATCGCGCTGTTCGACGCCGTCGTGCTGATCGGCCTCTTCGTCGCGTACATGGTGCGGGTCGCTCGGGCACCGGCCGAGGAGCCGCACCTCGTGGGACCGGCCCAGCTCATCGGCTCGCTGCCGACGCGACTGCGCCGGATCGTGGTCGGCTCGCTGCTCGTGTTCGCCGCCGGCGTGATCCTGCTGTGCGCCGAGGGCTTCGCCGAGTCGCTCGTCGCGACCGGCACCGAGTTCGGCATCGACAAGTTCCTCCTCGTGCAGTGGCTCGCGCCGCTCGCGTCGGAGGCACCCGAGCTGCTCGTCGCGGGCCTGTTCGCGTGGCGGCTCAACACCGAGGCCGGGCTCGGCGCGCTGGTGTCGTCGAAGGTCAACCAGTGGACGCTGCTCGTCGGCTCGCTCCCGATCGTGTTCGCGATCTCGTCGGGCACCCTCCACGGGCTGCCGCTCGACTCCCTCCAGCGCGAGGAGCTGTTCCTCACCGCCGCGCAGTCCGCGTTCGCGGTCGCGGTGCTCGCCAACCGGTCGATCTCGGTGAAGGAGGCGTTCGCGCTGCTCGGTCTCTTCCTGTCGCAGTTCGTGCTCGGTGCGGCCCTCCCCGAAGGGATCCGGGAGCTCGAGCGCATCGTGGTCGGGATCGTCTACATGGTGCTGGCCGCCGGGATGATCTACCAGCAGCGCCGCGCGGTGCGGCCGCTGATCCGAGACGGGTTCCGCACACCGGTCGCCGACCTGGTCCATGCTGATCCCGTGCTGGAGCCGACGGCGTGAACACGGACGTGCTCGACGGTCACGCGATCGCGCGCGTGGCGGCGATCGGACTCCTCCTGTTCGTCCCGCTGTGGACCATCCCGGCGGTGGTGGTGAAGGAGGAGCACAAGTTCGAGACGAGCGCGTGGGGGCTGATCCTCACGCTCGCCGTCTTCGCCATCTACACCGCCGTCGGATTCATCGCGGCGAAGGGCGTACCGAGCGCACCGCTCGCCAACGGCATGGTGGCGGCGATCACCGCATTCGTGCTCTGGATCCCCGTCCGAATCGTCATCTGGGCGATCCGCGACACCAAGGGCCTCTTCACCGGCGCCGATCCGGTCTTCACGCCGGCACGGATCCTCGGACAGATCGTCTTCGCCGCCGCGTTCGGCGCCATCGGTGGCTGGCTGCTGTCCCGCCGCGTGCGACACCGCGGCTCCGTCGACGCCTGACCCCGCGTTCTCGCTCTCGTCTCGCACGCCATGGCGTGCGCTCCGCGCGTCGGAACGAACTCGACGGCCGGGTCGACCGGCGGGACGTGCGATGATGCCCCGGCGGTGGTGAGCCGGTCGGATGGTCGCGTACGGGCTTCGACCCGTCCGAGGAACGTCCGGACTCCACAGGGCAAGGTGCTGGGTAACACCCAGTCGGGGCGACCCGCAGGACAGTGCCACAGAGAACAGACCGCCGATGGCTTCCGGTTCGCCGGTCGCACAGGTAAGGGTGCAACGGTGCGGTAAGAGCGCACCAGCGTCCGGGGTGACCCGGGCGGCTCGGTAAACCCCACTTGGAGCAAGGTCAGACAGGGAGCGGGCGGCCCGCCCAACTCCCGGGTAGACCGCTGGAGCCGTCGGGTAACCGCCGGCCGAGATGGATGACCATCCTCGACAGAATCCGGCGTACAGACCGACTCACCACCGCACACACTCGCTCGACCCCATAATATGCGCTCTGACCAGCACTTATGATGTGATCCGCCATCGTCCGCCAGTGTCCGATACGCGCCAATCTGGTCCTCAATGCTGAGGACTTTTTGAGGACCTGAGGACTCATTGAGGACTCTCGGCGGGCCGGCGGGGTGGGTGAGAGCGGCGATGGCGAGCATCGACAGGCGGCCGAACGGCCACTACCGAGCACGGTGGCGGGAGTACCCGGGCGCACCCCAGAAGTCGCGCCAGTTCGCTCGGAAGGCCGATGCGCAGCGCTTCCTCGACGGGATCCGCGGCGAGCTGTCCCGCGGCCTCTACATCGATCCCGACGGCGGGCGAGTCCGGTTCCGCGAGTACGCCGAGCAGTGGCGAGCCGCGCAGATGCACCGGCCCTCGACGGCCGCCCAAGCCGAGACCTACCTACGAGTGCACGCGTACCCCTACCTCGGGAACCGTGAGCTGGGCACGGTGCGCCGGGGCGAGATCCAGGCGTGGATCAAGGGCCGCAGCGAGGTGCTCGCTCCCTCGAGCGTCGAGGTCGTGTACCGCTGGGTGGCGACCGTCTTCAAGGCGGCGGTCGCGGATCGCCTGATCCCGTCCTCCCCTTGTGTGAACGTGAAGCTCCCGAAGAAGAACGCCGCCGAGCTGGTCCCGTTGACGACCGGCGAAGTCGAGCGGCTTGTCGCAGCGATGCCCGAGCGCTTCCGTGCGCTCATCGTGTTCGATGCCGGCATGGGGTTGCGCCAGGGCGAGTGCTTCGGGCTGACCGTGGACCGGGTCGACTTCCTCCGTCGGCAGGTGCGCGTCGATCGCCAGCTCACGCATGCTCGCGGTGGCACGCCGACGTTCGGACCGCCGAAGAGCCAGGCTGGGTTCCGCACTGTCCCGATGCCCACGGTCGTCACCGAGGTATTGAGTGCGCACCTCGCGCAGTACCCGGTCGGTCCCGCCGGGTTGGTGTTCACGAACAACTTCGGTCGACCGTTGCAGCGCAGCGCGTTCGGGACCGCCTGGCACCGGGCAGCACGTGAGGCCGAGATCCCCGAGTGGGCGACGTTCCACGACCTCCGCCACTTCTACGCGTCGCTGCTCATCTCGCGCGGCTGCTCGGTCAAGGCCGTGCAACGCAGGCTCGGCCACCAGTCGGCGATGGAGACGCTCGACACCTACTCCCACCTCTGGCCCGACAGCGACGACGAGACCCGCGACGCCGTCGACCACGTCCTCGGCGGGATTCGGGCGGCAGGCTGAGCCGTCCGGGTCCGCAAACTGTCTGAACGGGTCGGGTTTGGCCCGCGGTCTGCACCCACGTGCGAAATTCCCTCTCGACGCCCAACCGCCGACCGTTGTCTTGCGTCAATTCCAGTATCGACCACACTCGTCCCATCACGGAACCGTTCGAGTCGTTCTACCAACGTGAGCATGGCCGTGCGGTCTCCATCGCCTACGCGCTGACGGGTACCCGCGAGGGCGCCGAAGATCTCGTGCAGGATGCGTTCGAGGCGCTCCACAGGAAGTGGGTCGATGTCGTCGATCCGGCTGCATACCTCCGTCGGACATTGACGAACCTCTCGACCTCCCGATATCGAAAGCTCGGATCCGAGACGCGTGCGCTTGATCGTCTGCGTCGACGGCGACACGAGTTCGCTGAACTCGAACCTGCCGACGCCGAGCTCTGGGCTGCGGTGGCGGCGCTCCCACACGGGCAGCGTGCAGTCGTCGCTCTCTACTACTTGGAGGACCGGTCGATCGACGACATCGCGCGCGTCCTCGAGATCGCACCCGGCACGGCGAAGAGCGCGCTGCATGACGCACGCGCCGCGCTCGCGCGCAAGCTCGGTGCCTCCGACCCAGAGGAGATCCCCGGATGAACATTGACGAACGCCTAAAGGATTCGGCGCCCCGGCTCCAAAACGCAGTGGCCGACTTCGCGCTCTCCGATTCAGTCATCGGCGATTCCCGGCGCACGAGCCGGCGCAGGGCCGCAATCGCCGGGTTCGCGATCGTGATGCTGGCGATGGTCGCCGTTGTCCTCGTCGCAGTGCGAACGACATCCGGCTCGCGCAAACCGACGACACCGCCGCCTGCATCGAAGGAGTACGCAGTCGACGCAACGGTGCTCGAAAGCTCCGCAAGTCCCCCTGAGCTCTGCGTAGGCCTTGTCCTGGACTCAAATCCGCCGCAGTGCTCAGGCGCAACCGTCGTCGGACTCGACTGGACGACGGCGCCCGGTGTGCAAACCGTCGCAGGCGTGACCTGGGCCGAACTTCACGTCGTCGGCACCTACGACGACGCCAGGTACACCTTCACGCTCACGCAGCCACCCGCTCCTCGTACGCAGCGGCCGCAACCATCCTCGGCGCACAAGTTCGATGCGGAGTGTCCCGCGCCCTCCGGTGGTTGGCGCACCGTCGACCCGTCGAACGTCACCCTCGCGGACTACCAGGCGATGAGCGCGTCCGTTCCCACACAGTCCGGCTACGTGGGTATGTGGCTCGACAGCTCGAGTCCGGTCGACGGTCGGGCACCACTGATCCCCAACCAGGTGATCACGTTCGCGTTCACCGGTCAGCTCGCCGAGCACCGGGCTCAGATCGAGGCGCTCTGGGGCGGGCCCATCTGCGTCGTCCAGCGCGCGCGATCGCGGGCGCAGCTCGACGCGATTGTGCAGGCGGTCGGAGGTCCAGTCGGCCACGAGCTCGGCCTGCGCGTCGTCAGCGGGGGCATCGTCGACGACGTCGCCAACGTCATAACGGTCGACGTCATGCTCGCTCCTCCGGGCGCGCAACATGTACTGGATCAGCGATACGGCGACGGGGTCGTGCGACTTCACCAGGTTCTGACGCCGGTCAATGGCCGGTCTTCGGCGGACCAGCCAGTCGTAGCGACCACTGTCCCGCCCATTCCTCCGCAAACGCATGTCGATCCGACGAAGGCCGAGATCGAGGCGACTTACAACGCGGCGTTGCAGTGCATCCGTGATGGCGGCGTCGTGATCACATCGTCGAAATTGACGATCACGTCGAACGGCGTCCAGACGCAGCTCGCGCTCGACTACGTGAAGTCAGGTAAGACCCCCGACGAGGTCTCGGCGATCGAGGGCCGATGCCGTGGAGATCTGATCAACATCACCGATGCGTGGAACGCAGCACACGACAAACGACTGCAGAAGTAGCCGGATCAGCTCAGGGTCGACGGGCTCGCACTCGCCGTGAACGCCATGCCCCTAAGTCGCCGGCGCGCGGCGCGCCTAGCGCTGCTGAGGCGGCGGAGCTTGCGGACCGCTGCGCTTCTCCGTAATGACGGGATCAGGCCGGGTCGGCTGCGGCGGCGGTGGCGGCGTCGAAGGCGGTGACGCGCCAGTCTGGCGTTCGCTTCGGACCACTTGGTCTCACCTCAGGGTCGCATCGATGACGAGGGCGCCCAGTCCGAGCACCGCTATTGCGAATGCTACAAGCGCTCTACTGTAGGCGGTGAGCTTCGTCTCCAGCGTTGCCCGGTTCGCTTCGGCGTGGCCTCCGAGGTGGAGCGCCAGTTCACGGTGAAGCTCTCCAAGAGATGCACCCCCGGGTTGGTCGACGTAGGACCCGACGATCACGCCGGCGTCGAGCGCGTAGCCCAGCTCGGTCGGCCGCCAGATCAACACGGCCATCCAGATCAGCCCGACGAACCCAAGTCCAGCGGCGATCCCTCCCGCGATGCCAACACCACTGAGGTCAGGGCCACCGGACCGCAGGCCGAGGCCGGTTGCAAGACCTCCGACGACAGCTGCGGTCGACACCAGCGTGCCGACCCGATCGCGAACCTCCTTCAAGGTTGCTGCTTGCTCGGCCAATGCCGCCTTACCCTCGAGGAACGCGAGCTCGTATCCGGAAGGGTCGCCAAGGGCGGATCCGTTCACCCCGTCGACCATGCCCATCGATCGTACGGGCCGGGCAGAACCCGGCGGCGCATCCAGTTGGAATCCTGCGCCGACGCATCTCCATACGGGCGTCGCCCTCACCGAGACTCGGCGCCTTCCGGATGGCCCGGATCGCCGAAGACGACCCGCACCCGGCGTTGTGGGTCAGTCGCGTCGGTAGTAGGAGCGTTCGCTCCCGTCGAACCGTCCCGATCTCATGCAGCACGACTTGAAAGCGCCGCCCGGAACCGCATGGGCACGGATCGTTGCGGCCGAGCTTCTCAATGAGCTCCTTGTCGCAGTGAACGACACGATCACCGCGCTTCACGTGTGACTCGCTGGGGGTACCCCCTGCGTCGTTTACTGGTCCGCTCGAAAGGACTCGTGGTCTTCGAAGTCTCGCTGGGCGTTCATGGGTCTGCCTCCTGAGTCGGGACGCCGACGGTAGCGATCCTCGTGGCTCCGGCCAGCCCATTTCTTGTGCCGCACCCGGCCGGCGTTAGGGGATGCTCGACCTCAACGCAACGGAACTTCACCTTGCCATACGGATTCAATCTCTAGCCTTGATGCGATGGTGGCCAGGCCGCGACCACTTGTCCTCGACGACAACGCGCTCAATCTCTTTACGGATGGCTCGTCGTTCAGTGGTCCGCGTCGTGGTGGCGTCGGAATTCGCTTCGTGTGGGTTGGCATCGACGGTTACGAGGTGACCCATGACGAAGCGCCCCCCGGCTACGAGCAAGGAACCAATCAAGAGATGGAGCTCATGGCGCCAACTCTTGGGTTGCGGATGGTCAACGGACGCCGCCCGCCCGTGGACGTGAACGCGTTCAACAAGGTCTGCATCTACTCGGACTCCCAATACTTGGTTGAGAACTGGGACCACGCGCTCTACCAGTGGCCCAGCGATCGTTGGTGTTCGCGTGAGGGACGACCGATTGACAACGCGGCGCTGTGGAAGAACCTGATGAAGGAGGCCTTTCGCGTTCCGTCGATGGTGAAGCCGATCTGGCACAAGGCGCACAAGAGCTGGACCAGCGATCACGCGAAGGCGGCAGACAGACTTGCGAAGCAATCGGCGAACGGTGCTCTTCTGCCTCCGCTCACGATTCGGAAGGCGCGGCGGAAGCAGACGGACGCGGCGCCGAAGCTCGGAAGTATCCGAGCCGAGGGCCAGCGCATCACTGTCCTCGTTGTATCGGAGCGGACGCTTCCCGAACAGCGCTTGTACCGATACCTGATCCGCGTGCTGACCGAGCAGAGCCCCTACTTCGACGCTCTGGACTATTTCTATTCGAATGTCATCCTCCGAGGCGGCCACACCTACGAGGTGCTGCTTAACGACGAGCCGCACAATCCGCGAATTCTCAAGATGTACAGCGAGCTGCTCGGCGAGGACGATCAGTCCGACCCGCACGCTGTGTGACCCGAAGCGCGTGGAGGTGCACCGTCTGATGTGGCACAGGGCTTAGCTGCGCTAAGAATCCTCCCGGCGTTCTGGGACAGGGTCGAAGGGGTTCGAACTTCCCGACCTGGGCGGCGCGCTGGGAGTGGGTCAGCTTGATTCACGGGTCGGGCGGACTGAGTTGATCGGTACCCTCGCCGGAAATGGGGGCGGCGGCGAGCGGTGTCAGTCGCTGCTTGCTCGGATGAGGATCCATCGTCGGGTCGGATCGGTGACGAGGGTTGCGCCGCCACCTCCGAGTGGTGCGCTCTCGACCATCAGGATCGACCCCTCCGGTGTCGCGGTCGTCTGCACGACGGGTGTCTTGCCGCCACGGCCAAGTTGTCGCGCGTAGGCGGTCATGACGCGAGCCGCGTCGCCATCGACCCGCAGGACGACGGTGACCTGGTAGCTCGTGTACACGAAGTCGGCGACGACTCGAGAGCCCGCAACGAGCCTGAACCGGCGATACCCCGCTTCGAACCCATTGTTCAGGCCTCCGAACGGCGCACCCACGCGTGTCATCGTCGAGCGATCCTTGACCCTCGGGAACGACTCGCCAGGATGAGCGCGAGACGTTCCGACGAAGGGGCTCGGACCCGCAGGATCGCGCATGACGTTGATCACCGCGTGGTGGCTCGGCCCACCCCACACGGTCTCGATCGTCACGGACCGACCCTCCCTGGCGAGGTCACCGCGACCGATGCACTGCAGCCATTCCGCAGCGGGAAGGTCGGCAGCATCGACTGCCACCGCACACGCTCCGGCCCCTTCGCTGACCGTCGCCGAGCACGTCCCGAACGGAACAGACACACCATGCACGGCTGCGGTCGCACCGCTCGCTGGTACCAGCGCTCCAAGTCGCCGCGCCTGGGCGGCGTACTCGTCGTAGACGGCAACCGGATCACGATCAACTACCAAAACCGCAGTCGACTGGAACACGCCTGGTGAGTACGGAGAGGTGAACACCGGCCCGACCAAGCGACTCCCAGGAGCAACGACGAAGCCCGCGACGAGCCGAGTGCCAGGAGGCCTGGTATCGGGCAGAGGCGCGTCCCGCCGACGACCCAGAGCACCCCGCAACCAGGCACGCAACGACACCCGCGCACGCGAGCCGTCGAACCATCAGCTGACGGTAGCCAACCAGCCCGCAACAGACTCAGCAGCTCGTGGGACCTACCGATGGAGCATGAGCTGAACGCCGAGACCGGCCCACACGTCGACCAACTCATCAAACCCAACGAGTTCGCCCAACATCAGTTCGGTCTGCACACCGTCAAACGGTTGATCACCTAGCCATGACGTAGCCAGCACTGCGTCATCGGCCCATCCCGAAGGCGCCGAACGACGTCGCCCGCCCGGCGATATGGGACAGCGTGAAGCGGGGCCGTGATGCGATACTCGCTCGGTGGCAGACGACCTCGCGGGCGTGTCGCCGCAGGCACTGGCGCCGTCCCGTTTGAAGCTTGGTGGGTAGGTCGTGATCCCGATCTTGTGGGTCACTGGTCCTCCGGGTGTGGGCAAGACCGCAGTCGCGTGGAGGGTGTTCGACCAACTTCGGCGTGCAGGTGCAGCACCTGCATACGTCGACGTCGATCAGCTGGGAATGGTCATCCCGGCTCCGGATGCCGATCCCGACCGACATCAGTTGAAGGAACGCAACGTCGCGGCGCTGCACGGCAACTTCACGGCTGCCGGTGCGCGCGTGCTGATCGTTTCGGGAGTCGTCGACCCAGTCGGTGGGCCGGATCTCGATGTGCTCGGCGACCCACGGATCCATGTGGCACGACTGCGGACCGATCCCGACGAACTGAGAGCTCGGCTCCGACTCCGCAACGGTCAGCTTCGGCCCGTGCGGGGATCGCCCGATCAGGACGAAGGCGCCGTCGAATTTGCTGCGGTGCTCGATCAGAGCGCGTTCGCCGACTCGGTCATCGACACCACCAGGTTGTCCATCGACCAGGTGGCGGCCTCCGCACTCGAACACGTCCGGCTCAAGGGTGACGGGCAAGCGGGCATCACGCCGGCGCGCACGTCCGAACCATCGCGGGCCATCGGCGAGCTGCTGTGGGTGTTGGGACCGACAGGGGTAGGCAAGTCGACGATCGGCCACCGCGCCTATCTCGATGTCGTCCAGTCCGGGGTCTGTGGCGCGTTCGTCGATGTCGACCAGCTCGGCTTCTGTCACAGCGCTGCGAGCGCACCGTCACTCCGTGCGCAGAACCTCGCTGCAGTCTGGAGCAACTACGCCGAAGTTGACGCCCGCCTCGGTGTCGTCGTGGGTGGCGTCTCGTCGGCTGAGGATGCTCGCCGCTACGAGAGGGAGCTCCCCGAGACGACGATCACATGGTGTCAGCTGTGCGTCGACGGTGCAGAGCTCACCCGGCGGATTCGATCGCGTGGCGAGGCTGGAAGCTGGGCGCAGCCCGGCGATCCCCTGAGAGGTCGGACAGAAGCAGAGCTCCTGGAGGTTGCCGACCGCGCGATTGCAACGGCATCGCTCCTCGACAAGACGAACGTCGGTGTCCCAATCACCGTCGATGGACTCGACGTACAGAGTGCCGCCGACCATCTGCTCCGAAGCGCACACTGGCCGCAGCGTTGAAGCGCACGCCGGCCGGCACTCTGGGGCAGTGCTCGAACATCACAGTGCGCCAATGTCCCCAGAGCGTCGATGTTGCGATCAGCCTTGCGGGTCACCAACATCCCGGCATGGACACGAACCGAGACTGGACCGACGCCCGAAGCGCTTTGATCACGCTCCGGTCGCTCGTACCGAGCAAGCGGCTCGATCAGAGCCTCGCGGCGCTCGACGCTGGCGATGAGGAGGTATTCATCGAACTGATCGCGTCAGGAGAGATTTGGAACCACATGGGTTCGCTCTTCGACCGCGACTTCAAGGATTCCGCGAGGAACGAGCTGTTCATCCGGACCCAACTGCAGCTTGCCGACGCGCTTCAACAACACGGCGTCGCGACGGATGACGTAGTGCACCACGCCATGCTTCTCCGCGGTGAGGCTCCGCCGGGATGGACAGTGCTTCGGTAGCTCCCGATGGTCACCCAGGCGTGCGCAGATGTCATCCGAGTGAGGGGCGGAAACCGACTCGCTCGAGACCGGCGTACTGTCTCCGACGATGTCGGCGAGGACTGGACACCGCGCCCTGGTTGCCGCTCTGGTCGTGATCGCCTACACAGGCATGATTGCCCTCGGGGCCGTGGTCAGCGCCAACGGCCCTGCAGAACCTCAATCGCCGTGGACCGGCGCGATCGGCGTCGCCATTGCACTACCGCTGGGGTGGATCATCTTCCGGGGGATTACGCGGAAACCCGCTGACGATCGCGAAGCCGCTCGCGCTCGCGCCCGCCGTGCCGCTGGGATCGAGGAGTAGTCCGACCCAGCCAGCCGTGCCGGAATGACGCCAGAGGCCCGTCAATCCCGTAGCCGACTCCGACGCGCCTCGACCGCGTGCCGTTGCGATACGAGCACTGCTTGGTACTCCTGAGCTATCGCGTCGCGAAGGTCGTCATCGCCCATTAGACGGGCCAGCTTTCCGGCGTCCTTGCCCTGCCCCGAAACGACGACGGAACGTGCCCAACGACGAAGTGCCTTACTTTCCGACTTGCCGAACCGGCGCCACCGCCGAGGCAGCGCCGGCAACGATCGACGCAGAGCGTCAACCTCTGCTACTGGAACCTTCGGCTTCGGTGTATGCCACTCGCTCCGCACAGGTACATGATGCCAGCGTCTAGACCCGCTCCGAGACGGTGCCGGAGTCGCACCCAGGCGTGCGGCAATGTCACCAGCTAACGCTCGCCCTCGGAACGCGTCTGTGCGATGGACCGCCGCCAGCTGCGATGAAGGACGAACCCGAACCCAAGCAAGCACGCGATACCGAGTAGGGCCCACAGCACCGTTGTCACGACGCTTCGGCCCTGCGCTGCACTGACGACCGCGGACGCGAGCAGCAGCACGCCACCCGCAACCGTCGTGATGTAGAAGCGGAAGTCACCCAGTAGCGAATCGAGTGGGCCGGGTCGCGCCTGCCTCGCCATGCCTTTCCACGCGTTCCCGTTCAGTGGCCCTGCTGGCGATAGCGACGCTCATGCTCCTCGCGGACGCGGTCATCCCGGGTGCGGCCAGCGAACAACACGCTCGTGATCGCCAGAGCAGCAACCGCTCCAACAATCGCCAAGATCATTTCCACGTCGAGAAGCCTACGACCGCCCCAGCCATGCTCGGCCACGTTGGGGCCACCCAGGCGTGCCCGAATGTCCCCAGGGCAACCAGCTGACCGAGCAGACCGGAAGTAGCGGTGGCGCCTAGGGCATCGAGCCATCACACCGGTCCACCGGGTCACCGTCGAGCCAGTCAATGCCGCACGAATAGCGATTCCCTCGCGCAATGAAACTCACCCGCTTGGGCGGCTCCGCGACTGGAACGAGGAAACCGCCGTGCGGAGTCAGCGGCGCTTCGTAGCTACGCGTCGCGGTCTCTACCCGCACGTCGGACAGACCTGGCGCGGCGAAGCCAGCGAGATACGCGGGAGTGACGCCGTATGCCGTCTTGCTGCCCCATGTCAGTTGAATCGGATCAACCTTCAACGAAGACGTCGCCGGTTGCGGGACGCACGAATCGACCCGGCCATCGAGCAGGCCAAGATCCTTGGCGTCCTCGGAGTTGACCGTCGTTGTCGTCGTCCCGCTACTGAACGAAACCGCCTGACAGACGCTCCCGTCCGACTCCTTGGCCCAATAGAGCTGCCACTGCACATCGCCACTCGCACCTTGCGCGTCGAGAAGCCACGGTGCGATGGGCCGCAAGTCTTCAGTGTCCGCTGAAGCAGCTGGATGCCCGTAGCGCCCAGTAGCCGTCGGCGTCCCGTTGCCGTTAGATCCGCTACATGCCGCCAACATAGAGATGACCATCACGAGCGCCGTCCGCCCCGTCGTGACCCGATTCATCTTGCGCTTCCCACGGCACAAGTATCGACGGTCGACCGCCAGCACTGGACCACCCAGGCGTGCGGCAATGACGCTTCTATGGGTGTCAAGGGTTGTGTTCGAGGACCTTGTAGACGCGTCGGGCGATGTAGCGCTTGAGGCAGCGGCGGATCTCACGGTTGGTCTTGCCTTCGGCGCGGCGTCGTTCGACGTAGGCGCGGGTCTCGGCATGGCAGGTGACGCGCGCGAGCACGATGGTGTGCAGCGCGCGGTTGAGTTGCCGGTCGCCACCCCGGTTCAAGCGGTGGCGGACGGTCTGGCCCGACGAGGCGGGGATGGGTGCGACGCCCGCGAGTTGCGCGAACGCGGCGTCGTTGCGGATCCGTCCCGGGTGGGACCAGGCGAGCACGATCGCGGCGGCGCTGATCGGGCCGACGCCCGGCTCGTCGAGCAACGCCGGCGCGACCTGTCGCACCAGTACGAGGAGTCGCCGTTCGAGCTCGTCGGCCTCGAAGCCCACACGCCTGCGCGCGACGGGCACACGCCCGCAGCGCGACGACGGTCGCTTCGTGTTCTGCGGTCATTGCCGCGCCGGTCCGCAACCGGGCACACCGTTCGAGCAACGCTCGGGCCGGCAAGCCGGTCAGCCGTGCCCGGAGCGGTTCGGGTGCGGTGACCACCAGGGCGCGGAGCTGGTTGATCGCCTGGGTGCGGGCCACCACCGCGCCCTGCCTGGTCGCCAGCAGCACTCGGATCGCTTCGCGATCGCCGTGCTCGCGAGGCTCGATCTGCTGCTCTCGAGCGAGGACATCCCGAGCAGCACGAACCGCGTCGAGCGCGTCGGTCTTGCCATTGCGACGCTTCGGGCGGACCGGGCGTTCGACTTCGACGACCTGCTCGCCTGCGGCGCGGAGGAATCGGGTGAGGCCGGCGCCGTAGCTGCCCGTCCCTTCGACCGCCCACACCCGCCGAGCGGCCCGACGTTCACTCGCCGCGAGCAGTGTTCGGTAGCCGCGCTGATCGGCGCTGATCACCAGCGTGTCGCCGATCCCGCCGAGCCGGTCGACGAACGCTGCTGTGTGCGTATCGCGATGCGTGTCGACACCCACGACGACGTCGCACCGTTCTGCCAACATGGTCACGGTGACTCCTTTGCCAGAAGGGGAACCCGAATGTCGGTCGCCGGTCTGGACACGCCGTGAGGCAGGACTGTGATGAGTCACACCGGCTTGCTCCGGTGGACACGCTTCTGATCAGGCCAATGCACGGCACCCAGGCCGGTGCCGGCAGCAACGAGCGGACAAGTCATTGGCAAGACATCCGCACGCGGAGTCGGTCATCAGAAGAGTCACGCCCGCCGCCACCAGCACCAAGCCTGCCGACCCGCAAGAACCGGCGCCGCGATCCTCACAGTCATCAGCGAGTCGCGAGGTGGTCAGGGCCATCTGAGTGCGGCGTTACTTTGGATCCGTGACGCGAGGGATCCCGGGCGACCCAGACAGCGTCTGGATCATCGCATCGGTCGCGCTTTGGGCACCTCTGGCAGCGATCATCGCGGTGGGGATCTGGTTCGTAGATGCGAGCACCGCGGTCCGCGTGTTCGTGTCAGTCGTCGCGGGCGTCACCGCCGTCGGCCTGGCATGGGTGACCGTAGGCCTCGTCCGAGGCTGGTGGCGCACCGGTAGGTCCGGCAAGGGCTGGTGGTAGCTCCGGGCGACACACCCAGGCGTGCGCCAATGTCATCCGAAGGCGACCCGGTGATCGATGGCGCAGCGCTACACGCCCTGGTCGAACCGGGCATCCCACAGGCGTTGGATCTCCCGGTCGATGCGCTCAGCCTCAAGCACCAGCTCATCGATCTCAGACCCGACACCCGCGATGGCTTCGCCCGCCTCTGCCGTCCGGATCCGGGTAACGATTGCCTGCTTCGCTCGCGGCGCGAGCAACGCCCGGCGCTGTTCGAGTTCGGCGAGACGGTCCCAATCCATGCCGCAAGCGTGCCACTCGTTTTGGCTCTGGTCGACAGTCTCAGAGCTACCCAGGGGTGCCGCAATGTCATCGGCCGACCTAGATGTTTCGTACAACCCTCTCGCGAAGCCAGGTCAAACCGTCAGGCAGCAGCCGAGCGTCCTGCCAGCCCACAAGCAGCGACTCGACGTCTCTCTCGTCGAGGACGATCGCAAGGACCTGCGCCTCCGCCCGTTGCTGCTTACCCGCCACCTTATTCGCCAAAGCCCCGAAACCCAGGTCGATGATCGGGTTGATGATCACACCAACCAGGTCCAACGGGCTTCCACCATCAAGCAGGTCGAAGCCGCTCGACGTCGCGGTCATCAGGGCTAGTTCGCCGGTCCCGCGCAACCAGCAGACCGAGTAGTTGCCCTTCCCGCGCTCGCGCCACTGCGCGCCAAAGCTGCGCTCCTCTGACGACCGTCGCCGTTCGTCCGCGTAGAACGTCGAGAACGTGAAGTTCGATTCACCAGCTTCGGGCTGCACGCAAGTGAGTCTGCCGCTTCCACGCCTTGTCGTGGGCTGAACCACCCGGGCGTGCGCCAATGTCATCCGATCGTCCCGGCTCCCCTCAGCGTGAGCCGACGTCGCCCTTAGGTGCCCGACCCGTTTGCGGACGCAGCGACATCTGCCTGAGCCAAGGCACGGAGACGATCTAGCTGTCCGACCGTGACCGGCCCGATGACCGCGCCGACAACACGTCCTCGTGGTGAGATCACAAAGGTCTCTGGCTGTCCACGAGTGCCATAGTCGAGCGTCGCTTGCTGCGCCCCCCGGTCGTTCAAGACCGCCCAGGTCATGCGCTCGTTCTTGGCGGATGCCTTCACATCATCTAGTGGGTCTCTCGGGATTCCGAGCATCACAACGTCAGGATCGCCTCCGTGTTCACGATGCCAAGTCCGAAGTGCTGGCAGCTCCTCGCGGCAGGGCACACACCACTCGTTCCAAAAGTTCACGATCACCGTCCGACCCGCCAAGTCCGTCGATCGGATCGCGTTGCCATGAAGGTCGCGTAGGCGGAGCGGTGGGGCACCCTTGCCCAAGAGTTGGCTGCCGTTCTGGTCTGCTCGCGGGTCGGTTCCAACGTTGACGGCAAGCACAACCGCCAGTGCCACTACGACAGTTGCGGCGGCAAGCGTTACCCACCGCCACGGGTGAGCAACGCGACGCCCGCCCGGATCTGTCACCGCCAGATCATCGCGCTACCCCGTGCTCGCGCTCGACGCGTGGCGAACGTCGGTCACCCAGCCGTGCGCCAACGTCGCCCAAACACGGTCGGTCAGTCCGGCGTCGGCGGGCAGCGATGCGCCCGTGCTTGCGTGTCTCGTGACTGCGTGTCACCCACGCCTTCGAGTCGCCAGCCGCAGGTTCGACAGGTCACGGACCATCGGCCGTCGCTCGCCTTGAAGACGTCAAGCGACGGTTCTCGCGCCGCGCCCTCTGCCACGCGGGAAGTCTGCCCGAATCTGACGACCGCCGAAGAGCACCGAGGCGTGCGCCAATGTCGCCAGAGGACCGCGCGCCGCCCGCCTACGTCTTCGTCGGCAGATTGCGAAGGACGACGACCGCTGCCTTGGTGGCCGTCGTCAGCGGCTTCGCCGTGCCGTTCGACGTGACCCAGATCGAGTAGCCCGGTGTCCAAACGGCGAGTGCGTGATCTCGCGCCTTGCTACCCGGTGAACGTGGAATCGAAGTCCACCACGCGTGGCTTCGTCGCGCCGGAGACTTGAGACCGATTTCTCGCCACCGCGCCCCCTTGGACCGAAAGCCGGGGTTTGCTGGAGCGTGCGGTAACCGATTGAAGTCGAGCTGGGTAAAGAGTGCTCGCTGTGGAGACGGACGCGGTGGTTGGGTGGGGCACACGGGTGTCGCGGTCCCCAGGTTTGGATCAGTACTGACCGTTGCGCAGCTTGGTGGAGATGCAGTCTGGACGTACTCGGTTCCGTATTCACAGCGATCATTCGTGGCGAGGGGAGGGCTAACGATGATCGGACCGGCCGCTACTTCGACACCCAGGATGGCCTCCGCTTCGTGGAGCGGAAGGTACTGACAGGGGTTCGGGACGGCGTTCTTGTTTACGGGCGGACGCACCGAGGACAGCGACGTCGATGAGGTCGAAGACGAGGACGAACACGCTGCGGACATCGCAAGCACCGCGATCAAACCTGCCAGGCGCGCCCACACGCCATCGAGCGTAGCTGCGGCTGCGCTTCTCCTCACCCAGCCATGACGTTGCAAGACCGTCCAGCGGGCGGAACGCGACCGTGGCATAGGTGCCGTTGGGGGGCGGGCGCGGGATATCGAAGCGGAGCTCGAGCAGCTGACTGCCAGAGGGCTGACACAACCCGGGGGGCTTGTCGAGATCGCCGGGTTCGCTCTACTACATCCCGATGTCGACGCCGTGGTCGACGCCACGATCGGTGGTTCGGCTGGCGATTCGGTCGAGTCGTTCAGTGATGTCGATCTGGCGTTCGAGGGTGTCGAGGCGTTCGAGCTCGGTGTCGTGTTCAGCCTCCCAGTGTTCGCGGGTCCGCATGGCGGGTTCGACCTTCGAGCGTTGCTGCTCGAGGTCGGCCAGCTGCTGTTCGTGCCGGCCGATCTCTTCGGTGAAGTGGTCGATGCGGTGTTCGAGTTCCCGGCGTTCGGCGCGGTGGGTGAGGCGACCGAGAGGTCCGAGGTCGTCGAGGGATCGATGTGCGGTGTCGAGTCGCCACTGGGCGTTGTCTCGCCATTGCCGTGCTCCGGTGATTGCTTCGGAGAGTTGGCGATACTCGTGCGACGGGTCGGGTGGACCGTGGCCGAGACCGCTGCGAAGGTCGTCGCGTTCCCACCGGAGTCGTTCGGCTGCAGTGACTTCGATCTCGACTTGGTCGGCCGCCATCGTCTTGCCGGTACTTCGTGCGATGCCATGTCGGACTGCGTCGAGCTGGTCCGGCTCGACTTCGACGGCATGTCGTTCGTCGGTCCGACGATCCGCAGAGACGATGTAGAGCTCGTTGCCGTGCCGGCCGCGGGAGAGGGCGGTGTAGGCGTGTTCGCGGGTCAGGGTGTCGTCGGCGAGGACGTAGCAGCGGTCGGCCGTCGCACCCTGAGCCTTGTGAATGGTGGTCGCGTAGCCGTGGGTGAGGTGGCCGGCTTCGACGTAAGCGAATGGCACGACCAGTCGGTCCCGCCCGCTGACGGCAAGTGTCATCTCGTGTCGCCGAGTGTCGATTCGTTCCACGGTCGCGCGGGTGCCGTTGAGGAGACCGAGCGGGTAGTCATTCCGTAGTGCGAGGACAGTGTCGCGTTCGGCGAACGGTCGACCGCCGAGCACGACCTGGTCGGCACCGAGGTGGCGCTCGTCGTAGAGGGTGTAGCGGGCGCGGCGGTTGAGGTCGTCGACGTCCGCGAGTCGCGCGGCGACCATCAGCACGTCGCTGCCGCCGACGTGGGCGGACATCCACGCGTCGACGAGCTGCTCGCGGACGTCATCGTCGCTAGCGGCGTGATGGACCCGGTCGTGGGCGAGGTAGTCGTCGAACGCCAGGTTGGGATCCCCGGCACGGAGTTCGGCCAGCGTCGCCTGCTCCCACGCGGCGGTCTGGCGACGGTTGTCGGTGAGGTGGCTGGCGCCGAGCCGGTCTTGGAGGCCGGCGAAGGTGCCGCCGGCCTCAATCTCGGGCAGTTGGCACGGGTCCCCAATGAGCACGACCTTCGATCCGGCGGTCTGGGCGTGGTCGAGGAGGCGGGCGAGTTTGCGGGTGCCGACCATCGCGGCTTCGTCGACGACAAGGACCGTCGTGTCGTCAAGTGTCGTGGCGTGTCGGGTGATGCCAGCAAGGAGTCGATCGATCGTCGACGCGGGGATCCTGGCGTCGTCCTCGAGCTGTTGCGCGGCACGGGCGGCGAGGGAACAGCCGATGACCTGGAAGCCGGATGCGGTCCAGGCGTCGCGTGCGGTGGCGAGCGCGAAGGTCTTGCCGGCGCCGGCGACGCCTTCGACGATCTCGACCCCGTCACCCGACGCGCAGATCGTCTGCACCATCCGTGCCTGCTCGCCGGCAAGGGACCCGCGGGCGTCGATGGCGGTCTGGATCGTCGTGTTGTCGGCGACGCCAGCACCGGTGTCACGCCGGGCGAGCGCGCCGGTGAGGAGGCGGGTCTCGGTCTCGAGCATCTCCGGTGTGGTCCACCGGTACTCGTCGGTCCGTGCTGCGACCACGGTGCCGTCGCGGCGGTACATGACCGCGGCCCGGTCGTCGACCCGGACCGGCAGGACATGTTCGGAGCGGAGGAACCCGTCGACGAGGTCGAGGACCTGATCGACCCGGCCACCGGACGGCAGCACGTTGCAGACCGCTTTGATCACCTCGCGCTGCCCGAACGTGCTGTGGGAGGCGGTCAGGGCGTCCGGCGACGCCAACCACCGGTACAGCTGCTCGGCCTCCGCGGTCCCGGGTGTCGGCGGCTCTGGTGCAGACGCGCGATCCAGAACCCCGGCAAGGGTCTCGCCGTCAAGACCCAGTGCCTCGGCGCGTGCACGCCAGGCCGGGAGGAGCCCGACCGGGTCTCCACCGTCGGTCTTCGCGCGCCGGGTCGCGTAGGTCGCGACCTGCGCCGCCCTGGCGCTGCCCTGGCCGTGCGCATCCAGGTGCGCTTCGATCTCCCGCCGGCGGGTTGAGAACTCCCGCAACACCGGCCGAGGGATGCCGACGACATCGGCGATGCCGTTCGTGACCGGTCCCCACTCGACGCCGAGCCGGCGGGTGAGCTCCCACCGCAGATGCGCCTCGTAGAGGTACCCGACCGGCGCCGCCCACGCGTACAACGCCCGTGCGTCAAGCGCCGTCCACCGGTCATCGACAGAGGCGTGCGCCACGTTCGCGATGACCAGGTGGGTGTGAAGGTGCGGGTCGCCGGCCCGTGATGTCCGGTGCCGGAACGCGGCACCGACGAACCCGTCACCGTCCAGCACGGTCGTGCCGCCGGCGCCGCGACGGACCCGACACGCGACCTCCTCGAGGACCTGCACCGACTCCCTCACCGCAGCGTCCGCAGCGTTGCGGACCTCATTCGACACCTCACCATCACCGAGCGCGTGGAGGAGCGAAACAGACTTCGGCGCGCAGAACGTCGCGTCGAACGCCGCGACCGTCGGCACCGACTGCGACGACGTGAGCCGCCACGCCCCGGTCGGATCCGCATGACGCAACAGGTTCCCGAGCCTCTCGCCGTCGACCTCACCGGCCAGGCTGAGCGCCTCGGTGCCGGCACCAACCCAGGCGCCCGGTGCTTCCTTGCCGCCCGTGTAGTACTCCTCCGCACCGCGCGCGACCGAGTCGACGTAATAGGCGTGCTGACCCGGCGCCAGCTTCCCGAGGCTCAGCACGACATCCCTTTCCGTGTCCCGCGCTCGCGCGCCAGGCGACACCGCACGACACGTGCAAGTGCGTCGAAGTTCTTGGAGCGGTCGGTCGGTGAGAGCTCGGTGAACATCGCGGTCAGGCCTCGAACAGCGAAGCTTGATCGGTGCGACGCGCTCGACGAGACGTTGGTCGCGTGACGCGATCAGTGGTCGGCATGGCCCACGATGTGTTCGGGCTCGACGACCGCAAGGTCGCGTAGGCGCGCAGCTCGCTCGTCGGAAATCGCAGCAGCCGGCCGAACTTGCGGCACGGGATCCCCGAGGTACCTCCGGTGGCCAGGTAGCGCCGGGCTTCCTGGTACACGAACGTGCGGCCCATCCGCAGATGCGCCATCACCTCGCCGACCGTCAGGTACTCCCTCTCCTCCACCACGAGACGCTTGTACCGCCAAGCACGCGGCTTGGGAACGACTTTCGAGCGGACGGACACTCACGGACAGCCCCGGCCTTCCGGCGCACGCTCCATCAACAAGATCGCCAACTACGTGTCGCGTTCGACGCCAGAAATGTGCATAGGACAAGAGAACGCAGTCGCGGCCACTGAGAAGAGTTCGCGGCACCGTTCAGGCCTACTGCTCATGACCAACCAAGGAGACCAACGTGAACGTCAAGGCGAACGGCATCTCGACGAAGACCAACCGCGACGGATCCGACGACCAACTGTTGACCATCGCCCAAGTCGCACACCGACTCAACGTCGAGGTCCGGCACATCCGCCGCCTGGTCCACGAGCGCCGGATCCCCTACATCAAGTGGGGACACCTGCTCCGCTTCGACCCGGACGAGCTGCAGGAGTGGATCGACCACTACCGCCAGAGGTCACCGCACCGCGCGTGACTCACACGTCTCGCGCTCGAGCACGACGCGCGCCTGATTGCAGCTCCTGAACGCGCGGCGGAGAGACCGTCAGAGACCGCGATCGCCCGCCAAGGTGAGGACCTCCTGAGGACCGAGCACGGAAATTTCACGCGAAACCGCAGGTCAGGGCACTCGCGTCAGAGAATCCGGCGTACAGACCGACTCACCACCGCACCCACTCCGACCAGCGCAAACGCAACCGCGAGCAGGGCGCAACCCGCTCGGGAACACGGTGGGTACACAAGAACCCTGGGCGCCAAGACGCGCCGCGGCGTCAATCGCCCTCAGAGAGCAGTCCCTCTACGTCACGGATCCTCGTCGGGAACAGGCCGGCCCGATGTCGCGTCGACTCGCCAGCCGCGACCGCACGCGGGACAGAGCCACCGGCCGGGTAGGTCGCCCATGAGGTCGATGCCCTCGTCGTCGGGACACTCCATCCGCCGATGGTCGCGCCGGGGTGTGACCTTCCGTTAGGTGTTGAGCAGGACGAGGAACAGCGGTGCGGACAGTGCCGCGCCGATGACCAGGCCTGCGAGTTCGGGCTGTGCTCGGCAGCACCGCAGCAGCCAATTCGCCGTGGCTCGTGTCGACTCCGGATGCTGCTCTTGAACGTACGGGTCCGTGAGGACGTTGATCCCTGCCATGGGTTCTCCTGATTTCCTGCGCCCGGGCGGTGCCGGTATCCGATTACTTGCAGACCTGCGCCTGGCCCCCGACCTGGGTGCGCGCAGTCCCGATTTCGACCGCGCATCCTGTGGCTACCGAGGCCACCAGAGGAGGACCATGAGTAGGGGTCGGATGCGTTGTTTCATGGGCCGTTCATCGGGTTCGGAGGTGACCCACTCCATAGGCCATTCGCCCACCTCCTCGGCCTGTCGTCGGTGCTCCTGCTCCCGGAAGTAGATCCCGCCCGTGTCACGGGATGTTCTGATCCCCGTGGGTACGAACGTCGGTGTGCCGACGCCTGCGACCCGCACGACGAATGCAACGTCTTCGGAGAGCCTGCGGCCGTCGCGTGGGTGACCTTGTCGAACCAGACGTCGCCGTAGTCCGCCCTCGTCGGCCTCCATGCGGAGTCCGTCGTCGGGCTCTGCGAGCGGCCGGACTGGTCCGAGGGGCAGCTTCCGGCTCTCGTGCATCGCGCGAAGCGGGATCTTCCCGCTGCGCTGGCGGATCGTTCTCGCAAATGCGCGGCGAGCGATCATCTCGTCGTAGGAGCCGGCGTGGTCGCGGATCGGATTCGACTTCCGAGCGGCGCAGCGCGACCGACGATCGTCCGGCCGTCGCCGGTCGAACGAATCTCGAGACCCGCGCCGGAGTCGGATCGGATGATCAAGGGTTCGTCATCGGTGACCTCGTGCGCGTCGAAGCAGGAGGCTGGCTTCGGCGGCGGCGATCCGTCCACTGCGGAGCGGCGAGGTGCCGGGAGTCGGGATCCGTGCCCGGAGGACTCGGGCGAGGACCGCTGCGCCAATCGCAACAGCTGAGACTGACACGATCACGCGGTCACCCAGTCGTACAGTCGGGGGCGTGGAGATGGAAATCCTCGCGACCCAGATCCGCAGCGTGTTCAACGCGCGGGACATGGACGCGTTCCGGTCCCTGATCGCCACCGATGCGACCTGGGGAGACGACCCCGACTCCGAGCGGTTCTGCCACAGCCGGGATGAGCTCATCGCCGACTACAAGCGACTCTTGGCGGAAGGTGTCGCGGGCACTGTCGTCGAGACCATCACGGAGCCGAACGGCGTTGCGTGTCTCCTTCAACTCGATTGGCCCGACCCGAAACGCCAAGGTCGCGGCCCACGCTTCTACCAAGCGTTTCGCGTCAAAGACGGGCTGATCGTGAGCATCACCGGCCACGACACTGAGGCAAGCGCCAGAGCCGCGCTCAACTGAGCCCTTCACGATCACGCCATCACCGCCAGCATCGCCCCCCACTTCCCCCGCGGTGTGCAGCAGCGCAACCGAAGGAGCAGAGCTCACGCCGTCGACGTTCATCGCGCCGAACGGTCGCCCCGTGAGCACCGTGCCCGGCGGCGAGGGCATCGCGCTCGGAGACATGAACCGCGACGACCCCGAGCTCGAGATCGAGCTCCACAGGGCACGGCCGTGGCGGGCATCGGCATCGAGCGGCGAGTTCCATCGCGAACGCATCGTCGACGACGCACGGAGCGCCGACCGGACGTGCATCTGATTCGCTCAGTCCGACCGAGCGTTGTGTCGGATCATCGTCCAGGTCCGTCCGCGCTTCGAGACGGGGACGAAACCAGTCGACTCGTACAGCCGACGGGCGGGATTGTTCTCGGCGACGCAGAGGCTCAGGGCCGGGTGTCCCTGAGCAACGCCGGCCGCGATGAGCCGGTCGATGAGTCGTCGTCCGATCCCTGCGTGCCGACGGGAGGCGACGACGGCAATCGACAGCTCGGGCACGTCCTCAGCGACGAAGCCGTGGCCATGCAGCGCGTCGGTGTAGGTCCGATACCACGCGGCACCCACCGGTCCATCGTGTTCGGCGACCAGTCCACAGTCGCCTCGCCGCGGCCATCCCGCGAGGTACATCGCGTACCGTGGATCGGCCATCACCTGCTCAGCGGTCGGTGTCGGCTTGTCGGGCCGCCACACCGCTGCCTCGCCGAGCATGGTCGCGAGGAACGTGAAGTCCTCACCTCCAGCCGGTCGACACCGAATCTCGTTCACGCCGATCAGTCCAGCAGCCTGCCAGCCGCGTGTGCGACGCAGTAGCGCCGAAGACCTCCGGCCGGGGTCCTCGCTGCGGTCTTCAGCCGGCGGGGAACTCGTCGCGTTGCGGCGACGTCGCCGACCGCTTGGGAGCGCTCCAGCAGATCATCGCCGCGCCGCCGACGACCGCGGCGGTCCCGGCGACGACGAGCTTCTCGACGTCGGCCCCGGTGAACGGCAGCTGCCCGTTCGTGGCTGCGACCTGCGCACCGGCCGACGTACCCGGAGGTTGCGTTTCGCCCGCCGGCTCGACTTCGGTGGGCGGCTGAGGCGGTGGACTCGTGATCGCGCCGGCCGGTGTGACCGTGATGATCGTCGGGAGTGCGAGCGCGGCGGAACTCGCGGCGAGCGTCCTCGTCAAGAAGCGCCGTCGCCCGACGCCGCGCTCAGACGGGCTGTCGAAGCCCGACGTATCCATGCCCATGCCCTGCCCTGCCGTGCCCTGCCCTGCGCCCAATCTCTCGGGCACTCGACGGGATACTAGGGGGTCATCGGGTTGCGGTCGAAGCCAGCCAGCACGCCGGTCAGTGGGCTACGGACAGCGCTCGTCCGGGTGCCGCGACGTGCGGAGCGCGCGGTAGACCGCGTCGAGGGTGAGGGTCCCGCGGTACGCCGCACCATCCGCGACCGCGACGATCCCTTCGTCAGTCAGCAGGATCGACGCGAGCGCGTCCTCGAGTGAGCGGTCGGCGCCGACGGCGGCCAACGGCTGCGCACGGTCCGCCACGACCCCGTCGCCGGACGCGAACCGTTGACGGATCGCGAGGCAGGTCCCGTCGTCCCGCGGGATCACCGCGTAGGTCGTCTCGGCGCGGTCCATCGCAGCGCGAGCCGCGGCCAACGAGTCGTCGGGCCCGACGGTGGGCGGGTGCTCGAGGTCCGCGTCGGTGATCGGCATCACCTTGAGCCGCTTCAACCCGCGGTCCGAGCCGACGAAGTCGGCCACGAAGTCGTTCGCCGGGTTCCCGAGCACCTCGGCCGGCACGTCGTACTGCGCCAGGACGCCACCGACCTCGAAGATCGCGATCCTGTCGCCCATCTTCACCGCCTCGTCGATGTCATGGGTGACGAACACGATCGTCTTGGCGATCTCGCGTTGGATCCGGAGGAACTCGTCCTGGAGGCGCGCACGCGTCACCGGGTCGATCGCACCGAACGGCTCGTCCATCAGGAGCACCGGGGGGTCCGCGGCGAGCGCGCGGGCGACGCCCACCCGCTGACGCTGACCGCCGGACAGCTGCGCGGGATAGCGGCTGCCGTAGGTACCGGGATCGAGCCCGACCAGCTCGAGGAGCTCGTCGGCCCGGGCCTTCGCCTTGTCGCGGGGCCACCCGAGCAGGTGCGGAACCGTCGCGACGTTGGTCCCGATGGTCTGGTGCGGGAAGAGGCCGACCTGCTGGATCACGTAGCCCATGCGCCGCCGCAGCTCGACCGGCTTCGCGTGGGTCACGTCCTCACCGTCGAGGTAGATGCGCCCGCTGCTGGGCTCGATCAGCCGGTTGATCATGCGCAGCGTCGTCGTCTTACCGCAGCCGGACGGTCCGACGAGGACGCACACCTCACCCTCGGGAACGTCCAGCGTCAGCTCGCGCACGGCGACGTTCCCGTTCGGGAACTGCTTGGTGACGGCGTCCAGACGGATCACGGCGAGGCCTCGTTCGACGACGGCCGGGTACGGTAACCGCGCGCTGGGTACGGTGATGCGGTGGTGCTCGGGGCGTACGACGGGAGCACGCTGCTCGACTGGCCGTGGGTCAACGACCACACGACCGAGATCTGGCAACGCGTGGTCGAGCACCTGACGCTCGTCGGCTGGTCACTGCTCTGGGGTCTGGTGCTCTCGCTCCCGCTCGCGCTGCTCGCGCACCGGTACCGCCACCTCCGGGGACCGACGTTGAGCGTCACGGGGATTCTCTACACGATCCCGTCCCTCGCGGCCTTCAGCCTCTTGCTCCCCTACACCGGGCTGTCGCAGAGCACGGCGATCATCCCGCTGACCCTCTACACGCTGCTGATCCTCGTCCGGAACGTGCTCGCCGGACTCGACGGCGTGTCGGGGGAGGTGCTCGAAGCGGCGGAGGGGATGGGATATTCGCGGCGCCGCCGGTTGTTCGCGGTGGAGCTCCCGCTCGCGGTGCCCTCGATCATGGCCGGCCTGCGCATCGCCGCGGTGACGTTGATCGGGCTCGTCCCGATCGCCGCGCTCGTCGGGCAGGGTGGACTCGGGACGTTCATGCTCGACGGCTTCAACCGTGACTTCCAGACGCCGCTGACCGTCGGCACGGTGCTCGTGCTCGTGATCGCGATCACCGCCGACGCGCTGCTGCTCCTGGTGCAGCGGCTCGTCACGCCGTGGAACCGTCGGACCGCGGGAGCCTGACGTGAGCTTCCTGCAGTCGACGCTCGACTGGTTCGACAACGGGGACCACTGGACGGGCGCGGAAGGGATCCCGCACCTGCTGTGGCAGCACATCCAGATCTGCGTGATCGCCGTCGTCGTGGCCGTCGTGATCGCACTCCCGATCGGCCTCTTCTTCGGTCATCGCCGCGCGGGCGGGTTCGTCGCCGTCAACGTCGCGAACGTCGGCCGCGCCCTGCCTGCGCTCGCGCTGCTGCTGTTCGCGGTGCGTCAGTTCGGCGTCGGCGATCCGCCGCAGTGGATGCAGACGGTCGGCATCGGTTCGATCCCCACGTTCCTCGTGCTCGTCGCCCTGGCCATCCCTCCGATGGTCACGAACACCTACGCCGGGGTGACCGGCGTCGATCCCGAGGCGATCAACGCGGCGCGTGGCATGGGTATGAGCGGCAGCCAGGTGCTCCGCCGCGTGGAGATGCCGTTGGCGTCCCCGCTGATCATGGCCGGCATTCGGACGTCGGCGGTCGCCGTGGTCGCGACGGCGACGCTCGCCGCAGTCGTCGGGTGGGGTGGCCTCGGCCGATACATCTACGACGGCTCGCGCGTCCACGACAACGAGCGGCTGTTCGCAGGCGCCCTGCTGGTCGCGCTCCTCGCCATCGCGGTCGAGTTGTCTCTCGCCCTCGTGCAGCACCTCGTCGTTCCGAAGGGACTGCGCGTGAGCGAGCATTCGGGCGCGAAGGGGTCGAAGCGCTCCGAGGCCGATCCGGGCATCGCCCCGGACGCGGCCCCCGGGGCCACGGCGGTCGAGCCGGACGCGTCGGCCAACGCCTAACGTCTGCCCGCCCGCCGACTCGGGCGGCAACTCTCCGGAAAGGACCGCAACCATGCGGAAGGCAAGACTGCGGTTGGGCAGCCGCGCGCTCGGGGCGATGCTCATGGGCTCCGTGCTGGTACTGGCAGCCTGCGGCTCCAGCGGCTCGAAGAGCGACAGCGCGTCGACCAAGCCGGCGATCATCGTGGGCTCCAAGGACTTCGCCGGTGCCCAGATCATCAGCCAGGCCTACGGCCAGACGCTCGAGAGCAAGGGCTACGACATCACGTACAAGGACAACATCGGTCCCACCGAGACCGTCTTCCCCCTCCTCCAGAAGGGCGACATCGACCTCTACGGGGAGTTCAGCGGGACGTTCCTGACGTTCCGGGGCGGAACGCCGACCTCGGACAGCGCCGAGGTCTTCTCGGCGGTCCAGACCGAGCTCGCGAAGAGCGACATCGTGGCGGTGGGTCCGGCGAGCGCCCAGGACGTCAACGCGTTCTACGTGCTCAAGGCCACCGCGAACAAGTACCACCTCGTGAACGTCTCGGACCTCAAGGCCGTCGCGCCGCAGTTGACGTTCGGCGGTCCTGCGGAGTGCCTCGACCGGCCGCTCTGCCTCGGGGACAAGGAGCAGCAGCTGTACGGCCTCAACTTCAAAGAGGTCAAGAAGCTCGACCCGGGTGGTCCCATCACCAACCAGGCGCTCGACGACGGAACGATCGACGTCGGCCTGCTCTTCACCGGCAGCAGCGTCATCAAGCCCGACTACGTGCTCCTGAAGGACGACAAGGGCCTGCAGCCGGCGGACAACCCGATCGCGTTGGTGCGGAAGCAGAAGGCCACGTCCGAGGTGAAGAGCATCCTCGGATCGGTCAACGCCAAGCTCAACCGCGCCGCGTACAACGAGATGGCGTTGAAAGTCTTCAACGACAAGGAAGATCCGGCCACGGTCGTGACCGCGTGGCTGAAGGACGTCGGTCTCACGTAGTAGCGCCACGGGCACCGTCGTGGTGGTCGGGTCACGCCCTCCACGCGGCGTGACGCACCGACATCCAGTCGATCTGGCGGCGGCGGCGTCGCGGCTACGGCCGTGACGCCGCCGTCGACGCGTCCCCGGCGGTCTGGGATCATCACGGTCGATGGCGACACCGATCGGACCCGAGGCACAGCGACCCAACCCCGCGCTCGAACGACTCGCACCGTTGATCGGCCGGTGGCGCACCACCGGGACGCATCCACTCGTGCCGGGCACGACGTTCCACGGCCGAACGTCGTTCGAGTGGCACGAGGCCGGTGCGTTCGTGGAGATGCGCACCGAGATCGAGGAGCCGGAGATCCCCAGCGCCGTGGCGATCATCGGCTCCGACGACTCCGCCGGCACGTTGACGATGCTCTACTTCGACGAGCGTGACATCTCGCGCCGCTACGAGGTGGAGGTGACCAACCACGCGGTGAGTTGGCACCGGGACGAGGCCGGGTTCGCCCAGCGCATGGTGCTCACCGTCGCCGCGGACGGCACCCGACTCGACATGCACGGGACGATGTCACACGACGGCGGTGCATGGGAGGACGACTTGCAGCTCACGTTCGAACGCATCACCCACTAGGGCAAGAGACCGTCGACTCCGGTGCCGACCACGTGGATCGCGACGGCCCACCCGACGACCGCAACCAGCGCGAACACGAGGGCGGCGACGAACACGGTGAGCGAGATTCCGTCGTGGAGTCTCGCGGCAACCGGCTCGCCCCGGTGGTGGCGCATCCGGCGCAGCTCCGGCTTCGTACGCACGCCACGGATCGTAAGCCTTCCGGCGGTCCGCCAGCCGTCGGGCATCGCCGCCGTTCAGGACCGATGTTGACCCCGGCGGCGGGGCAGGTACCCGTAGTGGTCGATGTAGAGGTCCTCGACGACGAACGGCT